>NZ_JBHTDE010000001.1:0-1312155 GCF_042666655.1 Dankookia sp. GCM10030260
CTCCGGCCGCTGCAGCCGCAGCACCAGCTCGATCAGCTCTGCCTTGCTTAGCCGCTCAAGCGCGTCCCGCTGCATGCCAGGATCGAATCAGCCAACCCACTCCCGCGCAAGGGGGGTGGGTAATTACCGGGCCACAGCGGGGCGGGGAAGCAGGCAAGGCTGGGGAGGAGAAAGCATGTCCTTCCCGTTGGACGCATGCGTCCAAACCCGCCCTTGATTCTTTGTGAGTCCGGCACCTGCCGCGCGGCAGGTGCCAGGCCCAGAGGAATAGAGGAGGGTCCAGGGAGGATACCTCCTCCCTGGCCTTACCCCATCACCCCCCGCGCGGCGCCGCCGCCCGCGCCAGCCGGTCGTTGATCGCGGCGCCGAGCCCGCCCTCCGGCACCGGCATCACCGCGATGCGGCGGCAGCCGCGTGCGGTGCCTTCCGCGTCCAGCCAGCGCAGGCCGGCGAAGAGCCGCGCCGCGGCCTCGGTCGGGTCGGCGGCCTCCGAAAGGTTCCAGGTGACGGCGGCGCCGGGCAGGGCCGGGCCGAAGGCCAGCAGCGCCTCATCCCGTCCGACGCTGTCGGCGCCGAGCCGCACCGGCAGGCCGGGCGCATAGTGCGACAGCATCATCCCCGGTGAGCGCAGGCTTTCGGTCGCCGCCGCCGCGGCGATGGGCAGCGCGCGGCCGACCTTGCCGAGCAGTGCCTCGATCGCCTCGGCCGGCACGCCGCCGGGGCGCAGCAGCACCGCGCCGGCCCCGGTCAGGTCCAGCACCGTGCTCTCGACGCCGACCGGGCAGGGGCCGCCATCCAGCACCGCGGCGATGCGGCCGGAAAGCCCTTCCAGCACATGCGCCGCCGTGGTCGGGCTGACCGCGCCGGACCGGTTGGCCGACGGCGCCGCCACCGGCCGGCCCACCCGCCGCAGCAGGTCGAGCGCGATCGGGTTGGCCGGCACCCGCACCGCCAGCGTGTCGAGCCCGGCGCCGGCCAGCAGGTCCACCTGGCAGGCCGCCCGGCGCGGCAGCACCAGGGTCAGCGGGCCGGGCCAGAAGCGGTCCGCCAGCCGCCGCGCCCGGTCGTCGGCGCGGACGTCCCCGAAGGCGGCCTCGGCATCCGGGTAGTGGCATATCAGCGGGTTGAACTGCGGCCTGCCCTTGGCGGCGAAGATGCCGGCGACGGCGCGGCCGTCCGTCGCGTTGCCACCCAAGCCGTAGACGGTCTCGGTCGGGAAGCCGACGAGTTCGCCCTGCCGCAGCAGGCCGGCGGCGCGGGCGACGTCACCGGGGCCGAGCTGCTCCGTCATGCACCGGCGCCGCCATGGCAGACGAAATCCGGGTTGCGCCAGCCCGGCTTGCCGTAGCGCAGCGGGCTGCCGTCCACCTGCGTCACCACGCCGCCGGCCGCCTCGACCAGCGCCTGGCCGGCCGCAGTGTCCCATTCCATGGTCCCGCCGAAGCGCGGGTAGAGGTCGGCCGCGCCTTCCGCCACCCGGCAGAACTTCAGCGCCGAGGAGACCGGCCGGCGTTCGGCGATCGGCCGTCCCGCCAGGAAGGGCACCATGCGCGGGTCGTCGGCATAGGTGCGGCTGGCCAGCACGGTCAGCCCCTCCGGCGGCACCGCCCGCACCCGGATGGCGCGCCGGCCGGCCCCGTCCTCCTTCCAGGCGCCGGTACCGAGCAGGCCGCCGAACACCTCGCCCGTCGCCGGCAGGGCGATGGCGCCGAGAACGGCGCGGCCGGCCTCGACCAGGCCGATGCAGACGGCATATTCGCTGCGGCCCTTGGCGAAGTCGCGGGTGCCGTCGAGCGGGTCGACCAGCCAGTAGCGCGGCGCCGCGGCGGTGACGATGCCGGCCGAGACCTCCTCCTCCGCCACGACGGGGTATTGCGGCGTGGCGGCCCGCAGCGCCTCGACGATCAGCGCCTCGGCGACGCGGTCGGCTTCCGTCACCGGGCTTTCGTCCGACTTGCGCTCCACCGCGAAGCCGGCGCGCTTCACCGCCTCGATCGCATGGGCGGCGCGGCGGGCCAGGTCGGCGGCGAGGTCGAGCAGTTCGGGATCGGTCATGCGGAAGGGTGTAGCAGGGCAGGGGCGGCGGCAGAACCGGGGCGGGCGCGGTAGGCCTGGGCGGGTTACGCCTCGGCGTCGTCGGGCAGGCGGGTCGCACGCGTATAATGCCAGTCGGTGCGTCCCACCGACACTTCGCCCAATAGGCCGAAGTCGGCGCGGATGCGGTCGAGCCGCCGCGGCAGCAGCAACTGCGCATCGCTGTAGATCACGAAGCGCTGCTGCGTTCTCTCGTAGACGATG
Organism: Dankookia sp. GCM10030260; assembly: GCF_042666655.1. Taxonomy (NCBI): domain Bacteria; kingdom Pseudomonadati; phylum Pseudomonadota; class Alphaproteobacteria; order Acetobacterales; family Roseomonadaceae; genus Dankookia; species Dankookia sp. GCM10030260. Next base: position 2,299 of record NZ_JBHTDE010000001.1, read on the forward strand.
CGGCCGCGCGGCCAGACCTCGTATTCGGTCGCGGCGATGACCGGCCCGAGGGCCGGGACCGGAAGCGGCAGGGCCCGCTTGCGCCAGGCTTCCCAGACCTCGGCATGGCCATCGGGGAAAGTGAGGCAATCGCCATAGGCCTCGGCGGCATCGAGTGGACAGCCTCGGCTGAGCATATGCGTGACGCCCGCAACCACGAACCAGAAAATGCCGACCTGTGGGGGCACGGCGGTCTCGCTTCGCATCGGTGTTCCTGACAGCAGGTCGGGCGAATTCGCCGGGGCCGTAGCGGGGTCGCTCCGGAATTACCTCACATTAAGATTTTGGTTTCTTGAACGTTTATTGTCCCAGTCGCTGATTAGAAAGGGCGCAACGATGTTCGAAGACTTATTCAAGTTTGTTGACAAGGAATTATATGTCCGCTCGGGCTCGGTTTTCTACACCGGGCGGAACGCCTTTCGTCCCCATAATCGCCCGGGACTTTATGTCTTGGGGCTCAACCCAGGGGGCAACCCAGCCGACTTGGCCTGCGGCAGCATATCATCCAACATGGAGTCGTACCGGACGTCAATTCCGGCCGAGTGGTCGGCCTATGTGGATGAGCATTGGGCAGGCGGTTCGGGCCCCAACGATCCGCCCAGGTATTCGCCGATGCAGATCCGCGTGCAGCACTTGTTCAGCCGCATCGAGCGCGACATCCGTATGACACCGGCAAGCAACATCGCTTTCGAGCGCACTGCCAACGCAGCTACTCTGGAAGACAGCGCCGATCTTTTCCGCCGGTGCTGGCCCGTCCATCAGGCGGTGATCGAAGGCCTACAAATCCCCCTGGTGGTATGTCTGGGCGGAACGGCCGGGGCCTGGGTGCGCGAGAAGCTTGAGGCTACGCAAGAGGTCGGTAGCTTTGTGGAGAACAACAATAGACGCTGGACCAGTTTGGCGCACCGCAACGCTGGTGGACTGCACGTCCTGACACTTACCCATCCCAGCCGCGCCGACTGGACCAGTGAAAGCGCCGATCCAACACCCTTCGTGAAGACGTTTGTCCAGTAATACGCCTACTGGCCGTCAGACAAGCCGGGCCGACCCAACGCCTCGCGGCCTCCTCCCCCCGCACCCCATGTGGCGCCCCGGCCGCCCGGTGCTATCGTCCCGCGAACTCCCACTGCAAGGATCATCCGCGGATGCTCGACATCGCCTTCGTGAAGCCGGCCCTGCCCCGCCACGGCGCCCTGGTGCTGCCCCTGGCCGAGGACGCGGTGCTCGCGGGCCTCGCCCAGGCGATCGACGCGGCCTCGGGCGGTGCCGTCGCCCGCGCCCTGGCGGCGGCCGCCTTCAAGGGCCGCAAGGGCCAGTCCTGCACCCTCTGGGCCCCGCTGCCGGAAGGCGGCCCCGCGAAGCTGGTCGCCATCGGCCTTGGCAAGGCCGCCGAGCTGAGCGCGGAAGGCCTGGAAGCCGCCGGCGGCGCCACCCTGGCGCTGGTCAGCGCGGAACGCGAGGCGACCATCGCCGCCGAGGGCCTCGGCGCGCCGCACGCCGCCGCCTTCGCCATGGGCCTGCTGCTGAAGAGCTACCGCTTCGACCGCTACCGCACCACGGAGAAGGAGGACGACAAGCCGAAGCTCGAACGCGTCGCCGTCGCCACCGAGGCCGCCGCCGCCGCCAAGGCCGCCTGGGCGCCGCTGCGCGCTGTCGCCGACGGCGTCTTCCTGTCCCGCGACCTGGTCTCCGAGCCGCCCAACATCCTCCACCCCGAGGAGATGGCCGAGCGCTGCCAGGCGCTGGAGAAGCTGGGCGTCGAGGTGGAGGTGCTCGGCCCGAAGGAGATGCGGAAGCTCGGCATGGGCGCGCTGCTCGGCGTGGCCCAGGGCTCCACCAGGGAACCCCGCCTGGTGGTGATGCAGTGGAACGGCGCCGGCGGGGGCAAGAACAGGAAGCCGTCGGGCAAGCCGGTCGCCTTCATCGGCAAGGGCGTCACCTTCGACACGGGGGGCATCTCCATCAAGCCGGCCGGCGGGATGGAGGACATGAAGTGGGACATGGCCGGCGCCGGCGCCGTCATCGGCCTGATGGCCGCGCTCGCCGGCCGCCGCGCGAAGGTGGATGCGGTCGGCCTGGTCGGGCTGGTCGAGAACATGCCGTCGGGCGATGCGCAGCGCCCGGGCGACGTGGTGAAGACCGCGGCCGGCCTGACGGTCGAGGTCATCAACACCGACGCCGAGGGCCGCCTGGTCCTGGCCGACGTCCTGCACTACTGCCAGGAGCGCTTCGAGCCGCGCTTCATGATCGACCTGGCGACCCTGACCGGGGCGATCATCGTGGCGCTGGGCCACGAACACGCCGGCATGTTCAGCAACGACGACGCGCTGGCACAGCAGGTCGCCGCGGCCGGGAAGGCGGTGGGCGAGGCCTGCTGGCGCATGCCGCTGGGCGAGGCCTACGACAAGCAGATCAAGTCCGACATCGCCGACATCAAGAATGTCGGCGGCCGGCCGGGCGGGTCGATCACCGCGGCGCAGTTCATCCAGCGCTTCGTCGACACCAAGGCCGGGCCGATGCCCTGGGTGCATCTCGACATCGCCGGCACGGCCTGGTCGGCCAAGGACCTGCCGACCGTGCCGAAGGGCGCGACCGCCTTCGGCGTGCGGCTGCTCGACCGGCTGGTGGCGGACCACTACGAGGGGTGAGCGTCACCGCCCGATGCTGAAGGTCCGGCTGCGGCGGGCGCCGCGCGGCAGGGACAGGCTGCGCGCCATCCCGGTCGCCGCCGGCGCCGGGGTGCCGCATGCGCTCCGCGCCGCGGCGGAGGCCGCCGGCTTCACCGGCGCGGCGGAGCAATGCCTCGCCCTGCCGGGGCCGGAGGGCCGCCTGCTGCTGGTCGGCGCCGGCGCGGCGAAGCGGCCGCTGGACTGGGAGATCGCCGGCGGCACCGCCGCCGCCGCGGCCGGGCCGGCGACCCGGCTCGGCCTCGATGCCCGCGGCCTGGGGCCGGAGGCGGCGGCCTCGCTCGCCGCCGGCGCCTGCCTGCGCGCCTGGCGGTTCGAGCCGCATCGCCGGCCGGACGGCCCGGGGCTGCAGGCGCTCGATCTCATCGTCGACAGCCCGGAGGCGGCGGCGCCGCACTGGGCGCGGATCTCGGCCGCGGTGCGCGGCTGCCTGCTTGCCCGCGACCTCACCGCCGAGCCGGGCAACCACCTCACCACCCGGGCCTTCGCCGCGCGGCTGGAGGCGCTGGCCGAGCACGGCATCGCGGTCGACATCCTCGGCCGCAAGCGGCTGGCCCGCGAAGGGCTGGGCGCGCTGCTGGCGGTCGGCGGCGGCAGCCCAAGCCCGCCGCGGCTGGCGGTGCTGCGCTGGCGCGGCAGCCATGCCGCGGCGCCGGTCGCCTTCGTCGGCAAGGGCATCTGCTTCGACACCGGGGGCATCAGCCTCAAGCCGGCGGCGGGGATGGCGGCGATGCGCGGCGACATGGCCGGCGCCGCGGCCTGCGCCGGGGCCATGCTGGCGCTCGCCCTGCGGCAATCGCCGGCGCCGGCCGTGGCGGTCCTGGCGCTGGCCGAGAACAGCATCGGCGGCGGCGCCTACCGCCCCGGCGACGTGCTGCGCACCGCATCGGGCAAGACGGTCGAGGTGGTCGACACCGACGCCGAGGGCCGCCTGGTCCTGGCCGATGCGCTGCACTACGCAAGCCGCTTCCGGCCGCAGGCGATGCTGGACCTGGCGACCCTGACCGGGGCGGTCGTCACCGCGCTGGGCCATCACCGGGCCGGGCTGTTCGGCAACGACCCGGCGCTGCTGGCCCAGGCCGCGGCGGCCGGGGAGGCGGTGGGCGAGGGGCTCTGGCCGATGCCGATCGGCGCCCGGCACCGCGAGGACCTGCGCAGCGGGATCGCCGACCTGAAGCAGTGCCTGGCCGGCCGGCTGCTGCCGGATGCCTGCCATGCCGCGGCCTTCCTGCGCGAGTTCGCCGGCGATGCCCCTTGGGCGCATCTCGACATCGCCGGGGTGGCGGCCCGGGCGGAGGCGGCGGCGCTGGGGCCGGCCGGGCCGAGCGGGTTCGGCGCCCGATTGCTGGATGCGCTGGTGGCGCATTACTTCGAGGATGCGGACCGGCATTGAGGAAGGGTGGGGAGGGGGAAGCATTCCCTCCCCACGCTTCCATTTCTTGGGTTGGCGCCTGCCGCGCGGGAGGGGCCGACCCACAGGAATAGGGAAGGGTCCAGGGCGGATACCTCCTCCCTGGCCTTGCCCCCCGCATGCTATGCCGATGCGCCCCGCATGACCGAGATCGCCTTCTACCACCTCACCCGCACGCCGCTCGACCAGGCGCTGCCCAAGCTGCTCGGCCGCGTGCTGGCCGGGGGCGGGCGTGCCTGCGTGCTGTGCGGCTCCGAGGAGCGGGTGGCGGCGCTGGATGCGGCGCTGTGGCTCTCGACCGACCCGGACTGGTTGCCGCATGGCAGCAAGGCCGCGGGCCATGCGGCGCAGCAGCCGATCTGGCTGTCGGCGGAGGATGCCGAGGCGCCCAACGGCGCCCGCTTCCTGGTGCTGCTGGATGGCGCCGAAAGCGCCCGCCTGGCCGAATTCGACCGCGTGCTCGACCTGTTCGACGGCGGCGACGAGCAGGCGGTGGCGGCGGCCCGCCGGCGCTGGTCCGCGGCCAAGGCGGCCGGGCATGCGCTGTCCTATTGGCAGCAGGGCCAGCGGGGCTGGGAGAAGAAGGCGTGAGGCGCGGCTGGCCCGGGGCTTGCTCGGTCCGTCCCGCCCTGGGAGCCCGGCCATGACCCCACGCCGACGCCATCGCCTGCCGCCCCTGCCCCTGCCGGAGGCGCCGCCGCCGCGCATCGGCCACAACGGCGGCCCGCCGCTCGACCCGGACGAGACCGGGCGGCTGCATCTCTGGCGCCGCGCCAGCAAGCGCGCCTGGGCAGCGCCGCGCGAGGTGATGCTGAGCCGGCTCGCCCGGGCGGAGACGCTGGGGATGAGCTACCGGGAGTACACGCTCGAGATCCTGGAGCGGGGCAAGTACCTTTGAGCAGCCGGCCATGGGCAAGAAAAGACCGGGAAGAAGATATTCTCCGCGGACCCCTCAGCCATTTTTCTGCGCCGACACCCGCCGCGCGGCGAGGCCAGGCCTTCCTGCCGGCCGACCCGCGCCTCAGCCCTCGATCCGGATCCCCGTCAGCTCCACCAGCGCCTTCCACCGCGCCACCTCGGCCCGTTGGAACGCCGCGAATTCCGCCGCCGGCAGCGGCGCCGGGGTGAAGCCCAGCCCGGCCAGCCGCGCCGCCATCTCCGGCTCGGCCAGGATGCGCGGCAGCGCCTCCGACAGCCGGGCGACGATGGCGGCCGGCGTCCGCGCCGGGGCCCAGAGGCCGAACCAGGCATCCACCGCCATGGTGGGCGCGCCGGCCTCGGCGAAGGTCGGCACCTCGGGCAATGCCGCCAGCCGCGCCGGGGCGCCGAGCCCCAGGCACCGCAGCCGCCCGTCCTGCACCAGCGCCACCACCTGCGGCCAGGTCGAGACGAAGAAGTCCACCGTGCCGGACACGGTATCGGTCACCGCCTGGGCGCCGCCCCGGTACGGCACATGGGTCGCCTCCAGCCCCTGCCGCCTGACGAAGCTCTCGGCGATCACATGGCTGGCCGAGCCGACGCCGGAGGAGGCATAGGTCAGCCGCCCGCCGCCCTTCCCGCGCGCCGCGAGCTCGGCCAGGCTCCGCGCCGGCGACGCCGCCGGCACCACCAGCGCGTGGTGCACCTCGGCCAGCCGGCCGATGGGGGCGAAGTCCTCGACCGGGCGGTAGGGCAGGTCGCGCACCATCGCCGCATTCGCCGCATGGGTCTGGTTGTTGCCGAGCGCCAGCGTGTAGCCGTCCGGCGCCGCCGTGGCCGCGGCCTGGGTGCCGACCACCGCGGCGCCGCCGGGCCGGTTCTCCACCACGAAGCTTGCTCCAGGGATCGCGACCGCCAGCCGGTCGGCCAGGGTGCGCGCCAGCACATCGGTGCTGCCACCGGGCGGGTAGGCCAGCAGGATACGAACCGGGCGGGACGGCCAGGCCTCCGGCGCCTGCGCCTGCGCCGCCCCGGGCAGCAGGAGGGATGCGGCGATGAGCCCGCGGCGGGAAATCATGCAGTCCTGTTCCTTGGTCGTTGCGGATGACATTGCCGGGCTTCTAGCCCGGGACGCCGACCGCGTCGCCACCCCCGTGACTTGGCCGCTTCACCCGGATCACCCCGATGTGACGAGCTTTGACACCATAACCCGCCCCCTGGAAACATTCGGTATTGTTTCTGCCGCGATTACGCCACAGCAGTTGTGTCATACTGCCGCTGCAACCGGGGGTACGGAGCATGACAGGCAGGTCAGCATCCCCATCACGGACGGGCCGAGGGTGAGGCGCATGGACAAGCGCGCCGATCCCTGGGGCGACTTCCTGCGGCGGCTGCTGCTTTCGGCCAGCCTCGCCGGCACCGCGCTGTCCGCCGCCTCGGCGGCGGAGGAACCGGAACCGCCGGCCGCCGAGGTGGCGGAGGCCGAGCAACCGGTTCACCCCCTGGCGGTGACCGAGACGCGGTCCTGAGGCGGATCGCCGCCTGGCAGGCAATGGCCTGGCGCGGCCCGCCGAACCGGCGGATCCGCAGGCCGCGCTAGCGCCGCGCCGCGAAGAAGCCCCGCAGCAGCGCGGCGCAGTCCGCCTCCCGCACCCCGCCGACGACCTCCGGCGCGTGGTGGCAGCTCGGTGCCGCGAAGATCCGCGCGCCATGGTCCACCCCGCCGCCCTTCGGGTCATAGGCGCCGAAGACCACCCGCCGGATGCGGAAGAAGCTGGCGGCCTGGGCACACATCGGGCAGGGCTCCAGCGTCACGGTCAGGGTGCAGTCGGTCAGGTACTTCGCCCCGCGCCCGGCCGCCGCCGCCCGCAGCGCCAGCATCTCGGCATGGGCGGAGGGGTCGTGCCGCGCCTCGACCGCGTTCCCCGCCGCCGCCAGCACCGCGCCGGCGGCATCCGTCACCACCGCGCCGACCGGCACCTCGCCCCGCGCCGCGGCGGCGGCGGCCTCCGCCAGGGCGCGTTCCATGGCGGGATTGGGGGGAAGGGGCATCGCGCGACCTTGTACCGGCAGGGCGATCAGGTCTAGCAACCCGCATGCGCACCCGCCCCGTCATCGGCGTCACCCTGGATGCGGAGGAGCCGGGCGGCTACTCCAAGCTGCCCTGGTACGCCCTCCGCAAGAACTACTTCTCCGCCATCGCCGCGGCGGGGGGCCTGCCCGTGGCCCTGCCGCACGATGCCGACCTGGCCGAGGCCTATCTCGACGAGATCGACGGGCTGGTCATCACCGGCGGGGCCTTCGACGTGGACCCGGCGCTGTATGGCGGCGGCGACACCCACCCGACGGTCACGCTGAAGGCGGGGCGCACGGATTTCGAGCTGGCGGTGACCCGCGGCGCGCTGGCGCGCGACATGCCGGTGCTGGGCATCTGCGGCGGCCAGCAGCTGCTGGCGGTGGCGCTCGGCGGCACGCTCATCCAGCATATCCCCGACACGGTGGCGAACGCGCTGGAGCACGAGCAGCCCAACCCGCGGACCGAGCCCGGCCATCCCATCGCCATCGCGCCCGACACCTTGCTCGCCCGCATCACCGGCACCGAAGGGATGGCAGTGAACAGCGCCCACCACCAGGCGGTCGCCACGCCCGGGACCGGCGCCGTGGTCAACGCGCTCGCCCCCGACGGCGTGGTGGAGGGCGTCGAATCGACCGCCCACCGCTTCGCCCTCGGCGTCCAGTGGCACCCGGAATATGCGGTGGACCCGGCCGACCCGCTGATCTTCCGGGCCTTCGTCGAGGCATGCCGCCATGGATGACCTCGACGACGACGACGACATCATCGACCAGGGCGCGGACCAGCCTGGGGCCGAGCCCGCCGAGCGCGGCGAGCGCATCGCCAAGTGGCTGGCCCGCGCCGGCGTCGCCAGCCGGCGCGACGCCGAGAAGCTGATCGCCGAGCGACGGGTCAAGCTGGAGAACCGGGTGGTGGAGACCCCCGCCACCTTCATCCAGCCCGGCGACCTGGTCACCGTCGATGGCCGCATCGTCGCCAATGCCCAGCGCACCCGGCTGTTCCGCTACCACAAGCCGGTCGGGCTGGTGACCACCCACAAGGACGAGAAGGGCCGCCAGACCGTCTTCGCCGCCCTGCCGCCCGGCCTGCCGCGGGTCGTCTCGGTCGGCCGGCTCGACCTCAATTCGGAAGGCCTGCTGCTGCTGACCAACGACGGCGCGCTGGCCCGCAGGCTGGAGCTGCCGGCCAATGGCTGGCTCCGCCGCTACCGCGTCCGGGTCAACGGCTTCATCGACGAACGCCTGCTCGCCGGCCTGGCCGGGGGCGTGACCGTGGAAGGCGTCCGCTACGGCCCGATCGAGGCCGGGCTCGACAGCCGCCAGGGCGCCAATGCCTGGCTGACCGTGGCGATCCACGAAGGCAAGAACCGCGAGGTGCGCCGCGTCATGGACCACCTGAACCTCAAGGTCTCCCGCCTCATCCGCACCGCCTACGGACCCTTCCAGCTGGGGTCGCTGACCCGCGGCAGCGTCGAGGAGGTGAACCCCAAGGTGATGCGCGACCAGCTCGGCCTGAAGACCGACACCCCGGCGCAGGCGCGGCTGCGCAAGGTGAAGGCCGAGGCGCGCGCCGGCCGGGCCACGGCCGAGGAGCCGCCCGAGGCGGACCAGGGTTAGCCGGGCTTGCGCATCATCGCCGGGCAGCATCGCGGCCGGCGCCTCGCCGCGCCCGCCGGGCAGGCCACGCGGCCGACCGCCGACCGGGTGCGCCAGGCGCTGTTCGACATGCTCTGGCACGCCCCCTGGGCGGGCCGCGAACGCATCGAGGACGCGAAGGTGCTGGACGCCTTCGCCGGCACCGGCGCGCTGGGCCTCGAGGCGCTGTCGCGCGGCGCCGCCTCGGCCGTCTTCCTGGAGAACGACCGCGCGGCGCTGGCCGCGCTGCGCGCCAACATCGCCACCTGCCGGGAGGAGGCGCGCTGCCGCGTCCTGCCGGCCGACGCGACCAGGCCGCCGCGCGCCCAGTGGCCCTGCGACCTGGTCTTCCTCGACCCGCCCTACCGGGAGGGCGTGATGGAGACGGCGCTCGCCGCGCTGGCCGCCGCCGGTTGGATCGCCCCCGGCGCCCTGGTCTGCGCCGAATACGGTGTCCCCCCCACCGCTCCGCCGCCCGGCTTCACCCTGCTGGCCGACCGCGCCCATGGCCCGGCCCTGCTGCTGGTCCTGGAAGCCGCGGCGTGACCACGGGCCTCGCCCGCGCCCTGGTCGCGCTGCCCTCGATGGGGCTGGGCGGGACCGAGAAGCACAGCGCCGCCCTGGCCAATGCGCTGGCCGAGGCCGGGGTCGCGGTGACCGTGGCGCTGGAGCCCGCGCTGGACGCCGGCTTCGCCGCCATGCTGGGCTGGCCGACCCGGGTGCACCGCCTGGCCGTGCCGCTCGGCTGGCAGCCCAGGGCCACGCCCGAGGCCAACATGGACCGACAGGAAGCGGCGCTGGCCGAGGCCCTGGCCGCCAGCCGGCCCGACCTGGTCATCCTGCCGCTGCCCTGGCCGACCCATGGCCTCGGCCTGTTCCGCGGCCTGCACGCCGCCGGGCTGCCCAGCCTGGTCATCCACCACCTGGCACCGCGCGAGCCGGAGCCGCCGCTGCCCGAGGCGGCGCTGGCGGTGCTCGCCGCGCTGCCCGATGCGCCCTTCTGCTGGGCCGCCGTCGCCGCCCCGGTCGCCGCCCGCGCCGCCGCGCGGCTGGGCCTGCCGGAGGCCGGCTTCGCCGTGGTGCCGAACGGCGTCCCGGCGCTGCCGGTGGACCCGGTCGACCGCGCCGCCGCCCGGGCGCGGCAGCGCCGCCGGCTCGGCCTTTCGCCGGAGGCGAAGCTCCTGGTCTTCGCCGGCCGGCTCGAACTCTCGAAGGGCGCCGACCTGCTGCCGGAGATCGCCCGGCGGCTGGAGACGGCGGCCGGCGCCACCCTCGCCGCGCTCGGCGAGGGCTCGCTGCGCGCCCCGCTGGCGGCCAGCCCGGCCGGCCGGCGCGACGGGCCGCTGCGGCTGCTCGGCCATGTGGACGACGTGCCGGACTGGCTGCTGGCGGCCGATGCGCTGCTGCTGCCCTCCCGGCTGGAGGGCTGCCCGCTGGTCTTCCTGGAGGCCGCGGTGCGGCGCTGCCCGGTGATCGCCTCGGGCGATGCGCTGGAGGCCTTCGGGGCGGAGGCGCCACGCCTGGCGGCCATCGCCCCGGCGGGGGGCGTCGCACACTTGACAGATAAAGCGGCCGTGAGATTGAACGACCCCGCTTCCGCCCGGGCCGCCGTGGATGCGGCCTACCGATCCGCCGTCGCGCTGGACGAGGCCGCCATGCTCCGCCGCTATTTCAGCCTGATCCGGGCCGCCCTTGCCTGATTCGCGCGCGGCCCTGACCCTGCCCCCGCCCGCGCCGCCGCAGGACCCGGCGGCGGTGGCGATCGTCGTCATCGTCCCGGCCTGGAACCAGCCCGGCCTGCTGCCCGAGGCGCTGGCCTCGGTGCTGGCGCAGGCGGGGGCGCCGCCGGTCGCGGCGGTGGTGGTGGACGACGGCTGCCCCTCGCCCTCGACCGCCGCGGTGGCGCTGCAATACGCCGCCGCCCATCCCGGCCGGGTCTGCCTGCTGCGGCAGCGCAACCAGGGGCTTTCCGCGGCGCGCAACACCGGCATCGAATTCGCCCTGGCCGCCTTCCCGAACGCCGGGGCGGTCTTCTTCCTCGATGCCGACAACCGGCTGCTGCCGGGCTTCCTGGCGCGCGCCTGGGCTGCGCTGCGGGCGGCGCCGGCCGAGGTCGGCTGGCTCTACCCGGATGTCGACGATTTCGGCGCCGCGGCGAATTATGCGACGGGCGGTGAATTCTCCCTGCTGCACCTGCTGGTGCAGAACTACTGCGAGGCCGGCAGCCTGGTGCGGCGGGCGCTGCTGGAGCAGGGCCTGCGCTTCGACACCGCCACCATGCGGGCCGGCTTCGAGGACTGGGACTTCTGGCTGCAGGCGGCCCGCGCCGGCTTCCGCGGCCAGCACCTGCCGGATGCCGGCTTCCTCTACCGCCGCCGGCCGGAAAGCATGCTCACCGCCGCCGAGCGGCAGCGCGACCACCTGCTGCGGCTGCTGCGGGAGCGCCATGCGCCGCTGCTGCGGCCCGCCGCCCTGCTGCGGCTGGAGGCCGCGGAGGCGCCGCGCTTCGCCGTCTTCACCGTGGACGACCCCGCCGTCGGCCTCTGCCTCGACCCCGGGCAGGTGCAGCGCCTCGCCCCCGCCGCGATGCGCGCCCGGCTGGTGCAGGCGGGGCGGACCCCCGGCGCGGTGCATGCCCCGGCGATCTGCGTCTTCGCCGAGGCCGGGGCGCTCGGCCTGCTGCGCCGCCACGGGCTGCTGGCCATGCTGCTCTGGTGGGCGGAGCGGCTGCTGCGGGACCACGACATGGTCGCGCTTGACCTCGCCGCGGCCGAGGCGGCGGAGCTCCGCTTCGAGCTGCGGCAGGACCCCGCGGCGGCGATCGCCACCGCCCCCGTCCTGCTGCTGGGCAGCGAGCGGCTGCTGCGCTTCGCCGCCGAGCCGCTCTCGCCCGCGGTGGCGAGCCTCGACGGCGAGGTGCCGCTGCCGCGCATCGCCCGGCTGCGGCTGACCCTGCCGGGGGCGGTGCCGGCCGCCTCCGCCGCCACCCTGCGGCTGCTGCAGGCGGAGATCGCCGCGCTCGGCCGGCTGCAGGCGGCAACCGCCGGGCTGCCGGGGCCGTGGCGGACCGACTGGCGCAGCAAGCGCGGCGGCATGGCGATGGAGGCGCGGGCGGCGATCGGGCTGGGCGCCACCCTGCCGCGGCTGCCGGCGCCGGGGAAGCGCGACATCGGCTTCCTGCTGCCGCTGTTCTCCTTCGCCGGGGTGGAGAAGGTGCTGCTGCGCCAGGCGCAGGTGCTGCGCGCCCGCGGCTGGCGCACCCACCTGGTCGTCGCCGGCGCGCTGCGCATGGACTGGGGCCCGGAGGTCGGCGCGAGCTTCGACAGCGTCACCCTGTTCCAGGGGCTCGGCGAGCAGTGGCTGGAATACGATGCCGGCTATTTCGGCATCACCACCTCGCACATGGACCGCGACGCGGCGGCGGCGGATGCGCTGGGCGTGCTGGCCGGCTGCGACGCCGTGGTGAACACCCATGCCATGGGCTGCCATGCCCTGGCCGCCAGCCTGCGCCGGCTGGGGGTGCGGGTCTTCGGCGGCCTGCATCTGGTCGAACGCACCCGCTGGGACGAGCCGCTGGGCAACCCGCATTCGCTGGCCGCCTATGAACACGCCTATGACGGGTTGCTGGTGATCTCGGACGCGCTGCGCGCCTGGTGCATCGGCCATGGCATCCCGCGCGACAAGCTGCTGCTGGTGCGCAACGCGCCCGGCTATGCGGCCGACCCGGCGCGGGTCGCCGCGGCGCGGGCGGCGCGCCCGGCGCGGGAGGGCCCGCTGCGGGTGCTGTTCATCGGCCGGCTCGACCCGCAGAAGGGCATCGACCGGCTGGCCGCCATGATCGCCGCGACCCGCGGGCCGGCGGTGGCCTGGCGGGTGGTGGGCCGCGAGGTGCTGAGCGACGGCACCCGGCCGCTGCTGGAGGTGGCGGTGGAGCCGCCGGTGCAGGACCCGGCCGCGCTCGACGCGCTCTATGCCTGGGCCGACCTGCTGGTGCTGCCGTCGCGCTTCGAGGGCGTGCCGCTGGTGATCCTGGAGGCGCAGCGCATGGGCTGCGCGGTGGCCGCGACCGAGGTGGGCGCTGTGGCCGAGATCGTCACCGATGGGACCGACGGCGTGCTGGTCCCGGCCGAGCTGGCGGAGGAGGCGATCATCGCCCGCTTCATCGAGGCCATCCAGGGGATGGCGGCCGACCGCGCCGGGCTGCGGGCCATGGGCGCCGCCGCCGCGGCCAGGGCCGCGGCGCTGGATTGGGAGACAGGCATGCAGGAATTCCTCGCCCGGCTGGATGCGCTGGTGCCGGCGCCGGAAGCGGCCGCGCCGCCGGTGATCGACGACCGGGCGATGCACGCGCCGGCCTGGATCGCGCCATGAACCCCCGGGTCGCCCCCGGCCGGCTCGCCGCGCTGTTCGACGGTGGGCCGAAAGTCATCATTCTGCCGGGCGTCGCGGCGCCGGAGGCGCTGGCGCTGCCCGGCCTCGCGTCCTGGGTCCTGGCAGCGGACGGGGGGCTGCATCCGCTTGGCGCGGCCGCCGAGGGGCCGGGGATCCCGCTGCCCGCCGCCCCCGGCCAGGCGCTGGCGATCGTCGCGCCGGAGGCCGCCGCCGCCGCCGCGCTGCTCGGCTGGTGGCGGGATGCCGCGCCGGCCGCGCTGCCGCCGGTGATCGAGGCCGGCTCCGGCGCCGCCGCCCTGCCGGCGATCGCCGCCGCCGCCCTGGGCGCGCTCGCCGCCAGCGCCGCGGAGGGCATGGCGGCGCAGCAGGGGCTGGCGGCGCTGCGGCAGGAGCACGAGGCGCTGCGGGTCTCCCAGGCCGCGCTGCGCCGGGCCGCCGCGCAGCTCCAGCCGCCGGCCGTGCCGCTGCTGGTCGCCTCGGTCGAGCCTTCCCCGGAGGGCCATGCGGTGGCGGCGCAGGCGGGCCGGCTGGCCATCGGCCAGGCGCTGGGGGTGAAGCTGGAAGGCCTGGCCAGCATCGCGCTGCATCTGCGGGAGGCATTGGCCGGGGCCGAGGCGGTGCTGCGGGTGCGGCTCTATGGCGCCGAGAGCGGCCGGATCGCCGGCGCCTGGGTGCTGCCCGGCCGGTCGCTGGCGGCGGGCTGGCTGACGCTCGACCTGCCGGAGCCGGTCGGGCCGCTGCGCGAGACCGCCTGGCTGGAGGTGAAGGCCGAATTGGGCGGCTTCGACCGGCTGGCCCTGTCGCTCGGCGCCGAGCCGGTGGCGCCGGGCCATGCCGCTTCGGTCGCCGGCGGCGGCGGGGAGGGCCGGGCGCTGGCCTGCGGCCTCTGGACCGCGATGCCCGGCCGCCGGCTGGTGCAGTCGCCGCATTGGGACGGCGAGGCCATCGGCCTGCCGGCGCCCCCCACCGGCGCCACGGCCGAGCTGCCGCAGCAGGTCTGGAACGCCGCCCGGATGCCGGAAGGCCGGGTGGAGCGGGTGGCGATCGGCCACCAGCCGGCCCGGCTGGTGGCGGCGCTCGCGCCCGGGGAGCAGGCGCTGGTGGTGCTGCCGGCGGTGCCGCTGAACGGACTCGACCTGCTGCGGGCCGAGCTGGCCGTGGCGCTGGGCGATGCCGCCTGGCTGGAGGCCGCGCTCTGGCTGCAGCCGGAGGGGACGACGATCGGCGCCGCGGCCGAGCTGTCCACCGTCGCGCCGGGCGCGCGCTGGTCCGGCTGGCATGCCGGGGTGTTCGGCGACGGCACCTGCCGGCTGGCGCTCGCCCTGCCGCCCGACCCGCCGCGCCGGGCGGTGGTGGCGCTGGTGCTGCGCAACGCCGCGACCGGCCCCGAGGAGGTGCTGCGGGTCGAGGTGGCCCGGCTGTCCGGCACCCGCGCGGCGCAGCCGCCGCCCGAATCCGCCCGCCGCGCCCCGCCGCCGCTGCGCATCCTGCCCGCGGCGCCTGCCGAGGCGCCGGTCGCCGCCGCGGTGCGGCTGCTGGAGCGGTTCCTGGTGCCCGGCGGCAGCTACCGGCATATCGACCTGCTGATGGAGGGCGTCCGCGCCGGCGCGCATGCCTGGCCGCGGCTGCGCTGCAAGCTGGCGGTGAACGGGGCGGTGCCCTCGCTGGAGTTCCGCCAGCGGCCGGACTGGCCGGTGCTGTTCGAGACCTGGCCGGCCGGGCCTTCGGATGCGGCGGGGCCCTATATCCAGATCACCGAGGCGAAGCTGGCCGGCGGCTTCGCCGCCTCCCTGAAGGGGGAGCGCGACCGGGCGACCCTGGCGGCGATCCTGCGGCTGCTGCCGGCGGTGGTGGCGACGGCGGCACGCGACGCCACGACCGACCCGGAGGAGTATGAGCGCTGGATCGCCAGCGCGCGGCAGATGGCGGCGGCGGTGACGCTGGTGGAGAAGGCCGGGTAGGAAGAAAGGCTGGGGAGAAGGTATTCTCCCCAGGCCCCTCATCTATTTCCGTGGGTTGGCGCCTGCTGCGCGGCCACACCGAACCCAGAGTAAAGGAGGGGATGGGGTTGGGCGCATGCGCCCAACGGGGGAGGGAATACCTTTCCCTTCCCAACCCTGCTTCATGCAGCCAGCAACCTCTCCCGCGGCAGGGTCAGCCAGATCCGCCCGCCGATGCCGGGCAGCGCTTCCAGCGCCAGGGTGCCGCCATGCGCCTCGACCAATGACCGGGCGATGGCCAGGCCGAAGCCGATGCCCCGCGTGCCGGACTGCGCCCCGGCGGCGAGGTCGGCGGCGGGCAGGCCGGCGCCCTCGTCCTCCACCACGATCGCCACGGTCTCCTCCGTCAGCACCGGGCGGAGGTCGATCAGGTCGCCGTCCCGCGTCATCCGCGCCGCCCGGGTCAGCACCTGGGTGAGCGCGCCGTGCAGGGCGCGGCGGTCGGCCTGCAGGGTCAGGCCGGCGAAGTCCTCGGCCAGCCGCCAGTCGCGCCGCCCGGCGCCGAGCCGGACGGCGACCTCGGCCACCGCGGCTTCCAGCAGGGGGATCACGGCCAGGGGCTCCGGCGCCAGCCGGCGGGGGCCGGATTCGACCGCCAGGTATTCGGCGATGTCGTCCGACAGCCGCAGCATCTGCTGCGCCGCGGCGGCGACCGCGAGCGCGTCCGGCTGGGCGGTGGATTGGCTGAGCAAAGCGAGGCCCGGCCCCTGGAGCTCCCGCGCCACCAGGCTGAGGCAGCGGCCGCGGCCCTCCGCCTGGCGGCGGGCGGCATCCTCGGCCTCCTCGGCCGTCGCCAGGGCGTGGGCGAGGCGGCGGGCGCGCAGCATCGCCGCGGCGAGGAACGGCGCAAGCAGCAGGCAGGCAAGAAAAAAGCCGGGCATGGGCCCGGCTTCTAGCTGTCTCGGTCTTTCGAAAGTCTTGACCGGCGGCTCAGGCCGCGACGGCGCCGGCCTTCTTGATCTGGGCGCGGGCGATGCGGCGCTTCAGGACCTGGGCTTCCTCGGGCAGCTTGCAGTTCGGCGTGCCGAGCAGGAAGGCGTCGAGCCCGCCATTGTGCTCGATCGTGCGGATGCCGTTCACCGACAGGCGGAGCTGGATGCTGGTCGCCAGCACGTCGGAGAAGAACGACGTCTCCTGCATGTTGGGCAGGAAGCGGCGACGCGTCTTGTTGTTGGCGTGGCTGACGTTGTTACCCGTCAGAACGCCCTTGCCGGTGATGCCGCAGCGGCGGGCCATGGTGCTAATCCCGAAAACAGCAGCGCGAGGCGGAAGCCGCCCCGCGCGGGTGGTCGATGAAGGTTGCGGCGTATGACGCGCGGGGCCGGGCGAGTCAAGCGCGGCGCGGCCTATTGCGGCTGGCCGCCGCCGCCGGGGAGCTGGTCGCGCATCTCGCGCAGCTCGCCGCTTTCCACCGACAGCAGCGCGTTGCGCAGCACGCCGGCGATGGCGCGGTCGTCCATGGTGCGGGCCAGCAGGCCCAGCGCGCCGCCGAGCAGCGCCGAGGCGACCGAGATGGGCGCGATCTTCTGGTCGATCATGTATTCGATCGCCTTGTCCACCACCGAGCCGGCATGGCTGAGGTCATCCGGGGCCACGCCCTGGGGGTCGAGTTGCATGCAGCGCCCTCCTGTTGCGGTGCAGATAGGGCGGGGGGGGCCGGCGTGAAACCCCTCCCGCCACGCTGCAACCCTGGGCTGCGTCAGCCGGGGGCCGCCACCGCGGCGGCGCGGCCGGCCCGCGGCTTGTCGAGGTCGGCGGCGGCCTGGGCGGCGGCGGCGGCCTCCGCCATGGCGACGGCTTCCGACTGGCGGCGCCACATCTCGGCGTACAGCCCGTCCGCCGCGATCAGCGCGCCATGGGTCCCGCGCTCGGCGATGCTGCCGTCCTGCAGGACGATGATCTCGTCGGCCTCGACCACCGTGGAGAGGCGGTGGGCGATGACCAGCGTGGTGCGGTTGGCGGAGACCAGGCGGAGGGCGGCCTGGATCTCCTGTTCCGTCCGGGTGTCGAGCGCGCTGGTGGCCTCGTCCAGGATCAGGATGCGCGGGTCCTTCAGGATGGTCCGGGCGATGGCGACGCGCTGCTTCTCCCCGCCCGAGAGCTTCAGGCCGCGCTCGCCCACCATGGTCCGGTAGCCTTCCGGCAGGCGCATGACGAAGTCGTGCACCTGGGCCAGCTTCGCCGCCTGGATCACCTCCTCCTCCGTCGCACCCGGGCGGCCATAGGCGATGTTGTAGCGGATGGTGTCGTTGAACAGCACGGTGTCCTGCGGCACCACGCCGATGGCGGCGCGGAGGCTGGGCTGGGTGACGCGCTCGATCGGCTGGCCATCGACCAGGATGCGCCCGCCGGTGGTGTCGTAGAAGCGGAACAGCAGGCGGGAGATGGTGGACTTGCCGGCGCCGGTCGGCCCGACGATCGCCAGGGTCCGGCCCGGCGGCACGGCGAAGGAGACGCCTTTCAGGATCTGCCGGTCCGGCCGGTAGGCGAAGCGGACATCCTCGAAGGTAAGCGACCCGGGGCCGGCGACGAGCGGCACGGCATCCGGCGCGTCGGCGACCTCCTGCGGCTCGCCCAGTAGGGTGAACATGGCCTCGGTGTCGGTCAGGCCCTGCTTGATCTCGCGGTAAGCGAAACCGAGGATGTTCAAGGGCATGTAGAGCTGGATGAGGTAGGTGTTCACCAGCACGAAGTCGCCGACCGACATGTGCCCGGCGATCACCCCCTGGGAGGCCAGCAGCATCACCGCGGTGAGACCCAGCGCGATGATGAAGGCCTGGCCGGAGTTCAGCGCGTTCAGCGAGGTCTCGGAGCGGACATAGGCGCGCTCGTACCGCGTCAGGCTTTCGTCGTAGCGGCGGATCTCGTGCGGCTCGTTGCCGAAATACTTGACCGTCTCGTAGTTCAGCAGGCTGTCGATCGCCTTGGTGTTGGCGTCCTGGTCAGTCTGGTTCATCTCCCGCCGGAAGCGCAGCCGCCAGTTGGTGAACATCAGGGTGAAGGCGACGTAGAGGCCGATGGTCAGCAGCGTGACCGCGGCGAAGGAGAAGTCGAACATCCCCCAGAGGATGCCGGCGACCAGGAAGATCTCGAGAATCGTGGGCAGGATGTTGAACAGCAGGAAGTTGAGCACGAAGGTGATGCCGCGCGTGCCGCGCTCGATGACGCGGGACAGGCCGCCGGTCTGCCGGTCCATGTGGTAGCGCATCGACAGCGCATGCAGGTGGGCGAAGACCGAGAGCGCGATGCGCCGCGCGGCGCGGGCCTGGACCTTGGCGAAGACGGCGTTGCGGAGCTCCCCGAAGGCCGCGCTGGCCATGCGCAGCAGGCCGTAGCCGACGACAAGGGCGACCGGGATGGCGAGCATCGCCGCGGGGCCGGATTTGGGCGCGAGCGCATCGACGGCGCGGGCATAGACCAGCGGGACCAGGACGTTGGCGGCCTTGGAGGCGACGAGGCAGGCGACGGCGGCGACGACGCGGAGGCGGAGGCCGGGCTCGTTGGCCGGCCAGAGCCAGGGGAGGAGGTTTTGCAGGGTCTGCCAGTGGCTGCGTTCGGCGGCCTGGGGTGCGGGCAAGGCGGGGGTGCTCCGGCGGGCGGTGCCGGGAGATAGGGCGGAATGGGGGAGGGGGCGAGGGGGCTGGTAGCCATAAGGCCTAGCAATGTCTTCTTTTAGTACTAGCAGGGGTTGCTCGTCGTAACAAAGACGTTGATAAGCTTAATTAGTGCTATAATGTTTTTTGTGATGAGGTCGCCATGCCCAAGCCGCTTCCCAAGAGCCCTTATTTGAACAAGAGATTTGCAAATGCGGTAAATCAGTTTGGCATACATTTAAAAAATACGGCATCGATAAACCATCGAGGCAATAAAGGAGCCGCAAGAGAACAAGAATTACGGAATTTTTTTGATAAAAATTTGCCAGACAAATTCTCAGTTTCGCAAGGAGAAGCTGTTGATCTTCTTGGATCATCAAGCCAACAATTTGACTTATTAATTTACGACAATACCATAAATTTTCCTTTTTCCAATGATGCCGTCTCGATCTTGCCTGCTGAAGCTGTCTTGGCAACTGTAGAAATAAAATCCAAACTAACCGCGGAAGAAATTAAGAAATGCATTGATTCATCCCGGAAATTAAGAAAATTGAAGCCCTTTGGTCGGGAGTTGGCTGGATCTAATGTTGGAGATGCAGTAAAAAATAAACCCAAGCAATGTCGATACTTTCACTGTGTATTTGCATACGAAACAAACATAGTAGAGAAAAACTGGAAAGATAAAGAATTTTCTAGGATCACGGATTTAGCTGCTGACGAGCACCTTGTTGACATGGTCTACGTTCTAAATCGTGGGATATTAAATATCCCTGCAAAACTATGCAGATTGGAAGATGAATCTGGCGGAGCTATTAGTTCTTTTTATTATTCTATTCTAAATTTTGTCATGAGGGAATCTGCTAGAAGAGATCCTGCTCCATATGACCGATACACTACGCACAATCCAAATTCATGGGTCAAGCTCTGAATGGCAGAACTGTCGATGCAGGATAATGATTATCATGCTTGACAATCTATCTTGGTAATTGCAACCTAGTCCTAGCGGGCCGTTGGTTCGAACAGTCGACTCCCAGACGTACCCTTTTAGGGTGCGTGACGGTCGGGTGACCTACTCCACTGTGAGTCGCTGTAAAGCACTTGCAGTGGAGTGGCTGGGTCAGCGAAGGCCTTAATCAATCTGGCTTTGTCTGACCGGATTAATTGCTTTCACTGAAACTTTTCACTTCCGCTACGTCCTGGCCCATCGCCATCGCCATCGCCCCCTCCCGCGACTTCGCCGCGCCGACGAACCGCCGCAGATGCACGAACACCGCATCCGCCACCCCGGACTTCTCCGCAAGCGCCGCCGCATCCAGCCCGGCCCAGGCCTCCAGCAGCGGCATGCGCTGCTCGAACGACCCCGGCTCCGGCGGCATGGTATCCACCATCCAATTGCCGTTCGAGGCGGGGGAGACGGTGAACAGCACCGGCAGCCCATGCGCGAAGACCACTTTCTTCCACGGCATGCCGCGGTTCAGCACGAGCAGCCAAGGGTCCTTCCCAGCCCAGTGCGACGCCAGCACGCTGGCCTCGACCGCGCGGCGCGCCCGCATCTCGGCCATTCATTGGCGGCATGCCGGTCATTCGGCCATGGCTGGATGACGCCCCGCCACGGCAGCCACCCAAGGCCCCGCCGCGACCAACTCAGACCATCACCTTCCGGACCGCCGGCATCTGCCAGGTCGCGTTGAGGATCGACGGGTCGTTCTCGTCCGGCCAGTACATCCGCAGCATCAGCTGGAACTTCCCGGCCGGCGCCGGCAGCCAATTCGCCTCCCGCCCCGCGCCCGGGGAGGCCCGCTGCACATGCAGGTCGACCGACCCGTCCGGGTTCGCCTGCAAGGCCTGCCGGGCGCTGATCGAATAGCGGTCGATCGGGTTGGCGACGAAGAAGAAGTTCTCGTCGTACATCGTCACCGACCAGAACCCCTGCACCGGCGGCAGCTGCCCGGCCGGGAAGCGGATGACGTACTGGCTGGCCCCGTCATAGGCCTTGCCGTCCGCATCCGCCTTGGACACGGGATAGACCGCGTCCTGCGGGCGGTTCGCGCCGAGCCCGATGGCGGTGACCAGGGCCCGTTGCAGGTAGTTGGTGCCGTAGAGGCCGGTCTTCGTCGTGAAGGACCAGCCATTCGCGGATTGGATGTCGCCGCCGCTGAAGCGGAAATGCAGCATGATCCGGTCGAAGGCGAGCTGCGGCACGCGCGCGGCGAGGTCGACGTCGAGCCGGGCGCGGTCGAAGCCCTGCCCCGGGACGATGCCGAGGCGGGCGAGCTTCGGCAGCATCGGCGCATCCGCCGCGGCCGGCGGGTTGGCCTTCAGCAGCTCGGCCGCCAGCGCGAGGTAGTCCGGCAGCGGCATGCGGTTCACCTGCTCGCGCACCGCCGTCTTCATGTCGAGGCCGGGATCGACCTGGCCGGCCGGCGGCGTATGGGCCTTCCCATGGGCGCTGAGCGGCACGATCCGGCAGGCGTCCTGCAGCGCGTGCACGGCGGCGTAGTCCTCGGGCGTGCCGGTGCAGTAGATGCGGCCGAGGATCCAGACCATGTTCGTCGGGGACTTGTATTCCTTCACCCCCGGCGGCAGCGTGCCGCGCCAGCCCGGGCCGGTGATCGCATAGGTCTGCGCGCCGGTGCCCGTCGTCCGCGTGCCCGGCACCTGGAACACGTTGGTCCAGGCGTCCAGCATCGGGAACAGGAAGTAGCGGCCCTTCATGTCGGGCAGGCCGAGGATCCAGGGCTCCCGCGCCAGGTCGATCCAGGCGGTGGTGTAGAGCGTGTCGGCATTCGGCGCGGTCACGTCCCGGAAGGAGGCATCCGGGTAGCTCCTCGCCTTGATGAACTGCCCCATCGGGGCCCGGGTGCCGGCGGGTGCGGCGACGTTGGTCATGATCCGGCGGGTCGTCTCCATCGTGACCAGCGGATAGAGGTAGGTATAGGCCTCGATCGCCGGGGCGAAATCCTCGAGGCCCTCGAGGGCCCGGACCACCGGCCCGTCCCAATGGGCCTGGGCGGGCGGCAGTCCGCCGGCCGCGAGCATCGCCGCGCCGCTGGTCAGGGCCTGTCGTCTGGACATGCGCATCGGGTTTCTCCTGCCGGGAGGCTGGGGTGGTCCTGCGGCCAAGCTTGCGGCAGGCACCCGCCGTCCGGGGCCGGGAAGCGCTATCCGAATTCCGCCTTTCTCAGGCGGCGCCGCATCCCCGCCGGGCTTCGCCGCGCCCCGCCCCCGGTCGGCGCCGGCCGCCTGCGCGTGGCGAGAGGCCGCGCCGCGGTGATCCGACGGATCACCCCGCCATCGCCAACCTGGCCATCGCCACCGCCCCCTCCCGCGACCTCGCCGCGCCGACGAAGCGCCGCAGATGCACGAAGACCGCATCCGCCACCCCGGACCGCGCCGCCAGCGCCGCCGCGTCCAGCCCGGCCCAGTCCTCCGGCAGCGGCATGCGCTGCTCGAAGGACCCCGGCTCGGGCGGCATGGTATCCACCATCCAATTGCCGTTCGAGGCGGGGGAGACGGTGAACAGCACCGGCAGCCCATGCGCGAAGACCACGTTCTTCCAGGGCATGCCGCGGTCCAGCACCAGCAGCCGGGGATCCTCCCCCGCCCGGTGCGCCGCCAGCACGAAGGCCTCGGCCGCGCGGCGCGCCCGCCGCTCCTCCACCCGGCGCGCCAGCACGCCGGCGGCGAAATCCGCCGCCTGCTGGAAGGCGGCGTCGCCGGCGGTGGGGCCGGTGCCGGCGGGGTCGTCCCAGGCCGGGTTGAACTCGCCGATCAGCGTCGCCAGGCCCAGCCCGTCCCGCCGCCCGTCGGTCACGCCGTTGTCGATCTCGTCGATCCGCCGCACCACGCTCTCGTCCAGCTCGGCGGCGATGGCGGCGGCGAAGCCCTCGGCGCCCTGCGGCCGCAGCAGGGCGGCGACCGCGGCCTCGCCGTACACCTGCCAGACCAGCCCGGCGGAGGAGTAGGGCGTGCCGTCCGGCCGCAGCGGCGCGCCGCGCTGGTGGTGGTCGAAGCGGCGGGCGGCGGCGTCGTAGGCGAAGCCGACATCCCAGACGATCCCGGCCCCCGCGATCAGCGCGGCGTCGCGGGTGCGCAGCAGCACATGATCCCGCCCGGCCTCGGCCAGGCCGAGCGCCAGCCGCAGCACGGCATAGGCGAAGACCTCGTCGCAATGGAATTTCCCGCCATGGGTCGCGAGGATGGGCAGCGGCGCGGTGCGCGTCATGATGGGGGTCCGATACGGGTGGGGGTTCGGCGCCGGCGCGGCGCGCTTTGCGGCGCTGCCTAGCGTGGCCGGCCCGCCGCGTCGATGAGCCCGGCCGCCGGGGCTGCGATGCGGCTTGATTTAAGGATAATATTCCTGTACCCTGCCGGCCCGCCGCCGAGGGAGGTCGCCGCCATGCCCAGCCCCTTCACCGCATCCCGCCTGTCCCTGGCGGCCGGCCCGGCTTTGTCCGAAACCCGTCGCGCGACCCCCCCGATAAACCCGCTTATTCCCGAAATTCCTCAAGCCCATCGGCGGCAAACCCGCAGATTGCCAGCCCTGGCGCCGGATCGGGCCGCCGCGGGCTCAACCCGCCTGAGGCCGATGCGGCGCCGCCCGCCGTCGCGCGGCCCCACCGCGGCGGTTTTGTCCGAAAGCCGCGTCCGGTGTTTCCTGGCGGCATGAGCCCTTTCCAGCGCCACATCGAAGCCTGCAACGACCTGGCCTCCCCGGCCGGGCTGGTCCCCTTCCGCATCGGCGCGGCGCAGGTCGGCTGGCTCGGCTCCGACCTGGCCCGGGCGCTGGCCTTCTTCCCGCGCGAGATCCATTTCGACGCGCAGGGCGCCGCCCTGGCCGGCCGCCTGCGCAGCCCCGGCGCCCGCACCGAGGCCCTGGCCGGCATCGCCCGCAGCCTGGCCGAGCGCGGCCATTTCACCCTGCGGGACGAGGCCTTCGACATCCGCGCCGCGCCCGGCGGCCCGGTGCTGGCCCGGCTCGACCGCGGCGCGCTGCCGGCCTTCGGCATCGCGGCGGAGGGGGTGCATCTCAACGGGCGGGTGCGGCGCCCGGACGGGCTGCATCTCTGGATGGGGTGGCGCAGCCGGGCCAAGGCGGTGGCGCCGGGCAAGCTGGACAACCTGGTGGCCGGCGGCATCCCGGCCGGGCTCGGCCCGGAGCAGACCCTGGTGAAGGAGGCGGCGGAGGAGGCCAGCCTGCCCGCCGCGCTCGCCCTCCAGGCCCGCCCGGTCGGCCGGATCTCCTACGTGATGCGGGAGGAAACCGGCATCCGCCGCGACGTCCTGCACTGCTTCGACCTCGATCTGCCGGACGGCTTCCAGCCGAGGCCGAACGACGACGAGGTGGAGCGCTTCGAGCTCTGGCCCCTGGCGCGGGTGCTGGAGGCGGTGCGGGATACCGACGCCGTCAAGTTCAACGTCAACTTGGTGCTGATCGACCTCTTCCTGCGGGAAGGGCTGATCGACCCCGCCGGCGAGGCCGGCCGTGCCCTCCGCGCCGGGTTGCGGCAGGGGCCGTGAGGCCCGCGCCGCTACCAGCCATAG
Source organism: Dankookia sp. GCM10030260 (assembly GCF_042666655.1). NCBI lineage: Bacteria > Pseudomonadati > Pseudomonadota > Alphaproteobacteria > Acetobacterales > Roseomonadaceae > Dankookia > Dankookia sp. GCM10030260. The sequence continues at coordinate 26,591 of NZ_JBHTDE010000001.1, forward strand.
GCCGGGCGATAGACCACCGGCGGCGGCGCGTAATAGGCCGGCGGCGGCGCATAATAGCCCGGCGGCGGGGCGTAGTAGCCGGGAGGCGGCGGGTAGTAGGCCTGCGGCGGCGGCGGGGCGTAGTAGACCGGCGGCGGCGGCGGCGCGGCGAAGGCGCCGGCGGCGCCCAGCGCCAGCCCACCCAGCGCCAGTCCGCCGATGATGCCGGCCGCGACGCCGGCCCCGTTGCCGCGATGGTGGTGGGCGCGGGGCGGCGGGCCGCCCCAGCCGCCGCCATGGCCCCGGTGCCAGCCCTGGGCCTGCGCCGCGGGCGCGAGCAGGGCGGTGGCGAGGAGTGCGGCGGCGGCGATACGGTACTTCATCGGTCGGACCCTCCTGGGTCGGTTCAGCGGATGAAGCGCCCCGATCGCGCCGGGATCATGGCGGGAAGCCGGCGGATTGAGGCCGGCGCCTCACAGCCCCTTGAGGAACCCCAGCAGCGCGGCATTGACCTCGGCCGGGGCCTCCTGCTGCACCCAGTGGCCGGCCGTCTCGATCAGCGTGGTGCCGCGCAGGTCGGGCACGGTCTGCGGCAGCGCCTCCACGGCGCGGCCGGCCCAGCCCAGCACCGGGTCGCGCCGGCCGGCGATGAAGCAGCCCGGCACCCGCACCCTGGCGCCGGCGAAGGGGGCCATCAGCTCCCAGTTCCGCGCGATGTTGCGGTACCAGTTCAGCCCGCCGCGGAAGCCGGTGCGGCGGTAGGTCTCGGCATAGAGGGCCAGCTCGGCCTCCGGCAGCCAGGCGGGCAGCGCGGCGGGCTCGGCCAGGCTGGCGAGGAAGCCGCCCTCCGGCAGGTCGGGGTTCCAGCGCTGCGCCTCCGGCACGTCGCCCGACAGGGTGAAGAAGGTCCGCCGCAGCGTCACCAGCGGGTCGCGCCGCAGCTCGTTGTCGGCGACGCCGGGGGCCTGGAAATAGATCTGATAGAAGCGGTGCCGCCCGGCCCGGCGCAGCATCTCGAAGGCACTGGTCGGCCCGCGCGGCGCATAGGGCACCGACAGGCCGGCCACCGCGCGGAAGCGGTCCGGCCGCAGCAGCGCCGCGTTCCAGGCGACCGGCGCGCCCCAGTCATGCCCGGCGATCACCGCCTGGTCGATCCGCAGCGCATCCAGCAGCCCGACCATGTCGCCGACCAGGTGCAGGATGGTGTAGTCGGCGACCGAGGCCGGCGCCTCGGTCTCGCCATAGCCGCGCATGTCGGGCGCGATGGCGTGGTAGCCGGCCGCGGCCAGGGCGACCATCTGGTGGCGCCAGGAATGCCAGGCCTCGGGGAAGCCGTGGCAGAGCAGCACGGCGGGACCCTCGCCCGCTTCCGCGACATGCATGCGGATGCCGTTGGTCTCGATGGTCTGGTGGCGGATCTGCATGGCGGAGGTCCTGCTCGGTGGCTGCCGGACCATGATGCGTTCGGCTTCGCGCGCGCATCACGCCCTGGCGTCCGTTGGGTCGCGCGATTCGGGCTGTTCGGCGATGCCGCCGCAAGCCATCGCGCGCTAGCGGGCGAAGTCGGGGGCTTCCTGCGCCAGGATGCGCTTGACGCTTTCGAGGTGCAGCCGGGCACTCTCCCGGTCGCCCTCCCGCATCTGCGCATAGGTGCGCGCCGCCATCTCCGGCGGCACCGGCTTCAGCGGCCGGCCCATGGACATCGCCAGCCGCTGCACCTCGCAGGCGCGCTCGAGGTAGTAGAGGTCGTCCCAGGCCTCGGCCACCGTCTCGCCCAGCACCATGACGCCGTGGTTGCGCATGAAGACGATGTCGGCCTCGCCGATGCTGGCCGCGATCCGGTCGCCTTCCGCCTCGTCCAGGGCCAGGCCGCCATATTCCTCGTCCACCACCGTGCGGCCGTAGAATTTGAGCGCGGTCTGCCCGGCCCAGGCCAGCGGCGGGCCTTCCAGCATGGTCAGCGCGGTGGCGTTTGGCATGTGGGTATGGAAGCAGGCCTTGCCGCGCGGGACATTCTTGTGGACCCGGGCGTGGATGTAGAAGGCGGTCGCCTCCGGCACGCCGTCCCCGGCCACCACGTTGCCCTCGAAGTCGCAGATCAGCAGGCGGGAGGCGGTGATCTCGGCGAAGCCCCAGCCATAGGGGTTCACCAGGAACAGGTCGTCCCGGCCGGGCACGACGAAGCTGAGGTGATTGCAGATCCCCTCGTGCAGGCCGAGCCGTGCGGCCATGCGGAAGCAGGCGGCGAGGTCGACGCGCGCCCGCTGCACCGCATCGGTGTCGAGGTCGCTGTTGCGCAGGATGGCAGGTGCGGCGGCACCGCCGAGGGCATGGGCCATGGTCGGCTCCCGATCGTTTGCCGGGAAGCTACCGCTAGTAGGGGTAGCTTCGCCATCCCTGGCGGCGATGGCGCTGGGTGTCCCAGCGTTCGAACTGGTCCTGGGTCAGTGCCCGGCGGGCTTCCCTGGGGCCGTTCCAGAAGCGGTCGTTGGCCTCCTTCTCCCGCTGCCGGCTCCAGAAGGCATCCAACTGGCGCTGCCGCTCGGCCGGGCTGGCCGGTGCCGGCGGGTCCTGCAGGACGGGTTGCGCCAGGGCCAGGCTTGGCAGCAGCAGCGCGGCGAGGAGGACGCATCGGACCATGCCCCGGCATATCGGGTCGGCCGCGGCGTCTCGCCAGGGCGTGGCTTGCGCCGTTCCGCGCGCGGCGGAAGGATGCGGCATGGCCGATGCCCCACCGCTTGCCGGCGTGCTCGAGACCGCGCTCTACGTCGACGACATGGAACGCGCGCGCGGCTTCTACGAAACGGCGCTGGGGCTGGCGCCGATGTTCGCCGACGAACGGCTCACCGCCTATCCGGTCGGCGGGCGCAGCGCGCTGCTGGTCTTCCTGCGCGGCAGCACGACGGAGACGGTCCAGCTGCCCGGCGGCACCATCCCGCCGCATGACGGGCATGGCGCGGTGCATTGCGCCCTGGCCGTGGCGGCGGCCGACCTGGCCGACTGGGAGGCGCGGCTGGCCGGGCACGGCGTGGCCATCGAGGGCCGCACGCACTGGCCGCGCGGCAGCACCAGCGTCTATTTCCGCGACCCGGACGGCCATCTGCTGGAATTGGCGACGCCCGGGCTCTGGCCGGTCTGGTAGGCAAGCAGGGTTGGGGAGGGAGACGCATTCCCTCCCCAAGCCCCACCCTTCCTTTTCGTGGGCTTGGCACCCGCCGCGCGGCGAATGCCGGACTCCCGGAAACAGAGGAGGGTCCAGGGAGGATACGTCCTCCCTGGCCTTGCTGCCCTCTCCCCCGGGGACCACTGGCCGGTCCGGCAGGGCTCGGGTAAACCGGTCCCAACCGTCCAGGGAAACAACCATGCCGCTGCCAGGGCTCGAAGGCCTCGAATGCTACCGCGTCGAGGTCGCGGATTTCGTCGCCACCGTCACGCTCGATAGGCCGCCGGTGAATGCGCAGAACGGCAGGTTCCGCGAGGAGACCTGCCGGCTCTTCGACGTGCTGCACGACAGCCCCGAGGTCCGCGCCGTGGTGCTGACCGGCGCCGGCCGCGCCTTCTCCGCCGGCGCCGACCTGAAGGAACGGCCGGGGATGACCGAGATCCGCGGCGCCTATCCAAGGCACAACCGCCTGGTCCGCGCGACTTTCGATGCCCTCATCGAATGCGACAAGCCGATCGTCGCGGCCGTCAACGGCGCCGCCATCGGCGCCGGGGCCGTGCTGGCGCTGTGCTGCGACATCGTCGTGGTGGCCGAGGACAGCTTCATGTCGATGACCGAGGTCGATGTGGGCCTGGCCGGCGGCGTGAAACACGTATTGCGCCATTTCGGCCAGTCCGACGCGCGGCTGATGCTGTTCACCGCGCGGCGCATCACCGGGCCGGAGCTGTACCGGATGAACGTCGCCTCGGCCTGCGTGCCCGGCGCCGAGCTGCTGGCGACGGCGCAGGGCATCGCGCAGGAGATCGCGCAGAAGGTGCCGCTGGCGGTGCGCGCCGCCAAGCGGTCCTTCACCCTGGCCGAGGACCTGCCGCTGCACGAGGGCTACCGCTACGAGCAGTCGCAGACCGTGGCGCTGTCCGCCACCGAGGACACCAGGGAGGCGCAGCGCGCCTTCGCCGAGAAACGCAAGCCGGTCTTCAAGGGACGCTGACGATGATCCGACTCTCCCGCCGCGCCGCCCTGGCCGGATCAGGTGCCCTTCTCGCGGCGCCGGCGGTCGCGCAGCAGCGCACCGTCAAGGCGCTGCTCGGCTGGCCGCCCGGCGGCTCCTCCGACATCGTCGCCCGCACCTTCGCGGAGCGCATGCGGGCGCCGCTGAACGCCAATATCCTGGTGGAGAACCGGCCCGGCGCCGGCGGCCGCATCGCGCTGGAAGCCGCCAAGGCCGCGACACCCGATGGCAGTCTCTATATCCAGACGCCGGCCTCGATGCTGACCATCTACCCGCATCTGTACAAGTCGCTGCGCTACGACGCGCTGACCGATTTCGTGCCGGTCAGCACGGTCTGCGCCTTCCCCTTCGCCTTCACCGTGCGCGCCGACCACCCGGCGAGGACGCTGGCCGAGTTCATCGCCTGGGGGAAGGGGCAGCAGCAGATCGCCTGGGCCAGCCCTTCGCCCGGCACCATGCCGCATTTCATGGGCGTGGAATTCGCGCGGCAGACCGGGCTGGCGATGAACCACGTGCCCTATCGCGGCGGTGCGCCGGTGATGACCGACGTGCTGGCCGGCGTCATCACCGCCGGGATGAACGTGCTGTCGGAGCCGGTGCCCTTCCACACCGGCGGGCAGATGCGGATCCTGGCGGTGAGCGCGCCTGCGCGCATCCCGCGCCTGCCGGACGTGCCGACCTTCGCCGAGCTGGGCTTCGCCACGCTGTCGCGGCAGGAATGGTTCGGCGTTCTGCTGCCGGCCGGCAGCCCGGCCAGCGTGGTGCAGCCGCTGCACGCCGCGCTGGCCGCGGCGGCGGCGACCAGCGAGGTGCGCGACGTGCTGACCCGGCTGGAATTCGTGCCCGAGATCATGGCGCCCGCCGCCTTCGCCGAGCGCATCCGCAGCGAACGCGAAAGCTGGGGGCCGATCGTCGCCGCCTCCGGCTTCAAGCCCGAGGAAGGGTAAGGCAGGCAAGGCCAGGAAGGAAGCATCCTCACTGGACCCTCCTCTATTTCCGTGGGCTTGGCACCTGCCGCGCGGTGGGTGCCAAACTCACAAAAATAGATGGGGGACCGGGGGAATACCTTCCCCCGGCCTTTCTTACGCCGCCGGGTCCTGCAGGAAGCTTGTGAGGGCCGCCGCCTTCTCCCGCGTCCCGCCCTGATCGGCCGCCATGCCCGCGTAGAAGCCGGCGATCGCCTGGTAGATCGCCGCCGCCTCCGGGCCGGTGAAGTCGGCGATCTCCTCCATCTCGCCGACCCAACGATAGGCCTTGTCGGGCATCGGCGGGACCATGCGGCCGAACCAGGCCAGCAGCTGCGGCTGGGAGCGGGCGAGTTCCGCGCGGAAGCCCTCCGCCGCGCCGGCCCGCGTCGCCGCCAGCATCATGGCCGAGGACAGCGCGACCAGCCCCTTGGTGATGCCGGCGTAGGACATCTTCAGGGCGGAGGCCGCGCCGATCGGCCCGGGCGTGACGCGGACATCGAGCCCGTGGTCGCGCAACGCGCCGAGCCGGTCGGCTTCCGGCCCGGCGACGTAGAGCACCGGCGTATAGCCATCCTCCCGCGGCGGGCCGCCGATGATGCCGCCATCGACGAAGGCCGCGCCGGTCGGGCCGATGATGGCGGCGACCTCGGCCGCGGTCGCCGGGCTGATGGCGTTGCAGTCCACGTAGATCGCCTTCCGCGGTGCCACGGACAGCGCCGGCGCCAGCCAGGCGGCACAGGCCTTGGCCTCGGCCGGCGGCAGGACGCTGAGGAATATGTCGGCGCCGGCGAGCTCGGCCGCCGTCGCGTCGCGCATCCCGGCCGCGGCGGCGCGCTGCGCGCTTGCGGCGCTGCGGCCCGCCAGGCTGGTCAGGACGGTGGCGCCGCGCCGCGCCAGGCGGTGGCCGATCCCGGCGCCCATGGCGCCCTGGGCGATGATGGCGATGACGGCCATGCCGTGCTTTCCTTCGGATCGAAACGGGGGGAGGCCATCATGGACCAGCTGACGCTCGCCGTCGTGTCCCGCAATTACTTCAACCTGCCCTGCTGGATCGGGCTGCATGCGGGGCTCTTCGCGGCGGAGGGGCTCGACCTGCGGATCGACCATATCGAGGGCATCGAGGAGGTGAACGACCGGCTGCGCGACGGCCGCGCCCAGCTCGCCTACGGGGTGACGGAACACGTGATCCTGGACGCCGAGGCGGGCGGCCGCCAGCGGATCATCGGCGGCAACGTCAACCGGCTGCCCTTCTCCTTCATCGCCCGGGCCGGCATCGCCGACTATGCCGGGTTGCGCGGCAAGCGGATCGGCGTCTCCTCGCTGCGGGCGGGGTCGTCCTCCCTCATCATCAAGCTGCTGGCGCGGCACGGGCTGCACTGGCCGGGGGACTACGAGCTGGTGCCCTGCGGGCCGATCCTGGCGCGCTGGGACATGCTGCGGACGGGCGGGATCGATGCCGGGCTGCAGGGGGCGCCGCTCGACCAGATGGCGCTGGATGAAGGCTTCGTCAGCCTGGGCAATCCGCGCGACGAGGTGCCGGATTTCCAGTTCACCAGCCTCGACATCGATGCCGGCTGGGCGGCCGGCCATCGCGACCTGGTGCTGCGCTTCTGCCGCGGCTTCCTGCGGGCGCATGAGCGGTTCCACACGGACCAGGCGACCGCCAGCCGCATCGCCATGCAGGAGAGCGGGATCGCGCAGCGCTACGCCGACCGCGCCTGGGCGGACTATACGCGCGACCGCATCTTCCCGCGCGACGGGGAGGCGAGCGAGGCCGGCGTGCAGGCGCTGATCGAGATCAGCAGCCTGATCCGCGAATTGCCGCAGCGGCCGCGCCGGGCCGCGGATTATATCGACCGGTCCTGGCTGGCCGAGGCTCGCGCTTCGCTATGACGATCGACTATGGCGACCGCGCCCGCATCGGCCTGCTCATCCCCTCCGGCAACAGCGTGGCGGAGCCCGAGATCCACGCCATGCTGCCGGCCGGCGTCGTGGCCCTGGTCACCCGCCTGGCGCTGACCGGCAGCAGCGAGGCGGAGCTGGCGGCGATGCTGGACGCGCTCGAGCCCGCTTCCCGCCTGCTGGCCGATGCGCGGCCCGACCTGATCGGCTTCCACTGCACCGCCGTCTCCACCTTCGCCCCCGAACGCGCCGGCAGCATCCGCGCACGGATCGAGGCGGCGTCCGGCCTGCCCGCCTGCAGCACCGCCGATGGCATCCTGGCGGCGCTGGGAACGCTGGGCGTGCGGCGGCTGGTGCTGGTCACGCCCTATGTCGAACCGGTCCACGCGCGGGAGATCGCCTGGCTGGCGGCGCATGGCGTGGCGGTCGCCGGCGGCTCCTGCCTCGGCGTCAACACCAATGCCGCGATGGCGCGCGTCCCGCCGGCGCGCATCGCCGACCAGGCCCGCGCCGCCGCCCGCGCCGCGCCGGGCGCCGAGGCCTGCTTCATCAGCTGCACCGCCATCCGTTCCGCCGGGCTGATCGCCGGGCTGGAGGCCGAGCTCGGCCTGCCGGTCATCACCAGCAACCAGGTCATGGCTTGGCACGCGCTGCGGCGGCTGGGGATTCCGGACGCGGTGGCGGGGTACGGGCGCCTGATGGCCTCGTAGCGGCTTGTTGCGGCGGCGCGAGGCCGTATCATCGTGCCATCGGCCGGCGCCAAGGCTGGCTATTGGGGAAACGATCCGATGACCACTTTCAGCCGCCGCGGCCTCGGCGCCGCCGCCTTCGCCATGGGCCTCGCGCCCGCCATCCTGCGCGCCCAGGGCAAGACCGTGCTCCGCATCGGCTGGACCAGCGGCGACGGCGCGGCGGACCCCTATGCGGTCGGCGCCCGCGCCTTCCAGAAGGCACTGGCCGACCGCGCCGGCGACCGGATCGAGGTGCAGCTCTACCCCAACCGCGCCATCGGCGACGAGCGCCCGCTCCTGGACGGCATGCGGCTCGGCACCGTCGACATGGGCGTCATCACCAATGCGGTGATCGCCCAGGTCGAGCCCGCCTTCCAGGTGAACGACATGCCCTTCCTGTTCAGCTCGGAAGCGCAGGCGCAGACGGTGCTGGACGGCAAGGTCGGCGCCTCGCTCAAGCAGCGGCTGGAATCGAAGGGCGTCATGCCACTCGGCTTCATGGAAGGCGGCTTCCGCCACATGATCAACAACGTCCGGCCGATCGTGACGCCCGGCGACCTCAAGGGCATCAAGTTCCGCGTCCTGCAGAGCCCGATCTATATCGAGATGTACAAGAGCCTCGGCGGCAACGCGGTGCCGATGGCCTGGGGCGAGACCTTCACCGCGGTCCAGCAGGGCGCCATCGACGGGCTGGAGATCCCGCTCGGCATCATCGACCAGAACAAGTATTTCGAGGTGACGAAGTACCTGTCGCTGACCGGGCATATCTATTCGATGATCGGCCTGCTGATCGCCAGGCGCAGCTTCGACCGCCTGCCGGCCGACCTCAAGGCGGCGGTGACCGAAGCGGGCGCCGAGGCGACGAAGGTGCAGCGGGCATCCAACGCCGCGGCGCAGGCGGTCTTCCGCGAAAGCCTGGTGAAGCACGGCATGCAGGTGAACGAGGTGCCGGACAAGGCGGCGTTCCGGCGCGGCGTGCTGCCGATGTACGAGAGCTTCAAGGGCCAGATCGGCGCCGACGTGATCAAGGACGCCCTGGCGGCGGTGGAATAGGTGCCGCTGCTGTCGCCGCTCGCGCGCGGCATCGCCTGGGTGACGCGGGCCAGCATCGCGCTGTCCGCCGCGCTGATGCTGGCCGCCATCACCTACCAGGTGGTGATGCGCTATGTCTTCGGCGACACGCCGAGCTGGTCCGAGGAGCTGGCCGTGCTGCTGTTCAGCTGGTCGGTGCTCGGCGGCCTGGCGCTCGGCGTGCATGAGGGCTGGCATGTGCGGCTGACCGCGCTGCCGGACCTGCTGCCGCGCGGCCCGCGCATCCTGGCGGAGCGGCTGACCGATGCGGTGACGGCGGCGCTGGGCGGGTTCCTCGCCTGGTCCGGCTGGCGCTTCCTCGACCTCACCTCGGGCAGCGTCTCCGCCGCCATCGGCTATCCGATCGAGATCCTCAACGTGCTGGCGCCGATCGCCGGCGTGCTGGTGGCGCTGTTCGCGCTGGAGCGCGCGCTGCGCCCGGGCGGGGCCCTGCCGGCGGCGGAGCCGCCGCTGGCATGACCCCGATCTCCTGGTGCCTGACCGCGGGCTTCGCCGGGCTGGTGGTGCTCGGCTTCCCCTTCGCCATCGCCATCGCGCTGGCGATCACCGCGGCGCTGCTGCTGGCGGATATCGAGCCCGCCTTCCTGGCCCAGGCATTGATCAGCGGCAGCCAGCAATTCAGCCTGCTGGCGATCCCGCTGTTCATGCTGGCGGGCGAGCTGATGACCGCGGGCGGCCTCTCCCAACGGCTGGTGGACCTGGCCGGCACGCTGGTGCGGCACCGCACCGGAGGCTTGGCGATGGTGGCGGTGCTGGCGGCGGTGGTGTTCTCCGCCATCTCCGGCAGCGCGCCGGCGACGACGGCGGCGATCGGCTCCATCCTCATCCCCGCCATGGCGCGGGCCGGCTACGACCGCGGCTTCGCCGCCAGCATCGCGGTCTCGGCCGGCGTGCTCGGGCCGCTGATCCCGCCGTCCATCGCCTTCGTCATCTGGGGGATCGTGGCGGAGCAGTCGATCGGCAAGCTGTTCCTGTCCGGCATCATGCCCGGCCTGGCGCTGGCCGCGGGCCTTCTGGTCGTCTGCTGGGTCCACGCCAGGCGCAACAAGGTGCCGAAGCTGCCGAAGGCCAGCCTGGCCGAGACATGGGCCGCCTTTCACCAGGGCAAATGGGCGCTGGCCTCGCCGCTGGTGGTGCTCGGCGGCATCTATGGCGGCATCTTCACCCCGACCGAGGCGGCGGCGATCTCCTGCGTCTATGCGCTGCTGGTCGGGCTGTTCGTCGAGCGCAAGCTGACCTTGGCCGTGCTGCCGCGGCTGTTCTCGAACTCGATGCGCACCAGCGCCATCGTCTGCGCCATCATCGCGGTCTCCACCGGCTTCGGCATCCTGGTCGCGCAGGAACAGATCGCCTCGCGCTTCGCGCATTGGATGGCGGACAACATCCAGCAGCGCTGGCTGGCGCTGGCCTCGCTCAACATCGCCTTCTTCCTGCTGGCGGCGGTCATGGACGAGATCGCCATCATGGTGATCCTCGGGCCGATGCTGATCGCCATCGCCACCCGCTTCGGCGTGGACCCGATCCATTTCGGCGCGATCATCGTGACCAACGTCGCCATCGGCATGGCGGCGCCGCCGATCGGCTATTGCCTGTTCATCGGCATGGCGATGAGCGGCCTGTCGCTGGCGCGCATCTCCCGCGCCATCTGGCCGCAGATCCTGCTGATGCTCGTGGTGCTGTTCCTGACCACCTACATTCCCGGATTCGCCCTCTTCCTTCAGCCGGCGGGGCGCTAGGATGTGCGCGAGGAGACATCCATGACCGTTATCGCCACGCGTCGCCTGCTGCTCGGTGCGATGCTCGCGGCGCCGGGCATCGCGCGCGCCGCCTGGCCGGACCGGCCGATCCGCCTGGTGGTGCCCTTCGGCGGCGGCGGGCAGACCGACATCGTCAGCCGGGTGACGGCGGAGGCGCTGTCGGCGCGGCTCGGCCAGCCGGTGCTGGCGGACAACCGCCCGGGCGGCAACGGCAACCTGGCGGCGGAAACCGTCGCGCGCGCGGCGCCCGACGGCTACACCGTGCTGGTTGCCGGCGCCGGGACGAACAGCGGGCTGAACGCGCTGCTCTACAAGGGCATCGCCTACGATGCCGAGCGCGACTTCACCCCGGTCGGGATGTTCTGCACCACGGCGAACATGCTGATCGTGCACGAGTCGATCCCCGGCCGTGACTTCGCCGGCGTGCTCGCCTGGATCAAGGCCAATCCGGGGCGGTTCACCTATGCCTCGGCCAGCGTCGGCGCCATCACCCACCTGATCATGGAGGATATCGGCGCGCGGCTCGGGCTCGACATGGTGCATGTCCCCTATCGGCAGAGCACCCAGGCGATGGCCGACATGCTGGCCGGCCGCGTGCATGCGCGCTGCCTCGGCGTGCCGGAAGCCGAGGCGATCCGCGGCGCGGCCGGCGTGCGCCCTGTCGCCCTGACCACGCCGGCGCGGCGGCCGGAATGGCCCGGCATCCCGGCCATGGGCGAAAGCATTCCGGGCTTCGAGGCCAGCGCCTATTTCGGCCTCGCCGTGCCGTCCCGCACGCCGCCCGAGTCGGTGCAGCGGCTGAACGCCGCGATGAACGAGGCGCTGCGCGACGAGAAGGTGCGCGCGGCCTATGCCCGGGTCGGCGCCGATGCCGCCGCGCCCAATGCGCCGGAGGAATTCGCCGCCCGCGCCCGCCAGGATGCGGTGCGCTGGGGCGGCCTGATCCGCCGGTTGAACCTGGTTGCCGAATAGGATCGCATGATGTCCGAGACACTCAGCCCCGAGCTGCAATCCTGGGTCGGCCGCACCCGCGTGGTGGAGGAGGATGTCGGCCTGGCCGCGGTGCGCCGCATCGCCGGCATGCTCGACCTGGACCCTGCCGCCTTCAAGAACGGCGACGTGCTGCCGCCGCACTGGTTCACCCTGTTCTTCGCCGATGCGCCGCGGCAATCCGACATCGGCCCGGACGGCCACCCGAAGCCGGGCGTCGTCCTGCCGCCGATCCCGCTGCCGCGCCGCATGGGTGCCGGGCGGCGGGTCACGATCCATGACAGCCTGCGCGTCGGTGACGTCGCCAGCAAGACGGCGGAGGTCGCCGCCATCGTCCCGAAGCAGGCCCGCACCGGCTTCATCACGGTGCTGACCATGCGCCACACCATCCGCCGCGCGGGCGAGATCATCGCGGTGGACGAGTTCGACGCCATCTACCGCGAGGCGGTGAAGCCGGGCGAGAAGAGCGGCACCGGCGTGCCCGTGCCGGCGCCGAACGATCCGTCCTGGGGCATGACCAGGCACCTGACCGCGCCGCTGGTCTTCCGCTATTCCGCCATCACCTGGAACGCCCACCGCATCCACTACGACGCGGACTACTCGCGGCAGGAGGAGGGCTACCCGAACACGGTGCAGAACGGCGGGCTGACGATGCAGCTGCTGCTGGACGCGGCGGTGGCGCATACGCCGGGGACGCTGCGCGGGTTCAGCGCGCGGCTGACACGGCCGATCCATGTCGGCGACACCATCACGCTCTGCGGCCATGCGCCGAAGGACGGCAAGGTGCTGGCCTGGGTGCAGGACAAGGACGCCAACCTCTGCGCCCAGCTCGACTGCGAGTTCGGCTGATGGCCGGTGGCCCATTGGATGGCGTTACGGTGGTGGACCTGACGACGGTCGTCGTCGGGCCGATCTGCACGCGCACGCTGGCCGACCAGGGCGCCGCGGTGATCAAGGTGGAGGCGCCGGGCGGCGACATCCTGCGCTACCTCGCGGCCGGGTCGCGCTCCCCGGCCATGTCGGGCAAGTTCATCAACTTCAACCGCAACAAGCGCGCCATCACGCTGGACATCAAGCGGCCTGCCGGCCTTTCGGCGCTGAAGCGGCTGATCGGCGCGGCAGATGTCTTCGTCTCCAACGTCCGTCCCGCCGGCCTGGCGCGCGCGGGGCTGGATGCCGCCGCGCTGGCGTCGCTCAATCCGCGGCTGATCCATTGCGGCATCGTCGCCTTCGGCGAGGGCGGCCTCTATGCCGGCCGTCCGGCCTACGACCCGGTGATCCAGTCGCTGTCCGGCGTCGCCGGCACCTTTGAACGGGCGACCGGCGAGCCGCGCTTCGTGCCCATGGTGATGACCGACCACATCACCGGCCTGGTCGCGGCGCAGGCGATCGGCTTCGCGCTGTACCGCCGCGAGAAGACGGGGCAGGGCGAGGCGATCGAGGTGCCGATGTTCGAGACTGCGGCGAGCTTCGTCATGAGCGAGCACCTGGGCGCCGCCACCTTCGACCCGCCGGAAGGCCCGACCGGCGATGCCCGGCTGCTGAGCCCGGATTACCGCCCGCTGCCGACCGCCGACAGCTACATCACCGTCCAGCCCAACAGCAACCCGCAGGCCTTCGCCTTCTTCGATGCCATCGGCCGGGCGGAGCTGAAGGACGACCCGCGCTTCAACACGCCGATCGCCCGCACCGATAACGCCGCCGAGTACTTCCGCGTGCGCGTCGATGGCCTGGCGCGGAAGACCACCGCCGAATGGCTGGAGATCTTCGCCGCGGCGGACGTGCCGGCGGCGCGCTACAACACGCTGGATGACCTGCTGGAAGACCCGCACCTGCGGGATGTCGGCTTCTGGCACCTCGACGACCACCCGACCGAGGGCCGCATCCGCCGTACCCGTACGCCCGTCACCTTCGCCGGCGGCATGCGGGAGGAGACGCTGCCCGCGCCGCGCCCCGGCGCGCAGACCGATGCCATCCTGGCGGAAGCCGGCTACACCCCGGCCGAGATCGCCGCGCTGCGCGCGACCGGCGCCGCCCAATGAGGACCACGGCCATGACGCTGCCCAACTGGCGCTCCCTGCTGTTCGTCCCGGTGACTGCCGAGCGCTTCGTCGCCAAGGCGCACACGCGGGGCGCGGATGTCATCATCCTCGACCTCGAGGACAGCATCCCGCCACCGGAGAAGGACACCGCGCGCGCCGCGCTGGCGGCCGCGGCGGCGGTGGTCGGCCAGGGCGGCGCCGAGATCGCGGTGCGCATCAACCGGCAGCTTGAGATCGCCATCCCCGACATCGCCGCTGCCGTCATGCCGCAGGTCACCGCGCTGATGCTGCCGAAGGTGATGGGGCCGGAACACATCAGGCTGCTGTCGGAGGTGGTCGGCGCACGCGAGGCGGCGCTCGGCCTGCCCATCGGCCATACCCGCTTCATCGCCCTGGTGGAGACGCCGCAGGCGCTGCCGCACCTCTATGCCATCGCCGCGGCCGACCCGCGCATGGCGGCGATGGCGGTCGGCAGCGAGGATCTCTCGACCGAGCTGGAAGCCGTGCCGGGCGCCGACATGCTGTACCATTTCGGCATGATGGTCGTGGCCGCCACGCGGGCGGCCGGCATCCTGCCGCTGGGCTCGATCGGCGCCTTCGCCGATTTCAACGACCTGGACGGCTATCGCGCGGCGCTCAAGCGGTCGCGCAGGCTGGGCTTCGCCTGCACGTCCTGCATCCATCCGCTGCATGTGCCGATCATCAACGAGGAATACGGCGTGGCGCCGGCCGAGGCCGACCGCGCCCGGAGGCTGATCGCCACCTTCGACGAAGCGCTGGCGAAGGGTGCCGGCGCCGTCGCCTTCGAGGGCGCGATGATCGACCTGCCGGTGGTGGAACGCGCGCGCCGGCTGCTGGCGCGGGCACGCTGAGGGAGAAGACGCGCATGGACGCCACCCACGACCCGCAGCGGCGAAGCTTCGTCGCCTCCGCCGATGGGCATGCGGATTTCCCGATCCAGAACCTGCCGCTCGGCATCTTCTCCCCGCGCGGCGGCGAGGCGCGCGGTGGCGTGGCGATCGGCGACAGCATCCTCGATTTGCCCGCGGTGGCGCATCTGCTGTCCGGCGATGCGAAGCGCGCGGCGGAAGCGGCGGCCGGCGATGCGCTGAACGGGCTTTTCGCACTCGGCGCCGGGCCGCGGCGGGCGTTGCGCGCGGCGCTGTCCGACCTGCTGGCGACGGGCAGCGCGCAGCAGGCCGCGGTGCGGCCGAACCTCCATGACGCCACCGACTGCACGCTGCACCTGCCGGCGCGGATCGGCGACTACACGGATTTCTTCGCCGGCATCCACCATGCCAGCAACGCGGGCAAGCTGTTCCGGCCGGAGAATCCGCTGCTGCCGAACTACAGGTATGTCCCCGTCGCCTATCACGGCCGGGCCTCCTCGGTGCGCGTCTCGGGCTCCGCGGTGCGGCGGCCGAAGGGCCAGCGCAAGCCGGCGAACGAGACGGTGCCGAGCTACGGTCCGAGCCGCAACCTCGACTACGAGATGGAATTCGGCATCTGGGTCGGCACTGGCAACGCGCAGGGCGAGCCGATTCCGATCGCCGAGGCGGCCAAGCACATCGCCGGTTTCTGCCTGCTGAACGACTGGTCGGCGCGCGACGTGCAGGGCTGGGAGGCGCAGCCGCTCGGCCCCTTCCTGGCGAAGAATTTCCACACCTCCATCAGCCC
Source organism: Dankookia sp. GCM10030260 (assembly GCF_042666655.1). Taxonomy (NCBI): domain Bacteria; kingdom Pseudomonadati; phylum Pseudomonadota; class Alphaproteobacteria; order Acetobacterales; family Roseomonadaceae; genus Dankookia; species Dankookia sp. GCM10030260. The sequence goes on from NZ_JBHTDE010000001.1 coordinate 41,904, forward strand.
CTGGGTCGTCACGCCGGAAGCGCTGGCGCCCTTCCGCATCGCCCAGGCGCCGCGGCCGGACGGCGACCCGAAGCCGCTGGACTACCTGTGGGATGAGGCCGACCAGGCGCAGGGCGCGCTGGACCTGGCTGTGGAGGTATCGCTGGTGACGCGGCAGGGCGGGCCGTTCCGCCTCTCGCTGTCGAACACCAGCCATTTGTACTGGACCTTCGCCCAGATGGTCGCGCACCACAGTTGCGGCGGCTGCAACCTGGCGCCGGGCGATCTCTTCGGCAGCGGCACCATCTCCTCCCCCACCGAGGACGGGTTCGGCGCGCTGCTGGAGATCACCCAGGGCGGCCGCAAGCCGATCACGCTGCCGAATGGCGAGGAGCGGCGCTTCCTGGAGGATGGCGACACCGTGGTGTTCCGCGCCCAGGCGAAGCGCGACGGCTACGTGACGATCGGCTTCGGCGAATGCCGCGGCACGGTGCTGCCCGCGACATGACGGTTCGATCGGCGGCGCGCCGCATGGCGGGGGAGCGATGGAGATGAGCGTGCTGGACGGCATCAAGGTGGTCGAGCTCGGCCAGGTGCTGGCCGGGCCTTTCGCCGGCGCCATCCTCGCCGATCTCGGCGCCAGCGTCGTCAAGGTGGAGAAGCCCGATGGCGGCGACGATGCGCGGCAGATGGGCCCCGCCTTCCGGCATGGCGACGCGCTGAATTTCCACGAGTTCAACCGCGGCAAGCGCAGCGTCACGCTCGACCTGAAATCGGCCGAGGGCGTCGCCGCGCTGCATGGGCTGCTGGCCGATGCCGACATCCTGGTGCACAACCTGCGCCCCGGTGTCGCGGAAGCCCTGGGGCTCGGGCCGGAGGCCGTCGCCGCGCTGCATCCGCGGCTGATCTACTGCGCCATGGGCGCCTTCGGCCACAAGGGTCCGCTGTCTCGCCGCCCGGGCTACGAGCCGCTGTTCCAGGCCTTCGCGGGTCTCTCCTCGATCACCGGCGAGCCCGGCGGCCCGCCGGTGCGGATGGGCGCCAGCGTGGTGGACCAGGGGACGGGGATGTGGACCGTCATCGGCGCGCTGGCCGCCCTGCAGCAGCGCGCGCGCACCGGGCGCGGCTGCGTGGTGAATACCTCCCTGTTCGAGACGGCGCTGATGTGGGGCGGGCAGAAGATCAGCGCCTATGTCAACCAAGGCAAGCTGCCCGAGCGCCACGCCTCCGGCCACCCCAATTTCGTACCCTACCAGGCCTTCGACTGCGCTGATGGCCCGCTGCTGGTCTGCTGCGGCAATGACCGGCTGTTCCGCAAATTCGCCGACGTGCTCGGCCAGGATTGGCCGGCCGATCCGCGCTTCGCCACCAACCGGCAGCGGCTGGCCAACCAGGCCGCGCTGCTGCCGGCGATCGCCGCGCTGCTGCGGCCGCGGCCGCGCGGCGAGCTGGCGGAGGCGCTGATCGCCGCCGGCGTGCCGTGCTCCCCGGTCAACTCCATCCCCGAGGTGATGGCGGAGCCGCAGACCGCGGCGATGGAGATGCTGCAGCCGGTGCCGGGCGAGGATTTCTCCCTCCTCGCCATGCCGCTTTCCTTCGACGGCGAACGCCCGCGCATCCGGCACGCGGCGCCGCGGCTGGGCGAGGCGCCGATGACCCCGCAGGTAATCGATCCGGCGCCCCGCAAGGGCTGATCCTGCTCGCGTCGACGGCCCCCGGCCGCCGCGCAACGCAGGAGAGACCCTATGCACGACACGCCGACCGACCGCACCGTCGCCCGCCGGAACGCAGGCGTCGCGGCACGAGCGAGCGTCATGGAACGCATCATCCCCTCCGACTTCCTCCGCCGCGTGCTGCTGGCGGATGCGGCCTGCAGCGGCGCGATGGGGCTGCTGCTGGCGCTGCTCGCCGGACCGCTCGCGCGCTGGTTCGGCCTGCCTGCCGCCATGCTGCTGCAGGTCGGCGTCTTCCTGCTGGCCTTCGCCGGCTTTGTCGCGGTGCTGGGGCTCCGGCGCGCCTCGCCGCGCCTGCTGGTCTGGCTGGTGATCGTCGGCAACGCGCTCTGGGCGCTCGACAGCGTGCTGCTGCTGGTCTCCGGCTGGGTGGCGCCGACCGTGCTCGGCGGCACCTTCGTCGTCGCCCAGGCGCTGGTCGTCGCCTTGTTGGCGGAGCTGGAATACACCGGCCTGAGCCGTTCCGCGCGCCTCGCGGCCTGAGCCTGCGGCGCATCGGCCAGGAACTCCTGTCCATGACCGCATGCAAAGCCAGCCACGACCGGCGGCGCGCCTTGGCCGCCGGCATCCTTCAGGCGGATGCCGGCACCGTCGCCGGGCCGACGGCGCCGGCGGCATGACCCCGCAGGCCGTGCCCCGCATCGTCGAGCAACGCCCGGCCTCCGCGCCGGTCGATGCCGCCGGCGGACTCCGCCACCTGAACCGGACCCCGGAGCGCGATGGCTTGGGGCGGAATCGCCGGAAAGCCCGGTCGCGCGGCCTCGCGGACGCTGAACCATGCTGCGTGAGCGAAGCCCGACGCCGCGTGCGTCAGCGCGGCCTCCTGGAGGCGATCGGCGGAACGGGCGCCGGTGCCGGCGCGACCTGGTCCTGCGGCGGCACGATGTAGTGCGGCTGCGGATAGGTGACGACCGGCGGGGCGTAATAGGCCGGCGGTGGCGGCGCATAGTACACCGGCGGCGGGTAGTAGGCCGGCGGCGCCCAGTAGCCGCCGTAATAGGGCGGCGGCGCGTAATAGGCCGGTGGGCCGAGATAGACGCCGAACCCGCCGCCATGCCAGCCGCGTGCCTCCGCGGCGCCTGGTGCCAGGGACGCCGCCAGGCCCAGCGCGGCGGCGAGGCAGGCGGCGCGACGGATCGACATGGTGCACCCTCCGGTTCCGCGCGGCCGCGGCGGCCGGCACGGATGCCGAAGATAGGCCGCTGCCGGCCCGGTGCAATCCGGTCGTCAACCGGCCAGGGTGCGGGCCTCCGCCAGGCAACGCTCGCGGGCGGCGGCGATGCGCCGGTCGATGCCGTCCAGCCTTGCCGCGTCGCACGCCAGCGCGTCCCGCCGCGTCGCCAGCAGCCGTGCCATCTCGGCCGGGGCCGGGCCGCCGAGCACGCTGCGCGCCCGGATGTTCGCCGCCGGGTCCAGCGCCTGCGCCACTGCGGCCTCGGCGATGCCCAGCGGCTTGCCGAACAGCGCGGCGGCGGCACGGTCGAGATCGGCGCTGCGGATCGCATCCGCCGGCAGCCCGGCCGCCAGCGCGTCGCGGACCACCAGTGCCACCACGTTGTGCGCCATGCGGAAGGACATCCCGCTTTCACGGACGATGACGTCGGCCAGCTCGGTGGCGCTGCCGAAGCCCTCGGCGGCGGCGCGGGCCATGCGCTCCGGCCGCAACGCCAGGCCGGCGAAGACCTCCTCCAGCAGCGCCAGGATTCGCCGCGTCCGCAGCGCCGCATCGAGGATCGGCTCGTTCACCGCGGTCACCGCGTCGCCCACATCGGCGAAGGGGGTGTTCTTGGTGCAGGCCAGCGCTGCGGTCAGCGCCCCCTGGATCATCCCCGCCGCGGCGCGGACATGTTCCAGCGCCGCCGGGTTCTTCTTCTGCGGCATGATCGAGGAGACGGCGGAATGCCGGTCCGCCAGCTCGAGGAAGCCGTATTCCCAGGTGGACCAGGCGATCAGGTCGGTCGCCAGCCGCGACAGGAAGCTGGCCAGCACCGCCATGGCCGAGGCCGCCTCCAGCCCGTCGTCGCGCGAGGCGACGGCGTCGTAGGCGATCTCCAGGGGGGCCGCGAAGCCCAGCAGGTCGGCGACCAGCGCGCGGTCGAGCGGGAAGGCGGTGGTGGTCAGCGCCCCGGCGCCGAGCGGGCAGCGATCCGCATGCGCCAGGGCGCCCGCCAGCCGGACCTGGTCGCGCGCCAGCACGTCGGCGGCGGCCAGCAGCCAATAGCCGAAGGTGACGGGCTGGGCATGCTGGGCATGGGTATAGCCCGGCATGACCACGGCGGCATGCTCCTCGGCCAGCCGCAGCAGCGTGCCGCGCAGGCCGAGCAGCGCGCGCTGCGCCGCGGCCAGGTCGCCGCGCAGCGCCATCCGCCAGGTGGTGGCGTTCAGGTCGTTGCGGCTGCGCCCGGTATGCAGCCGTCCCCCCACATCGGCGCCGAGCACCTGGACGATCCGCCGCTCGACATAGGAATAGAGATCCTCCGAGCGGTGGTCGACCGGCACGCCGTCCGGCCCCTGCGCCGCCAGCTCCAGCACGGTGCGGAGGCAGGCGCCGATCGCCTCCCGCCCCACGATGCCCTGGCGTTCCAGCATCAGCCCATGCGCGCAATGCGCCCACATCTCATGCTCGAACACCGCGGCCTGGGCGCGGGCGACGGCGGGGCGGTAGTAGCTCTCGACCAGCAGGGCGGAGGGCGCCTCCTTCACCCGCTCCCGCAGGCCGACCTCCGCCGCGCCGCTCACTCGTAGACCAGCGACAGGGTCTCGGCGACCAGGGCCGGGCGGTCGCTGCCCTCGACCTCGACCGTCGCCTCCATGGTGACGCGGGCGCCGCCCTGGATCGGCTCGACGGCCTTCAGCGTCAGGTGGCCGCGGACGCGCGACCCGGCCGGCACCGGCGCGGTGAAGCGCACCTTGTTCGAGCCGTAATTCACCCCGCGGCTGCGCTGCTTCACCTTCCAGATGCCGTGGTTGAGCTTCGGCAGCAGGGACAGCGTCAGGTAGCCATGCGCGATGGTCTTGCCGCCCGGCATCTCCCGCTTGGCACGCTCGACATCGACATGGATCCATTGGTGGTCGCCGGTCGCCTCGGCGAACTGGTCGATCATCTTCTGGTCCACCACCAGCCAGTCGCTGCTGCCGAGCTTCTGGCCGATATGCTTCGGCAGGTCGGCGATGGTCTCGATCTCGAGCATGGTTTCCTCCGTCTTATCCTTGGGGGAATTCCTGGCACGGGCGGGCGGGCTTGGCCAGCGGGGCAGGGCGGGGGATCATGCGGCGTGATGCCCGATTTCCAGCCCGCCCCCGGATCGCTCCCACCCGGCCACCGCGTCTATGCGATCGGCGATGTGCATGGCTGCGACGACCAGCTTGCCAGCCTCCACGCCATGGTCGCGGCCGACCTCGCGGCACGGCCGGTGGCGGCGCCGCTGCTGCTGCACCTCGGCGACTATGTCGACCGCGGCCCGGCCAGCGCCGGGGTGGTGGCGCGGCTGGCCGGCGGGTCCCCCTTGCCCGGGGTGCCGGTGGTCAACCTGATGGGCAACCACGAGCGCACCATGCTCGACGCCCTGCACGGCGAACGCGCCGCGGTCACCGACTGGCGGATCAGTGGGGGCAGGGAGGCCCTGGCAAGCTGGGGGCTGGACGCCGACGGCGACCCGGCGCTCTGGGGCGCGGGCATCCCGGCGGCGCATCTCGATTTCGTGCGGGGCCTCGCGCTGCACCACCGGCTCGGCGGCTATCTCTTCGTCCATGCCGGGCTGCGGCCGGGCCTGGCCTTCGAGGACCAGTCGCCCGACGACCTGATCCGCATCCGCCACGCCTTCCTGAACTCGGACGCGGATTTCGGCGCCGTGGTGGTGCACGGCCATTCGCCGACCCGCGGGCCGGTGGTGAAGGCGAACCGGATCGGCATCGACACCGGCGCGGTCTTCGGGCGGGAGCTGACCTGCCTGGTGCTGGAGGACGATCGGCTGGCCTTCCTGCAGGCATGAGGAACGGCGCGAGCCCGGGATGGATCGCGCTGCCGGCCGGGCTGCTGGCCGTCGCGCTGCTCGGTTGCGCCGGCCCGGCGGCGGACAGGGCGCCACCGTCGCTGCTGGCCGATGACGACCGGCTCTGCGCGGCGCGGGTCGGAGCGCGGCCCGAGCCCCCCGGAAAGGATCCCGGTGCCGGTCCCGGCGACCTGGTCGCGTCCGGTTTCTCCCGCAATGCGGCCGAGGTCGCCGACGCGATCGGTGCCGGCGCACCCCTGCTGCAGATGGCGATGCTGGAGGCCCGCGGGCCACGCGGCCTTGCCGAGGAATTGCGCCTGCTGCGCCTGCGCCAGGCGGTCATGGACCGGATCATGCTGACGATGCTGGACATCTCCGGCATGCTCGCCGCGATCGACTGCGAGGGGGAGCGCGGGGACCAGCTGCGGGTCCGCCTGCAGGGGATCGAGAACCGGCGTACCCGCAGCCTCGGCATCGCCAGCATCATGGTCGGCGCGCTGACCGCGGCGGTCTCGGGCGGCCTTTCGGTCGCGGGCGTCGGGGGCAGCGATGTCGCGGCGATGACGGGCGGCCTGGCCGAGGCCTCGGTCGCCACGGCGCTGCTGTTCGGCTCGGCCTCCGGCCGCCTGCGGTCGGAACGCAACCTGCTCCGCGATGTCTGGCTACGGCCCGCGCGGTCGGACCTCTTCCCCGCCCCGGTCTGGCGCTACCTGACGCGGCGGCCCGACGGCGAGGCGGGCCGGCCGAGCATCGCCGAGGCGGTCATCGCGGCCTGGCGTGCCGCCGACCTGCTCGGCGAGCCGGGTTCGGACACCGAGCGCGCGCGGATCGCGCTGCTGTTCGGCCCGGGCGGTGTCTACACGGTGGAGGAGCTCGAGGCACGGGACGCCATGCTCGACCTGCTGGAGGCGCAGATTGCGCTGATGAGCGGCGACCTCCGGCTGCTCCTGCAGGAACTGCTCGCGCGGTCGGGGCCGACCGCGGCGCCACCGCCGCGCCTGGGATAGAGCAGATCGCGGGCGGGCGCGCGCCCGGAGGCGTGGATCGGCTCCGGGAACAAGGCGCCACGGCGGTGCCGCGGTCGCTTCCGAACGCAAACCGCCGTCGCGGGCATGTCCTCGCGCTGCGGCCGCGCTCAGGCCTGCCGCTTCCGCGTCTGGCTCCAGCCGATCCACAACCCCGCCGCCATGATCACCGCGGCACCCACCCAGACCCCGGCATCCGGCCAGTCGCCGAAGACGAACCAGCCGATCACCACCGAACCGATCAACTGGAAATACTGGAAGGGCGAGATGATGTTGGCCGGCGCATAGCCCAGCGCCTTGGCGACGCAGTAATGCCCGGTCGCCCCCAGCACGCCCAGGCCGCAGAACATCGCCAGGTCGCCCCAGCCGTCCGGCGTCTGCCAGACGAAGGGCAGCACCAGCAGCATGACGAAGGCGCCGACCACCGAGCTGAACAGCGCCGAGGTCTCCGGGCTGTCCACCCCGGCCACCCGCCGGGTCAGGATCTGATACAGCGCGTAGCAGCAGGCGCTGAGCACCACGAGCAGCGAGGCCGGGTGGAACAGCGCCGTCCCCGGCCGGATCACCACCAGCACGCCGAGGAACCCGCAACCCAGCGCCGCCACCCGGGCGGGCGTGGTCCGCTCCCCCAGCATCGGCCAGGCCAGCAGCGCCACGATCAGCGGCGCGGTCAGGCTGATCGCGGCCGCCTTGGCGATCGGGATGAAGGTGATGGCGAAGAAATGGCAGAGGTTGGAGGTGAACAGCATCGCCGACCGCGCCAGCTGCACCCCAGGCCGCCGGGTCCGCAGCACGCGCAGCCCATATTTCGGCAGGAAGGCCGCCAGGAGGAACAGGATATGCCCGAAGGCCCGGGCCCAGGAGACCTGCAGGCTGGAATACTCCGCCCCCAGCAGCTTGGCGAAGCTGCTCATGATCGGGAACAGCAGGCCCGATGCGCACATGAACAGGATGCCGAGCAGGATGCGTTGCGCCGGGTAGGCGGGGGCGCCAGCGGTCGCCACGGCCGGGGGCGGCGGCCTGGAATCCTCGGTCACGCGCTCTGATGCTCGCTTATTGCATGGCTGCACACGATGCGGCGTGCAGCTTTTTCTCGCAACCGCAGCACGCGGCACTATATAAGGTAGGTGCCGGGAGGGGCGTGTTGCGCCCCCGAACCGCCAAACAGGCCCATGAACGGCCTACGGCTTGCATCCGGCAGCCCATCTGGCCCGTTTCATGGCGCGACCCCCAAGGGGGGCGCGGAGAAGAACACTGTTGACCACACCCTTTGATGTTCCCTTCGACCTGGCCGACGCGCCGGACGAAGCCCCCCCGCATGGCATCTCGCCGGCCGAGGCGGCGATCCTCGCCTCCGGCCTCGAGGTCGAGGCGCGGGAGATGCCCGCGCTGATCCGCCGGGTCGAGCGCCGCCTGCCGGCCGACGCCGCGTCCGTCCGCATCGCCCTGCGCGAGGTCCGCCGCCGCGCCTGGATCTCCCGGCTCAACCACCTGGCCAGCAAGGCCGGCCGGGCCTGGGTCCGCCGTGCCGATGCCGAGGCCGCGGCCGCCACCATCACCGACCTCGCGCCGGACGACGCGACCCTGCTCGCCGCGCTCGACGCGGCGCTGGGCCATCGCTTCCGCGCCCTGGGGCATTCGCCCGAGGATTCGCTGGAAGCGGTCGTCATCGACCTGTCCGAGGCCGCCAACGGCGCCGCCGCCGGGACGCTCGCGCCCGACCGCCACGCCGAGCTGGCGCGCGAGGTCGCGGTCGCCTTCGGCCTGCATGGCGAGGAGGCGATCCCCTTCCTCGAATCGGTCGGCGCCACCGAGGCCCGCCGCCGCCGCGAGGTGCGCGACGCCGAGACCGCCGCCCGCAACAAGCGGCGCGAGGAGGTCCAGCGGCTCAAGACCTGGGAAAAGAGCCTCGTCGAATTCCGCGACGTGTCCGGCCTGCTCGGCTGCGTCGAGAAGGAGGCGCTGCGCTGGGTCGCCGCCGGGCTGATCCCGGTCGCCCGCCGCATCCCGCAGAAGGGCGGCCGGGAGAAGTGGGAATTCGATCCCGCCGAGCTGGCCAACCTGCGTGGTAGCGTCCCGCAGTGGCGGGAGGCCGACAAGGGCGCGCTGGACGCGAAGAAGCGCGGCGGCCTGGCATCCCCGGCCTTCAAGCTCGGCCGCGGGGCGAGCGCCGCCATCGCCCGGGTCGCGGCGCTCGACCGCTATGCCGGCCACTTCGCCACCGCCCGCGCCTTGAACCGCCGCATCACGCTGATCACCGGCCCGACCAATTCGGGCAAGAGCCACACCGCGCTCGACCGCCTGGCCAAGGCCGAGAACGGCATGGCGCTGGCCCCGCTGCGGCTGCTGGCGCATGAGTTCCGCGATGCGCTGGCCGCCCGCGGCGTGCCCGCCTCGCTCTCGACCGGGGAGGAGCGCATCCGCGTCCCCGGCAGCCGGCATTTGGCCGCGACGGTCGAGATGTGCCCCTTCCACCTGCCGGTGGACGTGGCGCTGATCGACGAGGCGCAGATGCTGGGCGACCGCGACCGCGGCGCCGCCTGGACCGCCGCCATCATGGGCGCCCCGGCGCGCGACGTCTTCGTGCTCGGCGCGCCGGAAGCGGCGACCCAGGTGCGGCGGATCGCCGCCCTTTGCGGCGACCCGATGGAGGAGATCAGCCTCAAGCGGAAGGGCCCGCTGACCGCCTCGAAGACCCCGGTCTCGCTGGGCGACCTGCAGGTCGGCGACGCCATCGTCGCCTTCTCCCGCCGCGACGTGCTCGACATGCGGGCGGAACTCGTCCGCCGCGGCCGCCGCGTGGCGGTCGTGTACGGCGCGCTGAGCCCCGAGGTGCGGCGCGCCGAGGCGGCCCGCTTCCGCGACGGCGACGCCGATATCCTGGTGGCCACCGATGCCATCGGCATGGGCCTCAACCTGCCGATCCGCCGCGTCATCTTCTCGACGCTGCGGAAGTTCGACGGCGAGCAGCGCCGCGAGCTGAACACCCAGGAAGTGAAGCAGATCGGCGGCCGCGCCGGCCGCTACGGCCGCTTCGAGGAAGGCGTGGTCGCGGTGCTGGCCGGCGGCGGCAGCCCGGAATTCATCCGCATGATGCTGGATGCCGACCCGGTCCAGCCGGAGGATTCCCGCCCGCTGGTCCAGCCGGATGCCGACATCATCGCCAACGTGGCGCAGGAGATCGGCTCCGACAGCCTGTTCGGCGTGCTGGCGCGGATCAAGCGCGCCGTGCTGCGGCCGGACGATCCCAACTACCGCCTGGCCGACCTGACCCAGGCGATGGCGGTGGCCAGCGCGATCGACGGCGTCGCCGGCATGACCCTGCTGGAGCGCTGGACCTACGCCATGTGCCCGGTGGACGAACGCGACAACGGCACCGCGCGCCTGGCCCGCTGGGCGATCGACCACGGCGCCGGCCGCCCCGTGCAGCCGCCTTCCGCCGGCCGCCTGCCGGCGCCGGAACGCGCCAGCCGGGACGAGCTGGAGCGTGCCGAGAAGACCCACAAGCGGCTGGTCGCCTGGCGCTGGCTCGCCCTGCGCTTCCCGGATGCCTATGTCGCCCGCGACGAGGCCAATGGCGAGACCGAGCGGCTGGACCGCTGGATCGAGGACGTGCTGCGCCAGCAGCGCCGTTCGAAGCTGGTCGCCTGATGCCTGCCATGCCCGCCTTCCTGTTCCGTTTCGAGGGGCCGCTCGTCGCCCCGAGCCGAGTACCGCACTGATGCCCTTTCCCGCCCTTCCCCCCACGCTGCTCGCCGCGCTGACCGAGCGCGGCTATGCCGAGCCCACCCCCGTCCAGGCCGCCGTGCTGGAGGCGCCCACCGCCGGCCGCGACCTGCTGGTCTCGGCGCAGACCGGCTCGGGCAAGACCGTCGCCTTCGGCCTGGCCATGGCCGCCGAGCTGATGGGCGAGGCCGAGCGCCTGCCGCCGGCCGGCGCGCCGCTCGCCCTCGTCGTCGCGCCGACGCGCGAGCTGGCCCTGCAGGTGCAGGCCGAGCTGACCTGGCTCTATGCCGCGGCCGGCGGCCGCGTCGTCTCCGCCGTCGGCGGCACCGACCCGATCGCCGAGCGCCGCGCGCTGGCCCGCGGCGCGCATATCGTCGCCGGCACGCCGGGGCGCCTCCGCGACCACCTCGAGCGCGGCAACATCGACGCCAGGTCGATCCGCGTCGTCATCCTCGACGAGGCGGACGAGATGCTCGACATGGGCTTCAAGGAGGAGCTCGAGGCGATCCTCGAGACGACGCCCGCCGAGCGCCGCACCCTGATGTTCTCGGCCACCGTGCCGCGCGGCATCGCCCAGCTCGCCAAGCAGTACCAGCGCGACGCGGCGCGGATCTCGGCCGGCGACGAGGGCGCGCAGCATGGCGACATCGACTACCGGGCGCTGCTGATCGCGCCGCACGAGACCGAGCGCGCCGTGGTCAACGCGCTGCGCTTCTTCGAGGCGCGCGCCTCGCTGGTGTTCTGCCGGACGCGTGCCACCGTCACCCGGCTGCACGGCAACCTGGCGGAACGCGGCTTCGCCGCCGTGGCCCTGTCCGGCGAGCTGTCCCAGGCCGAGCGCAACCGCGCCCTGCAGGGCTTGCGCGACGGCCGTGCCCGCGTCTGCGTCGCCACCGACGTCGCCGCGCGCGGCATCGACCTGCCCGACCTCGGCCTGGTCATCCATGCCGACCTGCCGACCGACCCGGAGACGCTGCTGCACCGGTCCGGCCGTACCGGCCGCGCCGGCCGCAAGGGCACCTCGGTCCTGCTGGTGCCGCACAACAAGCGCCGCGCCGCCGAGCGCCTGCTGATGGATGCGCGGCTGCGCGCGACCTGGGCGCCGGCCCCCTCGGCCGAGGCGATCCACGCCCAGGATGATGCCCGCATCCTGGTCCAGGCGCTGGAGAAGACGGGCGGGGAGGATGCCGGCGACGGCGACCTGGCCCTGGCCCGCAAGCTGCTGGAGGACCGGCCGGCCGAGGCCGTCGCCGCGGCGCTGATCCAGGCGCTGCGCGCGCCGCTGGCCGCGCCCGAGGAACTCGCCGCGGTGACCGATCGCGGGCCGTCGCCCGGGCCGCGGATGCAGCGCGACTCCGGCCCGCAGCAGGAAGGCGTCTGGTTCCGGATGAATCTCGGCCGGGCCAACGGCAATGCCGATCCGCGCTGGGTGCTGCCCTTCCTCTGCCGCCGCGGCCACGTGACCCGGCAGGAGATCGGCCGCATCAAGGTGCAGGAGAACGAGACGCAGTTCGAGGTCGCCCCCTGGGCGGCCGAGCGCTTCGCCGTCGCGGCGCGGAAGCCGGGCGAGGAGGAGGACGCGCATATCCAGATCCAGTCGCTGCAGGGCGGCGCCATGCCGGCCGCGACCGGGCCGGCCCGCCGGCCGTCGCCGCATCGCGGCCCGCGCCCGGCGATGGACCAGATCCGCCGGCGCGAGGTGCGATAGGCACCTCGCGCCCGGGATGGTGCCGGGGGCGGCTTCGCGCGTAGCCTCCGGCCCATGCAGCTTTTCTACTCCACCGGCTCCCCCTTCGCCCGCGCGGTGCGCGTGGCGCTGCGCGAGACCGGGCTGATCGGCCGGGTCGAGGAGGTCGTCACCACCCTCCGCGACCCGGCCTCCTCTCTACTGCCGCACAACCCGGTCGGCCGGGTGCCGACCCTGGTGCTGCCGGACGGCACGGCCTTGACCGAGACGGCGCTGATCCTGCCCTTCCTCGGCACACTGGGCGGGACCTACCCGCTGGTGCCGCGCGCGGCGCTGGCGGATTTCGGCCGCGTGCTGGGCGCCATGGACGGCATGGCGGTGTGGAACCGCGAATTGCGCCGGCCGCCCGGCGAACGCTCCCCCACCGTCATCGCGCTGGAGACGGTGCGGACCAACCGCGTCGCCGATGCTTGGGAGGCGGAGGTGGCGGGCGGCGGCTGGGCGCTCGACGCGCCGCCCGACGCGCCGCGGATCACGCTGGGCTGCCTGCTCGGCTATGCCGAGATGCGCCACCGCGCCTGGGCCTGGCGCGAGGGCCGGCCGGCGCTTTCAGCGTGGTTCGACCGGATCGCCGCGCGGCCCTCCTTCGCCGCCACGATCCCGCCGGTCAGCGGCATTTGACATAAGCGGGCATGGCGGCAGACTCGCGGCCAGCGCAGGTCGCGGGAGGGCGTGGACGCCCGGACGCGTGAATCCGCGCTGCGAACAACAGGCTGCCGCGGCCTGCGTTCATGCCTGAACGCAGGCCGCGGCTGTACCGGAGAGCCCAGGCATGGCCATGCAGCCGCGCGATCGCGTCCCCTATTCCGCCATCGTCGACCGCCCGGCGCTGCGGCTGCCCGGCGGCGCCCGCGTCGCGGTCTGGACCATCGTCAACCTGGAGGTCTGGGACATCGAGAAACCGATGGCCCGCCAGGTGCTGCCGGCGCCGACCGGCCAGGTGCTGTCCCCCGACGTGCCGAACTGGTCCTGGCACGAATACGGCATGCGGGTCGGCGTCTGGCGCTTCTTCAAGCTGTACGAGAAGCTCGGCATCGCGCCGACCCTGTCGATCAACGCAAGGGTGGTCGAGGACTACGAGCGCGTCGCGGCGCAGGCGCGCGAGGCCGGCTGGGAATTCATGGGCCATTCCTGGGAGCAGGGGCCGATCCACAAGGAGCCCGACCAGCGGGCGATGATCCACCGGTCGATGGACCGGCTGGAGAAATTCACCGGCAAGCGTCCCGTCGGCTGGCTCGGTCCGGGCCTGACCCAGACCTGGGAGACGCCGGAGCTGCTGGCCGAGGCCGGCGTGCAGTATATCGGCGACTGGGTCTATGACGACGAGCCGACCACGATCCGCACCGACAACGGCCCGCTGGTCACGCTGCCCTACACGGTCGAGCTGAACGACATCCCGATGATGATCGTGCAGCACCACGAGAGCGACTACCTGCTGAAGCGCGCCATCGACCAGTTCGACCGGTTGTACGAGGAAGGCGCGGAGCGGGCGAAGATCATGTCGCTGGCGATCCACCCGTACATCTCGGGCCAGCCGCACCGGATCAAGTACCTCGAGGCCTTCTACGACCATGTCGCGCGGAAGACCGGGGTGCTGCACTGGAACGGCGTGCAGTTGCTGGAGTGGTACCGGTCCGAGCAGGCGCGGCTCAGCCGGACCTGAAGGCGTAGTCGGCGCGGAGGCTCCGCCAGATCTCGACCTGGCGGGGCCGTTCCAGCAGCGCCGGCAGCCGCGCCTCGAAGGCCGCGCGGTAGGGGCGGTGCATCTGCACCTCGACCAGGTCGCGGCGGTCGGTCCAGGTCTCGTAGAGCAGGAAGCGGCAGGGGTCGTCCGGCGCCTGGTGCAGGATCGTGCTGAGGAAGCTCGGCTCGTGCCGCATGGCGTCCAGCACGGGCGCGAGCAGGGCAAGGAATTCGGCCTCCAGCCCCGGCCTCACCTGCAGGGTAATGAGGACGGTGAAGGGCTCCGGCATGGTGAGTCTCCTGCGTCGAGGGGTGCAGGGAGCCACCGATGGGGCGCGGGATCGATTACCTCGCGGGTAAGGCCGGGGACGGGAAAAGCATTCCCTCCCCGTTGGACGCATGCGTCCAACCCCTCCCTTCCTTTTTCTGTGGGTTGGCACCTGCGGCGCGGCGGGTGCCAACCCACAGAAACAGAGGCGGGTCCAGGGAGGATACCTCCTCCCTGGCCTTGCTTCATCTTCTGGACGCACTCAGCCGAGGATATCGGCCGGCGCCTCCCGCCGCAGCCTGTCGCCGAGCTCCATGCCCAGCATCGCGGCATCGGCGGCCGGGCCCTCGATCGTCTGCCGCACCACGAAAGACCCGTCCGCCCGGGCGATCAGCCCGGTGAGGAACAGCGACCCATCCGGCCGCAAGGTCGCATGCGCCCCGATCGGCGTGCGGCAGGACCCATCGAGCGCGCCGAGCAGGGCGCGTTCCGCGGTGGCGACGATGCGCGCGGTGCGCGACTCGATGGCCGCGAGCAATTCGTGCAACTCGACATCCGTCTCGCGCACGGTGACGCCGACGATGCCCTGGCAGGCGGCGGGCAGCATCATCGCCGGGTCCAGCAGCACGCCGGCCTCCCTTTCCAGCCCCATCCGCCGCAGCCCGGCCAGCGCCAGGAAGGACGCCGCGAAGTCGCCGTTGCGGACGCGGCCGAGCCGGGTCTGGATATTGCCGCGGATCACCTCGCAGCGCAGGTCGGGCCGCATCGCCAGCACCTGGGACTGGCGGCGGACGGACGCCGTGCCGACCAGCGCGCCATGCGGGATGCAGCCCAGCGGGTCGGCGCGGTCGGGCGCGCCGCACACCGGGCCGAGGATGATGGCGTCGCGCGGGTCCTCCCGTTCCAGAGTGCAGGCCAGGACGATGCCGGGCGGCAGCTCGGTCTCCAGGTCCTTCAGGCTGTGCACGGCGAAATCCACCTGGCCGTCCAGCAGCGCCTCGTGGATCTCCTTGGCAAAGAGCCCCTTGCCGCCGATATCCGCCAGCGGACGGTCCTGCACCCGGTCGCCCTCGGTGCTGATGACGTGTTCCTCGAAGGCCTTGGCGTCGCGCAGCACCGGGCAGAAGCCGCTGACGATCGAGAGGAAATGCCGCGTCTGCCACAAGGCGAGCGGCGAGCCGCGGGTACCGACGCGCAGCGGCAGGGTGCGGCCCTGGCCGTGGCGGCCCGCGGCGGGGGTGTCGAGGCTGCGAAGGCGGCTCATGCGAAGGCTCCGGCGGTCATGGCTCAGGCGCGCGCCAGGCCGAACAGATGGGCGAGGTCCTTGAAGAAGATCCGCACATGCGCCATCGGGTCGCGGCGGACCAGCTCCTTGTTCATGTAGCTTTCCCAGGTCAGCCGCTGCACGTCCTTGTCCTGGCAGATGGAGACGAACTTCTCCCGCCGCTTCTCGGACGAATACCAGAAGTACTGCATGATCCCGAGGATCCAGAAGACCCGGCCATGCGCCTTCATGAAGCGCTTGCGGGCGAGGCCGAGGGCCGCCGCGCGGCCGGTGGCGAGGCATTCCTCCACGGCTTCGGCCGCCAGCCGGCCGCCGAGCATGGCGTAGAAGATGCCCTCGCCCGAGGCCGGCGCGACCACGCCGGCGGCATCGCCCGCCAGCACCACGTCGCGGCCGTTGTCCCAGCGCTTGGCCGGCTTCATCGGGATCGGCGCGCCTTCGTGCCGGAGGGTGCGGGCGCCCTCCAGGCCGGTGGTCCTGCGCAGCTCGGCGATCGAGCCGCGCAGCGAGAAGCCCTTCACCGCCGAGCCGGTGCCGATGCTGGCGGTGTCGCCATGCGGGAAGATCCAGGAATAGAAATCCGGCGAATGCTTGCCCTGGTAGAAGACGTCGCAGCGGCGGGCGTCGTAGCTGCCGGTGCCTGGCTTCGGCGCCTCGATGATCTCGTGGTAGGCGAAGACGCAGGGCACCGTGGCGGCGATCGGCACTTCCTGCTTCGCCACCTTGGATTTCGCGCCATCGGCGCCGATGACGGTGCGGGCGCGGAGACGCATTTCCTCGCCCGACTTCATGGCGTAGACCACGACTGCCACGCCGTCGGCATCGCGCTCGATCCGCTCGTAGCTGCCGGTGTGGCGCTCGGCGCCGGCCTCGGCGGCGCGCACCCGCAGGAATTCGTCGAAATGCTCGCGGTCGACCATGGCGACGTAGCCGTTGCCGTCGATCGGCATGTCCACCTCGCGGTTGGACGGCGCGATCATGCGGGCGGCGTTGACCCGGGCGACGATGATGTGGTCGGGGATGTCGAAGTCGCGGATCGCCCGCGGCGGGATGGCGCCGCCGCAGGGCTTGATGCGCCCCGCCTTGTCGAGCAGCGCGACCCGCCGGCCGCTCCGCGCCAGGTCATGCGCCGCGGTGGCGCCCGAAGGGCCGCCGCCCACAATCACCACATCCCAGGTCTCGGCCAACATGGATCGTCTCCCTAGGGTCTGGATGGCGCGAGCGCGCCGAAATCACCCGCCGCCGTGGCCTTCCGGCCGATCCGGGCAGCAAGCAACGCGGAGAACAGGAAGAGCAGCGCCTCGGCCGCGAAGACCGCGCCATAGGCCAGGCCCGGGGAGGCGATGAGGCTGCGCGCCAGGTCGCTGGCCGCCGCCCCCGCCAGGCCGCCGAGCCCGAAGGCCACCGCCTGCGCCGCGCCCCAGAGGCCGATGCGCATGCCCTCGCGCCTGGCGCGGCCGCGGCCGGCCATCTGCATCATGGTGGCGATGGCCGCCGCGGCGAAGGCGCCGTTGGCCAGGCCGAGCGCGACATAGGCCACGCGCAGCGGGAAGCCCGGCCCCACCGTGCCGGCCGCGGCCAGCGCCGCCAGAGCCAGCGCCGAGGCGAGGCAGCCGCCGATGGTCCAGGCGCGCAGCGAGCCGAAACGCTCGCCGCCCAGGCCGCCGGCCAGCGCGGCGAGGATCATGCCGCCGAAGACGCCCATGTGCTGGGCCGATGCGAGCCTGGTGGTCTCGCCGAGCGAGAGGCCGAAGACCTGGCCGCCGAAGGGTTCCAGGATCAGGTCCTGCGCCGAATAGGCCAGCATCGAGACGAAGACGAAGATGGTGAAGCGCCGCGCCTCCGGCTCCGCCCAGACCTGCGCCAGGGCCTCGCGGAAGCTGCCTTTCGCGGCAGGCCGTGCCTCGACGGCCGGCGCCGCCGGTTCCATGCGCCAGATCGCCGCCGCCGCCAGCAGCACGGCGATGCCGCAGACCGTGGCGGTCACCGCCAGCAGGCGCTGCGGCGAATAGGGGTCGAGGAACCGCCCGGCCAGGGCGGTGGTGACGATGAAGCCAAAGATCATCATCAGCCAGACGATGGTCGCCGCCGGCGCCCGCCGGTTCGGCGCGACGCGCGTGGCGAGGAGCGCCAGCAGCGAGGTGCCGGCCGCCCCCACCCCGGCGCCGACCGCGAGGAAGGACAGCACCGCGAGGCCGATGCCGAGCGCCAGGTGTTCCGCCATCAGCGCCGTCGCCGCCGCGGCGCCGAACCCGCCCAGGGCCAGCACGCCGATGCCGCCGATGATCCAGGGCGTCCGCCGCCCGCCGCGGTCCGAGCCATGGCCCATCGCCGGGCGGGACAGCTGCACCGCGTAGTGCAGCGCCACCAGCAGGCCAGGGATGGTCGCCGGCAGCGCGAGCTCCACCACCATGACGCGGTTGATGGCCGAGGTGGTCAGCACGACGACGGCGCCGAGCGCGGTCTGCACCAGCCCCAGCCGGAAGATGCCGAGCCAGCCAAGCGAGCCCTGGCCCTGGTGCAACTGGGTCCCGCTCATGGCATCACCCCCGGCAGGACGGGCCGCAGCGCGAAGGCCGTCACCAGCATCCCCAGCACGTAGAGCGTGGTGCCGGTGCCGTTGTACCAGGGCGCCTTCTCGCGCGGGTTGGCCAGCAGCACGCGCATCAGGGCGACCTGCGCCAGCAGCGCCGCGGCGATCGCCGCGGCATGCCAGGGCGCGCCCCAGGACAGCAGCAGCCCGACCACCAAAACCTGCGGCGCCGCCATCAGCCCGCAGGCGATCTGCGCCGCGCGTTCCGCGCCGAGCGTCACGGGCAGCGAGTTGATGCCGGTGCGGCGGTCGCCCTCGACCGCCTTGAAGTCGTTCAGCGTCATGATGCCGATGGCGCCGATGCTGTAGAGCCCGGCCATCAGCAGCACCCGGGAATCCGGCGCGCCGGCGCTCATCACCGCGGCGCCGGTGATCCAGGGCAGGCCCTCGTAGCAGGCGGCGCAGGCGGTGCCGCCGAGCCAGCCGTCGCGCTTCAGCCGCAGGGGAGGGGCGGAGTAGATCCAGGCCAGGACCAGCCCCAGCACCGTCGCGGCGAAGCCCCAGGGACCGAGGATGGTGGCGACCGCGAGCGACAGCGCGGTCCACATGACGGCGATGCGGAAGCCCCAGTCGCCCGGGATGCGGCCGGACGGGATCGGCCGGTTCGGCTCGTTGATCGCGTCCACGTGCCGGTCGTACCAGTCGTTGATCGCCTGGCTGGTGCCGCAGACCAGCGGCCCGGTCAGCAACAGGCCGGCGACGATCAGGTGCCAGCGTCCATGGCCGCCAAGGCCGGAGGAGACGACGCCGCAGGAAAACGCCCACATCGGCGCGAACCAGGTCACCGGCTTCAGCAATTCGAGGCAGGCGGACAGGGCCGGGCGGGCGACGGTGGCGGTCATGGCTATCCCTGTTCGGTGCCGTCGGCCGGCAGGTCGCCGAGCCCGTAGCGCCGCAGCTTGACGTAGAGGCTCTGCCGGCTGAGCCCGAGCATCTCGGCGGCCGAGGCGCGGTTGTCGCCGGTCAGCTCCAGCGCCGCCTCGATGCAGAGCCGCTCAATCACATCCGTTGCCTCGCGCACCAGGTCCTTGAGCGGCACCTGGCCGATCAGCTCGGTCAGCTGCTCGACCGACCGCGGCGTGCGGGTGGAGGCGCGGGCGGGGGCGGTGACGCGCGGGCCGACATCGCGGATGGCGAAGCCGTAGCAGGGACCGACGCCGTTCATGACGGAAACCGCGGAGATCTCGACCTCGGTGGTGGCGCCGTACTCGCCGCGCATGGTCGTGGCGAAGAGCCGCACCGGGCCGCGCTGGCGCAGGCTGGCGGTCAGCACTTCCAGCTCGACGCCGGGCTGGCCCAGCCAGCGCTCCAGCGGCTCGGCGAGCGCCTGCTCCTCGTTCGGCAGCTGCGCCATGTCGAGGAAGGCGGCATTGGCGGTCAGGATGCGGCCGTCCTGGCCGGTGACGACGAAGGCATCCGGCACGTTCTCGACCAGCTTCAGCAGCTTGGTCTTGGCCTTGGGCAGCAGGATCGCGTTTGCATCGGCGACGGGAATGCCGAGCCGCACCAGCAGGTAGGTCGTGCTCTCCTGCCGGAAGGGGGAGGCGGAGACGATGATGTCCTTGCTGTTCTCCTCCAGCTGCACCCGGACCTCGTCGGCCCGGCCGGTGGCGCGCACCCCGGACAGCAGGAGCTCGACCGATTCGCGGCCCTTGGGGGCGAAGATGTCGAGGAATTCGCGCCCCGCCGGGCGGCGTGGCGTGCGGCCGAGCAGGCGGTCGGCCGCCTGGTTGGTCTCGGTCACCTTCTGCGCCTGGGGATCGAGGATCAGCACCGGGTCGGACCAGAGCTGGAACAGCATCCGGTAGCGCGTCTCGGCATGGCGCAGCCGCGAGTAGTCGCGGTCGAGCGACTGCTGCGCCTCGAGCAGCCGCTGCTGCAGGGCGGAAAGCTGGCGGAGGTCGCGGCCGAAGGCGACGGCACGGCTGCCGTCACCGACCCGCACCGCGGAGAACAGGATGGGGACGGAGGCGCCGCGCGCCGAGAGCAGGTTCACGTGCCGCCAGGGCCGGTTGGCGCCCGCCGCCGAATCGGCCAGCAGCGACACCACCTTGGCCCGGCTGTCCGGGGCGACCGTGTCGATCCAGGGCTTGCCGAGCCACGAGTCCTGCCCGGCCAGTTCCTCCGCCAGGCCTTCGCTGTTGAAGGCGACGTCGCGGACCGCCCCCGTGGCATCGACGATGATGGCGACGTCGGCGGCAGCCGTGATCAGGACCGCCGCGGCTTCCGCATCCAGGTCGCCCAGCGACGTCTTCGGGGCTTTGAATGCCTTCACGAGCGCAATATCCCTTCACGGCGGAGAGCACGGTCCGCGCCCGCTTTACCGCCATTCGGCTCAGTCCCAATGAGCCATCAACGAGAGCATGCGCTCGGCCTGCAAAGTGGCCTGCTGGCCATCCGCGGCGGTTGCATCGGCGCCGACCAGCGCGACGTATTCCGGATGGGCGATGAAGGCGGGCCCGCCCACCATGACGCCGGCGCCACGGTTGCGGACGCTTTTGCGCACCACGCGGATGCAGGCCGCGACAGCGTCCAGCCGGTCCTCGGAGGCGGCGGAGATGCCGATCACCTGGAAGCTTTCCCGCCGCAGCAGGGTGGCGAATTCGGTCGCCCCGCGCGGTGCCGGGTCCCAGACATCCCAGCCGGCATGGCGGAAGAAGCCGGCCAGCATGTCGCGGCCGAAGCTGTGTTGCTCGCCCGGTGCCGTGACCAGCAGGGCGCGGCGGATGCGGGATTGCGGCCGGACGTCGCGGGTGAGGCTGTCGTCGTAGTCGCGCACCATGTGCTGCAGCCGCATCAGGCCGAGCGTCACGGTGGAGAAGTCGCAGCGGTCGCTTTCCCAGGCCGCGCCGAGCCAGCGGGCGGCGGGCGCCAGCAGGTCGAGATAGATATGCGGCAGGGTCACGCCGCGGTCGCGCTGCGCCTCGACCAGCGCCAGGGCGGCGACATGGTCGTCGACCACCAGCAGCAGGCAGAGCCGGTCGACATCCGCCGCGGTCGGCACGGCGCCGAACAGCGCATCGAGGTCGGGGCGGGCGCTGGCGGTGCCGCGGGTCAGCAGCAGCCGCGGCAGGACGGTATCCTCGATCGCCCGGGCCAGGGAATGGCGCTGGGTGGTCCGTTCATCGGGCTCGGGCGTGATCCAGCGGGCGGGCGCCTCGGCGAGGCCCATGCCGGCTGGAGAGGACGGAGACTCCGTCCGGTGCCTTGATATGCTGTCTTGCCCCAAGGCGACCATTGGGCCTCTCCCCGTTGCGGAGTTTATCGACCCGACCTTAAGCCGGTGTCAATCACTCCTTACGTCAATCACGCTTGACACTCTGAAGCCCATCGACCTAGCCTCCCTCTCAGCGAAATCTTCGCTGCGGGAGGTACGCCAGAATATCGGCCGGGTCTGTCCCGGGAGCACCGTCCCTCGGATGAGGCAAGGTGTCCCGCAGGGCCAACCCAGGACCGGTTTCAGAGCGGACCTTCGGGACAGAGGGTTGTCAAGCGATGTTTACATCCGGCGTGCTGGCAAAACTCACCGCCCCGATCGATGCCTGCCCCTGGGGCACCGTCGCGGGCCGCCATGCCCGCCATGCCGCCCCCCGCCGGCCGCTCTACACGGCGGAGGAGAGGGTCCGCCGCGACGCCACCCGCTGGACCCTGGTGCAGGGCGTCCTCGCCCCGCTGCAGTTCGCGGTCTTCCTCGTCAGCCTCGGCCTGGTGCTGAACTTCCTGGCGACCGGCGACGGCTACGCGGTCGCCACTGCCTCGGTCGTGGTCAAGACCATCGTGCTCTACGTCATCATGGTCACCGGCTCGATCTGGGAGAAGGTGGTGTTCGGCCGCTGGCTCTTCGCCCGCGCCTTCTTCTGGGAAGACGTCTTCAGCATGCTGGTGCTGGGGCTGCACACCGCCTATCTCGGCCTGCTGCTGACCGGCACCGGCGACGCCGAAGGCCTGATGTTCCTGGCACTCGCCGCCTATGCCGCCTATGTCGTCAACGCCATGCAGTTCGTCATGAAGCTGCGGGCCGCGCGGCGCGACGAGCGCGGCTGGCGCGGCGCCGATGCCGACATGCTGGGCTATTCCAAGTGAGCAGCCTCGCAGCCCTCGGCCGGTCGCCCGTCGACCAGGCGGGCTGCACGGACGCCCCGGTGCTGCGGGAGCGCGGCCAGCGCGAGGTCTTCTGCGGCCTGACCGGCATCATCTGGCTGCACCGCAAGATCCAGGACGCGTTCTTCCTCGTCGTCGGCAGCCGCACCTGCGCCCACCTGATGCAGTCGGCCGCCGGCGTGATGATCTTCGCCGAGCCGCGCTTCGCCACCGCCATCATCGACGAGCGCGACCTGGCCGGCCTTGCCGACGCGAACGAGGAGCTCGACCGCGTGGTCGGCCAGCTGCTGGCGCGCCGCCCGGACATCAGGCTGCTCTTCCTGGTCGGCTCCTGCCCGTCCGAGGTCATCAAGCTCGACCTGTCGCGCGCCGCCAAGCGGCTGGACCGCGCGCATGGCGACGTCCGGGTGCTGAACTACTCCGGCAGCGGCATCGAGACGACCTTCACCCAGGGCGAGGATGCCTGCCTCGCCTCGCTGGTGCCGGAGATGCCGGCCTCGGTCACCACCGCGCCGGCGCTGCTGGTGGTGGGCGCGCTGGCCGAGGTGGTCGAGGACCAGATGCGCCGGCTCTTCGCCGCGCTCGGCATCGGCCCGGTCGCCTTCCTGCCGCCGCGGCGGGCGCGCGAATTGCCGGCTGTCGGGCCGAATACCCGCATGCTGCTGGCGCAGCCCTTCCTGGCGGATACCGCGCGCGCCTTGGAAGCCCGCGGTGCGAAGCATCTGCCAGCGCCCTTCCCGCTGGGCGCCGAGGGCACCACCGGCTGGCTGCGCGCCGCGGCCGAGGCCTGGGGGGTGGACGCCGCCCGTTTCCGCGCGGTGACCGAGACCGGCGAGCAGCGCGCCCGCACCGCGATCGCCCATGCCCGCAGCGTGCTGGCCGGCCGCCGCATCTTCTTCTTCCCCGACAGCCAGCTGGAGATCCCGCTGGCACGCTTCCTGGCGCGCGAGCTGGACATGCGCCCGGTCGAGATCGGCACGCCCTATCTGCACCGCGCGCATCTGGCGGCCGAGCTGCCGCTGCTGCCGCGCGACGTGCTGCTGTCGGAAGGCCAGGACGTCGACCGGCAGCTCGACCGCTGCCGCGCCGAGAAGCCGGACCTGGTGGTCTGCGGGCTGGGGCTGGCCAATCCGCTGGAGGCCGAGGGCTTCGCCACCAAGTGGTCCATCGAGCTCGTCTTCACGCCGATCCAGGGCTACGACCAGGCCGGCGACCTCGCCGAGCTGTTCGCGCGGCCGCTGGTGCGGCGCCAGAAGCTGAAGGTCTAGGACGATGCAGCTCGCCGTCTGGACCTACGAAGGGCCGCCGCATGTCGGGGCGATGCGCGTCGCCACCGGCATGGAGGGGCTGCACTACGTCCTCCACGCCCCGCAGGGCGACACCTATGCCGACCTGCTCTTCACCATGATCGAGCGGCGCAGCGCGCGCCCCCCCGTCACCTACACCACCTTCCAGGCGCGCGACCTCGGCGGCGACACCGCGGAGCTGTTCAAGACCGCGGCGCTGGACGCCTACGAACGCTTCCGGCCCGAGGCGATGATCGTCGGCTCCTCCTGCACGGCCGAGCTGATCCAGGACGATCCCGGCGGGCTGGCCAAGGCCTTGCGGCTGCCGATCCCGGTGGTGGCCCTCGACCTGCCCTCCTACTCCAAGAAAGAGAATTGGGGGGCGTCGGAGACCTTCTACCAGCTGGTCCGGGCGCTTGCCGGGCCGCAGGCGCCGCCGCCGGGCACCCAGCGCGGCCCGGGGCGGGTCTGCAACATCCTCGGCCCCACCGCGCTCGGCTTCCGCCACCGCGACGACGTGCGGGAGATCGCCGGGCTGCTGGAGCGCATGGGCATCGAGGTGCGGGTGACCGCGCCGATGGGGGCGCGGCCGGCCGACCTGGCGCGGCTGGGCGAGGCGGATTTCAACGTCGTGCTCTACCCGGAAGTCGCCGGCCAGGCGGCCGCCTGGCTCGGCCGGACCTTCGGCCAGAAGGCGACGCGGACGATCCCGATCGGCACCAATGCGACGCGGGAGTTCGTCGCGGAGGTGGCGGCGCTCGCCGGCATCGACGCCGCGCCGGTGCTGGCCGCCGAGGCGGCGCGCGCCGCCTGGTATGCGCGCTCGGTCGACAGCAACTACCTGACGGGCAAGCGGGTCTTCGTCTTCGGCGACGCGACGCATGCGGTCGCCGCGGCGCGCGTGGCGGCCGAGGAGATGGGCTTCAAGGTCGTGGGCCTCGGCACCTACAGCCGCGAATTCGCGCGTGACATCCGCACGGCGGCGGCGCTGTACGCGGTGGAGCCGCTGATTGGCGAGGACTACCTGGAAGTCGAGGCGGCGATCCAGGCGGCGCAGCCGGAACTCATCCTCGGCACCCAGATGGAACGCCACATCGCCAAGCGGCTGGGCATCCCCTGCGCGGTGATCTCGGCGCCGGTCCATGTGCAGGACTACCCGGCCCGCTATTCGCCGCAGATGGGCTTCGAGGGGGCGAATGTCCTCTTCGACACCTGGGTCCATCCGTTGATGATGGGCCTGGAGGAGCACCTTCTGGGCATGTTCCGCGAGGATTTCGAATTCCACGCGGAAGCCGCGCCGTCCCATCTTGGCGGCGCCGCGGCGCCGGCCCCGGTGGCGGCGGCCGTGGCCGACGTGCCGAGCGGCCCGGCCGGCTGGAGCGCCGAAGCCGAGTCCGAGCTGAAAAAGATCCCGTTCTTCGTGCGCGGCAAGGCCCGGCGGAACACCGAGCGTTTCGCGGCGGAACAGGGCCTGGCCAGCATCACGCTGGAGACTCTCTACGATGCCAAAGCCCATTTTTCCCGCTGAGGAGGCCGCATGAGGATCGAGACGCCGCATGCCGCGCTGCACCGGGGCCGGACCCCGTCCCAGCTGGACGGCGAGGGCAGCGTGCAGGTGCACCTGGACCCCAACCTGACCATCGGCACCGCCAAGGTCTTTTCCGTCTACGGCAAGGGCGGCATCGGCAAGAGCACGACCAGCTCGAACCTGTCCGTTGCCTTCAGCAAGCTCGGCAAGCGGGTGCTGCAGATCGGCTGCGACCCGAAGCACGACAGCACCTTCACCCTGACCAAGTCGCTGATCCCCACCGTCATCGACGTGCTGGAATCGGTGCAGTTCCACGCCGAGGAATTGCGGCCCGAGGATTTCGTCTTCCAGGGCTACAACGGCGTGATGTGCGTGGAGGCGGGCGGCCCGCCGGCCGGCACCGGCTGCGGCGGCTACGTGGTCGGCCAGACGGTGAAGCTGCTGAAGGAGCACCACCTGCTGGAGGAGACCGACGTCGTCATCTTCGACGTGCTCGGCGACGTGGTCTGCGGTGGCTTCGCGGCACCCTTGCAGCACGCCGACCGCGGCATCATCGTCGCGGCCAACGACTTCGACAGCATCTTCGCGATGAACCGCATCATCGCCGCCATCAAGGCGAAGTCGAAGAACTACGACGTCCGGCTCGGCGGCGTCATCGTCAACCGCAGCGACGACACCGACCAGATCGACAAGTTCAATGCCGCCACCGGCATGAAGAGCCTGGCGCATTTCCCCAACCTCGACGTCATCCGCCGGTCCCGCCTGAAGAAGGCGACCCTGTTCGAGATGGAGAGCACGCCGGAGCTGGAGGCGGTGAAGCTGGAATACCTGCGGCTGGCCGCCAGCCTCTGGGCCGGCACGCCGGCGCTGGAAGCCTCCCCGATGAAGGACCGCGACATCTTCGACCTGCTCGGATTCGACTGATGGCCCTGCCGAAAGTCTCCCGGGTCTGGATGAAGCTCAGCCCGGACCTGCTGCCCTTCGCGGATGCGGCGTCCGCGACCCTGCCGCTCGGCCGGCTGTTCCGGCTGTCGCTGTTCCAGGTCTCGGTCGGCATGGTGGCGGTGCTGCTGATCGGCACGCTGAACCGGGTGATGATCGTCGAACTCGGCGTGCCGACCTGGATGGTCGCCGTCATGGTCTCCCTGCCGCTGGTCTTCGCGCCCTTCCGCGCGCTGATCGGCTTCCGCTCGGACCAGTACAAGTCGGTGCTGGGCTGGAAGCGGGTTCCCTATGTGTGGCTCGGCTCGGTCTGGATCTTCGGCGGGCTGGCGATGATGCCCTTCGCGCTGATCATCCTGTCGGGCGACACCTTCGCGCCGCCGATCGTCGGCCAGGTCGCCGCCGGCATCGCCTTCCTCTGCGTCGGCGCGGGCATGCACACGGTGCAGACCGTCGGCCTGGCGCTGGCCACCGACCTTTCGCCGGTCGAGCAGCAGCCGCGCGTGGTCGCCCTGCTGTCGGTCATGCTGCTGCTGGGGATGCTGCTGAGCGCGCTGGTCTTCGGCGCCCTGCTGTCGAATTTCAGCCAGCTCCGCCTGATCCAGGTGATCCAGGGCGCCGCGGTGGTCAGCATCGTCCTCAACCTCGTCGCCGTCTGGAAGCAGGAGGTGCGCAATCCCGCCGCCACCCACCCCGACCGCGAGCGCCCGGCCTTCCAGGCCGCCTGGGACGAGCTGCGCCGGACCGACAAATGGGTCCGCCGGCTGACCGCGACCGGGCTCGGCAGCTTCGCCTTCGCCATGCAGGACGTGCTGCTGGAACCCTATGGCGGGCAGATCCTCGGCCTGACCGTGGCGCAGACCACGCTGCTGACCGCGGCCTTCGCGGCGGGCGGCATCGTCGGCTTCATGCGTGCCGCGGCGAAGATCGCCGGGGGCGGCGACGCGCACCGGGTCGCCGCCACCGGCGCGCTGATCGGCACCGTGGCCTTCACCGCGGTCATCGCCGCGGCGCCGCTCGGCAGCGGCTTCGTCTTCGCCGTCGGTACCGGGCTGATCGGCTTCGGCGGCGGGCTGTTCGCCCATGCCACGCTCACCGCCTGCATGCGCGCCGCGCCGCCGGCGCAGATCGGCCTGGCGCTCGGCAGCTGGGGTGCGGTGCAGGCCACCTGCGCCGGTGCCGCGATCGCCTTCGGCGGCGTGCTGCGCGACATGATCTCCGGCCTCGCGATGCGCGGCACGCTGGGGGAAGCGCTGGCCGGGCCGGCCACCGGCTATGGCGTCGTCTACCTGATCGAGATCGCCCTGCTGTTCGCCACCATCGTCGCCATCGGTCCGCTGGTGCGGCCGGTCGGCGGCGTGCCACGTCCCGAAGACCTGCGGATCGGGCTGCCCGACCCGCGCGGCGCCTAGCGCGAGGAGACACGCGTCATGACCTACATCGCCTATTCCAGCCAATTCGACGCAGCGGTGCTCTCGCTGTACCTGTTCTACGCGGCCTTCATCGTGCTCATCATGTATCTCCGCAACGAGGACCGGCGGGAAGGCTTCCCCCTGGTGCATGAGGTGAATGGCGAGCTCGTCGTCATCAACCCGCGCAGCGCGCCGAGGCCGAAGATCTGGAACCTGGCGCATGGCGGCCCGACCGTCGCGGGGCGCGAGGAGCGCGACCTGACCGGCCTGCTGACGCCGACCGCCAAGGTGCCCGGCGCGCCGCGCCTGCCGCTCGGCAACCCGCTGGCCGATGGCGTCGGTCCTGCCGCATACGCGCTGCGCGCCGACGTGCCCGACCTGACCTTCGACGCCGCGCTGCCGAAGATCGTCCCGCTGCGCGTCGCCACCGAATATAGCATCGCGCACGAGGATATCGACCCCCGCGGCTGGTACATGCTGACCGCCGACAAGCGCGTGGTCGGCACGGTCAAGGATCTCTGGGTCGACCGGTCCGACGTGATCCTGCGCTACATCGAGGTCGCGGTGCCTGGGGCGAATGCCCGCAGCGTGGTCTTCCCGATCGGCCTGGCGAATTTCGACCGCAGCAAGCAGGAGGCCTCGACCAGCGCGCTGCTGGCCGACCAGTTCCTCGCCGCGCCCGGCCTGAAGGACCCCGACCAGATCACCCTGCTCGAGGAAGACAAGGTCAGCGCCTATTTCGCCGGCGGCTACATGTACGCCACCCCGAACCGGCAGGAGCCGGTGCTGTGATCAAGGAACACGACTACGAGCCGGTCTGGGGCCTGCCGGAGAAGCTGCCGGAGGGCGAGGTCATCCTCTGGCAGGGCCGCCCCGACCGGCGGGCCTTCGTGCGGCGGGCGCTGCACCTGCCGGGCCTGGCGACCTATTTCGGGGTGCTCGTCGCCGCCCGCGTCGCCTCGGTTCTGATGGCCGGCGCGTCGCTGCCCGTCACCGCGATGGACGCGCTGTGGTTCATCCTGCCGTCGCTGCTGGTGATCGGCATCGCCCTGGTCTTCGGCTGGGCGGTGGTGCGCACCACCGCCTACACCATCACCAACCGCCGCGTGGTGATGCGCTTCGGCATCGCCCTGTCGATGACGGTGAACCTGCCCTTCGCGCTGGTCGGCGCGGCCGCGGCCAGGCTGCATGCGGACGGCTCGGGCGATGTCAGCCTGGCGCTGCTGAAGCCGCACCGGGTGTCCTACATGTTCTTCTGGCCGCATGCGCGGCCCTGGCACCTGCTGCGGCCGCAGCCGACGCTGCGCGGCCTGGCCGATGCCGGCGCCGTCGCGCAGATCCTGGGCCGTGCCCTGGCCGGCGCGGCCTCGGTCCCGGTGCAGGCCATGGCCACCGCCGGCGCCAAGCCGGGCAACGCCGACCTGCCGCAGCCGCAGGCGGCCTGAACGAGGAATAGGGGAGCATGCCGGTGCGCAATCCACGTCGTCCGATCCCGCGGGCACCCCTGTTCATCGGGCTGGGCCTGCTGGTCTTCACCCTGGCCGTCACCGACCTCTTCGGCCTGGTCGGCGGCGCCGGCGCCTCCAACGCCGCCCCGGTCATGGCCCGGGAGTTCCGTTTCGAGGACCGCGCCGACGGCGCCATCGTGGCGCGGGATGCCGCCACCGGCGCCGAGGTCGCGGTCTACGACATCGGCACCAACGGCTTCGTCCGCGGCACGCTGCGCGCCCTGGCGCGCGGCCGGCGGCAGGCCGACCTCGGCCACGAGATCCCCTTCCGCGTCGCCGCCTGGAGCGACGGCCGGGTCCGGCTGCTGGACACCGCCACGGGCCGAGAGGTCGAGCTGAACGCCTTCGGCGACACCAACAAGGACGTCTTCCTCCATCTGCTGATCGCCGCGGAGCGCAAGTGATGACCCGTGCACTCGCCTGGCTGACCGGCGGCCGCACCATCGAGGTGCCCTGCACGGTGGATATGGAGCAGACCTTCGACAGCCTGCATGCCCATGCCATCCCGGAAGGCATAGCGCTGCGCCCCGGCGACCGCGTGGTGGTGCATGGCGCGCCCGCCGGTATACCCTACGGCCAGGCCATCAGCTTCACCTGCCGCGCCACGGTCTACCGGGCCGGCTGGCTGGAGCGGGTCTGGACCGAGGCCTCGGCCATCCTGGAGCTGGCCGAGCTGTACCACTGCGGATTCGAGCCGAGGGAAACGCCATGAACGCTGTCACGCCGAAGCGGGCGATCAACGACTCGACGCGGATGGCCACCACCGACACGGTGCTGACGCCGCGTTTCTACACCACCGATTTCGAGGCCATGGACCGCATCGACGTCAGCTCCATCCGCGCCGAATGGGATGCGCTGATGGCGGAGTTCAAGTCGGACCCGAACAAGGGCCACTTCGTCCGCTCGGCCGCCTTCGACGAATTCCGCATGGAGGACCTGCCGCCCGGGCTGCAGGCCGAGCTGAAGGAGTTCCTGGTCAGCTCCGTCACCGCCGAGTTCAGCGGCTGCGTGCTGTACGCCGAGATCAGGAAGCGGGTGAAGAACCCAGACATGAAGGACCTGTTCGGGGTGATGAGCCGCGACGAGGCCCGCCATGCCGGATTCATCAACGACGCGCTGAAGGATATCGGGATCGGCGTCGATCTCGGCTTCCTGACCAAGGCGAAGAAGTACCACTACTTCTCGCCCAAGTTCATCTTCTACGCGACCTACCTGAGCGAGAAGATCGGCTACGCCCGCTACATCACCATCTTCCGCCAGTTCGAGAAGCACCCCGAGCTGCGCTTCCACCCGATCTTCATGTGGTTCGAGAAGTGGTGCAACGACGAGTTCCGCCACGGCGAGGCCTTCGCCCTGCTGATGCGCGCCAACCCGCACCTGCTGGAAGGCCGCAACAAGCTCTGGGTCAAGTTCTTCCAGCTCGCGGTCTATGCGACGATGTACGTGCGCGACCACGCCCGGCCTGAATTCCACAAGGCGCTCGGCATGACGCCGACCGAATACGACCACCGCGTCTTCCAGACCTGCACCGCGATCTGCACCCAGGTCTTCCCGGTGACGCTCGACACCGACCGCCCGTCTTTCCGCCGCGGTCTCGACCAGCTCTTCGTCATCACCGAGAAGCTCAGCGCGCTGAGGGCCCAGACCGGCGCCGTCGCCTCGCTCCGCCGCACCGGCCTGAAGCTCTCGGCCGCCGCGACCTTCGCGCGGCTGTACATGCTGCCCGGCAAGCATGCGGCGCTGCCGGCCGATGTCCGCATGGCGCCGGCCTGGTAGCATGGCCGCCTTCGCGCTGCCCGCCCTGTTCGCGTTGTTTGTCTGGTGGTTCAGCACCGGCGCGATCCTGTGGCTGGACGGGCTGCCGGCCCGGACCTACCGGATCAGCATGGCGGGCGCGACCCTGGTCCTGCTCGCGGCGCTCTGGGGGCTTTCGGCCAGCAGCGCGGATGCCTCGGTGCTCGGCGCCTATTGCGCCTTCTCCTGCGGGCTGCTCGCCTGGGCCTGGCAGGAGATGGCCTTCCTGATGGGCTACGCCACCGGCCCGTCGCGCGCGCCCTGCCCGCCGGATGCCGCCGGCTGGCGCCGCTTCGGCCTGGCGCTGCGGGCGATCCTGTATCATGAGCTGGCGATCATCGCCGGCGCGGTCGCCGTCGTCGCCGTCACCTGGGGCCAGCCGAACCAGATCGGCACCTGGACCTACCTGCTGATCTGGGGGATGCGGCAGAGCGCCAAGCTCAATGTCTTCCTCGGCGCGCGCAACCTGAACGAGAATTTCCTTCCCGCCCACCTGCGCTATCTCGGCAGCTTCTTCCTGCGCCGGCCGATGAACCTGCTGTTCCCCTTCGCGGTGACGCTGGCGACCCTGCTGACGGCGCTGCTGTTCCATCTGGCGCTCGCCCCGGCGGCAAGCCCCTTCCAGGTCGCCGGCTTCACCTTCCTCGGCACCCTCGCGGCGCTGGCGACGCTGGAGCACTGGTTCCTGGTGCTCCCCATCCCGGCCGAGGTGCTGTGGAATTGGGGGCTGCGTTCGCGGGAGGCGCCGTCGTCGGCGCCGCCCGCACTCGACCCGGCACGCTTCCGTGCCGGTACGGCGCCCGCCGGATGACCGGCGGCGTCCCATACAGCGTCGGTGCGGTCTGCCGATGCCCTGCCAGTAGGCCCGGTGAGGCCAGGGGGAGGTAGCATGAACTACGAGGCATTCTTCAAGAAGCAGATCGGCACCTTGCACCGCGAAGGCCGCTATCGCGTCTTCGCCGACCTCGAACGCCAGGCCGGCGCCTATCCGCGCGCGGTGCACCACCGCCCGCGCGGCGCGCAGGACGTCACCGTCTGGTGCTCGAACGACTATCTCGGCATGGGCCAGCACCCCAAGGTGCTGGCGGCGATGCACGAGGCATTGGACAAGTGCGGCGCCGGCGCCGGCGGCACCCGCAACATTGGTGGCACCAACCACTACCACGTGCTGCTCGAGCAGGAACTGGCCGACCTGCACGGCACGGAAGCCGCGCTGCTGTTCAACAGCGGCTACATGTCCAACTGGGCCAGCCTCTCGACTCTCGCCGGCCGCATGCCGGGCTGCGTCATCGTGTCCGACGAGCTGAACCATGCCTCGATGATCGAGGGCATCCGCCACAGCCGGGCCGAGCGGCGCGTCTTCGCCCACAACGACCCCGAGGACCTGCGCCGCAAGCTGGCCGACCTGAACCCCGAGACGCCGAAGCTGGTGGCGTTCGAGAGCGTCTATTCCATGGACGGCGACATCGCGCCGATCGCCGAGCTCTGCGACGTCTGCGACGAATACGGCGCCATGACCTATGTGGACGAGGTCCATGCGGTCGGCCTGTATGGTGCGCGCGGCGGCGGGATCACCGAACGCGACGGCGTCGCCCACCGGCTGACCGTCATTGAGGGCACGCTGGCCAAGGCCTTCGGCGTGGTCGGCGGCTATATCGCCGGCTCGGCCGCGATGTGCGACTTCGTCCGCAGCTATGCCTCGGGCTTCATCTTCACCACCGCCATCCCGCCCGCGGTCGCCGCCGGCGTGCTGGCCAGCATCCGCCACCTGAAGGCCAGCACCGCCGAGCGCGACGGGCTGCAGGAGCGCGCCGCCACCGTCCGGCGCCGGCTGGACGCGATCGGGGTGCCGCATCTCGACAACCCCAGCCACATCGTCCCGGTCATGGTGCGCGACCCGGTGGTCTGCAAGGAGATCAGCGACCTGCTGCTCGACCAGTACGGGATCTACGTGCAGCCGATCAACTACCCGACCGTCCCGCGCGGGACGGAGAGGCTGCGCCTGACCCCCGGCCCGCTGCACACGGATGCGGATATCGACCATCTCATCTTCGCCCTGGGCGAGGTCTGGGCGCGGTACAGCCTGCAACGGGCGGCCTAGGGGCGCGTATACCTCGGCCGGCGGATTGGCAAAGCGGCAGCCGCCCCTAATCTGTTGGGCGCCGGGTGAACACGAAGGAGATTCTCAGGGTGACGCCAGACAACAAGACCCCGAAGCCGCGCCGTGCCGTCCTGCAGGCGGCCGGCCTCGCCGCGCTCGCGCCGATCGCCATCCGTCCCGTCCAGGCGCAGGACAAGCTGCAGGGCTCGATGGTCATGTACCAGGACAAGCCGAAGGACGGGCAGAAGTGCAGCGGCTGCCTGCACTTCCAGCCGCCGAACGCCTGCGCCATCGTTGCCGGCAACATCGCGCCAGAAGGCTGGTGCGCGGTTTGGGCTGCGAAGCCCTGAGGCTAGACTAGGCCCGGCGCGGCCCCCATGGCCGCGCCGGAGTCACTTATGCAGCCTAGACGTTCGGATGGGGCCCCATGAGCCAACGCGTCCCCTTCCCGTTTTCCGCGATCGTCGGCCAGGACGAGATGAAGCTGGCCATCCTGGTCGCGGCGGTCGATCCCGGGATCGGCGGCGTGCTCGCCTTCGGCGACCGCGGCACCGGCAAGTCCACCGCCATCCGGGCGCTCGCCGCCCTGCTGCCCGACATCCCCGTGGTCGAGGGCTGCCCCTACCGCTGCGACCCGGGCGATGCCCGCGCCCTGTGCGAGGACTGCCGCGCCCGGCAGGCGAAGGGCCCGCTGCGCACCCGCATGGCGCCGGTCCCCGTGGTGGACCTGCCCCTCGGCGCCACCGAGGACCGCGTGGTCGGCGCGCTCGACATCCAGCGCGCCCTGGCCCATGGCGAGAAGGCCTTCGAGCCCGGCCTGCTGGCCCGGGCCAATCGCGGCTTCCTCTATATCGACGAGGCGAACCTGCTGGAGGACCACCTGGTGGACCTCCTGCTCGACGTCGCCGCCTCGGGCGAGAACGTGGTGGAGCGCGAGGGCCTGTCGATCCGCCACCCCGCCCGCTTCGTCCTGGTCGGCTCCGGCAACCCCGAGGAAGGCGAGCTGCGGCCGCAATTGCTCGACCGCTTCGGCCTCTCGGTCGAGGTCCGCACCCCCGGCGACCTGCCGAGCCGGATCGAGGTGATCCGCCGCCGCGACGCCTATGACCGCGACCAGGCCGGCTTCGTGGCCCAATGGAGCGGCGCCGAGGCCGAGTTGCGCGGCCGGATCCTCGCGGGGCGCGAGGCCCTGGCCAAGGTCGAGGTGCCCGAGGCGGCCTACGAACGCGCCGCCCGGCTCTGCATGGCGCTCGGCACGGATGGCCTGCGCGGCGAGCTGACCCTGATCCGCGCCGCCCGGGCGCTGGCGGCGCTGGAGGGCAGCGCCGCGGTCGGCGATGCCGAATTGCGCCGCGTCGCCCCGCCCGCGCTGCGCCACCGCCTCCGCCGCAACCCGTTGGACGAGGCTGTCGCCGGCACCCGCGTCGAGCGCGCCGTCACCGAGCTGTTCGGCCCGTGACCGCGCCGGGGCCCGACGATTCCGGCCCCTGGGCGGCAGCCATGCAGGCCGCGACGCTGCTGGCGATCGACCCCCGGGGCCTCGGCGGCGTCTCGCTGCGGGCCATGCCGGGGCCGGTGCGCGACGCCTGGCTGGCCCTGCTGCGCGGCATGCTGCCGGCGGAGGCGCCCTGGCGGCGCGTGCCGCTCGCGGTCGGCGACAGCCGGCTGCTCGGCGGGCTCGACCTGACCGCCACGCTGCGATCCGGCCGGCCGGTCGCCGAGCGCGGCCTGCTGGCCGAGGCCGATGGCGGCGTGCTGCTGCTGGCCATGGCCGAACGCGTCGCCGCCAATACCGCCGCGCACCTGGCCGCGGCGCTGGATACCGGCGAGGCGGTCGCCGAGCGCGACGGGCTGGCGTTGCGGGCGGCCGCGCGGCTGGCGGTGGTGGCGCTCGACGAGGGGCTGGCGCCGGAGGAGGCGCCGCCCGCCGCGCTGCTCGAACGCCTGGCCTTCCGGCTCGACCTGCACGCCGTCCCGCCGCGGGATGCGGTGGGCGAGGCGCCGGACCTGGCCGCGGCGCGGGCGCTGCTGCCCGCGGTCACCGCCGGCGACGACATCCTCGAGGCGCTCTGCGGCACCGCGCTGGCGCTGGGCATCGGCAGCCTGCGCCCGCCCGTGCTGGCGCTGCGGGCGGCCAGGGCCGCCGCGGCGCTGGCCGGGCGCGACGCGGTCACCGAGGCGGACGCGGCGCTCGCCGCCCGGCTGGTGCTAGGGCCGCGCGCGCTGATGGTCCCGGCCGAGGCGCCGGCGCCGGAGGAACCGCAGGAGGAACCGGGACCCGAGGCGGAGGAGCCGGCCCCCGAGCCGCCCGACCAGGGCGAGGCGGACGACCTGCCCGACCCGCAGGCGCTGCAGGACATGATCCTCGCCGCCGCCGCCGCCGCGGTGCCGCCGCATCTGCTCGACGGGCTCAAGCTGGGCGAGGCGGCACGGTCCCGCGCCCCGGGCAAAGCCGGGGCGCAGAAGGCCTCGCCCCGGCGCGGCCGGCCGATCGGCGTCCGCGCCGGGGAGCCGCGCGGCGGCGCGAAGCTGGCCCTGGTCGAGACGCTGCGGGCCGCCGCACCCTGGCAGCGGCTGCGCGGGCGCAGCGGCGCGCGGATCGAGGTGCGCCCCGATGCGGACGAGCCGCGCCGGATCGAAGTCCGGCGCGATGACCTCCGCATCCGCCGCTTCCGCCAGCGCTCCGAGACGGCGACGATCTTCGCGGTCGATGCCTCCGGCTCCGCCGCGCTGAACCGCCTGGCCGAGGCGAAGGGGGCGGTCGAGCTGCTGCTGGCCGATTGCTACGTGCGCCGCGACAAGGTGGCGCTGCTGGCCTTCCGAGGCACCGGGGCCGAGCTGCTGCTGCCGCCGACCTCCTCCCTGGTGCGGGCCAAGCGCAGCCTGGCCGGGCTGCCGGGCGGCGGCGGCACGCCGGTGGCCTCCGCCCTGGATGCGGCCCTGGCCCTGGCGGACGCGGTACGGCGCAAGGGGCAGACGCCCTTGCTGGTGATGCTGACCGACGGCCGCGCCAACGTCGCCCGCGACGGCGCCGGCGGCCGCGCCCGGGCCGAGGCCGAGGCGCTGGAGGCCGCGCGTGCCCTGCGCGCCGCCCGCGTCGCCTGCGTCCTGGTCGATGTCTCCCCGCGCCCGGCCGAGGCCGGCCGCCGGCTGGCCGCCGAGATGGGCGCGAAGTACCTGGCGCTGCCCTATGCCGACGCGGCGACGCTGTCCCGCGCCGTTAAGGCCGAAGCGGCATGACCGGCAAGCCCAGGTCGGGGTGCGGGGACCGACCCGGTCCCCGGCGGGGGGGCAGGGGGCAAAGCCCCCTGGAAGGGTCGTGATCCCCGCCGACTGGCCGAACCGGAGTTCCAGCCGCCTCGTCACCGCCGGCGGCCTGCGCTGGCATGTCCAGGTCGCAGGTTCCGGCCCGGTGCTGCTGCTGGTCCACGGCACCGGCGCCGCCACGCATTCCTGGCGCGACCTGCTGCCCTTGCTCGCCCGGCATTTCACCGTGGTTGCCCCCGACCTGCCCGGCCATGGCTTCTCCCAGCGTCCGCGCGCCGAGGGGCTGTCGCTGCCCGGCATGGCGCGCGGCCTCACCGCCCTGCTGCGCGCCCTCCGCCTCTCGCCCGCCCTCGCCGCCGGGCATTCCGCCGGGGCGGCGGTGATCGCCCGCATGACGCTCGACGGCGGCATCGCGCCGCGTGCCCTGGTCGGGCTGAACGCCGCGCTGCTGCCCTTCGAGGGCATTGCCGGGCAGATCTTCTCCCCCATCGCCCGGCTGCTGGCCGGCGTCCCCGCGGTGCCCTGGTTCTTCGCCTGGCGGGCCGGCGACCGCGGCCTGGTGGAACGCCTGCTGCGCGACACCGGCTCGGCCCTCGATGCCCGCGGGGTCGAGCTCTATGGCCGGCTGGTGCGGCAGCCCGGCCATGTCGCCGCGGCGCTCGGCATGATGGCGCACTGGGAATTGCGGCCCCTGCTGCGCGACCTCAAGACGCTCGCCGTCCCGCTGGTCCTGGTGGTGGGCGGGCATGACCGGACCGTGCCGCCCTCCGACGCGCGGCGCATCCGCGCCGCGCTGCCGGGCACCCGCATCATCGACCTGCCGGCGCTCGGCCACCTGGCGCATGAGGAGCGGCCGGCCGAGGTCGCCGGCCTCCTCGTCCGCATCGCCGAGGAGGCCGGCGCCCTGGCACCGCTGCTGGCCCCCGAAACCGCATGATCCTGCCCGCCTCCCACCCGCAGCGGCTCGAGCTCAACGACGAGGTGCATGCCCGCCCGCCGGAGGCGATGGGGCCGCCGCTGCGGATCTCCTACCTCGCGCTGCTGAACGAGGCCACGCGGCGCGATGCGGCCTGGGAGGCGGTGGTCGACCTCGCGCGCCGCATGGCGGTGGCGCCGCCGCTGCCCGGGGCCAGCCATTTCAGCGCCGATTTCGGCCCATTCCGGCTGAAATGGGAGAGCCACACCGAATTCCACCGCATCATGGTCTTCGCCCCGCTCGTGGGCGACGACCCCTTCGCGGACCCTGCCATCGCCACCGTCCCGGCCGACTGGGTCGAGTCGCTGCCCGGCCGGCTGATGGTCGCGGCGCATGTCGGGCTGGTCCGCGACAAGGCGGCGCCCGACATCGACGCCATCTCGGACCGGCTGTTCGCCGGCAACGTGCTGGCCGGCGGCCAGGTCTCGGGCGGCATGGCGCATGCCTTCACCGATTTCCGCATCCACAAGGGCGGCTTCAGCCGCATCCTGGTGCAGGACCACGGCATGGCGCCGCGCCAGGCCGGCCGCGTGGTGCAGCGGCTGCTGGAGATCGACACCTACCGGATGCTGGCGCTGCTGGCCCTGCCCATGGCGCGGGAGATCGGCCCCTTCCTGACCCGGTCGGAGCAGGCGCTCGCCCAGGTCACCAACTCGCTCGTCCAGGCCGTCGAGCACGACGAGCCGGAGCTGCTGGAACGGCTGACCGGGCTGGCCGCCGAGGTCGAGAGCCGCGAGGCCGGGTCGCTGTACCGCTTCAGCGCCGCGGATGCCTATTACGAGCTGGTCCAGCGCCGCATCGCCGAGCTGCGCGAGGTGCGGATCGAAGGGGTGCAGACCCTGCAGGAATTCACCGAGCGCCGCCTGGCGCCGGCGATGAACACCTGCCGGGCGGTGGCGGCGCGGCAGGATGCGCTGTCCCGCCGCGTGGCGCGGGCGACGGCGCTGCTGTCCACCCGCGTCGACCTGACCCGCGAACGGCAGAACCAGGCGGTGCTGGCCTCGATGGACCGGCGGGCGCAGCAGCAGCTCAAGCTGCAGGAGACGGTGGAAGGCCTGTCGATCGCCGCGGTGACCTACTACGTCGTCGGGCTGGTCGGCTATGTCGCCAAGGGCATCAAGGCGGGCGGGGCGAAGCTCGACCCCGACCTGGTGACGGGCATCGCCATCCCGGTGGTGGCGGTGATGGTGGCGCTCGGGCTGCGGCAGGTGCGGAAGCTGCTGAAGCGGCGGCGGCGGCAGGCGGAGCCGGGCTGAAGCCGCGTCGGCTTCAAATGGCGCAAGGCCGCTCAAACGAGTTGAGGCCGATCCGGGTCCTTCGCCGGCTATCCCAGGCCTGCCGGCGCTTTCGCCGGACGCGGCTTTTATCCTTCAGCGATTGAGGCGGCTTCGACGGTGCCCGGCCGGACATCGTCGCGGGTTTCGGACAAATGCCTGCTCTTGATGATATTCCTATCGCACGGACCGGCCGCCCGGCGCAACGGATTCCGCGCGGCCGCCCTGGATCAGCCCTCGTTGAGCAGGTCACGCAGCCGGGCGCGCACCGCGTCGGGCGCCGCATCCTCGACCGCCTGGCGCAGCAGGCGCAGGTCGCGCCGCGTCGCGTGCAGCTGGTCGAGCAGCGAGAGCACCACCGGCATCGCCTCCTCGTCCAGGGCGAGCGACCGCAATTCGACGATCAGCCGGCCGCGGGCGAGGTCGACCGGCTGGAACAGCCACCCCTCCGGGTCCGGGTCCGGCCGCAGCCAGTGCAGCGTGACCCAGCGGTGGATCTCCGCCTCCTCCAGCCCGAGGCTCTGCGACAGCGCGGTGATGGTGATCATGCGCCCTCCTCTTCGCCCTTGCTTGCCGGGGCCGGTGTCCAGTCGCGCAGGAAGGCCTCCAGCGCCGCATCCACCCCGGCCAGCGTCACCCGCAGGGTCACGTAGAGGTCGCCGGCCGGCCGGCCGCCATGCGCCGCGACGCCGCGGCCGCGCAGCCGCAGCCGGGTGCCGGTGTCGGACCGCGGCGGGACGGCCATGCTGACCTCGCCCGCCGGCGTCGGCACGGCGATGCGGCCGCCGAGCACGGCCTGCTTGAGGCCGACCGGCAGCGCCACCTCGATGTCGTCGCCCGCCCGGGTGAAGACCGGGTGGGGCCGGACCTGGATCTCGATCAGCGCGTCGCCGGCCGGGCCGCCGTTCCGCCCGGGGCCGCCCTGGCCCTTGAGCCGGAGGCTCTGCCCCTCCTCGATCCCCGGCGGGATGCGGACCTCGAGCGTCTTGCCGTCCGGCAGGGTCAGGGTGCGGGTCGCCCCGGTGACGGTGTCGAGGAAATCGACCGCCAGCGCATAATGCGCATCGGCGCCGCGCAGCCGCAGGCCTTCGCCGCCGCTGCGGCGGAACAGGTCGGCGAAGATGTCGCCATAGGGGTCGTCGTCCTCCGCTGCGGCGCGGTAGCGGCCGCCGGCGGCGGCATCGGCGTAGCGGTGGTAGCGCGGCGGCTCCGGCGCCACCGGGTCGCCGGCGCCGTCGATCTCGCCGCGGTCGAAGCGGCCGCGGGTCTCGGGGTCGGAGAGCAGGTCGTGCGCGGCGTTGACCGCCTTGAAGCGCGCCTCGGCGGCGGCATTGCCGGGGTTCAGGTCGGGGTGGTGCTGCTTGGCGAGCTT
This sequence comes from Dankookia sp. GCM10030260, assembly GCF_042666655.1. Lineage (NCBI taxonomy): Bacteria > Pseudomonadati > Pseudomonadota > Alphaproteobacteria > Acetobacterales > Roseomonadaceae > Dankookia > Dankookia sp. GCM10030260. Next base: position 81,496 of record NZ_JBHTDE010000001.1, read on the forward strand.
GCGGTAGGCCGCACGGACCTGGTCCGCGGTGGCGTCGCGGGCCAGGCCGAGCGTCGCATAGGGATCAGGGGGCATTGGCCATCCGTATCGGTGTCCGTAGAAAGGAAGACTGGGGAGGGAAGGGTATTCCCTCCCCAAGCCCCACCCTGCCTCTTTGTGAGCCTGGCACCCGCCGCGCGGCCGATGCCAACCCAGAGAGATAGGGGTGGGTTGGACGCATTGCGTCCACCGGGAGGATACCGCCTCCCGGGCCTTGCCTACTCCATCCCGGCGAGAAACTGGTCGAGTTGATCGAAGCTGCCGCCCCAGCCCCCTTCCATCGAGGGAATGGCGGCGGTGAAGGCGGCGCGTTCCTCCGGCGTCGCCTCGATCGGCGTCCAGTGCAGCGTGACCCGGGTCGCCGCGCCGGCCGGCTCGAAGGTCACGGTGGCCAGCAGTTCCAGTGGCCAGGGGCCGCCGAAGGGGGAGGGGGCGGCATTGCCCGCGGCATCGCCGAAGGCATGCGCCCAGACCAGGCGGGCAGGCGGGGTGACCTCCCGGTAGAGGAAGCGGGCATACATGGTGCCGCCGTCCGGCCGGTCCATGCGGGCATGCAGCAGGCCGCCCGGATGCAGCTCGTGGCGCAGCACGGTGGTGGTGACGCCCTTGGGGCCGAACCACTGCGCCAGCATCTCCGGCCGGGTCCAGGCGTCCCAGACCCGCTGGGGGGGTGCCCGGAACAGGCGGGTGACGACGAAATCGGAGCCTGGATCGGCGGTCATGGGTCAGGCTTTCCTGTCGATGGTGTCGGGTGCCTGCAGCAGCGCCTCCAGCCGGTCGAAGCTGTCGGCCCAGAGGCCGCGGAGCTGGTCGAACCAGGCGGTGGTCTCGTCCAGCGCCGCCAGGCGCAGCCGCCGCGGCCGGGCCTGGCCGGCCTGGCCGCGCTCGACCAGCCCGGCGGCCTCCAGCACCTTGAGGTGCTTCGAGATGGCCGGCTGGCTGATGCGGAAGGGCTTCTGCAATTCGGCGACGGTCGCCTCGCCCTGGGCCAGCCGGGCGAGGATGGCACGGCGGGTCGGATCGGCCAGGGCGGCAAAGGTCCGATCGAGCGAGGCTTGCATGGTCGGACCATAATATAACTGCACGGCTATGCTCAACAAGGGCATCCGCACCTGCCGGGCCAGGGGACCGGCGCCGGGTGATGCTGCCGGCCCGGATCCAGGCTTGGCACGGCCGCGGCGCCGAAGGCAGGATCGGGCGGCAGGGGAGGGGACGGGAGACGCCATGGCCGAGCCGCCGCCCGAACGCTCCTGGTGGACCACCCTGCCCGGCCTGCTGACCGGCCTGGCGGCGCTGCTGACGGCGATGACGGGGCTGCTTGCCCTGCTCCTGCCGGTCTACCAGGCGCGCGTCGCGCTGGCGCCGACCGACCCCGCGGGGCGTGCCGCCGTGCCGGCCGCAGCGCCGGTCCCGGCACCGTCCCCGCCGCGGGAGGCGCGGCCTGCCGGGCCGGAACCCCGGCTGGCCCCGCAGCCGGACCCGCGCGTGCCGGCCGGGGGGAGCGAGCCGGGCAAGGCGGCCCCGCCGCTCGTCCTCGGCGAGCGGCTCGAGATCGCGGGCACCTGGTTCGAGGTGCTGGCCCTCGGCAATGCCGCGCTCCGCGACGGCACGCGGGAGATCAGCGTGACCTTCCGGGTCACCGCCGGCACGACCCAGGTCGACCTGTCCCGCAGCAACGTGCGGATCCTCACGCCGGGCAGGATCCACAGGCCGGTGGAAGGGCTGCCCCTCACGGCCGTTCCCGCGGGGGCGGCGCGCCAGCTATGGGTCCGGTTCGAGGTCCCCGAACCGCTCGGCGACGCCTATCTGAGCTTCACGGACGACGCCTTCGCGCCGCGGGGCGAGGCGCGTCGGGCCCTGCCGGGGCGGTGACTCCGGCGGCCTGCCGGCAGGCCGCCGTCAGCCGCCGTATTGCGCGTCCGTGACCTGTTCCAGCCAGTCCACCGCCTTGCCGTCCAGCTTCTCTTGGATGGCGATGTGCGACATGGCGGTGGCAGGCGCCGCGCCGTGCCAGTGCTTCTCGCCGGGCGGGAACCAGACCACGTCGCCGGGGCGGATCTCCTCGACCGGGCCGCCCTCGCGCTGCACCCGGCCGCAGCCGGACATGACGAAGAGGGTCTGGCCGAGCGGGTGGGTGTGCCAGGCGGTGCGGGCGCCGGGCTCGAAGGTGACCAGGGCGCCGGCGACCCGGGCAGGGTCGGGCGGGCTGAACAGCGGGTCGATCCGGACGGTGCCGGTGAAGTAGTCCGCCGGCCCCTTGCCGGAGGGCTGCGAGCCGGCGCGCCTGATGTCCATGGAGGGTCTCCTCGGGTTGCGGTGGCAGGGTCGGGCCGCGCCACACGGCAGGTGCCAACCCACAGGAATGAGGGTGGGGCTTGGGGAGGATACGTCCTCCCCGACCTTGCCTAGCGTGGCACGATGGGAAAGGTCGCCGCCATCGCCCAGGCCAGCGCCAGCGCATTGGCCAGCGCCGCCGGCAGCGGCGACCCCGTGGCACGGTGGCTCCACCGCCCGAACAGCCCGAAGACCACGAGGAAGACCAGCATCACCGGCACGATGATGATGAGGAAGAACAGCCGCGGCGGGTCGAGCGCCACGGCGCCGAGCAGCGAGGCCAGGAACAGCGCCTTGGTCGCGGGGTAGGCCAGCCGCGCCGCGCCGGGCCCGCGCGTCGCCCATTCGTCGGCGAGGAACCAGGGCAGGGTGCCGAGCAGGATCAGCGGCACCAGCCAGGCGCGGTGCGGCGCCGGCAGGAAGCCCAGCACGAAGCGGTCGATCGCGCTGCCGAGGCCGAGGATGGCATAGGCGGCGATGGCCAGCGCGGCGAGGCCGACGGCCAGCGCCGCGGCGCGGCCGGCGGCCGGCTCCCCCCGCCGCGCCCACCACAGCCCGGCCGCGGTCAGCCCGCCATACACGGCGCAATGCACCGTCAGGTAGTCGCCGAGCAGGATGGGCAGGAAGCCGGTGGGTAGCACCCGCAGGACCAGCGGCGTGGCGATGGCGGGCAGCAGGGCGACGGGCCAGAAGCGCCGCCAGGGCAGGCCGCCGCCGGCAGGTGCCGCAGTCGCGCGCGGCAGCAGGTGGGACAGCGGCCAGGCCAGCGCCAGCAGGCCGCCGAGCAGCAGGCCGATCCAGCGTCCGCGGGTATCCAGCGGGCCATCCCCGCTGCGGTCGAAGGCGGCGTTGAGCCAGGCGCGGGATTCCACCAGCGACTGCCGCGCGTAGAGGATGCCGATATGCTCGACGCCCTCGACCAGCACCAGGCGGCGGGCGGTGCCGTCGGGGAAGGCGCCGTAGGTGGTCTCCGGCACCGGCGGGCCGGGCGAGGCGAGGGCCACGATGCGGCGGGCGGCGTCCTGGAGGAATTCCGGCTCCCAGGCGCCGACGCCGACCAGCAGGTTGCGCGGCTGGCCCGCCGTCACCTCCGGCCCGAAACCGGAGAGGGCGACGGTCGCCTCCACCTCCGGCCGGGCGAAGGCCCAGCGGATGACGATGTCGGCCGCCATGGAATGGCCGAGCAGCGCCACCCGCCCGTCGCCGAGCGGCTGCGCCGCCTCCACCACCCGGCCGAGGGCCGCGAGCAGCACGCCGGCGGCGGCGGCGTCGTCGGTCAGCCCGCCCGACAGCGGCGCCGGGTTGCCGCCATGGCCGGGGAAGTCGAAGGTGACGGCGACGAAGCCGGCCTGCGCCAGGGTGGTGGCGAAGGGCTGCATCATCGCCTGCGACCCGGCGAAGCCATGCGCGATGACGACGACCGGGGCCGCGGCGCCGCCGGCCTTGCGGTAGACCAAGGTCGGGATGCCCCCGACCCGCAGCGGCGCAACCGCCAGCCCTTCCAGCGGCGCCAGCATCCGCGCGACGCCGAACCCGATGGCGACGAGCGCCAGCAGGGCAACCAGACCGACGGCCAATCGTCGCACGCGCTTGTCCTTTTTGCTCTGGCGGAAAGTGTCAGGCTGGATTTACAGTGGCGCAAGGGTGGTCGACGGCTGCCGCGGCGCAGACCGCAAACGTCCAGTGGGGTCCAAGATGCGCCAAGAGCCCGTGCTCAGCCCTGAAGACCTCGCCGCCTGCCGCGCGCTGCTGGCCGGCGGGTCGAAGAGCTTCCATGCCGCCTCGAAGCTGCTGCCGCGGCGGATCGCCGAGCCGGCGACCGCGCTCTATGCCTTCTGCCGGGTCGCCGACGACGTCATCGACCTCGACCCCAGCCCGGCCGCGCTGGCCGAGCTGCGGGACCGGCTGCAGCGCGCCTATGAGGGCCGCCCGCTGCCCATGCCCGCCGACCGCGCGCTGGCCGCGGTGATCGCCCGCTACGCGATCCCGCGCGCGGTGCCGGAAGCCCTGCTGGACGGCTTCGCCTGGGACCGCGCGGGACGGCGCTATGCGACGCTCGCTGACCTCACCGCCTATGCCGCGCGGGTGGCCGGGACGGTCGGCGCGATGATGGCGCTGCTGATGGACGAGCGCCGGCCGGCGGTCCTCGCCCGCGCCTGCGACCTCGGCGTCGCCATGCAATTCTCCAACATCGCCCGCGACGTCGGCGAGGATGCCCGGGCTGGGCGGCTGTATCTGCCGCTGGACTGGATGCGGGAGGCCGGGCTGGACCCGGATGCCTGGCTGGCGGAGCCGGTCTTCGACGCGCGGCTCGCCGGCGTGGTGCGGCGGCTTCTGGCCGAGGCGGCGATGCTGTACCGCCGGTCGGAATCCGGGATCGCCCGGCTGCCGCTGGCCTGCCGGCCCGGGATCGGCGCCGCCCGCTGGATCTATGCCGAGATCGGCCACCAGGTGGCGCGCCAGGGCTTCGACAGCGTCTCCCGCCGCGCCGTGGTGTCGGGCCGGCGGAAGGTCGCCCTGCTGGCGCGCAGCCTGGGCGCCATCGCGCTGCCGGCCGGCCGCACCGACGCGCCCTGCCTGCCGGAGACGCGCTTCCTGGTCGAGGCGGTGGCGGCCGAGCCGCGCCGCGGCCAGGCGCCGGCGCCGCGGCTGGGTGCGCAGGTCGGCTGGATGCTCGACCTGATGCTGCGGCTGGAGCAGGAACGCGCGCTGAACCCCCGGCTGCGCTGAACCCTGCCCCGGGCCGCCGCGTTCCGCCGGCGGTCAGGCGGAGGCGCGGTGCATGGATCAGTCCCTGGTGGAGCGGGCGCGTATCGCCCTGGCGCCGCGGCGGGTGGGCGACGCCGACATCGCCACGGCGCTGGCGGTCTGCGGCGGGGCGGTGCTGGCCTCGGCGCTGCTGGCGGCGCGCTGGTCGCCCTCCCCGGCGCATGGGCGGATCCGGCGGGACTACGAGAGGCTGGAGAAGCCGCCCTTCAACCCGCCCGACGCCGCCTTCGCCATCTGGGGGCCGATCTATGCGGCGCTGACCGTCTCCGGCGCCCGGCTGTGGAATGCCCGGCCGGGCCAGGCGCGGACCCAGGCGCTGGCGCATTGGTGGGGCATCCAGGGGTTGAACGCGCTTTGGATGTGGCTGGGCTTCGGCAAGCGGCTCCGCGGCACGGCGACGCTGGAGGCGGCGGTCACGGTGGTGAACGCCGTGGCCTTCGTCGAGACCGCGCGCAGGGTGGACCGGCCGGCGGCCTGGCTGGCGGTGCCCTATGCCGCCTGGATCGGCTTCGCGGCGCTGCTGAGCGAGGAGCTGTGGCGGCGGAACCGGTAGAGGGGATGGCAAGGCCAGGGAGGAAGCATCCTCGCTGGACCCGCCTCCATGTCGCCGGGTCGGGACCTGCCGTGTGGCGGGTGCAGGCCCATGTAGAGGAGGCGCCCTGCAACCGGTGTCGTCTGAAACCGGTTTGATCTCTGTCAAGGTAGCCTGACACTTTCGCGGGCAGCCTTCCCCTTGCCGGCCAGGGCCGGGGGAGGGCCAAAGCCATGCGCATCGTCCTGATCCATCCGAACTACCACTCGGGCGGCGCCGAGATCGCCGGCACCTGGCCACCCGCCTGGGTCGCCTACCTGTCCGGCTACCTGAAGGCGGCAGGCTTCACCGAGATCACCTTCATCGACGCGATGACCGAGCACCTGGATCACGAGCAGGTCCGGGAAGCCCTGCTGGCCCTGCAGCCCGACCTGGTTGGCTGCACCGCGATCACCCCGGCGATCTACGAGGCCGAGTCGATCCTGCGCATCGCCAAGGAGGCCTGCCCGCGGGCGGTCACCGTGCTGGGCGGCATCCACGGCACCTTCATGTATGGCCAGGTCCTGGCCGAGGCGCCCTGGATCGATGCCATCGTGCGCGGGGAGGGGGAGCAGGTGCTGCTCGACCTGGTCCGCTGCGTGGACGAAGGCCGCTGGCCCACGGAGCGCGCCGGCGTGAAGGGCATCGCCTATGGCGAGGCGGGGCAGGCGGTGGCGACGCCGGCCGCGCCGCCGATCGCCGACATGGACCGCATCTCGCCCGACTGGGGCATCCTCGACTGGAAGCGCTACGTCTACACCCCGACCGGCACGCGGGTGGCGATCCCCAATTTGGCCCGCGGTTGCCCCTTCACCTGTTCCTTCTGCAGCCAGTGGAAATTCTGGCGCGACTACCGGGTGCGCGACCCCCGCAAGGTGGTCGACGAGATCGAAGGGCTGGTGCGCGACCATCAGGTCGGCTTCTTCATCCTGGCCGACGAGGAACCCACCATCCACAAGAAGAAATTCGTCGAATTCTGCGAACTGCTGGTCGAGCGCGACCTGCCCGTGCTCTGGGGCATCAACACCCGCGTCACCGACATCCTGCGCGACGAGGCGCTGCTGCCGCTCTACCGCAAGGCCGGGCTGATCCATGTCTCGCTTGGCACCGAGGCCGCGGCGCAGCTGAAGCTGGAACGCTTCAACAAGGAGACCACGATCGCCCAGAACAAGAAGGCCATCCAGCTGCTGCGCCAGAACGGCATCGTCGCCGAGGCGCAGTTCATCGTCGGGCTCGAGAACGAGACGGTGGAGACGCTGGAGGAGACCTACCGCATGGCGCTGGACTGGAACCCGGACATGGCGAACTGGGCGATGTACACGCCCTGGCCGTTCAGCGACCTGTTCCAGGAACTGGGCGACAAGGTCGAGGTCTTCGACTTCTCGAAGTACAATTTCGTCACGCCGATCATGAAGCCGGATGCGATGGACCGGGCGACCCTGCTCGACCGCGTCATGGCGAACTACCGGCGCTTCTACATGCGCAAGTCCTTCCTCGGCTACCCGTTCGAGCGCGACAAGGCGAAGCGGAAATACCTGCTCGGCTGCCTCAAGGCCTTCCTGAAATCGGGCTTCCAGCGGACCTTCTACGATCTCGGCAAGGTCGGCTACTGGGGGCCGCAGACCAAGAAGTCGGTCGACTTCCACTTCGACGCGACGCGGACCATGGACGCCGCCGCCGCCCGCGCGCCGCACAACGCGATGTGGAAGACCATGCACCGGCCCAAGGCCAAGCTGCCGGCGGCGAATGTCGGCGGCAGTTCGGCCGCCAGCGTCAAGGCCTGCGGCGGCGGGACGGAGCAACTGCCGGAAAGCGTCGAGTAGCATGGACGGCGGCGCCCACCCGGGCGGCCGCATCGGCCCGAACGCCATCACCCAGATGGCGGCGGCGCTGGATGCGGCGCTGCCGGCGGATGCGGTCGATGCGCTGTTCGCCGAGGCGGGGCTCGCCGCCTATCGCCGCGCACCGCCGGCGCGGATGGTCGAGGAGCGCGAGGTCGCCGTCCTGCACCACGTGCTGCGAAGGCGGCTGGACCCCGCGTTGCTCGCCGCCGCGGCCAGGGAGGCAGGCTTGCGCACCGGCGACTACCTGCTGGCCAACCGCATCCCGCGCCCGGTGCAATGGCTGCTGCGGGTGCTGCCGGCGCCGCTGGCGGCGCGCCTGCTGCTCTCGGCCATCCGGCGCCATGCCTGGACCTTCGCCGGGAGCGGCGCCTTCGCCGCGCGGCCGGGGCATCCCGTCCGGCTGTCGATCGCCGGCTGCCCGCTGTGCCGCGGCGCGGTGCTGGACCGGCCGGGCTGCGGGTACTTCGCCGCGACCTTCGAACGGCTCTTCGCCGGGCTGGTGCACCGCCGCGCCCGGGTCACCGAGGTGGCCTGCGCAGCGGCGGGCGCCGCCGCCTGCGTCTTCGAGGTCCGCTACACCACCTGGTTGACCTCGATCATGTTGGACACCGGGTCGAGCACGTAGATCTGCCGCATGTTCGCCATGGCATAGACCCCGGCATCCGAGACCAGCACCCCGGCCGCTTCCAGCCGCGCCTTCACCGCGCCGACATCCTTCACGCAGAAGGCCGGATGGCCGCCGATCGACGGGTTGTGGGCGAAGTGGTTGCGCAGCGCGAAGCCGGGGTCGGGGCGGATGATGTGCAGGCCGCTGTTGTCGGTGCCGCGCGTCAGCACCGCAAGCTCCGCCGGGTCGATGCTGAAATCGCCGCGCGCCGCCGGCGCCTGCCAGCGGCCTTCGGTCATGCCGGCCATCTCGACATAGAAGGCGGTGGCCTCGCGCACGTCGGCGGCCGGCAGGTTGACGTGGTGGACATGCCAGCCGGCATCGCCCTCGCTGCGTTGCCGCTGGCAGAAGGCGACGAGGTTCTGCGCCGGGTCCAGCGTCCAGATCGCGGCGCGGCCGAATTCGGCCGGATCCGCCTCGACATGCGGAATGGCCGCCTTGCCGAGGTTGCCGGCAACCGTGTGCAGGTCGTCGATCTCGATCGCCACGTGACGGGCGCCGGCGGGGCCGAGCAAGTCGCCGCCCCGCCGGGCCAGCATCCGGCCGGGCCGGCGCAGCCGCAGCCCCTCGCCGAAGGCCAGGGTCTGCGGGTCGACCGCCCGTGGCGTGCCCAGGCCGAGCAGGGTGCCGAAGAAATGGCGGGACGCGGCCAGGTCATGCGCCGCCAGCGACGCGCCGAGGATGGACCAGGTCATGCGGGGGGTCTCCGTTGCCGGTGGTCTGAAGGACGCAAGGCTGGGGAGGGAAAAGTACTCCCTCCCCGAAACCCACCCCTTCTTTTTGTGGGTCGCGACCTGTCGCGCGGCGGGTATCAACTCGGAAAAAGAGATGAGGGGTCCGGGGAGAATACCTTCTCCCCGGCCTTCCTACACCACCACCCGCTTGTACAGGTGCCAGGTGGCATGCCCCAGCACCGGCATCACCACCGCCAGCCCGATGAAGGCCGGGATGCTGCCCAGCAGCAGCAGCGCCGCCACCAGCGCGCCCCAGATCGCCATCGGCACCGGGTTGGCGATGCAGGCCTGCACCGAGGCACTGATCGCCGAGCCGATCCCGACCCCCGGCCGGTCGATCAGCATCGGCACCGAGACCACGGTCAGGACCAGCACCAGAAGGGCAAAGACGAAGCCGACGGCATTGCCATACAGCAGCAAGCGCCGCCCTTCCGGTGTGGTGAAGGCGGCATGCACCATCTCGCCGAAGCCCATCGCCGGCAGGTGCCCGAAGGTCGCGGACCAGATCATCTGCGCCACCCCCACCCAGGCGACGAAGATCGCCATCAGCAGGATGCCGAGCATGGCGATCTGCGGCAGGTTGGGGTGCTTCAGCACCGCGAAGGCGGTCAGCCAGGAGACATCCTCCCCCGCCTCGCGCCGCCGGCTGATCTCGTACAGCCCGACGGCCGCGACCGGCCCGACCAGGCTGAGCCCGGCGACCAGCGGCCAGATCAGGGGAACCAGTTCGCCGCCCGACATGGCGCGCGCGGCGACCAGGCCGACGACGGGATAGAGCACACAGAGAAACAGCAGCTGCGTCGGGATGGCGCGGAAGTCGTCCCATCCCTGGCGCAGCGCCAGCATCAGGTCGGCGGTGCCGATGCGGCGGATTCCCGCCTCCTGCACGCCGGTCGCAAGGCGATCGTTGGTCCAGGCTTTGGCCATACCGGATCCCTCCCTGCCTGGCCGCACGGGGCCAGGCCGCGTTGCATGCGGGCCCGGGGAAGCCGCCGGCCTTGAGGGGGCGGGAGCCGCCACGCGAGCCTTAGCAAGGCTGATATGGCCCCGGACCCGGACCCTGCGCGGGTCACGAGGGCGCGATGCGTGAATTCCGGTTGACGTCACTGTCCAATCAAGTTGACAGTCTTAACCGACAAGGAAGCCCGACACACGCTCGGGCCCCTGGGGAGGTCGCCAGATGGACGCAGTCACGCGGATCGAACGGGCCCTGTCCGCCGCCATCGGCCTGGCGGAAGGCCCGGGTTGCCCGCCGCGCCTGGCCCAGGCGATGCGGCATGCGGTCTTCCCGAAGGGCGCGCGGGTCCGCCCGCGGCTCTGCCTCGCGGTTGCCGGCGCCTGCGGCGACGACGCGCCGGCCCTGGCCGACGCCGCCGCGGCGGCGATCGAGCTGCTGCACTGCGCCTCCCTCGTCCACGACGACCTGCCCTGCTTCGACGACGCCGCGACCCGCCGCGGCCGGCCCAGCGTGCATGCCGCGCATGGCGAGCCGCTGGCGGTGCTGTCTGGCGATGCGCTGATCGTGCTGTCCTTCCAGCTGCTGGCCCGCGCCGCCCACCACGCGCCGGCCCGGCTCGGCCCGCTGGTGATGACCATCGGCGATTCGGTCGGCGTGCCGCGCGGCATCGTCGCCGGCCAGGCCTGGGAGAGCGAGCCGCGCTGCGACCTGGCGCAATACCAGCGGGAGAAGACCGGCTCGCTGTTCGCCGCCGCGACCGCGGCCGGGGCCGCCGCGGCGGGCGCCGATGCGGCGGTCTGGCGGCTGCTCGGCGACCGGCTGGGCGAGGCCTACCAGGTGGCCGACGACCTGCGCGACGCGGTCGAGGACGAGTCCGAGATGGGCAAGCCGGCCGGCCAGGACGCGGCGCACCAGCGCCCCAGCGCGGTGCTGCAATTCGGCCTCGCGGGCGCCATCGCGCGGCTGGAGGACCTGGCGGCCGAGGCGGTCGCCGCCATCCCGGACTGCCCGGGGGCGCGGGAGCTGCGCGCGGTGATCCTGTCGGAGACCCGCCGGCTGCTGCCGCGCAAGCTGTCCGTCAACGCGGCCTGACAGCGTGTCGGATACCACCGCCATGGCGCAGCCCGGGCTCCCGGAGCGCCTCCGCGACCTTTACGACCGGCTGCTGGCCAGCCCGCGCTTCCGCCGGTTCGCCACACGCTTCCCGCTGACCCGGCCGATGGCGCGGCGGCGGGTGCGGGCGCTGTTCGATCTGTGCGCCGGCTTCGTCTACACCCAGACCTTGCTGGCCTGCGTCCGGCTGCGGGTCTTCGAGATCCTGCGCGACGGGCCGGTGGCGCATGACGTGCTGGTGGCGCGGCTGGGGCTTTCGGCGGAGGCAGCGGCGACGCTGCTGAATGCTGCCGAGTCGCTGAAGCTCGTCGCCCGCCGCCGTGGCCGGCGCTGGGGCCTGGGCGCGCTCGGCGCCGCCATGGTCGACAATCCCGGCGTCACCGCGATGGTCGAGCACCACGCCATGGTCTACCGCGACCTGGCCGACCCGGTGGCGCTGCTGCGGCGCGACCGCGGCGGCAACGGGTTGTCCGGCTACTGGCCCTATGCCGAGGTCGAGCGCCCCGCCGCGCTGCCGGATGCCCAGGTCGCCGCCTATACCGCGCTGATGGCGGCGTCCCAGCCCTTCATCGCCGAGGAGGTGCTGGCCGCCTACGACTTCTCGAAGCACCGCTGCCTGCTGGACCTGGGTGGCGGCGACGGCAGCTTCCTGCGGGCGGTGGCGGCGCGGCATCCCGATCTCCGCCTGAAGCTGTTCGACCTGCCGGCGGTGGCCGAGCGCGGCCGCGCCGCCTTCGCCGCGGCGGGCCTGGCCGACCACGCCGAGGCCTTCGGCGGCGACTTCACCGAAGGGCCGATGCCGCAGGGCGCCGACATCGTCTCGCTTGTCCGCATCGTGCACGACCACGACGACGGCAAGGCGCTGGCCATCCTGCGCTCGGCCCGCGGCGCGCTCGCCCCGGGGGGGACGCTGCTGGTGGCGGAGCCGATGTCGGGCACGCCGGGCGCCGAGCCGATCACCGAGGCCTATTTCGGCTTCTACCTGCTCGCCATGGGCACCGGCCGGCCGCGCAGCGCCGGGGAACTGGCCGCGCTGGTGCAGCAGGCCGGCTTCGCCGCGCCGAAGCTGCTGCCGACGCGCACGCCCTTGCTGGCGCGCGTCATGGTCGCCAGGGCGGCTTGAGGTATGTCAAACTCGCTTGACACTTTGGACCGTCAAGGTATCCTGACATCAAGCTGGACAGGGGAGGTCCAAACAATGGACACCATCGCCGTCCTGCTGAGGGGACCGGAAGACCTGGGCCTCGAAAGGCTCGACCTGACACCCCCCGGCGAGGACGATGTCGTCGTTGCCGTCGAGTGGAGCGGCATCAGCACCGGGACCGAGCGGCTGCTCTGGTCCGGCCGGATGCCGCACTTCCCCGGCATGGGGTACCCGCTGGTCCCCGGCTACGAATCGGTCGGCCGCGTGACGCAGGCTGGCCCCGATGCCGGCCGCAGCGTCGGCGACCGCGTCTTCGTCCCCGGCGCGCGCTGCTTCGGTCCCGTCCGCGGGCTGTTCGGCGGGGCCGCCGCCCGGCTGGTCGTCCCGGGCGCCAAGGTGGTGCCGATCGGCGAGAACCTGGCCGAGACCGGCGTGCTGCTGGCGCTCGCCGCCACCGCCTACCACGCCACCCCCGCCGGCGCGGTCCAGCCTGAACTGATCATCGGCCATGGCGTGCTGGGCCGGTTGCTGGCCCGGCTGGCGATCGCCGCCGGCGCGCCGCCGCCCACCGTCTGGGAAAGCAACCCCTCCCGCCGCGACGGCGCCGCGGGCTATCGGGTGGTGGACCCCGCCAGCGACGACCGGCGCGACTACCGCGCCATCTGCGACGTCTCCGGCGACCCAAGGCTGCTCGACAGCCTGATCGCCCGCCTGGCGCCGGGCGGCGAGATCTGCCTGGCCGGCTTCTACGCCGAGCCGCTCAGCTTCGCCTTCCCGCCCGCCTTCATGCGGGAGGCGCGCCTGCGCATCGCCGCCGAGTGGAAGGCGCCCGACCTGCTGGCGGTGCAGGCGCTGCTCGCTGCCGGCCGGCTCTCGCTGGACGGGCTGATCACCCATACCGCGGCCGCGGCCGAGGCTGCTGCGGCCTACCGCACGGCTTTCTCGGACGCCGCGTGCCTGAAGATGATTTTAGACTGGAGGGACTGCGCATGAACGTGGCCGTCGGCAAGACCCCGTCCGAGCCCCCCAAGGCCAGCATGGCAGACGCATTGCGCGCCGAGGCCGCGATGGAGCCGGACGCGGTGCATACCGGGCCGGTGAAGAAGGAGACGCAGATCATCGCCATCTACGGGAAGGGCGGCATCGGCAAGTCCTTCACCCTGGCGAACCTGTCCTACATGATGGCGCAGCAGGGCAAGCGCGTGCTGCTCATCGGCTGCGACCCCAAGTCCGACACGACCAGCCTGCTGTTCGGCGGCCGGTCCTGCCCGACGATCATCGAGACCAGCAGCAAGAAGAAGCTGGCCGGCGAGCCGGTCGCCATCGGCGATGTCTGCTTCAAGCGCGACGGCGTCTTCGCCATGGAACTCGGCGGGCCGGAGGTCGGCCGCGGCTGCGGCGGGCGCGGCATCATCCACGGCTTCGAGCTGCTGGAGAAGCTCGGCTTCCACCAGTGGGACTTCGACTACGTGCTGCTCGACTTCCTGGGCGACGTGGTCTGCGGCGGCTTCGGCCTGCCGATCGCCCGCGACATGTGCCAGAAGGTGATCGTCGTCGGGTCGAACGACCTGCAGTCGCTCTACGTGGCGAACAACGTCTGCTCCGCGGTCGAGTACTTCAAGAAGCTCGGCGGCAATGTCGGCGTCGCCGGCATGGTGGTGAACAAGGACGACGGCACCGGGGAGGCCGCGGCCTTCGCCGCCGCCGCCGGCATCCCGATCCTGTCGGCGATCCCGGCCGACGACGACATCCGCCGCAAGTCGGCCAACTACGAGATCGTCGGCACGCCCGGCGGCCAATGGGCCAGCGTCTTCGAGCAGCTGGCCGAGCAGGTCGCCACGGCGCCGCCGCTGCGGCCGAAGCCGCTGACGCATGACGCGCTGCTCGGCCTGTTCAAGGGCGATGCGGTCGGCCGCGGCGTGGTGCTGAACCCGGCCACCATGGAAGACATGTGCGGCGCCGAGGTCATCGAGAAGCCCTCCCTCGAAGTCGTCTACGAAGGCGCCTGAGCATGGATGCGCTCCCCCCCAAATCCCCGACGGAAGCCTCCGGCTGCCATGGCGGGCGGGAGACGATGCTGGCGGCCGCCGGCGCCGCCGGGAAATCGGCGGCGATGGCCCAGCTGGTGAAGGACTATCCGCGCGGCCCGCACGACCAGCCGCAATCGATGTGCCCGGCCTTCGGGTCGCTGCGGGTCGGGCTGCGGATGCGCCGCACCGCGACGATCCTGTCGGGCAGCGCCTGCTGCGTCTACGGGCTGACCTTCACCAGCCATTTCTACGGCGCCAAGCGCTCGGTCGGCTACGTGCCGTTCAACTCGGAGACGCTGGTCACCGGCAAGCTGTTCGAGGACATCCGCGACGCGGTGCATGCGACGGCGAAGCCCGAGGACTATGACGCGGTCGTCGTCATCAACCTCTGCGTACCGACCGCCTCCGGCGTGCCGCTCGACCTGCTGCCGAAGCAGATCGACGGCGTCCGCGTCATCGGCATCGACGTGCCCGGCTTCGGCGTGCCGACCCATGCCGAGGCCAAGGACGTGCTCGCCGGCGCGATGCTGAAATACGCCCGGCTGGAAGCGGAAGCCGGCCCGGTCGCCCGGCCGCGCAACCTGCCGGAGGAGGAGCGCAGCGTCGCTTTGGTCGGCGAGCTGTTCCCGGCCGACCCGATGGTGGTGGCGGGCCTGCTGAAGCCGCTCGGCCTGGGCGTCGCGCCGCAGACGCCGTCGCGCGAATGGCGCGACCTCTACGCCGCGCTGGACTGCGAGGTCGTCGCCGCGGTGCATCCCTTCTACACCGCCAGCATCCGCGAATTCCGCGCCGCCGGCCGCCCTGTCGTCGGCTCCGGCCCGGTCGGCGTCGAGGGCACCATGGCCTGGCTGGAATCGGTCGGCCGTGCCGCCGGCATCGACGGGCCGCGGATCGAGGCGGCACGCCAGGCGATCCTGCCGGCGCTGCGCAGCGCACTCGCTGCCAACCCGATCAAGGCCCGCGTCACCGTCTCCGGCTACGAGGGCAGCGAGCTGCTGGTCGCGCGGCTGCTGATCGAGGCCGGCGCCGAGGTGCCCTATGTCGGCACCGCGCTGCCGAAGACCGAATGGAGCGCCGCCGACCTCGACTGGCTGGAAGCGCATGGCGCGCATGTGCAGTACCGCGCCAGCCTCGAGCACGACGTCGCGGCCATGGAGGATGTCCGCCCCGACCTGGCCATCGGCACCACCCCGCTGGTGCAGCGCGGCAAGGAGCTCGGCATCCCGTCGCTCTACTTCACCAACATGGTCTCCGCCCGCCCGCTGTTCGGGCCGGCCGGCGCCGGGTCCATGGCGGCCATCGTCAACGCCCAGACCAAGGGGCGCGAGCGCTTCGGCCGCATGGTCAGCTTCTTCGAGGGCGTCGGCACCAAGGACAGCGCCGGCTACGGCTTCGCGGGCAAGCCCGCCGACCCGCCCGGCTTCCGCGATCGCCAGCGCAAGATCCGCGCGGCGAAGGCGAAGGCGATCGAAGCGGTGGGGACCTGACCGATGCTCGTCATCGACCATGACCGCGCCGGCGGCTACTGGGGGGCGGTCTACGCCTTCACCGCGGTGCGCGGCCTGCGCGTGGTGATCGACGGCCCGGTCGGCTGCGAGAACCTGCCGGTGACGGCGGTGCTGCACTACACGGATGCGCTGCCGCCGCACGAGCTGCCGGTGGTGGTCACCGGCCTCGACGAGGACAGCCTGTCGAAGACCGGCACCGAAGGCTCGATGCGGCGCGCCGCGGCGACGCAGGACCCCGACCTTCCCGCCGTGGTGGTGACGGGTTCGATCGCCGAGATGATCGGCGGCGGGGTGACGCCCGAGGGTTCCAACCTGCTGCGCTTCATCCCGCGCACCATCGACGAGGACCAGTGGCAGGCGGCCGACCGCGCCATCAACTGGCTCTGGACCGAGTTCGGCGCGAAGAAGGGCAAGGTGCGGCCGCGCGTCCGCAAGGACGGCGAGCGCCCGCGGGTCAATATCATCGGTCCGATCTACGGCACCTTCAACATGCCGTCCGACCTGGCGGAGGTCCGCCGGCTGGTCGAGGGCATCGGCTGCGAGATCAACCTGGTCTTCCCGCTCGGCAGTCATGTCGAGGACATCGCCCGGCTGCCCGAGGCGGATGTCAACATCTGCATGTACCGCGAATTCGGCCGCAAGCTGTGCGAGGAGCTCGACCGGCCCTACCTGCAGGCGCCGTTCGGGATCTTCGCCACCACCAATTTCCTGCGCAAGCTGGGCGAGCTGACCGGGCTCGACCCCGAGCCCTTCATCGAGCGCGAGAAGCACACCACGATCAAGCCGATCTGGGATCTCTGGCGCAGCGTCACGCAGGATTTCTACGCCACCGCCAGCTTCGCCATCGTGGCGACGGAGACCTACACGCGCGGCTTCCGCCGCTTCCTGGAAGACGAGATGGGCGTGCCCTGCGCCTTCTCCTTCGCCAGGCGGCCCGGGATGAAGCCCGACAACCAGGCGGTGCGGGAGGCGATGCGGAAGACCCCGCCGCTGGTGCTGTTCGGGTCGTACAACGAGCGCATGTATGCCGCCGAGACACGGGCGCGCTGCACCTACATCCCGGTCAGCTTCCCCGGCGCCATCATCCGCCGCGCCACCGGCACGCCCTTCATGGGCTATGCGGGCGCGACCTACATCATCCAGGAATACTGCAACGCGCTGTTCGACGCGCTGTTCCACATCCTCCCCCTCGGCACCGACCTCGACCGCGTCGAGCCGACGCCGGCGCGCCCGGCCGAGGTGTGGGAGCCGCAGGCCCAGGCGCTGCTGGAGCGGCACCTCGAGACCGAGCCCTTCCTGCTGCGCATCTCGGCCGCCAAGCGGCTGCGCGATCGCGTCGAGCGGGATGCGCGGGACGCCGCCGAGCCGCGCGTCACCGCGGCGCGCGTCGAGCGCCTGCTCACCGAATTGGCCGAGGGGCGCGTCGCATGAGCGACCGCGGCTTTGCCCCCCCTTGGCGCACCCCATCGCGCGCGGCGTTCGCCGTCGCGCCGATCCCTGCCGCGCGGGACCTGCGCGGTGACCGGCCGCAAGGCCAGTGAGGAGTTTCTGACATGGCAGATGGAAGAGGTCCTTCCGGCCTGACCGAGGCCGAGGCCAAGGAAGTCAACAACCTGCTGATCAAGGGGTGGGCTTTCTCCGTCTTCGCTTCGATGGGCGCGCATATCCTGGTGTGGCTGTGGCGTCCGCTCGTGTACGGCGGCCAGGCCGTGCCGCCGGATTGGCGTTTCTTCTGAGCAGCCGAGGGCGGCCGCCTGGCCGCCTTCCCGCCCGCACACTGGGGAGAACACTATGTTAGACATGCACAAGATTTGGATGCTGTTCGATCCGCGGCGCTCGCTCGTGCTGGCCGCGATCGGGGTGATCGCGATCGCCACCATCCTGCATTTCGTGGTCATGAGCTCGCCGCGCTACTGCGACCATTGGGGCTGGTGCGCTCCGACGATGAACGCACAGCCGGGCGCCGTGGCTGCCCGTCCGCCCGCGCGGTAGCGCGCCGGCGTCCGCTTCACGACAGTGGGCGGGTCGGGCGGCACAGCCCGCCCCAGCCCCTGTCGGAAGCATCCTGCGGCGGCGTCCGGTCGGCGCGCGGATGAGGGGAACATGCGATGTCCATGCTGAGCTTTGAGCAGAAGTACCGCGTCCGCGGCGGCACCTTGGTCGGGGGCGATCTTTTCGACTTCTGGATCGGGCCGTTCTGGGTCGGGTTCTTCGGCATTACCACGGCCTTCTTCACCGTGATCGGCACCGTCCTGATATTCATGGGCGCGGCCAAGGGTGGAACCTGGAATCCGTGGCTGATCAATATCGCGCCGCCGGATCTGAAATACGGCCTGGGCCTGGCCCCGATGTACGAGGGCGGGCTGTGGCAGGTCATCACGGTCTGCGCCATCGGCGCCTTCGTCTCCTGGATCTTCCGGCAGGCGGAGATCTCGCGGAAGCTCGGCATGGGGTACCACATCCCCGTCGCCTACAGCGTCGCGGTCTTCGCCTACATCTCGCTGGTGGTGATCCGCCCGGTGCTGCTGGGCGCCTGGGGGCACGGCTTCCCCTACGGCATCTTCAGCCATCTCGATTGGGTGTCGAACGTCGGGTACCAGTACCTGCACTTCCACTACAATCCGGCGCACATGCTGGCGGTGACCTTCTTCTTCACCACGGTGCTGGCCCTGTCGCTGCACGGCGGCCTGGTGCTCTCGGCGCTGAACCCGCCGCGGGGCGAGGCGGTGAAGACCTCGGAACACGAGAACAGCTTCTTCCGCGACCTGATCGGCTATTCGATCGGCACCCTCGGCATCCATCGGCTCGGGCTGTTCGTCGCGCTGTCGGCGGCCTTCTGGAGCGCCGTCTGCATCATCATCAGCGGGCCCTTCTGGACGCGCGGCTGGCCCGAGTGGTGGGGCTGGTGGCTCAAGCTGCCGATCTGGTCGTAGGGGGAGGATCGATCCATGGCCGAATATCAGAACATCTTCACCCGGATACAGGTTGTCGGTCCCGCCTATCCGGGCGTGGCGCTCGGGACACGGGACAGCGTCGAGCGGCAGGCCAAGACCGGGCACTGGCACCTGCTGGGCCGGCTCGGCGACGCGCAGGTCGGGCCGGTCTACCTGGGCATGACCGGGCTGCTCTCCCTCGTCTGCGGCTTCATCGCCTTCGAGATCATCGGCCTGGTGATGCTCGACAGCGTCAACTGGAACATCCGCGAATTCGGCCGCCAGTTCTTCTGGCTGGCGCTCGAGCCGCCGGCGCCGAAATACGGCCTGCGCTTCCCGCCGCTCAATGAAGGCGGCTGGTGGATCATGGCCGGCTTCTTCCTCTCGCTCTCGGTCATCCTGTGGTGGGTCCGCACCTACCGAAGGGCCCGCGCGCTGGGGATGGGGACGCATGTGCCCTGGGCCTTCGCCGCGGCGCTCTGGCTGTTCTTCGTCTGCGGCTTCCTCCGTCCGCTGGCGATGGGGTCCTGGTCCGAGGCGGTGCCCTTCGGCATCTTCCCGCACCTCGACTGGACCGCGGCGCTGTCGATCCGCTACGGCAACCTGTTCTACAACCCGTTCCACGCGCTCAGCATCGTCTTCCTCTATGGCTCGACCCTGCTGTTCGCCATGCACGGCGCGACCATCCTGGCGCTGGGCCGCTTCGGCGGTGAGCGCGAGATCGAGCTGGCGATCGACCGCGGCACGGCGGCCGAGCGCGGCGGCCTGTTCTGGCGCTGGACCATGGGCTTCAACGCCAGCTTCGAGTCGATCCATCGCTGGGCCTGGTGGTTCGCCGTGCTGTGCCCCCTCACGGGCGGCATCGGCATCCTGCTGACCGGCACGGTGGTGGACAACTGGCACCAGTGGGCGATGCAGCATTCCTTCGCGCCGTCCTACCCGCCGGAGTCGTTCAACGCCCTGCCCGATCCGCTGTCTGGAGGCGCTCGATGAGCTACGTCCTCAAAGGCGCCGCCGCCGCGGTGGCGCTGATCGGCGGCTTCGCGCTGCTGACCACCTTCGAACGGCCGCCGATCGACACCGTCCAGCTCGGCTACCGCGGCCTGGCGCAGCAACAGCCGGTCAACCCGCGGCTCGAACGGGTGGTCGCGGCGCAGAACGTGATCCCCACCGCGGTGCCGAATGTCGGCGCGGTCGGGCCGAAGGCCGGCGCGGTCTACCAGAACGTGCAGGTGCTGGGCGACCTCACGGTCACCCAGTTCGCCCGCACCATGGCGGCGCTGACCTCCTGGGTCTCGCCGGACCAGGGGTGCAACTACTGCCACAACCCCAACAACATGGCGTCCGACGAGGTCTATACCAAGGTCGTCGCCCGACGCATGTTGCAGATGACGGCGCGCATCAATGCCGAGTGGAAGAGCCACGTGGCGGAGACCGGCGTCACCTGCTACACCTGCCACCGCGGCCAGCCGGTGCCGGCGAATTCCTGGGCGCGCAACGACACCCCGCCGCGTGCCGCGGGCCTTTCGGTCGGCACCGCCGGGCAGAACCTGGCCAGCGCATCGGTCGGCCTGACCTCGCTGCCCTACGACCCCTTCACGCCCTATCTCAGCAACGATGCGCAGGTCCGGGTGCAGACCCCGGCACCACGCGTCATGCCGGTGAAGCCCGGCACCAAGGACGCCGAGTGGACCTATGGGCTGATGATGCACATGTCGACCTCGCTCGGGGTCAACTGCACCTACTGCCACAACTCCCGCGCCTGGTATTCCTGGGAGGAGAGCCCGCCGCAGCGGACCAATGCCTGGCATGGCATCCGCATGGTGCGGGACATCAACAACAACTTCATCGACCCGCTGCAGCCGAGCTGGGCCGCCAACCCCTATGGCCCGGCGAGCGGCCCGGCCCAGGCCCGCGTCGGCATCCATGGCGACCCGCTGAAGGTCAACTGCGCGACCTGCCACCAGGGGGCCTATAAGCCGCTGCTCGGGGTTTCGATGCTGCGGGACTATCCGGAGCTGAACAGCATCACCAAGATCGACGCGCCGGAGCCGATCCGCCAGTAGCACGCGGCCCGGTTCGCCGGGCGCAGCAGACAGGGCCGGTGTCCCGCCACGGCGGGGCCCGGCCCTTGCTTCTTCAGGGGGCCTTTCCGGCCGCCGATCGCCGCCGGGGTGGGTTGCGACCTGCGGCGCTTGGGTTATATCCCTGGATGGATACCGACCGCGCCCGAAAGGCGCGCGGTCCTATTCGTCCGTCGCGTTGCCAAGGACGCCATCGCCGATGAGCTCGCTTGAACTGAACAAGGCCTTCGCCGCCGTACTCACGGCCGGCATCACCTTCATGCTGGCCGGCCAACTCGGCAAAGTGCTGGTGCATGGCGAACGGCCGCATGAGAGCGCCATCAGGATCGGTGACGTCGCCGCCCCCGCCGGCGCCCCGGCTGCCGCGCCGGCCGGGCCGGAGCCCATCGCCGGCCTGCTGGCCAATGCCAGCGTCGAGAACGGCCAGGGCATCGTGCAGAAGCAGTGCGCCGCCTGCCACAGCCTGAACGAAGGCGGCAGGAACGGCATCGGCCCGAACCTCTACGGCGTGGTCGGCGCAGCGCATGGCCATATCGAAGGCTTCAACTACTCGGCGGTGCTGAAGGGCAAGCCTGGCCCCTGGGACTACGCCTCGCTGAACGAGTGGCTGTACAAGCCCTCCGCCTACGCGCCCGGTACCCGGATGGGCTATGCCGGCCTGGCGAATACCCAGCAGCGCGCCGACGTGATTGCCTACCTGCGGTCCATCTCGCCGAAGGCCCCGCCGCTGCCGCCGGCCGGTGCCGCTCCCGCAGCCGCCCCGGCCGCTGCCGCCGCCGCCCCCGCGGCGGCGCCGGCCGCGGCCGAGGTGCCGAAGATCGGCCCGCTGATGGCCGCGGCCGATCCGGAGAAGGGCGGCGCCCTGTTCCGCCGGCAATGTGCCGTCTGCCACACCGCGAACGAGGGCGGCAAGAGCGGCGTCGGCCCCAACCTCTATGACGTGGTCGGCAAGCCGCATGGCCACCTCGAAGGCTTCAACTACTCGGCCGTGCTGAAGGGCAAGCCGGGCCCCTGGAACTACGAGGAACTGAGCGCCTGGCTGCTCGCTCCGGCGCAGTATGCCCCGGGCACCCGCATGGGCTTCGTCGGGCTGAAGAACCCCGAGGACCGCGCCAACGTCATCGCCTATCTGCGCAGCCTCTCGGCCAACCCGCTGCCGCTGCCGTAAGCCGCGCACCACGGCAACCCCCCGGGAGTCGCAAGGCCCCCGGGGGTTTTTTGTGCCCGGATGCTACCGGCTTAGTTCGCGGGTCATCGCGTCGATCCCGCCGAGGGTCAGCGGGAACATCCGCTGTTCCATCAGCCGGTGCAGGATCTGCGCCGACTGGTAGCGCGGCCAGGCCACCTCCGGCATCGGGTTCAGCCAAGCGCTGCGGCGGAAATGCCCGGTCAGCCGGTGCAGCCAGACCTGGCCGGTCTCCTCGTTCCAGTGCTCCACGCTGCCGCCGGGCTGGATGATCTCGTAAGGCGACATCGCCCCGTCGCCGACGAAGATCGCCTTGTAGTCCGGGCCGTACTTGCGCAGCACCTCCCAGGTCGAGACCTCGCTCTCCTTGCGCCGGCGGTTGTTGGTCCAGAGCCGCTCATAGGGGCAGTTGTGGAAGTAGTAGTGCTCGAGGTGCTTGAACTCGGCCCGGCAGGCGGAAAACAGCTCGGCGCAGATGCGGATATGGTCGTCCATCGACCCGCCGATATCCAGGAACAGCAGCACCTTCACCGTGTTGTGCCGCTCCGGCACCATCTTCAGGTCGAGCGTGCCGGCATTGTTGGCCGTCGCCCGGATGGTGTCGGGCAGGTCGAGCTCGGTCGCCGCACCCTGCCGGGCGAAGCGGCGCAGCCGGCGCAGCGCCAGCTTCATGTTGCGGGTGCCGATCTCGATGTCGCCGTCGAGGTCCTTGAACTCCCGCTTGTCCCAGACCTTCACGGCGCGCCGGTTGCGGCTTTCCTCTTGGCCGATGCGGACGCCCTCGGGGTTGTAGCCATAGGCCCCGAAGGGCGAGGTGCCGCCGGTGCCGACCCATTTCGACCCACCCTGATGGCGGCCTTTCTGCTCGGCCAGGCGCTGCTTCAACAGCTCCATCAGCTTGTCGAATCCGCCGGCGGCCTCGATCGCTGCCTTCTCCTCCTCGGTCAGCAGCTTCTCGGACAGCTTGCGCAGCCATTCCTCGGGGATCTGCTGCTGCGGGTCGCCCTCGGGCGGCTCCAGCCCCTTGAAGGTCTCGGCGAAGACGCGGTCGAAGCGGTCGAGGTGGCGTTCGTCCTTCACCAGCGTGGCACGTGACAGGTGGTAGAAATCGTCGACGTTGTAGTCGGCGACGCCCTCCTTCATCCCGCGCAGCAGGGTGAGGTATTCGGTGATGCTGGCCGGGATGCCGGCGGTCCGCAGCGCGAAGATGAAGTGGGCGAGCATCCGGGCCTCCTCGAAGGAAGGTCAGGAGGAGAAGAATTCTCCCCCTGAAACCCCCTCACTTTTTTCTGTGGGTTGGCCCCTCGACCCGGCCAGACCCGACTCGGAGAAGACGGTGAGTGGGGGGGAGGAATGTCCTCTCCCCCAATCCTCACCGCCCCGGCTGCCGCCGCGACAGGAAGGCCAGCCGTTCGAACAGGTGCACGTCCTGCTCGTTCTTCAGCAGCGCGCCATAGAGCGGCGGGATGGCCGTCTTGGCATCCTGGCTGCGCAGCACCTCGGGCGGCAGGTCCTCGATCATCAGCAGCTTCAGCCAGTCCAGCAGCTCGCTCGTCGCCGGCTTCTTCTTCAGCTCCGCCACGCCGCGGACCTGGAAGAAGACGTTCAGCGCCTCCCGCGCCAGCTCGTGCTTGATGTCGGGGTAGTGCGCCTGGACGATCTTCTCCATCGTCTCGCGGTCGGGGAAGCGGATGTAGTGGAAGAAGCAGCGGCGCAGGAAGGCGTCCGGCAGCTCCTTCTCGTTGTTCGAGGTGATGATGACCACCGGGCGGTGCTTCGCAACGATGGTCTTCCGCGTCTCGTAGACGAAGAACTGCATCCGATCGAGCTCGAGCAGCAGGTCGTTGGGGAATTCGATGTCGGCCTTGTCGATCTCGTCGATCAGCAGGACATGCGGGCGGTCGGCCTCGAAGGCGTCCCACAATTTGCCGCGGACGATGTAGTTGCCGATGTCGTGCACCCGTTCGTCGCCCAGCTGGCCGTCGCGCAGGCGGGAAACGGCATCGTACTCGTACAGACCCTGCTGCGCCTTGGTGGTGGACTTGATGTGCCACTCGATCAGCGGAAAGCCGAGCGCCGCGGCGATCTCGTGCGCCAGCACGGTCTTGCCGGTGCCGGGCTCTCCCTTGACCAGCAGCGGACGCTGCAGCGCGACGGCGGCATTGACCGCGACCTCAAGGTCGCGGGACGCGATATAGCTCTCGGTGCTCTTGAAGCCGGCCACGCCAGGCCCTCCCGGTATTCGATCCTGAGAGTGTGGGCATCCGCCGGCCGCGGCAAGCCCGGCCTCCACAGCATGTGCCTTGGCGGCGAGGCCCCGGCCGGTGTATGGCGCGGGCGTCCGCGGGCCCTGGCCGGCCCGCCAGGACCGGCGGCAAGGATTGGCCGGAGGGCAGCGATGCACGACCCCATCACCATCCAGGGCACCAAGCCGGAGCTCAGGACCGAGCGGCCGAAGCTGCACAAGGTGCTGCTGGTCAACGACGACTTCACCCCGCGCGGCTTCGTGGTCCGCGTCCTGCGGGCGGAATTCCGCATGGCCGAGGAACAGGCCGGCCGGGTGATGATGACCGCCCATCAGCGCGGCGTCTGCGTGGTCGCGGTCTTCCCCAAGGACGTGGCGGAGGAAAAGGCGACGGCGGCGACCGATGCCGGGCGGCGTGAAGGCTACCCGCTGCTCTTCACCACCGAGCCGGAGGAATAGCGGGGGCCCCGCCGAGGCCGGGCCCCCGCGGCTTCAGGCCTTGGCCAGCCCGGCCGCCTTCATCGCATCGCCCAGCGCGGCGTCCGCCTCGGCCAGGGCGCGTCCGGCGCCCGCCGGGTCGGCATAGACCAGGCCAAAGCCGCGCGCGTTCATGAAGTCCTGGTATTCCTTGCTGTCGTAGACCTTCTTCAACGCGGGGCCGACGGCCGCCACCACCTCGGCCGGCAGCCCGGCCGGCCCGGCGATGATCCGCATGGCGCCGGTGGTGAAGCCGATGCCCATCGCCTCCTGCAGGGTCGGGATGGCCGGGAAGGCGGACAGCCGCGCCGGTGCCATCACCGCCAGGCTCCGGGCCCGGTTGGCATCCAGCATGGCGCGCGCCTCGGGCACCGAACAGGTGGTGAAGTCGAGCCCGCCGGCCGCCAGGTCCTGCATCGCCGGCGCCGCGCCGTTCGACGGCACCCAGCGCACATGGTCGGCCTTCAGCCCGAGCGCGATCAGCCAGCCGGCCAGCGCCAAGTGCCAGATGCCGCCCTGGCCGGTGCCGCTCGCCTTGAACTTGCCGGGCGGGCTGGCCTTGATCGCCTCGGCCAAGTCCTTGGCGGTCTTGTAGGGGGAGTTGACGTTCACCTGGATGCCCGGCGGGTCGTTGTTCATCTGCCCGAGCGGCGTGAAATTCTTGTAGGTCACCTCGGTCAGGCCCTGCCAGTGCAGCATGCAGATCTCGGAGGTGATGATGCCGAGCGTGTAGCCGTCCGGGTTGGCCTGCGCGATCGCGGTATGGCCGACCACGCCCGAGCCGCCGGTGCGGTTCACCACGTTGAAGGGCTGGCCGAGATCGCGTTCCAGCAGGGTGGCGGCGATGCGGACCACGGCATCGGTGCCGCCGCCGGCAGCCCAGGGGCAGAGCAGCTGCACAGGCCGGGCCGGCCATTTCGGCTGGGCGAGGACCGGCGTCGCCAGCGGCGAGCCTGCCAGGAGCGTTGCGCCCGCGAGAAGATGCCGCCGCGTGAAGCCATTCATGGACAATCCCTTCGATCGTTTCCGTTGCGGCGCAGCCTAACAGCCGAACCGGAGGCCGGGGAGGGGCAAAGCGCCGCCCCCGCGGCGACGTGCCCCGATCCAGGCCGCACGTCACGGAGCGTGCGGTGCGGCACAGTGGACCCATCGATAGTTTCTTAGCTTGCCGAAGTGTTGGGGAGGCCCTTCAAGGAGAGACGAGCCATGCAGGACGCATCGAAGTTCAAGGCGACCCACCGCAGCGGCCACGGGCATGGCCCGCGGCATGACGTCGTCCCGCCGACCGGCGTGACCTTCAAGGCCGGGCGCTTCGGCCGCATGATCCCGGAACTGACCCATGCGCTGGAGCCGCCGGACGCCGCCCTGGGCGAACTCGGCCTCGCCATGCTGGACAAGGATGACGCGGCCTCCGCCGACAATCCCAATATCCCGGCCGGCTATACCTATCTCGGCCAGTTCATCGACCATGACATCACGCTCGACACCACGACGCTGACCGAGGTGGCGCAGGATCCCACGGCGATCGAGAATTTCCGCACGCCGCGGCTCGACCTCGACAGCGTCTACGGCTTCGGCCCGCGCGCCCAGCCCTCGCTCTACGACCGGAACAGCCCGGGCCGGGCGAAGCTGCTGGTCGGCACCACCAGCGAGCCGGGCTTCCCGACGCCCGGCGCGGCCGGCCTGCCGCACGACCTGCCGCGCAACGCCCAGGGCTTCGCCATCATCGGCGACGAGCGCAACGACGAGAACCTGCTGGTCGCGCAGACCCATGTCGCCTTCCTGCGCTTCCACAACGCCATCGTCGATCAGCTGGTCGGCACCGTGCCGGACGCGCGGTTGTTCGACACCGCGCGGCGGCATGTCGTCGACCTGTACCAGGCGATGGTGCTGCGCGACTTCCTGACCAAGCTCTGCGACGTGAACGACATCGCCGCCGCGGTCGACCGCCGCCGCTTCTTCCGCTTCGAGACCTTCGGCGCCTTCGGCCAGCCCTACATGCCGATCGAGTTCTCGGCGGCGGCCTATCGGCTGGGCCATTCCATGGTGCGGCGGACCTACAGCCACAACCGCATCTTCCGGCCGGGCAACCCGCCGGCGCCGCCGGGCAGCTTCGACCTGCTCTTCCTGTTCACCGCCAAGTCGGGGCAGATCGGGGTGGTGCCGGGGCCGACGCCGGCCAACAAGCCGACCCTGCCCGGCGACTGGATCATCGACTGGCGCCGGTTCCTCGATTTCGGCACGACCGACACGGCGGACGGCTTCACGCTGAACCACGCGCGCCGGCTCGACCCCTATCTGGCGACGGAACTGCACAGCCTGCCGACCGGCGCCGGGACGCCCACGCCCGACAGCAGCCTGGCGGTGATGAACCTGCGCCGCGGGGTGAAGATGAAGCTGCCCGCGGCGCAGCACCTGGCCCGCTTCATGGGGGTCGAGGTGCTGAGCCCGGATGCCATCGCCACCAAGGCGGATGGCGCGGTGGCGAAGCAGCACGGCCTGCATCTGCGCACGCCGCTCTGGTACTACATCCTGAAGGAGGCCGACGTGACGCAGGGCGGCATGCGGCTCGGCCCGCTCGGCAGCGCGCTGGTCGCCGAGACCTTCGTCGGGCTGCTGCAGGGCGACCCCGACAGCCTGCTGTCGCGCAACCCCGGCTGGCGCTTCGGCCAGCCCATCCCGGGCCTGCTGCCGCCGGGCGCCGATGTCGGCTTCAGCTTCGCCGACCTGGTCGCCATCGCCGCCGGCGGGCGCGAGAAGGAGAAGCTGAGCCCGATCGGCTAGCCGATCGGGCCAGAAAGCAGGGGCCACCGCTGGTGGTGGCCCCTGGACCGGTGCGGGCCCCCGTCCCGGCATGCCCCGTCAGGTCAGCCCGTCGCGCCCCGGACGGCCGCGCCGCCCCGCCGGCGATTCCAGAGCCAGACACCGAGCGGCCAGAGCAGCGCGCCGAAGGTCAGAGCCGCCAGCACGCCGGACACCGGGCGCTCGAAGAAGGGCAGGATGTCGCCATCCGACTTGATGAGGGAGGTGACGAAATTCTGCTCAACCATGGTCCCCATCACGATCCCCAGCACCAGGGCGGCGACGGGGTAGCCGTTGCGCTCCATCACGAAGCCGAGGATGCCGAAGACGCCTACCAGCAGCACCGAGAACAGGTTGCTGCCGGTGGCGAAGGCACCGACCGCGCAGAGCAGCAGGATCACCGGCATCACCCCGGCCCGCGGTGCCCGCAGCACGGTGCTGGCCAGCCGGATCATGATGATGCCGAGCGGGATCATGATGATGTTGGCGATGATGAAGATCAGGTACAGCGCATACATGCTGGACGCGCGTTCGGTGAACAGCGTCGGGCCGGGGTTCAGCCCCTTCATGTAGAGCACGCCGATGGCGATCGCGGTGATGGTGTCGCCCGGGATGCCGAACAGCAGGCTGGGCACCCAGCCCGAGGCGAGCGAGGCGTTGTTGGAAGCGCCCGCTTCCACCAGCCCCTCCGGGTGGCCGGTGCCGAAGAGCTCCGGCGTCTTCGAGAAGCGCTTCGACATGGCGTAGCTGACCCAGGCCGCCATGTCGGCGCCGGCGCCCGGCAGCACGCCGATGATGACGCCGATGAAATTGCCCCGCCACATCGGCCCCTGGTACTTCTTGGTCAGCATCCACTGGTTCGCCAGGATGCTGCCGAACTTCCGCTTCGGCAGCGGCGGTGGCTCCGCCGTCACCATGGCCCGCATGACCTCGCTGACCGCGAAGACGCCGACGAGGGCCGGGATCGGCTCGATCCCGCCCAGCAGGTCCGTGAGCCCGAAGGTGAAGCGTGGCGTCCCCGCCGGGTTCTCCATGCCGATGCAGGAGACCAGCAGGCCGAGCAGCATGGAGGCGATGGCCTTGATCGGCGAGGAGCGGGCGACCAGCGTCGCGCACATCAGGCCAAGGAAGGCGAGCCAGAAATACTCGTAGGTCGAGAAGGACAGCGCCATCTCGGCGAGCAGCGGCGCCATCAGCACGAGCGAGAGGGTGCCGACGACGCCACCGATCGCCGAGAACCAGAGGCCGGCGCCGAGCGCCATCTCCGCCTGGCCCTTGCGGGTCATGGCATAGGCCTCGTCGGTATAGGCGGCGGAGGCCGGCGTGCCGGGGATGCGCAGCAGGCAGCCCGGGATGTCGCCCGAGAAGATCGCCATGGCCGAGGCCGTGATGATCGTGGCGATGGCGGCGATCGGCGACAGCCAGAAGGTCACCGGCACCAGCAGCGCGGTCGCCATGGTGGCCGACAGGCCGGGCAGCGAGCCCACCACCAGCCCGTAGATCGCCGAGGCCAGGATGGCGACGATAACGTCAACCTGCGCCACCATGCGGCAGGCTTCGAGAAGGTCCATCATGTCGGGGTCACCACGGGGCCGGCAGGACGCCCGCGGGCAGCGGCACCCGCAGCAGCTTGTAGAAGGCGAGATGCACCAGCAGGGGGGCCACGATGGCGACCGGCACCGCCAGCCGCGGCCGGGCACCCAGCGCCAGGGCGGCGAGGAAGACCATGACCGCGCCGGTCAGCAGGAAGCCCAGCGGCTCCGAGGCATAGGCGTAGAAGGCCAGCAAGGCCGGCGGGACCAGGGCGCGCAGCCCGCCGAGCCGCCAGGGGCCGGGGCCGGCGGCCTCCTCCTCGGGGGCCTCGAAGCTCCGGCCGATGCCGAAGGCGATGAGCGCGCCGCAGATGATGAGGCCGCTGCCGATGACGATGGGGAAGGCGGATGGGCCGACATCCTGGCCGGGCACGCCCGGCAGGCGGGAGCCCACGATGGCGGCCGCCGCGCCCAGGCCCGCGAGGACCGCGCCGGTGACCCGGTCGGACAGATGCACTGAGTTCTCCTGGGGTGGTTTCCTTGGGCAGCAGTCTAGACGACCCGGCGGATCACTCCAGGCCCCCCGGCGCGGATTTGTCCTGGGCGCCGGGCCGGGCCATGATCGGCCCAACGGCAAGGCCCCGGAGACGTCCCCCATGAGTTGCACCGAAGCATGAGCATCGCCTGGCACGGGTTGCTTGATTCGATCGAGACCACCGAGGCCGGGTTGCAGGCCGCCGGCTACATCGCCAACCGGCAGATCTCCACCGCCCTCTACCTCGCCCACCACCTGCGCAAGCCCATCCTGGTCGAAGGCCCGGCCGGCGTCGGCAAGACCGAGCTCGCCAAGGCCGCGGCCTCCTGGCTCGGCCTGCCGCTGATCCGCATGCAGTGCTACGAGGGGCTGGACGAGTCGAAGGCGCTGTACGAGTGGAAGTACGGAAAGCAGCTGCTCTACACCCAGATCCTCAAGGACCGGCTGGGCAGCGTGCTCGGCGAGGAGCCGGGGATGGAGGCGGCGATGCGCCGGCTGCACGGCGTCAGCGACCTCTTCTTCTCGGAGGAATTCCTCGAACCCCGGCCGCTGCTGAAGGCGCTGCGGGAGCCGGGCGGGGCGGTGCTGCTGATCGACGAGGTGGACAAGGCCGACCAGGAGTTCGAGGCCTTCCTGCTCGAGCTGCTGTCCGACTACCAGGTCAGCATCCCGGAGATCGGCACCATCAAGGCCGATGTCGCGCCGATCGTCATCCTGACCTCGAA
Organism: Dankookia sp. GCM10030260; assembly: GCF_042666655.1. NCBI lineage: Bacteria > Pseudomonadati > Pseudomonadota > Alphaproteobacteria > Acetobacterales > Roseomonadaceae > Dankookia > Dankookia sp. GCM10030260. Next base: position 111,726 of record NZ_JBHTDE010000001.1, read on the forward strand.
TTCGATGCGCGACCTGGGCGACGCGCTGAAGCGGCGCTGCCTGCACCTGCATATCGGCCTGCCGGACGCGCGGCTGGAGGCGCGGATCATCGCCTCCCGCGTCCCCGACGCGGCCGAGGACCTGCGCCGGCAGCTGGTGGCCTTCGTGCAGCAGCTGCGCGCGCTCGACCTGAAGAAGCTGCCCTCGGTCAGCGAGACCATCGACTGGGCGCGCGTCCTGGTGCTGCTGCATGCGGCGCAGCTCGACCACGCCATGGTGCGGGACACCCTGAACGTGCTGCTGAAATTCGAGAGCGACATCGAGGCGGCGGCGCCGCAGGTCGGCGAGCTGCTGCTGAAGGCGAAGCGGGAGGCGGTTCCGGTACGCTGATGGCCCCCGCTTCGATGGAAGGCCCGCTCCTCGACTTCTTCCGGGCTGCCCGCGGCGCCGGCCTGCGGATCTCCCCGGCCGAGAGCATCGACGCGACCCGCGCGGCGCAGGTGGTCGGCTTCGCCGACCGCGAAAGGCTGCGGGATACCCTGGCCATCGTCATGGCCAAGACGGTGGAGGAGAAGCGCGAATTCGGCGCGGTCTTCGACCTGTTCTTCAAGCGCGGCGACTTCGCCGCGGCCGAGCCGGAGGCGCCTGAGGCCGGCAGCCCCCCGTCCGGCGCGCAGCCGCAGACGGGCGGCGAGGGCGAAGGGGGTGGCGGCGGCCAGCTGGCGCAGATGCTGCTGGCCGGCGACCAGGCGGCGCTGGCCGCGGCGGTGGAGCAGGCGGCGGCCGAGGCCGGCCTGTCCAACATCGCGCTGTTCACCCAGGTGAACCTCTTCACCCGCCGCATCCTGGAACGCATGGGGTTGCAGGCGCTGGAACGCGCCATCGCCGCGGCGCCGGAGGCCGAGCGCAGCGGCCGCCTCCGCCAGGGCCGCGAGCGGCTGCGCGAGCAGGTCAAGGCCTTCGTCGAGCAGAACCTCGCGCTCTATGCCCGCGGCGAGAACGAGGCCTTCCGTGAGCGGATGCTGACCCAGACCCGGCTCTCGGCCATCGACCGGCGCGACCACGAACGGATGCGGCTGCTGGTCCGCGCCATGGCCCGTAGGCTGGCGACGCAATACGGCCGCAACCGCAAGCGCGACCGCCGCGGCGTGCTCGACGTGCGGCGCACGCTCCGGCGCAACATGGGCTGGGACGGCATCCCATTCTTCACGATCTGGAAGCAGGAGCGCATCCAGAAGCCGAAGCTGGTGGTGCTCTGCGACGTCAGCGGCTCGGTCGCCGCCATTGCGCAGTTCCTGCTGCTATTCCTCTATTCGCTGAACGAGGCGCTGTCCGGCCTGCGGGCCTTCGCCTTCTCCGGCAACCTCGTCGACGTGTCCGAGATCCTCGAGCGCAACCCGATCGAGGCGGCGATCCCGGAGGTCATGGCGCGGGCCGGCTTTGGCTCCTCCAACTACGGCATGGCGCTGGTCGATTTCGAGACCGCGCATATGCGGCTGCTGGACAGCCAGACGACGGTGATCATCCTGGGCGACGGCCGCGGCAACCGGACCGAAGCGCGGGTCGATGTCCTGACCCGCATGGCCGACCGGGCGAAGCAGATCGTCTGGCTGAACCCGGAATACCGCACGCTGTGGGGGACGGGCGATTCCGACATGCTGCGCTATGCGCCGCATTGCCGGGTGACGGCGGTGTGCAACACCTTGCAGCACCTGGAGCGGGTGATCGGGGAGCTGCTGCGGGACGGCGGGTAACGCCGCGCGGCAGATGCCGACGCGGAAAATTGGATGAGGGGGCCTGTGGGGGAATACTTTCTCCCCCAGCCTTGCCTATCCCACCCGCCGCCGCGGTGCTTCCACCCCCGCCGCATTGCCCTCCGGGTCGAACCGCACCGCATTCGGGTGCAGCACCGTCGCCGCCGCGGCCTCCGCCACGTTGCGCACGCCGGCCTGGCCGAAGGTGCCGCGGATCTCCTCCATGAAGGCGGCCGTGGCATGGCCGCCGCCGCCCTCGCCGATGGCGGCGACCGAATAGAGGAAGGCCCGCCCGGCGAAGCAGAAATCCGCGCCCGCCGCCAGGGTCCGCAGCACGTCGAGCCCCGAGCGGATCGAGCCGTCGTAGAGGATCTTCGCCCGCCCGCCGACCGCGGCCGCGATCGCCGGCACCGTGTCGATCGAGGCCGGTGCGGCGTCGAATTGCCGCCCGCCATGGTTGGAGACCCAGATGCCGTCGACCCCCAGCGCCACCGCGCGTTCGGCATCCGCCGGGTGCTGGATGCCCTTCAGCACCAGGGCGCGCGGCCAAGCTTCGCGGAACTTAGCGATGTCCTCCCAGGTGACGCCGGTGGTCATGTTCTGCGTCACGAAACTGGCAAGCTCGCCGACCGAGGCATTCTCGCCGACGTATTTCCGCATGTTCTCGAAACGCGGCTGGCCCTTCTGCAGCATCTCCAGAGCCCAGAAGGGCGCGCGGGCGATGTCGAAGATCGTCTTCGGCCGGTACTTGAACGGTACCACAAGACCGTTGCGCACGTCGTGCACCCGCTTCTGCCGCATCGGCACGTCGAGCGTGATCACCAGCGCATGCGCGCCCACCGCCTCGGCCCGGCGGATCATGTCGAGCGACAGCCGGTGCTTGTCCGCCGGCATGCCATAGAGCTGGAACCAGAGGCTGTCGGGGGCGATCCGCGCCAGCTCCTCCATCCCGACATTGGCGACGGTCGAGGATACATAGGGAATGCGCGCCGCCTGCGCCGCGGCGGCGAGGATGGCGTCCGCCCGCGGCCAGACCATGCCGACATTGCCCATCGGGGCGACGCCGACCGGCGCGGCATAGTCGCGCCCGAAGATCGAGGTGGCGATGGTCACGCCTGTCAGGTCCACCGCGTAGCGCGGCACGATCCGCACCGCATCCATCGCCGCGCGGTTATGCGCCACGTTCGGCGCGCCGTCGCCGACGCCGCCCGCGACGAAGTCGTAGGCGAAGCGGGCGACGCGCCATTTCGCCCGGCGCTGCAGGTCGCCGAAGGTGGGGAATTTGCGCCGCAGCTGCCCGGCCGGCGTTTCCACCGCGCCGGCCGCGCCCCAGCCCGCCGGCTTGCCCGTATCGCCCGTACCGCTGCCGCTCATGCCGCGCTTCCCCCATCCGTTGCGGCGATTATGCACCCTTGGGCCGAGGCGCAAAGCGGCGGCGCTTCACGCCGAGATGACGCATGGTGTCGTTGCAGCCGGCGTCTATGCTGCGCATGGGCCGTTGAGGCTTCGCCCGCCGTCGTCCGGGACAAGCAGGAGGATTCCGACCATGGCTGCCGTTCGATCCCGGGCCGCGTTGCGCGCGGCCCTGTTCTGCCTGCCCTTGCTCGCCGGTTGCACCCCACCGCAGGCGCCGCCGAACGGCTGGGCCACCCTGCCGAACGATGCCGTGGTCGGCGCCGGCGATCCGGTGCGCGGCGCGATCATCAACACCGCCTATGTCTTCGGCAATCCGGGCAGCGTCGCCGGCCAGCCGGACCAGGCGGCCCGGGCGGTTGCCAACTACGCCTTCCTGACCGTGGAATTGCCCTATGGCCCGCGCTGGCGCGGCTTCAATCCGACCATCGGGATCGAACTGGGCTTCGGGATGCAGGAGGTGCAGGCCGCCTTCGGCATCGCGCCGAACGCACCGACCCAGGCGGTGGTCGACGGGTTGTACGGCGCGTCGCGCGCGCTCCGCGCCGGTGACACCGCGGCGGCGGAACGTATCCTCTCGCCGCCGGTCTTCACCCTGGGCGGCGCGGCGACGGTGCAGCGGCTGGCGGCCATGCCGGTGCTGCCGCGCGCCGCGGCCGGAGCGAACCTGGCCATGCAGGAGATGGACCGGCAGGACCGGCTCGGCTCCCCCCGTGGTGGCGGCGCGGGCGGTGGCGGTGGTGGCGGCGGTGGCCGGCCCTGAGTTGCGCTCGGGCGGCGGCTATTCCGCCGCCCGCTTCGCGTAGATGCCCATGGCGTTGTAGGGCGCATAGGGCGGGAAGGCGCCGATCGCGGTCATGTCCACTTCGACCAGGCTCGGCCCCGGGGTGGCGACCGCCTTGGCGACCGTATCGGCCAGGTCCTCCGCCCGGCTCACCTTGAAGCTGGGCAGGCCGGCGACGGCGGCCAGCTTCTGCAGGTCCGGCCCCTGCAGGTCGCCGAAGAACATCCGGCCGTCCTGCAGCGCGCCCTGGATGTGCTTGATGACGCCGTATCCGCGGTCGTTCATCACCATGATGACCAGCTCGGCGCGTTCCTGCACCGCGGTCCAGAGCTCGGTCTGATTCATCGCGAAGCCGCCGTCGCCGACCATGGCGATGGCCTTGCGGCCACCCCCCGCCAGCGCCGCGCCGATCCCCATCGGCAGGCCGGGCCCGATCGCGGCGCTGATCGGGTGCACCGCGTCGCGCGGGCCGAAGACCGGAAAGACCCGGTTGCCCCAGGACGAATTGCTGATGGTGATGTCGCGCACCCAGAGCGCATCCCGCGGCAGGGCACGGCGCAGCTCCGCCGGAAAATCCGCATAGGGGCCGAGCGTGTCGCGGTACTCCGCCAGCGCCCGCTGCTTCATCGCCGCGAAGTCGGCGGCGAGGTTCGGATCGACGGCGATCCGCCCCTGCAGCCGCTTCGCCAGCCCGGCCATGGCCAGCCCGGCATCGCCGCAGACGAAGGCGGTGTTGCCGTAGGTCCGGCCATTGGCGCGCGGGTCGACATCGACATGCACCCGTGGCTCCGGCAGGGGCAGCGAGAAGTCCCCCGTCTCATGCCCGCGCAGGCGGGAGCCGACGACCAGCATGGCGTCGCAGGTCTTGTAGAATTCCTGCACCCGGGGCGAGCCGTTGCCGTGCAGCCCGCCCAGGGTCATCGGCTGGTCCTCGGGGATGATGCCGCGGCCGTTCCAGGACGAGACGGCACCGAAGCCGAGCGCCAGCAACGCCATCGCCTCGGCCCCCGCCGCCTTGGCGCCGTTGCCGAGCCAGAGCATCGGCCGCTTCGCCCGCGCCAGGATCTCCGCTGCCTCGTCGAGCGCCGCCTCGCTCGGCGGCATGGGCGGCGGCACCGGCAGGACCAGCGTGTCGAGCTGGGCCGGGCGCGGGATGGGCGTGCGCTGGATGTCGATCGGCACCTCGACCGAGACCGGCCCCATCGGCGGCGTCAGCGCGAGGGCCGCAGCGCGGGTCAGCACGCCCAGCGCCTCCTGCGCCGAGCGGATGCGGAAGGCGGCCTTGCCGACGGCGGCCAGCATCGCGGTCTGGCCGGGCACGTCGTGCACCGTGCCCATGTCGCGGTCGATGAATTTGGTGGGCGTCTGGCCGGTGATGTGCAGCACCGGGGAGCCGGCGAACTGCGCCTCCACCAGCCCCGGCACGGTGTTCGCTGCGCCCGGCCCGGTCGAGGAGAACATCACCCCGAGATGGCCGGAGACCCGTGCATAGGCATCCGCCATATGCGCCCCGCCCATCTCGCCGCGCGCCATGCAGTAGCGGATGGCGTTGCGCCGGCCGATACCGTCCAGCATCGGGATGTTGTGCACCGAGACGATGCCGAAGCAGGTGGTGACGCCGATGCGCGAGAGGAATTCCGCTACCAGGTCGCCGACATTGTAGGCGCTGTCCGCCATTTCGTTTCCCCCGTGTTCAGTGGCGGACGTACCGAAGCCGCCCTGCCCCCGCCTTCGTCATGCAAGGGCCTGACCCGTGCATCCGCCGCCCGGCGCGTGCTGGAAGCGGATGGCCGGGTCAGGCCCGGCCATGCCGCGCCTGGGTGCTCCCCCCGCCTGCCTCAGATTCCGTTCTTCAGCACCCGCCGGGCGATCGCCATGCGGTGCACCTCGCTCGGCCCTTCGTAGATCCGCTGCACCCGCACCTGATTGGCCATCAGCTGCAGCGGCAGTTCCTTGGTCATGCCCATGGCGCCGAAGGTCTGCATGGCGTGGTCCAGCACCTCCTGCGCCATCTCGGTGGCGAAGACCTTCAGCATCGAGGCCTCGGTCCGCACGTCCTCCCCGGCGCCCATCTTGGCGGCGGCGTCGCGCACCATCAGGCGGCAGATATGGATCTTGGTCGCGGCCTCGGCGATCCACCACTGGATCGCCTGGCGGTCGGCCAGCTTGACGCCGAAGGTGACGCGGTTCTTAGCCTGCTCGCACATCATGGCCAGCGCCCGCCGCGCCATGCCGGTGCAGCGCGCGCCCATCTGCAGCCGGCGGACGTTCAGCCGCAGCTGCATCGGCGCATAGCCCTCGCCCAGCCTGCCCAGCACCTGGGCGTCGGGGACGCGGCAATCCTCGAAGACCAGCTCGTAGGTCCGCCTGCCGCCGATCATCGGGATCTCGCGCTCGATGATGAAGCCGGGGGTGCCGCGGTCGACGATGAAGGCGGTCACGCCCTCCTGCCGCTTGCCCTCTCCCGTCCTCGCCATGAGGATGATGAAATCGGCCCGCGGCACGCCGCTGACCCAGATCTTGCGGCCGTTGATGACCCAGCCGTCGCCATCCTTCACCGCGCGGGTGGTCATGCCCGCCGGGTCGCCGCCGGCGCCGGGCTCGGAGATGGCGATCGAGGAGCGCATCTCGCCGCGCGCATAGGGGTCGAGGTAGCGCTTCCGCTGGTCCTCGTTCGCCACCGCCTTCAGCATGTGCAGGTTCGGGCTGTCGGGCGGGAAGAGGAAGGGGGTGACGGTGCGGCCCATCTCCTCCTCGATCGCCATCAGCGCGGCCAAGGGCAGGTCGGCACCGCCGAATTCCTCGGGGACATCCAGGCCCCAGAGGCCGAGCTCCTTGCAGGTCTTCAGCAGCGGGGCCTCTTCCTCCGGCGTCAGGCCGTAGCGCTGGCCTTCGGATTCCCGCTTCAGCACCGCGGCCTCGAGCGGCATCAGGTCGCGCTCGACGAATTTGACGACGAGGTCGCGCACCATGCGGTGCTCCTCGGCCAGTGCCGGAATGCCGCCGAAATCGAACCCGTCCATCTGTCGTATCCTCCGCCGTATTGTCCCAAGCTTAGACCCGGCCGGAGCGGTTGGGGAGGGCAGGGGCGGGCCCCGCCGCCCAGCGGGATCAGGCGGTCCGCGGGGGATCGAGCAGGACCCAGAGCCGGGCGATCCGGCCATCGACCACCTCCGCCGCGTCGATGCCGGTGACGGTGACCGGCCCGCCCTCCGGCCCGGCCTGCCAGCGCAGGCATCCCACGCCATGATGGCCCACCGCCACCCCCTCGGGCCGGAAGCGCAAATCCGGGCCGAACTGCTCCAGCAGCGCGCTGACAACGGCCGAGATGGCCGCCCGGCCGCTGACGATATTCGTCGGCTCGTACATCACCGGCTCCTCGACGAAGAGCTCGTCGAGTGCCGCCGCCCGCTTCGCCGCGTCGCGCTCACTGAACACGCGCTCCAGATTGGCCCGGAGCAGGCGATCATAGTTGGGCTCCTGCGGCTGCGGGGCGCGCGCCTCGGGGTCGGTCATCCGCGTCCTTTCTGCGGTCTTCGGGGTGCGGCGGGCCTGCCTCAGGCCGGCTGCGCCTGCCGATGGACGAAATTCGTCTGGTTCAGCTTGCGGCGGTGGTCCTCGTAGAGCAGCGGCGCGTAGCGCGCCGGGTTTTCCGCCGTGACGCAACTCGGCACCGGCCGGATCACCGCGTCGTTGTCGGGACCGAAGAAGAAGGGGATGGCATAGCGCATCTCGTTCGCGGCATTCACCACCCGGTGCGGCGTCGGCGCGAAGCGGTCGTTGGAATAGCGGCCGAGCATCTCCGCCGTATTCACCACGAAGGTGCCGGGGATGGCCGGCGGGCGCAGCCACTCGCCCTCCCGCGTCCGCACTTCCAGCCCGGGCAGGGCCGATTGCGCCAGGAAGGTGATCAGGTTGGTGTCGATATGCGGGGCGAAGCCGAAGCGGCCCTCCTCGGGCTCCGGCTGCGGCTGGTAGCGGATCAGCCGCAGGGTGCAGGCGGGGTCGCGGAAGTCGCCGGCCAGAGTGTCCCGCGGCATGCCGAGCGCCATGGACACCACCGGCAGCAGGCGCAGCGCCAGCGCCTCCATCGCGGTGAAATAGGCCAGCGTCGCCTCGCGGAAGCCGGGCAGGTCGGGTGGCCAGCGGTTCGGCGCGACGAAGGGCTTGCCAGCGACGATGTCGGGATGGTCGGGGCCACGGTCGCGGATGATGTAGAAGCTCTCGTTCAGGTTGGGCTTCTTGACCTCGGCGACCTTGCTGGTGCGGATCACCTGCGCCCCGGTCGGCAGGAAGCCGATGTTCAGCGCACCGACCTTCAGCGCCAGCTTGACCTCGTCGGGCAGCGCGAAGAAGCGCGCCGCCGCCTCGAAGCAGCCGGCGGGCAGGGCCGGGTCGATGCCATGGCCCGACAGCACCAGGAAGCCGGTATCCTCGCAGGTGCGGGCGACGCGCTCGGCCAGCGCCTCCGCCGCGCCGGGCTGCCCGGCCAAAGTGGGGGCGATGTCGAGGACCGGGATGCGACCTTCGGCGAGGCTCATGGCTGTCTCCGCGCTGCTCGGCCGGCATCCCAGCACGGGCCGGGCCGTCCGGCTACTCCGCGGCGATCCGTGCCGGGTCCAGCACGACCTGCTTCAGGTCATAGGCCAGCAGTTCGCCATACAGCCGCGGCATGTCCGCCTCGAACAGCCCGCGCGTCACCCCGGCGGCAAGGCGCGGGGCGGCGATGCTCATCGCGTTGATCGAGCTGCCGGCCGGGCCGAAGGACAGGCTGGTGCCGATGCCGAACAGATGGATGTCGCGGATCCAGGGCGTCTCGCCGGCGCGCTTCTCGGCGAAGGAGCTGTCGGGGTTGAGGTAGGGGAAGCAGCCGATGCGCTCGTTCGCCTCCTCGGGCGGCGGCGCGTAGCGGTCGTGCCACTGGGCGATGTTGCCGGCGCAATGCGCCAGTTCCGGCACCGTGCCGGGGTCCATCCGCACGCCGGTGCCGCAGATCAGGAAGTCGGCCGTGAATGCGCCGCGCGGCGTCGCCAGCACGGCGCGGCCGTCCTCGGCGCGGGCATCGGTCCAGGACCGGTCCAGATGCAGGGTGAAGTTCGGGAAGCGGCTGGCGCGGTCATGGGTATCCTGCGCGAAGCCTTCCCGCATCCCGAGGATCCTCGCCATGAAGCGCCAGCGCCATGCATCCGGCATCTCATGCATGTGCTTCAGGAACCCGGCGAAGGTCAGCCAACGATAGGGCTGCACGTCCATCGGCTGCGCCCGGCGGCAGAACAGGTGCACCTCGGCCGCGCCGGCCTCCAGCGCCACGGCGGCATTGTCGAAGGCCGAGGCGCCGGCGCCGAGCACCGCCACCACCTTGCCCCGCAGCGCGGCGAAGTCGATCTCCTCGGCCGCATGGGCGCGCAGGGCACCAGGCAGGGCCGCAACGAATTCCGGCATCCACCAATGGCCGATCCCGACCTGTCCGGTCGCCATCACCACCTTCCGCGCCAGCAGCGGGCCGGCGCTGGTCTGCACCGCCAGGCAGGGCAGGTCGTCATCGGTGCGGGCGGGGGAGATGGCGCCGGCGGCGACGCCGTTGCGCACGGGGATGCCGGTGACCCGGCGGAACCAGCCGAGATAGTCCTGCCAGAGCTCCTTCGGGATCCAGGGCATCGCCGCGAAATGCGCGGCGCCCCACTGCGCCTCGTGCCAGGCCTGGTAGGTGAGGGCGGGCAGCTTGAGGTCCGGGCCGATCTGGTCCTTCGGCGAGCGCAGGTTGCGCATCCGGGCATAGGTCAGCCAGGGGCCTTCCCGGCCTTCGGGCGCGCGGTCCACCACCAGGATGTCGTCCACCCGGTCGCGCCGCAGCGCATGCGCCACGGCCAGGCCGCATTGCCCGGCGCCGATCACCAGGCAATCCAGCACCGGCGCGCCGCCGCTGGTCTTCGGCACCAGCCAGGGGGCGCGGGGATGTGCGGTCAGCGCCAAGTCGCGGGCGACATCGGCTTCCAGTTCGGCGAGGGTCTGCGGCGCGGGCATCGGGCACTCCTGCTGCGGTGCAAGATAAGCCCGCAGCGGCGCGCCGCAACGTTCCCGGCACGCCCGGCGGCGCGACGATCAGCCGCCGATCAGGTCGGCCAATGCCTGCGGCTCGCTCAGCATCGGGTAGTGGCCGGTATCGAGCTCATGCCAGGAGGCACCGAGCGCCTGCTGCAACCGGCGCTGATGCGCGACCGGCGGGTTCTGGCTGCGGCGGCACCAGAGCACGCTGGCCGTCCAGGGCATCGACCAGAAGCGCGGCAATACCACCGGCGCGACCATGGGCAGGATCGGGTGCTGGCAGATGCGCTCCAGCGTCCAGGCGCGGGTCTCGGCGTCCAACTCGGCAAACAGCCGGCCCTCGGCATCCGCCCGGCTCGGCCCGCTGGTGAGCGCGGTATTCACCGCGGTCGGGCGGGCGACGATATCGGGCAGCTTCTCGCCATCCTGCAGCGCCAGTGCGTCGGCGAAGACCAGCCGGCCGATCCGCCCGGGCGCCAGCTCCGCCAGCCTGCACAGCACCATGCCGCCCGTCGAGGTGCCGGCGACGACGGTGTCGCGCCAGTCCTCATGGAACAGCAGGGACGCCAGTTCCTCCGCCTGGCTTTCGGTGGTGATGCCGGGGCGGACCGCCTGCGCGCGCTCGGCGCAACCATCGAGGCTCGGGGCCATGACCAAGTGGCCGGCTTCGCGCAGCCGGGTGGCGACCCGGGTCCAGATCCAGCCGCCCTGATAGGCGCCGTGGATCAGCAGTATCCTGGCCATGTGACGGTTCCTCCCTCTTTCCGGGCATGATGCGCCGCCGGGAAGTTGGTTGACAGGCCCGCCCCCCGGCCCATGCTGCCGGCAAAGCGAGGGAGACGTATCATGTCGTCATCTGGGGCCGATCTGGACCTGGTCATCCGCGGCGGCACCGTGGTCGATGGCAGCGGCGGCAAGCCCTTCGAGGCCGACGTGGCGATCGCCGGCGGCCGCATCGTCGAGGTCGGCAAGGTGGCCGGACGCGGCGCGGAGGAGATCGATGCCAAGGGCAAGATCGTCACCCCGGGCTTCGTCGACATCCATACCCATTACGACGCCCAGGCGACCTGGAGCAGCCGGATCGACAGCTCCTGCTACAACGGCGTCACCACCGCGCTGATCGGCAATTGCGGCGTCGGCTTCGCCCCCTGCCTGCCGTCCCGGCGCGACGCGCTGGTCAAGCTGATGGAAGGCGTCGAGGACCTGCCCGAGGTGGTGCTGGCCGAGGGCCTGCCCTGGACCTGGGAGACCTTCGCCGAGTTCATGGATACGCTCGGCGCGCGCCACTACGACATGGACATCGCCGCCCAGGTCACCCATGCCCCGCTGCGGGTGCATGTGATGGGCGAGCGGGCCGAGGCGCACGCCGTGGCGACGCCGGCCGATATCGCCGAGATGGCGCGGCTGGCGGCCGAGGGCATCCGCGCCGGCGCGCTGGGCTTCTCCACCTCGCGGGCCATCGCGCACAAGACGCTGGACGGGCGGCATATCCCGACGCTCGGCACGCCCGAGGACGAGCTGGAGGCGATCGGCCGCGCGGTCGGCGCCGCCGGGGCGTCCTGGCTGCAGGTGATCTCCGACTTCGACGACCCGGAGGACGAGTTCGCCCGGTTGCAGCGCATCTGCATCGCCTCCGGCCGGCCGATGACCTTCTCCCTGCTGCAGCGGGAGAGCCGGCCCTGGCTCTGGCGCTTCCTGCTGGAGAAGATCGAGGCCGCCAACCGTGCCGGCGCCCATATGACGGGCCAGGTCATGGCGAGGCCGGTCGGGCTGATGTTCGGCTTCGAGCTGTCACAGCATCCCTTCGTGGCACGGCCGTCCTGGCAGTCCATCGCCCATCTGCCCTTCGAGCAGCGGATGCAGGCGCTGCGCGACCCGGGACTGAAGGCGCGGCTGCTGGCGGAGGAGATCACCGACCCGGCGCTGCATGCGCGGCTGAACACCTGGGACATGATCTTCAAGCTGGGCGACCCGCCGGATTACGAGCCGGCGCCGGAGACCAGTCTCGGCGCCGTCGCGGCACAACGCGGCATGGCGCCGGCCGAGCTCGCCTGGGAGTGGATGATGGAGCGGGGCGGCCGCGCCATCCTCAACCGCCCGATCATCAACTATGCCGACCGCGACCTGGAAGCGGTGCGCAGCATGGTCGAGCATCCGCAGACGCTGATGGGCCTCGGCGATGGCGGCGCGCATGTCGGCATCATCTGCGACGCGTCCTCGACCACCCATATGCTGTCCTACTGGACGCGCGACCGCACGCGTGGGCCGAAGCTGCCATTGGAATTCGCGGTCAAACGCCTGACGCGGGACAATGCCATGGCGCTTGGCCTGGCGGACCGCGGCCTGGTGGCGGCGGGGAAGAAGGCCGACCTCAACGTCATCGACTACGACCGGCTGCAGGTGAAGGTGCCGGTGATGCGCTACGACCTGCCGGCCGGCGGCAAGCGGCTGGTGCAGCTCGCCGAGGGCTATGCCGCGACCGTGGTGAACGGCGCGGTGACCTACCGCGACGGCGAGGCCACTGGCGCGCTGCCTGGCCGCCTCGTGCGCGGCGCCAAGGTCTAGCCTTGCCGGCGGGGCGCCCTAGCCGGCGCCCCGCATCGCCGCCCAGACCCGCTCCGGCGTCAGCGGCATCTCGAGATGCGTCACGCCATGCGGCCGCAGCGCATCGACCACCGCGCCGACCAGCGCCGGCAGCGCGCCGACCGTGCCGGCCTCCCCGGCGCCCTTGACGCCGAGCGCGTTGGTCCTCGTCGGCACCGGATTGCTCTTCACCACGATGTCGGAGAAGTCGCTGGCGCGCGGCATCGGGTAGTCCTGGAAGCTGGCGGTCAGCAACTGGCCCTCGGCGTAGCGGATGGCCTCGCCGAAGACCTGGCCGAAGCCCTGCGCCACGCCGCCATGGATCTGCCCTTTGACGAGCAGCGGATTGATCACCGTCCCGACGTCGTCGACCACCGTGTAGGCCAACAGCCGCGTCTCGCCGGTCTCCGGATCCACCTCGACCTCGGCAACGTGGCAGCCATTGGGGAAGGTTGCGTCGCCCGGCCGCGTCACCAGCGCCGCACCCAGGCCAAGCTCCGCGCCATCCGGCAGCGCGCCGGGGACGTAGCTGGCCTTCGCCACCGCCTCGATGCCGAGGCCACGGTCGGTGCCGGCGACGCGGAAGGTGCCATCGGCGAACTCCATGTCCGCCTCGGCGGCTTCCAGGAGATGTGCCGCGATCCGCTTGCCGCGGGCGATCACCTTCTCCGCCGCGCCGACCAGCGCGCCGCCCGCCGCCATCATGGACCGCGAGCCGATGGTGCCGCGGCCATGCGCCACCACGTCGGTGTCGCCGAACTGGATTCGCACGCGGTCCGGCAGCAGGCCGAGCCGCGTGGCGATGATCTGGCGGAACACCGTCTCGTGCCCCTGGCCGTGATTGTGGCTGCCGAGCAGGATGGTGGCGGTGCCGCCGGAATCGAAGCGGATCTCGGCGCCTTCCTCCAGCGGCTTGCGGTGCGGCCCGCCGGCGCTTTCGATCGCATTGGCGATGCCGATGCCGCGCAGCATGCCGCGTGCGGCGGATTGCGCGCGCCGCGCCGGGAAGCCGTCCCAGTCCGCGGCGGCAAGCGCCAGTTCCTGGTTGCGCGGGAAGTCGCCGCTGTCATAGGCGTAGTCGAGCCCGGTCTGGAACGGCATCTGCTCCGGCCGGATCATGTTGCGGCGGCGAATCTCGGCGCGGTCGAGGCCCAGCCTTTCGGCGGCGAGGTCGACCAGCCGCTCCATCGCATGGATCGCCTCCGGCCGCCCGGCGCCGCGATAGGGCGCGGTCGGCTGGGTATGGGTGAAGTAGCCCGTCACCTCGGTGCAGATATGCGGGGTGCGGTAGACGCCGGCCAGGCCGCCGACATTGTTGGTCGACGACACCGGTCCTTGCCAAGCGAGATAGGCGCCCATGTTCGCCAACGTCGTCACGCGCATGGCGAGGAAGTCGCCATCGGCTGAAAGCGCGAGTTCGGCTTGCGAGACATTGTCCCGCGCGTGGCTGTCGCTCAGGAAGCTTTCGGTCCGCGTCGCGGTCCAGCGCACCGGCCGGCCGAGCCGCCGCGCCGCCAGCAGGCAGAGCACATGCTCGGGGAAGGGGCTCTCCTTCATGCCGAAGCCGCCGCCGACATCCGGCGAGACGATGCGCAGCCGGTTGGACGGGATGCCGAGCGCGAATTCGGCGATCTCGTTCCGCATCACATGCGGCAGTTGGGTGCCGGTGTACAGCGTGTAGCGGTCCTCGATCGGGTCGTGCATCGCCAGCGCGTTGCGCGGCTCCATCGGGTTGGCCGAGACGCGGCTGATCCGGTAGTCGAGCGCGACGGTGTGCGCCGCGCGGGCGAAGGCCGCGTCCACCGCGGCGAAGTCACCCAGGCGGAAGTGGAAGCATTCGTTGCCGGGCGTGAGGTCGGGCCAGACCGCAGGCGCCCCGGGTCGCCCCGCCTCGGCCAGGTCGGTGACGGAGGGCAGCGGTTCATAGGCAACCTCGATCCGCTCGGCCGCATCCTGCGCCGCAGCCGGCGTCCTCGCCACCACCGCGGCCACTGCATCGCCGACATGCCGCACCGCGGCGGCCGGCAGCACGCGCCAGGGCGGCTGCACCAGCGGCGCGCCGTCCCGCCGGTGCCGCGGCGTGACGCAGCGCAGCCGCGCCGGGATGTCGAGATCGGCCTCGGTCAGCACCAGCAGCACGCCGGGCATGGCGCGCGCCGCTGCGGTGTCGATGCCGGTGATGCGGGCTGCAGCGTGCGGCGAGCGCAGCACATGCAGGTAGGCCGCGTTGTGTGCGGCGATGTCGTCGACGAAGCGGCCGGCACCGCGCAGGAAGCGCAGATCCTCCACCCGCCTGACCGGCGCGCCGATGCCGATACCCTCCATGTCGCGTCCCCCTCACATCTTGTCGGGAATGCTAGCCGATGTTCGCCGGAACGCCGAAGCCCCCTTGCCCTGCGGCGGCACAGGGGTTTCCCTGGCCGTGATGTCGAGCAGCACAGAAACCTCGGAGGCCGGGCGCCGTGCCCAGACCAAGGCGCGGAACCGCGCGGCCATCCTCGCCGCCGCGCGCCGCGTCTTCGCCGAGCAGGGCTATGAGGCGGCGAGCGTGCGGGACATCATCCGCCGCACCGACCTCGCCTCCGGCACCTTCTACAACTACTTCCGTTCGAAGGAGGTGATCGCGCGGGCGCTTGCGGCCGATGCGGCGGAACGGCTGCGCCCCTTGCTGCGGGCGGAACGCGATAGGGCGCCGGACCTGGAGGCCTGGCTGGGCGGCGCTTTGCGCGCCTATTTCCATTTCCTGGTCGAGGATTATGGCGGCACCGTCGCCGGCCTGCCGCATGTCCGTATCGACGCGACGCCGGCGCAGCGCGCGGTCTTCGAGGAGATCCGCCAGACCCTCACCGGCATCCTCGGCGACCGCCTGGCGCCCGAAGCGGACACCGCCTACCTGACGGCCGGCGCCATCGGCATCGCCCGCTATGTCGGGGAGCAGATGCTGCGCCGGTCGCCTCCGGACCCGGACGGCGCCGCGCGCTTCGCGGCGCGGCTCATCTTGTACGGGCTGCCGGCGGCGGCCAGCGGCATGGACCGGATCGCCGAAGGGCGGGAGCGCCCGGAGGCGTAAATCCGGTCCATCCTTGCGGCTGCCCGATCAGGCCGGGATGCGCACCGGCAGGTCGGTGATGCCGTGTACGAATGAAGAAAAGACGCGCTTCGGCTCGTCCACCACCTCGATCGTCTCGAAGCGCTTCAGGATCTCCTCCCACAGGATCTTCAGCTGCAACTCCGCCAGGCGGTTGCCGACGCAGCGGTGGATGCCGAAGCCGAAGGAGAGGTGCTGGCGCGGGCGCTTGCGGTCGATGATGAAGCGCTCCGGCTCCTCGATCGCGTCCGGGTCGCGGTTGCCCGAGATGTACCACATGACCACCTTGTCGCCGGCCTTGATGTGCTGGCCGCCGAGCTCGATGTCCTGCACGCAGGTGCGGCGCATATGCGCCAGCGGCGTCTGGTAGCGGATGATCTCCGGCACCATCGTCTCGATCAGCCCGGGATTGGCGCGCAGCTTGGCATATTCGCCAGGGTTCTGGTTGAGGAACAGCAGGCCGCCGCTGATCGAATTGCGCGTGGTGTCGTTGCCGCCGACGATCAGCAGGATCAGGTTGCCGAGGTATTCCCGCGGCGTCATGTTCCGCGTCGCCTCGCCATGCGCGAGCATCGAGATGAGGTCGGGCCGGGGCGGTGCATTGACGCGCTGGTTCCAGAGATCGACGAAATAGGCGAGGCATTCGGCGAAGACCATCTCACGCTTCGCCTCGGAATCGATGTAGCCGCCGGCTTCCGGCGAGGCCGTCGCGCAATCCGACCAGAAGCTCAGCTTGCGGCGGTCCTCGTAGGGGAAGTCGAACAGCGTCGCCAGCATGGTCACGGTCAGCTCGATCGAGACGCGGTCGACCCAGTTGAAGGTCTCGCCGCGCGGCAGGCCATCCAGGATCGTGCAGACCCGCTCGCGGATGATGCCCTCCAGCTTCGCCAGGTTGGCGGGGGCCACGATCGGC
The DNA here is from genome assembly GCF_042666655.1 of Dankookia sp. GCM10030260. Taxonomy (NCBI): domain Bacteria; kingdom Pseudomonadati; phylum Pseudomonadota; class Alphaproteobacteria; order Acetobacterales; family Roseomonadaceae; genus Dankookia; species Dankookia sp. GCM10030260. The sequence goes on from NZ_JBHTDE010000001.1 coordinate 128,286, forward strand.
TGCACCACCTTGCGCTGGTCGTCGTGCCGCGGCGGGTCCATGGCGATGAACATCGGCAGCTGCAGTTCCTTCGGCCGGTCGCGGATGGAGATGCCGCCGAAGCTGCTGTCGGAACTGAACGCCTTGTGGTTCACCTCGACCGCCATGATGTCCTTGTACTTCGTCACCGACCAGTACGGGCCGAACATGGGGCTGGTGGTGCTGTAGTGCACCGGCGCGTCGCGCCGCAGCCGCGCGAAGACGGGCCACATCGTGTCATCCTGGAACCGTGCCGGATTGCCGGGATCGAGCTGGTCGAGCGGCATGGTCCAGGCCTCGGCCTGGGGGTCGTGGCTGACGGGGGCGTTCATCCTGGCGTCTCCCTCAGTGCTGGGCTTCCGGCAGCCGGACGATCATGCCGTCCAGCGCCGCGCTCATCATGATCTGGCACGACAGCCGGGAATTCGGCTGCGCCGTCGCGGCGAAGCTCAGCATGCTGGCCTCCTGCTCGCCCGGCTCGCCCGTCTTCTCCAGCCAGGGTTCCTCGACGAAGACATGGCATGTGGCGCAGGCGCACTCGCCGCCGCAATCGGCATCGATCCCCGGCACGCCGTTGTCGACCGCGCCGCGCATGACGGACAGGCCTTCCTCCAGTTCGACCCGGTGTTCGGTGCCGTCGTGCTCGATGAATGTGATCTGCGGCATGGGCGTCTTTCCCCGTGTTTCGTTGATTCAGATGGTGATGCCGCGCAGCGGTTGCGTCGTGTCGCGCAGCGTGGCGGGTGGTACGCGGGCCTGCTTCGCCACCAGCAGGCGACCGGCCATGAAGTCGGCCGGGGCGTTCACCGCCTCCACCGCCAGCACGCGATGCTCCGCATCCAGGTGGAACACGGCGAAGCCGGGCGCATCGGGCGTGCCACGCACCACCACCTCGTGCGCGGCGAAGGCAAGGCCTGCCATCTGCAGCCGCAGGTCGAACTGGTCGGACCAGAACCATGGCACTTCGGGCGACGGCGGCGGCCGGCCGCAGATGTCGGCGGCGGCCTGCTTGGCCTGTTCGATCGCGTTCGGTACGCTTTCGAGCCGGCCGCTGCGGCCATAGAGCGGCAGGGGCCGGTGCGTGCAATCGCCGATGGCGTAGATGGCCGGGTCGCTGCTGCGCGCCGCCAGGTCCACCACGATGCCGCCGGCGCAATCCAGCCCGGCGGCTTCGGCCAGTTCGCTGTTCGGCACCGCGCCGATGCCGACCAGCACCGCGTCGCAGGGGATGCGCCGGCCATCCGCCAGCAGCACGGCGCGTGCCGCGCCGGCCTCGCCCTCGATCGCCGCGACCTGCGCATCGGTCAGGATCTCGACGCCATGGGCCCAGTGCTGCGCCGCGAGGAAGGCCGAGAGCGTGTGGCCGGCGACGCGCGCCAGCACGCGGGCCTCGCGCTCGATCACCACCGCCTCGGCACCGAGCGCACGGGCGGAGGCCGCGACCTCCAACCCGATATAGCCGCCGCCGATCACCGCCAGCCGCCTGCCGGGCCCGAGCGCCGCCTGCAGCGCATCCGCATCGGCAATGCCGCGCAGCGCCTTGACGCCGGCAAGTTCGGCCCCCGGCAGCGGCAACGCGCGTGGTCGCGCGCCGAGCGCCAGGATCAGCCTGTCGTAGCCCAGCACCGCACCGTCCGAGAGGGTCACCTGCCGCGCGGTCCGATCCAGCGCGCCGACCCGTGTCCCGAGCCGCAATTCGATGGTCTGTTGGGCGTAGAAACGGGCCGGGCGCAGTGCCAGGCTCTCGGCCGTTGCCTCGCCCTTCAACCAGGCCTTGGACAAGGGTGGGCGTTGGTAAGGAGCATTCGGCTCCTCGCCCACCAGGACGATCGCGCCCTTCCAGCCGTATTGGCGCAGGAACGCCGCCGCCGAGCCGCCGGCATGCCCGGCCCCGGCGATGACGATGCGCGGCGGATCCTGACTCACGCGGCGGGTGCCTCTGTCTGGTGGGCCGGGATGACACACCGAAGGTGACGCCGGCGTCAATAATCCGCCCCGCTGCCGCTTGGGTCCCCGGTCTGGCCGGCTTTCAGCGCTGGCCTTCACGTTCGATTGCAAGGGCGAACGCGCTGGCACTTTGTGGGTTATTGGCCGCTTGAACGCGATACTGACCTTACGGTAAGACAAACGATGCGGAAGCGGCGTGTACTGATCGTCGAGGACGATCCCCTGGTGGCGCTCGACCTCGAGGCGATCGTGGTGGGAGCGGCGGATGCGGATGTCGCGGTGGCGAGTTCCGTGACCGAGGCGCGACGCGCATTGGGCGATGCCGCCTTCGATGCCGCCTTCCTGGATATCGACGTGCTCGACGGCAAGACCTATGACCTAGCCTTGCAGTTGCTGGAGCGCGGGCTGCCCTTCGTCTTCGTCTCCGGCGCGCGACGGGACGAGGTGCCACCCATGCTGCGCCAGGTGCCGTTCCTGCCGAAGCCCTATGATCCGCAGGACATCGAGCGGAATTTCCTGGCCAGGCTGGCGCATCGGGGGTGATGGTTCTGCCAGAGTCCGGCGCGGGGAATGAGTTTGGCCCAGAAAAATCCGGCCCAGCGACCGGAAGGAAAGACGCCATCATGATGCCGGCCGGGTTGGAGTCAGGCCAGGTGTCCGCGGACCCGGGTTGCGGCATGTCGTCAGCTTGGGACGAAAAGGCGCGGCTGGCGGCGCTGGACAGCTACGCCATCCTCGATACGCCGCCGGAACGCGCCTTCGATGACGTCGTCCGCCTGGCGGCGCAGATCTGCGGCACGCCCATCGCCGTCGTCAACCTGGTCGGCGACACGCGGCAGTTCTTCAAGGCGGAGGTCGGGTTGGGCGTGCGGGAAACCCCGCTTGATATCTCGATCTGCACGCATGCGCTGCTGCAACGCGCATTGTTCGTCGTGCCTGATACGACCCGGGACGCCCGCTTCGCCGAAAATCCGTTGGTCACCGGCGCGCCGCATCTCCGCTTCTATGCCGGCGCTCTACTGGAAACCGAAGCCGGCTTGCCGCTCGGCACACTCTGCGTGCTCGACGATCAACCGCGGCCAGAGGGTCTGACCCAGCAGCAGGAATTCGCGCTGCAGGTCCTGGCGCGGCAGGTGATGTCGCAGCTTGAGTTGCGCCGTGCCCTGAAGGCGCGCGAAGCGGACGCCGCGGCCGTCGCCGAGTCCGAACGGCAGTTCCGCATCCTTGCGGACAGCATGCCGCAGATGGTCTGGGCGGCCCAGCCGGACGGCTTCCACGACTATTACAACCAGCGTTGGTACGACTTCACCGGCATGCCCGCCGGATCGACCGATGGTGTCGCCTGGAACGGCATGTTCCACCCGGACGACCAGGTCCGCGCCTGGGCACGCTGGAGGTACTCGTTGGAGACCGGCGACCCCTATGAGGTCGAGTACCGACTGCGCCGCGCCGACGGCACCTATCGCTGGACACTGGGCCGGGCACTGCCGGTGCGCGACCAGGAGGGCCGGATCATCCGCTGGTTCGGCACCTGCACCGATATCGAGGAGCAGAAGCTGGTGGAAGACCAGCTTCGTGTCAGCGAGGAGCGGCTGCGGCTCGCGCTGAGTGCGGCGGAGATGGTCGGCACCTGGGTGTGGGACGTGGAAGCCAACCGTATCACCGCCGACTCCGGCTATGCGCGGCTGTTCTCGGTGCCACCGGCAGCCGTGGCGGCTGGCCTGCCGATCGAGGCGCTGCTGCCGGCGATCCACCCGGAAGACCTGGCGGCGACCGAGGCGGCGATCAAACGCGCCTTGGCGGGCGCGCAGGATGGTGCCTTCGAGGCGGAGTATCGCGTCGTGCTGCCGGACGGCGCCATCCGCTGGGTCGCGGCGCGGGGACGGTGCGAACGGGACCGGGCGGGCAAGGCGACGCGCTTCCCCGGCGTGGTGGTGGACGTCACCGAGCGCCGACAGGCGGAGGAGGCGAAGGAACTGCTGGCGCGGGAACTCTCGCACCGGATCAAGAACATCTTCACCGTGGTCGGCGGCATGGTGTCGCTCTCGGCGATGAATGCCTCGGCAGAGACCCGCAACTTCGCCGGCGCGCTGCGGCGGCGGCTGAATGCGCTGGCGGCGGCGCATGAATATGTCCGGCCGCATAGCCCGGAATCCCGGCCGGTGGACCTGGAGACGACGCTGCATGGTCTGCTGGGCAAGCTGCTGGCGCCCTATGCGGAACTGGGCGGGGAGCGCGTGCGGCTGCGGGGCGACGATGCGCCGATCGGGGTGAAGGCGGCGACCTCGCTGGCGCTGATCCTGCACGAGCTGGCGACCAACGCGGCGAAATACGGCGCGCTGAACGGACCGGACGGCTGCGTGACCATCACCGGGAAACGACATGACGACCGGCTGGCCCTGACCTGGCAGGAACGCGGCGGCCCGGCGGTGGAGGGGCCGCCGCAGCGGCGTGGCTTCGGCACGGTGCTGGCGGAACGCGGCGCCATCACCCAGCTTGGTGGCAGCATCGCGCATGACTGGGCCGAGGCGGGGCTGACCCTGCAGCTGGACGTGCCGCTCGAACGGCTGGCGCATTGATCAGCTGTCGAGCAGCGCCCTGACGGCCGCCTTGATGAAGGCCGCATCCGGCGCGTTCGGCTGCGGGTTGCCGGCGCGATGGCCCCAGATGCTGGGGATCGGCAGCAGGCTGCCGCGCTTCAGGTGCGGTAGTTCGGCGGCATTGTCGGCGACCCGGAAATAGAGGTCGGTCTCGCCCGGCATCAGCAGCACCCGCGCCTCGATCGCTGACAGCGCGCGGGGCAGGTCGCCGCCGTAATCCGGGTGGTCGCTGATGTCCCCGGCATCCCAGATGCGCAGCTGCGCCAGCAGGTCGGCGGCGGGGCGGCGGGCGAAGCGCTGTTCCCAGTCCCGCACCAGGAAGGTCTCCAGGTCCGGCGCCTTCAGGGCGGTGAGGTGCAGGCCCTCGCGGTAGAAGTCCTGGCTCAGCGCCCAGGCGGCATAGCTGCGGCCGAAGGCTCGCAAGGCGCGGGCCGGCTGGGCCGAGAACAGCGCAACCCCATCGTATTCGGGGGCGGCTTCCAGGATGGCCATCTGGGTGCGCAGGAAGACCTGGTTGTGCACGGCGGTGCGGGCGCTGCCGCAGAGCACCACGGCGCGCGCGACCTCGGTCGGATGCGCCGCGGCCCAGTGATAGGCCTGCTGCGCGCCCATCGACCAGCCATAGACGCAGTGCAGGTGCTCGATGCCGAAGACCTCCCGCAACAGCCGGCGCTGCGCCGCGACGCTGTCCCAGGATGTCACCAGCGCCGGCCAGGGTGCGCAATTGGACGGCGAGGAGGAGAGCCCGTTGGTGAACATGTTGGGGATGACGATGAACCAGCGCGTCGGGTCGAGGATGCCGTCCGGCCCGATCAGCCATTCCAGGTCCGGATGCTGCGCCCCGTAGCTGGTCGGGTACAGCACCACATTGTCGCGCGCCGCATTCAGCGTGCCATGCGTCTTCCAGACGAGATTCGCAGCGGGCAGCACGCCGCCCTTGTGCAGCGGCAGGTCGCCGAGATGGAAGGTGCCTTCGGCGGTGGGCCAGGTCATGCCCGCAGGCCTTTCACGAATTCGGCATGCCAACGGGCATAGCCCGGCTGCAGGTGGCCCAGCCTGTCGCGCAGCATGGCATGCGCATCGGCCAGCCGGTGGAAGGGGATGAAGGGGTAGAGGTGGTGCTCGGCGTGATAGGGCATGTTCCACATCAACAGCCGCAAGGCGGGCGAGGTCAGCACGGTGCGGGTATTGGTCAGCCCGTTGCGGTCGGTGGTGCAGCCGGTGTGCTCGGCCAGCAGGTACATCCGCATCAGCGGTTGCGCGATCAGCTGCGGCACTACCCAGAACAGGAAGGGCGTCGCCCAGCCGAAGACCAGCGCCGAGAGCAGTGCGCCGCCCAGCAGCATGGCGACCTCGGCGCGGATGCTGCGGATGACGCGTGGCGCCTGGGCCTCGCCGATATAGGAATAGGCGGAGAGGTCACCGCGCAGCCCGTCCCACAGGATGATCAGCCGGAAGCGCCAATACGGCACCCCCAGCACGCGGAGCAGGTAGCCGTCCAGCGTCGTCGGCGGCGGCGTCGCCAGTTCCGGGTCGCGTTCCGGGTCCTGGGTGAAGCGGTGATGCGCGGTGTGGTAGAGCTGGTAGAAATGCCAATTGTACAGCGCCGGCGCGCCGGACAGCCAGCCGACCACGGCATTGACCCGGCGGTCGGCGAAGGCGGTGTAGTGCGAGGTCTCGTGGAACGGCGCAAACAGCGCCGCCTGCACGATGCCCAGCAGCAGCATGGCCGGCAGCACCCACCAGCCCGGGGCCAGCGCCACCAGCGTCCCGGCCGCCAGCAGCAGCGCGCCGTGCAGCGCAAGCTGGCGATACCCCAGGGCGTCGGAACGCCCGGCGAAGCCCTTCATCTCGGCGGCGGAGGGTGCCTGCATGGTCAGACCTCCAAGTCGCGGTTGACGTCCTTGTAAAGCAGGTAGGCGGCGCCTTCCCAGCCCGTGCAGTAGAATTGCTGCGGCACGAAGCTGCCCATCCAGACGAAATCGCCGGTCCACAGCTCGTGCCAGTCCCGGTCCAGCAGCTGCAGGCCCTGGCCTTCCAGCATGACCAGACCGTGCTCGAAGACGTGGGTCTCGACGCAGTGGAAATGCGTGCCGGGCGCGAAGCCCATCACGTTCATCTCGAAATCCATCGCCATGTCGGCGGTGCCGAGCAGGTATTGCCGCCAGCGGCCGCTGTCGTCGACCGTGCTACGCGGCGTGGTGTCGCGGCTGCCGAAGCGGACGCCGGGACCGGCCTGGTCGGGGGCGGCGACATAGCGGCGCTTGATCCAGATCGCGCGGGCCGCGGCCGCCCCGGTGTTGACGAAGGACAGGGCGGTGCCGGCCGGGACATAGGCGAAGCCGCCGGGCGCCAGGCTGGCCGTCTCCCGACCGGCGGCGAAGTCGAGGCTGCCGGACTGGACATAGAAGAAGTGCTCGTAGCCGTCGTCGCGCGGTGCGCGGGTGCCACCGCCGGGGAAGACCTCCAGCGTCCCTTGCGCGAAGCGCGCGCCCATCAGCGGGGTCGCCTGGTAGTAGACCTGGGCGTCGCGCAGGCCCGGCAGCAGGCTGGGGAACATGCCGTCCGGCGGCAGGATGGCATAGTTGCGGGCAAACAGGCTGCGGTTGTGGCCGATGACGCCGGGCGGGACGAAGGCGGGCATGGGGAAGCGGGCTCCGGACAGGGGGCGCCGCGAAGCCAAGCAGGAACCGGGCCGCGCCGCGCGCCCCATGCATTCCACGGATGCGGCGGCGGCGCAAAGACCCCTTAAGCCTTGTGGCCGCCCATCATCGACCGCGCCGGCTCCCGCCCCAGCGCGGCGCGGATCGCCGCCGCATCGGTCGCCCCGGCCTCCAGCGCCTTGCGCAGATGCGCGGCATAGGCATCCGACACGACGGCGGGCAGCAGCGGCTCGTTCGGATCGACGATGGCCTGGATGATCGCTGGGCCGGGCGTGGCCAAGGCCGCGTCCAGCACCGGCCCGGCCTGGTCGGCCCGTTCGATCGTATAGCCGCGCGCGCCCATCGCCTCGGCCGCCTTGGCGAAGTCGATGCCCGGCACCGTCACGCCGAAATCCGGGTTGCCGAGGAACAGCAGCTGTTCCCACTTGATCTGGCCCAGCGTGCCGTTGCGCAGCACCAGCAGCTTCAGGGGGAGGCCCATGGCGACGGCGGTGGAGAACTCGCCGAGCTGCATGGCCAGGCCGCCATCGCCGATCACGCCGAAGATCGGCCGTCCGGGGAAGGCGCAGCCGGCGGCGACCGCATAGGGAATGGCGCAGGCCATCGAGGCCAGCAGGCCGGAGACGCCGAAATCATGGCCGGCCTGCATCCGCACATGCCGCGCGACCAGCCCGGTATGGTGGCCGCTATCGGTCACCACCACCGCATCCGGTGGCAGCCTCTGGCCCAGCGCCGCGACCGGGACGGAGGGGTTCATCGGCTGAAGCTCGCTCGTTTCCGCAGCGCGGATGGTGTCGTACCAGCGGCGCGTCTCGGCCTGCGCCATCGCCAGGAAGCTGCGCTCCGGCTTCGTCCGCAACTGCGCGTTCAGCAGTTCCAGCGAAGCGCGGGCATCGCCGACCAGCCCGGCCTCGACCGGCTGGCGCAGGCCGATCCGCTGCGGGTCGCGGTCGATCTGCACGATTCGCGCCTGGCCGTGCGGCGGGTAGTATTCGACATAGGGGAAGGTGGAGCCGACGATCAGCAGCGCGTCGCACTGCGCCATGGCGGCATGGGTGCCGAAGGTGCCGTAATAGCCGATGCCGCCCGTCGTGTAGGGATGGTCGTCCGGCAGCACCGCCTTGCCGAGCAGCGCCTTGGCCACCGGCGCGCCCAGCAATTGCGCGGCCTGCTCCAGCGCCGCCCTTGCCTCCAGCGCGCCGCGGCCGGCCAGGATGGCGACGCGCTCGGCCCCGTTCAGGATCTCCGCCGCCCGGCGCACCGCATCCGGGTCCGGCAGCCGCAGCCCGTCCTGCCAGCGCTGCGAGGTCTGCTGCGCCTTGCCGCGGGGGGAGGGCTCGTCGGCATCCGCCGCCTCCTCCTGCAGGTCGGTCGCCAGCGTCAGATGGGCGACGCCGCGATGCGCGAGGGCGCTGCGGCAGGCGAGGCTGGTCACCGTCTCCGCCTGCTGCGCCCCCATGACGCGGGCGGTGTAGACCGCGACATCGGCGAAGACCCGGTCGAGCGGCACGTCCTGCTGGGTGAAGGTGTCGGCCAGGTCGTGGTAGGGCAGGCCGGTCAGGGCAACGACCGGTGCCAGGTCCATCTTGGCGTCGTACAGCCCGTTCAGCAGGTGCAGCCCGCCGGGGCCGGTGGTGGCGAAGCAGCAGCCGAGCTTCCCCGTCCACTTGGCATAGGCGGCGGCCATGAAGGCGGCGCTTCCCTCGTGCCGCACGGGGACGAAGCGGATGCGCTCCTGCCGGGTGCGCAGCGCCTCCACCACGCCGTTGATGCCGTCCCCGGCCAGGCCGAAGATCACGTCCACCCCCCAGGCGTGCAGCGTGTCGATGACGATCTCGCTCGCGTTGGGCATCCGGCAGCCTTTCCTGGGTGTTCCTCGGCGAACGCGGGCGAGCCGCGGCGGATGCGGCCGGGCCGCGGAACGTCCCGGGTTGTCGGCGGGGCCGGCGCGGCCCTAGGCTGCCGCACCGGCCACCAGAGCCGGCCGAGGATCGCAGTTCCGGCCCGCATTCCTGCCGAGAGGGCCCCGCATGCACCCCTTCACGCTGCCTGAGCACATTCAGGCCCGCGTCGCCGCGCGCTGCGGCACGCCGCACCCCTTCGCGCGGCTCGATCCGCGGCGCACCGCCCTGGTGGTGGTCGACCTGCAGAACGGCTTCATGCGGGAGGACGTGGCGCATGCCTGGTGCCCGATGGCCGAGCATGTGGTCCCCGCGGTGAACCGGCTGGCCGGCGCCCTGCGCCAGGCCGGCGGCGGTGTCTTCTGGATCCAGAACACCTTCGACGCCCGCTGCGAGACCGAATGGTCCGTCATGCAGGACATGGTGACCCCGGCCGCCCGCGCCCGCCGCGCCGCGGCGATGGGCGAGGGCACGATCGGCAACCAGCTCTGGCCGGCGCTCGACGTGCAGCCGGCCGACGAGGTCGTCCGCAAGTACCGCTACAGCGCCTTCATCCAGGGCGGCTCCGACCTGCCGGCGCGGCTCCGGGCGCGCGGCTTCGACACGGTGCTGATCACCGGCACCGTCACCAGCGTCTGCTGCGAGAGCAGCGCGCGGGATGCGATGATGCTCAATTTCCGCACGGTGATGGTCCCGGATGGCTGCGCGGCGCTGACGGACGAGGAACATGCGGCCTCGCTCATCGCCTTCTATGTGCAGTTCGGCGACGTGCTGACGGTCGATGAATGCATCGCCGGCCTCGCCGGGGAAGAAAGGGCAGTGGCGTGAGGAAGGTTGCGTTCATCGGCACCGGCGGCACCATCGCCTCGATCGGCAAGGGTCCGCTGGATTACGTCAACTACGGCGCCAACGGCGTCATGCTGCAGGCGGGGGGCATCCTCGACCGCTTCCCCGAGGTGCAGCAGGTCGCCGAGGTCTTCGCGGTGCCCTACCGCAACGTGCCCTCGCCGCAGATCGGCTGGAAGGAATGGCAGGAACTGGTCCTGCTCTGCGACAAGGTGGTGGCCGAGACACCGGGCCTTGCCGGCATCGTCGTCGGCCACGGCACCGCCTCGCTGGAGGAGACGGCCTATTTCCTCTCGTTGACGCTGAAGGTCCCGGTGCCGGTGGTGGTGGTCGGCTCGCAGCGCCCGGCCTCGTCGCTGTCGACCGATGCCGGGCTGAACCTGGTGAATGCGGTGCGGGTCGCGGCCGATCCCGGGGCGCGCGGCCTCGGCGCCCTGGTGCTGCTGAACGACGAGATCCAGGCGGCGCGGGAGGTGACCAAGACCTCGACCGGCCGGATGCAGACCTTCCGCAGCCCGGATTTCGGCGCGCTGGGCCAGGCGGATGGCGACAGCATCGTCTGGTACCGCAAGCCGCTGCGCCGGCTTGCGCCGGAGACGGAATTCGACATCCGCAGGCTCGCCGCGCTGCCGCGGGTCGATATCGCCTACAGCCACTCGGATGCCGACGGCACCGCGGTGCGGGCCTTCACCGCGGCCGGTGCCAAGGGGATCGTCGTCGCCGGCTTCGCGCCCGGCTTCGTCACCCCGGGCGATGCGGCGGCGCTGCAGGAAGCGCGGGCCGAGGGCGTGATCGTGCTGCAATCCACCCGCGCCGGCAGCGGCCGCGTCTTCCCGACCACCAAGCTGGCCGAGGCCGGCTTCATCCCGGCCGACAACCTGAACCCGCAGAAGGCCCGGATCCTGCTCGCGCTGGCGCTCACGGTGACGACCGACCCGGCGGAGATCGCGCGGATCTTCGCCGCGTACTGAAGCGGCTCAGCCGATCCGGAACGCCGCGGTGCTGCCGCGGCGTCCGGGCGTGACCTCCAGCTTCGCCGGGATGCGTTCGCGCAATTCCGGCACATGGCTGATGACGCCGACATAGCGGTCGCCGGCCTGCAACCCCTCCAGCACGCCGATCGCCGTCTCCAGCGTTTCCGCATCCAGCGTGCCGAAGCCCTCGTCGATGAACAGCGCGTCCAGCTGGTGCGCCCCGGCATGCGCCGCGACCGTCTCCGCCAAGCCGAGCGCCAGCGCGAGCGAGGCGCAGAACCCCTCGCCGCCCGACAGCGTCGCCGCCGGCCGCGGCTGCGCGTTCCAGCGGTCCAGCACCTCGATGTCCAGCCCGCCGGACCGCCGTGCCTCCTCCCGCCGGCGGATCGCGTAGCGGCCGTCCAGCATGGTGGCGAAACGCCGGTTGGCGGCCTCCAGCGCCTCGTCCAGCAGGGCCGAGAGGACATAGCCCTCGAAGTCGAGCCCGGTGCCCTTGCCGTCGGCCAGGTCGGCGAGGTTCTGCCGCAGGGTAAGCGCCTGCTCGGCCGCCGCCAGCGCCTCCGCGGCGACGTCGATCTCCGCCAGCAGCCGGTCCAGGGTGTCGAGCCCGCCCTGCGCCCGCACCGCCGCTTCCGCCGTCTGGCGTGCGGTGGCCGCCGCCTGGGCCAGCGCGGCGGCCAGCGCCGGCAGGTCGGGTGGCGCCAGCCCCACCGCCCGCGCCAGCTTCTCCGCCGCGACGGCGCGCGCCGCGGCCAGCGCCTGCTCGTGCCGCGCGATGCCCTCGGCCAGCCGGTCCTGCGCCTCGGCCGGCAGCAGGGCGTTCCGCAGCGTGGCGGGGTCGGCGAAACCCGCCTGGCGCGCCGCCTGGCCCAAGGCCGTCCGCGCCTCGGCCGCCCTGGCCGCGGTAGCGGTGGCGGTGGCGGCAGTCTCGGCGACACGTTCGGCCCGGCCGCGCGCGTCCTCGCCGGCCTCGGCCAGGTCCGCCCGGGCGCGCCGCAGCCCGGCTTCCGCCGCATCGGCCCGCGCTGTGGCTGCCGCGGCGTCCCGGCGCAGCGCCGCGGCCTCGGGGCAGGGGGCCGGCAGCCGAGCGAGGCGGTCGTCGCGGGTCGCCGCCGCCGCCGCTGCGGTGCGGGCCGCCTGGTCGAGCGCCGCCGCGGCCGCCTCGGCGTCCTTCTCGGCCTTCGCCAGCGCCGTCCCGGCCTGGGCGGAGGCGGCCTCCCGCGCCGGCAATTCGGCCGCGGCGGCGCCGGCCGCGGCCAGCGCCGTGGTCGCATCCTGCTCGGCGCCCAGCAGCGCGGCGCGGTCGCGCGGCCCGTCGCCCAGCGCCGCCTCGGCCAGCTGCCGCTTCTGCTCGGCCAGTTGCGCCGCGGTGGCCGCCTGGCCGGCCGTCGCACGGGCCTGGTCGAGCGCAAGCTCCGCCGCAGCGGCCAGCGCCTCGGCCGCCGCGATCGGCGGCAGGTCGCCCAGCCGCGGCAGGGCGGGGAAGGGATGGTCCAGGCTGCCGCAGACCGCACAGGCCTCGCCGGGCCGCAGCGCCTGCGCCAGATGCGCCGCCTGGTCGGCGGCGTGCATCGCCCGGGCCGCTGCCAGGGCCTCGCGCGCCGCCGTTGCCTGGGCCGCCGCCTGGACGAATGCCGCCTGGCCGGCGGTATCGGCCGCCTGGGTCCGTTGCAGCTCGGTCGCGGCCCTGGCCAGCGCCTCGGTCGCCTGGCGCTGGCGGGTCGCCTCCTGCACCGCCATGCGGTGGCGGTCCTGCTGCGCCGCGATCGCCTGCCGCGCCACCAGCGCCGCATCCGCCGCCGAGCGCGCCTCGCGCGCCCGGGCCACATGGGCGAGCGCTGCCGCCTTTGCTGCCGCCGCGGTCTCCGCCAGCCCGCGCGCCGCGGTGGCCTGCGTCGCCGCCTCGGCTGCCGCGGCGACGTCGGTCACCAGCAGGGTCAGCCGCTGCGCCGCGTCGCGGTCGGTGCGGATCGCGGCTTCGCGCGCCGGCGCATCGGCCAGCGCCGCCTCGGCCCGGGCGAGGCGTCCGGCCGCCTCGGCGGCGCGCGCCTGGGCCCGCTCCGCCTCGGCGGCGGCGGTCCGGGCAGTCGTGGCGGCGGCGTCGCTTTCGGCCAGCAGGCCGCCCAACCGATCGGCCTCGCGCGCCATGGCCAGCCGTGCCTGGTCGGCGGCGATGGCCGGCGCTGCCGCGTCCAGCCGGAGCAGGGCCTCGGTCGCCGCGCGGTGTTCGGCCAGGCGGCGCTGGGCGTCGCGCCCGGCTTCCTCGGCCTGCCGTGCCAGGGCTTCCGCCAGGGCGGCCGCATCCCGCGCGGCGGTGGCGGCGGCGAGCGTGGCGACCAGCGCGGCGCGTTGCTCCCGCGCCGCAGGGCCATCCGCCGCGCCGCAGCGGGCGAGCAGGTCGCGATGCCTGACCTCGCAGTCGCGCTTCGCTTCGCGCGCCAGCTTGGCCGCGGCCTTCAGCGCTTCCTGCACGTGCTCGTAGAAGGCGGTGCGGAACAGGGTCTGCAGGATCGCCTGCCGGGCCTCCGGCGTCGCGGTCAGCAATTCGCGGAAGCGGCCCTGCGGCAGCAGCACCACCTGGCGGAATTCGGCGGCCGAGAGTCCGAGCAACTCGGCGACCTTGGCGGTGACCTCGGCCTCCCGCTCCAACGGCGGGTCGGTGCTGCCCAGGCGCAGCAGCGACTGCTTGCCGCGTTCCAGCGTGGTGCCCTCGCCGCGCTGCTTCGGCCGGTCCCAGGCGGGGCTGCGGGTGATGCGCCAGCGCGTGCCGGCCTGCTCGAACTCGAAGACCACCTCGGTGCGCTGGTCGGGCGAGGCGTGCAGGCTGCGCAGGTGCCCGGGCCGGCGTTCCTCGCCGCTGCTCTCGCCGAACAGGGCGAAGCAGATCGCATCCAGCAGGCTGGTCTTGCCGGCGCCGGTCGGGCCGCAGATCAGGAACAGCCGGTGCGCGCCGAGGTCGGCGAAGTCGACCTCCTGCCGCGCGGCATAGGGGCCGAACCCCGCCATGGTCAGCGTCAGCGGGCGCATCAGGCGGTGGCGGCCTCGGCCTCGGCGATCGCCGCGACGACGACGGCGCGGGCTTCCTCCGGCAGCGGCGCGCCCCGCATCGCCGCGTGGAATTCGCCGAAGAGGTCGAGCGGCTTCAGTGCCCGCGCCGTGCCGCCCGGCACCACGACCGGCCCGGCCGGGCGCGGCTGCTCGGCATAGCCGAAGCCGATGATGCGGGGGTAGAGATCGGCCAGCGCGCGCTGCGCGTCGGGGATCGGCTGCGCATCGGTCAGGGTGATGGCGACAAAGTCGTCGCGCGCCTCGGCCGCGGCGCGGAGCGCGGCGAATTCGCCGCGCAGCAGGCGCAGGCCGCGCAGCGGGACCAGGCCGATCGCCTCCGTCGTCACCGCGCCGGCGGCGTCGATCTCGACCAGCAGCATCTGCTTGGCCTGGCCCGCCTCGCTGGTCGAATAGGCGAGCGGCGAGCCGCTGTAGCGCAGCCGCCCGTCCAGCATCGCCTGCGGCCGGTGCAGGTGGCCGAGCGCCACGTAGTGGAAGCCGGCGAAGCGCGCCGCGGTGATCTGCCCGGTGCCGCCGACCGAGATGCCCCGCTCGCTGTCGCAGACCGCGCCACCGGCGACGAAGGCATGCGCCACCAGCACGCGCCGGGCCGTGTCGCCGCACAGCCCGTGCAGCTGCGGCGCCAGCCAGGCGAAGCCGGCATCGTGGTCGGCGAAGGCCTCGGCGCCGGCCTGCTGCGCCAGCCCGAGCGGCGTCGAGTAGCCGGCGGCGACGATGGCGACCGGCCCGTGCGCGTCCTGCAGCGTGACCACGCGGCCGAGCGGCGAATCGCCGATATGCAGGCCGGCGGCGGCGAACATCCGGGCGCCGAAGGACAGCCGCCGCGCCTCGTCGTGGTTGCCGGGGATCATGACCACCGGGATCCGCAAGCCCACGACGATGCGGTGCAGGATGTCGTCGAGCAATTCCACCGCCTCGGCCGGCGGGACGGCGCGGTCGAAGATGTCGCCGGCGATCAGCACCGCGTCGGGCGACGCATCGGCGACGAGGCGGGGGAATTCCTCGCCCAGCAGGTGCTCCTGCTCCGCCCGCAGGGAATGGCCGCCCAGCGTGCGGCCCAGATGCCAGTCGGCGGTGTGGAGGAGGCGCATGCGGCCGGACATTGCCCAGGCCGCCGGAGTCGGCGCAAGGCGCCTCAGCCCCGCCGCGCGCCGCGCACCAGCCAGAGCGTCGCCGCCAGCATCAACCCGGTGCCGAAGACCAGGCCCCAGCCCGGCTGCTCGCCGAACAGCATCAGTCCGAAGCCGGCGCTGACGGGGATGCCGACATACTCGATCGGCGCCAGCAGGCCGAGCTCCGCCCGGCGCGAGGCCGCCTGCAGCAGCAGGTCGCCCAGCACAGCCAGCGCCGAGCCGGCCAGCAGGCAGGCCAGCGCCAGGCCGGACGGCGTCTGCCAGATCCAGGCCGAGACCGGCCCCCACACCAGGACGGAGGCGATGCCGTACCAGGCGACCACCCGCGGCGGCGGCTCGGTGCCCGACAGGCGCTTCATCGCCACCATCACCAGCGCCCCGGTGATGCCGCTGGCCACCGCGGCGAAGGCGCCGAGGGACAGGGCGCCATCCGGCCGGGCGATGACGACGACGCCGAGGAAGCCCAGCAGCGCCGCCAGTATCCGGTCCCGCCGCAGCCGCTCCCCCAGCAGCAGCACGGCCAGCGGCAGCGCCCAGAGCGGCTTGGCCTGCATGATGGCGACCGCATCGGCCAGCTTCATCCAGGCGATCGCCACGATGTACAGCATGAAGCTGGCGATCCCGGCCGAGCAGCGCAGCGCATGGCCCCAGGGGCGGCGCGTCGCCAGGGCGGCCACCCCATGCCGCAGCAGCCAGGGCGACAGGATCAGCAGGGTGAAGGCGCCGCGCGCGAAGGGCACCAGCGGCAAGGGCAGCCCGTCCTGGATCGCCAGGCGGAAGCAGGCGCCCATGCCGGCGAAGGCGGCGGTCGAGGCGAGCATCAGCCCGAGTCCGACCAAGGCGCGGGAGGCGGTCATCGGTTGATCCTTAGGCCGCTGCTGCGTTGCAGCATAGGCATTGCCGGCGGATTGACGCCGCGCCCCGCCGCCGCGACCCTTCGGCCAACAACGGAGGGAAAACGCCATGTACGCGATCGACGTGCTGATCCAGGGCTACCCCGGCAAGTCGCTCTGCCATGGCGGGCTGGGCTGGAGCACCATCGCGCTGCTGCGTGGCCATGGCCGGACCATCCTCATCGATGTCGGCGCCTTCGCCGTCCGCCCCGAATTCGGCCGTCAGCTCAAGGCCGCGGATTGCGACCCGGCCAGCGTCACCGACGTGGTGCTGACGCATGCGCACTGGGACCATTCGGTGAACTACACGCTGTTCCCGAATGCCGATGTCTGGATCGGCCGGGTGGAGATGGACTGGGCCACCAGCGTCCCCGCCGGCTTCAACCCGCTGCCCGAGCTCTACGTCCGCGACCTGGCGCGGCATCCGAAGCTGCACCTGCTGGAGGATGGCGAGCGCTTCCTCGACGGCTTCACCGCGCATCTCTGCCCCGGCCACACGCCAGGCTGCCTGGTCTACCGGCTGGAGGGCAACGAGCACCCGGTGGTCTTCTCCGGCGACGCCGCGAAGAACCGGGCCGAGCTGCTGTCCATGGCGACCGACATGACCATGGATGCCGGCGCCAGCCAGGCCAGCCTGGACCGCATCTGGGGCCTGTGGCGGCAGGTGCCGGGCACGCTGCTGATCCCCGGGCACGACCTGACCATGCGGCTCGATCCCAGCGGACGCCCCGCCTATATCGGCCAGCGCCGCGCCGGGATTGCCGCCTGGTTCTCCGAGGACCTGGCGGTGATGGAGGAGTTCGACATCTCCGCGCCGCGTTTCTGAATGCTCGGGATGCCGCCCGCTGGCCGGAGAGGCGCAGGGTCCGGCGGGCTGCATCGGCCGGCAGACACGGCCGCGCGCGCCTGGGTCAGGCTGCCCTCCGGCCGCCGGCTCGACCTGCTGGCGCCGACGCCTTTCGACTGGACCGACGAGGACCTGGCGGTGGGCCTGTCCCGCACCTTCCGCTGGGGCGGCCATTCGACCTGGCCCGGTGCGCCGCTCTCGGTCGCGCAGCATTCGCTGGCCGTCCTGGCGCTGCGCCGGGCCAGGGCGAAGGGCGGGCTGACGCAGGAGGAGGCGCGGCGCGAACTGCTGCACGATGCCGAGGAGGGGCTGCTCGGCTTCGACTGCATCTCGCCCTTGAAGCCCTTCCTCGGCCCCGGCTTCGCCGCCTTGCAGGACCGGCTCTCGGCCGTGGTGGCGCTGCGCTATGCCCTGCCGGCCTGGACCCCAGAGACCAAGCGCGCCCACAAGGCCTGCGACATCGCGCTGGCCGCGGCCGAGGCGGTGCATGTCGCCGGCTGGACCCGGGAGGAGGTGCGCGGGACCCTCGGCATCCGCGCCGCGGTCATGGCGGACGATCCGCTCGCCGCGGCCTACGACTCGGAGCCCTGGCGCCCCTGGCCGCCGGAAGTGGCGGCCGAGCGGTTCTTGATGGCGCTCAAGCACCTGACGACGGCATGAGTGCTAAGGCTGCCCGATGAGCGACGCCCCCTCCATGCTGCCTTCGACCTTGGCCGACTTCGCCTTCGCCCACCGGTTGCGGGTGCGCTGGGCGGAGCTGGACCCGCAGCGCATCGTCTTCAACGCGCATTACCTGACCTATTTCGACGTGGCGCTGTCGGAATACATGCGCGCCATCGGCTTCAAGGCGCCGGACGGACTGGCGAAGCATGGCTGCGACATCGTCCTGGCCAGTGCCAGCCTCGATTTCCGCGCCTCGGCCCGGCACGACGACGAGCTGCGGCTGGTCGCCCGCATCGCCCGGCTTGGCCGCACCAGCCTGCAGTTCCGCATGGCCTGCTTCCGCGACGACAGGCTGCTGGTCGAGGCGCGGATGACCTATGTGAACGTCACCCTGGAGGCGCATGTGCCGACGCCCCTGCCGGCGCCTTTCGTCGCCAAGGTGCTGGCCTTCGAGAACACGCCGCCGGAACGCAAGGCCGATTGAGCGGAAAAGATTGGACATTCCGTGCGTTAGCGGGGAGTCTTCAGCCGCAATCTGCGCCCATCAGGGTGGAAGGTCCCCACCGCCATGCTGGCGGGCTCCCATGTCGCCCTCGGCGCCGCCGCCTGGATCGCGGCCGCCCCGCATCTCGGCCGCCCGCCGCTGGACCCCGAGGCCCTGGCCCTCGCGGTCTTCGGCGGACTGCTGCCGGATATCGACCACCCGAAGAGCTGGGTCGGGCGGCGCTTGCGGCCGGTCTCGGATCTGGTGGCCGGCATCTTCGGGCATCGCGGCATCACCCATTCGCTGCTGGCCGTGCTCGGCTGCGGCTGGCTGCTGCGGCAAGGACTGGTGCCGCCGCGCTGGGCGGAGCCGCTGGTCGCCGGCTATCTCAGCCATCTGCTGGGCGACCTGCTGACGCCGCAGGGCCTGCGGCTGCTATGGCCGATCCGCGGCACCTGGGCGCTGCCCTTCTGCCGCACCGGTTCGCCCTTCGAGCCGCTGGTGGTCGCCGTCGTCCTGGTCGCCGCCTGGACCACCCTGGCCGAGCCGCCCGATCCGCGGGCGGCGCTGCGGCGCTTCGGCCTCTGCCTCGGCTGCGCCGCGGAGGCGCCCTTGCCGCTGCCGCCGCGGCCGCCCCCGCCGCCGAGGCGGCGGCTGGCGGACGAGGACAGGCGCGGCGGCGTCGCCAGGGTGGCGATGGGCGGCTGACCCCGGCGCCACGCGGCCGGCCCCTTCCCCTCCACCGCCGGGCGCGCTTGGATGCCGGCCAAGCAAGCCTGCGGGAGTGAGACATGCCAGGAAACCCAGCGGTGCCGGTCGCCGGCAACCGGTTCTGCATCGTCGGCGGCGCCAGCCTCGTCGGCTCGGCCACGGCCGGCGAGTTGCTGGACCATGGCGCGGCCGAGGTGGTGCTGTTCGACAATTTCGCCTTCGGCTCGGACGCCGCCGTCGCGCACCTGAAGGACCATCCGCGGCTCAGGCTGGTGCGCGGCGACGTCATGCGGATCGCCGACCTGCTGCGGGCGACCGAGGGCATGGCCGGCGTGCTGCAGCTGGCGGCCTACATGACCCTGTCGATGGACCGCGATGCCTGGTCCGGACTCGACGTCAATATCCGCGGCGTGCAGAACGCGCTCGAGGCCTGCCGGGCCAACAAGGTGGCGAAGCTCGTCTTCGCGTCGTCCAACGCCACCTATGGCTATGGGCCGGGCGTCGCCGGCGAACTGGTCGAGGCCACGCCCTTCCACAGCCAGGGCGCCCCGCCGGCCGCGATCCTCTACGGCGCCAGCAAGATCATCGGCGAGCAGCTCTGCCGCGACGCCTACCGGAAATGGGGCCAGGACTACGTCGTCCTGCGCTATTCCACCGTGTACGGCGAACGCCAGCACTACCGCGCCGCCAATGCGCTCTACATCATCGAGACGCTGGAGAAGCTGCGCCGCGGCGAGCCGCCGGAGGTCTTCGGCGACGGCTCCGAAACCAAGCATTTCGTCTATGTCGGCGACCTGGCGCGGGCCAACCGGATGGCCTTCGAGAGCGCGGCGACCGATGTCGCGGTGAACACCTCCGGCCCCGCGCCGGTCACCACGCTGCAACTGGTCGAACTGGTGACCGAGCTGGCCGGCGGCGGCCCGGCGCCCCGCTTCGTCGGCAACGAACCGGGCAAGGTGCGGCTGACCAGCGGCGGCGCCTTCCGCATCGCGCATGAGGCCGCCTTCGCGGCGATCGGCTGGAAGCCGGAGGTGGACATGAAGGAAGGCCTCCGCCGCTTGATCGCCTGGCGCGAATCGAACGAGGGGACGGACGCATGATCACCCGCCGCACCGTCCTCGCCGCAGGCGGGGCGCTGCTCGCCGTCCCGGCGCTCGGCCAGCCGCGCTGGCCGGACCGGCCGGTCGAGATCGTCGTCGGCTTCGTCGCCGGCGGCGGCACCGACCTCGACGCCCGCAGCTTCGGCCGGGCGCTGGAGAAGCGGATCGGCGGCACCGTCGTGGTGACCAACCGCCCCGGCGCGGGCGGCGAGCTGGCGCTGTCCAGCGTGGCCCGCGCCAGGCCGGACGGCCACACCCTGGGAACCACCAACTTCCCCAGCCTGATCACCATCCCGATCGAGCGGCAGGCACAGTTCAAGCTCGACGACTTCGCCCCGCTCGGCAACCTGGTGAAGGACCCGAGCGCCATCACCGTGGGCGCCGCCAGCCCCTACACCAGCCTGAAGGATCTGCTGGACGCAGCGCGGGCCAGGCCCGACCAGCTCACTTATGCCTCGCCCGGCGTCGGCACCGACGACCACCTGCAACTGGTGCTGCTGCAGGCGCAGACCGGCATCCGCATGACCCATGTGGTCTTCCAGGGCGACCCGCAACTGCGCACCGCCATCCTCGGCAAGCAGGTGGATTGCATGGGGCTCAACCTCGGCGCCGTCATGCAGGTGCCGGATGGCTTCCGCATCCTGTCGCAGGGCGGCGCCGCGCGCAGCCGCTTCCGCCCGGACGTGCCGACGCTGAAGGAGCTGGGCTTCGCGGTCGAGATGGCCTCCGAACGCGGAGTCGTGGCCACCGCCGGCACGCCGCCCGCCATCCTCGCCCGGCTGCGCGAGGCGACCGAGGACATCGCCCGCGACCCGGAATTCGTGAGGCAGCTGGAAGCCCGCTTCACCGAACCGGCCTGGGAGCCGGGCGAAGCCTGGTTCGCCCGGTTGCGGGCCCAGGAAGCCGATTACCGCGGGCTGTGGCAGCGCACGCCCTGGGCCCAACGATAGTTGACGCGGACGTTACGCCGCGATTGACCATGGCCGCGCCAGGTGCGACCCATAGGGGGTGAGCGCACTCGATCCCAGCATCGCCGAACAACTGGCACAGGACCTGCCGCCGGAGGATTTCCGGCGCATCGTCGAAACCTTCGAGGATGACCTCGGTCGCCTCGCAAGTGAGCTTGAACGGGCCGGCCTGACCGGCAACCTCGACGCCTACCGGCGGGCCGCGCATAGCCTGGCGGGGGCCGCTGCGGCGGTCGGCGCGGTGATGCTCGAACGCACGGCGCGGGTGGCGATGGATTCCCGCTCCACCCTGGCGCCGGCGCAGCTGGTGCCGATGATCCGGGCCCAGGCCACCGCCGCGCTGCAGGAGCTGGCCGCGCTCGCCACCCGGATCGGCGAGGCTTCGGGCGACGACTCGACCGTCACATGACCACCCCGGTGGGCCGGATCCTGCTGGTCGAGGACACCCCGACCCAGGCGGAGGTGGCCAAGGCCCAACTGCGCGACCTGAACCACACCATCCGGGTGGCGGAGACCGCTGCCGCGGCGCTGGACCAGGCCCGTGCATGGGACCCGGACGCCATCCTGCTCGACCTCGAACTGCCGGACGGCTCCGGCCTCGACGTGCTGAAGGCCCTGCGGCAGGAGGGGTTCGAGGCGGCGATCATCGTCATCACCGCCAATGCCTCGATGAACACCGCGGTCGAGGTGATGAAGTGGGGGGCCACCGACTTCCTGCCGAAGCCCTACCCCAAGGCAAAGCTGGTCTTCACGCTGCAGAACGCGATGGAGAAGCGGCAGCTGGTGATCGACAACCGGGCGCTGGAGACCGAGTTGAAGGCGGCCCGGTCGGGCGTCGCGCGCGACCGCTTCATCGGCTTCATCGGCGCGTCCGCCGCGATGCAGGCGGTCTACCGGACGATCGAGAGCGTGGCGAAGAGCCGTGCCAGCATCTTCATCACGGGTGAGAGCGGCACCGGCAAGGAACTGGCCGCCGAGGCGGTGCACAAGGTCAGCGAGCGGCGCGGCGGCTTCGTCGCGTTGAACTGCGGCGCCATCCCGCGCGACCTGCTCGAGTCCGAGATCTTCGGCCATGTGAAGGGTGCCTTCACCGGCGCCACCGACACCCGCATCGGCGCCGCGCGCCAGGCGGATGGCGGCACGCTGTTCCTCGACGAGATCGGCGAGATGCCGCTCGAGATGCAGGTGAAGCTGCTGCGTTTCGTGCAGACCGGCACCTTCCAGCCGGTCGGCGCCTCGAAGCCCGAGAAGGTGGACGTCCGCTTCGTCTGCGCCACCAACCGCGACCCGCTGGCCGAGGTCGAGGCGGGGCGATTCCGCGAGGATCTGTACTACCGGCTCTATGTGGTGCCGATCGAACTGCCGCCGCTGCGCGTGCGCGACGGCGACCCGGTGCTGATCGCACGTCACTTCCTGCAGGCCTACGCCAAGGAGGAGAAGAAGCATTTCCGCGCCTTCGCGCCGGAGGCCGAGGCGGCGATCCGTGCCTATCCCTGGCCGGGCAATGTGCGGCAATTGCAGAACGCCGTGCGCAATGCCGTGGTGATGCATGACGGTGCGCGGCTGGAGGCGGCGATGCTGCCGGCGCCGCTGCTGCGCGCCACGCCGCACGCGGCCGTGCCGATGACGCCCGCCGCGGCGCTGCCGATCGTCGTGCCGCCGCCTGCCTCGCCACCGCCGTTGCCGGTCGAACCGGTGCCGCAGGTCCTCGCCTGGACCCCGCCGCCCGTGCCGCCCACGCTGCCGGCGCCGATCGAGATCCAGCCGCTCTGGCAGATGGAGAAGCGGTTGATCATGGCAGCGCTGGAGCAGACCCAGCAGGATGTTCCGAGGGCCGCCTCGCTGCTCGAGATCAACCCCTCGACCATCTATCGCAAGCTGCAGGCCTGGCGCAGCGCGGAGCCGCCGGGCGGGTAGGGCCCGTACCAAGGGTCATTGTCAATGACCGCTGGCATGGCCCTCAGGCGCCGGGCGGCCGGATCCGCGACCTTGGCTCGCCGCACGCGCGGCAGGCCATCCGGCGCCTCGGCGGCCATCGCCCGGCTTGGGTCACGCAATGCGAGCGCTGGAATCAGTCGGCGCGCCAATTGAGCCGCCGCAGCAGCCATTCCCGATAGGCCAGGGCGGCCGCCGGGGCCGGGCTGAGCGCCGCCAGCATCGGTGCCGATCCGGCCCCCGGCAGCGGCCGCACCCCGGGTGCCCAGCCGAGCTTCGCCTCCTCCTCCAGCCAGCGCTGCGCCGCGCTCCGCCAGGCGGCGACCAGATTGGCCGGGGTGAGCGCCGGCAGCACCAGCGCCGCCCGCAGCCGGACGCAGCCCGCCGCCGCCGCCGCCGCCGCGCGCAACTCCGGCGTGCCGCCGAGCCCCAGGTCGAACATCGAGGGCACCTCCGGCAGCAGCGGGTCGCGCATCCCGGCCGGCTCCAGCGTGAACCACGGCCTGGCGCCGAGGGCGGCGACGCGCGCCGGCAGGTCGGTGCCGGTCAGCAGCACCGCCTCCACCACGCCCTGGCCGAGCGCGGCCTCGGCCCGGGGCGGGCCAAGCACCGGACTGGCGGCGAGGCCGAGCAGGTCGCAGCCGAGCAGCGCCGCCGCCCCCGGCATGTCGGGCGCCACCAGGCCGAAGCGCGGCGCGGCGCCGGCGGCGGGCAGCGCCTCCCGCCCCACCACCACGGCCGAACCCTGCGCGGCACAGACCGGCAGCCAGCCGGTCGCGTCGAACCGGGCGCGCGGGTCGCCGACCATGCGGGCCAGCGCCGCCAGGCCAGGCAGCACCAGCAAAGTGCGGCCATCCGGCGCGCCTTCGGTGGCGAAGCGGTTGGCCGCGGTGACGCCGTCCGGCCCGCCGAGCACGGTGTTGCGCAGGCTGATCGCGCTGGTGGCGCCGCGGCCGAGGGAGGCGGCCAGCCGTCCGGCGAAGCGGGCGAAGGCGCCATCCTCCGGCCCCGGGACCAGCAGCGTGGCGACCGCCGGCAGCATCGCGGCCGCGGTCCGCGGCAGGCCGGCGACGGCCAGGGCACCGAGGCCGGTGAGCAGTCCCGCACGGCGGGACAGGATCGGGCGCGCCTGCATCGCGGTTTCCTCCCCGGCTTGGCCTGGTTGCATTCCGGGCCGGCGGATGCCGGCCCTGGGGATACGGGCTTGGTCCGGGCCTGGTTGCGTCAGGTCCGCCCATTGTCGTGCCGCCACTCGCCCCGCATGGGACGGCCGCGGGCTAGTCGTCGTAACGCAGCAGGGTCTCGCACGGCACGTCAAGCCGTTGCCGGCCGCCGAGAAAGGTCAGTTCGATCAGCGCCGCCACCAGCGGCACCTCGGCGCCCGCCTGGCGGAGCAGGCCGATGCCCGCCGCCATGGTGCCGCCAGTGGCCAGCAGGTCGTCCAGCAGCACCACGCGCTGGCCGGGCGCCACGGCGTCGGCCTGTATCTCGATCCGGTCGGTGCCGTATTCCAGCGCGTAATCCAGCCCGACGGTCGCGCCTGGCAGCTTGCGTGGCTTGCGCAGCATGACGAAGCCCAGGCCCAATTCCAGCGCCAGGGGGGCGGCGACCAGGAAGCCGCGGCTCTCGATCCCGGCCAGCAGGTCAGGCTTGTAGGGGCGGATGACGGCGGCCAGCCGTTCCATCGCCGCGCGCCAGGCCGGGCCGTGCCGCAGCAGGGTGGAGATGTCGTAGAAGAGGATGCCCGGCTTGGGGAAATCCGGGATGCCCCGGATATGCTGGCGAAGGTCGAGGTCGGCGTGGGTTTCGGTCATGGCCGGTCCTGCTGGGGGTATGCGGGCACCCGGGGCGGCCAGCGGCACGACGGGGCGGCCAGTAAAAGCATCCGCCGCCCCCGCCGGCAACCATGCAGCCCTGCCGGGACTTGGCGGCACGCCGCGGCGGGTGCATCTGGCCGTCATGTCACGCATCGCCATCGCCGTTCCCGTCGGGCTTCTCGGCTTTTTCCTCTATGTCGGCCTGGTGCTGCAGGCCGCCGACCATGTGCTGGAATGGCACTGGCTGCTGCAATTGCCCTTCTTCGTGGTGGCCGGCATCGCCTGGGCCTTCCCGGCGAAATGGCTGATGTTCTGGGCTGCCGGCCAGCGCTGAGGCGCGGCGATGGCCGCCGCGCGGCATGGGCGCGCGCCGGATGCAGGCCCCGGACGGAAAAAGCCCCGCCAGCGATGCTGACGGGGCTTTCCGGCATTGCCTGACGTGGTCGGAGCGAGAGGATTCGAACCTCCGGCCCCTGCGTCCCGAACACAGTGCTCTACCAGGCTGAGCTACGCTCCGTCGGTCGGGCTGCCGTCCCGCAGGGCTGGGTGCCGTGCGGGAGCGGGCATATAACGCCGCCCGCGCGACAGGGCAAGCGGGGTCAGAGACGTTCCGGCGGCGCCGCGGTCTCCGGCGCCGGCGCGGCCCGGAGCAGGGTGAGCGCCGCGGGCACGTCCGCCGCGACCGCGAAGAGCCGGCGGTTGCTGGGATCGACGAAGCCCTGCGCGATCATGTCCTCGACCGCCGCCAGGAAGGGCTGCGCCCAGCCGTTGATGTCGAGGATGATGACCGGCTTGTCGTGCAGGCCGAGCTGCCGCCACGTGATGATCTCGACCGTCTCGTCCAGCGTGCCCAGCCCGCCCGAGAGGGTGACGAAGGCATCCGCCAGCTCGAACATCCGCGTCTTGCGGGTATGCATGCTGGTGGTGACCTCGAGCTCCGCGAGGTCCGGATGCGGCCGTTCGACCCGGGTCAGGAATTCCGGGATCACCCCATGCACCCGGCCGCCGCCGGCGATCGTACCCGCCGCCACCGCGCCCATCAGCCCGACTCCGCCGCCGCCATAGACCAGCGTCATCCCCGCCGCGGCGAGGCCGGTGCCGAGCGCGCGGGCGGCGGCGAGATGCGCAGGATCGGTGCCGGCACGGGTGCCGCAGAAGACGGCGACGGAACGGATATGCTGGGGCATTGGTCTCTCCGATGGATGCCGCATCCTGCCATGGATCGGCCGGGGCCGGAGGCTTGGCAGCACGATAATCGCGCGACGGAATGAGCGTGCCGGGTGTCCCTCTATTGCCAGTACGCGCAATCCCCCGGAACATGACCGTATCCAATGTGTAACCGGACCGAGGGATTCCTGCATGTTGCGTATGAAGACCGTGCTGGCGGCGTTTGGGCTGATGGCCCTGGCGGGGACGGCCATGGCCCAGGGTGACGTGATCGCCGAGCGCCGCGCCGGGCTGAAGCGCATGGGCGGCCATATGGAGGCCATCAAGCCGGTGGTCGAAGCCAAGGGCGACGTGAAGGCGCTGGAACCGCGCATCGACGACATGATCGTCTTCTACCGCACCCTGCCAAGCCGGTTCCCGGCCGGGTCCGGCACCGGCGACACCAAGGCGCTGCCGGCGATCTGGACCGATTTTGCCGGGTTCGAGACGGCCAACAAGGCGCTGCTCGGCCAGCTGGCCGTCCTGAAGACGGCCGCCGCCGCCGGTGACGCCGCGGCCTTCGGCGCCGCCTATGCCGAAACCGGGCCGAAATTCTGCGGCGGCTGCCACCGGCCCTACCGCAGCCGCTGACCCGCCGTGTCGCGGCTGGGCCTTCAGCCCAGCCGCGACACGGCATAGACCAGCAGCGCGGCGCCCGCGAGCAGCGCCGCCGCCAGGATCGGCGAGCCGAGCCGGGGTGCCGCCATCCCGGCCGGCAGCAGCTTCCAGCCGGTCAGCATCGGCCGCACCAGGTCGTGCCGCTTGACCAGCCGATAGGCCAGCACCGCCAGGACATGCAGGCCCGCCGCCAGCAGGATCAGGTCGAAGACGCTGTGGTGCAGGCCGGTCAGCCAATTGCTGGTGTCGGCCGGAACCAATTTGGCGAGCGGCCCCTTGGCGCCGTAGTCGAAGTCGGGCTCCTCCGCCGCGAACAGGCCGGTCAGCGTCTGGGCCAGCAGTAGGCCGAGCAGTCCCAGCACCATCCAGCCGCCGGCAGCATTATGGCCGATTTCCCGGTCGGGTGCCGGCCGGCGGAACTGCGTCAGGTGCCGCAGCGCCTCGACCGGGGAGCGCAGGAACCGGCCAAAGCGGGCGGTGTCCGAGCCCAGGAAGCCCCAGGCGATGCGGAACAGCACCAGGGTCAGCACCGCATAGCCCGCCAGCGTATGCAGCTGCGTCCGGCCGGTTTCGCCGCTCCACCAGGAAAGGCCGATCAAGGCCACGATCGACCAATGGACCAGCCTGATCCAGCCGTCCCAGACCCGCACCCTGACCAGCGACCCGTCGTCCATGCCCGACCACCCCGCGCGCTTCATGCGACGCAGCATAATCGTTCTGCGCGACGGACAGCAGGGGGCACGCCCAGGACTGCGCCGCACCTGTTCACCGGACATCGGCGGTCGGCGTGGTAGCCTGCGCTTGCCGCAAGGCAGGACTCGCGCCTAGTTAGGCAATCATGTCGGAAGCGACCAATCTTGGGCGAATCGGCCTCGTCGGTCTGATCGCGGTCGCGGCGGTCGGGACGGCCTGGGTGATGCTGCCGGATGCCTTCCCGCGCTTCGGGCCCAAGCCCGGCACGGAACCCCTTCCCATGGCCGCCGCCCCGGTGCCGCCGGCGCCGGTCGCCACACCCGGCCTGGTCGATCCCGCCACACTGGTGGCCCCGGCCGAGGTGCCGCGCTTCCAGATCGCCCGGGTCGGCGCCCGTGGGACGCTGGTGACTGCCGGCAGCGCCGCGCCGGGTGCCGAGGTGCAACTGCTGGAAAGCGGCCGGGAACTCGGCCGCGCCCGGGCCGATGCCCGCGGCGAGTGGGTGATCCTGCCCGGCGACCCGCTGACGGCCGGGCCGAAAGAACTGTCGCTGCTCGCCCGCAGCCCCGGCGGCGCGCCGATCCGCTCCCGCGACACGCTGCTGCTGGTTGTGCCGGAGCCGCTGGTCGCCGTGGCCCGGCCGGACACATCCGGTGCCGTGGCTATGCTGCTGCCGCCCACCGGGGCCGGTGCGGCGCCGCGCCCGCTGCAGGCGCCGGCCGAGGCCGCGTCCGGCCGCCAGCGGCTGGGCCTGGATGTGGTGGATTACGACGAGGCCGGCGGCATGCGCTTCGCCGGCAGCGCCCCGCCGGGGGCCACCGTGCGGGTCTATGTCGGGCGCGACCATGCCGGCGACGCGGTGGCCGACCCGGCTGGCCGCTGGGCGCTGCGCCCCGCCAACCAGCCGAGCTATGGCCGCCATACCCTGCGGGTCGACCAGCTGGCCGCCGCCGGCAGCGTCGCGGCGCGGATCGAGCTGCCCTTCCAGCGCGACCAGATGCAGGAGGAGGTGCTGGCCGATGGCCGGCTGGTGGTGCAGCCCGGCGCCAATCTCTGGCGCATCGCCCGCAAGGTCTATGGCCGCGGCACCCGCTACACGGTGATCTACCAGGCGAACCGGGAGCAGATCCGCGACCCCAACCGGATCTATCCCGGGCAGTTGTTCAGCCTGCCGGACGGCCCGGCCGAGGCGGACTCCAGCCGGTCCAGATAGGGATCCAGCGCCAGGGCGAAGCGCACCATGGCGGCGATCATGCTGGTCGCGGTCGGCGCCGGCTGTGCATCCGCCGCCGCTTCCAGCCGGATCCGGTGGTCCGGCAGCAGCCGCATCCGCCAGCCCGGCGGCAGGGTCCGCGGCAGGGTCGCCACCGCATCGAAGGCGGTGACACGGTTGGCGCCCGGTTCGGCGGTGGAGGGGATGCGGCCGGCGATGGTCGCGAGATGCACGCCATCCGCCGCCAGGGCGGCCTCGCAGCGCCGGCCGCGCCAGCGGAAGCTCAGGGCAGGGGCCTGGGCTGCGTCCCGGGGCTGCAGGGCGCCGTCCGGGGCGACGGCGAAGGGACCGAGGATCAAGGGCTGCATCACGCTGGCAGCTTGCCCGAGAGGGGTGAACACACCATAAACCGCGCCCATGTCTCTCGGACGCAGCCTCAGGCTCGTGCTGTCCCCGCCTCACCCGGCGGGTCGGCCCTTCATCATCGGTGGCGTCGCGGTGGCGCTGGTCGGCGGGGGATTCCTCGGCGCCTGGCTCTTCTGGCTCGGCACGCTCTTCACCCTGTTCTGCCTGTACTTCTTCCGCGACCCGAAGCGGGTCCGGCCGGAGCGCGAAAAACTTGTCCTCGCGCCGGCGGACGGGCACGTCGTCAGCGTCATGCAGGCGGTGCCGCCGGAGGAGCTCGGCCTCGGCCCGGCGCCGCGCTGGCGGGTGGCGATCTTCCTCAGCGTGCTCGACGTGCACGTGAACCGGGTGCCGGCCGACGGCACGGTGACCCGCATCGCCTACCGCCATGGCAAGTACCTCAACGCCTCGCTCGACAAGGCCAGCGTCGACAACGAGCGCAACGCCATCGCGCTGAAGCTGCCGGATGGCCGCGACATGGCGGTGGTGCAGATCGCCGGCCTGATCGCCCGGCGCATCCTGTGCGACATCCGGGAAGGCGATGCGGTCATCGCCGGCGAGCGCTTCGGCATCATCCGCTTCGGCAGCCGCACCGATGTCTACCTGCCGGAAGGTGTCCGGTCCGTCGTGGCGGAAGGCCAGACCATGATCGGCGGCGAGACGGTGATCGCCGACCTGGCGCCGCCGCGGGGCCTGCCGTGAGCGGCACCCCGGGACCCCGTGGGGCGGGCCTGCGCGGGCGGCTGCGCCGGTTCCGGCCGCGCACCCGGCCGCGCTACCAGGGGCCATCCTTCAACCGGCTGATCCCCAACATCCTGACCATGCTCGGCCTCTGCGCCGGGCTGACCGCGATCCGCGTGGCGCTGGATGCGGATTGGGCGAAGGCGGCGGTACTGATCGTCGTCGCCGCGGCGATCGACGGGCTCGATGGCCGGATCGCCCGATTGCTGAAGGCGACCAGCCGGTTCGGCGCCGAGTTCGACAGCCTGTCGGACTTCGTGTGCTTCGGCGTGGCGCCGGCGCTGATCCTCTACATGTGGACGCTGCACGATGCGCGCGGGCTCGGCTTCGCGCCCTGCCTGCTCTTCGCGGTGTGCTCCGCGCTGCGGTTGGCGCGGTTCAATGCCTCGCTCGAGGAAGCGCCGGCCCTGGCGCTGACCGGCCCGGCGCCGAAGCCGGCCTATGCGCAGAATTTCTTCACCGGCGTGCCGGCGCCGGCCGGGGCGGGGCTGGCGTTGTTCCCGATGTTCGCGGCGCTGGCCTTCGCCGAGTGGAACCTGCCGGGGCTGGCCGCCGCCGCACGGCACCCGGCCTTCTCTGGCGTGCTGCTGGTGGTGGTGGGCGGGCTGATGGTCTCCACCCTGCCGGCCTGGAGCTTCAAGAATTTCAAGGTGCCGGCGGAATACGTGCTGCCCTTGCTGCTCGGCGTCGGCGCCTATGTCGCGGTGCTGCTGACCGAGCCCTGGGCGGCGCTGGCGGTGGCGAGCCTGCTGTATGCCGGGATGCTGTTCTTCTCGGTGCGCAGCTATGCGCGGCTGAAGCGGGAGGCCGAGGCGCTGCTGGAGCCCGTGGTCGTCAACGGCCAGGACGGCCGCGCGAACGGGTGAGCGGACCGGCCATGGATCGGTCTGCAGCTGGGCCTTCCAAGCGGAACCAATAGCAGGCTAGGCTTTCCGCCAGAAGGCGGCCGCCCTGCGCAGGCCTGCCCGCGATCGGAGGGTCGGCCATGAAGATGATGTGGTTCCACCTGATGCCCTATACCGATCTCCCGGACGACTTCCGGGAGAAGCATCCCTCGGTCTGGGTAGACATCCACAGCTCGCTCTTCGATCCGAAGCGGGCGCACCTGATGTACAACGACTTCATGGACGAGCTGGAGTACGCCGCCGACTGCGGCTACGACGCCATCTGCGTCAACGAGCATCACTCGAACGGCTACGGCCTGATGCCGAGCCCTAACCTGATCGCCTCGGCGCTGGCGCGGCGCACCAGCCAGGTGCCGATCTGCGTCATGGGAAACAGCCTGGCGCTGTACAACCCGCCGACCCGCGTGGCCGAGGAATTCGCCATGCTGGATGTCATCAGCGGCGGCCGGCTGATCGCCGGCTTCCCGGTCGGCACGCCGATGGATACCTGCTTCGCCTATGGCCAGAACCCGAGCCAGTTGCGCGAGCGCTATCTCGAAGCACATGACCTGGTGATCAAGGCCTGGACCGAGAAGGACACCTTCGCCTTCAACGGCCGCTTCAACCAGCAGCGCTACGTCAACATCTGGCCGCGCCCGGTGCAGCAGCCGCACCCGCCGATCTGGATCCCCGGCGGCGGCTCGGTCGAGACCTGGCAGTGGTGCGCCGAGATGGACTACGTCTACTGCTACCTGTCCTACTACGGCTACAAGGCCGGCAAGGCGACCATGGACGGCTTCTGGGCCGAGATGGACCGGCTGGGCAAGGACCGGAACCCCTACCGCGCCGGCTTCGCCCAGGTGGTGGCGGTGGCCGAGACGCGCGAGCAGGCGATCGAGCTCTACACCGAAGCGGCCGAGTATTTCTTCAACCGCTGCCTGCATGTCGACCCGCGCTTCGCCGCGCCCGCCGGCTATAGCACCGAGGCGACGCAGCGCGCGGGGCTGGAGAGCATGGTGAGGAAGGCGGCCAATGCGCAGTCGCTGATCATGGGCGACAAGACCAACCGCGGCATGACCATGGCCGACTTCGTCGAGCGCGGCTATGTCGTCATCGGCTCCCCGGACGAGGTCGTGGAGCAGCTCAATGCGCTGGCCGACGACCTGAACGTCGGCCACCTCATGCTGCTGATGCAGTTCGGCAACATGGACAAGGCGCTGACCCAGTACAACACGAAGATCTTCGCCGAGAAGGTGATGCCACGGCTGAAGGACCGCTTCGCCGAATGGGAGGATCGCTGGTGGCCGCAGCCGATGCAGCCGGCCGAGCGCGCCGAACTGCCTGGTGTCGCGCCCAAGCTGGCGGCTGAATAGGCCATGCGCGAGCCAGCGGTTTCGACCGTCGACATCAATGGCTTCCCGACGCGCGTCTGGCGCAAGGGCAGCGGCGCGCCGCTCGGCTTCCTCGCCGGCTTCGGCGGACTGCCGCGCTGGGTGCCGTTCCTTGATCGATTGGCCGAGCATCGGACGGTGATCGTGCCCTCGTTGCCCGGCTTCCCCGGCGGCGAGCGTGGCCACAGCGTGCTGGACACGCATCTCGACTGGCTGCTGGCGGTGCGGCAGGTCATCCAGGCCGCCGGGCTGGATGGCGCCGACCTCGCGGGCTCGTCCGTCGGTGCCTCGATGGCTGCCGAGATGGCGGCGCTCTGGCCCGACAGCGTGCGGCGCCTCGCACTCATCGCCCCCTTCGGCCTGTATGACGAGGCCGACCCGCCGCTCGACCCCTGGGCGCAGCGAGCCGACCAGGTGGCCGGGCTGATGTGCGCCGACCCGGAGATCTGGCGCGCGTTGAAGGCGGTGCCGGAAGGCGCCAACAGCGTCGAATGGCCGATCGAGCAGACCCGCGCGGTCGAGGCCGCGGCGCGCATCTTCTGGCCGCTGGGCAATACCCGGCTGGACAAGCGCCTGCCGCTCATCAAGGCGCCGACCCTGCTGCTGTGGGGCGAGCAGGACCGCGTGCTGCCGCACCGCTATGCCGTGCGCATCGCCGGCGCGCTCGGCGGCCCGAACGAGATTCGCACCATCCCCGGCGCCGGCCACCTGGCCGAACTCGACCGGCCGGATATGGTGGCGGACGCAATACTGTCCTGGGTGGGATGATCCAATGCCGCTTGATCCCGGTGCCGTCACCGTCCTCAACCTCATCAAGGAACTCGGCCGGCCACCGCTGCACATGCTGACGCCGGCCGAGGCGCGGGAGGCGACGGCGAAGTCGCGCGCCGTCATGCAGCCGGAGCCGGAGCCCGTGGCGGAGGTCGAGGACCTGACTTGCCCCGGCCCGCTCGGCCCGGTGAAGCTGCGCCGCTACCGCGCCGCCGGCAGCGCGGCGGCCGATCTGCTGCCCTGCCTGCTGTACCTGCATGGCGGCGGCTGGGTGATCGGTGATCTCGACAGCCATGACCAGATGTGCCGCGTGCTGGCCAATGCGGCGCGCTGCTGCGTCGTCGCGGTCGACTACCGCATGGCGCCGGAACATGTCTATCCGGCGGCAGTGGACGATTGCGCCGCGGCGCTGCGCTTCGTCGCGGCGAATGCGGCGATGCTGCGGATCGACGTGAACCGCATCGCGGTCGGCGGCGACAGCGCCGGCGGGAATCTCGCCGCCGTGCTGGCCATCATGGCGCGCGACGGCGCGGCGCCGAAGGTGGGCTTCCAGATGCTGCTCTATCCCGCCACCGACATGGCGGGGGAGCGGCCGGCCTATCAGCGCTTCACCGAGAACCTGATCCTGACCGACAAGACCATGCGCTGGTTCATCAACCACTACACGCCGGATCCGGCGCGGCGCGTCGAATGGCAGGCCAGCCCCTTGCGCGCCGCGAGCCTGCAGGGCGTGGCGACCGCCTATGTCATGACCGCCGGCTACGATCCGCTGGTCGACGAGGGGATCGAATACGCCAGGCGGCTTGAGGCGGACGGCGTACGTGTCACCGCGGTGCACATGACCGACCAGCTGCATGCCTTCCTCGGCATGGGCAAATTCATCCCGGCCTCGGACCTCGCGCTGCGCCAGGCCGCGCTGTCCCTGGCGCATCACTGGGCGGGGGGTTGAGCGCATGGCGGGTATGCTCGACGGCAAGTCGGCGCTGATCACCGGCGCGGGCTCCGGCATCGGCCGCGCCGCGGCGCTGGCCTTCGTGCGCGAAGGAGCCTGGGTCGCCGCGGCCGACCGCAACCTGGAGGCCGCCCGCGCGACCGTCGCGGCGATCGAGGCCACGGGCGGCGAGGCCGTGGCGATCGCCTGCGACGTCACCGACGACGCGCAGGTGGCGGCCATGGTGGCGGCGGCGGTGAACGCCTTCGGCGGGCTCGACTGCGCCTTCAACAATGCCGGGGTGGCGCCCTACCAGCTGAACTCGGCCGGCGTGCTGGCAGCGGACCTGGAGGAGGCCTCCTGGCTCGGCCTGATCGACATCAACCTGCACGGCGTCTGGCGCTGCCTGCGGCATGAGGTAGGCCAGATGCGCAAGCAGGGCGGTGGCGCCATCGTCAACACCGCCTCCATCCTCGGCTTGATCGGGTCCGGCGGTTCGGCGGCCTATGTCGCCAGCAAGCATGCCGTGGTCGGGCTGACCAAGGCCGCGGCGATCGACCATGCGCCGGAGAATATCCGGGTCAACGCGGTCTGCCCCGGCTATATCGAGACGCCGATGACCGAGGAGACGGTGCGTCGGCGTGGCGAGGCGCTGATGGCGCGGGTGCCGATGGCGCGGATGGGAACGCCGGAGGAGATCGCCGAGGCGGTGGTCTGGATGTGCTCGGACCGTGCCGGCTTCGTTACCGGGTCTTGCTGGCAGGTCGATGGGGGCTACACCGCCCGCTGATGCGGCGTGAAACCCGCGCGGCCGGAAACGTCGTAGGACGTAGGAAAGCCGATACAGCGGCCGCGAAGGCGGGGGGACAGGGTGGGGCCTTCGTCCGGCCCCATCCTGATATCCGTCCCCCGCGCGGTTGCGATCAGGCGTTGGCGCCCTCGATCACCCCGCCGAAGCGTTCCCAGGTGGCACCGGTCCAGCGCTGCAACTGCATCTGCTTGATCGGGTGGAAATTGGTGGCGGAGGTGCTGACCTTGATGCCCGGCAGGGTGGTGGCCGGGATGAAGTCATTGAGGCTGGCCGCTTGCTTCATCACGCTCTCGCGCGAGAAATTGCCGCCGCACTGTTCCAGCACCTTTATCAGGGTCTGCGCTATCCCATAGGCGAAGGGGTAGCTGCCGTCCTTCAGGTCGCCGTCCGGGACGTATTTGGTCATGAAGGCTCGCCACTCGTTCATCCCGGCATCATTGCCCCAGCCCGGATCGGTCGGGTCCTTCAGATAGGCCGAGGTGATGATGCCGATGCCGCGCTCCGGCCCCGCGGGTTCCATCACCGTGCCGACCGAGATCGAGACGTTGGTCAGGTAATGCAGCGGGCGCCAGCCGACATCGAAGACCTTCTTGATGGTCTGGGCGGCGAATTTCGGCGTGGTCGCGGTCAGCAGGACGTCGGCGCCGCTGCCCTGCAGGGAGACGACCTGGCTGTCGATGGTCGGGTCGGTGACCTCGTGGCTGGCGAGGCGGACGGTGCTGTCGAATTTCGCACCGAGCACGTCGCGCACGCCGGTGACGTAGTCCTTGCCGAAATCGTCGTTCTGGTACAGCAGCGCAAGCTTGGCGTTCGGCTTCTGCTCCAGCATGTGCTTGGTGTAGATCTGCGCCTCGGTCCGGTAGCTGGGCTGCCAGCCGATGGTCCAGGGCGTTTCCTGGAAGTTGCCCCATTTGTCCGCCCCGGTGGACAGGAACAGGTGCGGCACCTTGCGCTGGTTGACGTAGCGCACGATGGCGCTGTTGGTCGGCGTGCCGAGCGTGTTGAACAGGAAGGCGACCTTGTCCTGCTCGACCAGGCGGCGGACCTGCTCGACCGTCTTCGGCGGGCTGTAGTTGTCGTCGTAGGAGATGAAGTTGATCTTGCGCCCGGCGATGCCGCCCCGCTCGTTGATCATCCTGAAGAAGTGGCCGTGCGAGCGGCCGATGACGCCATAGGCGCTGGCCGGGCCGCTATAGGGCATGGTGTTGCCGATGCGGATCTCGGTCGCGGTGACGCCAGGCGTTTCCTGGGCGCGGGCGATGGCCGGCAATGCCAAGGAGGCGGCACCGGCGGCAAGCAGATGGCGGCGGGTCGGCATCATGGTTCCTTCTCCCTGTTGGTCAGACGTCCGCACCTTCGATCAGGCCGCCGAACCGCACCCAGGATGCACCGTCCCAGCGCTGGAGTTGCATCTTCTGGATCGGCCGGTAGTCCTGCGGGCCGGTATTCAAGGTGATGCCCGGCAGCAGGACCGGGATCGCCACATCCTTGAAGCTGGCCGCCTGCCGCATCACGTTCTCCCGCGAGAAATTGCCGTCGCATTGGCCCAGCAACTGCTGCAGGGTCCGCCCGAGTGCGTAGCCGTAGACGACGTTGGCATCGTTCAGGTCGGCCTCCGGCATCCATTGCTTCGTGAAAGCGCGCAGCTCGTTCATCCCAGGGTCGTCGCGCCAGGCGGCATCCCCCTGGTCCTTCAGGTAGCCTGAAGTGATGATGCCGATGCCTTTCTCGACGCCCGCCGGCTGCATCACCGCGGCGACCGACAGCGAGACGTTGGTCAGGTAGCGCTGCGCCTGCCAGCCGATGTCGTGCACCTTGCGGATCGCCTGCGCCGCCGCCTTGGGGCCGAGCGCGATCATCAGCACATCGGCGCCGGTCGACTGCAGCGACAGGATCTGGCTGTCCGGGGTCGGGTCGGTGATCTCGAAGGAGACCGCCTTGACGGTCGTATCGAACCGTGCGGCGCCGAGCACGTCGCGCATCCCGGCGAGGTAGTCCTTCCCGAAATCGTCGTTCTGGTAGACGATCGCCAGCTTGAACTCCTTCCGCTCGGCCAGCAGGTGCTTGGCGTAGATCTGCGCCTCGGTCCGGTAGCTGGGCTGCCAGCCCATGGTCCAGGGCGTGTCCTGATGGTTGCCCCACTTGTCGGCGCCGGTCGCCAGGAACAGGTGCGGCACCTTGCGCTGGTTGACGTAGCGCAGCACGGCGTTGTTGGTCGGCGTGCCGAGCGTGTTGAACAGGAAGGCGACCTTGTCCTGCTCGACCAGGCGGCGGATCTGCTCGACCGCCTTGGGCGGGCTGAAGGCGTCGTCATAGGTGACGAAATTGATCTTGCGGCCCTTGAAGCCGCCCTGCTCGTTCAGCATGCGGATGAAGGCCTGCTCGGTGCGGCCGATGACGCCATAGGCGCTGTTCGGTCCGCTATAGGGCATGGTGTTGCCGATGCGGATCTCGGTGGCGGTGACGCCGGGTGCGTCCTCGGCCCGCGCGACGGCGGGTGCGGCAAGCGCAGCGCCGGCCGCGCCCAGCAGGTGGCGTCTGGTCAACATGGCCGCGTTCCTCCCGGCGTCAGACATTCGCGCCCTCGATGATATTGCCGAAGCGGACCCAGCCCTTGCCGTCCCAGCGGGTGAGCTGCATCTGCCGGACCGGATGGTAGTTGTCCGGCGCGGTCGAGACGGTGATGCCGGGCAGCAGCGTGCCGACCTCGAAGGGGGCCAGGCTGGTCGCCTGGCGCATCACGTTCTCCCGGCTGAAATCCTTGCCGCATTGCTGCAGCGTCCGGATCATGGTCGTGCCGAAGCCATAGGCCAGGGTGTAGTTGTTGTCGGTCAGGTCGGCATCCGGAAGGTATTGCCGCATGAAGCCGCGCCACTCGTTCATGCCGGGATCGTCGGCCCAGGCCGGATCCATCTGGTCCTTGCGGAAATCCGAGGTAATGGCGCCGATGGCGCGATCGGCCCCGGCCGGCACCATCACCGCCGCGGAGGAGACCGAGACATTGGTGACGAAGGTCATCGGCTTCCAGCCGATCTCGTAGACCCGCCGGAGCGCCTGCGCGGCGAAGCGCGGCGCAGCGGCGATCACCAGGATATCGGCGCCCTGCAGCTGCACCACCTGACTATCGACGGTCGGGTCGGTCGCCTCATAGGTTGCGATCCGGACCAGCTGGTCGAAGCGCGAACCGAGCACGTCCTTCAGCCCGTTCAAGTAGTCCTTGCCGAAGTCGTCGTTCTGGTGGAGCAGCGCGACCTTGCCGCCAGGCTTCTGCTCGGTGAAGTACTTGGCGTAGATCTGCGCCTCGATCCGGTAGCTGGGTTGCCAGCCGATGGTCCAGGGATAGTCCTTCGGGTTGGCCCACTTGTCGCCGCCGGTCGCCAGGAACAGATGCGGCACCTTGCGCTGATTGACGTAGCGGTGGATGGCGCTGTTCGTGGGCGTGCCGAGGCTGTTGAACAGGAAGGCGACCTTGTCCTGCTCGATCAGCCGCCGGGTCTGCTCGAGCGTCTTCGGCGGGCTGTAGGCATCGTCGTAGACGATGAAGTTGACCTGCCGCCCGGCCACGCCGCCCTGGTCGTTCAGCCGCTTGAACATGCCGGTCAGCAGGCGGGAGATCACGCTATAGGCGGATGCCGGTCCGGACAGCGAGTTGGTGCTGCCGATGCGGATCTCCGTCGCGGTGACGCCCGGCGTCTCCTGCGCACGCGCCACCGCCGGCGCCGCCAGGGCCCCCGCCGCCATCAACACATGCCTTCTTCCGAGCATCTCGTTTCTCCCCCACTCCCTCTGGGGGCGCGCGTGTCGCTACACGTTGGCGCCCTCGATGACATTGCCGAAGCGGACCCAACCCTTGCCGTCCCAGCGCTGCAGCTGCATGTGGCGGATCGGGTGGTAGTTGTTCGGGCTGGTGCCGACCTTCACGCCGGGCAGCAGGGTCGGCAGTTCCAGCGGCGCGATGCTGGTCGCCTGCTTCAATATATTCTCGCGCGAGAAGTCGTTGCCGCACTGCTTCAGCGCCTGCAACAGGGTCAGGCCGACGCCATAGGCATAGGTGTAGTTGTTGTCCCCCATGTCGCCGTCCGGGATGTAGCGCGCCATGAAGTCGCGCCATTCCTTCATGCCGGGGTCGTCGGCCCAGGACGGGTCGGACTGGTCCTTGCGGTAGTCCGAGGTGATCAGGCCGACCGCCTTCTCCTTGCCCGCCGGCTCGATGACGACGGAGCCGGAGACAGAGACGTTGCTCATGAACATCAGCGGCTTCCATCCCAGGTCGAAGACCCGGCGGATGGCCTGCGAGGCGAAGCGCGGGATGATGCCGCAGATCAGCGCGTCGCAGCCGGCCGCCTGCAGCGAGACGATCTGGCTGTCGATGGTGGCGTCGGTGGCTTCATGCGAGACCAGCTTCACCATCGAATCGAACCGCGCGCCCAACACGTCGCGCGTGCCGTTGACGTAGTCCTTGCCGAAGTCGTCGTTTTGGAAGATCAGGCCGATCTTGGCGTTCGGCTTCTGCTCCAGGATGTACTTGGCGTAGATCTGCGCCTCGGTCCGGTAGCTGGGCTGCCAGCCGATGGTCCAGGGATAGTCTTTCGGGTTGGCCCATTTGTCGGCGCCGGTCGCCAGGAACAGGTGCGGCACCTTGCGGGCATTCATGTAGCGGTGGATGGCGCTGTTGGTCGGCGTGCCGAGATTGTTGAACAGGAAGGCGACCTTGTCCTGTTCCACCAGCCGGCGCGCCTGCTCCAGCGTCTTCGGTGGGCTGTAGGCGTCGTCGAGCACGGTGAAGTTCACCTGGCGCCCGGCGATCCCGCCCTGCTCGTTCAGCCGCTTGAACATCGCGGTCAGGCATTTCGGGATCAGCG
The DNA here is from genome assembly GCF_042666655.1 of Dankookia sp. GCM10030260. Classification (NCBI taxonomy): domain Bacteria; kingdom Pseudomonadati; phylum Pseudomonadota; class Alphaproteobacteria; order Acetobacterales; family Roseomonadaceae; genus Dankookia; species Dankookia sp. GCM10030260. The sequence continues at coordinate 167,381 of NZ_JBHTDE010000001.1, forward strand.
AATAGGAGGAGGCCGGGCCGGACAGCGCATAGGTCGTGCCGATGCGCAATTCGGTCGCGGTGACGCCGGGGCTTTCCTGCGCCCGGACGATGCCGGGCAGGGCCAGCGCACCGGCGGCCCCGCCGAGGACGATGCGACGTGTGGTGGTCATGCAGTCACTCCAGGGATCAGGCGCGGCCGCGCAGCCGGTTGGCGACGCGCCGCAGCAGGCCGGCGAAGCCGTCCGGCAGCAGGAAGAGGAAGGCGATGAGGATGATGCCGTAGATCACGCCCGGCGCCGCCTTGCTGATGGCTTCGGCGATGTTCGGCACGAACAGCACGAACAGGCCGCCGAACAGCGACCCGAGGATCGAGGCGACGCCGCCCACCACCATGCCGACGAAGAGCGTGATCGAGACGCCGAAGCCGAAGCTGTCGGGCGCCACGAATTCGATGGCGACGGCCGAGAGCGAGCCGGCGATGCCGGTGATCATCGCGCTCACCGCGAAGGCCTTGGTCTTCAGCGAGCCGATATCCATGCCCATCGCCTCGGCCGCGGTCGGGTGGTCGCGGGTCGCCATCAGGGCGCGGCCGATGCGGCTGCGGATGAGGTTGGCGACCAGCAGGAAGCAGGCACCGGCCACGATGACCGTGACCAGGTACATCCACTGGTCGGGCGACAGCGCGATGCCGGCCGGGGCTTCGGGCTTCACCAGGAACAGCCCCTGCACGCCGCCGGTCCAGTCCTCGATCGACTTGTGCTTGAGGATCTGCGGCACGGCTACCGCGAGCGAGAAGGTGGTCAGCGCCAGGTAATGCCCGGCCAGCCGCAGCGCCGGAAAGCCGATGGCGAAGCCCACCGCGGCGCAGATCGCCGCGGAGAAGGGCAGCGTCGCCCAGAACGACCAATCCCAATGCGACATCAGGATGGCGGTGATATAGGCGCCGACGGCGAAGAAGGCGCCGTGGCCGAGACTGATCTGGCCGTTGTAGCCCGAGACGATGTTCAGCCCGAGCACCGCCAGCGCCATGATCACCGCCATCGTCAGCTGGAAGAGATGGAAGCTCTCCAGCATGAACATCGGCGCGATGGCGGCAACCAAGCCCAGCAGGACCAGCAGCGCCCGCTGCCAGGCAGGGGTGGCGGCCGGGGCGGCGATCGCGCCGAGTTCGACCGCGGAGTCGAGGCCCTTGCTTGCGCTCATGACGGTCTCACACCCGGCTGAAGACGACGCGGCCGAACAGGCCGGAGGGACGCACGACCAGCACGCCGATGATGATGGCCAGCGCCACCGTCAGCTTGAGCTCGGTGCCGACCACATAGGCTCCGGCTAGATTCTCGAGCACGCCGACCGAGAAGCCGCCCAGCACGGCGCCCGCCGGGTTGTCGATGCCGCCCATCAGCGCGCCGGCGAAGGCGTATAGTAGAATGCCGAGCATCATGGTGGGGTCGAGGAAGACCACCGGCGCCACCATCATTCCCGCCACCGCGCCGATCGCCGCCGCCATGCCCCAGCCCAGCGCCAGCATCCAGCCGACGCGGATGCCGACCAGCCGCGCCGAGCGCGGGTTGTAGGCCGCGGCGCGCATCCCGAGGCCCAGCTTGGTGAAGCGGAAGAAGGCCCAGACCAGGGTCAGCACGGTCAGCGTCACCACCGTGCTGCCCAGCTCATGCGCCGAGACCAGGCCGCCGAACAGCGGCTTGTCGCTGGTGAAGGGGGTGGGGAAGACCTTCGTCGTGTAGCCGAAGATCCAGCCGGTGGCATTGCCGACGATCAGCAGCAAGCCGATGAAGACGCCGACCAGGGTCAGCACCGGCGCATTGGAGACCGGGCGGATCAGGATGCGCTCCACCACCACGCCGATGCCGAAGGACACCACCACGGTGCCGAAGAAGGCGACCCAATAGGGCATGCCGGCCTGCACCATGGACCAGGCGATGAAGGTCGAGAGCGTCGCCATTTCGCCTTGCGCGAAATTCACATGATGCGTCGCCTGGTAGATCATGACGATCGCCAGCGCGACGGAGGCGTAGATGCCACCTGTGGCGATGCCGGCGACGATCTGGTGCGCAAATCCATCCATGGTGTCAGTACCCCAGGTACGAGCGACGGATGGCCTCGTCCTGCCGGATCTCGGCGGCGATGCCGGACATGACGATGTTGCCGGTCTCCAGCAGGTAGGCGAGGTCGGCGAGTTCCAGCGCCAGGTTGGCGTTCTGCTCGACCAGCAGGATGCCGACGCCGCTTTCGGCGCGGATGCGACGCATGATGCCGAAGATCTCCTGCACGATCAGCGGGGCAAGACCGAAGCTTGGCTCGTCGAGCAACAGCAATTTCGGCCGCAGCAGCAGCGCGCGGGCGATCGCCAGCATCTGCTGCTCGCCGCCCGATAGCGTGCCGGCCTGCTGCTTCCAGCGCTGCTGCAGCCGGGGGAACCACTCGCACAGTCGGTCGAAATCCGCCTGCACCTTGTCGTCGTTGCGGATATAGGCGCCGAGGCGGAAATTCTCCTCGACCGTCAGCTCCATGAAGGTGCCGCGGCCATCCGGCACATGCGCGATGCCGCGGCGGACGATGTCCTCGGTCGCCTTGCCGGCCAGCGAATCGCCCTGGAAGCGGATCTCGCCCTCGGTGCGGACCATGCCGCAGATGGCGCGCAGCGTGGTGGTCTTGCCCGCACCATTGGCGCCGAGCAGCGCGGTGACGCCGCCCTCCTCCACCCGGAAATCGAGGCCATGCAGCACATGCGCATGGCCGTAGCCGGCCTTCAGGCCCTTGACCTCAAGCAGCGTCGGCATGCGTGTCCCCGCCACCCAGATAGGCCCGGATCACCTCGGGGTCGCTGCGCACCTCCTGCGGCGTGCCGTCGGCGATCTTCTTGCCGAAGTCGAGCGCGACGACCTTGTCGGAGACGCGCATGACCAGGCTCATGTGATGCTCGACCAGCAGGATCGAGAGGTCGAAGTTGCGCCGGATCTCGCCCAGCAGCACCGCCAGCTCGTCGACCTCGCCGTGGTTGAGGCCACCGGCGGGCTCGTCCAGCAGCAGCAGCTTCGGCCGGCTGATCAAGGCGCGCGCCATCTCGACGCGCTTCTGCCAGCCGAAGGGCAGGGCGGCCACCGGCGCGTCGGCGACGCGTTCCAGGTCCAGCAGCGCCAGCAACTCGCGCGCATGCGCCGCGGCGTCCGCGGCCTCGCGCCGCACCTGCGGCAGGCCGAAGGCGCTGGCGATGAATCCGGTATGGCCGGAGGAATGGGCGCCCGCGAGCACGTTCTCCCGCACCGTCATGCTGCGGAACAGCGCCAGGTTCTGGAAGGTGCGGCCGATGCCGAAGCCGGTCATGCGGTGCTTCGGCTCGCCGGTGATGTCCTGCCCGTTGAAGCGGACGGCACCCGAATTCGGCCGGTAGATGCCGCTGATGCAGTTGAAGGTGGTGGTCTTGCCGGCACCGTTGGGGCCGATCAACCCGCAGATCTGCCGTTCCGCCACATCGAAGGAGACGCCGGCGACGGCCGTCACGCCGCCGAAGCGGATGACGATGTCCTGGACCTCGAGCAACGCCATGCGGCGGCCGTTCAGGTCGAACCGCCGCGCCGGGGCGCGGCGACGGATAGGGGCCGCGCGAGCGGCCCATGGGGGCGAAGCATGCAACCTCCCTGAGCCACGTCATGAGCCCTTTGCGGGTCTCCGGCGGCTTTCGTTCCTGGACTGGGAGGCATTAGACCGGGCCGGCGCGCGCGGCGCAAGCCACCAAACCTGTGCGGAACGGGGCTGCGGATCCGGGGAATTGGGGTGGGGTATCGGGTCAGCCGTCCCGTGCTGCCCGCCCCGACCCGGCTGGACCCGATGGCGTCAGATCAGGGTCTCACGCGCCACGGCAGCGACCCGGTGGAAGCCGGCCAGCGCGTCGAAGGTCTGCTGGGCGATCTCCGCCGGCGGGTCGGTCAGCCGGGCGACGATCAGATACAGCCGGCCACGCCCCGGGTTGGGCTGCGACGGCGCATGCACCAGCTCGGCGGTCGGCGGCGCGTCGAGCCCGGCGAGGATCTCGGCATTCAGCGCCCGGCTGCCGATCCGCTTGGTGTCGTACCACTGGCGCAGGACGTAGGTGTCGCCATTGGTCGGGTCGCGCCCGAAGGCCGCCGGGTTGTTGCGGTCGAGCGGCGTGTAGGAGGCCGACTTGTCGAGCAGGCGGATCTTGAAGTCGAGCCCGGCCGGCAGGCCGGTGGGGCGCAGCGTTGCGCGCCATTCGAAGCCGTCGCGCACCGCCTCGGCCGCCTCGGCCACATCCGCCGCCGCCGCCTTGCGCAGCGAGGAGAAGCGCTGGTCGGTCGCCAGCGCGGCGTGCCAGGTGCGGAACAAGGTCCGCACCGCGGCGCGGGATTCGACGGGGATCAGCCGCAGCAGGGGGATGGTCTGCGGCCGTTCGGTCATGGTCATGGTCATGGTGTCACTCACTTGCGTCGTTGCTCCACCAGGACACCACTCGCGCGCAGCGCCTTCAGTTCTTCCGTCGAGAAACCCCGCGCCGACAGCACCGCATCGGTGTGCTCTGCATAACGTGGGGGCGCCGCCCGCGTGCCGCCCGGGGTACGGGACAGCTTGATGGGGGTGCCGAGGCCGCGATAGCCGCCGAGCTCCGTCACCATGGCACGATGGGCGGTATGCTCCGCCGCCATCGCTTCGTCCACATGCAGCACCGGGCCGGCCGGCAGGCCGGCGGCCAGCATGCGCCGGGTCAGGTCGTGCCCGTCCTCCTCGGCGAAGCGCTTCTCCAGCACCTCGGTCAGCGCGTCACGGTTGATCACGCGGGCGCCGTTGCTGGCGAAACGCGGGTCCTTCGCCATCTCCGGGAAGCCGAGGAACTCACAGAACTTCCGGAATGCCGGGTCGTTGCCGGCGGCGACGAAGATCTCGCAGGTCCGGGTACGGAACTTGGAGTAGGGCGCCAGATTCGGGTGCGGGTTGCCGGTCGGCTTCGGCCGGTTGCCGTTCAGGAAGAAATTGGCGGCATGCGGGTGCAGCAGCGCCATGCCGCAGTCGTGCAGCGTCATGTCGCAATACTGGCCCAGCCCGCTGCGCTCGCGCTCCTGCAGCGCCATCAGGATGGCGATGGTGCTGAACAGGCCGGTGGCGATGTCGACGATCGGGTTGCCGAGCCGGGTCGGGCCGGAGGTCTCGGTGCCGTTGATCGACATCAGGCCGACCATGGCCTGCAACACGGCGTCATAGCCCGGGAAGCCGCCCAGCGGGCCGGTGGCGCCGAAGCCGGAGACGCGGCAATGCACCAGGCGCGGGAATTGCACCTTCAGCACCGCATCATAGCCAAGGCCCCATTTCTCCATCGAGCCGGGCTTGAAATTCTCGACCAGCACATCGGCGCCTTCGAGCAGGCGCAGCAGCACGTCGCGGCCGGCGGGCTTGGACAGGTCCAGGCCCACGGACCGCTTGTTGCGGTTGACGCCGACGAAGTAGCTGGCGTCGCCGGCATCGTCGAAGGGCGGGCCCCAGTCGCGCACCTCGTCGCCCTGCGGCGGTTCGAGCTTCACCACCTCGGCGCCGTGGTCGGACAGCACCATGGTGCAATAGGGGCCGCCGAGCACGCGGGTCAGGTCGATGACGCGCAGCCCCGCGAGGGCGCCGGCGGAGCGCGCCAGGCCTTTGCCTTCGATCATGGGCGGGGAGTCGGTCATGCGGCAATCTTCCTGTCGAACACGCGGGCACAGAATTCCGGGTAGGTTTCAAGCATCTCGTCGCAGACCGCACCGCGCAGCAGCGTGAGCTCCTGGTCGGTCGGATCGGGCGTCTGCGGCACGTCGTCGGGCACGTCGAAGCCGAAGCCGGTGGCGGCGCGGATGCTCTCGACCGTCTCGCCCGGATGCAGGCTCAGCAGCGAGAACCGCGCCCGGTCCGGGTGAAAGGCGAAGACGCACTTCCCCGTCACCAGCGCCTGGGCATGGCCACGGCGGTAGACGCCGGGCTCGTTCACGCCGCTGGCGGAGATATTGTCCACCTGCTCGACCAATACGCGGGGCGAGTGTTCCTCACGGAACAGGATGGTCCGGTGTGCCATCATATACATGAAGGCCGAGCCGAACGACCCCGGAAAGCGCACCGCCTGGCCGGGCCATGCGCCGGTCCCCACCAGGTTGAGGTTGGCGCGGCCGTCGATCTGCCCGCCGCCGAGGAAGAACAGGTCGATCCGGCCCTGGCCGGTCAGGTCGAACAGCTCCCGCGTACCTTCCGTGAAGGGGTTGCCGCTGCGCTTGTGCAGCAGCGACAGGCGGACCGGATGGCCGAGCTTCTTCACCAGCCAGCAGGCCGCGGCCGGCAGCGGGGAGGCCGCGCCGACCGCGATATGCCGGGCCGGCGGCGCATCGGGCGCCAGGATCAGCCGGGCGAGCGCGGCGGCGAGGCGTTCCTCGGGGCGGATGTCGCTCATTCCGCCGCGGCCTGCTGCCCGAAGACCTCGCGCGCCAGCCATTCGGCGAAGCCGGCCTCGGTCTTCGCCATCCGCGCATAGTCGGCGACATAGGCGGCATCGCTGCCGTATTCGTCGAGCAGCGCCACCGGATGCGCGCCGCGCTCGGCGATGGCGATCCCGGTCACGTAGGTCGCGTTGATGGTGCCGGCGGCCAGCCGCTCATCTTCCAGGAAATTGCCGGGGACCACGCGCTCCACCGTCACCAGTGCCTGTTTCGAGGCATGCGCGATGGTGGCGCATTCGCGGCGGCGGCCGAGCCACACATTGCCCTCGGCATCGGCCATCGCGGCGTGGAAGATGGCGAAGTCGGGCGAGATGGCCGGCAGCAGCACGATCGGGTCCTCGCCGGCCTCGCTGTAGGGGTTGGCGATCACCTTCCAGTCTGGCCGGTGCGCCAGGATGTCGCTGCCGATCACCCCGCGCAGCGGCATGAAGGGCACGCCCTTCTCGGCCGCCTGCAGCATGGTGTGCACGGCCGGGCAGGTGCAGTCGCGCACCACCAGCGTGCCGGCACGGACGGCCGCCGAGAAGCGCGGCGCGAAGCCGGCCTCGCCGAGCGAGACGGCGCTGGTCTCGATCTCGGCGACGCAGCCGGCGCCGATCAGCAGGTCGGCGGCGAAGCCGGCGACCGGGACGCCCAACAGCCGCAGCCGGCGGGCACCGCGGCGAACCAAGGCCTTGGCCAGGGCCACGGATGGCAAGGAATTATCGGGCGGCAGGGCAATGAGGGCGCCATCCGGCACGCTCGCGGCCATCGCCTCCAGGCTGATCGGGGTGGTCATCGGCGTTCCTCCGGGGCCGCACCCTAGAGCAGCGGACCCTTGGGGGAAACGCCCGGGGGGCGAATCCGTCCAGCCGCGACCGCCTGACGTAACGTCCGGGCTGGGCTAGGCTGGCGGTCCAGGAGGAAGCATCTATGGCTATTAGGACCGCTGGCCTATTGACCGCCGGGCTGCTCGCCATCGCGCCGGTGCACGCCGAGGTGACCCGGTTCGAATTGCAGGGCAATGCCACCGCGGCCTTCGGTGGCCAGGAATTCGGCGCGGCCGGGCGTTACGAGCGGATCCTGGCCAAGGCGACCATCACGCTCGACCCGGGCGAGCCCCGCAACGCCGTCATCGCCGATCTCGCGCTCGCCCCGCGCAATGCCGCGGGCAAGGTGGAGGCGATCGCGGATGTCGTCATCCTCCGTCCGGCCGAGGCCGTCCGCGGAAACGGCACGCTGCTGCTGGAAGTGCCCAACCGGGGGCGGGAGATCATCGGCCAGCTGATGAACGACACGCCGGGGGCCAATCTCCTGTCCGGCGGGACCGACCCGGGCAACGGCCATCTGATGCGGCAGGGCTATACCCTCGCCTGGATCGGCTGGCAGGCGGATGTCGCGGCGGGGCAGGGGTTGCGGCTGGCGGCGCCGGTGGTGCCGGGCGTCACCGGCCTGTCGCGCGAGGAATTCCTGTTCGACCATGCCCGCAGCCCGGTGACCGTGCCGCTGACCTACCCGGCCGCGGCCGCCGACGGCGCGACGCTGACCGTCCGCGCCCAGGCGGATGATGCGCGACAGACCCCGGCCGGCCTGTCCTTCCGGTTCCTCGACCCGCAGCGCGTCGAGATCACCCGCCCCGCTGGCTTCGACGCCGGCGCGCTGTACGAGATGATCTACACCGCGAAGGACCCGGTGGTGCAGGGCATGGCCTTCGCCGCCTTCCGCGACATCGGCGCCTTCCTGCGCCGGGAGAAGGGGCCGGCCAACCCGCTGGCCGAAGGGCAGCGCGGCACGGTGGACCAGGCGGTGCTGACCGGCGTTTCCCAGTCCGGCCGTTTCGTGCGGGACTACCTGTATCAGGGCTTCAACGAGGACGAGCGCGGCCGCCAGGTCTATGGCGCCATGCTGGCCCACATCCCTGGCACGCGGCGGAGCTTCACCAATGCCCGCTTCGCCCAGCCCGGCCGCAACCCGACGCCGCATGGCGACCGGCACTACCCGGCCGACCAGTTCCCCTTCACCTATGCGACCAGCGAGGACCACCTGACCGGCCGGCGCGACGGCCTGCTCGCCCGCTGCCGGACCACCAATACCTGCCCGCGCATCATGCAGACCGACAGCGAATACGAATTCTGGGGCGCCCGCGCGTCCTTGCTGGTCACCGACACGAAGGGCAACCACCTCGACCTGCCGCCCGAGGTGCGCGCCTACATGATGACGGGCCACCCGCATTACGCCGCGGCCCAGGCGGTGGCGCAGCCGATCGACCGCTGCGCCCTGCCGGTGAACCCGCTGCAGGCCGGCGCGCCGATGCGGGCCCTGCTGGCGGCGTTGGAGGCCTGGCAGCGCGAGGGCGTCGAGCCGCCCGCCAGCCGCTACCCGAACCGCGCCGCCGGCACCCTGCTGCCCGCCGCCGGCCTCTACCCGGCGATCCCGGCGCTGGGATACCGCGGCACCTTCGGCCCGGCGCAACTGGTGGACAACGGCGTCGTCCCGCCCGTGGTCAAGGGCGAATACGCCGTGCTGCTGCCCCGGGTGGATGCCGACGGCAATGCCATCGGCGGCGTCCGCGCTCCGGTGATCGAGGCGCCGAGGGCGACCTATACCGGCTGGAACCCCCGCACCGCCGGCTTCGCCGAGGGCGCGCTCTGCTACAATACCGGCGCGGTGCTGCCCTTCGCCGCCAGCAGGGCGGAGCGGCTGGCGGCCGACGACCCGCGGCCCTCGATTGATGAGCGCTATGCGGCGCCTGCCGCCTATGTCGCCGCGGTGCAGGCTGCGGCGACGCGGCTGGTGGCCGAGCGCCTGCTGCTGCCGCAGGACGCGGCCGCCATCGTCGCGGCGGCCGAGGCCGATACCCTCGCCCGGCTGCGGCGATAAGCCCGCGGTGCCGCCGGCTGCGTCCTTCGGGATGTCTTGGTCGGTCGATTGCCTTGACCCTGGCCGAGTGCCTGCTTAGCGTCCGCTCAAACCCAGGGAAGGTCCTCGATCATGGCCGCAGCCGAACTCGGCACCGTGCAATTGGAACGTCCCACGGCCTTGTCGGGTGCCGACCCGGTCGCCCGCGCCCGGGCGATGATCCCAATGCTGGAAGCCTGCGGCCCGGCCATCGAGCAGGGCAAGGAATTGGTGCCGGAGGTGGTCGCGGCGCTGCTCGACAACGGCTTCCTGCGGCTGCTGCTGCCGCGCTCGATCGGCGGCGGCGACATCCCGCTGCCCGATTTCGCCGAGGTCTGCGAGGCGATCGCCATCGGCGATGCCAGCACCGCCTGGGGCGTCTGCCAGGGCAATGTCTCGGCCATGACCGCCTCGGCCTACTTGGCGCCGGAGGTGGTGAAGTCCTGCTTCGGCGACCGCCGCGCCGCACTGGCCTGGGGCGCCCGGCACGGCCGCGCCAAGGCGGTGATCGTGGACGGCGGCTACCGCGTCACCGGCGCCTGGGACTTCGCCAGTGGCAACCGGCACTGCACCCTGCTCGGCGCGCACCTGCCGGCATGCTACCCGGACGGCTCGCCCCGCCTTTCGCCGGAGGGCAAGCCGGAGGACGTCACGGTGCTCTTCCCGCGCGGGCAGGCGAAGGTCACGCCGGAATGGAACTCGCTCGGCCTGCGCGGCACCGGCAGCGACATCTACGAGGTCCACGACCTCTTCGTCCCGGATACCCATGCCTGCGTGCGCGACCGGTTCGAGCTTCGGCGCGACCACCGGCCTGTCACCGCCATCACCTCCCACCTCTGCTACGCGACCGGCTTCTCGGCCACCGCGCTCGGCGTCGCCCGCGGCCTGCTGAGCCGCTACGTCACCCTGGCCCGCGGCAAGACGGCCCGCGCCGGGGCGCAGCCGATGGCGGAGAACCACTGCGTGCAGTCGGAGATCGCCCAGCTCGAGGCGACGCTGCGCGGCTGCCGGATGTACCTGCTCGGCACTGTGCGGCAGGCCTGGGACGAGGCGGTGGCGCAGGGCGCGCTGGCGATGGAGACGCGGGTCGCGCTGCGCCTGGCGACCACCACCGTGATGCGCCAGGCGACCGATGTCTCGATTGCCTGCTATCGCGCCGCCGGCACCACCGCGGTGCTGGAAGCCAACGCCTTCGAGCGCCGATTCCGTGACGCGATGAGCGTCTCCCAGCACCTGCAGGCGACGCCCTGGCACCTGGAGACGGTGGGGCGCTTCCTGCTGGGCAGCGGCGAGAAGCCGGCCTTCGTCTGACGACGCGGCCGGCCCCCGGGTCGCTCAGAGCGGCTTGAGCGGCACCGGGACCCCGGGCGGCAGCGGCACCTGGGCGACGTTCAGGGTCATCGCCACCGCCACGTAGTAGCCGCTGACCGCGATCAGATCGATGACGCCGCGCTCGCCGAAGCGGTCCTTCGTCGCGGCGTAGGTTGCGTCCGAGACCTGCTTCGTCTTGTGCAGTTCGGTGCAGAATTGCCAGACCAGCGCCTGGTCGGCGTCCATGCCGTCGGGCTTCTGGCCCTCCGCCACCGCCTCGGCGATCGCCGGCGGCAGGCCGGCCTTCATCGCCAGCAGGTGGTGCGCATACCATTCGTACTGGGCCGACCATTCCCGGGCGGTGACGAGGATGGCCAGCTCGTTCAACGCGGCGGGAATGGAGCTGTCGAAGCGCAAATACTCGCCGAGCTTCTGGAAGCGTTCCGCCACCTCTGGGCTGCGGAGCATGGCCGGGAAGGGGCCGCGCAGGCCACCGCGGGGGCCGGCGACGATCCCGTCGACGATCCGCTTCTGCTCAGGCGTCATGGCCTCCGGCGCCAGGGGCGGCAGCCGGCCGGCCCGGCCGTCATCAGCCGGCAGGGATGTATCGCTGGGCATGGGTTTCCTCCCGTCTTCGTGCCGGCAGTGTCGCCCCGGCCGGCGCCGGGCGGCAACACCCCCCACCAGAGGCGGTGGCATGCATCTCGCTGGCCCCCTTCGCACGAGGCGACGGCTGCCCTAGCGTGGCCGTCACAGGGGCTTCTCGGCCGGGAGACAGAATGGCCTATGCGCTGCAGCAGCTGATCAACGGGATCAGCCTGGGGATGATCTACGGCCTGATCGCCGTGGGCTACACCATGGTCTACGGCATCATCGGCATGATCAATTTTGCCCATGGTGACGTGTTCATGATCGGCGCCTTCATCGCGCTGATCACCGTCCTGCTGCTGCAGGCGGGCGGGATGATGGACGGCCCGGCGGCGATCCTGCTGGTGCTGCTGGTCTCCATGGCCTTCACCGCGCTCTATGGCTGGTCGGTCGAGCGCGTCGCCTACCGGCCGCTGCGCGGCAGCTTCCGCCTGGCGCCGCTGATCAGCGCCATCGGCATCTCCATCGTGCTGCAGAACTATGTCCAGGTCAGCCAGGGCGCCCGGGTCAAGCCGATCGGCACCCTGGTGCCGGGCGGGGTCGAGGTGATGCGCGACGGCCCCTTCGTTGTGCAGTTCTCCTATATCCAGATGCTGATCATCGCCGTCACCCTCGGCGTGCTCGCGGTCTTCACCATCCTGGTCACCCGCACCCCGCTCGGCCGCGCCATGCGGGCCTGCGAGCAGGACCAGAAGATGGCGGCGCTGCTGGGGATCGACACCAACCGCACGATCAGCCTGACCTTCGTCATCGGCGCCGCGCTCGCCGCCGTGGCGGGCACGCTGTACATGGTCCGCTATGGCGTCATCGACTTCTACATCGGCTTCCTGGCCGGGGTGAAAGCCTTCACCGCCGCGGTGCTGGGCGGCATCGGGTCGCTGCCGGGGGCGGTGCTGGGCGGCTTGCTGATCGGCCTGATCGAGACCTTCTGGTCGGCCTATTTCAGCGCCCAGTACAAGGACGTCGCCGCCTTCTCCATCCTGGTGATCACGCTGATCTTCCTGCCCACCGGGCTGCTCGGCCGGCAGGAGGTCGAGAAGGTATGACCCCGGCACAGGCCATCCGCGACGCGCTGGTCGCCGCCGCCGTCGCCTTCGGGCTCTTCGTCATGCTGGTCGGGCTGCGGACCGAGGTCGGGCCGGAGGGCGGGCTGATCCTGCGGCAGCGCTGGGGGCAGGTGGCGCTGCTCTGCGGCATCGTCTTCGCCGGGCGGCTGGCGATCACCACGCTGGCCGGCCGCCGCGCCTTGCAGCCCAGCACCGCGCCCGGCCCCTGGACCGACCGGCTGCAGCGGGCCGGCAGGCTGGTCGCCCCGGCGTTGCTGGCGGCGGCGCTGGTGTTGCCCTTCATCCCCGGCATCGGCCGCTACGAGCTCGACATCGGCATCCTGGTGCTGACCTACGTCATGCTGGGCTGGGGGCTGAACATCGTGGTCGGCCTGGCCGGGCTGCTCGACCTCGGCTACGTCGCCTTCTACGCCATCGGCGCCTATTCCTACGCCCTCCTGGCGCAGTTCTTCGGCCTGTCCTTCTGGATCTGCCTGCCGCTGGCCGGTATCCTGGCAGCCTTCTGGGGCGTGCTGCTGGGCTTCCCCGTGCTGCGGCTGCGCGGCGACTATCTGGCCATCGTGACCCTTGCCTTCGGCGAGATCATCCGCGTCGTCCTGCTGAACTGGACCGAGCTGACCGGCGGGCCGAACGGCATCAGCGGCATCCCGCGCCCGAGCTTCTTCGGCCTGCCCTTCAGCATGGCGGGCGGGGAGGGGAGCTTCGCCGGCTTCTTCGGCATCGAGCCCTCGCCCAGCCACCGGGTCATCTTCCTCTACTACGTCATCTTCGCGCTCGCCTTGCTGACCAACTGGGTCACCATCCGGCTGCGCCGCCAGCCGCTCGGCCGGGCCTGGGAGGCCCTGCGGGAGGACGAGATCGCCTGCCGGGCGCTGGGGATCAACATCACCACGACGAAGCTGACCGCCTTCGCGCTGGGGGCGATGTTCGGCGGCTTCGCCGGCGCCTTCTTCGCCACCCGGCAGGCCTTCATCAGCCCGGAAAGCTTCACCTTCATCGAGAGCGCCATCATCCTGGCCATCGTCGTGCTCGGCGGCCTCGGCAGCCAGGTCGGCGTCGCCATCGCGGCGCTCGTGATGATCGGTGGCTTCGAGGTGTTCCGCGGCCTGGACGAGTGGCGGATGCTGGTCTTCGGCGCCGCCATGGTGGTGATCATGGTGCTGCGGCCGCGCGGCCTGGTCGGGACCCGGACGCCCTCCATCGCGCTGGGGGAGAAACGTGCCATCGGCGGCGACCTCGTGGGCGAGGGGCGCGGGTGATGCCGGCCGAGGTACCGCAGCGGATCGAGGATGACGGCCTCGCCCGGCCGATGACGGGCGACCGCCGCCTGCATCGCGAGATGATCCTCGAAGTCGCCAACCTGACCATGCGGTTCGGCGGGCTGACCGCCGTCTCGGCGGTGTCCTTCGCCGCCTATCGCGGCGAGATCACCGCCGTCATCGGCCCGAACGGCGCCGGCAAGACCACGCTGTTCAACTGCATCACCGGCTTCTACCGGCCCTCCGGCGGCGCCATCCGGCTGCACCGCCCGGCCGAGCTGCCGGTCGACCTGCATCTGCTGGCCGGCCACCGCATCGCGCGGTCGGGCGTGGCGCGCACCTTCCAGAACATCCGGCTCTTCCCCGGCATGACCGCGCTGGAGAACCTGCTGGTGGCGCAGCACGTCAAGCTGATGGCGGCGACCGGCTTCGGCATCGGCGCGGTGCTCGGCCTGTCGCGCTACCCGAAGGCGGAACGCGAGGCGGTGGCGCTGGCGCGGCAATGGCTGGTCGCCACCAACCTGCTCGATCGCGCCGACGACCCGGCAGGCGCCTTGCCCTACGGCGCGCAGCGGCGGCTGGAGATCGCGCGCGCCATGTGCACCGAACCGGCGCTGCTCTGCCTCGATGAGCCCGCCGCCGGCCTCAACCCCCGCGAATCGGACGAGCTGGCCCGGCTGCTCATGGAGATCCGCGGCCAGGGCACCTCCCTGCTGCTGATCGAGCACGACATGGGCGTGGTGATGCGCATCTCCGACCGGGTGGTGGTGCTGGACCATGGCAAGCTGATCGCCGATGCGGCGCCCGCCGCGGTGCGGGCCGATCCCCGGGTGATCGCCGCCTACCTGGGTGAGGGCGACGAGGACGAGGAGGCCGTGCCATGAGCGCGCCCCTGCTCGACGTCGATCGCGTTTCCGCCGGCTACGGCGCGGTGCAGGCGCTGGACTCGGTCTCGCTGCAGGTCCAGCCGGGCGAGATCGTCACGCTGATCGGCGCCAACGGCGCCGGCAAGTCCACCCTGCTGATGACCATCTGCGGCCAGCCCAAGCCGCGCAGCGGCCAGGTCCGCCTGGCCGGGGAGGACATCACCGGCCAGCCGACCCACGCCATCATGCGGCGCGGCGTCGCCCAATCCCCGGAAGGCCGCCGCATCTTCCCGCGCATGACGGTGCGGGAGAACCTGCTGATGGGTGCCGAGGCGCTCACGAAGGACGACCCCGGGCCGCAGATGGAGCAGGCCTTCGCCCTGTTCCCCCGCCTGAAGGAACGGCTCTGGCAGCGCGGCGGCACGCTATCGGGCGGCGAGCAGCAGATGCTGGCCATCGGCCGGGCGCTGATGTCGAAGCCCAAGCTGCTGCTGCTGGACGAGCCCTCGCTCGGCCTGGCACCCCTGGTGGTGAAGCAGATCTTCGACGCCATCCGCCTGCTGAACACCCGGACCGGGCTGACCGTGCTGCTGGTCGAGCAGAATGCCAACCAGGCGCTGCGGCTGGCGCACCGGGGCTATGTGCTGGTGAACGGCCGGATCACCATGGAGGGCCCGGGCCGGGCGCTGCTGGCCCGGCCGGAGATCCGCGACGCCTATCTCGGCGGCGGGCACGGCTGACAATACGCCGCCGGGTCCGTTACCCTGCCGCAAGCGGCCTGATCCGGAACTGGGCAAGGCCGGCAACCAAAAGGAGAAACAGGGATGCTCAAGCGCAGGACGCTACTCCAGGCCGCCACGGCGCTGCCGGCGGTCATTGCTTCCACCGATGCCTTCGCCCAAGGGTCGGGGCCGATCCGCATCGCCTGCGCCGGGCCGCTCACCGGCTCCAACGCCGCGGCGGGCGACCAGATGAAGATCGGCGCGCAGCAGGCGGTGGCCGACTTCAACGCCGCCGGCGGCGTGCTCGGCCGGCAGCTGATCCTCGAATTGGGCGACGATGCCTGCGACCCGCGCCAGGCGGTCTCGGTCGCCAACCAGATGGCCGGCCGCAAGGTGGCGATGGTCGCCGGGCACTACTGCTCGGGCAGCTCGATCCCGGCCAGCAAGGTCTATGCCGAGGAAGGCGTGCTGCAGATCAGCCCGGCCAGCACCAACCCGAAATATACCGACGAGGGCAGCTGGAACACCTTCCGCGTCTGCGGCCGGGACGACCAGCAGGGCCAGGTGGCCGGCGCCTATATCGCCAAGACCTATCCCGGCAAGAAGGTGGCGATCCTCCACGACAACCAGGCCTACGGGAAGGGCCTGGCCGAGGAGACCAAGAAGTCGCTGAACGCCGCCGGCCAGACCGAGGTGCTGTTCAGCGCCTACACGCCCGGTGAGCGCGACTACAGCGCCCTGGTCTCCCGCATGAAGGGGGCCGGCGTCGAGATCATGTATATC
Source organism: Dankookia sp. GCM10030260 (assembly GCF_042666655.1). Taxonomy (NCBI): domain Bacteria; kingdom Pseudomonadati; phylum Pseudomonadota; class Alphaproteobacteria; order Acetobacterales; family Roseomonadaceae; genus Dankookia; species Dankookia sp. GCM10030260. The sequence goes on from NZ_JBHTDE010000001.1 coordinate 183,383, forward strand.
GGCGGTTACTATACCGAGGCCGGCCTGATCCTGCGCCAGGCCAAGGAACAGGGCATGGCGGTGACCATGATCGGCGGCGACGCGCTGGTCACCAAGGATTTCTGGCAGATCACCGGTGCCACCGGCGAAGGCGCGCTGATGACCTTCCCCAGCGACCCGCGCAACCGTCCCTCGGCCGCCAAGGTGGTGCAGAGCTTCAAGGCCAAGAACATCGATCCCGAGGGCTATGTCCTCTACACCTACGCCGCCATACAGATCTGGGCCGCCGCGGCGGAGAAGCTGAAGTCGATCGATCCGAAGAAGATCGCCGAGGCGATGAAGGCCTCCGGCCCCTGGCAGACCGTGCTGGGTCCGATCAGCTTCGACAAGAAGGGCGACACGACCGTTGCGGACTATGTGTTCTACGTGTGGAAGAACGGCAACTACGTCGAAATCTGACTTGAAGCCGGGCCGCGAAAGGCCCAGCTTCCTGCCATCGTCAACAACCGAAAGGAGGTGATCCAGTGTCTCATTGTTCGCAGGTGGACGCCGCAGCCGCGGCCTGGATCATCGTCTCCGCCACTGCGGGGATGGCTTCCTGAGCCACGCGGGGCGGTAACGCCCGACACAATGGAAGGGCCTCGGCGGGTGACCGCCGGGGCCCTTCGCAATTTCAGCCCTGCCATCCGACGATGGCGTCGCGCAGCGCCGCGGCGATGCGGTGCTCGAAGGCGAAGCCGGCCGGCGTGTCGAACTGGGCCGGGATGTGCCACTCGTAGCCCGGGCTTGGCCGCGGCAGGCGCAGCATGACGGCCTCCGGCGTCAGCGCCTCCGCCGCCCCGGGCTCGCCGGCCACCGGGTTGTGCAGCAGGAACAGGCCGAGCCGGCCCTCCCGCACCCGGCGCCGCAAGGGCGCGATCAGCCGCGCCGCCAGCGCCGCATCCGGCGCCGCTTCGGTGACCAGGAAGAACACCCGGAGCGGCACGCCCGGCGCGGCGCAGCCGCGTTCGAAGCGGCGGGCAAGGATCTCGAGGTCGAGGCGAAGCGGGGCCAGCCCGTCCGCCTCCCAATCCGGGCCGGTATGGTGGTTCCAGACCGCGCCGCCATCCTGGCGCCGCAGCAGCCGCCGGCCGCTCGGCGTGGTGACGGCATGGATGGCGGCGGGCGGGGCATAGCCGGCCCAGCCTTCCTCCAGCGCCGCCAGCACCACCGGCAGGTGATGGGCGGCCAGGGCGAAGGGGTTCAACGCCTCCATCGCCTGCGGCGTGCTGCGGAAACCCCAGCGGGCCGGCAGGTTCCAGGGCAGGCAATGCAGGCCCAGCGGCAGCAGCGGCACCCGGGCCAGGCCGGCGGACCAGACCGATTCGCGGAAGGCCTGGCGGGCCTGGGCGCGACCGAGTGCCGTCTCCGGCCCCGCCGCGTCCGTCCCGCCCAGGCCGCGCAGCAGCGCCCGCGGCAAGGCGGGCGGGACGCCGATGGCGCCATGCTGCTCCAGCCGGGCCAGCGCCCAGGCCCGGGCCGGTGCCAGCGCCGCGGCCGGCACGTGGTGGGCCAGCGCGGCGATCATCTCGGCCGCCTCGGCCATGGTCAGCGCCGCGGCGGCGAAGCGGCGGTCCACCGCTTCCGTGCTGTGCCGCAGCAGCAGCCGGGCAAGCGGGGCCGGCATCGGCGGCGGGCGCTCCAGGTCCAGCGCCGCCAGCAGCGCGTCCTCGGCCACCATCACGCTCAGCCTCGCCAGCCGCGCGCTGGGCGGGCAGACTGCGCCGCCGCTGATCGCGCCAGGGGAAAGCCATGATCCGCAACGTGTTGTTCGTCATGTGCGACCAGCTGCGCTGGGACCACCTGTCCTGCGCCGGTCACCCGCACCTGCGGACGCCCAACATCGACGCGCTGGCCAAACGCGGCGTGCGCTTCCCGAATGCCTTCGTGCAGTCGGGCATCTGCGGCCCGTCGCGGATGTCCTTCTACACCGGCCGCTACGTCTCCTCGCATGGCTCGACGCATAACCGGGTGCCGCTTTCGGTCGGCGAGGTGACGCTGGGCTGGCACCTGCGGGAAAGCGGCCGCACCCTGGCGCTGGCCGGCAAGACCCATGTGCTGCCGGATGCGCACGGCATGCGGCGGCTGGAACTGGACGGCCAGACCGACCTGTCCACCCTGCTGAAGGAGGGCTGGTTCCAGCTGGTCGACCGGCACGACGGCCACCACGGCGAACCGGACAGCGCCTATGCGCACTGGCTGCGCTCGAAGGGCTACGACAGCCGCGACCCCTGGACCGATTTCGTCATTGCGGTCGACGGCCCGGACGGCAGGCCGCTGTCGGGCTGGAAGATGCGCAACGCCCGCTACCCCGCCCGGGTGGCCGAGGCGCATAGCGAGACCGCCTACACCACCGACCGCGCCATCGAATTCCTGGAGCGCCAGGGCGACGCGCCCTTCGTGCTGCATCTGTCCTATGTGAAGCCGCATTGGCCCTACATCGCGCCGGCGCCTTACCATGCCATGTACGGGCCAGAGCAATGCCTGCCCGTCAAGCGCCATCCGGGGGAACGCGGCCCCGACGCCCACCCGATGTTCCGCGCCTGGCAGGACGAGGAGGTGTCCGAGAGCTTCCGGCAGGATGCGGCGATCGCCACGGTGCGGCCGGCCTACCAAGGGCTGATCGCCCAGGTCGACGCGCATCTGGGCCGGGTCTGGGCGACCCTGGAGCGGCTGGGCCGCTGGCAGGACACGCTGGTGATCTTCACCGCCGACCATGGCGACTACCTGGGCGACCACTGGCTGGGCGAGAAGGAGCTGTTCCACGACTGCGTCCAGCGGGTGCCCTTCCTGGTCTACGACCCGACCGCAGCGGCGGATGCGACGCGCGGGACCGAGGACCCCCGGCTGGTCGAGGCGGTGGATTGCATGCCGACCATCCTCGAGGCGCTGGGCCTCGATCCGGCCAGCCATGTCGTGGAGGGCCGCTCGCTGGTCCCGGCCCTGCGCGGCAGCCAAGGCGACGACTGGCGCGACTGCGCGGTCAGCGAGCTGGACTGGACCTTCCGTGGGGCGCGCCGACGGCAGGGCTTCGCCACCGGCCAGCACATGGCCTGGATGGTCCGCACCGACCGCTGGAAATATGTCCATTGGACCGGCGGGCTGCGGCCGCAGCTGTTCGACCTGCACCAGGACCCTGACGAGTTCTTCGACCTCGGCGACGACAGGACGCTGGTCGGCGTGCGCGACGCCATGCGGCACCGGCTGCTGCAATGGTTCACCCGGCTGAAGTCGCGCACCACCATCACCTGGGCGGAAGCCGAGCAGCGCACCGACAGCCACAAGAAGGCCGGGGTATTCCTCGGCGAGTGGTGACAGCCCGCCGGGGGGCTCCCGGCGGGCCAACGCGCTAGACGCCCCAGACGTTGTCCTGCACCGCGACATGGGCGGTGACCGTACCCGAGTTGTCGGCATAGGCGCCGGGGCTGTCGTGGAAGCCGGTGCCGTCGATCACGCCCAGCACCAGCATCCGCGCCGCGTCCGGCACCAGGAATTGCTGCGCCGCGCCGGCCGCGTCCAACCCGTCGCCGATGAAGAAGGGCTGGTCGACCGCCGGCGCCAGGCTGGTGAAGCCCTCGCCGAGGCTGCGGAAATCCAGCGTGGCCGGGGCGACGTGGCCCGGGTCATGCTCATGCCCGTCGAGGAAGACGCCGACCAGCATGCCGTTGCTCGGCGCCACCAGACCGGCCAGGCCATCGGTCGGGTTGATCGCGGTGCCGGCGCCGGCGAACAGGTCAGACCCGTCCGGCCCGGTCGCCATCATGTCCTCGCCGAACAAGAAGCCGCCGGCGACGTTCGAGATGGTCACCGACCGGCCCGTCCCGCTGCCGAGGTCGAAGCCTGGCGGCGTGGTCGCGCCAAGGCCGGAGACGTTCGAGGCATAGTCGTAGAGCGCATCGGTGGCCCGCACCGTCACGTCGCCGCTCGGCGGCCCGGCCGGCGGCAGGTCGAAATAGGCCAGGTCGGTCACCACGCCGTCGAGCCGGATGAAGGCCCGCTCGACGCCCGTCATGTCGAGCTGCAGGGTGGCATTGCTGAAATGCGCCGCAGGGTCGGTGACGACCGTGCCGGTGATGAAGGTCTTCAGCGCCGAGAGCCCGAGCCGGACGGCCGGCGTGTAGTCCTCGCTGGTCAGCGCGATGTAGAGCGAATCGATCCCGGCCCCGCCATCGATGCTGTCGAAGGCGAGGGGGGAGAGCAGGCTGTGGATCTGGTCGGCGCCGGCGCCGGCGAAAATGTCGTTGTGGCCGAAATCGCCGCTGAGGCGGTCATCGCCAGCGCTGCCGATCAGCCGGTCGTCGCCGATCGAGCCGCGCAGCACGGTGGGGGTCGCATGGGTTGAGGCATCGAGCGTGCCGCCGGCAGCGGTGGCCTGGAATACGGTTTCAATCATGAATAAGAGCAACTCATCCGATGAGCCGTGCTGCATTGCACGTACATCAATCGGAGGTATACAAAATACCAATCGGAAGCAACCTCTACACGCTTCCCCTGGCTGTCTCGGCCGGGCGCGCCGATTCCGGCCGCCGCGCCCTGCTGCGCGGTTCAGCCGCCGCTGGACACCCCGACCGGGTGATAGTCCCGGCCGAAGTAGATCAGCCCGTGATCGGCATCGCTGCCCTGACGGATCTGCTCCACCTCGGCGAAGACCACCAGGTGGGTGCCCTTCTCCAGGATCTCGGTCACCCGGCAGTCGAAGGCCGCCACCGCACCGTCCAGCATCGGGTCACCGGCCTTCCCGGTCTCCCAATGGCCGGCCAGGAAGCGCTCCTCCATCGCGCACCGGGTCATCCCGGCGAAGACCATGGCGGTCTCCTTCTGCGCCGCGGCAACCACGTTGACGCAGACCGTGCCGTTCGCCTTCAGCAGCGGCGCAGCAGTGGCGTTGCGGTTCATGCAGAGCAGAAGGGTAGGCGGTTCGTCGGTCACGCTGCAGACGGCGCTGGCGGTGAAGCCGCCGCGCCCGGCCGGCCCGTCGGTGGTGATGATGTTCACCGCGGCGCCCAATCGAGCCATGGCGTCGCGGAATTCCTGGCGGGTGACGGTCATCGTAAATGCGGCCTCGCTGCTTGCCAGCGAGTTAAGCACGGGCCGGGCGTATGGGAACCGGGGAGGCGGAACGCGGCGTGTCGCGCCACGATTCACCCTGCCTAGGGCGCTGCCCCGCAACCGCCGCCCTGTGGCTGCAATTGCAGTACCCAGCAGGCTGCGGTGGCGGATTCGGCGGCGAGCCGTGCCACGGCGAGGCCGACCGGCGGCAGCACCGCCTCGACCGGCGAGAAAGAGGTGACCGCCTCGCGCGGCAGGCCGCCGGTGACGTCCTCATCGGACAGCAGCGGGGTCGGAAAGGGGATGCCGAGGGCAACCAGGGCGAGCAGGAATCCCCACCTCGCGCTCCGGTTGCCGGCCTGCGGGATCGCCGGCGCCTGGCGACGGGTCGGTGTCGGGGGCGTGCTCAGGTCGTACCTGGCCCAGATTCCGTCCCATTCGGCGTTCTTGGTGGCGGTCCGCATCTCAGGCGACTCCCGATCCATCAATCGGCAACTATTGGTTGTTACGATCCATATAGGACTCGCATGTCAGGACGTAAATCGGAGTAAGCCGTTAGATCGGCGCGAGATATCACGTTTTCGTGATGTCGTTTGTAGGCGCATTGCCTGTCGGCACCACCGCGAAAGCCTTGCCGCCGCAGCGCCGACAACCCGGCCGGGGCTTATCCCTTCGCTTGTCCCCGGGCCGAAAGCGGCGCCGAGACATCCTCCAGCGACCGCCCCTCGGCGGCGAAGCCGAGCCGCCATTCGGTCGCCGCCGCCACCAGCATCAGCGCCGCAGCGGCGAAATACCCCCACATGAGGTCGCTGCGTTCCCCGCTCTCGATCAGCCAGCCGAACAACGTCGGCCCGACCACCCCGCCCACCGCGGTGCCGATGGCATAGAACAGCGCAATGGCCATCGCCCGCATCTCCAGCGGGAAGCTCTCCCCCACCGTCAGGTAGGCGGCCGAGGCGGCGGCCGAGGCGAAGAAGAAGATCACCGTCCAGGCCGCGGTTTGCTCCCAGGCGGTGAGCCAGCCGGCGGCGAAGGCGGCGCCGGTCCCGGCCATCAGGATGCCGGAGATGGCATAGGTGCCGGTGATCATCGGCCTGCGCCCGATGGTATCGAAGAACCGCCCCAGCAGCAGCGGGCCGGCCAGGTTGCCAAGCGCGAAGGGCAGCATGAACCAGCCGATCTCCCGCGCCGGGATGCCGTAGAACTTCGTCAGCACCAGGGCATAGGTGAAGAAGACCGCGTTGTAGAAGAAGGCCTGGCAGGACATCAGCGTCAGTCCGAGGACCGCCCGGTCCCGGTGGGTGTGGAACATCGTCCGCCAGACCTCGGCGAGGGATGCCGCGCCGCGCCGGTGCAGCACCACGTTGCCGTAGGAGGGCGGCGGCAAGGGGCCGCTGGCCGCGACCACGTCACGCTCGATGTCGCCGACGATTCGCCCGGCCTCCTCCGGCTTGCCGTGCAGCATCAGCCAGCGCGGGCTTTCCGGGATGTGGCGGCGGAGCAGCAGCACCACCAGCGACAGCGCCCCGCCGACCACGAAGGCGGCGCGCCAGCCGATCTCGGGGTCGATAAAGGCCGGGTCCAGCACCACCAGCGCCACCACCGCGCCGATCGCCGCCCCGCCCCAGAAGGTGCCGTTGACGCAGAGGTCGGTGGTGCCGCGGTAGCGCGCCGGGATCAGTTCCTGGATCGCCGAGTTCACCGCGGCGTACTCGCCGCCGATGCCGGCCCCGGTCAGCGCCCGGAAGAAGGCGAAGGACCAGAAGTCCCAGGCGAAGCCGGTGGCGATGCTGGACAGCATGTAGACGAACAGCGTGATGAAGAAGAGCCGCCGCCGGCCGATCCGGTCGGCCAGCCAGCCGAAGCCCAGCGCGCCGACCACCGCCCCGATGAGATAGGCAGAGGCGGTGAGGCCGATCTGGGTCGGGGTCAGGGCGAGGCTCGGGCTTTCGTGGATGGCGGCGGCCAGGCTGCCGACCAGCGTCACCTCCAGCCCGTCCAGCACCCAGGTGATGCCGAGCGCGATCACCACGCGCCAGTGGAAGCCGCTCCAGGGCAGCCGGTCGAGCCGGGCGGGCACGTCGGTCTCGAAGCGTTCGCCCGTGGCCGGGCCCGGCGTGTCGCGCATGCGGCGTTCTCCCCAGGCAAGGAAAGCAGCGGGCGGCCCGCGCGTTGCCATGCCGCAGGCGGCAGCGCAGCCGATGGCGGGTGGTTCCGACCGGTGCTGCGGCATTCCGCGCGCTGCGGCCCGAATCCACCGGGCGGGACAGTGCCGGCCGGGCGCCACCAACCTGTCACCGCCCGGGGCGTGGCAAGCCGCGGCGGCGGTGGTTAGATGCCGTCCATAACGCCCGGATGAGGAGGGAAGCATGCCCGAGATCGAGATCGCCGCGGCCGATGGCAGCGGCAAGTTCGGCGCCTATGTCGCCATGCCGAAGGCGAGGCCCGCGGGCGCGGTGGTGATGATCCAGGAGATCTTCGGGGTGAACGCGGCGATGCGTTCGCTGTCCGACTGGGTCGCCGAGATGGGCTTCATCGCCATCAGCCCGGACCTGTTCTGGCGCCAGGAGAAGGGCGTGCGGCTCGACCCCGATGCCGGCCAGGCGGAATGGGACAAGGCCTTCGCGCTGATGAAGGGGATGGACCAGGACAAGGCGATCGACGACCTCAAGTCCACCATCGCCCATGCCCGCAGGATGGACGGCGCCAACGGCAAGGTCGCGACCATGGGCTTCTGCCTCGGCGGCCGGCTGGCCTTCATGGCCGCGGCGCGCACCGATGCGGATGCCAATGTCAGCTACTACGGCGTCGGCATCGAAGGCCTGCTGGGCGAGGCCGGCGCCATCAAGGCGCCGCTGATCCTGCATATCGCCGAGAAGGACAAGTTCGTCCCGCCCGAGGCCCAGGCGAAGATCCGGGATGGCCTGCAGGGCCATGCCCAGGTCAGCGTCCATGTCTATCCGGGCGTCGACCACGCCTTCGCTCGCATGGGCGGGCATTCCTGGGATGCCCGCGCCGCGGCCATCGCCAATGGCCGCACGGCGGAGCTGCTGGCCAAGGTGCTCGGCTGAACGGTCCGGGGGGGCGGCACGCGCCGCCCCCGCGCCTGCTACCCCAACCGGTAGAACCGGCTGGCCGTGCCGCTGAAGAGCGCGGTGCGCTCGGCGGCCGAGGCGCCCGCCGCCAGTTTCTTGCAGGCATTCCAGAAGACGCCGTAGCCGTAGCTGCCCTTGTCGACGGGGAAGTTGCTCTCGAACATGCAGCGGTCGGCGCCGAACAGGCCGATCGTGGTGTCGATCCAGGGCTTCCAGGCGGCGGCGAGGTCGTCGGAGGACGGCGGGTCGGCCCGTTCCTCGAAGCCCATGCCGTTGATGCGCATCCCGAGGCCCCCAAGCTTGATGCAGACATTCGGGCAGGTGGCGAGCTCGGCCATGGCGGCGCGCCAGGATCGGAAGACATCCTCCTTCTGGCTGGCATAGCCACGGATGCCGAGCGGGCCGCCGACATGATCGAGGACGATCGGCGTCTCCGGGAAGGCCCGCGCCAGCGCCGTCAGGTCGGGGATCTGCGGGTGGTACAGCCAGGCATCGAAGCTGAGGCCGAGCGGCGCGAGCTGGGCGAAGCCGGCGCGGAAGTCGTCGCGGAACAGGATGTCCTGCGGCGGGGTATAGGCCGGGTTCATGATCGCCGGGTCGGGGTCCCAGGCGGTGATGTGACGGATGCCGCGGAAGCGGCCGCCGCCGGCCTGGATATGCGCTTCCAGCACATCCTTGGCCTCGGCGCCGATCTGCATGTTCACGTGGCCGACGATGCCCTCGCAGACGCGGGTCGGGCCGTAGCCGCCGGAGGCGCTCATCGCCGCGATGCCGTTGACGAACTCGGTCTCGCCGACCGGCCTGTAGGCCTCCGGCCCGCTGGCGCGGTGCATGGCGCGGCACTGCACGAAGACGGTCGAGACGATATTGTGGCCCTGGTTGGTGTCGGCCAGCAGGTCCGGTAGCAGGTACCGCCAGTCCGGCCGGTCCCAGAGATGATGGTGCGGGTCGACGATCGGCAGCGCCGGATCGAGCGCCGCCTCGGTGCGGCGGGCCAGCCAGTCCTCGCGGACAGGCACGTAGTGCTGGAAGGCGGTGCTGCTCATGCGGGCGGTTCCCCAGGACGTTTCCCGGAGCCGAGCTTACCCCTCTCGCCACCCCGTGCCAGCCGCCCCTATCCTGGCCGCCAAAGCATGGAGGAAGCGATGGGCCTGCCCTTGGACGGCGTGCGGGTGATCGAGGTGGGCCAGGCGCTGGCCGGCCCCCTGGCCGGGGTGGTCCTGGCCGACATGGGCGCCGAGGTCATCAAGATCGAGAAACCGGAGGGCGGCGACGATGCCCGGATCTGGGGCCCGCCCTTCGGGCCGGACGGCGAGACCAGCCTCTATTTCTACAGCCAGAACCGCAACAAGCGCAGCGTGGTGCTGGACCTGAAATCGCCCGAGGACATCGCGGCGCTGCACCGGCTGTGCGAGACGGCCGACATCCTGATCCAGAACCTCCGCCCCGGCGTGGTGGACGAGATCGGCATCGGGCCGGAGGCGATGCTCGAGCGCCACCCGCGGCTTGTCTACTGCTCGATCTGGGCCTTCGGCTACCAGGGGCCGATGCGGCTGAACCCCGGCTTCGACCCGCTGCTGCAGGCCTATGGCGGCATGATGAGCATGACCGGGCGGCCGGACGATCCGCCGACCTTCTGCGGTGCCTCGATCAACGACAAGGCGACCGGGCTGTTCTGCGTCATCGGCGCGCTGGCCGCACTTCGGCAGCGTGACCAGACCGGGCGGGGGTGCCTGGTCGATACCTCGCTGTTCGAGACCTCGGTCTTCTGGGTCGAGGGTCAGGTGAACCAGCATCTGGCGACCGGCGACGTCCCCAAGCGCCACGGCACCGGCGCCGCGGTGATCGTCCCCTATCAGGTCTTCGAGACCGCCGACCGTCCGATCTGCCTGGCCGCCGGCAACGACCGGCTCTGGGCCCGCTGCGCCAAGGTGCTGGGCCGGCCGGATTGGGCGACGGATGAGAGGTTTGCGAAAAGCCGCCAGCGCGTCGCCAACCGGGCCGTGCTGGTGCCGCTGATCGCCGAGGTGCTGCGCGGCAACACCCGGGCGCATTGGATCGAGGGGCTGGAGGCGGTGGGCGTGCCCTGCGCCCCGGTGAACGATATCGGCGAGGTGGCGGCGAGCGCGCAATTCGCCGCGGTCGATATGGTGCAGACCCTGCCGGGGAGCGGCGTGCGGGTGGTCGGCCTGCCGATCAATTTCGACCGCAAGCGGCCCTGGTCCGCGACCTCGGCGCCGAAGCTCGGCGAGCACACGGCGGAGATCCTGAAGCGGTAGCGATCCGGCCCCTCAGGCCGCGACCTTCGGTACGGCCAGTCCGCTTCCCTCGGCCAGCGCCGAGGCCTGCTCGGCCGGCATCGGCCGGCCGAGCAGGAAGCCCTGCACCTCGTCGTAGCCGACGCCGGTCAGGGCGGCGAGCTGTTCCTCGGTCTCCACGCCCTCGGCGGTGATGCGGAGATCGAGGCTGTGGCCGAGGCCGATGATGGATTCGATGATCATCGCCGCCTTGCCGTCGCGGCGGACCTCCTTCACGAAAGCCCGGTCGATCTTCAGCGTGTCGAAGCGGAAGCGCCAGAGATAGGCCAGGCTGGAATAGCCGCTGCCGAAATCATCGAGCGCGATGCCGACGCCGAGCCCGTGCAACTGCTCCAACATGTCGAGCACGGCGTCGGTGTGCTCCAGCAACAGGCCTTCGGTGATTTCCACTGTCAGGCGGCGCGGCGCCAGGCCGCTTTCCTCCAGCGCCGCGCGGACGGCACCCAGTACCTTCCCCCGGCGGAACTGCACCGGGGAGAGGTTGACCGCGACGCCGATCGGGTCCGGCCAGCGCGCCGCTTCCCGGCAGGCGGTGCGCAACACCCAGTCGCCGACCGGCAGGATCAGCCCGGTTTCCTCCAGCAAGGGGACGAATTCGGCCGGCGAGACCGGGCCGCGGTCCGGGTGGCTCCAGCGCAGCAGCGCCTCGAAGCCCAGCAGGCGGCGGGTCTGGACATCGAAAACCGGTTGGTAGTGCAGCAGGAATTCCTCGGCTGCCGCGGCTTGGCGCAGGGCGCCTTCCAGCGCGTGGCGGGCGGTCAGCGCGGTGTCCATGCCGGGCTCGAAGAAGCGGGCGGTGCCCTGGCCCTCCGCCCGGGCGCGGCGCAGCGCCATGCCGGATTGGTCCAGCAGGTCGTCCACCCCGAGGCCGGCACGGGCGACGGCGATGCCGGCGACAGCGCCGCAGATCAACGGTCGGCCTTCCAGCGCATAGGGGCGGGAGAGTTCGCGCACCAGGCGGCCGGCGAACCGGGCGGCAGCGTCAGGCTGCAGGCCGACCCTTTGCAGGACCGCGAATTCGGCCTGGCCGGTGCGGGCGACGAGGTCTTCGGCACGGGCGGTGGCGACCAGCCGGGCAGCGGCCTGGCGCAGGAGGGTGTCGCCGCCCCCGGGCCCCAGGGTGTCGCGAATGGCGGCGAAGCCGTCGAGTTCCAGGGTGATGATGGCGGGCGGGCGGTCCTGCCGGGCCTCGGCCAGGGTGGTGGTCAGCGCGGCGCGGAAGACCGTGCCATCGGCCAAGCCGGTCAGCGGGTCCGGCCGCACCGCCAGCGCCCGCCGGCGCAGCAGGGGCAGGGCGAGCAGCACGGCCAAGCCCAGGAAGGGCAGGGCGAAAGCGTCTGGCAGGCCTGGTATGGCGCCCGCCAGACCGAACCCGCCCGACACGCCAAGCGCCATCCCCGTCAGCGCCGCCCAGACGGCATGGGCGCTGCGACGAGGCCAGGGCGGCAGCGGTTTGGCGGTGGACGAAGGCATGGGTCGACTGTCCCGTTGCAAAGACGGGACTATCCGGCCGACTGATTGAGAAAGGCCTTAGGAGGGGGGAATGGTGCCCAGGGGCGGAATCGAACCACCGACACTGCGATTTTCAGTCGCATGCTCTACCAACTGAGCTACCTGGGCCCAAGCGACCGGCCCTTGGCAAGGGCCGTCGGCAGAGGCCGCGGGAAATAGCCGAAGGTGCGGGGCCTGTCCACCCGGCTTCGTGCGGTTTTGTCGTTCAGACGTCGTCGCCGTCCTGGTCGTCCGGCTTGACCGGGATGGCATAATCCCCGGCCAGCCAGCGGCCGAGATCCACCTGCCGGCAACGCTCCGAACAGAAGGGGCGGAACGGGTTGTCGGGGACCACGCGCTTGCGGCAGACGGCGCAGGGGCGGGCCGGTCGCGGTGGCGGCGGCGGGGCGGGGTCAGCCATGCTCGGCTTCCTCAATCTCGGACCGGGCAGGCGAAAGCGCCGGGTCGGGGTGAAGCTGCAGCGGCGTGCCGATGGCGGCTTCTGCCTCGGCCAGGGCGCCCGGCAGGTCGCGCAATGCGGCGATGACCGCGGGCGGCGCGCGCAGCGCCCAGCGGCGGCCGGGGCGCAGCGCGGCCTCCCGCACCGCGCGCCGCAGCACGGCCAGGCCATGCGTCAGCGCGGCGGGCGGCCAGCCCAGCACCTCGTGCAGCGGCGGGTGGATGCGCTGGCGCAGGATCTCGAACAGGCCGAGCGGACCGAGGCCCAACAGCCGCGCCAGCGGGTCGGGGGCGAGCGCCTTGGCCAAGGGTTCGGTCAGGGCTTCCCGCCGCTTCGTCGTCAGCCCCGCCAGGTCGAGCAGGATCGGCCCGGCCAGGTTGCGCAGGCGGATCTGCCGCGCCGCCTCGGTCACCGCGGCGTGGTTGAGGCGGAGCTGCGCCTGCGGGTCGCGGGCACCGGCGGCGCTGCCGGCATCGACATCGATGGCGGTGAGCGCCGGCGTCGGGTGCAGCAGCAACCGGCCACCGCCGGGCAGCGGCACTTCTGGTCCGGCAAGTTGGTCGAATTCGGCCTCCAGCGCATCGTCGAAGACCGGGGTGTGGCTGAGCATCACCCGCGCAGGGCCGAGGGCGGCGCGCAGGCGGGTGGCCAGCGCCGCGCCGTCGGTATGGATCTCTGCCTGCGGATGCGCGCGGGCCAAGCGCAGCGCGGCCTCCGGGCCGCGGGCGAGCAAGGCCGGGCCACCGGGCGGCGCGGCCGCGGCGAGGGCAGCCTCTCGCGGCGTCAGGCGGGCAGTCAGGCGCGGCCCCTTGCCGCCCTGGGCGGCGCGGATGGTGCGGACGGCCACCGACTGGCCTTCGTTGACCGACTTGGCGATCGGCTGCTTCGCCGCACCGATGGCAGATTCCGGCAGGAAGCCGGTCTCGCCGCCGGCCATGGCGAGGAAGGCCCCCGCCATCGCCGGCGCAAGCGCGGAGACGCGCGCCCGGTGCAGGTCGCCGACGCCGTCCGGCCGCCCCGGCCGCTCGATCCAAGCCTCGATGAGCGCCTCGTCGTCGAGCAGCGCGACCCGCACCTCCCCCGGCGACACGGAGGCCAAAATGGTCTTCACCCGGCGCCTGCCAAACCCGGAAAAACGGAAGGGGGTCTGGGGGGATACCTCCCCCCAGCCTTCACGGCCGCAGCCACCCCACGCCCCTGAGCAACTGCGCCGTCTCGAACAACGGCAGCCCGACGACGTTGGAATGCGACCCCGACAGGAAGCGCACGAAGACCTCGGCCCGCATCTGGATCTGGTAGCCGCCGGCGACGCCCTGCCATTCGCCGGTGGCGATGAAGGCCTCGATCTGCGCCTCGGTCAGGCGCTGGAAGGCCAGCGCGGTATCCACCAGCCGGGTGCGGAGCGTCCCGTCCGGGCTGCGCAGCGCGACGCCCGTATAGACATGGTGCCGCCGGCCCGCGAGCAGGCCGAGGAAGCGGCGGGCTTCCGCCGCATCGGCCGGCTTGCCCAGGATGCGGCGGCCGAGGCCGACGACGGTATCGGCCGCCAGCACCAGCGCGTCCGGCGCCAAAGCCGCGGCGGCCGCGGCTTTCCCCACAGCCAAGCGGGCGGCGAGCTGGCGCGGCAGCTCCTCCTTTCGGGGCGATTCGTCGATGTCGGTGGGCAGGACGCGGTCGGGGACCACCCCGATCCGGGCCAGCAGGTCCAGCCGCCGCGGGCTGGCCGAGGCCAGCACCAAGGGCGGCCGCGGCGCGTGCAACGGCTTACTTGAAGCGGAAGGTGATGCGGCCCTTGCTGAGGTCGTAGGGCGTCATCTCGACGTTCACCCGGTCGCCGGCCAGCACGCGGATGCGGTTCTTGCGCATCTTCCCGCTGGTGTGGGCCAGGACCAGATGCTCGTTGTCCAGCTTCACGCGGAACATCGCATTGGGCAGCAGCTCCTGAACGGTGCCACTGAACTCGATCATATCCTCTTTCGACATTCGAAACCTTATATGCGCACGGCGTGGCCCGCCGCGTCGGCTCCCGCGGGCCGGAAAAGGCGGCGGGAGGCCGGCGGGACGCGCCGGGGGGATTGACTGGCAGCCCGCAACATGATCGCCGGGGGAAGGCGGGTCAAGGCGAGCCGATCAAAGCGTGGTGTCAGGTCAAGCGGAGCGCGACGCTCCGGCCATGCGCCTGCAGCCCTTCGGCCTCGGCCAAAGCGACGGCAGCGGGGCCGATGGCGGCCAGCCCGGCCGCGGACGCTTCCACCCAGGTGGTCCGCTTGAGGAAGTCGTAGACCGAGAGGCCGGAGGCGAAACGGGCGGTGCGGCCGGTGGGCAGCACGTGGTTCGGCCCGGCGACATAATCGCCCAGCGCCTCCGGGCAATACCGGCCGAGGAAGGCGGCGCCGGCATGGCGCACCTGGGCGAGCGCCGCGCGCGGGTCGGGCAGCATGAGCTGAAGGTGCTCGGGCGCCAGGCGGTTGGCCAGGGCGAAGGCCTCGGTCCAGTCCGCCGCCAGGATGATCGCACCGTGCCGCCGCCAGCTCTCTCCGGCGATGGCGCCGCGCGGCAGGGTGCCGAGCTCGGCCTCGACCGCGGCGGCGACGGCCTCGGCGAAGCCGGCATCGTCGGTGATGAGGATCGCCTGGGCGCTCTCGTCGTGCTCGGCCTGGGCCAGCAGGTCGACCGCGACATGGCGCGGGTCGTTCGATGCATCGGCCAGGATCACGACCTCGGAGGGCCCGGCGATGGAGTCGATCCCCACGCGGCCGAAGACCTGGCGCTTGGCCTCCGCCACATAGGCATTGCCGGGGCCGACCACGCGGTCGACCGGGGCGATCGAGGCGGTGCCCCAGGCCAGCGCCGCCACGGCCTGGGCGCCGCCAATGCGGTAGACCTCGGTCACGCCGGCGCGGCGGGCGGCGGCGAGGACCAGCGGGTTGAGCTGGCCGCCCGGGGTCGGCACCACCATGGCGATGCGCGCGACGCCGGCGACCCGGGCCGGCAGGGCGTTCATCAGGACCGAGGAGGGGTAGGCCGCCTTGCCGCCCGGGACATAGAGGCCGACCGCGTCGAGCGCGTTCCAGCGCATCCCCAAGGTCAGCCCGGCCGGATCCGGCAGTTCCAGGTCGCGCGGCAGTTGCGCCTGGTGGAAGCGCTCGATCCGCGTGGCGGCGAGGTCGAGGGCGGCCATCAGCCCGGGCTCGATCCCGGCGGTCGCCGCGTCGATCTCGGCCGCGGTCACCCGCAGGGCGGCGGCGTCGGGGGGCTGCCAGCCGTCGAAGCGGGCGGTCAGGTTCAGCAAAGCGGCATCGCCGTCGCGCCGCACCGCGCCGATGATCTCGCCGACCGCGGCATCGACGCGGGCGGTGGTCTCCCGCGCGCTGTCGAGCAGGGCTTCGAAGGCGGGCGCGAAGCCGGCCTCGCGCGTGTCGAGCCGGATCATGCGGCGGCGACCAGGGCGTTGCGGAAGCGGGCGATCCAGGCGCCGATGCGTTCCGGCTGGGTCTTCAGGGCGGTGCGGTTGACGATGAGGCGCGAGGTCACCTGGGCGATCACCTCGGTCTCCACCAGCCCGTTGGCCCTCAGCGTGGAGCCGGTGGCGACCAGGTCGACGATCAGCCGCGACAGGCCGAGAGAGGGGGCCAGTTCCATCGCACCCGAGAGCGAGACGATCTCCGCCTGCACGCCGCGGGCGGCGAAGTGGCGCCCCGTGATGTTCGGGTATTTGGTGGCGACCGTCACCCGCGACCAGCGGCTGGCATCGTCCTTGCCCGCCGTCGCCACCGGCTCGGCCACGCTGACCCGGCACTTGGCGATGCCGAGGTCGAGCGGCGCGTAGATCTGGTCGTAGTCGAATTCCATCAGCACGTCGGCGCCGCAGATGCCGATATGCGCCGCGCCGAAGGCGACGAAGGTGGCGACGTCGAAGGGCCGGACGCGGACCATGTCGAGCCCGGGGTCCGAACTCTCGAAGCGGAGGCGCCGGCTGTCCTCGTCGATCAGGTCCTGCGCCGGGACGACCCCGGCGCGGCCGAAGACCGGGCCGAGCTCGGTCAGGATGCGGCCCTTGGGGACCGCAAGGATCAGCGGGCCGGAATCGTCCGTGGCCAGCGCTGCGGTGTGGGTGACGGGCAGGTCCATGGAAGAGCCTAGCACTGCGGCGGGGTGGGGCGGCGAGACATCTTTGTGTCAGGCCGCGTCGCGGACGATGTCGGCGCCGACGGCGGCGAGCTTCGCCTCCACCCGTTCGTAGCCGCGGTCGAGGTGGTAGACGCGGTTGACAATGGTCTCGCCCTCGGCGGCCAGGCCGGCGAGGATGAGGGAGACCGAGGCGCGCAGGTCGGTCGCCATGACCGGGGCGCCGGACAGCTTCGGCACGCCGCGGACGATGGCGGAATGGCCGTGGTAGTTGATCCGGGCGCCCATGCGCATCAGTTCGGGCACGTGCATGAAGCGGTTCTCGAAGATCGTCTCGGTGATCATCGCGGCGCCTTCCGCCACGCACATCAGCGCCATGAACTGCGCCTGCATGTCGGTGGCGAAGCCGGGGAAGGGCTCGGTCATCACGTCGACGCCGGAAAGCCCGTTCATCCGGGAGACCCGCAGGCCCTCGGGCCGCTCGGTCACCTCGACGCCCGCTTCGCGCAGGATGCGGGCGGTGGCGCCGAGGTGGTCCAGCCGGGCGCCTTCCAGCAGCAGCTTCCCGCCGGTGATGGCGGCGGCGATGGCGAAGGTGCCGGCCTCGATCCGGTCCGGCACCACGCGGTGCGTGGCGCCGGCCAGGCTGGTGCTGCCCTCGATCCGCAGCCGATCGGTGCCGATGCCCTCGATCCGCGCGCCCATCCGCATCAGGCATTCGGCGAGGTCGCCGATCTCCGGCTCGCGCGCCGCATTGACCAGCTCGGTCTCGCCATCGGCCAGGCAGGCCGCCATTATCAGGTTCTCCGTGGCGCCGACCGAGACCTGCGGGAAGATGATGCGGGTACCCTTCAGGCCGCGCGGGGCGCGGGCCAGGATGTAGCCGGCCTCGATCTCGATCTCCGCCCCCATCTGCTCCAGCCCCTTGAGGTGGAGGTCGACGGGCCGCGTGCCGATGGCGCAGCCGCCGGGCAGCGAGACCTTGGCCTCCCCGTACCGGGCCAGCAGCGGGCCGAGCACGAGGACCGAGGCGCGCATCTTGCGCACCAGGTCATAGGGAGCTTCGAGGCTGGTGGCGGCGCCCGACAGGGTGATGGTCCGTGCCGCCTTGTCGTGCTCCACCGCCAGGCCGTGCTGCCGCAGCAGACCGGCCATGGTGGCGATGTCGGCCAGGTCCGGCGCGTTCAGCAGCCGCAGCGGCCCGTCCGAGAGCATGCCGGCGGCCATCAGCGGCAGGGCCGCGTTCTTGGCGCCGCTGATCGGGATGCGTCCCTCCAGCGGCCGGCCGCCGCGGATGCGGATGCGGTCCATGGGCGGCGTCCTTACAGCTTCGGCAGCGCGACGCCGCGCTGGTGCATGTACTTGCCGGCGCGGTCGGCATAGCTGACATCGGGCGGCGCCGAGCCCTGCAGGAAGAGGAACTGGCAGATGCCCTCGTTCGCGTAGATGCGGGCGGGCAGCGGCGTGGTGTTGCTGATCTCGATCGTCACCTGGCCTTCCCATTCGGGCTCCAGCGGGGTGACGTTCACGATCAGCCCGCAGCGGGCATAGGTGGACTTGCCGAGGCAGATCACCAGCACGTCGCGCGGGATGCGGAAATATTCGACCGTGTGGGCAAGGACGAAGGAATTGGGCGGGACGATGCAGGTCTCCCCACGGCGGGTGACGAAGCTGTCCTCGGCGAAGTCCTTCGGGTCGACCAGGGCGTTGTCGACATTGGTGAAGACCTTGAATTCGTCGGCCACGCGGGCGTCGTAGCCGTAGGAGGACAGGCCGAAGGAGATCATGCCCTCGCGCCGCTGCGCCTCGACGAAGGGCTCGATCATGCCGTGCTCGGCCGCCATGCGGCGGATCCAGTGGTCGGGCATGATGGACATGGCAACGGGCCTTCGGGGTGGGGGGACTGCACGGCCCCGAACTGGCCCGGGCACCCCGGAATGGGCCGCCCCCTTAGCCCAGCCACCCGGCAGCGGCAATCGGAACCACGCTCAACCCTGGCCGTCCGGCTTGTCGGGCGGGGACTCCCGCGCCCGGGCCTGGGCCTTCCGCTTCCGCAGGTTCGCCCGCAGCGCCGCGGCCAGCCGCGCCTCGCGTTCGGCCTTGGGGTCCGGGGTGGGCTTCGGCGGTGGGTCGGGCGGCTGCGCCATAGCCCAGGGATCGCCGCCCGGGGCGCCTTCGTCAACGCCTTGCCCGTTGCGGTCGCGTCGTATCCAGGACCCGGCGGCGCTGCCGCTGACCAGGGACGCGGCGCATCCGCCAGGCCAGGACCGCGCCGCCGGAGGGGGGCGCGAACGGCGCCGGATGCTGCGCATCGCCCCACGCCCCTGGCCGCCGCGACGGGTTGGCGACCACGCAAAAGGGGCCGGTGCTGGCCGAAATCGCCTGCCCTGGCCGCACGCGCCGTGGCCTGATCCACGCGGCTTTTCCAGGCCTGTCCGCGATGCCACATGCGGTGCGGATGGCCGTGGTTGCGGGTCGCGCTTGCTTGACAGGTAGCGGGGTGTGCCGTAGCAGCCACGTGCCTTCCGACGGGGAGCCGGAGGAGGAGCGCGGTGAGCGATAAAGGCGGGTTCGAGGACCGGTTGCGCGAGGCCAGATCCCGTCAGGGAATGGACAAGCCGCAGACCACCCAAGGCTCGTCTTCCGCAGGACCATGGGGCGTCGGTTTCCGCGCCGGTGTCGAGGTGGTGTCGGCCCTTGGGGTTGGCGTGTTCCTCGGGATCGTGCTGGACCGCTGGCTCGGGACCTGGCCGTGGCTCTTTCTGCTGTTCTTCGTCCTGGGCAGTGCCGCCGGGATACTGAACGTCTTTCGCTTGTTCAGGCCGGGCCGCGGTGCTGGTGGATGACGGGCCGTGCCTGACCGCGCGGCACAAACGGGTGCTGGGAGCCGATAGTGGCAGCCGAAGGCAAATCGATCGACGCGCTGAGCCAGTTCGAGCTGACGCCCGTATTCGGGTTCGTCGGCGACTCGGTGGGTTTCACGCAATCGACCGCGCACATGCTCCTGGCCGTCGGCCTGGTGACTGCCCTGATGCTGTGGGGCGTCTCCCGCCGCGCCATCGTGCCGGGCCGCCTGCAGGCCCTCGCCGAGAGCAGCTACGAGTTCGTGCATGAGATCGTCGTCGGCCAGGTCGGCGACCAGGGCAAGAAGTACTTCCCCTTCGTCTTCTCGCTTTTCATGTTCGTGCTGTTCGGCAACCTGCTGGGTATGCTGCCCTACGGCTTCACCTTCACCAGTCACATCGCGGTCACCTTCGGGCTCGCGGCGATGGTCTTCGTCGTGGTGACGGTCATCGCGCTGTCGATCCACGGCACGCATTTCTTCGGCTACTTCTTTCCCGAGGGCGCGCCGAAGGCATTGGCGCCGCTGATCATCCCGATCGAGATCATCTCCTATCTCTCGCGGCCGCTCAGCCTCGCGGTCCGGCTTTTCGCCAACATGGTCGCCGGCCACGTCATGCTGAAGGTGTTCGCCACCTTCGTCGTGATGCTCGGTGGCCTGGGCATCGCCGGGGTTCTTGGCGCCGGGTTCGCGCTCTCGGTCAATGTCGTCCTTGTCGGGTTCGAGATCCTCGTAGCCTTCCTGCAGGCCTACGTGTTTGCGATCCTGACCAGCATCTACCTGCACGACGCAGTGCACCTGCACTGAGCCCGTCGGGCTGTTCCATCACCCTTCAGGACATCAAGGAAGGATATCTCCATGGAAGTCGCCGCCGCGAAGGCCCTTGGGGCCGGCATCGCCGTCATCGCGCTGTTCGGCGTTGGTCTCGGCATCGGGAACATCTTCTCGTCGCTGATCTCCAGCGTGGCCCGCAACCCGGGCGCCCGCGACGTCGTGTTTCCGATCGGCATCCTGGGCTTCGCGCTGACGGAAGCCGTCGCGCTCTTCGCCCTGCTCATCGCCTTCCTCATCCTGTTCACCTGAGACGGCCGGATGGCGCGCCCGCCGCACCCGGCGGGCGCGTTCCCGTGTCCACTCAGGCGAGGAGATATGCCGTGAGCCCTCGGGCCTTGAAGCCTTGGGTCCTGACCGCGTCGGTGGCGTTGCTGGCGCTGGCACCCCGCCTGGCCGCCGCGGCCGACCCGCATGCCGGCGAGCCGGTGGTGGGCATGCCGCAGCTGGCCTTCGGGCACCCCGAGCAGGGGCGCTACCTGGTCGCCAATGTCGTCTGGCTCTTCATCCTCTTCGGCGTGCTCTACTACGTCATGGCGCATTACGCGCTGCCGGCGGTGGGCAGCGTGCTGGAGGCGCGGCGTGCCCGTATCGAGGGCGACCTCGAACAGGCGCAGGCCGCGAAGCTGCAGGCCGATGCTGCCATGGCCGACCATCAGGCCGGCACCGCGAAGGCACGGGCCGAGGCCCAGGCCTCCGTCGCCAATGCCACGCAGCAGGCGCAGTCCGAAGCCGCGGCCAAGGCCGAGGCGCTGAACGCCCGACTCAATGCGCAGATCGCCGCCGCCGAGGAACGCATCACCGCGTCCCGCGACAGCGCGATGGGCGCGCTGCGCAGCGTTGCCGCCGATACCGCGGAAGCGCTGGTGACCCGGCTGACCGGCCTTGCCGATCGCGCCGCGGTCGAACGGGCGGTCGGCGCCGAATTGGCAGCGCGGGGGCGGGCCTGATGCATCACTACGAACATTTCTGGCTCGACCCCAAATTCTGGGTCGGCATCAGCTTCATCGTCTTCGTGTTGCTGGTGGGTCGCAAGGCCTGGTCGCAGGCGACCAGCATGCTCGACGCCCGCGCCGAGCGGGTGCGGGCAGAGCTCGCGGAAGCCGCGCGCCTGCGCGAGGAAGCCGAGGCCATGCTGAAGCAGGCCGAGGCCGATCGGACCGCGGCGGCCGAGGAAGCCAGGGAGATGCTGCGCCGGGCACATGCCGAGGCAATCCGGGTCGCCGAGGCCGCTGCCGCCGAGGCCGAGGCTTCGGCCACGCGGCGCGAGCGGATGGCGATGGACCGCATCGCTGCCGCTGAGGCCGGGGCGGTTGCCGAAGTGCGCCAGGCGGCAGCGGAGATCGCCACCGCGGCAGCGCGCAACGTCATTGCCCAGGGCATGACGGCGGAGGCGGATGCGAAGCTGATCGACTCCGCCGTCGCTGATCTGCCGCGCGCCCTGCGCGCCTGACATCAGACCATCTGCGACCTGGCTTCGGCCGGGGACTGAACGGGGGCCTCGCGGCCCCCGTTCTGCGTTTCGGCGGCTGACGGACTTTGTGAATTGCGCCGGTCGCGATACCCTCCGGTGCCCTTCGGTGCTGGGAGATCTATCCAAAATGCGACGCCTTGCCCTTGCCGCCGCGCTGCTCTGCGGCACGTCCCTCGCCATCCCCGCGCCCGCTGGCGCCCAGGTCTTCCGCTGGGCCAACGACGGCGACGTCAATTCGATGGATCCCTACGGCCGGAACGAGACCTTCCTGCTGTCCTTCAACGCCAACATCTACGAGCCGCTGGTGCGGCGGAACAAGGAGATGGTGGTCGAGCCGGCCCTGGCCGCGCGCTGGGAGCAGCCGTCCCCGACCGTCTGGCGGTTCCATCTCCGCCAGGGCGTGAAGTTCACCGACGGTACGCCCTTCACCGCCGAGGACGTGGTCTTCAGCGCCCAGCGTGTGCGCGCCCAGGGGTCCAACCTGCAGGCGGTGCTCGCCTCGGTGAAGGAGGTCCGCAAGGTCGACGACGCCACCGTCGAGATCGAGACCAATGCCCCCAACCCGATCCTGCTGCAGGAATTGACCACCTGGGGCATCATGTCCAAGGCCT
Source organism: Dankookia sp. GCM10030260 (assembly GCF_042666655.1). Taxonomy (NCBI): domain Bacteria; kingdom Pseudomonadati; phylum Pseudomonadota; class Alphaproteobacteria; order Acetobacterales; family Roseomonadaceae; genus Dankookia; species Dankookia sp. GCM10030260. Next base: position 205,700 of record NZ_JBHTDE010000001.1, read on the forward strand.
GGGCGGAGAAGAACAACGCCACCAAGCCGGCCGACCTGACCTCCAAGGAGGAAAGCTTCGCCACCCGCAACGCCATGGGCACCGGGCCCTTCCGCCTGGTCAGCCGCGAGCCCGACCGCAAGACGGTGCTCGAGCGCAACCCCGACTGGTGGGACAAGCCGACCCACAACATCGAGCGCGCCGAGCTGAACATCGTCGCCAACGACGCCACGCGTGTCGCAGCCCTGCTCTCGGGTGAGGTCGACTTCGTCTATACCGTGCCGCCGCAGGACGTGACGCGCATCGGCAACACCGCCGGCGTGCGGATCATCCAGGGGCCGGAGCTGCGGACCATCTATCTCGGCATGGACCAGCTGCGGCCGGAGCTGCTGAAGTCGGACGTGAAGGGCAAGAACCCCTTCCAGGACGTCCGCGTCCGCCGCGCGGTCTACCAGGCAATCGACGTCGCCGCGATCCAGCGCACCGTCATGCGCGGCCAGTCCAAGCCGACCGGGCTGATGTGGGGCCCGGGCGTCAACGGCTACGTGGCGGCCGAGGACACCCGCCTGCCGGTCGACATCGAGGGCGCCAAGAAGCTGCTGGCCGAGGCCGGCTACCCGAACGGCTTCGGCGTGACGCTGGATTGCCCGAACGACCGCTACGTGAACGACGAGGCGATCTGCACCGCGGCGGTGTCCATGCTGGCGCGCATCGGCGTGCGGGTCACGCTGAACGCCCAGACCCGCGCCCGCTTCTTCGCCGAGGTGAACGGCCCGCGCTACAACACCAGCTTCTACATGCTGGGCTGGACCCCGGCGACCGGCGACGCGCACAACGCCATCTACAACCTGATCGCGTCCCGCGACGGCAAGTCGCGCGGCGTGTTCAACAACGGCGGTGCGACCAATGCCAGGATCGACGAGTTGACCGGCCTCATCGCCGTCGAGACCGATGCGGCGAAGCGCCAGGCGATGATCACCGAGGTCGGCCGCGTGGTGCGCGACGAGGCGCTGTACATCCCGCTGCACCAGCAGCAGATCGTCTGGGCGGCGCGCACCGGCACCGAGGTGGTGCAGACCGCCGACAACTACTTCCAGCTGCGGCATGTCCGGGTGAACCCGCGCTGACGCAGGCGACGTGGCTGTCCGTCACGGCCGGGCCAAGCGGCCCGGCCGTGCCGTCGTCGCGGGCGGTCGGGGAGGGTCAGCCGCGCTCGATCAGCGCCAGGAAGTTGGCCTGGCTGTCCTCCGCCACCCGGAACCAGCCCTGGGTGTCGCGGCGGAAGCGGTCCCACTGCGTGTGCACTTTCCTGAAGCGCGGGTTGCGCTCGCCCAGCTCCCCGTAGGTGTCCTGGGCCGCCTTGTAGCAGGCCTGCAGGACCTCCCGCGGGTAGGCGCGGAGCTGCGTCCCGGCCCCCACCAGCCGCCGCAGCGCCTGCATGTTCAGCATGTCGTAGCGGGAGGTGCTCCAGACCTGCATCTCGCCGGTCACCACCTCGACCACCTGCTGGTACTGCTTCGGCAGCGCGTCCCAGGCCTTGATGTTCACCTGGATCTCGGCCTGCGAGCAGGCCTCCCACCAGCCGGGGTAGTAGTAGTAGGGCGCGACGCGGTGGAAGCCGAGCTTCTCGTCGTCATGCGGCCCGACCCATTCGGCGCCGTCCACCACCCCACGCTCCAGCGCCGGGTAGATGTCGGCGGCGCCGAGCTGCTGCGCCACCACGCCGAGCCTGGTCAGCACCGTCCCGGCGATGCCGGCGATACGGAATTTCAGCCCCTTCAGGTCGTCGACCGACTTGATCTCCTTGCGCAGCCAGCCGCCCATCTGCGCACCGGTGTTCGAGCAGGGAAGGGCGACGACGCCCTGGTCGCGATAGACCTCCTCCATGATCTCCCGGCCGCCGCCCTGGTGCAGCCAGGCGAGCTGCTGCCGGGCATTCATGCCGAAGGGCATGACCGTGCCGAAGCCGAGCGTCGGGTCCTTGCCGATGTAGTAGTAGGCGGCGGTATAGCCGCACTCGACCGTGCCGGCGCCGACCGCATCCAGCACCTGCAGCGCGGGGACGATCTCGCCCGGGGCGAAATTGCGGATCTGGAAGGCGCCGCCGGTCAGTTCCCCGACGCGCCGGGCAAAGAGCTCCTGCACGCCCCAGAGCACGTCGGTGGATTTGGGGAAGCTGCCGGTGCAGCGCCACAGCACCTGCGGCTGGGCATTGGCCAGCATGGGCGTGGCCAGCGCAGGTGCGGCCGCCCCGGCGGCCAGCAGGCCGCGGCGTTTCATGGACATCGTTCGCTCCCATCGGTCACGCGGGCCGCACCGGTCGGCGACCCCGCATAGTCTGCCGCAGCTTGCGTCCGGAAGCGAACGCGGCACCGCTGCAGACCGTTGTTCTGGCAGCCGATTCACAATGCCGGGCGTGTGTGCCCTGCGGCGGGCGGCTTCGGTCGGGCATCCACCGGCTGCGGAACGTCCGCAGCCGGCGAAGTCTGCAGCCGCAGTCCGTCGTCAGCGCTGCGCGGTCTGCACCGCCAGGAAATTGCCCAAGGAGTCCTCCGCCACCCGCAGCCATTGGGTCTGCTCGATCCGGAAGGCATCCCACTTGTCATGGATGCGCTTGAAGCGGGCGTTGCCGGCGCCGACCTCGGCGTAGAATTCCTGGCTGGCGCGGTAGCAGGCGGCCATGACCTCGCGCGGGAAGGCGCGAAGCTGGGTGCCGGAGGCGATCAGCCGGCGCAGCGCCTGCGGGTTCAGCACGTCGTAGCGCGCAGCCATCCAGTGCCAGGCTTCGGTGCAGGCGGCCTGCAGCACCGCCTTGTACTGCGCCGGCAGTTCCTCGTACGCCTTCATGTTGATCATGAAGTCGATGGAGGGCGAATACTCCCACCAGCCCGGGTAGTAGTAGTACTGGGCGACGCGGTTGAAGCCGAGCTTCTCGTCGTCGTAGGGCCCGACCCACTCGGCGCCGTCGATCACGCCGCGCTCCAGCGCCGGATAGATGTCGGTGCCGCCGATCTGCTGCGGCACGACGCCGAGCTTGGTCAGCACGTTGCCGCCATAGCCGGCGATGCGGAACTTCAGCCCCTTCAGGTCGTCGACGGTCTTGATCTCCTTTCGGAACCAGCCGCCCATCTGCGCCGCGGTGTTGCCGGCGGGAATCGCGACGACGCCCTGGTCGGCATAGACCTCCTTGTACAGGTCACGCCCGCCGCCGTGGGTCAGCCAGGCCCAGTGCTGGCGGGACGACAGGCCGAAGGGCAGGCAGGTGGCGATCGCCAGCGACGGGTCCTTGCCAAGGTAGTAGTAGGCGGAAGTATAGCCGCATTCGACGTTGCCGGCGCCGACCGCGTCCATCACCTGCAAGGCGGGGACCAGTTCGCCCGGGCCGAAGATCTGGATCTGGAAGGCGCCGTCGGTCATCTCGGACACCCGCTTGGCGATGTATTCCTGGGTGCCGAACAGGGTGTCGAGCGACTTGGGGAAGCTGCCCGGGCAGCGCCAGCGGACCCGCGGCTGGGCCGAGGCCAGGTTCGGCGAGACGAGCGTCGCGGCGCCGGCGGCGCCCGCGGCACCACTGGCGATGAGGCGTCGGCGATTCATTCTGGAAATTTCTCCCTGGGGTTGGGGCGGCGGCACATTGCGCGGAAGTGCCTTGCCGCGCAACGGATCCGCGCCCATTCCCGGCATCAGACAGCGGCGAAGGCGCCGCTCTGCTGTCGCCAGAGCCGGGCATAGACGCCGTCCTGCCGCAGCAGCCCGGCATGGGTCCCTTGCTCCGCGATCCGGCCATGTTCCATCACCACCAGCCGGTCCATGCGCGACAGCGTGGACAGCCGGTGGGCGATGGCGATCACCGTCTTGCCGGCCATCAGCGTCTCCAGCTGTTCCTGGATCGCCGCCTCCACCTCCGAATCCAGCGCGCTTGTGGCCTCGTCCAGCACCAGGATCGGCGCGTCCTTCAGCAGCACCCGGGCGATGGCGACGCGCTGCCGCTGGCCGCCGGACAGCTTCACCCCGCGTTCGCCGACATGCGCGTCGTAGCCGGTGCGACCGCGCCAGTCGGCCAGGGCACGGATGAAGGTATCGGCATGGGCGCGGCCAGCCGCCGCCTCGATCTCGGCGGTCGTCGCCTCCGGCCGGCCGTAGCGGATGTTGTCGCGGATCGAGCGGTGCAGCAGCGCGGTGTCCTGCGTCACCACGCCGATCGCGGCGCGCAGGCTTTCCAGCGTCACGCCGGTGATGTCCTGGCCGTCGATGCTGATCCGTCCTTCCTCCGGCCGGAAGAAGCCGAGCAGCAGGTTCACCAGCGTGGATTTGCCGGCGCCCGAATGGCCGACCAGCCCGACCCGTTCGCCGGGCGCCACGCGCAACTCCAGCCCCTGGATGACGCCGGTATCCCGGCCATAGGCGAAGCGCACCCGGTCGAAGCGGATCTCCCCGCGCGGCACCACCAGCGCGACGGCGCCGGGCGGGTCGGGCGCGGTCGGCGGCACCGCGATGGAGTTCATGCTCTCCTGCACCACGCCCAGGTTCTCGAAGATCGAGGTGACGTTGAAGGCGACCCAGCCGGAGATGTTGGCGATCTGCCAGGCCATGGGCAGCGCCGTCGCCACCGCCGCCACCTCGATCCGCCCCTGGGTCCAGAGCCAGACGGCGACCGCGGCCATGGCGGTGATCATCGCCGCATTCAGCGTGGCGAGCGCGAAGCCGTTGAAGGTGACGAGGCGCATCTGCCGCTGGAAGGCCGCCGTCAGGCCGAGCAGCCCGTCGCGGATGAAGGCGTCCTCCTCCCGCGCCCGGGCGAACAGCTTGACCGTCTGGATATTGGTGTAGCTGTCGACGATCCGCCCGGTCAGCAGGCTGCGCTGGGCCGAGGCCTCGCGCGAGCGGTCGCGCATCCGCGGCACCAGGAAGCGCAGCAGCAGGGCGTAGAGCGGGAACCAGGCGAGGATCGGCAGGGCCAGCCGCCAGTCGGTCTGCGCCAGCAGCAGCACCGCCGCGGTGCCATAGACCAGGATGTACCAGACCGCGTTGATGACCTGCACCACGCTTTCCCGCAAAGCGGGGCCGGCCTGCATCACCCGGTTGGCGATGCGGCCGGCGAAGTCCTCCTGGAAGAAGGGCAGGCCCTGGCGAACCACCTGCCAATGGCTCTGCCAGCGGATCATCGAGGTGACGTTGCCGTTGATGCCCTGCTGGGTGATCAGGTTCTGCAGCAGCAGGGCAGAGGGACGGCCGATCAGCACCAGCGCGCCCATGCCGACCAGCATCGGCCAGGCCTCCGCCCACAACCGGTCCGGTGCGTGGGTGGTCAGCAGCCCGATCAGCTTGCCGATGATCGTCGGGATGGCGGCATCCATCAGCGCCACAAGCAGGCCGGCGACGAACAGGGCAAGGAACAGCGCCCGGGTCTGCCGCAGGAAATGCCAGTAGAAGCCGGGCAGGGTGTGCGGCGGCGCCGTCTCCGGCACCGGGCTGCCGAGCAGGCGGCCGGCGGCTTCGCCGGGCGGCGCGACGGGGTCGATCAGGCGTTCGAAGAATCGGAAGGGGCGGGGGAGCATGCAGCAGCAACCTCCCTGCGCCGCCGGGGATCAAGCGAAATCCCGTGACGAAGCGGCGATCCGGCCGGGAACTCGCCAGGCCAACCCTGAATTCAGGATTTGCCCGTACCACGCCGAGTGCAACGCTCAGGAATCCCCAGCATGCGCGAACCGTCCGATCCCGCGAACCGCACCGCCGCCCTGTTCGCCGCCTGCTTGATGGAGGCGGCCCGCGGCCGGGCAAGGACCGCGGCGCATCTGCGGGTCAGCGGCCCGGGGGCCCTGCCGATGATGCTGGCGCAGGGCCTGTTCACCGCGGTGGCGGCGCTCGCCGTGCTGCGGCTTTTCCACCGCTTCTAGCCGGCGTCACTCGGCCGCCGCGGGGCCCTCGACCAGCTCCACCGCCCGGCCGAGGTCGACGCTGAGCAGCCGGCTCACCCCGCGTTCCTGCATCGTCACGCCGTACAGCCGGTGCATCCGCGCCATGGTCAGCGGGTGGTGCGTCACCACCAGGAACCGGGTGCCGCTCTCGGCCGCCATGCCGTCCAGCAGGTCGCACAGCCGCTCGACATTGGCGTCGTCCAGCGGCGCATCCACCTCGTCCAGCACGCAGACCGGCGCCGGGTGGCAGCGGAACACCGCGAAGATCAAGGAAAGCGCGGTCAACGCCTGCTCGCCGCCCGACAGCAGGCTCAGCGCCGCGAGCTTCTTCCCCGGCGGCTCGGCATAGATCTCGAGCCCGGCCTCCAGCGCGTCGTCGCTGCCGACCAGCGCCAGGTGCGCCCGGCCGCCGCCGAACAGCCGGCCGAACAGGGCACGGAATTCGGTGTCCACCCGGTCGAAGACCGCACGCAGCCGCTCGCGGCCCTCCCGGTTCAGATGACCGATCGAGCCGCGCAGCTTGGCGATGGCGGCGCCGATCTCCTCGCGCTCGCGGGTGATGTCGGCGATGCGGGCCTCGATCTCCGCCATCTCGACATCGGCGCGGAGATTGACCGGGCCCATCTCCTCCCGCTCCTTCGCCAGGCGTTCCAGCTTGCGCCTGGCCTTGTCCTCGGCGGCGTCGGTCAGTTCCTCGGGCGGCGGCAGCTCGGCATCCTCGCCCAGCCGTTCCACCACGCGGTCCCGCACCGCCTCGGCCGCCGTGGTCGCCTGCTCGGCGGCGCCCTCGGCGCGGAGCTGCGCCTCGCGCGCCGCGGCAAAGCCGGCATCGGCCGCGCGGCGCGCCTCGCCGGCGGCCTGGCGCTCGGCCTCGGCGGCGGCAAGCGCCCGGGCGGCGGCGGCATGCGCCGCCTCGACCTCGGCCAGCGCCGCGCCGGCCTGGCGGCCCCGGGCGGCGGCGGCATCGGGCAGTTCCGCCAGCGCGTCGCGCTCCGCCCGCGCCTCGGCCGCACGGGCGGCCAGGCCCTCGCGCCTGGCGGCGGCATCGGCGCGGCGGGCGGTCCAGTCGGCCTGCTCGGCCAGGGCGGCCTCGCGGCGGGCGGTGATGCGGTCGCGCTCGGCCCGCAGCCCGGCCATGGCCTCCAGCGCTGCCACCTCGCCGACCCGCGCGGCCGAGAGCGCGGCGCGGGCCTGCTCCACCCCGGCACGGATCGCCGCCAGGTCCGGCAGTTCCGCCTGGGCGGCACGGGCCTGGGAGAGCGCCGCCTCGGCCTCCGCCGCCTCCGTCTCCAACCGGGCGAGCTGCGGCGCCAGCGCGGCGATGCGGTTCTCCGCCTGGGCCGCGGCGGTGGCGAGCCGGGCGGCCTCGGCGCGCGCGGCGTCCTGCGCCGCCTCGGCTGCGGCCCGGGCGGTGCGGGCGGCGGCCTCGGCAGCCAGGGCGGCCGTCTCGCGTACCGCCGCATCGCGCGCCGTAGCCTTCAGCGCCTCCAGGTCGGGCAGTGCGGCCATGGCTGCCCGGGCGGCCTCCAGCCGGGCTTCCGCCTCGCTTTGTTCGGCGCGCAGCCGTTCGAGCTGCGGCGCCAGGGCGCCCAGCCGGCTTTCGGCCTGGGCCGCGGCGGCGGCCTGGCTGGCGGCGGTGCCGCGGCTCCGCTGCAGCCCCATCTCGGCCTCGGCGCGGGCGTCGCGCGCCTCCGCCTCGGCCGCGGCGGCGGCGGTTTCGGCCAGGGCGGCGGCGTCGTACTCGGCGATCGCCGCCTCCGGGCCGGGCAGGGCGGCAAGCGCCTCGGCCGCGCTGGCGGCGGCGGCATCGGCTTCGGCGCATTCGGCGTCGAGCCCGCGCAACTGCGGCTCCAACGCGCCGAGCCGGCTTTCCGCCTCGGCGGCGGCGGCGGCAAGGCGGCTGGCCTCGGCCCGCGCGGCGGTGAGCCTGGCTTCGGCGATGCGGCGGGTGTCGCGCGCGGCGGCCTCGGTGGCGGTCGCCGCGGCCTCGGCGGAGTCCGCCGCGGCGCGGTCGGCCTGGGCGGCCTCGGTCGCAATGCGGGCGGCCGCCAGCCGCGCCTCGGCGGCGCGCAGCCGGTTGCGCTGCTGCAGCCGGACCGCGCCGGGATTCGGCGCATCGGCCCGGGCGGTATGGCCGTCCCAGCGCCAGACCGCGCCGTCGCGCGTCACCACCGCCTGGCCGGCGGCCAGCGCGGCTTGCAGGGCAGCGCCGTCGCCGCCCTCGGGCAGCAGGCCGACCTGGGCCAGGGCGCGGGCCAGCGCCAGCGGCGCCTCGACCAGGCTGGCCAGCGGCGTCAGGCCGGCGGGCAGGGCGGGTGGCGCGGCGAAGGGTGGCAGCAGCCGCCAATGGCGGGCGGCGGCGGGGTCGGCCGGGCTGTCGAGCGCCTCGCCCAGCGCGGCGCCGAGCGCGGCTTCCAGTCCGGCGGGGACCGAGACCGCATCCAGCACCGGCGGCGCGGTGCCGCCGGCCTGCTCGCCGGCGGCGAGCGTCTCGCCCAGCGCCTGCACCTCGGCGGCGGCGCGGGCGGCGGCGCCCTCGGCCTCGGCGGCGACGGTGCGGGCGGTGCCGTGCCCGGCGGCGGCGGCGGCGCGGGCGGCCTCGGCCGCGGTCACCTGCGCCAGCGCGGCGGCCAGCGCCGCCTCGGCGGCGGCGGCCTCCGTTTGGGCGGCGGCGACGGATTCGGTGGGCAGCAGGGCGGCGCGGGCCGCCTCGAGCTGCGCCGCCAGCCGGCCATGCTGGGCGCGCGCCTGCTCGGCGCGCTGCGCCGAGGCGGTCGCTTCGGCGGCGGCGCGCTGGCGCGCCGCCTCGGCCTCGGCGATCCGGCGGCGGGCGGCGGCATGCGCCTCGCGCGCCGTGGCACGGGCCGCCTCAGCCGCCTCCAGGGCGGCGCGGCGGGTGGCGAGTTCGGCTTCCGCGGCAGCGGCGGTGGCCTGCGCGGCGTCCAGCTGGTCCGCCGGCACCTGCGCCGCCAGCGCCGCGGCATGATCGCGGGCGATCGCGGCATGCTGGGCGGCGATGCGGGCGGCGCGCTGCCCGGCCTCGGCCAGGGCGGCGCCGACGCGGCCGGCCTCGGCCTCGGCGCCGCTGGCCTCGCGCCGGGCGGCGGCCTGGGTTTCCTGGGCGGCGGCGCGGGCCGCCTCCGCCTCGGCCAGCGCCGCGCGGGCGGCCGTGGATTCCTGCTCCGCCACGGCGACCGCGGCCTTTGCCGCGTCCAGCCGGTCCGCGGTCACCCGGGTGGCGAGCGCCGCGGCGTGCTCGGCGGCCAGTGCGGTCCGTTGCGCGCCGAGCCGGCGGGCGCGCTGCCCGGCTGCCTCCAATTCCTGTCCGGCCGCATTCACCCGGGCGGCCAGCGAGGCGGCCTCCTCGGTCGCCAGGTTGGCGGCGCGCTCGGCGCTGCGCGCGCTCTCGGTCGCCTCCTGCAGGGCGGCCTCGGCGGCTTGCAGCCGCCCGGGCAGGCTGGCCGTGGCCGTCGCCAGCCCGGCCTGCTCGGCGGCCAGCCGGCGCTCGGCGGCGGCGGCATCGGCCTCGACCCCCTCGGCATGCGCCAGGTCGCGTTCGATCTCGGCCAGCCGCGCCGCGGCGGCTTCCAGCGCCTCGCGGGCGCGGCGCTCCTCGGCCTCCAGCCCCTCCGACTCGACGCGGCGGCGTTCCAGGGCGGTGCGGGTCCGCGCCTCCGTCTCGCGCAGCCCCATGGGGCCGGTGGCCAGGGCCTTCTCGGCCTCGAAGCTGCGGATGGCGGCGGCCTCGGCCTCCGCCTCGGCCCGCCGCGTGGCGGCGGCGGCGGCATCGAAGGCGGCGCGGGCGATGGCCAGCGCCGTCTCGGCCCGGGCGCGCAGCAGCGACAGCCACTCGGCCTCGGCGGCGCGGACCAGGCCGGAGAGGTTGCGGTAGCGGTTGGCCTGCCGCGCCTGGCGCTGCAGCGAGCCGCGCTGGACGTCGAGCTGGCCGAGCAGGTCCTCGGCCCGGGTCAGGTTGGCCTCGGCCTGGCGCAGCTTGAGTTCGGCCTCGTGCCGGCGGGCGCGCAGGCCGCTGATGCCGGCCGCCTCCTCCAGCACCTGCCGGCGTTCCTCCGGCTTGGCGCCGATCATGGCGGCGACCTTGCCCTGGCTGACCATGGCCGAGGCCCGGGCGCCGGAGCCGATATCGGCGAACATGGTCTGGACGTCGCGCGCCCGGACCTCCCGCCCGTTCACCCGGAAGGACGAACCCTCGCCGCGGGCGATCTTGCGGGAGACCTCGAGGTCCTCGGCCTCGGCATGCGGCGGCGGCGCCAGGCCGGCGGCTTCCTCCAGGTACAGCGTGACCTCGGCCAGGTTGCGGCCCGGGCGGGTCGCGGTGCCGGCGAAGATCACGTCCTCCATCTCGCCGCCGCGCATCGAGCGGGCCGAGGTCTCGCCCATCGCCCAGCGCAGGGCTTCCACGACGTTCGACTTGCCGCAGCCGTTCGGGCCGACGATGCCGGTCAGGCCGGGCAGGACCTCGACCACCGTCGATTCGGCGAAGCTCTTGAAGCCGGCGATCCGCAGCCGGGCGAGCGTCGCGCGCAGGCTGGCGCGTGCCTCCTGCGCCGGCTCGGGCGCGGCGGCGGCTTCGTCGCTCAAACCGGCTTCACTTCCTGGACCAAGGTCCGGAAGCGCTCGAAGGGCATGTTGCCGGACTGGTTGCGGACGGTGCCGCCGCCCTGGAAGGAGAAGCTCGGCGTGGCCTGCACGCTGAATTCCTTCTCGGCCGCCATGCGCTGCTCGAGGATGGCGCGCTTCAGCACCTCGTCCTGCTGCACCTGATCGAATTGGGCCTTCGGCATGCCGGCCAGGGCCGCCATCTTCGCCAGCTCGGTGAAGGGATCGCCGCGGGTGAAGGCCCAGCGGTCCTGGCTGGAGAGCAACGCGCCGATGAAGCCTTCATAGCGTTCGGCCGGCAGGGTGCGGGCGACCGCCGCGGCGGTGAGCCCCACCTGGTCGAGCGGGAAGTCGCGCCAGATCAGGCGGATGGCGCCGGTCTCGACCAGCTCCTTCTTCACCCGCGGATAGGTTTCCTTGTGGAACGCGGCGCAGTGGCTGCAGGTGAGCGAGAAGAACTCGATCACCTTCACCGGGGCGTCCGGGTTGCCGATGCCGCGTTCCGACAGGCGCGGATCGGCCCCTTGGGCGCGCGCAACGAGCGGCGCCGCGGCGAGGGCGGCGGTGGCGAGCAGGGCTCGGCGGGGCAGGCGCATGCGGCCTCCGTTTGGGGTCTGGCCTCGACTCCGCCCGCAGCGGGCGGTCAGGTTCGATTCCGATAGACGCCCCGGCCGAGCTTTGCCAGCGCCGCGCGCAGGTCCTCGCCCGGAACCGTGCCGACGGCGGCTTCCACCGGGGCCGGAAGGGGGGCGTCGGGCAACGGTTTGGCGGCCTGGGCCGGGCGGGCCGGTGCCTGCTGGACGAAGCGCAGCCGTTCGACCATCGGCTTGCCCAGATGCGCGTTGATCCGGGCGATGAGCTGCGGCGCCAGGTGGGTCAGCTCCATCGCCACCGGGCCGGCGCAGCCGATGGTGAGCGTCCCGGCGGTGAAGCGGATCGGGCTGGTGACCAGGGCCAGGGCCGGCCCGACCACCCCGGCCCAGTCGGCCATCAACTGCGCGCCGGCCGGGCTGCGCCTGCGGAAGACCGGCTTGGTCAGGGCGGGGATCAGGGCGCCGAGCGGCCTTGGCCCATAGGGCGAGCGGGCGGGGGTGAACCCGGCGGACTTCGCGCTATCCTTGGCCATATGCCCCCATTGCCCCCCGCAGCCGCGCTGCTGACCTGGTACGACCGCCATCGCCGCGTGCTGCCCTTCCGCAGCCGCGGCAACCGGCCCGATCCTTATCAGGTCTGGCTGTCCGAGGTCATGCTGCAGCAGACCACGGTCGCCGCGGTCGGGCCGCGTTTCGACCGCTTCCTGGCCCGCTTCCCGACGGTGGAGGCCCTGGCCGCCGCCGCGGAGGCCGCGGTGATGGAGGAATGGGCCGGGCTTGGCTACTACGCCAGGGCCCGCAACCTGCATGCCTGCGCCCGGCTGGTGGCGGCGAGCGGCGGCTTCCCCGAAACGGTCGAGGGCTTGCGCGCATTGCCGGGGATCGGCGCCTATACCGCCGCCGCCGTCGCGGCGATCGCCTTCGACCAGCCGGTGGTGCCGGTCGACGGCAACGTGGAACGGGTGGTGGCGCGGCTGGCGGCCGAGGCGGCGCCGCTGCCGGGCTCCAGGCCTCGGCTGGCGGCGCTGGCCGCGGGCTTCATGGCGGATGCGGCGGCCCGGGCACGGCCCGGCGACTTCGCCCAGGCGCTGTTCGACCTTGGCGCCACCCTCTGCACCCCACGGGCCCCGGCCTGCGCGCTGTGTCCCTGGCGCGACGGCTGCCTGGCGCAGAAGCAGGGGATCCAGGAGGCATTGCCGGCCAAGTCGGCGAAGCGGGCGCGGCCGCGGCGGTTCGGCCTGCATTTCCTGCTGACCGACGCCGCCGGCCAGGTGCTGCTACGGCGCCGCCCGCCGCGCGGCCTGCTGGGCGGGATGCTGGAAGTGCCCGGCACGCCCTGGCGCGAGGCGCCCTGGACGGCGGCGGAGGCCGAGGGCTTCGCCCCGCTGCCCGGGCTGGACTGGCGCCGCGTGCCCGGCATCGCCCGGCACGGCTTCACCCATTTCGAGCTGGAGATGCTGCTGCTGTCCGCCAGCGTGCCGCGGATCGCGCCGCCCGAGGGGATGGAGGCACGCCCGCTGGCCGAGGCCGGCGGCGCGCTGCCTACCGTGATGCGGAAACTGCTGGAACTCGCGCATTGAGCTCGGCCTCGGCGGCCAAGCGCTTGGCATCGTCGCGGGCCCGCTGCTTGGCGCCGTCGCGCTGGCCGCCGATATCCGCCAGCAGCAGCACGCCGAGGCAGACCAGCGCGAGCCCGGCAAGCTTCGCCGGCGCAAGCGTTTCACCGAACAGCAGCAGCCCGAAGATGGTGGCGGAAACGTAGGACACCGCGGTGCAGGGGGCGGCGACCGACATCGGGATGCGGCGCAAGGCCACCACATAGAACAGCGTGCCGCTGCCGTAGCAGCACAGCCCGACCAGCGTCTGCCAGCGCAGCAACTGCGCCAGCAGGCTGGTGATCATGTCATGCTCCATCGGCGGCAGTCCGCTGGCGCCAAGTTTCAGCAACACCTGTCCCGCCTGAGACGCGACGATGGCGATCACCAGCGCTGCCCAATGCTGGGCACCCGGTGCTTCCTGGTTGGCGGGGGACACGCAACTCTCCGGTTCAGTCACGACAGGATGCAGCGCTTTGCGCTTGAGGCGGAGACACGATGGCGTTGAATCGATGCCTCAAGTTGCCGGACTGGGTGAAAGGTGGGATCAATGGCATGCCCGTGAACGCAAAGCCCGCCCTCGAGGGCAAGACACCGTTGCGCGAGCCACGCCGTGCCGACGATCCGTTCATTCGCCGCCGCAGCGCCGCGACGGCATGGTGCGCCCGGCAATCGGAGCGGAGCGGCATGGCTGGTGAGCCCTGGCGACATGGTGGCGTGGCACAAGGCGAGACGGCGCCATGAGCGGGCGCGTGGTGGGGCGCGGCGGATTTGCCGCGGAATCGACATCCGCGATCGGTGAGCGCGGCACCTATGTCGCGCTGGCGCTGCTGACCCTGGCGGCGCTGGCGCTGCGCCTGTTCCGCATCGATGCCGCGTCCTACTGGGCGGACGAGCTGTTCAGCGTCTTCTGGGTGCGCGAGAGCCTCGGCTTCCTCTGGAGCGCCGAGGCCTTCGAGATCGAGACGACGCCGCCGCTCTACTACACCTTGCTGAAGCCCTGGGCGGCGGCCTTCGGGTCGAGCGAGCTCGCCATCCGGTCCTTCTCCGCCGTGCTGTCGGCGGCGACGGTCCCGCTGGTCTGGCGGCTGGCGCGGGAGTTCACCGGGCCGGGCACGGCGCTGCTGGCGGCGGCGATCTTCGCGCTCAATCCGATGCAGATGCAGTTCGCGCAGGAGGCGCGGGCCTATGCGCTGATCCCGCCGCTCTACATCCTCGCGCTGCTCGGCCTGGTGCGGTTCTGCCGCGCGGCGCCGGCGCGACGGGACGGGGCGCTGGCGCTCTACGGCATCGCCGCGCTGGGGCTGGTCTATACCCATGCGACCTCCGCCTTCACCCTGGCGGCCTTGAACCTCTGCGCCGGCTTCTGGCTGCTGCGCGGGCGGGCCGGCTGGCCGCCGCTGCTGCGGCTGGCGGTGGTGGATGCGGCGGTGGTCGTGCTGGCGATCCCCGAGATCCTCGCCATCCTGGCGCAGACCGGGCGCTACGACATCGCCTGGATCGAGAAGCCCGATTTGGTCGCCCTGTTCAACCTGGCCAACACGCTGGTGGTCGACCCGATCTTCGCGCTGCGCTTCCGCATCGCCAGCATCATCTCCACCATCGTCCTGGCGTTGTTGGCGCTGGTACTGTGGCAGGCGCGGCCGGGGCGGCTGGCCTGGGTCTTCCTGGCGGCGCCGGCCGTGCTGTTCCTGGCGATGACGCTGGGCATGAGCCTGGTCGCCTCGCCCTTCTTCATCGCGCGCATCGCCATCTTCGTCGCGGTACCGCTGGCCATCCTGGCGGCGATGGCGCTCGTCTCCGCGCGGCCGCCCATCTGGCTGCGCGGCGGCTTCGCGCTGGCGCTGCTGGTGGCGACCGGGCTCGGCCTGCAGGGCATCCTGACGGTGACGCCGCAGATCAAGGAGAATTGGCGCGGGCTCGGCGCCGCGCTGGGGCCGCAGCTCGGTGCCGGCGATGTCGTGGCGATCGGGCCGCGCACCAACATGCTCGGCCTCGGCTACTACCTTGACGGGCTCAGGCAGGAACGCTGGCAGCCGGATGGCGCGCCGCTGATCCCGCTGGCGCCCTTCGCGCCCGAGGGGATGCCCGAGGCCGTGCGCGTGCCGGATGCGCAGATCGCGGCCTGGGTCGGGCAGGGCCGGCGGGTCTGGCTGGTGCTGAACCCGCGCGACGGCGACCTGCTGACGCAGCAGGCGATGGGCCTGGTGCCGGGGCGGGTGCCGCGGCTCGACCGAAGTCACGCCATGCTGACGGTGCTGGTCTGGGACGGCGCGCATTGATGCGGTAGCGGCCAACGGCTTGCCGTGGAGAAGGCCGGCATGGGAGAGGCCGCGCCCCTTTCCCGGAGTTGCCGCAATGTCCGAATCCGCCTTGTCCCGGCCGCGCCTGGTGCGCCTTGCCGCCACGGCCCTGCTCGGCTCCGCCGTGCTGGCCGCGAGCGCCCAGGTGAGCCTGCCTTTCTGGCCCGTGCCGGCGACCTTGCAGAGCCTGGCGGTGCTGCTGCTGGGCGCGCTGGGCGGCGCCCCGGCCGGGGTCGCCGCGGTCGCCCTCTATCTGGCGGAAGGGGCGCTGGGACTGCCGGTCTTCGCCGGCGGGACCGGCGGGCCGGCGGTGCTGGCGGGACCGACCGCGGGCTACCTGCTGGGCTTCCTGCCGGCGGCCTGGATCGCCGGACAGGCGGCAGGGCGGGGGCCTGTCGCACAGGCAGCGCTGCTGCTTGCCGCGCATCTGGCGGTGTTCCTCCCGGGCCTCGCCTGGCTGGCCGGGTTCGTCGGGCTGGAGCGCGCCTGGATGGCCGGCTTCCTGCTGTTCGTCCCGGGCACGCTGGTGAAGTCCGGCCTGGCGCTGGCCCTGCTGCAGGCGCTGCGGCGCTAGCGCATCCGCCGGGCCGATCGATGGCAGGGGGCGGGAAAGATCTCTCAGGCCTCCTCCATCCCCGCCACGGCCAGGATCGTCGCCAGGCTGGCCGACATGCCGCGCAGGCTCTCGACCGGCTCGACGTCGATCCACTCCTCCAGCGAATGGGCGCGGCCGCCGCACCCGCCGGAGCCGATCTTGATCGCCGGGATGCCGAGGCTCATCGGAATGTTGGCATCGGTCGAGGAATAGGAGAGCCGTGGGGTGAAGCCATGCGCCGCGACGGCGGCGCTGGCCAGGCGGACGATATCGGCATCCGGCGCGGTATGGCCGGCCGGGCGGTCGCCGATCGGCAGGGCTTCCGCGGTGATGGCGCCTTCCCGCGTGGAACGGGCGGCATTCTCGGCGGCCACGGCGGCTTCGACGCCGGCGAGGAATTCGGCCTCCAGCCGGGCGAGTTCCGCGGCCGACTGGCTGCGCAGGTCCACCTCCATCCAGACCTCGTTCGGGATGGCGTTCACCGAGGTGCCGCCGCCCAGCACGCTGGCGCAATGCGTGGTCTGCGGCGCGTCGGGTGCGGCCAGCGCCGACAGGGTCAGCATGGCGCGGGCCATGGCATAGGCCGGGTTGACCAGGCCGAAGGCGGCGAAGCTGTGGCCGCCCGGGCCACGGAAGGCGACGCGGTAGCGCTTGCTGCCGATGCCGCCGGTGACGATGCGGTCCACCTCCGGGCTGTCCACCGTGAAGAAGGCGTCGATCCGGTCGCGGTGGCGGCCTTCGAGGAACAGGTGCCGCACGCCGCGCAGGTCGCCCAGGCCTTCTTCCCCCACGTCGCCAACGAAGAGGATGTCGCGGCTGGTGCGGATGCCGGCGGCATCCATGGCGCGCAGGAAGGCGAGGTTGACCGCCAGGCTGCGGGTGTCGTCGCCGACGCCCGGCGCGAACAGCTTCGTCCCCTCCCGCCGCACCCGCACATCCGTGCCGGCGGGGAAGACGGTGTCGAGATGGGCTGCGACCACCACGGTCCGGCCGTTGCCGGTGCCGCGGCGGCGGCCCATGACGTTGCCGATCGCGTCCTGCTCCACCTCCTCGAGCCCATGCGCGCGGAGCATCTCCAGATAGGCGGCGGCGCGGCGTTCCTCGGCGAAGGGCGGGGCGGGGATCTCGGTCAGCGTCACGATGTCGGCGACGGTGCGGTCGTGCTCCCGCGTCATGGTGGCGACGGCGTCGCGGAAGCGTGGATCGGCGAGGATGCGGGCGATGGTCGCGGCGGCGGTCATGGCGTTTCCCGTGTGGCTTGGGCGGCAGTCCTGCGCGCCGCAAGGCCGGCGTCAAGCGGCCATGGCCGCGCGGCCCGGGGAGGGCGACCCTGGTAGCGGGAGCGGGCCGACCCATCTCTGCCGGCGATGGAGGATGACCCCGGATGCTCGGACGAGTGCTATCGGCCGCCTCGGGCCTGTTGCTCGGCGCCTGTTCGGTGATCGGCGTGCGGTCGGGGACGGAGGAGCCGCGCTTCGAGGTGATCGGCCGGCAGGGCGCGGTGGAGATCCGCCGCTATGCGCCGCGCCTGGCCGCCGAGACCACCGTCGCCGCCGCCACCGCAGACGCCGCGCGCAAGGAGGGCTTCCGCCGGCTGGCGGGCTACATCTTCGGGGCGAACCGCGGCCAGGCGAAGATCGCCATGACCGCGCCGGTGGCCCAGGCCTCCGAGCGCATCGCCATGACCGCCCCGGTGGTGCAGGAGGCCGCGGCGGAGGGCTGGACCATCCGCTTCTTCATGCCGGCCCGCTACACGCGCGACACCCTGCCGCAGCCCGAGGATGCGCGGGTCGCGATCGTCGGGATGCCGGGCGCGACCATGGCCGTGCTCCGCTACAGCGGCGTGCCCGGCGCCTCCGCCGCCGCCGCGCACCGCGCCGCACTGCTGGCCGCGCTGCGGGACGGCCCCTGGCAGCCCGCCGGCGCGGCGGAGGACTGGTACTACGACCCGCCCTGGACCCTGCCGCCGCTGCGGCGGAACGAGGCGGTGGTCCCCGTCACGCCGCGCTGACGCGCCGCCGCCGCAGCGCCATCGCCGGCAGCACCGCCATCAGGCAGGCGATGGTCACCGCCAGGAAGCTGTCGCGGAATCCCAGCATCCCGGCCTGCGCCGCCAGGACGCGGGCCAGGTAGTCGTAGGACCCGGCCAGCAATTCGGTCTCGGGCACCCCGTCCTGCCGCAGCAGCCCCTGCGTCAGCCGGAGGAATTCCAGCGTCGCCGCGTTGCCGCCGTCCTGCGTCGGCGTCAGCATCTGGGCATGCAACTCGGTCTTTTGCTCCAGCAGGATCGACAGCAGGTTGACCCCCAGCGCGCCGCCGAACTGCCGGGCGAAATTGATCGCCCCCGCCCCCTGGCCGAGGAAGCGCGGCGGCAGCGCGCGCAGCGCGCCGGCATTCATGCTCGGCATGGTCAGGCCGAGCCCGACGCGGCCGAGCATGATCCACAGCGCCAGGGTCCAGAAGGGCACGTCGGTATCGACGCCGCGCAGCAGCCAGGTGGACCAGGCGAACAGCACCAGGCCGGCCACGATCGGCTGCCAGGCCGGCAGCCGGTCCGCCAGCCGGCCGGCGATGGGGAAGACCACCACCAGGACCAGCCCGGCCGGCATCAGCACCAGCCCGGCGCGGGTCGCGGTGTAGCCCTGGATGGTCTGCACGAACAACGGCACCAGGTAGGTGCTGCCGAAGATGCTGGCGCCGTAGATCAGCGCGACGCAGAAGGCGCCGGCGAAGCCGATGTTGCCGAAGACCCGCGGGTTCAGCAGCGGCGCCGCGGTGTGCAGTTCCCAAAGCACGAAGCCGATCGCGGCGAGCGCGGCGAGGCCGAGCTCGAAGACCACGCGGCTGGCCCCCCAGCCGTCGCGCTGGCCGCTCGACAGGCCCATGAACAGCGCCAGCAGGCCGGCGATCAGCAGCAGGAAGCCGGGCAGGTCGAAGCGCCGGCGCTGCGCCGCGACGGCGCTCGGCATGAAGACCCAGCCCATCGCCAGGCCGATCAGCGCGACCGGCATGGCCAGGAAGAAGACGCTGCGCCAGCCGTAATTGTCGACCAGCAGCCCGCCCACGGCCGGTCCCAAGGCGGGCGCCAGCACCACGCCGATGGCGGCGATGCCCATGGCGCTGCCGCGCCGCTCCGCCGGGAAGACCTGGAAGACGATCTGCGTCATCAGCGGCTGCAGCATCCCCGCCGATGCGCCCTGCAGGATGCGGCCGAGGATCAGCAGCCCCTCGTTCGGCGCGAGGCCGGCGACGACCGAGCCGAACAGGAACAGCCCGACCGCGGCGGCATAGGTGGCGCGGAAGCCGAAGCTCTCCACCAGCCAGGCATTCAGCAGCATGGTGCCGGTGACGGCGGCGAGGAAGCCGGTGGACAGCAGCTGCGCATGGTCCTGGCCGATGCCGAAGGCGCCCATGATGTCGGGCAGCGCGACGTTGACGATGGTCGAGGACAGGATCGAGGCGACGGTGCCGATGATCGCGGTGATGGTCACCAGCCAGTGGTAGGACGGCCCGAAGCGCTGCCCGAGCGCCTCCAGCGTCCGTTCATTCCCGTCCCTGGGCACGCCTCGCCTCGATCTCCACCATCATGCCCGGCCGCAGCAGGCCCGGCGCGGGCGGCGGCTGCAGCGCGACGCGGATCGGCAGGCGCTGGGTGATCTTGGTGAAGTTGCCGGACGGGTTCGGGCTGGGCAGCAGGGCGAATTCGCTGGTGGCGGCGCCGCCGACCCTTTCCACCACGCCGTCGAAGCGCTGGCCCGGCAGGGCGTCCACCGCCACCGCCACCTTCGTCCCCGGCGGCAGGAAGCGGATCTCGGTCTCCTTGACGTTGCCCTCGATCCTTACCCGGGCCGGGTCGTGCAGCATCAGCACGCGCTGGCCGGCCGCCACGTATTCGCCCGCATCGATGAAGACGCGGTCCACCATCCCGTCGAAGGGCATCAGGATGCTGCGGTCGCGCAGGTCGAGCGCGGCGCGGTCGCGCTGCGCCGCCAGCTCGCGCGCCTGCGGCTCCAGCGCGTCGAGCTGGCGGTGCAGCACCAGCAGCTCGGCGCGGGCCGCCTCGGCGGCGACGATCTGCGCCTCGGCGGTCTGGATCTCCGCCACCGCGCCCAGCACCCGCTGCCGCGCCCCGTCCAGCAGGCTGCGCGCCTGGTCGTGCCGCTGGCGGGTGCCGCTGCCGCTCGACATCAGCTGCATGGCGCGGCCGAACTCGCCCTCGGCGAAGATCCGCTCCGCCTCGGCGGCCGGCAGGGTGGCGCGGGCCACGTCCAGCCTGGCGCGGCTGACGGCCTGCAGGCTGGCGGTCTGCCGGTCGACCATCTCGAGCCGCGCCTCAAGCTCCCCGCGCCGGGCGCCAAGGCTGGCCAGCCGCGCCTCGATCTCGTGCAGCATCAGGGTCGAATCGCGGTCGTCGATGCGGACCAGCAGCCCGCCGGCCGCGACGCTGTCGCCGGCGATCACCCGCACCTCCGCCACCCAGCCCGGCACGCGGGAGGAGATGGTGATCATGTCCGCCGCGACCCGGGCATCGTCGACGGTGACCAGGGTGAGGAAGCGATGCGTGAACCAGGCGCCGGCACCGAGGACCGTGATCAGCAGCCCGGCCAGGCCGGCCAGCCGCAGCCGCCGTGCCGTGCTGCGCGGCGGCGGGAGGAGGCGGGCGTTACCGCTGGTCTGGCCGACATCCATCCTCGGCTTCCTTCGCCGGGGGCGGCGTCGCCGGCGCGGCCAGGCCGATCGCCACCCTCTCAAGCACCGCGAGGCAGGTGGCGAGCTCGGTTTCCGGGATGCCGGCCAGGATCTCCGCCCGGACGCCGGTCGCCGCCGCCTCGATCCGGTGGATCAGCGGGCGGGCCTTGGTGGTCAGGTGCAGGGTCTTGGCGCGGCGGTCGTGCGGCGCCTCGCGGCGCTCGACCAGGCCCTCGCCCTCCAGCCAGTCCAGCGTGCGGACCAGGGTCGGGCCCTCGATCAGCAGCCGTCCGGCGAGGTCCTTCTGGGTCATGCCCTCGCCGCCGCGGGAGATCGCCAGCAGGGCGAGCCAGCGCGCCTCGGTCAACCCGTATTCGGCGATCCGCTGGTCCAGCCGCGCGCGCCACCGCCGCGCGATCTGCGCGATGGTGATGCCGAGCCGCCACTGGGTATGGGCGAGGGTGGAGCCGTCCCGCATCCCGGGAGACTAGGACGCCCGCGAATAATGAGGAAGCTAGATATTGCCCGAGGCGCGCATGGGTCGCATCCTGCCGGTCCGGCGGCTGGGGCGAGGCCCTGTGCCGGCAAGGGAGGGCAGCGCGCGATGCGCGAATACCGCATGGTCTCGGTGGCCGGCATCCTCGGCTACGGCTACCCGGAATCCTCGCTGAACGCGGCGCTGGACCGTGGCGTCGACATGATCGGCTGCGACGGCGGCAGCACCGATCCCGGCCCCTACTACCTCGGCAGCGGCAAGCCCTTCGTATCCCTGCGGGCGATGAGGCGCGACCTGCGGCTGATGCTGCTGGCGGCGGTGCGGCACCGGGTGCCGATGGTGGTCGGCACCTGCGGCGGCGCCGGCGGCGAGCCGCACCTGCAACTCGTGGCGCAGATGGTCCGCGACATCGCCCGGGAGGAAGGCCTGCACTTCCCCATGGCGCTGATCCATGCGGAGCAGGAGAAGGACCTGATCCGCCGCCGGATCCGCGAAGGCCGCACCGCGCCGCTCGGCCGCATGGCGCCGCTGGATGAGGGCACCGTGGACCGCGCCACCCGTATCGTCGGCATGTGCGGGCCGGAGCCCTACATGCGCGCGCTGGACCAGGGCGCGCAGGTGGTGCTCGGCGGCCGCAGCAGCGACCCCGCGCCCTTCGCCGCGCATGCCATGCGGGCGCAGTTGCCCCCCGCCCAGGCCTGGTATGCCGGCAAGATGCTGGAATGCGGCGCCGCGCCGGCGCTGCCGAAGGGGCCGGATTGCCTCCATGTGACGGTGCGCGAGGACGGCGTGATCTGCGAGCCGATGGGCGAGCGCGCCTGCACGCCGATGTCGGTCGCCAACCACTCGCTGCACGAGAACCCCTCCCCCATCCGCCATGTCGAGCCGGGCGGCGTGCTGGACACCTCCGAATGCCGGTTCGAGGCGCTCTCGCCCAAGGCGACGCTGGTCACCGGCATGCGCTGGCTGCCGGCCGAGACCTATACGGTGAAGATCGAGGCGGCGGAGCGGCTCGGCCACCGCGCCATCAGCTTCGCCGGCACGCGCGACCCGGTGCTGATCTCCCAGCTCGACCATTTCCTCGGCCTGGTGCGGGGGCTGGTGGTGGGCAAGGCGCGCGACCTCGACATCGGGGCGGACGACTTCGTGCTGACCATCCACAGCTACGGCGCCAACGGCGTGATGGCGGCGCGGGAGCCGCTGCGCGATGCCCGCAGCCACGAGATCGGCTTCCTGATCGACGTGGTCGGCAAGGATGCGGAAATCGCCTCGGCCGTCGTCGCCCTCGCCCGGACCTCGATGCTGCACAGCGACTTCCCCGGGCGGCTGTGCAAGGAAGGCAACATGGCGATCCCCTTCTCGCCGAGCGACCTGGCGGCGGGGGAGGTCTTCCGCTTCAGCATGTCGCATGTCGTCATGCCCGACGATCCCTACGAGATGTTCCCCATTGAACATGAGCGGGTTTGAGCCATGGCGCTGATCAAGGACATCGCCAAGGTCTGCAAGAGCAAGAACGCCGGCCCCTTCGACCTGACCATCGACGTCGTCTTCGGGGACGACGCGACGTTCGACCGCGTGCAGGCGACCGGCGTGCTCTGCCCGGCGCTGTTCGCCCGGCTGTATGGCGTGGCCGAGTCCGACGTGCTGTTCACCCCCTATCCCGCCGGCCGGGCCTTCAAGGCGACCTTGCCGCGGCTGGTCGCGGCGGGCGAGATCGGCGACACCGACGTCTACGGCGCGCAGCAGCATGCGCCGCTGCTGGATGTCGATATCCCCCTATGACCCTGGTGCTCGCCAGCCGCGCCGATGGCGTGGCGACGCTCGGCCTCAACCGGCCGGACCGCGGCAATGCGCTCGGCCCCGAGCTGGTCGAGGCGCTGGCCGAGGCCTTCGACCGCGCCGTCTCGCACGGCGCGCGGCTCGTCGTGCTGCGCGGCGAGGGACGGCACTTCTGCACCGGCTTCGACCTGACCGATCTCGAAACGCTGTCCGACGGCGACCTGCTGCTGCGGGCGGTGCGGATCGAGCAGCTGCTGCAGCGCATCCATGCCGCGCCGGTGACGACGCTGGCGGTCGCCACCGGCCGCACCTTCGGCGCCGGCGCCGACCTGTTCGCCGCCTGCGACCGGCGCATCGCCGCGGTGGGCGCCAGCTTCGCCTTCCCCGGCCCGGCCTTCGGCCTGGTGCTCGGCACCGCGCGGCTGGCGGCGATGGTCGGCCGCGACCGGGCGCGGGAGGTCCTGCTGGCCGGCCGCGAGCTGACGGCGGAGGCCGCGGTCATGGCCGGCCTCGCCACCGCCGTCCTGCCGGCCGAGGCGATCCCGGCCGAGATCGCCCGCGCCGCGGCCGACGCCGCGCGGCTGGACCCGGACACCGTCGCCGCGCTGCACCGCCGCACCGGGCAGGCCGAAGCCGATGCCGACCTCGCCGCCCTGGTGCGCAGCGCGGCGCGGCCCGGCCTGAAGCAACGCATCCTCGATTACCGCACGCAGGTGGCCGCGCGCCGCAAGGCCTGAAGCAGAGTCGGGTCCCGCCGGACGGCAGGTAGCAACCCACAGAAATGGATGGGGGGTCCGGGGAGAATACCTTCTCCCCGGCCTTCCCTGCTAATCCCCCGACGCCGCCGCGTCCCGCTCCAGCGCTGCCCGCCGCGTCTCCTCGGCCAGGCTGGTGGTGTCCCAGCCTTCGTCGAAGCCGGCGCGGCCGCGCACCCGGTCGCGTTCCAGCACCTGCAGCAGCTGCGCCGAAGCCTCCCGCACCGCCGTGCTGTAACGCCCGTCGTCGCCGCGTATCGGCGCCAGGCGCTGCATCATCCGCGCATCGTGGCGGCGGAACAGCCGGCCGGCGCGCTGCGCCTCATAGGCCGGCATGCCGAGCCGCCGCAGCGCCTCCACCCCGGTCTCCAGCGCCGAGCCGAAGGTCTCCCGCACCACCAGGTGCGCACCGGCCGCCATCAGGTCGTAGGCATGGCCGCGGTCGGTGGCGCGGGCCAGCACCTGGGCCTGGGGGAAATGCCGCCGCGCCGTCTCGACGATCCCGTCGGTGGTCTCCTTCGCATCCGTCGCCACCACGATCACCGCTGCTTCGGCGGCACCTGCCGCCTGCAGCAGGTCGATGCGCGAGGCATCGCCGTAGAAGACCCGGAAGCCGTAGCGGCGCAGCTGCTCGATCGTCTCCATGTCGTGGTCCAGCACGGTCACCGCATGGCCATGCGCCAGCAGCAGCCGGCCGACGATCTGCCCGAAGCGGCCGAAGCCGGCGATCACCACGCTGCCCTGCGGCTCGATCGCGTCGGGCTCGGGCGGCAGGTCGGTGGTCGCCAGCCGGTTGGCCAGCCTGCCATAGGCCATCATCAGCAGCGGCGTGATCGGCATGGACAGGGCAACGACCGAGACCAGCAGCCCGGCCTCGGCCGGCGGCAGCACGCCGTTCTGCACCGAGAAGGCCAGCAGCACGAAGCAGAACTCGCCGCCCTGCGACAGCACCATCGCGGTCAGCAGGATCTCCGGCCGCGGCCGCCGCGCCGCCAGCCCCAACCCCACCAGCACCGCCGCCTTCACCGCCACCAGCAGCAGCACCAGCCCGGCCACCGTCAGCGGCGCGCCGGCCACCTGGGCGAAGTCGATCCCCGCCCCGACCGAGAGGAAGAACAGCCCCAGCAGCAGCCCCTTGAAGGGCTCGATGTCGCCTTCGAGCTCATGGCGGAATTCGCTGTCCGCCAGGACCACGCCGGCGAGGAAGGCGCCGAGCGCGGGGGACAGCCCGACCGCCTGCATCAGCAGCGCGATGCCGATCACCAGCAGCAGGGCCGAGGCGGTGAAGATCTCCCGCAGCCGCGTCTCGGCGATCAGCCGGAAGACCGGCCGGGTCAGCAGCCGGCCGCCCAGCACCACCGCGGCGACGGCCGCCAGCACCGCCAGCGCCTGCGCCCAGGGGGGCAGCGCCCCTATCAGGCTGGCGCCATGCGCCGCATCGCCATGGTCCGCCGCCGGTGCCAGGGCCAGCAGCGGCAGCACGGTCAGGATCGGGATGACCGCGACATCCTGGAACAGCAGCACCGCGAAGGAGGTCTCGCCCCCGCCGGTCTTCAGCAGCCCGCGCTCGGCCAGGATCTGCAGCGCGATGGCGGTCGAGGACATCGCCAGGATCAGCCCCGCGGCCAGCGCCATGCGCCAGTCGAAGCCGAAGGCAAGGCCGATGCCGGTGACCGCCGCCGCCGTCAGCCCCACCTGCAGCCCGCCCACGCCCAGCACCGGCCCGCGCATCGCCCAGAGCCGCGCCGGCTGCAGTTCCAGCCCGACCAGGAAGAGCATCATCACCACGCCGAACTCGGCGAAATGCATCGCCGCCTCGGCATCGCCCGCCAGCGCCAGGCCGAAGGGGCCGATCGCCACGCCGGCCAGCAGGTAGCCGAGCACCGAGCCGAGGCCGAGCCGCTTGGCGATCGGCACCGCCAGCACCGCGGCGGCGAGATAGACGAAGGCCTGCGCCAGGAAGCCGCCATCCATGGCTCAGAGGCCTCCCGCGGCATGCGGGCGATGCTCGGGATGCGCCGCGGCGGGCGCATCGCGCAGCCGCTCCAGCAGGGCGCGGTAGCGCGCGCCGTGACGCGCCAAGCCGGCCCCGTCCAGCAGATGCGTGCCGTGCAGGATGAAGGGCGGCAGCCAGCGCATCCGGCAGAGCCGCGCCGTCGCCTCGAAGGGCCGCAGGAATTCGCCGATGGAATGCTGGTTCAGGCCGTCCGGCCCGTAGGATGTCTCGCTGCCGCCGGCGGTCACCGCCGAGAGCAACCCCTTGCCCGCCAGCGCGGTGCCGGCGCGGCCATAGGCGAAGCCGTGTTCCAGCACCAGGTCCTGCCATTCCTTCAGGATGGCGGGCGAGGAATACCAGTAGACCGGGTGCTGGAAGACCACGACGTCGTGCCGCAGCAGCAGCGCCTGTTCATGGTCCACGTCGATGAGGAAATCCGGGTAGGCTTCATACAGGTCGTGCAGCGTCACGCCGTCCGTTGCGGCGGCCGCGTCGCGCAACGCCGCATTGGCGCGGGACCGCCGATGCGCGGGATGGGCGAGCAGCACGAGGATGCGCTGGGGCATGGCCTGGCCTTTCCGGGGAAGGCCGAAAATCGGCTGTGCGCAGGCGCGTGGTCAAGCCGCCCGTTCGGCCTGCGGCTTGCGCTGGCGCCGCCGCTGCCCGGCTGCGACAATGGCGGCGCGGTGCCGCCAGCCAAGGCGTGCGCGCCGTGGCATGAACGGAGGAATTCACCATGCGCTTCGCCCATAAGGCGGTACTGCTCGCTGTATTTGCAACGTCAGGTCTATCCGGTCTTGCCGCGGCGCAGCCGCAGCCCGCCGAGGTCACCCGCACGGAAGCCGCCACCGCCATCATCGAGGCGGTGGACCAGCGCGAGCGGTCGGTGATCCTGCGCGGCGAGGACGGCAAGCTGACGACATTGTTCCTCGGCGACCGCGTCAGGAACCTGCCGCAGGTGAAGGCCGGCGACCGCGTGGTGCTGCGGGTGACCGAGGCGGTGGCCGTGGCGATGGACAGGCCGGATGGGCGCGCCCCGGTCGCGGCCGGCGAGGCGGCCGCGGTGGCGCCGAAGGGCAGCATGCCCGGGGCCGCCTACATGCGCGGCGTGCGGATGCTGGTGACGATCGACGCGGTCGACCGCCGCGCCAATACCGTCACCTTCACCGGCCCGGCCGGCAACCGGCGCACCGTCACGCTGCGCGACCAGAAGATGCGCGACTTCGCCCGCCGCCTGCGCTCCGGCGACCAGGTGCAGGTGGCGGTGGTCGAGAGCGTCACCGTCGACGTGGTGCGCTGACCGGAGCGCGGGGAAGGGCGAGGCCCTTCCCCGGCCGCGTTCAGGTGGTGCCCAGCCGCGCGCGCGCCAGCGGCAGGCTGCGGACGCGCTGGCCGGTCAGCGCCGCCACCGCGTTCGCCACCGCCGGCGGCACGCCCGGCGTCCCGGGCTCGCCCACGCCGCCCATCGGCGCGCCGCTCTCGACGATGCGGACGCTGATCTGCGGCATGCGCGACGGCGGCAGGATCGGATAGGCGTCGAAGTTCAGCGCCTGCGGCTCGCCCTTCTCGAAGACCACCTCCTCCAGCAGCGCGGAGGACAGGCCGATGGCGGCGGCCGAGCGCACCTGCGCCGCGACGATCGCCGGGTTGACGATCTGCCCCGGGTCGATCGCCACCCACAGGTGATGCACCACCACCTCGCCATCCTTCAGCGAGACCTCGGCGATGGTCGCGACCTCCGAGCCGAAGGGCGAGGCCATGGCGCAGCCGCGCGCCCGCTGCGTGCCGTCCGCCGCCTGGTAGGGGCCGCGCTTCCAGCCGCCGGACAACTCGGCCGCGGCCCGCAGCAGTGTCGCATGGCGCGGGCTGCCGGACAGCAGCGCCATGCGGTACTCGAAGGGGTCGCGCCCGGCGGTCGTCGCCAGTTCGTCGAGGAAGGACTCGTAGAAGAAGTCGTTCATCGAATGCGCGACCGAGCGCCAGAAGCCGATGTTCACCGGCTGCTTGGCAAAGACGTAGTCGACCCGGTGATGGGCGATGCCGTAGGGCTTCTCGGTCAGCCCCTCGACCACGCTGTCGTCGACCTTGGGGTTCGCCAGGAACCCCGCCATGTGCCGGCCGAGCGGCCCTTCGCCGACGGCGACCGCCTGCAGCGCCACCGGCATCCCCTGCGCATCCAGCCCGGCGCGCAGCTTCGTGTAGGAGAGCGGCCGGTAGGCGTCGCGGCGGAATTCCTCCTCCCGGCTCCAGATCACCTTGACCGGCCGGCCGGCAGCCTTGGCGAGCGCGATCGCCTGCGGGAAGACATTGGCGGTGTCATAGAGGAAGTGCCGGCCGAAGAAGCCGCCGAGCAGCGGCGAGTGGATCCGCACCTGCCCGGGTTCCAGCCCCGCGAGCTTCGCCGCGACCTCGCGGTACATCTCCGGCGCCTGGTTCGGCATGGTCAGGTCGAGCGTGCCGTCCGGCGCGAAGGCGGCCAGCGCCGAGGGCGGCTCCAGCTGCGCATGCGCCAGGTAGGGCGCGTCGTACTCGGCCTCGACGACCTTCGCCGCGCCGCGCAGCCCGGCATCGAGGTCGCCGCGGGTCTCGGCCACCTGCGCCGCGCCGCCGGCCGCCGCCTTGAAGGCGGCGAGCTGGCCGGCGGAGGAGAAATCCTCGGCCACCGTGCCGCCGGTCCAGCCGATCTCCAGCGCTTCCACGGCCTTGCGGGCCCGCCACCAGCGATCCGCCAGCACCGCGACGGCGCCGGGCAGCTTATGGATCGAATGCACGCCCGGCATGGCGCGGACCGCGGCCTCGTTGCCGAGCGCCGCCGACTCCTGGCCGAGGCGCGGGGCATGGGCGATCGCCGCCTGCAGCATCCCGGGCGCGGCGGAGTCGATGCCGTACTTGGCCGCGCCGGTGGACTTGGCGCGGATGTCGAGGCGGGGCACCGACTTGCCGATGACGCGGAACTGCGCCGCATCCTTCAGCGAGGCATCGGCCGGCACCGGCAGCTTCGCCGCCGCCTCGGCCAGCGCGCCATAGGCCAGGCTGCGGCCGCTGGCGGCATGCAGCGCCTGGCCGGGCGAGGTCGTCACCTCGGCGGTCGGCACGCCCCAGCGCTGCGCCGCGGCCTGCACCAGCATGGCGCGCGCCGTCGCGCCCAGCTTGCGGAAGGTCGTGTAGCTGGCGCGGGTCGAGAAGCTGCCGCCGGTGAAGCGGACCTGGTCGCCGAACATGATCTGGTACTCGGCCCCGGCCGGGGCGCATTCGACCACGAACATGGCGGGGTCGGCGTCCAGCTCCTCGGCGATGATCTGGGCGGAGGAGGTGGAAATCCCCTGGCCGCCCTCGACGAAGGGGCTCAGCAGCCGGATCGAGCCATCGGCGCGGATCTGCAGGTAGGCGGCGACCGCCGTCGCATGCCGCGAGATCTGCGGGCCCTTCTGGGCGCGGGCCGCGGTCGGCAGGCCGAAGCCGAGCAGCAGGGTGCCGATCCCGGCGGCGCCGAGCAGGCCGCGGCGGGAGAGGTTGGCGATGCCGCCGGCGGGGAG
The DNA here is from genome assembly GCF_042666655.1 of Dankookia sp. GCM10030260. NCBI lineage: Bacteria > Pseudomonadati > Pseudomonadota > Alphaproteobacteria > Acetobacterales > Roseomonadaceae > Dankookia > Dankookia sp. GCM10030260. The sequence continues at coordinate 234,554 of NZ_JBHTDE010000001.1, forward strand.
GCTGGCGCTGCCGCTCCGCGCAGGCTGTTCGGCGATGCCGCTCCGCGCAGGCTTTTCGGCGCTGCCGCTCCGCGGCGGGGCGACCGGTGTGATGCGGTTCATGGCGCGTCTTCCCTCAGGCCGTCCCGGCCGCGCGCTTCACCGCGGCGGCGATGTCGAGATAGGTGCCGCAGCGGCAGAGGTTGGTCATCGCGCCGGCGATGTCGTCCTCGGTCGGCTTCGGCGTCTGCAGCAGCATCCCCGTCGCGGCGATGACCTGGCCGGACTGGCAGTAGCCGCATTGCGGCGCCTGCGCGGCGATCCAGGCCTCGACGACCTTGCTGCCCACGGGATGGTCGGCCATCGCCTCGATGGTCAGGACCTGCTGGCCGGCGACGCTCTCGACCGGCACCTGGCAGCTTCGCATCGCCTGGCCATCGACGAGGACCGAGCAGGCGCCGCACTGGGCGATGCCGCAGCCGTATTTCGTGCCGGTCATGCCCAGCCAGTCGCGCAACACCCAGAGCAGGGGCGTGTCGGGCTCGGCGTCCACGCGTTGGGTGCGGCCGTTGACGGTGATCTCGATCATGCGGTGGGTGCTCCGGACAAGGCAGCGATTGCCCGCGCCGCACCAGGCGGCCCGGTCCGCGTGGCAGATGGCGCCGGCGTCGGCGGCTTTCAGCCTTTCCCCCGCCATCCGGCGGAGCCGCAAGGTTGCTTTTCGCCCCTGACCCGTCAGGCCACCTGGTGCTGGAACCACCGACAAGCGTGGGATCGCCCCGGCCGGGTCAGGCCCCGCCGAGCACCTCGCTGCGGTACTCGTCCAGCAGCCGCAGCCTGCCGCCCGGCAATTCGACATGCCAGAAGGCCCAGCCGTTGCAGGACGGCGCCTCCTGCACCGCCGAGCCCACCTGGTGGATCGAGCCCTGCGCCCGGCCGCAGCGGATCGAGCCATCGGCCGCGACGGTCGCGCTCCAGCGCCGGGCGCGGTCGGTCAGGATCGAGCCGGGCGGGATCAGGCCGCGCTCGACCAGGGTGCCGAAGGGCAGCCGCGGCTGTTCCCGCTTGCCGGCGGTGACCAGGGCGGCGCTCTCGGAGATCGGCTGGATCGCCGCGATCCGCGCCGCCGCGGCCTCGGCATAGCCGGGGTCGCGTTCGAGGCCGATGAAGCGGCGGCCGAGCCGGCGGGCGACGGCGCCGGTGGTGCCGGTGCCGTGGAAGGGATCGAGGATGACCTCCCCCGGCATGGTGCAGGCCAGGATCACCCGGTGCAGCAGGGCCTCCGGCTTCTGCGTCGGGTGCAGCTTGGCGCCCTTGGCGTCGCGCAGGCGTTCGGTGCCGGTGCAGAGCGGGATCAGCCAGTCGCTGCGCATCTGCAGGTCGTCGTTCAGCGACTTCATGGCGGCGTAGTTGAAGCGGTAGCGGCTCTCCGGCCCGCGTGCCGCCCAGATCAGCGTCTCATGCGCGTTGGTGAAGCGGCGGCCGCGGAAATTCGGCATCGGGTTCGACTTGCGCCAGATGACGTCGTTCAGCACCCAATAGCCCAGGTCCTGCAGCGCGGTGCCCAGGCGGAAGACGTTGTGGTAGCTGCCCATCACCCAGATGGTGCCGTCCTTGCGCAGGACGCGGCGGGCCTCCGTCAGCCAGGCGCGGGTGAAGGCGTCGTAGCTCGGCAGGTCGTCGAAGCGGTCCCAGGCATCGTCGACGCCGTCCACCAGGCTGTCGTCCGGCCGCCGCAGGTCGCCCTTGAGCTGAAGGTTGTAGGGCGGGTCGGCGAAGATGGCATGCACCGAGGCCGGCGGCAGCCGGCGCATCAGTTCGATGCAGTCCCCGACCATGATCTGGTCGAGCGGCAGATCGAGACCGGTCCCCACGCTATCCCTCATCCCGCTGCTGCGCGCTGGCCTCCGCTGCCGCCGGGATGCCCGGATCGATGCGTTCGGGGCGCGAATCCCCTTGAGTCGCCACAATCGCCGTGCCGAGTCGCGGGGTCAACCGAAGCCTGGGCGGGGACGGTGCATACCTGCCCGAGTGTGGCTTATGGCCGGGTGGCAACGGTGGCCCGGTCGACCGGGCCGAAGCCGCGGCGGTGGTGCGGGCAGGCGCCGTGCGTGGCCAGCGCGGCGCGGTGCCGCAGCGTCGGGTAGCCGGCATGGCCGGCGAAGCCATAGGCCGGCCAGCGCGGGTCGAGCCGGGCCATCGCCCGGTCCCGCGTCACCTTGGCCAGGATGGAGGCCGCGGCGATCGACAGGCTGAGCCCGTCGCCGCCCACAACGCAGCGCACCGGGCAGGGCAGGGCCGGCGGCCGGTTGCCGTCGACCAGCGCCAGGTCGGGCAGGGCACGCAGCCGGGCCACGGCGCGGGCCATGGCCAGATGGGTGGCGTGCAGGATGTTCAGCCGGCCGATCTCGGCGGCGGAGGCGGCGGCGATGCCGTATTCCGCCTCGCCCCGCGCCGCGGCGGCCAGCAGCGCGGCGAGGGCGAGGTCGCGCCGTGCCGGGCTCAGCCGCTTGCTGTCGTCGAGCAGCACGGCCAGCGCCGCGGGCACGCCGCGCGGGAAGACCACCGCGGCGGCAAGCACCGGGCCGGCCAGCGGCCCGCGCCCGGCCTCGTCCACCCCGGCGACGCGGCCGCCCGCCGCCGTCTCCAGCGCGAAGTCGGGCATTCAGGCGGGGGAGGCGAGCGGCTTGTCCTTCTCGACCACATAGGTGATGGCGAGCCTGGCCTTCTTCAGCACCTTGCCGCCATGCGGCAGGCCGGCCGGCACCTGGAAGCCCTCGCCGGCGACGAAACGCTTCGCTGCCTGGCCCTGCACCTCGAGCTCCAGTTCGCCTTCCGTCACCACCGAGGATTCGATCCCCGGATGGGTGTGGCGGGCGATGACGGTGCCCTCCGGCGCCTCCAGCGTCATCAGGATGGAGACCTTGCCGTCGCCCGGATAGTCGATGGTGCTCAGCATCTTGCGCACCACGCCCCCCGGCGCGGGGGCCCCTTGCGCCAGGGCCGGCGCATCGACGCCGGTCGCCACCAGCCCGATGGCGCTGCAGATGGCGCAGGCGAGGAATCCGCGACGTGATGCCATGACGATCGTCCGCCCTGAGGTCGTGTGTGATGTGCAACCCTAGGTCCGCAACGGGCGGCGCGGCAAGCCGGCCGAAGGATCGTGGTTCCCAGCTGTGGCCCGCCCGTCCTAGTCTCCTTGCGCCAAGAAGAAAACAGGAGGCGTCCCATGCCCGATGGTGCCCAGAAAACCATGCGCAAGCGGCTGACGGCGGACGAGGTCTCGCCCCGCTCGGTCTTCCTCGACGTGCCGAACATGCCGTGGGAAACCACGAAATTCGCCGGCATCAGGTGCAAGACGCTCTATTCGGACGGGAGCGGCATGGCGACGCTGCTGATGGAGCTGGAGCCGGGCGCCGAGGTGCCGCTGCACGAGCATACCGCGATCGAGCAGACCTACGTGCTGGCCGGACATTTCGTCGACGAGGAGGGCGAGTGCCTGCCCGGCCAGTTCGTCTGGCGGCCGGAGGGTAATACCCATGTCGCCTGGGCCGGGAAGGAAGGCGCGACCATCCTCGGCATCTTCCTGAAGCCGAACATCTTCGCCGATGGGAGGCCCTTCTTCACCCAGGACAAGGCCTGACCCGGCCAGCGCCGGGCTCAAGCGGCTTTCGGACAAAGGGGGAGGGGCACCCAGGAAGGGCGCTGCCCTTCCTGACCTTCCCGCCAAAGGCCGAAAGGCCGTTGGACACCTTGAGCATGCCGTCGCGCGGTTTTCGGACAAAAGGCCGGGGCGGCGGGCATGGCCTATAGCAGCTCCAGCTGCCGCCCCGCCGTACGCGCGCCGGGCGGCGGGGCGAATTGCGTGCAATCCAGTGGCTGGCTGCGGGCATTGGTCCCGCCGAGGCCGAGGCGCGTCGCCGCCAGCTGGAAGCGCCGCGCCAGCATGTCGGCATAGGCGCCGGTGCCGGTCTGGCGGATGCCGAAGCGGCTGTCATAGGCGCGGCCGCCGCGGGTCTCCCGTACCAGGGCCATGATCCGCGCCGCGCGGTCGGGGAAATGCGCCTGGGCCCATTCCTCGAACAATTGGCGGATCTCCAGCGGCAGGCGCAGCAGCACGTAGCCGGCGCGGCTGGCGCCGGCCTTGCAGCTCTCGGACAAAATCCGCTCGAGCTCCGCGTCGTTCAGCCCGGGGATCATCGGCGCCGCCAGGACGCCCACCGGCACGCCCGCCGCCGCCAGCACCCGCATCGCCTCCAGCCGCCGCAGCGGGGAGGCCGCGCGGGGCTCCATCCGCCGCGCCAGGCTGGCATCCAGCGTGGTGACGGACAGGCAGACATGCACCAGGTTGCGCGCCGCCATCCGCCGCAGGATGTCGAGGTCGCGCAGGACGCCTGCCGACTTGGTGACGATGGTGACCGGATGGCCGAAGCGTTCCAGCACCTCCAGCACCTGGCGGGTGATCATCAGGCTGCGCTCGACCGGCTGGTAGGGGTCGGTATTGGCGCCGAGCGCCACCGGCCGCGCCACGTAGCCCGGGCGGCTCAGCTCCTTCTCCAGCAGCGCCGGCAGGTCGGGCTTGAACAGCAGCTTGGTCTCGAAATCCAGGCCGGGCGAATAGCCGACATAGGCGTGGCTCGGCCGGGCATAGCAGTAGACGCAGCCATGCTCGCAGCCGCGGTAGGGGTTGATCGCGCGGTCGAAGCCGATATCCGGGCTGTCGTTCCAGGCCATGGCGCTTTTCGCCGCCTCCCGGATCAGGGTCGTCGGCAGCGGCGGCAGGTCGGCGAGATCGGCCAGCGTCCCCCAGCCATCGTCGAAGGCATCGCGCGCCGTGCTCACGAACCGCACCGCGGGGTTCGAGACCGCGCCGCGGCCCTTGCGCGGGGCCAGCATCCCGGCAGAAAAGTCGAGACCATCCGGCATGGCGGAGTTCCCATTCTGTTCGTCGCCACCTTGCCGGGTGCGGCGGGGCGCTGTCAAGAACAGGATGGGAACAGAAGGTTAAGGAAACCTTTGGAACAGAGCCTGACCATCATCATCCCGACGCTGAACGCCGCCCGCAGCCTGGGCGGCGTGCTGGCGGCCTGCGCCGAGGCGGGGGCCGAGGTCGTGGTGGCGGATGGCGGCAGCACGGACGGCACGGCGGAACTCGCCCGGGCGGCCGGGGCGCGGCTGGTCGCGGCGCCGCGTGGCCGCGGCTCGCAGCTGGCGGCCGGCGCCGCGGCGGCCGGCGGCGACTGGCTGCTCTTCCTGCATGCCGATACCAGGCCGGCGCCCGGCTGGGCCGCGGCGGTGCGGGGCTTCATGGCGGTGCCCGGGAATGCCGGCTGGGCGGCGCATTTCGGCTTCGCGCTGGACGATGCCGCGCCCGCGGCGCGCCGGCTGGAACGCCGGGTCGCCTGGCGTTGCCGCGTGCTGGCGCTGCCCTATGGCGACCAGGGGCTGCTGCTGTCGCACGCCTTCCACGACGCCCTGGGCGGCTACCGGCCGATCCCGCTGATGGAGGATGTCGACCTGGTCCGCCGGATCGGCCGGCATCGCCTCTCTGTTCTGCCGGTGGCCGCCCTCACCTCGGCCGAGCGCTGGCGGCGGGATGGCTGGCGCCGGCGGTCCGCCCGCAACCTGGCCTGCCTTTCCCTGTGGTTCCTCGGCGTCCCGCCGCGGCTGATCGCCAGGCTCTATTCATGAGGGGCGATACGCTCATCGTCTTCTGCCGGGCGCCGCGGCTCGGCACCGTCAAGCGGCGGCTGGCGGCGGGCATCGGCCCGCTCGCGGCGCTGCGCTTCTACCGCGGCCAGCTGGGCCGGCTGCTGCGGGAGGCCGGGCGGGACCGCCGCTGGCGGACCGAGCTGGTGGTGACGCCGGACCGCATCCGCTGGCCGACCGGACATCCCCGAGGACTGGCGATGCGGCCGCAGGGCGGCGGCGACCTCGGCCGACGCATGGGGCGGGCCCTGGCACGGCATCGCCGAGCGGTGCTGGTCGGCTGCGACATCCCCGGTCTCGGCCGGGCCGACATCGCCGCGGCCTTCCGGGCGCTCGGCCGGGCGGATGCGGTGTTCGGCCCGGCGGAGGATGGCGGCTACTGGCTGGTGGGCTTAGGCCCGCGCCGGCCGGCGGCGCCCTTCGTCGGGGTGCGCTGGTCAAGCGAGCATGCGCTGGCCGATACGCTGGGAAATTGCCGGCGCCACCGGGTGGCGCTGCTGCGGCGGCTGAGGGATGTGGATACCGCGGCGGACCTGGCCGCGCTCGGCGGCTAGGAAGGAAAAGGCATTTCCTCCCCGAACCCCACCTTTGCTTCTGGTGGGCTCGGCACTCGCCGCGCGGCAGGTGCCAAGCCCAGGGAAATGGAAGAGGGGCCTGGGGAGAATACTTCCTCCCCAGGCTTACTTCCTGCCTGGCATCTCAGCCCCGGCCACGCCTCGCCGGCGTCGGCCGCGGCGATGCCGAGGCGGGCGCCACCGCCCCCGCCGGCCGGCCGGCATCGAAGCCGAGGAAGCCGATATCCGGCAGCGGCGCCCCGCCATCCCCGGCCCAGAGCCGGGCGTTGCGCACCGTCGGCGCCGGCATCGGCACGCTGCGGTCGATCTCGCCCGCGGCCGGCCGCGCGGTGTCCGCGGCGCCGCGCCTGCCTGGCCTGGCGGCCGGCGGCGCCTCGGGCGGCGGCCCGGCGACGCGGGTCCCGCCGCGCACCGACAGCAGGTAGAACATGATCTCGTTGCGGCCCTGGTCGACCGCCGCATCGGTTGGCGTCAGGCCGAGCACGTTGCGCGATTCGAGGTCGGCGCCGCGCGCCACCGCGTCGCGCGCCGCCGGCAGGTCACCGCGGTTGATGGCATCGAACAGCGCCGCATTGGGCGACAGCATCTGGTTGGGGTCGGCCGGGATCGGGTCCGGCGCGCGGCGGTTCTGCAGGCCCGGCAAGGCCGGCGGCGGCGGCCGGACCGCGGTGCCCTGGTCGCGCGGGACCCGGCTTGTCGTGCTGCCGCGGCCGAACTGGGCCGCGGCCTCGCCGACCGGCAGGGCGATCCAGGCGAGCAGAGCAAGGGTGAACAGACGGATCAGGGCGCGCATCCCGCCTGCTTACCCCGGGTCCGGGCTCGCCGCCAGCTACCGGCAACCATTCCCGCGGAAGGTGAAGCTGCCGACGCGGTGCTCCCCCTTCTGGCCGGCCAGGGCGAAGGTGATGGCGCAGGTGCGGGTGACCACCAGGGGCGGCGAATAGATCGGCCCGCCGAAGCGGCGGTAGCGGCCGCCCCAGAAGGGGTCGCCCGGATAGACCGTGCTGGTCTGGTCCTCGTATTGCAGGAAGCGGTTGCCGTCGACCTCGTAGGTCGCGTTCGGCACGCCGAGCGCCTGGACCAGCTCGGCCTCGGTCTTGCCGACCAGCGGCTGCAGCCGGACCTCGAGCGGCGGCTCGGTCGCGCAGGCCGCGAGCAGCAGCGGCAGGAAAAGCAGCAGGTGGCGCATCAACGTCCCTCTCGTCGCCAGGCGAGCACCGCAACGCCCAGCACGAGCGGCAGTGCCAGCCAGGGCGGCAGCAGCGGCATGGCGGCGATGCCGGTCACCGTGTGGTCGCCGTTGCGGCGGAGGCCGATCCAGCCGCCCCCCTGGGCGTCGCGGCCGGGGGCGACGCGGCGCAGCTCCGGCAGCGCCGGCTCGGCCGCTGCGCCCAGCCAGCGCGCGGCGCCGCCGGTCGCGGCCAGGATGGGCGCCAGCCGCCCTGGGTCGGCGCGCAGGTCGGCGACCTCCAGCGGGTTGGCCGACACCGCGGCGACGAAGGCGCTGCGCCGCCCGTCCGAGACCTGCCAGACGCCGGGCTGGTCGGCCGCCAGCTCCGCCGTGGCGCGGCCGCCCGGGCCGGGCTGCAGCGGGGCGCGGCGGGTGCTGCCGTCGGGGGCGGTGACGGTGACCTCGGGCGGCGGTACGGTCTCGACGCTGCGGCGCTGGACCTGCAGCCGGCCGGCCTCGATCCGGGCGGTCAGGTCCTCCTCCTCCAGTTCCGGCTCGCGCATCAGCCAGTGCGCGGCGCGGCGCAGCAGTTCCGCCTGCGGGCCGCCGCCGTCATGGCCGCGCGACCAGAGCCAGATATGGTCGGACAGCAGCAAAGCGACGCGGCCCTCGCCGACCCGGTCCAGCACCAGCAGCGGGGCGCCGCCGGCGGCTTCCATCACCGCGGTGCCGCCGCGCTGGTCGGCCCGGATGCTGCGGTACCAGCGGCCCCATGTGGCCTCGCGCTGGTCGTCCGGATTGGCGCCGGTCAGGCCCTCCGTCACCGGATGGCGGGCGCCGAGCGTGGTGACCATCGGCCGGAAGGCGCCTTCCGCCGCGCCGGACTGGCCGCCCGCCGCCGGCCGCGCCGGCAGCACGGCGCCGAGCGGCGTCGCGGCCAGGCTGACCGGGCCGGCGAATTCCGGCCCGACCGACATCAGCAGGGCGCCGCCGCCGCGGACATAGTCGGCGATGTTGCGCAAGTAGGCGGGCGGCAGGATGCCGCGATTGGCGAAGCGGTCGAACACCACCAGGTCGAATTCGCGCAGCTTCACCTGGAACAACTCGCGCACTGGGAAGGCGATCAGCGCCAGCTCGTTCAGCGGCGTCAGGTCGTCCTTCTCCGGCGGGCGGAGGATGGTGAAGTGCACGAGGTCGACGCCCGGGTCGGCCTTCAGCAGGCGCCGCCAGGTGCGCTCGCCGGCATGCGGCTCGCCGCTCACCAGCAGCACGCGCAGCCGGTCGCGCACGCCGGTGACGGTGACGACGGCGCGGTTGTTGAGTTCGGAGACCTCCCCGGGGCGGGCTTCGGCGGCGAGCTCGACCACGGTCGGGCCGCCGCGCTCGATGGGGATCTCGATCCGGTGCTCGCGGCCGACGGGGACGCTCTCGATCCGCGGCGGCGCGCCGTCGCGGCGGACCGTGAGCCGGGCCGCCCCGGTCGCGTTCGGCACGCCGAGGTCGTCGACCGCGACGCGGAGCTCGACGCTGCGGCCGACGATGCCGAAGCCGGGCGCCTCGATGACCCGGAGGCGGCGGTCGGTCTCGCCCGGCCGGCCGGGCAGCAGGGCGTGGAACGGCGCCTCGATCGGGGAGGCGCCGGGCACGTCGTGCACCTGGCCGTCGGTCAGGGCGATGACGCCGGCCAGCCGGGCGCGGGGGATCTCCGCCAGCGCCTGTTCCATCGCGCCGAAGAGCCTGGTGCCCTGGTTGCCGCCTTCCGGCACCTCGACGGTGCGCACCTCCAGCTCCGGCAGCCGGCCGAGCCGGTCTTCCAGCACGGTCCGCGCCGCCTCGACCTGGGCCGCGCGGGTGCCGATGCGGGCACTGTCGGAGCGGTCGACCACCACCAGGGCGATGTCGGGGCGGGTCTCCCGCGTCTCCTCCACCAGGCGCGGATTGGCCAGGGCCAGCAGGATTAAGGCGAAGACCAGCGCCCGCAGCGGCGCCCCACGCGCCCGCCTCCAGAAGGCCGGGGCCAGCGCCAGCACCGCCACCACCCCAAGCGCCGCGAGCAGCCAGAGCGGGATGATGGGCGAGAGGTCGATCCCGGCGAAGGCCTGCTGCATCTAGTTCCCCAGCCGTTCGAGGATGGCCGGCACATGGACCTGGTCGCCCTTGTAGTTGCCGGTCAGGGCGTACATCACGAGGTTGACGCCGAAGCGGTAGGCGAGGCTGCGCTGCCGCGTGCCGCCGGGGATGACGGCGAAGGGGTTGTTGCCGCGCGCATCCACCGCCCAGGCCGCCGCCCAGTCATGCCCGCCGAGGATGACCGGGGAGACGCTGTCGTTGGCCCGGTCCTGATCGCGCGCCACCCAGACCTGGCCGCCGGCGAAACGGCCGGGCAGGTCCGGCAGCAGGTAGAAGGACCGCTTGAGGACATGGTCCTCGGACAGCGGGGCCAAGGGCGGAATGGCCAGGTCGCGCGTCACCCGCCGCAGCGCCGGCCTGGCGCCGGCGGCGAAGCCCTCGCCGCTGCCCTCGTCCCGCGTGTCGAACAGGATGATGCCGCCGTGGCGCATGAAGTCGTTCAGCGCGGTCACCGCCTGCGGCTCGGGCTGCGGCGCATCCGGCGTCACCACCCAATAGAGCAGCGGGAAGAGCGAGAGGTCGTCCTGCCCCGGCGTCACCGCGGCCGGATCGGCCAGCGCCGCGGCGGTGCGGCGGTTGACGAAGTCGGACAGCCCCACGAGGCCCATCCGCTGGGTCTCGTCGATGGAGGAATCGCCGGTGACGACATAGGCGAGCCGCGTGGCCAGCGCCGGGTCGCTCTCGGCCGCCGGCGCCCGCTGGGCCTGCGCCGGCGCCGCGGCGAGCAGCGCCAGCGCCACCGCGCCGGCCCGGGCCAGCCGCGGCAGGGCCAGCAGCCCGCGCAGCACCAGCCCGATCACCAGGTCGGCCGCCAGCAGCAGCAGCGCCGCGGCCAGCAGCCAGGGGCCGAGGTCGCGCTCCGCCGGCACCCCGCCGATGGCGAGCAATGCGGCGCCCGGCGGCGGCGGCGGCGCGGCGCGCGGCCCGGGGATGGCGCCGCCGAGGTTCAGCGCCCGGCGATAGGCGGCATTGGCGGCATCATCCCTGTCCCTTTGGCCCGGCGTGCCGTACCAGCCCGGCGGGTTGCGCGGGGAGGGCACCGTGGTCTCGATCGCCGAGGCGGCCACCGGGGCCGCCGCCGGCGGCGCCGCGCCGAGCCGCCCGAAGCCGTCCAGCACCTCCAGCGGCGCCAGCGGCGCATCGCCCTCGTTGCCCTGGATGCCGGCCGAGAGCGCCACGATCCGCCGCAGCATCTGCACGAAGAGCCCCGACAGCGGCAGGTTCGACCATTCGGCATTGGCGGTGACGTGGAACAGCACCACGCGGCCCTGGCCACGGGATTCCGCGGTGACCAGCGGCGTGCCGTCGCCCAGCCGCGCCCAGGTCCGCTCGGTCAGGCGGGAGGAGGGCTCGGCCAGGACCTGGCGCTCCACCGTCACCTCCTCCGGCACCGGCAGCCCGAGGAAGGGCGAATTCTCCGGGAAGGGCGCCAGGCGCTGCGGCTGCTCCCAGGACAGCGATCCGCCGAGCTGGCGTTCCGCCCGTAGCGGCACCGGCAGCAGCGGGTCCGGCCGTTCGGCGATGCGCGGGCCGGCGAAGCGGATCAGCGTGCCGCCACGCTCCACCCAGCGGGTCAGCGCCTCGCGCTCGGCGCCCTCGGCGACCGGCCGGTCGGCCAGGGCCAGCACCGCGATCGGCCGGGCCAGCAGCCGGTCGAGCGGCCCGCGGCGCAGCTCGACGAAGGGGGCGAGCGCCCGGTCGAGGTAGAAGAGGTCGCCGATCAGCGGCGCGTCGGCGCTTTCCTCCTGCGGCGGCAGCAGGCCGACGGGGCGGCGGCGGAAGCGTTCGTCCAGCAGGGCGACGCCGCCGGCGCCGGTCTCGCCCTCGATCTCGAGGCGCACCACCTGATTGCGCAGCTCGACCGGCAGTTCGAGGACCCCTTCGCCCTCGGTGGCGCCGGCCGGAAGGGCGACGCTGGCCTGGGCGATGGCGCGGCCGTCGCCGGTGCGGGCCAGGACCACCGCCTCGGTCGCGGTCGGCAGCGGCGCCTGCTGGACCCGCAGGCGCAGCCGGTCGGCCTCGGCGATCGGGGGCGGCAGCAGGCGGACCGGGCTGGCCTCGGCGCGGGCGACGGTGAGGCCCCCGGCCTCGGCCAGGGCGGCCTGGAAGGGACCGGCCGCCGTGTCGCCGTGCTCGACGCCGTCGCTGACCAGCAGGGTCGAGAGCGCGCCGGGATTGCCGCCGCGCCAGGCCTGGAAGGCGGCCAGCGCCGCGGCGCGGTCGGGCGCCCAGGGCTTCGGCCGCAGCGCGGCCAGCCGGGCGCGCAGGTCCTCGGCCGGCATCGGGCCGAGGACCCGGGGCGGGTCGCCGGTCTCGGCAGGCGCCGTGGCCAGCAGGGCGGCGCGGCGGCCCTCCCGCCCGGCGCGGTCCAGCGCGCCGCCGGCGGCGGCCATGCGGGCCGGCCAATCGGCCGCGGCGGCCCAGCCATCGTCCACCGCCAGCAGCAGCATCCCCTGGCCGGCCGCGCCGCCGACGCCGGGGCCGAGCACCGGCTGGGCCAGCCCCAGGATCAGCAGCGCGGCGGCGGCCATGCGCAGCAGCAGCAGCCACCAGGGGGTGCGAGCCGGGGTCTCCTGGGCGAGCGGCAGGTCGCGCAGCAGGCGCAGCGCCGGGAAGGCGATGCGGCGCGGCGCCGGCGGGGTGACCCGCAGCAGCCACCAGAGGACGGGCAGCGCGGGCAGAGCCAGCAGCAGCCAGGGCGCGGCGAAGGCGACGGGGCCGAGGCTCAGCATCGGCAGGCCGGGACGCAGCCGGCGGATGCGCCGGCCGCCGGGGAAGGCGGCGCCTGGAAGCCCAGCGGCATGACGGGGGTGCCCATGCGGTCAGCCCCTATTGTGGCGCCAGGGCCTGCCACAAGGCCAGCAAAGCCGTCTGTGGCGGCTGATCGATATGATGGGTCATGAAACCCCAGCCGGCGGCGGCGGCGATGGCGGCGATCCCCTCGCGGTGGTGGCGCAGGCGCTCGACATAGACCGGGCGGGCCTCCTCGACCCGGGGCACCAGAATGGCCTGGCCGCCACCCTGTCCAGCGTCGCCCCATTCGAACAGGACGCGCCCGGCATAGGCGCGGTTGCCTTCGCCCAGCGTTTCCTCCTCGGGGTCCAGCACCTGCAGGATATGGCCCCGCACCGGCCAGGCGGCCAGGGCGGCGACCGCGGCATGGATCTCCGGCAGCGGCGCCATGAAGTCGCCGATCAGCACCGCCCGGGCGTGGCGCGGCAGGCTGTGGTCGGGCGAGGGCAGGGCGCGGGACTTGGTGACGGTGGTCATGGTCTCGACCAGCGAGGTCAGCCCGGCCCGGCCGGCATGGCTGCGCCCGGCGCCGCCGATCAGCCGCACCCGCTCGCCGCCGCGCAGGGCAAGCGCGCCGAGCGCCGCGGTCAGCAGGTCGGCCCGGTCCCGCTTGGTCGGGCGGTCGGGGGAGAAGACCCATTCCATCGAACGCGAGGCGTCCGACCACAGCGCGATGGTCTGCGCCGCCTCCCATTCCGTTTCGCGGATGAACAGCCGGTCCGACTTGGCGCTCTGCCGCCAGTCGATCCGGCCGACCGTGTCGCCGGCCAGGAAGGGGCGGAACTGCCAGAAGGCGTCGCCCTGGCCGGCCCGGCGGCGGCCATGGACGCCCTGCAGCACGGTGGCGGCGACGCGGTCGGCGGCGACCACCAAAGGCGGCAGGCGGGCGCCCAGCGCCTCGGCGCGCAGCGCCGCGGCGCTGGGGTTTCCTCCCTTGGGCGCCTCGGCGCGCAGCGCCGCGGCGCCGACGGGAGGGGGCTTGCCCGGCTCAGCCAAGCTTGGCCTTCAGCGTCTCGATCACGTCGGACACCTGGATGCCTTCGGCGCGGGCGGAGAAATTCAGCGCCATGCGGTGCCGCAGCACCGGCTGGGCCAAGGCGAGCACGTCGTCGACCGAGGGGGCCAGCCGGCCATCCAGCACCGCCCGGGCCCGGGTCGCCAGCATCAGCGCCTGCGCCGCGCGCGGGCCCGGCCCCCAGGCGAGCTGCTTCCTGATCATCGGGTCGTCGGCATGCTCCGGCCGGGCGCCGCGGACCAGGCGGAGGATGGCGTCGAGCACGCCCTCGCCGACCGGGATGCGGCGGATCAGCGCCTGGGCGGCCATCAGCTCGGCCGCGGTCAGCGCCGGCACCGGCCGGGCATCCTGTGCGCCGGTGGTCGCCAGCAGCATGGCGCGCTCGGCGGCCTCGTCCGGGTAGGTGATCTCGACTTCCAGCAGGAAGCGGTCGAGCTGGGCCTCCGGCAACGGGTAGGTGCCTTCCTGCTCGATCGGGTTCTGCGTGGCCAGCACGTGGAAGGGCATGGGCAGCGGGTGGACATGGCCGGCGACCGCCACCTTGTGCTCCTGCATCGCCTGCAGCAGGGCCGATTGGGTGCGCGGGCTCGCACGGTTTATCTCGTCCGCCATCAGCAGCTGGCAGAAGACCGGGCCGGGCAGGAAGCGGAAGGCGCGGCGGCCGTCCGCGGCCTCCTCCAGGACCTCCGAGCCGATGATGTCGGCCGGCATCAAATCCGGGGTGAACTGCACCCGCCGGGCATCGAGGCCGAGCACCGAGCCCAGTGTTTCCACCAGCTTGGTCTTGCCCAGGCCGGGCACGCCGACCAGCAGCGCATGCCCGCCGGAAAGCAGGGTGATGAGCGTGTGCTCGACCACCTCCTCCTGCCCGAAGATGACGCGGCCGACCGAATCACGAACCCGCTGCAGGCGTTCGCCGAGCGCCTCGACCTCCGCCACCAGGGCCACGGGGTCGCTGCTGGGGGAGGAGTTCCCGTTCATGCTGTCCTTCGTGGTGCCGGCCACTTCAATCATCCCCGACCCGATCCCTATATTGGCGGCGGTGCGTCCTTGGCGACGCCCTGGCGACTTGGCGTCACCCGGACGTGTGCCAGAGATGTGGATAGGCAAGCCTATGGCCAGCGGCGTCGCAGACAAAGCGGTGAATGGGGAGGCGGTCGTGCAGAACCAGATGAGGCCCGTGGATGGCCCGCCCAAGGGCGCCGCCGGGCATGCGGGCGGTGGCCTGCGGCCGAAACACGAGGCCGGCCATTACAAGATCCGCATCGACCGCAACGGCGCCTGGTACCACGAGGGCGGCCTGATCGGCCGCAAGGAGCTGGTCTGCCTGTTCGCCAGCGTGCTGCGGCGCGAGCCGGACGGCAGCTACTGGCTGGAGACGCCGGTCGAGCGCGGCCGGATCGAGGTCGAGGACGCCCCCTTCGTCGCGGTCGAGCTGTGGTGGAAGGATTGCGACTGCGGCGACGGCAGGCCGCGGCAATGCCTGACCTTCCGCACCAACCTCGACCAGCTGGTCACCGCCGATGCCGAGCACCCGATCCGGGTCCACTTGTGCCCCAAGACCCGCGAGCCGCGGCCCTACGTGACGGTGCGGCCGGGGCTGGAGGCGAAGATCAACCGCGCCGTCTTCTACGAGCTGGTCGCGCTGGGCCAGACCGAGACGCTGGACGGGCGCGAGGTGCTCGGGGTCTGGAGCGAGGGCGTCTTCTTCCCGATCGACGAGATCGGCGCGCTGGACGTCGCGGCGGAATGATGCAGGCTGCCGGGGTGGCATGCTGAGGGGGACTGCACCGGCGTGACAGCTGCGGAGATTGCCGCGCGCATGGCCGACCCGGCGGCGCTTGCCCTGGTCGGCACGACCAAGTTCAACGATTCCGAGGGTTTCCGGGTCGGCGCGATGAAATTCGCCGCCGTCCTGGTGCCGATCGTGCTGCATCCGCGGCCCAGCATCCTGCTGACCCTGCGGGCGGCCAAGATGTCGGCCCATGCCGGCCAGGTCAGCTTCCCCGGCGGCCGGATCGAGGCCGGCGAGACGCCCGAGGCCGCGGCGGTGCGGGAGGCGGCGGAGGAGGTCGGGCTCGACCCGCGGCTGCCGGAATTGCTGGGGCGGCTGCCGGACCACCAGACCGGCACCGGCTTCCACATCACCCCGGTGGTCGCCCTGGTGCCGCCGCCGCTGAACCTGGTGGCCGACCCGCGCGAGGTGGAGGAGCCCTTCGAGGTGCCGCTCTCCCTCATCCTCGACCCGCAGGCGCCGGAGCGGCGGAGCCGGGAATGGCAGGGGATGACCCGGGAATTCTGGGTCTGGCCGCATGAGCGGCACTATATCTGGGGGGCGACGGCGGCGATCCTGGTCAACCTGGCCAAGGTGCTGCGCGGCCATTGACGGTCGGGAGTGGTGGAACGAGCACGGGCCGCGTTGCCATGCCATGATGCCAACCCCCTGATGGCGCACTGATGCCCTATCTGATCGAATTCATCCTCTTTCTGCTGCCTTTCATCGCCTTCGCGCTGTGGCGCCGGTTCAACCCGGGGATCGAGCCCGGCTCGCGCTTCATCCTGGCGGCGGTGCTCGGGGTGCTGCTCATGTTCGGCGTCGCGGTCTGGTACGGGCTCTCGGTCTCCATGCCGCCGCACGAGGTCTACGTGCCGGCGCAGCTCGGCCCGGATGGCCGGGTGATCCCGGGGCAGCGGGCGCCGTGAGCCAGGACCCACCCAGCCTCCTGCGGGGCGGCGCCGCGGCGGCGGTGCTGGCGGCGCTGCCCGGGGCGCGGGTGGTCGGCGGGGCGGTGCGGGACCTGCTGGCGGGGCGGCCGGTGCAGGATGTCGATCTCGGCGCGCCCTGGCCGCCCGAGGCGATCATCGCCCGGCTGCGCGAGGCCGGGCTCAAGGTGTTCGAGACCGGCTTGGCGCACGGCACCGTCACCGCCGTGCTGGACCAGGCGCCGGTCGAGGTCACCAGCCTGCGCCGCGACGTCGCCACCGACGGCCGCCACGCCGCGGTCGAATGGACCACCGACTGGCGCGAGGACGCGGCGCGGCGCGACTTCACCATCAACGCCATGTCGATGGGCGCAGACGGCGTGGTGTGGGACTATTTCGGCGGCCGGGCCGACCTGGCGGCGGGGCGGGTGCGCTTCGTCGGCGACCCGGCGACGCGGCTGGCCGAGGACTACCTCCGCGCGCTGCGCTTCTTCCGCTTCCAGGCGCGCTACGGGCAGGGCGCGCCCGATGCGGCGGCGCTGGCCGCGATCCGCGCCGCGGTCCCCGGCCTGGCGCGGCTTTCGGCCGAGCGGGTCTGGATGGAGCTCAAGCGCCTGCTGGCGGCGCCCGACCCGCGCGCGGCCCTGGCGCTGATGGCGGAGACCGGGGTGCTGGCGGCGGTGCTGCCGGAAGGCGCCGACCTCGGCGTGCTCGGCGCCCTGGTCGCGGCCGGCGCGCCGGCCGATCCGCTGCTGCGTTGCGCCGCGCTGGTCGGGCCGGACGCCACGGACGCCGCGTTGCCGGAACGCCTGCGCTGGTCGGCCGCCGAGGCCAGCCGATACGGCGCGGCGCGGCGGCTCGATCCCATCCGCGGCCAGCCGGACGGCGCCGACCTGTGGCGGGCCCTGGCCCAGGCCCCGCCCGCCGACCTGGTAGATGCCGCCTGGATCGCCGAGGCGCGCGGCCTGCCCGGCGACTGGGCCGCCCTGCGCGCCCGCATCCGCGCGACCCAGCCGCCGGTCTTCCCGCTCAAGGGCCGCGACGCCATCGAGGCCGGGCTGGAGCCGGGCCCCCGCATCGGCGCGGTGCTGGAGCAGGTCCGCGCCTGGTGGCTGGCGCGCGGCTGCACCGACGATGCCGCGGCCTGCCGGGCCCGCCTGCGGGAATTGGCCGCAGGCCCGACGATCTGATACCCCCCGGCGCCATGGCTGCCCTTCCCGTCGATCCGTCCTCCCAGGTGCTGATCCGCCGCCTGCTGCGCGACTACCTGGCGCGGCATCGCCGCGGCATCGTGCTCGCCGTGCTCTCCACCCTGGCGCTGGCCGGGCTCACCGCGCTGTACCCGGTGGTGATCCAGCAGGGCTTCGACCGCTTCAGCAAGGGCGACCAGAACCTCGCCTGGCTGCTGCCGCTGGTGATCATCGGCGTGACCTGCGCCAAGGCCCTGGCGCAATACGGCCAGGCGGTCGCGGTGCAGTCCATCGTGCTGCGGGTGATCGAGGCCTTGCAGGGAGATCTCTTCCGCGCCCTGACCCGGGCCGACCTGGCCGCCGTGGTGCGCGATGCCCCGGCCCGGCACGCGACGCGATTCACCGTGGACGCCGCCGCCATCCGCGAGGCGCTGACCAAATCCATCAACGGTGCCGCCGACGTGCTGACCGTGATCGGCCTGGTCGGCTCGATGGTCTGGCTGGATTGGCAGATGTCGCTGATCGCGGTGGCGCTCTACCCGATCGCGGTGGTGCCGATCCTCCGCCTCGGCAAGCGGATCCGCCGCGCCTCGGGCGGGATGCAGGAACGGATGGGCGAGACCGCGGCGCAACTGACCGAAAGCTTCGCCGCCGCCCGCGTGGTCCGCGCCTACCGGCTGGAGGGCCAGGAGGAGGCGCGGGCCGAACGCGCCTTCGCCCGGCTGCGCGAGAGCCTGTTCTCCATCGCCCGCACCCGCGCCAGCCTGGACCCGACGCTGGAGGCGTTGGGCGGCCTGGCCGTTGCCGCGGTGCTGGGCTTCGTCGGCTGGCGCATATCCCAGGGCCAGGGCACGGTCGGCGAGTTCACCGGCTTCGTCGCCGCGGTGCTGATCGCGGCGCGACCGGTGCGCTCGCTGGGCTCGCTGAACGCCGCCTTGCAGGAGGGGCTGTCGGGCCTCTCGCGCGTCTTCGCGGTGATCGACGTGCCGCGCCGGGTGCAGGATGCGCCGGGGGCCGCGCCGCTGCCGCCGGGCCAGGGCCGGGTGGAGTTCGCCGATGTGGGCTTCCACTACGACGGCACGCCGGATGCGGCCCTGGAGGGGTTGAGCTTCACCGCCGAGCCGGGGCAGACCGTGGCGCTGGTCGGCCCCTCCGGCGCCGGCAAGTCCACCGCGCTGGCGCTGGTGCCGCGGCTGTACGACGCGACCGCGGGCGCGGTGCGGATCGACGGCGCCGACCTGCGCACGGCGACGCTGGCCTCGGTGCGCGACGCCATCGCCTATGTCGGCCAGGATGCGGTGATGTTCGACGACACCGCCTTCGCCAACATCGCCTGCGGCCGGCCCGGCGCGACCGCGGCCGAGGTCGAGGCCGCCGCCCGGGCGGCCGCCGCGCACGACTTCATCGCGGCGCTGCCGGAGGGCTACCGAACGCCGCTCGGCACCGGCGGGGGGCGGCTCTCGGGCGGACAGAAGCAGCGCGTGGCGCTGGCCCGCGCCCTGCTGCGCGACCCGCGGGTGCTGCTGCTGGACGAGGCGACGAGCGCGCTCGATGCCGAGAACGAGGCGCTGGTGCAGGCGGCGCTGGCCCGGCTGCGGCAGGGCCGGACCACGCTGGTCATCGCCCACCGGCTGGCGACGGTGCGGGAGGCCGACCGGATCGTGGTGATGCAGGATGGCCGGGCGGTGGAGCAGGGGACGCATGCGGCGCTGATGGCCGAGGACGGGCTCTATGCGCGGCTGGTCCGGACCCAGGCTTTCGGCGGCGCGGACACGGTCGCTGCCTGACGCCGCCGACCGCGCCCGCCGGGACGCAGCCTGCCGATGACCCCGCGCAACCGCTGGCTCGAATTGCTGCTGATCGGCGTGGCGCGCATCGCCATGGGGGTGCAGTTCCAGGCGGTGGGTGCGCTCGGCCCGCTGCTGGTGGGCAATCTGGTGCCCGACTGGACCGCGCTGGGGACGCTGATCGGTGCCTATTCGCTGGCCGGCGTCGCGGTGGCGCTGCCGGCCGGCTGGCTGCTGGCCCGCTTCGGCGACCGGCGGATCCTGCTGGCCGGCGTGGCGCTGATGACGCTGGGCGGGGTGGTGGTGGCGCTGGCGCCGGGTTTCGGCATGGCGCTGCTCGGGCGGCTGGTCGCCGGCGGCGGCTCGGCCCTGCTGACGATCGCCTGTGCCAAGCGGGTGCTGGACCGCTTCGCCGGCCCGGCCCTGGCGCCGGCGATGGGCGTCATGCTCTCGGCCTGGCCGGTCGGCATCGCCGCGGCGCTGCTGCTGCTGCCATTGGCGGGGGAGGATTTCCGCCTCGGCCTGGCCGGCTCCGCCGCGCTCTGTGGCCTGGCCCTGCCGCTGCTGGCCTGGGCGGTGCCGAAGGGAGCGGACCCGGAGGGGCAGCGCGGCCCGGTCGCCCGCATGGCGCGGCTGCTGCCCGGCGAATGGGGCGGGCTGCTCGCGGTCGGCGCGCTCTGGGCGTTCTACAACGCCGCCTTCGCCGTGCTGCTCGGCTTCGCCCCGGCCTTCCTGGTGGCGCAGGGCGCCAGCCCGGCCGAGGCAGGCGCCGTCGCCTCCCTGGTCGGCTGGGCGATCCTGCCGCTGCTGCCGCTGGGCGGCGCGCTGGTCGAGCGCCTGGGCCGGCCGCTGCTGGCCTGCGCCGGCTGCATCCTCGGGATGGCGGCGGCGCTGCTGGGATTGGTGGCAGGCTGGCCGGCCGTGCCGATGCTGGTCGCCTGCGGCCTGCTCTCGGCGCCGCCGGCGAGCCTGATCATGGCCTGCCTCGGCCGCGTGCTGTCGCCCGGCAGCCGGCCCTTCGGCGTCGGCATCCACTACATGATGTTCTATGCCGGGATGGCGGTGCTGCCGGCGCTGGCCGGGCTGCTGCGCGACGTGACCGGGGCGCCGGCGACGCCGATCCTGGCGGCGGTGGGCTTCCTCGGCGCCTCGCTGGTGGCGCTGGCGGCGCTCGGCGTCAGCCTGGCGGCCGCCGCAGCAGCACAAGCCCCCCTGCCGCGATGAGCAGCGCGCCGGCCAGTGCCTCGGGCGGCGGCACCCGGCCGAACAGCAGCGCGTCCATCGCCAGCGCGAAGACCAGCCGCGAGTAGTGCCAGGGCGCGATCGCCGAGACCTCCGCCCGCCGCACCGCGGCGGCGAGCGCCGCCAGCGCCGCGGTCTGCACCGCGGTGAACAGCAGCACCAGCGCCAGCACGGCGGGCGAGGGCATCCGCCACACCACCAGCGCCGGCAGCGCCAGCAGCAGCGTCCCGCACAAGGCACCCTGCACCAGCGCATCCTTGGCATCCGCCACGCCGCGCAGCCGCCGCACCAGCACCTGGTACAGCGCATAGGCCAGCGCCGCGGCGATGGGCACCAGAGAGGTGAGGGCGAACAGCCCGCCGCCCGGCCGCAGCATCACCAGCATCCCCGCGAAGCCGCAGCATAGCGCGGCCCAACGCCGGCCATCGACCCTCTCCCGCAGCAGCAGCGCGCCGCAGGCGGTCAGGATGATCGGGCCGGTGAAGCCCAGCGCCGAGGCCTCGGTCACCGGCAGCAGCGCATAGCCGAAGACGCTGATGGTGGTGGAGGCGACCAGGGCCAGGGCCGCCAGCCGCTGGTCCCGGGCCCGCGGCGGCGCCAGCGCATGCCCCCAGGCCGCCGCCGTGCCGGGGCGCAGGCCGGTCACGCCCATCGCCGCGACCAGCACCAGCACGCTGCGGAGGAAGGTGATCTCCAGCGGGTCGAGGCTGCCGGAGAGCAGCTTCGCCAGGGCATAGCCGACCGCATAGAGCAGGTTGCAGAGCAGGGCGAAGAGAATGGCGCTGGTCATCCGGCCCTTGGCTGCGTTCCCTGACCGTCACCGCGCCGGGGAAACCCGCCGCTGTCAAGCCGGGAGAGTACCGAATGGCCTGGGTCTGGTTGGGTGTTGCCGGCTGCTTCGAGATCGTCTGGGCCGTGTTGCTGAAGTATACCGAAGGCTTCACCCGGCTGGGGCCGAGCGCCGCCACGGTGGGCGCCATGGCGGTCAGCTTCTATTGCATGTCGCGCGCCCTGCAGGTCCTGCCGATGGGCACGGTCTATGCCGTCTGGGTCGGCATCGGCGCCCTGGGCACCGCGCTCTGGGGCATGGGGATGGAGGGTGACCCGGCCACCGCCGCGCGGGTGCTTTGCCTTGCGCTGATCCTCGCCGGGGTGGCCGGGCTGAAGCTGGCGGGGTGACGATGCCGGAGTCGGCACGGCCCGGAACCCTGTCGCACCGACCTTTCCGCCATGCGGAACTTTTTCCCGAGGCCGACCGGCGGCCCCCATCGCCGATGGAAGACCGGCGGGGCAATGAACCGCCGCGCCCGTCGCGGCCTTAGGGTCTCGTCAAGCAGGCTCGTGGCCTTATCCCAGTCCCTTCCAGATGGCGATCGCCGCGGCAACCGCCGCCAGCAGCCGGTGCAGCAGCTCCGCCCAGGGGCGCAGCTTCTGCAGCCAGGGCGGGCGCGGCGGCGGGGGCGGGTCCGGCGGGGAGGGATGGGACATGCTGCAAGGATATTATTCCTAATACCCCCTTGTCTACGATTGCTTGCATGCCCAGCTGCAATTGACGCTTTGCCGCAGGGCACAATAGAAGACCGGTCACATGGAAGCCGCGCCGCGGGCGGCCGATCCCAGGAGTGAAAATACATCCATGTCCATCATGCAGGACTCGCGCGAGGCGACCATGGAAGGTCGCCGAACGGATGGCACGCCCATCCGCCGGCCCCTGTCGCCGCACCTGCAGGTGTACGACATGATGCAGCTGACCAGCGCCATGTCGATCGCCGGCCGGATCACCGGCGTGGTCTGGACCGTGGGGATGGTGATCCTGGTCTGGTGGCTGGTGGCGACCGCCGCCGGGCCGGGCGCCTATGACGCCGTCTCGTGGTTCCTCACCTCCTGGCTCGGCGTGCTGGGCATGGTCGGGCTGACCGCCGCGGCCTGGTACCACACGCTGAACGGCGTCCGGCACCTCGCCTGGGATGCCGGCTATGGCTACGACCTGCCGTCCACCTACAAGTCCGGCCGTGCCGTGCTGATCGCCACCGCCGTGATGACGGTGCTGACCTGGCTGGTCGCCATCATCGCCTGGGCGAGCTGAGGAACCACACCCATGGCCAATGAATATGCCAAGAACACCGTGCTCCGCTCGCCGCTCGGCCGGGTGCGCGGGCTCGGCTCCGCCAAGGGCGGCACGCATCACTGGTGGATGCAGCGCGTCACCTCCGCCGCCCTGCTGCCGCTGACCCTCTGGTTCGCCCTCTCGGCCGCCTCGCTCGCCGGCGCGCCGTATGTGGAAACCCGCGCCTGGATCGCCCATCCGGTCAATGCGGTGCTGCTGCTGGCCGCGATCGCGCTTGCCTTCCACCACACGGCGGCAGGCATGCAGGTGATCGTCGAGGACTATGCGAATCAGGAATGGGTCAAGATGGGTTCCATTCTGGCGATCAAGGCCATCTGTTGGTTGCTTGCCATCGCCTCGGCGCTCGCGGTCCTCAGGATCGCGGTCTGACGCGGATAGGGATACGGACCATGAACGCGATCACCTCACCCTCCCGCGGTGCCTACCGCATCGTCGACCACACCTATGACGTCGTCGTCGTGGGGGCCGGCGGTGCCGGGCTGCGCGCCACCTTCGGCATGGGCGCATCGGGCCTGAAGACGGCCTGCATCACCAAGGTCTTCCCGACCCGCAGCCACACCGTCGCGGCGCAGGGCGGCATCGGCGCCGCGTTGGGCAACATGGGGGAGGACGACTGGCGCTGGCACATGTACGACACCGTGAAGGGGTCGGACTGGCTGGGCGACCAGGATGCGATCGAGTACATGTGCCGCGAGGCGATCCCGGCGATCATCGAGCTGGAGCACTACGGCGTGCCGTTCAGCCGCACCGAGGACGGGCGCATCTACCAGCGCCCCTTCGGCGGCCACATGCAGGACTACGGCAAGACCCCGGCGATGCGCGCCTGCGCCGCGGCGGACCGCACCGGCCACGCCATCCTGCATACGCTGTACCAGCAGAGCCTGAAGCATAACTGCGAGTTCTTCGTCGAGTATATCGCGCTCGACCTCATCATGGACGAGGACGGCGTCTGCCGCGGCGTCACCGCCTGGAACCTGGAGGACGGCTCCATCCACCGGTTCCGCGCGCAGTCCGTGGTGCTGGCGACCGGCGGCTACGGCCGCGCCTACTTCTCCTGCACCTCGGCGCATACCTGCACCGGCGACGGCGGCGGGATGGTGCTGCGCGCCGGCCTGCCGCTGCAGGACAACGAGTTCGTCCAGTTCCACCCGACCGGCATCTACGGCTCGGGCTGCCTGGTCACCGAAGGCGCCCGCGGCGAGGGCGGCTACCTGACGAATTCGGCGGGCGAGCGCTTCATGGAGCGCTACGCGCCGACCGCGAAGGACCTCGCCTCGCGCGACGTCGTCTCGCGCGCCATGTCGGTGGAGATCCGCGAAGGCCGCGGCGTCGGGCCGGAGAAGGACCATATCCACCTTCACCTGGAACACCTGGGCGCCGAGATCCTGCACGAGCGGCTGCCGGGCATCAGCGAGACCGCGAAGATCTTCGCCGGCGTCGACGTGACCAAGGAGCCGATCCCGATGCTCCCGACCGTCCACTACAACATGGGCGGCATCCCGACCAACATCCACACCGAGGTCCTGAACCCGACGGCGAAGGACCAGGACCGCGTGGTGCGCGGCCTGATGGCGGTGGGCGAGGCGGCCTGCGTGTCCGTGCACGGCGCCAACCGGCTGGGCACCAACTCGCTGCTCGACCTGGTGGTGTTCGGCCGCGCCGCGGCGCACCGCGCCGCCGAGACGATCAAGCCGGGTGCCTCCCAGCCGGCCCTGCCGGCCAATGCCGGCCAGGCGGCGCTCGATCGGCTCGACCGCGTCCGCAACTCGAAGGGCTCCACCCCGGTCGGCGAGCTGCGGCTGAACATGCAGCGGACCATGCAGACGCATGCCGCGGTGTTCCGCACCTCCGACCTGCTCAAGGAGGGCGTGGCGAAGATGGACAAGGTCCATGCCGGCTATGGCGACATCAGGATCGCCGACCGTTCGCTGATCTGGAACAGCGACCTGGTCGAGGCGCTGGAGCTGGACAACCTGATCGGCAACGCGCTGACCACGATCGTCGGCGCCGAGGCGCGCAAGGAAAGCCGCGGCGCCCATGCGCAGGAAGACTACCCCGAGCGCGACGACGTCAACTGGATGAAGCACACCCTCGCCTGGGTCGACGACAAGGGCGCGGTCAAGCTCGACTACCGCGACGTCAAGATGCGCACCCTGACCAACGAGGTCCAGGTCTTCCCGCCCAAGGCGCGGGTCTACTAAGGAAGCACGCCCCCATGGCTACCTTTACGCTGCCGAAGAACTCGACGATCCAGCAGGGCAAGACCTACAAGGCCGAGCCGGGCGCGAAGAACGTCAAGTCCTTCAGGATCTACCGCTTCGATCCCGACAGCGGCGAGAACCCGCGCACCGACACCTTCGAGATCGACCTCGACAAGTGCGGCCCGATGGTGCTCGACGCGATCATCAAGATCAAGAACGAGGTCGACAGCACGCTGACCTTCCGGCGCTCCTGCCGGGAGGGCATCTGCGGGTCGTGTTCGATGAACATCGACGGGCTGAACACCCTCGCCTGCCTCAAGCCGATCGATGACGTGCGGGGCGACGTGAAGATCAGCCCGCTGCCGCACCTGCCGGTGGTGAAGGACCTCGTCCCGGACCTGTCGCAGCTCTACGCGCAGCTGCGCAGCATCGAGCCCTGGCTGAAGTCCGACACGCCGCCGCCGCCGGATGCCGAGCGCCGCCAGAGCAAGGAGGAGCGCGCCAAGCTCGACGGCATGTGGGAGTGCATCCTGTGCTTCTGCTGCTCCACCGCCTGCCCGTCCTACTGGTGGAACGGCGACCGCTACCTCGGCCCGGCCGTGCTGCTGCAGGCCTATCGCTGGATCGCCGACAGCCGCGACGAGGCGACCGGCGCGCGGCTCGACGACCTGCAGGACCCGTTCCGGCTCTACCGCTGCCACACCATCATGAACTGCGCCCGGACCTGCCCGAAGGGGCTGAACCCGGCGGCGGCCATCGGCAAGATCAAGCAGATGCTGGTCGAGCGGGAAACCTGATCCCCCGCCGCCATCCCTGAAAGCCCCGCCAGGCGCGAGCCCGGCGGGGTTTTTCTTTGGCAGGCGCGCGGCGCTTCCCTAACCTTTTCCCGAAGCCGAAAAGGCCGCCGGGAGACAGACGATGCCACGCCTTCGCCACGCCGCCTTCGCCCTGCTGTTCGCGGCGCTGCCCGCCGCCGCCCAGCGCCCGGCTGACACGCTCGTCGTCGGCAATGCCGCGGCGGTCACCACGGTCGACCCGCACTACCACAACCTCGGCCCCAACAACGCGCTGGGGCAGCACATCTTCGACCGCCTGGTGGAACGCGATTCGCGCGCCCGGCCGCACCCCTCGCTGGCCGAGAGCTACCGCGCCGTCTCGGACACCGTCTGGGAGTTTCGGCTGCGCCAGGGCGTCACCTGGCATGACGGCCGCCCCTTCACCGCCGACGACGTGGTCTTCACCTTCGAGCGCGCCCCGAACGTGCCGAACAGCCCGGGCGGCTTCGGCGGCTTCCTGCGGTCGATCGCCCGGACCGAGGTGGTGGATGCCCATACTCTGCGCATCCATACCAGGCAGCCGCACCCGCTGCTGCCGCTCGACCTCGCCTCGGTCAACATCATCGCCCGCCATGCGGCGGAAGGCGCGCAGCCCGAGGACTACAACAGCGGCCGCGCGTCGGTCGGCACCGGCCCCTACCGGCTCGCGGCCTACCGCTCCGGCGACCGCGTCGAGCTGGCGCGGAACGACGCCTACTGGGGCGAGCGCGAGCCCTGGTCGCGCGTCACCCTCCGCTTCCTGCTGAACGACGGCGCCCGCACCGCGGCGCTGCTGGCCGACGACGTCGACCTGATCGAGCAGATCCCCACCACCGACCTGGCCCGGCTGAAGCGGGAGCCGAAGCTGGTGGTCACCGAGATCGCCTCGCTGCGCACCGTGTTCCTGTCGCCCGACTATTCCCGCAGCGGCGCGACGCCCCTGGTCACCGACAACGCCGGCACGCCGCTGCCGCGCAATCCCTTCCTCGACCCGCGGGTCCGCAAGGCTTTGTCGCAGGCGATCAACCGCGATGCGCTGGTGGAACGCGCCATGGACGGTGCGGCGGAGGCGACCGCGCAATGGCTGCCGCGCGGCGCCTTCGGCTACAATCCGGAGGTACGCCCCGCGCCCTTTGACCCCGACGCCGCCCGGCGCCTGCTGGCCGAGGCCGGCTACCCCGAGGGCTTCCGCCTGACGCTCGCCACGCCCAACGACCGCTGGCCGAACGATGCGCGGCTGTCCCAGGCGGTGGCGCAGATGTGGACGCGGATCGGCGTGCGGACCCAGGTGGATGCCATGCCCTTCGCCGCCTTCGTCCCCCGCCGCACCCGGCAGGAGCACGCGATGCAATTGGGCGCCTGGGGCAGCAGCACCGGGGAGGCCTCGAACTACCTGCTCGCCATCGTCTCGACCTACGACCGCGCGAAGCTGACCGGCGCGTCCAACATGACGCGGCACTCCGACCCGGTGATCGACGATCTCCTCGCCCGCGGCGCCGCCAGCATGGACGACGAGGCGCGCGAGGCGATCTGGCGCGAGGCGGTGGCCACCTACGCGCGGCAGGAGCCGATGATCCAGCTCCTGCAATACGTGAACACCTGGGCGCATCGCCGCGGCCTGAAGCACGACCCGCGGATGGACGAGCGCACCATCGCCATGGGCGTGCGCCCGGCCGACTAGAGCGCGATGGCTTGCGGCGACATCGCCTAAAAGCCTGAATCGCGCGGCCGGACAGACGCTGGAGCGCGATGGCATGGGGCGGCATCGCCGAAAAGCCTGAATCGCGCGACCGAACAGGCGCTAGATCACGATGCGTGAGCAAAGCCCGACGCATCATGCCCTAGCGGATCGGCGCCGCCAGGTTGGCAGCGTCCAGCCCCATCTCCCGCGCCGTGACGGGGTTCATCTGCCCGGTCGCCTGCAGCCCGCGGCCCTGCTGGAAGCGTTCGATTGCCGATTGCGTGCTGGCGCCCCAGATGCCGTCCACCTCGCCGCGATAGAAATCCAGCGCCTTCAGCCGGGTCTGGATGTTGCGCACCGCGGCCGGGTTCAGCGGCTCGGTCGCGATCGCCGCCGGCGTGCCCGGGGCCGGGCCGGCGCCCGGCCCTGCCGCCAGCAGTTCACTCGGGCTCAGCCCCAGCGTCGCCGCGGTGGCGGGGTTGAGCTGGGTAGAGGTGACCAGGCCACGCGTCGACTGGAAGCGCTCCAGCGCCGCCTGGCTGTCCGGCCCCCAGACGCCGTCGGCGCGGCCGGTATAGGCGCCGGCCTGGCGCAGCTTCTCCTGCACTGCCGTCACCGCGGCCGGCGCCAGCGGCTGGGTGTAGAGCAGCGCCGGCGCCTGCTGCGACCAGGCGGGCGTGGACAGGCAGGCCGCCACCAGCAGCGGCGCCACCCATGACCTCGTGCGACCCATGGCGTATTCTTCTCCATCCGTTTCCGAGACCATCGCTTCGAACACCCGACATCGCTTGCGGTTCGATGGCGAAGCGGCTGGGATGCGGAATGGTGCGGCTGCGGGCACGGCGAAGCCGGCCGGCGGGCCGCCAGGGCAGGGGGGGCAACCCCCTGCGCGGTCTCTATTTTCCCGAGTCTTGCAGCCACCGTGCGATGGCGGCCGCGCCGGCATCCTGGCCGGGTTGGGCCATGACCTGTACGCCCACCGGCATGCCGTCCACCGCCAGCAGCGGCACCGTCACGGCGGGTGCGAACAGCATGCTCGACGGCGCGTTGAAGGCGATGTCGCCGGTCGGGCGCGGCGTGTCGGTCTCGCCGTTCCAGAGCGGCGCCGGGCCGGGGCAGGCCAGCGCGATCACCGCATCGGCCAGCGGCGCGATCCGCGCATGGCGCGCCTGCGCTTCCTCCCGCATCGCCAGCGCCGCCTGGTAGTCGCCGACCGTCATCGCCTCCGCCCGCGCCAGCACCGCCTTGGCCCGGGCGCTGATGCCGTCCGGGTTCTGGTCGAGCAGGTTGCGGGTGTTCCAGCGGTTCTCCCAGGCCGTGACCGCGCCGCAGATGCTGCGGCCCTCCGCGATGCCCTGCTCGAAGCGCTCCACCAGCGGATGGTCGCCGCGGCGGACCAGTGTCACGCCCGCCGCCTCCAGCCGCGCCAGCAGCGCGCCGAAGGCCGCCCTGCTGGCCGCGTCCAACTCGGCCCAACCCTCCGTCTCCATCACCACCAGCCGTTCCGGCCGGCGCGCTGCCGGCGGCGCCGCGGGGCCCGAGAGCGGCGCCCGCCCGGGATCGCCGCCGACCCGCGATGCGATCGCCACCGCCACCAGCCACATGTCCTCGATGCAGCCGGCATGGACGCCGTGCGTGCTCTGGCTCGTCGCCTGCCTCTCGCCGCGGTTGATCGCACCCTGGCTCGGCTTCAGTGCCACGTTGCCGCAATAGGCCGCCGGCCGGATGATGCTGCCGCCCACCTGCGTGCCGATCGCCGCCGGCACCATCCGCGCCGCCACCGCCGCCGCCGAGCCCGAGGACGACCCGCCCGGCGTGCGCCCTGGATCGAAGGGGTTGGTCGTCGGCCCCGGATGCGCCCCGCCCAGTTCCGTCGTCACCGTCTTGCCGAGCACCACCGCGCCGGCCGCGCGCAGCGCCGTCACCGCGGCATTGTCGCGCCGCGGGAAATTCCCCTTGTAGCCGACGCAGCCCATCTCGGTCGGCATGTCGCGCGTCTCGAGCAAATCCTTGATGCCGACAGGCATCCCGTCGATCGGCGAGAGCGGCCGCCCGGCCCGCCAGCGCGCCGTGCTCGCATCCGCCACGGCGCGCGCCCCGGCCTCGTTCCGCACCACCCAGGCGCGCACCACCGGCTCGCGCGCCGCGATCGTCTCCAGGCAGCGTTCAAGCCAGGCGCGCGGCGTGTCGGTGCCGTCGCGGAAGGCCGGCGCGGCGTCGTGCCAGGTCAGCGCGCGGAACCTGCCCGGTGCATAGGTCCCCATCGTCCCCTCCTATCGCAGCACGCCGTCCCAGGCCGGCAGGCTCAGCAGCGCCGCCAGCGCGATCATGCCGAAGCAGGCGTGGCGGAACACCCGCTCGCTGGCCAGGCCGAACATCCTGGCACCGCCCCAGATGCCGAGGCCATAGGCCGGCGCCGCCACCAGGAAGGGCCCGAGCAGCGCCGCATCCAGCAATCCGGCCGCCGCATAGGCGATGCCGGCGAAGACCGCGCCGGCCGCCAGGTACAGCGCGAAATCCGCCCGCAGCTGCCGCGCCGGCCCGTCGCGGCCCATCAGGTAGGCCATCGCCGGCGGCCCGCTGACCATGGCGATGCCGCCCAGCACGCCGCCCGCCAGGCCGAAGCCCAGCGTCACCGGGCGCGACGGCACGCCGCGGAACCGCCAGCCGGAGACCAGCAGCCCGAGCAGCGCGAGGATCGTCAGCGCGACGCCCCAGCGCAGCGCCAGCGGGTCCGCCAGCGCCAGCACCGCGGCGCCGAGCGGCGTGCCCGCCGCGGCGCCCGCCGCCAGCCAGCCGACCTCCCGCCGGTCGGCGATGCGCCAGGCGGCCGGCGTCAGCGCGGCGATCGCCAGCACCTCCAGCGCCAGCATCAGCGGCGCCGCCCGCTGCGGGCCGAGCGCCACCGCGGCCAGCGGCACGAAGATCAGCGCCGCGCCGAAGCCGGAGAAGCCGCGCGCCAGCCCGCCCGCCAGCGCCGCGCCCAGCAGCCAAGCAAGCGCGGGGCCGACCGGCAGCGCGAGGGCGATATCCATCGCCGGCATCCTCGCCCGTGCCGGCCCGGGCGGAAAGGCCACGCGTCCTGCCGCGGCGTCCAGGCCGGCGATACCTGGACGCCGCCCCGCCGCCGGGGCAGATTCCCCGCCTGAATCGGAGGAGACCGGCCATGGCCAAGGTCATCATCAGCGTCGCCGTCACCGGGGCGATCCATACGCCCAGCATGTCGGACTACCTGCCCATCACCCCGGCCGAGATCGCCGAGCAGTCGATCGCCGCGGCCGAGGCCGGCGCCGCCATCATCCACCTGCATGCCCGCGACCCGAACGACGGCCGCCCGACGCCCGACCCGGCGGTGTTCATGCAGTTCCTGCCGGTGATCAAGCAGTCGACCGACGCGGTGATCAACATCACCACCGGCGGCGGGCTCGGCATGACGGTGGACGAGCGCCTCGCCGCGCCGCTGCAGGCCAGCCCGGAGATGTGCTCGCTCAACATGGGCAGCATGAATTTCAACATCTCCGGCAGCGCGGCGCGCATCCCGAAATTCAAGTACGAGTGGGAGCGGCCCTACCTGGAGGGCACGACGGACTTCATCTTCCGTAACACCTTCAAGGATATCGAGCAGATCGTCGAGAAGCTGGGCAAGGGCCACGGCACCCGCTTCGAATTCGAATGCTACGACGTCGGCCATTTGTACAACCTGGCCCATATGCTGGACAAAAAGATCGTCGAGCCGCCGCTGTTCACCCAGACCATCTTCGGCATCCTCGGCGGCCTCGGCGCCGAGCACCGCAACCTCCTGTTCATGCGGGAGACGGCGGACCGGCTCTTCGGCAAGGACTATGTCTGGTCGGTGCTGGCGGCGGGTCGCAACCAGATGCCCTTCACCACCATGGCCGGCATCCTCGGCGGCAACGTGCGGGTCGGGCTCGAGGATTCGCTCTGGCTCGGCAAGGGCGTGCAGGCGAAGAGCAATGCCGAGCAGGTGACGAAGATCCGCCGCATCCTGGAAGACCTCAGCCTGGAGATCGCCACGCCGAAGGAGGCGCGGGAGATGCTGGCGCTGAAGGGCGGCGACCGCGTGAAGTTCTGAGGCGGAAGGGGCGGGGATGGCGATCCCCGCCCCCCGCTTTCCCCGGCACGGCGACGCAGGCCGGCGGTGGGGGGCGCGGCCGGCCCGCATCTCGACCCTGGCCGCGCCGGGGCGCGCTTCGGCTACCGCATCGCGGCGATGTCGATCACCTCGGCCTGCGGCAGGCCCGTCACCACCATCCCCGGCATCGCCTTGCCGCTCGCCAGGTCGAGCGTGTGCAGCATCCCGCCGGCCAGCAGCCAGGCGGCGTTGCCGCCCTGCCCGTCGCTCAGGATGTCGAAGGCCACGCCGGCCGGCAGGCTCGCCGCGATCTCGCCTTTCGGCTGCTGCACGCCGTCGTTCGGCGGCGCCTGCAGGTTCAGCGAGCGGGACAGCGAGTCCACCGTGAACAGCATGGTCTCCTTCGCGCCGGCCATGCTGTTTGTATAGGCACCGGCGACGATGCGCGGCGCGGTCTCGGCCATCGGCCCGCCGGCGGCATATTTCAGCGTGCCGTCCTTGGTCGCCGCGCCGGTCTCGACATTCACCCGCAGGTTCGTGCCATTCATGCCCATCACCCGCAGGCGGTCGGCGACCGGGTTGAAGTCGATGGTGGCGCGGCCGCCGCTCTCGAACCTCTCGCCCAGCCGGCTTACCGCCATGGCGCGGCCGGTCGCGGCGTCGATGGTCACGATCTGCCCCGTATCGGTCAGCCCGTAGAGCTTGCCGTCGGCCGGCCGCACGTCGATGCCCAGCAGCCTTCCCTCCGCCCCGCTGACCCTCACCGCCGGCATGGCGCGGCGGGTCTCGCTGTCGAAGCGGACCAGGTGGTTGTCGGCGGTCAGGCTGACCAGCGTGGTGGCGCGGGCGGTCGCGCCGAGCGCCAGGCAGGCGGCGCCGGCAAGCAGGATGGTGCGAAGCATAGGTCTCTCCGTTCGGCGAACGGGACCGTCTCGGCCCCGCTGCCGGCTTTACGGAGCGCCGGCGCCAGCGGATGCGGCCGGCCGGTCACAGCATGGCGATCAACTCGCCCCGGCCGCGCTCAATCGACCGATGAACAGCACCGGCCCAGTCGGCCGCCCGGTGGTGGACCCCCCCGGCGGCTCGAGGCTGATCTCGATGAGCATCCCCGGCTGCGGCCGGATCGTCTCCGGCGTCACCGTGATCCGCCCGGAGGCCGGGATCAGCCCCAGCGAGGTCGGCGCCGTCGCCCCCTCCGGCAGCGCCCACAGCTGCAGCACCCGGTCCGCATCCACCGGCTGGGGGTTGAGCGAGGCGAGCCGCAGCGTGCCGCCGCGCTCCGCCTCCACCACCCAGGCAGGCTGGTCGCGGCTGGTCAGCAGCACGGTCATCAGCGGCGGCTCCGGCGCCGGCTGCAGCAGGATGAAGGTGGCGAGGCCGGCCGCCACCGCGCTCGCCCCGATCGCCCAGCCCTGCCAGAGGCCGAAGCGCCGCCGCGGCGCGGGCTCTTCCTCGGGCTCGGCGCCCGGCAGCGCCGCCTCGATCCGCCGCCACAGGTCGGGTGGCGGCGCCTCGGGCACGGCGAGTTCGGTCAACGGCGCGAGCCGCGCCTCCCAGGCCTCGACCGCGGCGCGCAGGTCGGCCTGGCTCGGCAGGGCGGCCGCCATCTCCGCGGCCATGCGCGCATCCAGCGTGCCCAGCACGTATTCCGCGGCCAGCGCCTCGCGCTCCACGGGATCGGTCGGGATCATGCCAGGCACTCCCGCAACTGGGCCAGGCCGCGGCGGATCCAGGCCTTCACCGTGCCGAGCGGCAATTCCAGCCTTGCTGCCACCTGGGCATGCGACAGCCCATGCACGAAGGCCAGCACGATGCCACGCCGGTTCTTCTCCTCCAGCGCCGCCAGGCAGTCGCGCAGCCGCCGCCCCTCGGCGCTGGCCGCCACCGCCTCCAGCGCCTCGGGTGCGACGGGGATGTCGCCCAGCGCCGGGTCGTCGGTGGGCAATTCGCGGCCGCGCTTCCGCGCCAGGTCCAGCGCCGCATGGCGGACGATGCCGGCCAGCCAGGCCGAGGCCTCGCCGCGCGAGGCGTCGAACTGGCCGGCCCGCTCGCTGACCCGCAGGAAGGCGTCCTGCAGGGCATCGGCGGCGGCGTCGCGGTCGCGCAGGATGGCGTTGGCGACGCCGAACAGCCGCACCGATTGCCGGTCGTAGACCGCGCGCAGCGCGCCGCGGTCGCCGCCGGCGACCGCGACCAGCAGCGTGGCCAAGGTGGGTTCGGCCCGCACCGCCTAATTGGTCCCGAAGAAGCGGAACAGCCGCTGCATCATCTCGCGCCCATCGAACCCTTCGGGCTCCCGCGTCGCATCCGGCGGGGCCTCCCGGGCGAAGCGGGCCAGCGCGTCCCGGGTCCCGGCCAGGCGCAGCTCCACCGGCTCGGCCGTGCTGCTCTGGCCGGTGCCGCCGACGATGCGGACCAAAGCGCGGTCGGCGGCGAGCAATTCCTGCTCGGCCCGCGCCGCATCCTCAGGCCGCGGGGCGCAGACCACGCTGCGGCCTTCCAACCCGCAGGGCAGCTCGAACAGCTTGTTGGGGGGGAAGCGGAGCTGCGCCGTGCCGGTCAGCGCCAGCAGGCCGCGCCCGGCGCCCTCGATCGTCAGGTCGCGCGCGGTGACCGCGGGAACCAGCCGGCCCCGCCGGTCGATGACCTCCAGCGCCAGGCCCGGCGTGCCGGCGGCCGGCTTGTCCACCCAGTCGCGGTGCCGCAGCGCGCAGGCGGCGCGGTCGGTCATCCGGTCCTGGATGCAGCCGAGGCGCCAGGTGCCGATATCCTGGTCGGCCGGGGCCGGGGATTGCGCCAGGCCGGCGATGGGAAGCAGGGCGAGGACGAGGGTTGCGGTGCGGAGCATGGACCGGATGATACCGGCAGGACGGGAGGTGGCGGAATGACACTTGTGCGGTTGCCGGATGGCGGGGAAGTCCCCGCGCTCGGCCAGGGCACTTGGCACATGGGGGAACGCGGCGCCGACCGGGCGCGGGAGGCCGCGGCCCTGCGGCTCGGCCTCGACCTCGGGATGACCTTGATCGACACCGCGGAGATGTATGCCGAGGGCGGCGCCGAGGAGGTGGTGGCCGAGGCCATCGCCGGGCGGCGGGACGAGGTCTTCCTGGTCTCCAAGGTCTATCCGCACAATGCCGGGGGCCGGAAGCTGGACGCCGCGCTGGGCCGCAGCCTGAAGCGGCTGCGGGTCGAGTCGCTGGATCTCTATCTGCTGCACTGGCGTGGCTCCGTCCCGCTGGAGGATACGGTCGAGGCGATGGAACGGATGCGCACGGCCGGAAAGATCCGCCGCTGGGGCGTCTCCAACCTGGATGTGGACGACCTGGAGGAACTCGGCCCGGCGCTGGCCGACTGCGCCACCGACCAGGTGCTCTACAACCTGGGGACGCGGGGGATCGAATACGACCTGCTGTCCTTCTGCCGCAAGCGGGGCATGCCGGTGATGGCCTATTCGCCGGTTGGCCAGGGCGGCGCGCTGCTGCGCGATGCGACGCTGACGCGGGTGGCGGCGCGGCACGGGGTGACCCCGGCCCAGGTCGCGCTGGCCTGGACGCTGCGCGAGCCCGGGGTGATCAGCATCCCCAAGGCGTCCAATCCCGGGCACCTGCGGGAGAATGCCGCGGCGCGCGACCTGCGCCTCACGCCCGAGGACCTGGCCGCGCTGGATGCCGCCTTCCCGCCGCCGAAACGCAAGCGCGGGCTGGCGATGCTGTAGCCGGCATGGCCCGCGCCCTTACCATTGGCCTGCTGCTGCTCGTGCTCGGCCTGGCGGCCTACGCCGCCTGGACCGGCTGGCACGCGATCGCCGGGGCCGAGATCGGCTTCCACGGCGTCGTCGCCCTGCTGCTCGGCATCTTCTTCACGCTGGGCATCACCGGGGTGCTGGTCTGGCTGATGCGCTTCAGCCAGCGGCGCGGCTTCGACGACCAGTAGGCTCGCGCAGCACCCACAGCGCCGCCGCGCCCAGCAGGATGGCGGCCAACAGCCGGGGGCTCGGGGCCTCCCCCAGCAGCAGCGCCGCGCCCAGCGCGGTGACCGGCGGTACCAGGAAGAACAGGCCGGTCACCTGGCCCGCCGCGCCGCGGCCGAGCAGCCAGAGCAGCAGCAGCGTCGCCCCCACCGAATTCGCCAGGACCGTCCAGAGGAAGGGCGCGAGGAAGCCCGGGCTCCAGTCGATCCCGCGCGCCACGCCGGCTTCCAGCAGCGCCCAGCACAGCCCCATCACCGCGGTGCCCGCGGCCAGTTGCACCGCCGCCGCGCCCAGCCCCTGGCCGCCGCCGCCGAACCGCTTCTGCCACAGCGCCGCGCCCGCCCCGCCGGCCAGCGCGACCGCCGCCAACGCCAGGGGCGCCGCCCCGCCGGCACCGCCCGCCAGCGTCCCGCCCACCACCAGCAGCACCGCGCCGAGCCCGAGCCCCGCCGCCGCCAGCCGCTGCCGGGTGAAGGGCTCCCCCAGCAGCGGCGCCGCGCCGAGCGCCGTCGCCACCGGAATCAGCCCGACCACCAGCCCGGCGACGCCGACCGGCATCCCCAGCGCGAAGCCGGCATAGATCCCGGCGTAATGCGCGCCCTGCAGCAGCAGCCCGACCACCACGGCATGGCCCAGCGCCGCGCCACGCGGCCAGTCCGCCCGCCAGGCCAGCGCCAGCAGCGCCAGCACCAGCGCGGCCAGCGCCATGCGCAGCCCGGTGACCGCGAAGGGCGGCCCATGCCGGATCGCCATCGCCCCGCCGAGGATGCCGGAGCTCCAGAGCGGCACGAAGAGCACCGCGGCCAGCCGGCCGGTCACCCCGGCGGGTCCGGCAGCGGCTGGTTGATCAGGTTCAGGTGCAGCCGCCGCACCGCCCCGGCCACCGCCGCGTCCAGCCCCGGCCGGCCGTAGAACCGGCCGCGGACATGCAGGCAGGCGGCGATGCCGCGCAGGAAGGCCGCCGCCAGCAGCGGGTCGGGCGGCGGCGCCTGCTGCCAGAACGCGTCCGGCGCGCCCTGCCAGGCCAGCCCCGGCACCTGGTAGATCGCCCGCCCGAGCGCCAGCACCGGCCGGCCCAGCACGATCGCCTGCACCGCGAGCGTGCTGTTGATGGTGACCACCCCCTGGCAGCCGAGGATCACCGGGTCGGCCGGCAGTGCCCCGTCCAGCAGGTGCACCCGCCCGGCGACCCCGGCTTCCGCCGCCAGCCGTGCCAGCCGGGCGCCCCAGCGCTTCAGCCCGGGATCCAACGGATGCACCTTCACCAGCAGCCGCGCCCCGGCCGGCGCGCCGCGGGCGAAGCTGCCCAGCACCACGCGAAGCGCCGCGTCGTTGTCGGGGAAGTCGGAATAGGCGCGGATGGAGTAGTCGTTCTCCATCTGCATGGCGAAGAGATAGAGCGGCCCGCGCGGCGCGAGCCCCGCCAGCACCGCCGCCGCCCGGGCGGTGTCCGCCCGCCGCCGCAGCAGCCGCAGCCCGGTGCCGAGATAGGCCGGAATGGGATGGTGCAGCAGGTAGCTTTGGTAATGCGGGAAGGGCCAGGGCAGCAGCGAGGCCAGGTGGTGGGCTACGTCCCAGCGCGCCTGCAGCGAGAAATCATCGCCGTGGTACTGCGCCAGGTCGGGCTCCGGGCAGTCCCGCCCCAGGGCCAGGATGGCGGCGGGGTCGCGCGGGAAGCGGCTCTCGGCCCCCATGCCGTCGCGTTCCAGCACGATCCAGTCCGGCCGCAGGTAGCCGTAGTCGGTCACCGTCACCGCGACGCCGCGCGCCTGGGCCGCGGCAATGGCCGCCTTGTGGTAGGGCCGCTGCTCGCCCAGCAGGACCAGGTCGGTGATCCGTTCCCGCTCCAGATAGCGGGCGACGAAATCCGGCCAGTCCGCGACCCGGCCGCGATAGTCGGTCGCCCCGCTGCCGTCCCAGAACAGCCGGTCGCCGAGGCAGAGGTTGATCCGCCGCGTCGCATGGCCGAGCGCCCGCAGTCCCGCGGCCAGCTCGGCGAAGAAGGGGCTGATCGGACCCTGCAGGAAGAGGAACCGGCGCGGCGGCGCGGGCGGGAGGAGCGGCATGCGTATCGTATGGTCCGGCGCGCCTTTATGCCGGGTTGATGGCCGGTCCGGCCGGTGGCGGTCAAGCCGCGCCGAGGCTGCGCCAGGCCGCGCGCAGGTCCGCGGTGTCGACCAGCCTGCGGCCGCGGGCGGCGATGGCGCGCAGCAGCGCGGCCGGCGGGAAGGGGCAATAGGGCAGCAGGCCCGGCGCGGTCTCCCGCGCCGTGCCGGCCGCGATCGCCGCCAGCACCTCGTCCAGCAGCGGCAGGCCGGCCAGGTGCAGGGCGCGGGCGGCGGCGCTGGCGGTGGTGCCGGCGGGCAACGCGACCTCCCGCTGGCCGAGGATGCCGCCGGCATCGATGCGCGGTACCAGGCGGTGCACCGTCACCCCGAAGCGCGGGGCGTCCTCGGCCAGGGCCCAGATCGTCGGCACCGGGCCGCGCTGCCGCGGCAGCAGGGAGGGATGCAGGTTGATCCCGCCGCGCGGCGCCAGGGCCAGTGTTCCGGCCGTGAAGATCTGGTCGAAATGGCAGGACAGGATCAGGTCGGGCCGTGCCGCGCGCAGCGCCGCCGCGGTCTCCTTCCCGTTCACGTCGCGCACCGCGTGCAGCGGGATGCCTCGCGCGGCGGCGAGCCGGGCCAGCCGGGTCGGCCCGGGCCGCAGCCCCGGCAGGCCATAATTGGCGAAGAGATAGGGCAGCAGCCGCGGCCCGGACCGCCGCCAGTGCCGCCAGCCCTGCCGCAGCGCCCCGCCGGCGCCGGGCCGGTAGGGGTCGGAGCGGCCGATCAGCACCACCTCCGCCGCATGCCGCCGCAGGAAGCCGGCGACGGCCTCCCCGCTCGGCGCCGCCTCCAGGGTGAACAGGGCGATGCGCAGGGCCGGGCGGGTCAGCGGGTCCTGCGTCGTGCCGGGCCGCACCGGTGGTCAGGCCACCCGGGCCGGCGCCATCCCGTCGCGCGCCGCGGCCATCGCCGCGACCGTCTGGCGGATCTCGCCCTCGGCATGCTTGGCCGAGAGGAAGAAGCGCAGCCGCGCGGCGCGCTCCGGCACCACGGGGAACAGGATCGGCTGGACATTCACCCCGGCCTCGAACAAGGCCGCCGCCATCCGCGCCGCCGCCACCGAGCTGCCGAGGATCACCGGCACGATGCCGATGCCGGCCGAGCTGCCGACATCGAACCCGGCTTCCCGCGCCAGGCCGAGGAACAGCGCCGCATTGGCCTGCAGCCGCGTCACCCGCCAGGGTTCCGCCTGCATCACCGCCAGCGATTCCAGCGCCGCGGCGGCCAGGGGCGGGGCCAGCCCGACCGAATAGACGAAGCCCGGCGCCGAATGCCGCAGCAGGTCGACCAGCGGCCGGCGGGCCGCGATGTAGCCGCCGCAGGCGGACAGCGTCTTCGACAGCGTGCCCATCCAGATATCGACCGCGCCGGCCGCGACGCCGCAATGCTCGAAGCTGCCGCGGCCGGTGGCGCCGAGCACGCCCAGCGCATGCGCCTCATCGACCATCAGCAACGCGTCGTGCCGCCGGGCCATCGCGGCGAAGGGTGCGAGTTCAGGCGCATCGCCATCCATGCTGTAATGGCCTTCCAGCACCAGCAGCGCCCGGCCGTGCCGGCGCCGGTGCGCCGCCAGTTCGCGCTCCGCCGCCTGCCAGTCGTTGTGCGGGAAGGCGATCCGCCGCGCCCCCGACAGCCGCGCCCCCTCGGCGACGCTGTTGTGGATGAGCTGGTCGTGCAGCACCAGGTCGCGCGGCCCCAGCAGGTGGCCGATGACCGTGACGTTGGTGGCATGGCCGCTGACGAAGGCGAGGCAGGCCTCGGCCTCGTAATTCGCCGCCAGCGCCGCCTCCAGCGCGCCATGCACCGGCCGCTCGCCGGAGGCGAGGCGGGAGGCCGAGGCGGAGACGCCGTGCCGGTCGATCGCCGCCTTGGCCGCCGCGGCGATGCGCGGGTCGCCGTTCAGCCCGAGGTAATTGTAGGAGGCGAAATTCACGTAGGGCTTGCCGCCGATCACCGTGCGGGCGCCGGCCACGCCCTCATGCTGGCGGAAGAAGGGGTTCTCGAAGCCGAGCGCCTGGCCCGCCTCGCGCACCATCTCGATGTCGCGCAGGCCGGGCAGGGTGGTCAGGTCGCGGCCCGGGCTCTCGGCCGGGCCGGGCGCCTCCGCCTCGCCGCGCCGGCGCGACAGGCGCTGCAGCAGCGCCGCCCGGGCGGCGACCGAAAGCCCGAAGCCCTGGGTCATGCCGCCCGCACCGCCTGTTGGACCGGGGCGGCCGGCTCATGCGCCGCGAGCAGCGCCGCGACCACGGCGTCCTCCGGCACCGGGGCGCTGTGCAGCGACTCGGCCAGGCGCCGGGCCAGGCTGTCCACGGTCAGCGTATCGGTCACCGCCGAGAGCGGCACCGTCATGCCCAGCCGCTGTTCCAGCCCGAGCCGCAACTCCATCCCGCCCAGGCTGTCGAGGCCGAGCCCGGCGAGCGGCGCCTCCAGCGGCACCGCGGCCGGCGGCAGCCGCAGGATGCGGCCGAGCTCGGCCGCGAGCGCCTCCCGCAGCAGGGCCAGCGCCTCGGCCTCGGAGACCTCGCGCAGCCGGGCGCGCAGCCCGGCGCCGTCGCCGGCCGGGGGGGCGGCGCTGCGGACCGCGTCGAAGCAGGGCTCGGCCAGCACCGCGAGCGCCGCCCGCGCCTCGCCCCAGGCCAGCCTGGCATGGCCCATGACCGCCGGGCCGGCCTCCAGCAGTGCCGGCAGGGCCGCCAGCGCCGCCTCGGCCGAGAGCGGCGCGGCGCCGAGCCGGCGGCGGAGGATCTCCGCCGTCCCGGCATCGCCGGCCAGCATGCCGGCATCGGCGATCGGCCCCCAGGCGGCGACCATGGCCGGCCGGCCTTCCACCCGGCGGCGCCTGGCCAATGCTTCCAGCCCGGCATTGGCGGCGACATAGGCGGTCTGGCCGGGATTGCCGACCGCGACCACCGCCGAGCCGAACAGCAGGAACAGCGCCAGGCTGTCTTCCGCGGTCAGCGCGTCCAGGTTCTCCGCCACCGCCAGCTTGGCCGCCAGGACGCGCGCGACCCGCGGCGTCTCCAGCGCGCCGGCGGCGCCATCGGCCATCACCGCGGCGGCATGCACCACGCCGCGCAGCGGCGGCAGCGCGGCCCGGATGCCGCGCAGCGCCTGGCCCAGTGCCGCGGCATCGGTCGCGTCGCAGGCGATCAGCGTCGCGGTGGCGCCGCGCGCCGCGAGGTCACGGACCGCCGCCTCGGCCCCCGGCGACGCCGCCCCGCGGCGCGAGAGCAGCGCCAGGTGCCGCACCCCCTGGTCGGCCAGCCAGCGCGCCGTGGCCAGGCCGAAGCCCTGGGTGCCGCCGACGACCAGCACCGTGCCGCGCGCCGCCTGCCGCAGGGCCGGCAGCCGCTGCGGCGTGGCGGCCGGCGGCGGCGGCCGGACCACCAGCTTGCCGATATGGCCGCTCGCCTGCAGCGTCCGGAAGGCGGTCTCGACCTCCGTCGCCGCGTATTCGGTGGCCGGCAGCGGCCGGAAGCGGCCGTCGCCCAGCCGCTCGGCGATCGAGCGCAGCAGCCGGGCAGCGACCGCCGGCCGGGCCCGCGGCAACTCGTCCACATCCACCGCGAACCAGGTGACGTTGCGCCGCATCGGCCGCAGCGCGACGCGGCGGTTCTCGGCGAAGTCGCGCTTGCCGAGCTCGAGGAAGCGGCCGAAGGGGCGCAGCAGGGCCATGGAGCGTTCCATCGCCTCCCCGGCCAGCGAGTTCAGCACGACGTCGACGCAACCTTCGCTTGCGCCCGGCCCGCCCCACTCTGCCCGCAGCGCGTCGGCGAAGCCGGCATCGCGGCTGTCGAGCACCAGCTCGGCCCCGGCGGCGCGCAGGAAGGCGCGCTTGGCGGCGGTGCCGGCGGTGGCGGCGACCCGGGCGCCGGCGGCCAGCGCCACCTGCAGCGCGGCCAGGCCCACCGCGCCGGCACCGCCATGCACCAGCACCCGCTCGCCGGGCTCGATCCGCGCCAATTCCTCCAGCGCATGCACCGCGGTCAGGAAGGCGACCGGGACCGTCGCCGCGGCGGCGGGGTCGATCCCCGCCGGCAGCGGGGCCAGTGCCTCGGCCCGGGTCAGGGCCTGCGTCGCCAGGGCCCGCGGGGCGACGCCGAAGACGCGGTCGCCGGGGCGGAATTCGGTCCCTTCGCCGGCCGCCTCGACCACCCCGGCGCATTCCATGCCGAGGCCGGGGCCGGCAAAGCCGGGCAGCAGCGCCTCCTCGGGCAGCAGCCCCTGGGCCCACATCAGGTCGCGGAAATTCACCCCCGCCGCCTCGATCCGCAGCAGCACCTCGCCCGGGCCGGGCGCCGGCAGGGCCAAGGGCGCCCAGTGCAGGCTGCCGAGCTGGCCGGGCTGGCCGACCTGCAGCCGGGCCGGCCCGGCCGGCGGCGCGGCCGGCGGCAGGCCGGGCCGCAGCCGCGGCACCAGCCGCGCCGCGCGGGTCAGCGTCACCTCGGCCTCGGCATCGCCTTCGGCCAGCAATTCGGCCGCCAGGCGATGTGCCGCGGCTTCCGGCGCCAGGCCGGGGTCGAGGTCGATGCGGCGCGGCTTGAGGCCCGGATGCTCGTTGGCCAGCACGCGGCCGAGCGCAAAGCAGGCGGCGGCGGCGGGGTCGTGCCGGCCCGCGTCCGGCTGCTGGCCGCCCTGGGTGACCAGGCGGAAGCCGGCCGCCGCGCCGTCCGCCGCCGCGGCCAGCCGGCCGAGCGCGGTCAGCGTCGCCGCAAGGTCGGTGCCGCCGCCGGCGAGCGCCACCACCAGGCAGCCCTGCAGCGCCGCGGGCGGGGTGCGGGCCGCCTCGGCCAGGTCGTGCCGGGCGACGCTCGCCCCGCGCGCCTGCAGCACCGCGGCCAGGGTCGGCGGCAAGGGGCCCGCCGCGGCATCGGCGAAGATCGCCATGCGCCGCAGCTTCGGCGCCGCCAGCACCGCGGCGCCTTCCGACGCCCGGGCGGCCAGCAGCAGCGCCGGCCAGGGCGCGGCCGAGAGCGGTGCGGTCCGCGCCTCCGACCAGCCGGCGGCGGCGAGCGCGGCCTCCCAGGCCTCCGGCCCCGGCAGCGGCGAGGCGCCGCCGGGCGCCGCCCACCAGGCGGCATCCTGGCCGCAGCAGAAGTCCAGCAGCGGGCCGGGCAGCGGCTCGGCCAGCAGCAATGCGGCGCCGGGGGCGGCGGCCTGGCGCAGCGCCTGCGGCAGCAGCGCGCCGGCGCGCAGCCGGGCGCCGAGGCCGAGCCCGACCACCAGGTCGGCGGCCACCGGCGGCGGTTCGGTCCCCAGCGGGTCCCAGCTGGCGACGGCATAGTCGAGCGCCGCGGCCGCGGCCGGCGAGGCGGGGCCGGGCCGGCCGGGCAGGGCGGCTGCGGTGAACCGGACCTGCCGGCCGGAGGCGGCGAGCGACGCGGCCAGCCGTGCGGTCAGCGGGCCGGGGCCGGCGCCGACCTCCAGCACCCGCAGCGGCAGGAAGCGGGGCCAGGCGGCGGCGAAGGCGGCGACCGCCTCGGCCAGGACGCCGCCGAGCCGGGCCTGGCCGGCGCTGCCGGCGGGCGGCCCGGCGACCAGGCCGGGCTCGGCCGGCGCCTGCCAGTCGAGCAGCGCCTGCGGCAGCCGTTCGGCGGCGAGCGCGACCCAGGCGAGGTCGGGCGCGAGGGCGGGCTGTTCCAGCAGCACCTGGCGCCAGATCTCGACCGCCGGGGGCAGGTCCGCGGTGGGCATCGGGCGGAGGCCGGCCGGGCTCGGCGCGGCGAGGCCGCCCTTGGCCAATTCCTCCAGCAGGGCGCGGGCCTGCGGCCCGGCGCCGGGCGTGGCGGACAGCGCGGCATGCGCCGCGGCGGCGCAATAGCCTTCGAGCAGGATGGCGGCATCGCCAAGATCGAGCGATTCATCCTGCCGCCGCGCGGCATCCAGGCAGGTGGCGAGGCCGGGCCTGGTCACGCTGCCCTGGCCCGGCAGCGGG
The DNA here is from genome assembly GCF_042666655.1 of Dankookia sp. GCM10030260. NCBI lineage: Bacteria > Pseudomonadati > Pseudomonadota > Alphaproteobacteria > Acetobacterales > Roseomonadaceae > Dankookia > Dankookia sp. GCM10030260. The sequence continues at coordinate 277,779 of NZ_JBHTDE010000001.1, forward strand.
GCGGCGGGGACCAGCGCGACATGGAACGCGCCCTCGGCCGGGTCGGTCCGGCCGGGCAGGCGGATGCGCTGCAGGGTGCAGCCCTCCAGCACCGCCACGCCGCGGCCGGCGGAGTCGCGCAGCAGCAGGTCGGCGCTGGCGCTGCGTTCGCCGCGGCTGGCCAGGCGGATCTCGGCATGCGCGGCCGGGGCGGCGCCGATGCGGCAGGCCAGGCGGGCGACGCGCACCGGCACCAGGCCGGTGCCGGGTTCGGCCGGCACGTCCGCCAGCAGGCCGACCAGCCCCTGCAGCGCGCCGTCCAGCCGCACCGGATGCAGCAGGAAGCCGGCATCGCCGGGCGCTGCCTCGGGCCGGCGCAGCCGCACCGCGGCACGGCCGGAGGCGCCCTCGATCACCGCATGGTCGAGCGATTCGAAGGCCGGGCCGTAATGCAGGCCGGCCGATCGTGCGAGGGCGCGGATCGCCTCGCCCTCCAGCGGGGTGCCGCGCAGCGGCGCGAAGGGGGTGGCCTCCGGCAGCGCCGGCAGGGTGGCGACGGTCGCCTCCAGGTGCAGGGTCCAGGGCTCCTGCGCCAGGCGGCGGCGGGATTCCAGGGTGAATTGCCCGGCGCCGTCGAGCCTGGCGCGCAACTCCCGCGCATGGCCCTCCTCCAGCGGCAGGGCCTGGTGGATCGCCGCCTCCCGCAACTCGATCGCCGCCGCATCCGGGTGGCGGGCGAGGCCGGCGGCCAGCGCGATCTCCCACATCGCGGCGGCCGGCAGCACCGGCTCCCCGGCCAGGCGGTGGTCGGCCAGCCAGGGCTCCATCGCGGTGTCGACGTGGCGCGACCAGAGCCCCGGCTCGGCGCCGTGACGGAAGCCGAGCAGCGGGTGCTGCTCGACCGGGGTGACGATCGTGTTGGCTTCGGAGGTCTCGCTGTACCAGATGGGTTGGCGGTCGAAGGGCGTGTGCGGCAGGCCGCGGCGGCGGGCCGGGCCGGCGAAGGCAGGGCCGCCGCGCGGATCGGCGCCGGCCGTCCAGGCGCGGTCGGCGATGCCGGGGAAGGGGTCGGCGGTGGGGTCGCGGCGCGACAGGCTGGGCAGGATCGCCGCCTCCGTCCCGGCGGCGCGCAGCGTGTCGCGCAGGTAGCCCTGCAGCACGGGGGTCGGGCCGATCTCGAGGAAGAGACAGGGGCCGAGGCCGGCGGCGCACTGCACGGCGGCCTGGAATTGCACGGGTTCGCGCAGGTTGCGCCACCAATGCGCCGGGCCGCACGCCGCCGGGGCGAGCGGCGCGCCGGTGACGCTGGAGACCAGCGGCACCTGGGGCGCCTGGCCGGCGAGGCCTTCGAGGTCGGCGAGCAGCCCGTCCCGCAAACCGTCCATCGCGGCGCTGTGGAAGGCATAGTCGAGGTCGAGGGCGAGGAAGCTCCAGCGCTGCCCGGCGGCGACCGCTTCCAGCCGGGCGAGCAGCGCCGCCGGGCCCGCGACGGTCAGGCTTTCCGGCGCGTTGATCGCGGCGATCTCGACGCCGAGCCCCTCGATCGTGCCGAGCGCCGCCAGCACCGGGCGCGCGGCCTCTGCCGTCGCGCCGAGCGCGGCCATGCGGCCCTGCCCGGCGGTGGCCGCCTGGTGGCGGCTGCGGGCGACCACCAGCCGGGCGGCGGCGCCGAGGTCCAGCATGCCGGTGGCGGCGGCGGCGGCGACCTCGCCGACCGAATGGCCGAGGCAGAGCGCGGGCCGGATGCCCTGGGCGGCGAGCGCCGCGACGATGCCGTGCTGCACGGCGAAGAGCAGCGGCTGGGCGATGTCGCTGGCGGCCAGTTCGGCGGCGGTCACGCCGGCGGCGAGGCGGGCCTTGGTCGACCAGCCCAGCAGCGGGGCAAGGGCGGCATCGGCTTCGGCCACCCCGGCGGCGAAGTCGGCATTGGCGGCCAGTTGTGCCTGCGCCATGCCGGCGAAGGGCGCGCCATTGCCGCTGAAGACGAAGGCGACGCCCTGACCCGAGGAGGCCTGGGTCGCGCCGGCCGGCCCGCCGGCGAGGCCGGCGGCCAGCGTCGCGGCATCGCCGCCGCGCAGCGCCAGGCGGTGCGGCCAGGGGCCGCGATGGCTGGCCGCACCGCGCAGCAGCGCCGGCAGGGCGGGTGCCGGCGTGGCGGCGAGCGTCGCCTGCCAGCGGGCGGCCAGCGCCGCCAGGCCGGGCGCGCTGCGCGCCGAGAGCAGCAACGGCGGCAGCGGGCCGCCGGCCTCGGGCAACGGCCGCGCCGCCGGGGCGGCGCCGAGCAGGACGCTGGCATTGGTGCCGCCGAAGCCGAAGCTGTTGACCCCGGCGACGGCGCGGCGGCGCTGCGGCAGCCCTTCCAGCCTCGTGGGCACCCGCAGGCCGAGCCCGGCGAAGTCGATGGCCGGGTTGGGCGTCGCATGGTGCAGCGAGGGCGGCACCTTGCCTTCCTGCAGCACCAGCATGGCCTTGAGCAGTCCGACCATGCCGGAGGCCGGTTCGGCATGGCCGATATTGGTCTTGGCCGAGCCGATCGGCAGCGCCGCGCCGGTCCGGTGCCGGCCGATCGCCTGGCCGATCGCGGCGGCCTCGATCGGGTCCCCGGCGGCGGTGCCGGTGCCATGCGCCTCGAAGTAGCCGATGCGGTCGGCATCGATCGATGCTTCTGCCAGCACCTGTTCCAGCAGCGCCTGCTGCGCCGCCTGGCTGGGCAGCGAGAGGCCCATGGTCCGGCCGGCGGCATTGACGCCGCTGGCCAGGATGACGCCGCGGATGGCGTCGCCCGCGGCCAGCGCGTCCTCGAACGGCTTGAGCAGGACCATCCCCGCGCCCTCGGCCCGGACATAGCCGTCCGCCCGCGCGTCGAAGGCGTGGCAGCGGCCGCTGGGGGAGAGCATCCCGGCCCGGGCGAAGCCGATGAAGGGATAGGGCGACAGCAGCATGTTCACCCCGCCGACCAGCGCCGCCGGGATGCGGCCGGCGCGCAGCGCCTCGCACGCATAGTGCAGGGCGACGAGCGAGGAGGAGCAGGCGGTGTCGATGGTCTGGGCCGGGCCGCGCAGGTCGAAGACGTTGCCGATCCGGTTGGCCAGGATCGACAGCGCGCCCCCGGTCATGAAGTAGCGGTCGCCCGAGGCGATGTCGCCCAGCCGCAGGTCGTTGTAGTCGGTCAACGAGCCGCCGACGAAGACGCCGGTGGCGCTGCCGGCGAGCGCCCCCGGCGGCAGGCCGGCATCCTCCAGCGCCTCGGCCGCCACTTCCAGCAGCAGGCGCTGCTGCGGGTCCATCTCCACCGCCTCACGCGGGGAGATGCCGAAGGCGCCGGGGTCGAAGCCGCCGACGTCGCCCAGCGTGCCGGCGGCGAAGCTGTAGGACTTGCCCGGCTCGCCGCGCCGCGGATGGGCGTAGTAGGGCTGCGAGAAGCGATCCGCCGGCAGGGTGGTGACCGCATCGCGGCCTTCCGCCAGCAGTTGCCAATAGGCGTCGAGGTCGGGCGCGCCGGGAAAGCGGCAGGCGGCCCCGACGATGGCGATCGCCCGTTCCGGCCGCCGCCTGGGGCGGCGGCGTGCGGCCACCGTCATGCCGGGGTGGCGCCCGCCGGCGCCGGCTGCGCCGCGCGGGCGCCACGGGCCGGGGCGGGCAGCTTGCGGAGGCCCGGCACCGGGACCTCGATGGGGGCGCCGGTCACCTGGGTGAGCAGGGTATCCACCGCGGCGAAATGCGCCTCCCAGCCCGGGGTGTGCCAGTGGCGCAGGCGGTCGAGCTGCGCCGCGCGGGCCGGGCTGTCCGGCCTGGCGTAATCGAGGATGGCGCGCCGCCAGCCGGGGCCGTCGAGCGGGCCGAGATATTCGGGGACGTCGCCGCCCACCTCGCGCAGCGCCGGCAGGTCGCTGCACAGCACCGGCACGCCGAGCGAGAGGGCCTCGGCGACCGGCAGGCCGTAGCCTTCGGCGAAGCTGGGAAACAGCAGCGCACGGGCGCCGGCCAGCAATTCGGTGACCCGGGTGTCCGGCAGGGTGCCGAGATCGAGCACCAGGCCGCGCAGCGCCGCGCAGCGTTCCAGCAGCTCGAGGACGCTCCCGTTCTCCCAGCCGCGGCGGCCGCAGAGCAGCAGGCGGGGGCCGTCGCGGCCTTCGGTCGCCATGTCGCGCCAGAGATGCAGCAGCAATTGGTGGTTCTTGCGGGGTTCCACCGTGCCGAGGCAGAGGAAGTAGGGCTCGGTCGGCAGGGCGGCGGCGGGGCCGTGCATCGGCCGGGTGCCGAGCGGTGCGACGGTGATCGGCGGCACCCGGCCATGCGGCGCGAGGTGTTCGAGCAGCACCGCTTCGGTGGCTGCGGAATTGACGATGATGCCGTCGGCGAGGGCGGCGGTGGTGGCGATCCGCGCCGCATGGCGGCCGACCTGCGGCACCCTGGTATATTCCGGATGGGTGAGCGGGATCAGGTCGTGGATCAGCGGGACGAACCGTGCGCCGGCGCGGCGTAGCGCCTGGATCGGCCCGTGCCGGTCGAGCGAGCGGTGCGAGACCAGCAGGAAGACCGCCTGGCGGGGGCCGCGCAGGCGGCCGCGCAGGGCGGCGCGCCCGGCGCCATGGGCCAGCCCCGCCTGCAGCGACAGCGCGATCCGCTGCGCCCGGCGCAGGCCACGGCCGGCTGGCACGCCCTGGTCCCAGACCTCCTCCAACGCGTCGAGCAGGGCGGCGACGCGGTCCCGCGGCAGGGCGGCGAACCAGCCCCAGAGGCTTTGCGCGGTGAAGGTGGCCGCGCTGTCCGGACGGGCGAGCCAATGGCGGGCATAGGCCATCTCCACCCGCTCGATCCCCGAGGGGGAGGTGCGGTGGACGCAGCTGAGCAGGCGCGAAACGTCCAGGATGACGTGCACTTGGCCCCCAGGGTGTGCGCCGCTCGGCAAGGTTGCGTCGGTCCACCCGGGCGGCGTGCGGGGCGGGTTCGTTGCCCCCGGCCCGCCCTGACCTTCCGAGCGCCTCACGGGTTTATGTGCGCAGCAGCATTGTCCAAGTCAACCATAAGGCGATGGTCGGCTTGGCCGGACTGCGCGATTTGACACAATGGGGCGGGCCGCCATCCTGGCCCCGGCGATGGATGGAGCGCAGCCGCATGGGAATCTGGAAACGGGCCTGGTCGCCCGACGGCTTGGTCGAACGGCATGCGGCGACCCTGCCGGCGCTGCTCGGCATCCGGATCGCCGAGGTGGGCGAGGATTTCGCCCGGGCGACCATGCCGGTGGACGACCGCCATATCCAGCCGGCCGGCATCCTGCACGGCGGCGCCAGCGTGGTGCTGGCCGAGACCATCGGGTCGATCTGCGGCGTGATGGCGCTGGAGGAGGGCTGGACGGTGGTGGGGCTGGAGGTGAACGCCAACCATCTGGCGGCCGTGCCGAAGGGCGACGCGGTCGAGGCAATCTGCCGGCCGCTGCAACTCGGGCGCAGCGTGCAGGTCTGGCAGGTCGAGATCCGCCGCGGCGACGGACGCCTGAGCTGCGTGTCGCGCCTGACCACGGTGGTGCGCCAGCTGCGCGGCGGCTGACCGGTCACACATCGCGTATGCGTGGCTGCGCCGCGGCGCGGATCGTTGGGCCATGGGCCGTATTGGCTCCTGCTCCATGGGCGGCGCGGTGCCATCCATCCAGGGGGCGGAAGATGGCCGAGAAATCCTTACTGGCTGGTTGCTCCGGCGACGAAACGCCGTGCCGCGGGGTGTGCTGGAGCCGCCTGGGAAGGGGTTGCGCGGCGGGGGGCGACCCGTTAGACAGCGCGGGCTTCCGGGCCGGTGGCTGCCGTAGCTCAGTGGTAGAGCACTCCCTTGGTAAGGGAGAGGTCGAGAGTTCAATCCTCTCTGGCAGCACCATTCCGCCCCGGCCGGTATCCACGCAGCAGCCGCGAAAGTCCCGGATCAATCGTCCGGCGGGCTTGGCGTCCGGTCCGTGACCCCCGGCGGGTCCGGGTAGAGGTCGGACGGGACCTTGGCCTGCGGGTTGTGCGTCGTCTTGCCGTCCTGCACCATCTCGGTTGTGGTCTTGGCGGCCGGATCGGCGGAATTCATCCGTTCGCTGCTGCCCTTGGGTGGTTCGGCCATGTGCATTCTCCTCTTGCCGCAGTGCCAACGCGGGCGCCGCGCCGCGGGTGCCAGACCGCGATGACGGCGGAGCCCGTCGCCCTCCCGTCCGAGGCGGCCGCCCGGCTGCTCGGCATTGCCCGGCCGACCCTGCGTCGCCTGCTCAGGCGCGGCGAACTGCCGGCCCACGGGCCGGCCGGCGCCATGCAGGTCCCGTATGCCGCGCTCATCGCCTACCGCGACCGGCAGGCCGGGCTCCGGCGCGGCGCCCTGGCCGAGCTCGCGCAGCTGTCCGAGTCGCATGACCTCTGACCCCGCCTCGGCCGGCATCGCCGTGCTCGACGCCTGCGTGCTGTTCCGCGGCCGGCTGACCGACCTGCTGCTCCGCCTGGCCGAGGCCGGGCTGTTCGACCCGGCATGGTCGGCGGCGATCGCGGCGGAGTGGATGCGCGGCCTGCAGCGTCGGCGCGGCATCGCCCGGGAGGTGGTGGAGGCGCGGCAGCGGCTGCTGGACCGCGCTTTCCCCGGCGCCACATGCGAACCCGATGCGGCGCGGACCGAGGCGGTCCTGGCGCTCTGCCGCAGCGCGGCGCAGCGCAAGGATGCGCATGTCGTCGCCACCGCGCTGGCGGCGGAGGCACGCTGGATCGTCACCGACAACACCGCCGATTTCCCGCGCCGGCTGCTGGCGCCGCTCGGGTTGCGGGCGTTGCGGCCGGACGCCTTCTGCGCGGAGCTGCTGGCCCTCGACCCGGCGCGCGCCCTGGCCGCGGCCGCCGCGCATCGGGCCCGTCTGCCGCCCGGGGCGGACCATCCGGCGCTGCTCGCCGACCGGCGGATGTCGCTGCCGCGGACGGCCCGCTGGCTGGCCGGGCAGGGCCGCCAGCACCAGGCGGGGAATGGCATGTGAGTTGCTAGCCCCGGGAGCGCCCAGGGAGACGCCGCGATGCCAGAAACGCCACCTACCGAGCCGATGGTCGCCGGGCTCTTCCATGTCGCAGTGAAGACCAACGACCTGGCGGCGACGGTCGCCTTCTATACGGGCATCCTCGGCCTGCGAAACGGCTTCCGCCCGGATTTCGGCTTCCCCGGCGCCTGGCTCTATGTGCCGGTCGCGGGCGGGCCGGCCATCATGCACGTCTATGCCGGCGGCCCGGCGCTGGGCGCCGAGGGCCGCGCCCCGGTCGGCACCGCGGCGATCGACCACCTCTCGCTCGCCTGCCGCGGCTTCCAGGGCTACGTGGCGCGCTTCAGGGCGGCCGGGCTGGACTGGCGCGAATTCCTGGTGCCCGGCACCACGCTCTGGCAGTTGTTCGTCTACGACCCATCCGGCCTGCAATGCGAGCTGACCTTCGAGGGGACGGGCGAGAGCGGCCCGGCCCCCGACATGTCGCCCGGCCGCGCCTATGTCGCCGGCAGAAGCTTCTTCGATCCCGCCACCTACCCGACCCTGGCCTGAGGCACCGTCGATGCACCGTCGTTCCCTGCTGCTCGGCAGCGTGGCCGCGCCCTTCGTCATCGGCACGGCGCGCGCCGCCGACACGGTGAAGGTCGCCACCTTCGATGCCGCGTCCACGCTGCCCTACTTCGTCGCGGTCACGCGCGGCTTCTTCGCCGATGCCGGGATCGCGCCGCAGGGCTTCCCGCTGACCACCCATCCGCTGATCGTGCAGTCGCTGGTCACCGGCGATGCCGAGGCCTGCACCAACCTGGTCACGCTCGAAGCCGCCAACATCAACGTGCGCCGGGCCAACACGGTGCTGTTCTTCTCGGTCAACGGGCAGAATGCGCAGCACCGGATGGAGCAGTTCGTGGTGCGGCCGGGCAGCACGGCGAAGGCGCTGCCCGACCTCAAGGGCGCCCGCATCGTCTCCGCCCCCGGGCCCGGCAACATGGCCGCGGCGCGCGGCGTGCTGGGCGCGGTCGGGCTGAAGGAGGGGGCCGACTACACGCTGGTCGAGCAGCCCATGGGCATGCATGTCGGCGCCATGCAGTCCGGCCAGTTCGACGCCGCCTACACGCTGGAGCCGGTGGCCACCATCGGCGAGCGCGCCGGCACCATGCAGCGGCTGGAGGCCGGCGTCATCGCCACCCACATGCTCGGCCGCACCGAGGCCAAGGCGTTTGCGTCCGGCGCCGGCTTCTCCGGCAAATTCCTCGAAGCCCGCCCCGACGTGGCGAAGCGCTATGCCGAGGCCTGGGGCCGCGCGGTGCAGGCGATCCGCAGCGATCCCTCGACGCGGCAGGTGCTGACCAGCCATCTCAACACCCCGGCTGAGCTCGCCGCCATCATGCCGCTGCAGGCCTTCACCTTGGTGAAGGAACTGACACTGACCGACCGCGCCGACATGCAGCGCTTCGTCGACCTCGCCGTGCAGCAGGGCGTGGTGCGCGAGAGGATCGATGTCGAGCGCTTCCTGAAGGCGCTCTAGGTGGCGCTGGATGCCGCGATCGCGCCGCGCGACGCGGCGATGTCGGTGCGCGGGCTGCGCAAGGCCTTCGGCGGCCAGCCGGTCTATTCCGGCTTTGACCTCGATGTCCGGCGCGGCGACATCCTGGCGATCTTCGGCCCGAACGGCTGCGGCAAGTCCACCCTGATCAACATGGCCGCCGGGCTGCTGGCCGTGGATGGCGGCAGCATCCTGTACGACGGGCGGGAGGTGCGCGAGATCCGCATCGGCTACGTCTTCCAGAACTACCGGGAGGCGCTGTTCCCCTGGCTGCGCGCGGCCGACAACATCCGCTACCCGCTGCGCCGCATGGGCCTGCCGAAGCGGGAGATCGAAGCGCGGCTGGAACGCCTCTCGGCCGATTTCCGCGTCCGCTTCGACCTGGCGCGCTACCCCTACGAGCTTTCGGGCGGACAGCAGCAGCTGGTCTCGGTCATGCGGTCGCTGGCGGTGGAGCCGGAGGTGCTGTTCCTCGACGAGCCCTTCTCGGCGCTCGACTTCGAGACGACGCTCGACCTCAGGGCGCTGCTGCAATCCGTGCTGAAGCGGCTGGGCGTCACCACGCTGCTGGTCTCGCACGACCTGGAGGAGAGCATCGCGCTGGCCGACAGGCTGCTGATGCTGACCCGGCGGCCGACCACGGTGGCCGACGACATCGCCGTGGCGCTGCCCTGGCCGCGCGACACGGCGACCTTGTCCGACCCGGCCTTCGTCGCGCTGAAGCGCCGCTGCCTCGAGGTCTTCGAGGCGGCGGTGGCGGCATGAGGGCGCTGGTCGCCCCCGCCGCCGGCGCCGCCGGCTTCGTGCTGCTGTGGTGGCTGGCCACGGTGCTGCGGCTGGCCGACCCGGTGCTGCTGCCCTCGCCCTGGGAGACGCTGCTGGCGACCCGGGAGGGCTTCGCCCAGGGGCCGCTGCTGCACGACCTGGTCCGCACGGTGCTGCGCACGGTGCAGGCCTTCGTCATCGCCACCGCCATCGGCGTGCCGCTCGGCATCGCCCTCGGCGCGCGCGAGCGCATCTATCGCGCGGTGGAATTCGTGGTGGACTTCTTCCGCTCCACCCCGGCCTCGGCGCTGTTCCCGCTGTTCCTGATCCTGTTCGGGGTCGGGGAGGGGACCAAGATCGCGGTCGCCGCCTTCGGCGCGGCGCTGGTGATCCTGTTCAACGCCGCCTATGGCGTGATCAACGCCCGCCGCACCCGGGTGCTGGCGGCCCGCGTCATGGGCGCGGGGGAGACGCGCATCCTCTGGGACGTGCTGCTGTGGGAGGCCCTGCCGCAGATCCTGGTGGGGATGCGCGCCGGCATCTCGCTCGCGCTGGTCATCGTCGTGGTGGCGGAGATGTTCATCGGCAGCACGGATGGGCTCGGCCAGCGGGTGATCGTGGCGCAGTCGCTGTTCGAGAGCGGGCTGATGTACGGCGTCATCTTCCTCGCCGGCGCGGTCGGCTACCTGCTGAACCTGAGCTTCCTGATCCTGGAGAAGCGCTTCGTGCACTGGGCCGGGCGCTAAAGGCCGGGGATCTCGGTGTAGAGCCGGCGCAGCTTGGCCAGGTATTCCGCCGCCATCTTGCCGCGTGAATCCCCGATCGGGTCGCTGCCCGGCAGCATCGTATCCGTCGAATCCAGGCTGAATTCGCGGACGAATTCCACCCGCGCGTCGCGCAGCGCGCCGATCTCGGCCACGCCGCCGCCGCGCCGCAGCACGGCGCCGGCGACCACGCCATCCTCGATCGCCTGGGTCGCGCCCTGGCCGAGGGTCGGCACCATCGCATGCGCCGCATCGCCGAGGAACAGCACCCGCCCGTCCAGCGCGCCGCGCAGCAGCGGCGAATCCTGCAGCCTGGCCCAGTGCAGCTCGCCGATCTGCCGGCGGATGCACCCCACCATCCAGGCGACGGCGGGGCAGGCCGGGCGGTCGGCGGGCAGATAGAGCGCCGCCTGGTAGTCGGCGGTCCTCGCCGCCTCCGGCACCTCGGCCGCCGCATCCGCCAGCGGCACCCCGCCGGCGATATAGGCGGCGCCGCCCGGCAACCGGTAGGACAGCAGCCGGGCATGGCCGTTGAACCATTGGCCGTAGTCGTCATAGGGGCAGTCGGCCGCATCCGGCACCAGCAGCCGGGTCAGCGCCACGCCGTGCAGGCGCGGCACCGGCACGCCGGCGGCAAGCTGCCGCAGCCGGGAATAGCGGCCGTCGCCGGCGACCAGCAGGTCGAAGCCGCCCGGCCGGTGTAGCCCGCCCGCCGCGTCGCGCAGCACCGGCGCCAGCCGGCCGGCGGCATCCTCCTCCAGCGCCTCCAGCACCAGGCCGCGCCGGGTGACGCCGGCCACCGGCGCGCGCAGCACGCCATAGAGCTCCGACCAGCGCAGTCGGATGCCCGGTTCCGCCGCCACGTCCAGCATGTCCAGGTCGAAGAGCCGTTCGCCCCAGGCGGTGTCGATGAACCAGAGCGACCAGGGCAGCGAGGCCGCCCGCACCGCCGCATGCCGCGCCGGCAGGCCGATGCGCAGCGCCTGCATCGCATTCGGCCCGACATTCAGTCCGGTGCCGGCCTCGGCCGCCTCGCCCTCGCTCATCCGGTCGAAGGCCTGCACCGTGATGCCGGGGGCGCCGGCCAGCATCTCCGCCAGCACGCTGCCGGCGACGCCGGTGCCGATGATGCCGATCCTCATGGTGCGTCCTGCTCCGCGATGGCGGCGACCAGGCCGCCGCCGGCCGGCCCCTGGTGCTCGGCGCCGCCCGAGACGAAGACCCGGCCGTCCCCGGCGACGGCGGCGACCACCGCGCCGAGCGCCGCCCGCAGGTGCCGCTGCGCGTCGAGGTCGGTATCGCCCAGCATGGTGTGGCGCTGGCCGCGGATATGGCCGGTGACGTCGGGCTCGCCCTTGGCGAAGACCGCGCGCAGCCGGGCCGGGCCGCCGAGCGCCGCGGCCAGCCCCTGCACCGCGGCGATGTCCAGCACGTCCCGCATCGGCCGCACCGCGAGGGCGAGGCCCGGCGCCCAGCCCGGCGCCTCGCCCAGCAGGATCACCTCGTCGCAGGGCACCTCGATGCCGGCGGAAACGGCGACGCGGTCGGAGAACAGCGACAGGTCGCGCAGCAGCGCGGCCTGGCTTGCCTGCGCCTGCGGCACGTCGCCCAGCGCGCGGGCGGCGCCGAGCGCGGCGGCGGCCCGGGCGCGGGCCATGCCGGCCAGGCTGCCGGCCGGGGTCTTGACGAAGACCAGGCCTGGATCGGCGATGCCGGAGGCCGCCATGGCGGCGCGCACCGTGGCCTCGACGGCGGCGATATGCGCCTCGGTCCCCGCCGCCCCGGGCGGCAGGCGCGGGCCGAAGCCGGTGCCGAGGGCGAGGCCGCGGCCGGCCGCCGGCTCCTCGCGCACCGCGAAGAGCACGGCGTGCGGGCTGAGCACGCCTTCCGTCCCGCCGGACAGCAGGCAGGGGATTCGCGCGGCCAGGGCGGCGGGTGGCTCGCCGGTGCGCGCGGCCAGCAAATGCAGCAGGGATTGCAGGAAATAGCCGCGGGTGAAGTCGTTCAACCCGCCGTTGCCCTCGGTCTTGCCGACCACGGCGCGGATCTCGCCCGGCGCCAGGCGGCCGGAATCGAGCAGGGCGGCGATGGCGGAGACGTCGCCGGGATGGGCCATCCCGACGCGTTCGAGGAGGAGACGAGGCACGCCGGGTGGCAAGCAAGCGGCGCGCCAGCCTTTACCCCAGGCTGCGCCGCGCCTCGGTCGCCAGCACGTCCGCCCGCTCGTTCATCGGGTCGCCGGAATGTCCGCGCACCCAGCGCCAATCCACCGTGTGCGGCTTGGCCGCGGCCAGCAGCCGCTGCCAGAGCTCCATGTTCGCCACCGGGTCCTTCGCCGCGTTGCGCCAGTTGTTGCGCACCCAGCCGTTGATCCAGCGGCTGATGCCGTTGCGGACATATTCGCTGTCGGTGTTCAGCACCACCTTGCAGGGGCGCTTCAGCGCCTCCAGCGCGCTGATCGCCGCCATCAGCTCCATCCGGTTGTTGGTGGTGGCCGGGTCGGCGCCGGACAGCTCGCGCAGCACCTCGCCGTATTTCAGCACCGCCGCCCAGCCGCCCGGGCCGGGATTCGGCTTGCAGCCGCCGTCGGTCCAGATCTCGACGAACAGGGTCTCGTCAGAGGCCAAGGGAGGCGGGCCCTTCCGCCCTGGCGAAGAAGCGCAGCTTGCGCAGGTATTCCAGCGGGTCCTTCCGCGTCACCAGCGCCCCGGGCGGGGTCATCATCCAGTCGTACAGCCGGGTCAGCAGGAAGCGGATCGCCGCACCGCGGCAGAGCACGGGCAGCGCTGCCCATTCCGCCGCCGCCATCGGCCGCAACCGCTGGTAGGCCGCCAGCAGGGCATGCGCCTTGGTCACGTTGTAGGCGCCGTCCGTCTCGAAGCACCAGGCGTTCAGGCAGACCGCGAGGTCATAGGCCAGCAGGTCGGTGCAGGCGAAGTAGAAGTCGATCAGCCCCGAGACCCGCGGCCCGCCCGTGGCATCCAGGAAGAAGACGTTGTCGGGGAAGAGGTCGGCATGGATCTGCCCGGTCGGCAGGCTGCCCGCCGCCGGCCAGGCCGCCAGGATGCCGGCCAGCGCCGAGTCCAACTCGGCGACCAGGCCCGGCTGCACCGCGTCGCCGCCCGCGCGGCAGCGGTCGAGCAGCGGCGCCCAGGCCGGCGGGCCGAGCCCGTTCGGCCGCACCGCCGTGAAGCCGGCGCCGGCCGAGTGCAGCCGGGCCAGCGCCGCGCCCAGCGGCGCGCAGTGTTCCGGGCGGACCCGACGCGGCCAGACGCCGGGCAGGAAGGTACAGATCGCCGCCGGCCGCCCCGCGAGCGTCCGCAAGGCCATGCCGTCCGTCGCCTTGACCGGCAGCGGGCAGTCGATGCCCTGCGCCGCCAGGTGCTCCATCAGGGCTAGGAACCAGGGCAGTTCCTGCGGGTCCACCCGCTTCTCGTAGAGCGTGAGAATGAAGTCGCCCGAGGCGGTCTTCAGCGCGTAGTTCGAATTCTCGACACCCTCGGCGATGCCGCGGAAGGCCCGCAGCCCGCCGAGCGGGTAGTCGGCCAGGAAGGCGCGCAGCGCCTCGTCGGTCACTTCGGTGTAGACGGCCATGCGGCGCTTCTAACGCGGTGTTGCGTCCGCGCCCATGCCCTCTGGTGCCGGATCAGGCCTGCTGCAGGCCCGCCGGCAGCTTGAAGGTGATCCGCTCCTCGGCCACCACCACCTCCTCGATGGTGATGTCGAAATGCTCGGCCAGCCGGGCCAGCACCTCCTCGACCAGCACCTCGGGCGCGCTGGCGCCGGCGGTGATGCCGACGCTGGCCAGCCCGGCGGTCAGCCCAAGGTCGAGGTCGCGGCCGCGCTGCACCATCACCGCCTTGGGGCAGCCGGCGCGCTCCGCCACCTCGACCAGGCGGAGGGAATTGGAGGAGTTCGGCGCCCCCACCACCACCATCAGCTCGACCCGCTGGGCGATCGCCTTGACCGCCGCCTGGCGGTTGGTGGTGGCGTAGCAGATGTCCTCCTTCGCCGGGGCATGGATCGCCGGGAAGCGGTCGCGCAGCACGGCGACGATCCCGGCCGTGTCGTCCACCGACAGCGTGGTCTGGGTGATGAAGGCCAGCGGCCGCTCGGTCGGCACGGCGACCAGCCTGGCCTGGGCCTCGTCCTCCACCAGGGTCACGGTGCCCTCCGGCAGCTGGCCCATGGTGCCGACCACCTCCGGGTGCCCGGCATGGCCGATCAGCAGGATGTGCCGGCCGCGGGCGAAATGCTGCTCGGCCTCCCGGTGCACCTTGCTGACCAGGGGGCAGGTGGCGTCCAGGTAGAAGAGGTTGCGCCGGGTCGCCTCGGTCGGGACCGATTTCGGCACGCCATGGGCCGAGAAGACCACCGGGGCATCGTCCGGCACCTCGTCCAGCTCCTCGACGAAGATGGCGCCCTGGCGTTCCAGGCTTTCGACCACGAAGCGGTTGTGCACGATCTCGTGCCGGACATACACAGGCGCGCCGTAGCGGCGAATCGCCTCCTCGACGATCTTGATGGCGCGGTCCACGCCGGCGCAGAAGCCGCGGGGGCCGGCCAGCAGGACATTCAGGCGGGCTTTCCCGCCGCCGGCTGGGCTGGTGATCTGGTTCATCGTTCGGATTCGCTCGCAGGCCGCGGGTTGCCGTGCCGGCCGGCCGGCGGGCAGGGTGCGCAAGCGCGCACACTAGCCGCCGCGGCTTCGGGCTCAAGGGGGAAGATGGGGATGCGTTGGAGGTTTGTCCTGGTCACGCTGCCGCTTTTGGCGCTGGCGGCGTGCAGCAACACGACCAATACCCGGCTTCCGGTGGCCTGCCCGCGGCCCGGCATCCTGGCGGAGGGGGCGGATCTGACCCGCTACCGGCCCGGCGCGGTGCGGGATCTCACGACGTTGGAATGGGATGCCCGGATCGCCGGCATCAACGGCGGCTGCAACCCTGGCCGCAGGAATGCCAGCATCGACGTGACGCTGACGGCCAGCTTCAGCATCGAGCGCGGTGCCGGGACCGAGGGGCGGGTCATCGACCTGCCCTGGTTCGTGGCGGTGGTGGACAACCGGGACGAGCGCATCCTGAACCGGCGGGCCTTCTCCGAACGGGTGACCTTCGCCCGGAACGAGACCCGCACGAATGTCGAGAGCGGGCCGATCAGCCTGTCCCTGCCGGTTGGCGAGCAGCGCCGCGCCAGCGACTACCGGATCTACGTGTCCTTCGACCTGAGCCCGGAGGATTTGGCCTTCAATATCCGCCGCGGGCCACGCTGAGGCGTCCCGCCGGGCGCAGGTCCGGACCGGCCCGCCCGGAACAAGGAGGCGGTGCGACGACCGCCTTGTGCGGCGCAGCGGTTGCGCTGGACGAGCGGTCCGCGGTAGACCGGTGTACCCGCTGATACCGCGCGGGAGAGAGGGACGACCCCCATCCGGGGCCGTCCCCGCCGAAGGCGCAACCGGCCCCCGGAAACGCTCAGGCAAAAGGGCCGCGCGGAGAAGGGACCTCTGGAAAGCCTGCGGCCGCGAGGCCGCGGCACCGACGGAGTAAGGCCGGCAACGCCCCGGCTGAATCTCTCAGGTCACCGGACAGAGGGGGGCCACGGACTATCAACTCACGCCACGGTTCCGTGGCCGGGGGACCCGTGGCCGAAACCGAATCGCTGTCTGAGACCCCGCTTGGCGGGCTGCACCGTTCGCTCGGCGGGCGCATGGTGGGCTTCGCCGGCTATGCCATGCCGGTGCAGTACCCGGCCGGCATCATGGCCGAGCACCTGCATTGCCGCACCGCCGCCGCGCTGTTCGACGTCTCCCACATGGGACAGGCCGAACTGGTGGGTGAGGGCGCCGCCGCGGCGCTGGAACGGGTGACGCCGGCCGATGTCCAGGGGCTGAAGCCGGGGCGGCAGCGCTACGGGCTGCTGATGACCCCGGACGGCGGCATCTTCGACGACTTCATGGTCGCCAATCTGGGCGACCGGCTGTTCCTGGTGGCCAATGCCAGCCGCAAGCACCTCGACTTCCCGCTGATCGAGCAGGCTTTGCCCGCCGGCGTCACGCTGCGGCCGCTGCCGGACCGCGCGCTGCTGGCCTTCCAGGGCCCCGGCGTCGCGGCGCTGGCCGGGGCCTTGGCGCCCGGCCTCGCCGCGCTGTCGTTCATGGGCGTGGCGCAGGCCGAGATCGGCGGCATCCCGGTGCTGGCCAGCCGCAGCGGCTATACCGGCGAGGACGGCTTCGAGATCAGCGTCGCCGCCGGGCAGGCCGAGGCGCTGGCGAAGCTGCTGCTCGCCCAGCCCGGCGTGTTGCCGGCCGGCCTCGGCGCCCGCGACTCGCTGCGGCTGGAGGCCGGGCTTTGCCTCTACGGCAACGACATCGACGAGACGACGAGCCCGGTCGAGGCCGCCCTGGTCTGGTCGATCGGCAAGCGCCGCCGCATGGCCTGGGACTTCCAGGGCGCCGAGCGGGTGCGCGAGGAACTGGCCAACGGCCCGAAGCGACTGCGCGTCGGCCTGCTGCCGGAGGGCCGCCAGCCGGCCCGCGGCCATACCCCGATCCAGGCGGCCGACGGGACGCCGATCGGCGAGGTCACCTCGGGCGGCTTCGGCCCCTCCTTGGGCGGCCCGCTGGCCATGGGCTACGTCGCCCATCCCCATGCCGCGGACGGCACCGCATTGGCGCTGCTGGTGCGCGGCAAGGCGCTGGCCGCCCGCGTCGCCCCGACCCCCTTCGTCCCCCATCGCTACAAGCGCTGATCCAGGAGCCCGACCCATGCCCGAGCTGCGGTTCACCAAGGACCATGAATGGGTCCGCCAGGACGGCGATACCCTGGTCATCGGCATCACCGACCATGCGCAGAACGCGCTGGGCGACGTGGTCTTCGTCGACCTGCCGGAGGTCGGCCGCGAGGTCGCCGAGGGCGAGGCCTGCGCCGTGGTCGAGAGCGTCAAGGCGGCCTCCGACGTCTATGCGCCCATCGCCGGCCGCGTGGTCGAGGTCAATGCCGACCTGGCGGAGAACCCCGCTCTGATCAACAGCGCGCCGACCGTCGAGGGCTGGTTCTTCCGGATCGAGCCGAAGGATCCCGCCGCCTTCGCCGCGCTGCTGGACGAGGCGGCCTATGCCGCGCTGGTGGAGAGCGAGGCGTGAGCGTGCTGGACCAGCTCACGGCCCTGGAGGACCAGGCCGAATTCAGCCGCCGGCATATCGGCCCGGGCCCCGACGACATCGCGGCGATGCTGCAGGTGGTTGGCGCGAAGAGCCTCGACGAGATGGCGGCGCGCACCGTGCCGGCCGCCATTGCCGGCGCCGACCTCTCCGCCCTGCCGCCGCCGGCGACCGAGGCCGAGGCGATCGCCGAGCTGCGTGCCCTGTCCGAGCGCAATGTCCGGGTGAAGTCGCTGCTGGGCCTGGGCTATCACGGCACCCATGTGCCGCCGGTGATCCTGCGCAACGTGCTGGAGAACCCGGGCTGGTACACCGCCTACACGCCCTACCAGGCGGAGATTGCCCAAGGGCGGCTCGAGGCGCTGGTCAATTTCCAGACCATGGTCGCCGACCTGTGCGGCCTGGCGGTGGCCAATGCCTCGCTGCTCGACGAGGCGACGGCGGCGGCCGAGGCGGTGACGCTGGCGCATGCGGCGCACAAGGCCAAGGGCGACACGCTGCTGGTTGCCGCCGACCTGCATCCGCAGACCCTCGCGGTGGTGCGGGTGCGGGCGGAGCCGGTCGGCATCCGCGTGCTGGTGGTGCCGCCGGCCGAGATCGCCGCCACGGCCACGGCGGACAAGCCCTTCGCGGCGCTGCTGCAATATCCCGGCACCACCGGGGAGGTGCGCGACCTGGCGCCCGAGATCGCCGCGGTGCAGGCGGCCGGCGGCCTGGCGATCGTCGCCGCCGATCCGCTGTCGCTGTGCCTGCTGACGCCGCCGGGCGAGATGGGGGCCGATGTCTGCGTGGGCAGCACCCAGCGCTTCGGCGTGCCGCTCGGCTATGGCGGGCCGCATGCGGCCTATATGGCGGTGAAGGACGGGTTGAAGCGGCTGCTGCCGGGCCGGCTGGTGGGTGTTTCGATCGACGCGGCGGGCAGCCCGGCGATGCGGCTCGCCTTGCAGACGCGCGAGCAGCATATCCGCCGCGAGAAGGCGACGAGCAACATCTGCACCGCGCAGGTGCTGCTGGCGGTGATGGCCGGCATGTATGCGGTGTGGCACGGGCCGGACGGGCTGCGGCGTATCGCCGGGCGGGTGGCGCTGCAGGCGCGGCTGCTGGCCGATGCGGCGCGGCGGGGCGGCTTCGCGCTGCGGCACGAGGGCTTCTTCGACACCATCGCGCTGGAGGCCGGCGACCGCGCCGGGGCGCTGGTGGCCGGCGCCCTGGCGCGCGGGTTCAACCTGCGGCGGGAGGGCGATGTGGTCTGCATCGCGCTCGACGAGACGGTGACGCGGGCCGAGCTGGCGTCGCTGGCCGAGCTGCTGGGTGGCGGCGAGCTGGCGGGCCTTGCCCCGCGCGGCGGCATCCCCGCGGCGCTGGCGCGGCGCAGCGGCTTCTGCACGGCGGAGGTGTTCAACACTCACCATTCCGAGCACGCCATGCTCCGCTACCTCAAGCGGCTGGAGGACAAGGACGTCGCGCTGAACCGCAGCATGATCCCGCTGGGGTCCTGCACGATGAAGCTGAACGCGACGGCGGAGATGATCCCGATCACCTTCCCCGGCTTCGCCGAGATCCACCCCTTCGCGCCGGCCGACCAGGCGGAGGGGTACCTGGAGATGATCAGGCGGCTGGAGGGCTGGCTCTGCGCCGTCACCGGCTTCGCCGCGGCCTCGCTGCAGCCGAATGCCGGCAGCCAGGGCGAATATGCCGGGCTGCTGGCGATCCGCGCCTGGCACCGGGCGCGCGGCGAGGAGGGCCGCGACGTCTGCCTGATCCCGTCCTCGGCCCATGGCACCAACCCGGCCAGCGCGGTGATGGCGGGGATGAAGGTGGTGGTGGTCGGCTGCGACCGCGACGGCAATGTCGACCTCGCCGACCTCAAGGCCAAGGCCGGGCAGTTCGCCGACCGGCTGGCGGCGCTGATGATCACCTATCCCAGCACGCACGGCGTGTTCGAGGAGGAAATTCGCGCGATCTGCGACCTGGTGCATGCGCATGGCGGCCAGGTCTACATGGACGGCGCCAACATGAATGCGCAGGTCGGCCTCACCAGCCCCGCCGCCATCGGCGCGGATGTCTGCCACCTGAACCTGCACAAGACCTTCTGCATCCCGCATGGCGGCGGGGGGCCGGGCGTCGGGCCGATCGGCGTCGCGGCGCATCTGGCGCCGCATTTGCCCAACCATCCGCTGCATCCAGGCGCCGGGCCGGCGACGGGCTATGGGCCGGTTTCCGCCGCGCCCTTCGGCAGCGCCGCGATCCTGCCGATCTCCTATGCCTATATCCGCATGATGGGCGCCGAGGGGCTGACGCGGGCGACGCAGGTCGCCATCCTCAACGCCAACTACGTGGCGAAGCGGCTGGCGGCGCATTACCCCGTGCTCTACCGCGGGGTGCGCGGCATGGTGGCGCATGAGTGCATCCTCGATTGCCGCGGCTTCCAGCAGGGCGGCGGCGTGCTGGTCGAGGACATCGCCAAGCGCCTGCAGGACTACGGGTATCACGCGCCGACCATGTCCTGGCCGGTCGCAGGCACGCTGATGGTGGAGCCGACCGAGAGCGAGCCGAAGGAGGAGCTGGACCGCTTCTGCGACGCCATGATCGCCATCCGCGCCGAGATCCGCGCGGTGGAGCAGGGCCGTGCCGACCGCGCCGACAACCCGCTGAAGCACGCGCCGCATACCGCGGCCGAGGTCATGGCGACCGAGTGGCGGCATGCCTATACGCGGGAGGAAGCCGCCTTCCCGCTGCCCTTCGTCCGCGCGCACAAGTACTGGCCGCCGGTGAAGCGGGTGGACAACGTCCACGGCGACCGCAACCTGATCTGCAGCTGCGCGCCGCTGGAGGAATACGCCCAGGCGATGCAGTTGCAGGCGGCGGAGTGAGCGGAGCAGGATCGCCCGAGGCCGCTCCGGCCGAAGGGCGTGAATCCGGCGACCAGCGGCTAGCAGGATCGCCCGAGGCTGCTTCGGCCGAAGGGCGTGCATCCGGCGACCGGGCATCCTGGCCTGCGGGTCCGTTGCCCGAGGCGGAGCGGCCCTGGACGGTCCTCTCGCGCCGGGAGGTGGTGCGCAACCGCCACCTCAACCTGGATGCCGAGGCGGTGCGGACCGGCGCCGGCGCGGTGCTCGACCCCTACTGGGTGATGGACTATGCGGATTGGGTGCTGGTGGTGGCGCTGACGCCGGACGACCGGTTGGTGCTGGTGCGGCAATGGCGCCAGGGCGCCAAGGCCTGGGTGCTGGAGCCGCCCGGTGGGGTGATGGACCCGGAGGATGCCGACCCTTGCACCACCGCGGCGCGCGAGCTGCAGGAGGAGACCGGCTATGCCGCCGCGCGGCTGCGCCTGGTCGGCTCGCTCTGGTCCGACCCGGCGCACAACACCAACCGCGTCCATGTCGTGCTGGCCGAGGATGCGGTGCCGACCAGTGCGCATGACCGCGATGACGGCGAGGAGCTGGAGACGCTGACCATGCCGGTCGCCGAGGCGATCGCCGGTGTGGTGCGCGGAATGTTTGCCCATGCGGTGCAACTCGGCGGCCTGCTGCTGGCGCTGCAGGCCGCCGGGCGCATCCGCTTCTGAACCGCTATTCGGCGGCGGCCCGCACCCGGGGCCCGGCCAGCCGGAAGCCTTCGTAGCCCTTCGCCGCGACCGCGTCGCAGGTCTCGCGGTATACCCCGACGCCGCCGATATAGGGCATGAACACGCGCGGCTTGCCGGGGATGTTGGCGCCCATGTACCAGGAGGCGGCGGAGGGATAGAGCGTCTTCTGCGCCACCTCCATGCCGTGCCGCACCCACTCGGCCTGGGCCTCCTCCGTCGCCTCCACGCAGGTGAGACCACGCGCCTGCAGGTGCCCGAGCAGGCCGGCGATCCAGTCCACGTGCTGCTCGATCGAGACGATCATGTTGGACAGCACCGAGGGGCTGCCCGGCCCGGTGATCATGAACAGGTTGGGGAAGCCGGCGACCATCAGGCCGAGCTGGCTGCGCGGCCCGTGCTCCCATTCGGCCGAGAGGCGCCGGCCGCCGCGGCCCTCGAAGTCGATCTTCAGCAGCGCGCCGGTCATCGCGTCGAAGCCGGTGGCGAAGACGATGACGTCGAAGTCGAACTCCCGCGCGCTGGTGCGGATGCCGCCGGCGGTGATGGTCTCGATCGGCGTCTCGCGCAGGTTGACCAGGGCGACGTTCGGCCGGTTGTAGGTCTCGTAGTAGTTGGTATCGACGCAGATGCGCTTGGTGCCGATCGGGTGGTCCTTCGGCGCCAGGGCCTCGGCGGTCACGGGGTCCTTGACGATGCCGCGGATCTTGTCGCGGACGAATTCGGCGGCGGTGTCGTTCGACGCCTTGTTGAGAATCAGGTCGCTGAAGGCGCCCATGAAGGCGGTGCCGCCATTCGCCCAGCGGCGCTCGTATTCCGCCGTCCGCGTCGCCGCGTCGACCTCGAGCGCCGAGGCCGGGTTGATCGCATAGAGGATGCCGGTCCGCATCATCCGCGCCTGCTGCCGCCTGGCCGCATAGTCCGACTTCCAGGACCGCTCGTAGGCCTCGTCCATCGGCGCGTTGCGGGACGGGATGGAGAAATTGGGCGTCCGCTGGAACACCGTGACCTGCGCGGCCTCGGCGGCGATCACCGGGATGGCCTGGATGGCGGAAGACCCGGTGCCGATGACGGCGACGCGCTTGCCGGTGAAATCCACCTTCTCGTGCGGCCAGTAGCCGGTGTGGTAGGTCTCGCCCCGGAAGTCGCCGATGCCCTTGATGTCGGGCAGCCGGGCAGCCGAGAGGCACCCCGTCGCCATGACGCAGTGGCGGGCGGAGACCACTTCGCCCTTGTCGGTGGCGACGGTCCAGCGCTCCGTGGCCTCGTCGAATCTCGCGCTGGCGACCCTGGTCTCGAAATGGATGTCGCGGCGCAGGTCGTAGCGGTCGGCCAGGTGGTTGGCGTAGCGCAGCAGCTCCGGCTGGGCGGCGAAGCGCTCGGACCACTGCCATTCCTGCTGCAGGCCCTCGTCGAAGGAGAAGCTGTACTGCATGCTCTCGACGTCGCAGCGGGCGCCGGGGTAGCGGTTCCAGTACCAGGTGCCGCCGACGCCGTCCGCCTGTTCCAGGATGCGGGCAGTCAGGCCCAGGCCGCGCAGACGGTGCAGCATGTACATCCCGCCGAAGCCGGCGCCGACGATCACCGCATCGAGCGTCTCGGGCAGGGTCTTGGTCTCGGGCATTCCGGGTCTCCGGGCCGCTTCGGGCCATTGATTGCTAGCTATCTATATCGGCGCATGACAGGGGCCGGCCTGTCAACCGGCGTTACGGCCGGGCGCGCAGCGAATCGAGGATCGGCCGCAGGTGCTGGGCGAACAGCGGCGGGTTCTCGGCGAAGGGGAAATGGCCGATGCCGGGCATCATGGCGAAATGGGCGCCGGGGATGCGGGCGGCGGTCGCGGCGGAATGCTCGGCGGTGCAGGAATAGTCGTATTCGCCGGTCAGCATGAAGAGCGGGCAGCGGGCGGTGTCGATCCGGTGCACCCGGTCCCGCGCATCCCATTCGCCCGAGTAGAAGTCGATGTCGCGGGCGAAGGTCGCCTGGCCGCCCTGGCTGTAGCCCCACCAGACATCGGCGGCGCAGGCGGCCGGCGACTGCGGCGCCATCAGCCCCTCGATCCACTCCGGCACGAAGATCGCCTGGTTGACCTGCGGGTGGTCGGCCCAGGGGGTCTTGCGGCCCTCGACATGGTCGCTGGCCTCGCAGGCGACGATGCCGCGGAAGGCCTCCGGGTGGCGCAGGGCCAGTTCCAGGCAGATCTCGCCGGACATCGAGGCGCCGAGCACCACCGGCCGGCGCAGACCGGCCGCGGCGATGACGCCCATGACGAGCTGGACGTAACGGTCCGTGGTCAGCGCCCAGTCGCCGGGCAGCGCACCGGGCGGGGGCGGGGACTTGCCGTGCCAGGGCAGGTCGAAGGCGGTCAGCCGCCACTGGTCGGTGATGCCGCGGTCGGCCATCAGCCGGTGGAATTGCCGCCCGTCGGCGCCGGCGGTGTGCAGGCAGAGCAGGTCGAGGCCCTCGCCGGCCTGCTCGGCATGGATCCGGTAGGCGGTGCCGTCCGCCACCACCGGCAGGTATCGCCCGGTGATCCCGGCCGGCTCGGGCTCGGCCAGGGCCGGGCGCAGGCTGTCGGGCACCGGCGTGCCATGTCCCGCGGCAACCCAGCGGCCGATCTCCAGCACCCGCCGGGCCAAGTGGCAGTGTTGGACGAAGGCCAGCTCCGCCCCGCGCAGGGCGAAGCCCGGCACGCGCATGCGCATGGCAAACAGGCTGTGGTGGTGCCGCGGCGGGACCGCCTGCAGCGCCTTGGCCCAGGCCGCGGCCGGCGCCGCGAGGGTGAAGGCGGGCTCGCCCGGCGGGGCGTCGAAGGCGAAGTCGGCCACGCCGCCGCCGCTCTCGAAGCGGAAGCGCACCGCGGCATGCCGGGCGGCGTGGCGCAGCCGCGCATCCCCCGCCGTCGCGGCCTGCCAGGCGGCGAGGAAGCCCGGCGCATCCGCCACCGGCCAGCCCTGGTCCTGCATCGCGTCCCTCCCGCTTTGCCGCAGATGTGCCGCCGGCGCCGACCTTCGGCAACGGGTTGACCGCCGGGGTACCGCGTCTAGGCTGACGCTTTGGGAAAGAACGCCGCGCCGAAGCGCGGGGGTGGGAGGGGCGATTGCAGCAGCCACGCAGCACTGGGCACGGGTCCGGCAGGCCAGGACCGGAACCGCTGCGCGATCCCGCATCGCTGCGGCGCCTGCTCTCGCCGGGCAGCGTCGCCGTCATCGGCGTCTCGGCCGAGGCCACCCGCTTCGGCGGCCGGACCGTGACCAACCTGGTGAATTTCGCCGGCCCGGTCTGGGGCGTGAACCCCAAATATGCCGGCCAGGAGCTGCACGGCCGGCTTTGCTACGCCAGCCTGGACGAGCTGCCAGAGAGCCCCGACTGCGTGCTGATCGCCCTGCCGCGGGAGCAGATGATGCCGGCGGTCGAGGCCTGCATCGCCAAGGGGGCCGGCGGCATCATCGCCTTCGCCTCGGGCTACGGGGAGACCGGCCTGGCCGACCGCTTGGCGGAGGAGGCGCGGCTGCGCGACCGCTGCCGCGCGGCGGGGCTGCCGCTGGTGGGCGTCAACTGCCTCGGCATCGTCGACCATGTGCTGAAGGCCGGCGTGACCTTCATGCCGGAATATGTCCGCATGACCGCGCCGGCGGGCGGCGTGGCGATCACCTCGCAGTCCGGCGCGCTGGGCTATGCGCTGATGCAGGCGGCGGAGCGCGGCTATTCGGTCTGCCACATGACGACGGCGGGCAATGCCACCGACCTCGATGTCTGCGACCTGGCGGCCTACCAGCTGTCGATGCCGGAATGCCGCGCGGTGGCGCTGGCGGTGGAGGGCCTGCGCGACGGCCGCCGGCTGCTGCTGCTGGGCGAGGCGGCGCGCCGCGCGGGCAAGCCGATCGTCGCCTTGAAGCTCGGCCGAGGTGCTGCCGGGGCGGCGGCGGCGGCCTCGCATACCGGCTCGCTCGCCGGCTCGGCGCTCGCCTGGTCGGCCGCCTTCAAGCGCGCCGGGATGGTCGAGGTCGAGGATTTCGACGCGCTGCTGGAGACCGCGGCGCTGTTCGCCAAGGCCGGCAAACCCAAGGCGCCGGGCGTCGCCATCGTCACCGCCTCGGGCGGCGCCGGCATCATGGCGGCCGACCATGCCGAGGCGCTGGGGCTCGACATGCCGCAGCCATGCGATGCGGCGCGGGCGGTGCTGGAAGCGGCGATCCCGGATTTCGGCGCGGCGCGCAACCCCTGCGACCTGACCGCCCAGGCGGCCGGCAATCCGGCCAGCTTCGGCAAATGCGTCCTGGCGATGATGGCGGACCCGCAATACGGGGTGATCGTCTATCCGCAGGTCTATTCGCATTTCCAGACGACGCCGGGGCGGATCAAGGAGATCGCCGAGCTGGCCGAGCAG
Organism: Dankookia sp. GCM10030260; assembly: GCF_042666655.1. Lineage (NCBI taxonomy): Bacteria > Pseudomonadati > Pseudomonadota > Alphaproteobacteria > Acetobacterales > Roseomonadaceae > Dankookia > Dankookia sp. GCM10030260. The sequence goes on from NZ_JBHTDE010000001.1 coordinate 302,950, forward strand.
GGCGGCAAGCCGATCATCGTCGCCTGGATCCCGGAGCAGCTCGAGGCGCCCGGTACCATCGCCGCAGATGCCTCCCCGGTGGTGCCGCTGTTCCGGTCGATGCGGCGGCTGATGAACGCGATCCGGCTCTGGCTGCAATACTACGCCGAGCGCGAGGATGCCGCGGTGGCGCGGCCGGCCGGGCTGGAGGCGGCGCTGGCGGCGCTGCCCGGCGGCGGCGCGGTACTGACCGAGGCGGAGGCGAAGCTGCTCTTCGCCAAGGTCGGCGTGCCGGTGGTGGAGGAACGCCGGGCAACGACCGCGGAAGCCGCGGCCGAGGCGGCGGCGGCGACCGGCTTCCCGGTGGTGCTCAAGCTCGACAGCCCGGACATCGCGCACAAGACCGAGGTGGGCGGGGTGAAGCTGAACCTCGGCGATGCCGGCGCGGTGCGGTCGGCCTTCGCCGAGATCACGGCCTCCGCCAAGCACCATGCGCCGACGGCGCGGATCGACGGCGTGCTGGTGCAGCGGATGTCGCGGAAGGGGGTGGAGCTGATCCTCGGCGGGCGGCAGGACGGGCAGTTCGGCCCGATGGTGCTGGTCGGCAGCGGCGGCGTGCAGGCGGAGCTGTGGAAGGACGTGGCGCTCGACATCGCCCCGGTCAGCCCGGCGCGGGCCGAGGCGATGCTGCGCGGCCTGAAGGGATTCGCCCTGCTCGACGGCTTCCGTGGCGCGCCGAAGGCGGATGTGGCGGCGGTGGCCGCCGCCGTCTCGGCTTTCTCGGTGCTGCTGGCCGCCGCCGACGGCCGCATCGAGGAAGCCGAGGTGAACCCGTTGATCGCCGGCGACTGGGGCTGCCTCGCGGTCGACGGCCTGATCAAGTGCGCGGACTAGACCCGGAGAAATAGAGGAGGGTGCGGGTGGATACCTCCACCCGCTGCTTGCTTCCCTGGAGAGCGGATCATGCTGCAAGCCCGCGCCGCCGTCCTGCGCGAGATTGGCCGCCCCATGGCGATCGAGCGCATCGCGATCGGCCCCTTGCAGCCTGGCGACGTGCTGGTGCGGGTCACCGCGGCCTCGCTCTGCCACACCGACCTCGAGGTGATCGAGGGCCAGCTTGCCTTGCAGCTTCCGGCGGTGCTCGGCCACGAGACCGCCGGGCACGTCGCCGCGGTCGGGGAGGGCGTCACCTCGCTTACGGTTGGCGACCCGGTGGTGCTGTCCTGGAACCCGCATTGCGGCCAGTGCTTCCACTGCGCGCGGGGCCAGCCGATCCTCTGCGAGCCCTTCCTGGCGAACGGGCCGAAGGCGCTGCATTTCGACGGCCGCCCGCGGCTGGCCTGCGACGATGGCGGGACGCTGCACCAGCTGATGTATCTCGGCGGCTTCTCCGAATATGTCGTGGTCCCGGCGCAGCAGGCGATCCGCGTGCCCGCCGCCATCCCGCCGGACCGCGCCTGCCTGCTCGGCTGCGCGGTGATGACCGGCTTCGGCGGGGCGACGCATGTCGCGCGGATCGAGTGGGGCATGACGGTGATGGTGATCGGCACCGGTGCCGTGGGCCTCGCCGCGGTGCAGGGCGCCAGGCTGGCCGGCGCCGGGCGGGTCATCGCGGTGGATCCCAACCCGGCGCGGCGGGCGATGGCGGAACGCGCCGGCGCGGCGGTGCTGTGCGACCCCAGGGCGGAGGACCCGGCGGCGCTGGCGCGGTCGCTGACCGCCGGCCGCGGCGCCGACGTGGTGATCGAGGCGGCCGGCGTCCCCGCCGGCTTCCGCACCAGCGTCGAGGCGGTGCGGGCCGGCGGCCAGGTGGTCTGGCTCGGCAAGGTGGGGGTGCAGGAGGAGGTGGCCTTCCGCTGGGGCGCGCTGATGCAGGAGAAGCGCATCACCCGCAGCAGCTATGGCGGCGCCCGTCCGGCGGAGGATTTCCCGGCGATGGCACGGGCCTGGCTGGACGGCAGGCTGGACCTCGACAGCCTGATCACCGAGCGGATATCGCTGGACCAGGTCAACGAGGGCTTCGCCGCGCTGAAGCGGGGCGCGGCGATCCGCAGCGTGGTGATGTTCGCATGAAGATCTACGAGGGTGGCCGCGGCCTGGCCGGGGCGCAGGTGACGGTGGACGGCGAACCGCTCGACCCGCGTTTCGAGGTGCGGAGCTTCTCGCCGATGGGGTTCGAGTGGACCTATGAGGGCGACGGGCCGCGGCAACTGGCGCTGGCGTTGCTGTGTGACCATCTCGGCGACCCGGTGCGCGCGCTGGCGCTGACCGAAGGCTTCATGCGCGACGTCGTGGCGGACCTGGACAATGCCTGGGTGCTGACGACCGAGGAGATCGACGCGGCGCTGGCGAACCAGCGCTGAGGGGACGAACGGACTGCACATGCCGGCGGTACGGGAACAGAATTCCCCGTCAGACCCCGCTTGCGCAGCCCGCCACCTACCTCCCCAAACTCGGCATTTTCTGGCGGGCGTGATATATCTCCCGCCCGGCAAAGGTGTCGCATGGCCCGTCGCCTGTCAATCCATGACGGGTACACAAATCGAACTCTCCCGTGGAAGCCGCAGCATGCCTGACACCACACCTGTTCGCCGCCGCCCCGTGGCGGACGCCGACGCGACGCTGACCGAGCAGGCCTACCGCGCGATCGAGGAAGCCATCGTCACGCTCGATGTCGCGCCGGGCAAGGTGGTGAGCGAAGCGCAGCTGGCGACGAAGCTTGGCTTCGGCCGGACCCCGGTGCGGGAAGCGCTGCAGCGCCTGGCGCGGGAACGGCTGGTGCGCATCCTGCCGCGGCGCGGCATCGTCGTCGCCGCGGTGGATGTGGGGGAGCAGCTGCGCCTGCTGGAGGTGCGGCGGGAGATCGAACGGCTGGTCGCCCGGACCGCGGCCCGGCGCGCCGATGCGGCGCAGCGGGCGCGGTTCCGCGAGATCGCGGCGGGGATGGAGCAGGTCGCCGCCGAAGGCGACGAGACCGGCTTCCTCCGGCTCGACCGGGCGCTGAACCTGTTGGTGCTGGAGGCGGCGAGGAACGAATTCGCCACCGCGACCATGGCGCTGATGCACGGCCTGTCGCGCCGCTTCTGGTTCCTGCACTGGCGCCAGGCGACCGGGCTCGAGGCCTCGGCCGCCGTCCATGCGGCCCTGGCGCGGGCCATCGCCGAGGGCGATGCGGCGCGCGCCGCTGCGGCCTCCGACGCGCTGGTCGACTTCATCGAAGCCTTCACCAGGCGTACGCTGGCCCAACCTTGACCCTGCGCGCAGCGCGCTGATATATCAGCCGTCAGGCTTCCCGGGGAGATGCGCCATGGACGGCACCGCGACGGCGGCACTCAAGCGCGAACGCCTGTCCCGCCGGCAGCAGGCCTTCCGGGCGGATTTCCGTGCCAGGATCGGCCGGCTGTACCATGGCTGGGCGCATGTCGCGCTGATCTACGCCATCGGCGGCGCGGCGATCTGGTATTGCGCGCGGCAGCTCGGCGCCCCCGCCTGGTATGAATGGCTTGTGGTGCCGGCGGCCTTCCTCGGCGCCAATGTCTTCGAGTGGTGGATCCACAAGTATGTCATGCATCGGCCGCTGAAGGGGCTGATGGGGATCTACAAGCGGCACACCCTGGCGCACCACCAGTTCTTCACCGAGAACGAGTACACCATCGACGATGCGCGGGACTTCCGCATCGTCTTCTTCCCGCCCTATGCGCTGATCACCTTCCTGGCGATGTCGCTGGTGCCGGCCCTGCTGCTGCAGGGGCTGGGCTTCCCGGATGCCGGCTGGCTGCTGCTGATGACCAACACGGCACTGTACCTGAACTACGAATTCTTCCACTTCTGCTGCCATGTGAAGGACGACCGGCTGGTCCGCCACGTCCCCTTCATCAACACCATCCGCCGCCACCATGCCGCGCACCACAACACGGCCATCATGATGGAGCGGAATTTCAACCTGACCTACCCGATCGCCGACTGGTTCTTCGGCACCAGCGACCTGAAGCGCGGGCTGCTCGGGCATCTGCTGAACGGGTATGACGCACGCTTCGTGCGCGGCGACCTCAAGCGGGTACGGCACACGCTGGACGATCCGCGCGCCGGCCTGCCGCGGCCGCAAGCGGTCGCGGCGGAATAGCGGCGATGGCCGCGCTCACGCCGCTCGATGGCGGCGGTATCAAGACGTCGCGGGCCTCGCTGATCGGCGGGATCGCCGTGGCAATCGGCGTCTTCGTGCTGTGGCAGGCCTTGGCGCGCGATCTCGGGCTTGGATATTTCGCGTCTTTGGTGAGTGGTGCCGTGGTGGGTGCGCTAACCGGGTTGTGGATTTGGCGCGCCGATCTGTAATCGACGTGGAAAGGCCCACCATCACGAGATTGCAACCCCCGCTTCGCGGTTTCGTTCCCTAAAGCACAGGGACGGGAAACGGGGAGCCCATAGTGAACCAAGGAACGGGACTGCACCCCACCGGGGCCTGGCCGACCGCCGCGGCCGAGGATGCCGCATCCGGCCTGCTCGGGGCGCTGCCGGAAGGCTGGGCGATGCTGGGCCGCTGCCGCACCGGCACGGCCGGCCCGGTCGGCTATCCAACCGGCTGCTGGGCGCTGGCGCATCCGACCACCGGGGTGGCGCTGGTCGACGTGGCACCCGATGCCACGCCGAATGCCGAGGCGCGGCTGCGCCGGGCTTTGGGGGCGGCGAATTTCTGGCCGGCCTTCCCCGGCTACCTGCCGGTCTGGCACGGGCGGATCGAGCTGGCCGCCTGGCGGTCGCTGCCCGGCATCATGGCCGAGGGGTTTTCCGAGTTGCCGCCGCTGACCGTGCCGGGCAAGGGCGCCTGGATCGCCGCCGCCCGGGACGCGCTGGCCGAGGATGGCGCCTGGGACGTGCCCGGCGCGCCACGCGGGGCGCGCGCGATGCCGGTGGCCGCCCTGCTGGACGATCCGGATGACGACGGGCCCGACCCCGTCGGGCGGCGGCCCTGGCAGGGGCGGCTCGGCCTGGTGCTGGGTTTCGTGGCGACCTTCGCGGTGGGGCTGGCGAGCGGGGTGCTGCTGCTTTCGGATGAGCCGCCCGCGCCGGTCGCCGCGCCGCTGGTCAACTTGGCAGCCCTGCCGCCGGCGGCGGCGCCACAGCCGGTATTGGCGCAACCGGAGCCGGTGCGCGAGGCCGCCGCACCAGTCCCCGTGGTGGCCGCCATCGCCCCGCGGTCGGTGGAACCGGTCGTCGTGCCACCCGCGCCGCCGCCGGTGGCCATGGTGACGCCGCTGCCGCCCGCGGCCGAGCCGGAGCCGCCCGCCATGGCCGAGGCCACCACCGGTGCCGATACCGGCGAGCCGATGGAAGTCGCCTCGCTCGGCCTGCCGCTGCCGCCGGAAGCCCCCAAGGCGCCGGTGCAGCGCGCCGCGCGGCCACCCGAGCGCATCGACCGCGCCTGCACCCAGGCGGTGTTCCGCTTCCAGCAGGGATTGCCGCTGTCGCCAGCCGAACAGGCGCATGTGCGCAACGGCTGCGCCACGCGGCGCTAAGGGAGGCGGCGGCTCCCCCGGCCGGGTCAGCGCAGCGCGGCGTTGACCTTGGCGAGCGCCGTCGAGCCCGGCACCAGCGACGCGTCGTCCAGCCGGTTCAGCGGCAGGGCGACGGTGTCGAGGTGGTCGTGCAGGTCCTCGGGGTCCGGGTCGATGTAGAGCAGGCCGGTGACGATCTCGCCGGCCGCCTTGCGTTCGTGCAGGTGGTGCATGGCGGCGACGCGGTCGGTCGGGTCGTACTCCTCGTGCAGCTTGCGCAGGCGGAGGATGCTGCCGTCGTGCTGCGTCACCTCCCGCATCTCTCCAGGTGCGTATTCGGCACTGATCGGGTCGCGGCCGAGGATGACGTCGAGCTGGTTCATCGCCTCGTTGTGCTCGCGGACGAAGTCGTAGCTCTTGGTCGAGCCTTCGTGGTTGTTGAAGGCGACGCAGGGGCTGATGCAGTCGATGAAGGCCGGCCCGGGGTGGCGCAGCGCCGCCTTGATCAGCGGCACCAGCTGGGTCTTGTCGCCGGAGAAGCTGCGGGCGACGAAGGTGGCGCCGAGCTGCAGCGCGATGCCGACCAGGTCGATCGGCTCGTCGTTGTTGATGGCGCCCTTCTTGGCCTTGGAGCCCTTGTCGGAGGTGGCGGAGAACTGGCCCTTGGTCAGGCCGTAGACCCCGTTGTTCTCGACGATGTAGGTCATGTTCACGGCGCGGCGGATGCTGTGCGCGAACTGGCCGAAGCCGATCGAGGCGGAATCACCATCGCCGGAGACGCCGAGATAGGTCAGCTCCCGGTTCGCCAGGTTGGCGCCGGTCAGCACGCTCGGCATCCGGCCGTGCACGGAATTGAACCCGTGGCTGGCGCCGAGGAAATAGTCCGGCGTCTTCGACGAACAGCCGATGCCGGACATCTTGGCGACGCGGTGCGGCTCGATGTCCAGTTCGAAGCAGGCCTGGATGATCGCGGCCGAGATGCTGTCATGGCCGCAGCCGGCACAGAGCGTGCTGATCGCGCCCTCGTAGTCGCGGCGGGTGAAGCCAAGCGCGTTCACCGGCAGCTTCGGGTGGTGCAGCTTGGGCTTGGGGAGGAAGCTCATTCCGCGGCGGCTCCGGCAAAGGGCACGACCTTCAGCGCCGCGGCGCGGTCGGCGATGGCCGCCCGGATGAAGCGCGCGGTGATCGGCGTGCCGTCGTAGTGGAGGACAGGGATCAGGCGGGAGGCATCGACATTGCCCTCCGTCATGATCAGGGTGCGCAGCTGGGCGTCGCGGTTCTGCTCGACCACGAAGACCTTGTCGTGCCGGGCGATGAAGTCCAGCACGTCGTCATGGAAGGGGAAGGCGCGGATGCGGAGCGCATCGAGGTGGATGCCGTCGGCCTCCAGCTGCCCCAGCGCTTCCTTCATCGCCGCCGAGGAACTGCCGTAGTAGATCACCCCGGTGCGGGTCGGCTCGGCGGCGCGGCGCTCGACCGGGTGGGGGACGATCTGCTTCGCCGTGTCGAATTTCCGCAGCAGCCGTTCCATGTTGTCGACATAGGCGCTGCCGACCTCGGTGTACTTGGCGAAGCGGTCGCGCGAGGTGCCGCGGGTGAAGAAGGCGCCCTTCTGCGGATGGGTGCCGGGATAGGTGCGGAAGGGGATGCCGTCGCCGTCGGCATCGAGGTAGCGGCCGAAGGTGCGGCCGGCCTCCAGCTCCTCGGCGGTCATCACCTTGCCGCGGTCGAGCTGCTTCGTGTCGTCCCAGGCGAAGGGCTCGCAGAGCCAGTCGTTCATGCCGATGTCGAGGTCGAGCAGCACGAAGACCGGGGTCTGCAGCCTATCAGCCAGGTCGAAGGCGCTGGCGCCGAAGTCGAAGCATTCGCGCGGGTCTTCCGGCAGCAGCACGACCTGCTTGGTGTCGCCATGGCTGGCATAGGCGGCCGACAGCACGTCCGATTGCTGGGTGCGGGTCGGCATGCCGGTGCTGGGCCCGGCCCGCTGGACATCGAAGATGACGGCCGGGATCTCGGCGAAATAGGCCAGGCCGACGAATTCCTGCATCAGGGAGATCCCCGGGCCGGAGGTCGCGGTGAAGGCCCGGGCGCCGTTCCAGGCGGCGCCGATGACGATGCCGATCGAGGCGAGCTCGTCCTCCGCCTGCACGATGGCGTAGCGCTTCTTCCCCGTCTCCGGCTCGGTGCGGAAGCGCTTGCACTGGCGCTCGAAGGCCTCGGCCAGCGAGGTGGAGGGCGTGATCGGGTACCAGGCGCAGACCGTCGCGCCGCCATAGACCGCGCCGAGCGCAGCCGCGGCATTGCCTTCGACATAGATGCGGTCGCCGACCGCGTCCGACCGTTCCAGGGTCAGGCCGAGCGGGCAGTCGAGGTTCTTCAGCGCCCAGTCGCGGCCCATGTGGAAGGCGTCGCGGTTCGGCTTGGCCAGCTTCTCCTTGCCCTTGTACTGCTCGGCCAGCAGCTGCTCGACCACCGGCGGCTCGATGTTCAGCAGGGCGGAGAGCGCTCCGACATACATGATGTTCTTCAGCAGCTGGCGCTGCCGCGCATCGGTGAAGGCGGCGTTGCAGATCTGCGTCAGCGGCACGCCGATGACGTTGATGTCGCTGCGGAAGCGCGACGCCGGCATCGGCCGCGTGCTGTCATAGACCAGGTAGCCACCGGGATCGATCTCGGCGATGTCGCGGTCCCAGGTCTGCGGGTTCATGGCGACCATGAGATCCACGCCGCCGCGCCGGCCCAGATGGCCCTCGCCGCTCACCCGCACCTCGAACCAGGTCGGCAGGCCCTGGATGTTGCTGGGGAAGATGTTGCGCGAGGCGATGGGAATGCCCATGCGCAGGATCGACTTGGCGAACAGCTGGTTGGCGCTGGCCGAGCCGGAGCCGTTGACATTGGCGAATTTGACGACGAAGTCGTTCGTCGCCCCCGGGGAAGACCCTACTCCGCTGCGCATGCGTGCACCCTCGTCGTGGCCTTGGCGGCTTCCAGCAGGAATTTCTGCATGTCCCAGGCGCCGGTCGGACAGCGCTCGGCGCACATGCCGCAATGCAGGCAGACATCCTCGTCCTTGACCATGACGCGGCCGGTCTTCAGCCCGTCCTGGACATAGAGATCCTGGGTCAGGTTCTGCGCCGGCGCCTTCAGCCGGCCGCGCAGCTCGGCCTCCTCCCCATCCGGGGTGAAGGTGATGCAGTCGACCGGGCAGATGTCGACGCAGGCGTCGCATTCGATGCAGAGGCTGGCGCTGAACACGGTCTGCACGTCGCAGTTCAGGCAGCGCTCGGCCTCCTTGAAGGCCATCTCGCGGTCGTAGCCGAGCTCGACCTCCAGCGTGATGTCGCGCAGCGCCGTCTCGTCCTCGGCATGCGGCACCTTGAACCGCAGGTCGAGCGAGACGTCGTTGTCATAGCTCCATTCGTGGATGCCCATCTTCTGGCTGATGAGCGCGGTCTCCGGCGGCGGGCGCTGCGCCACGTCCTCCCCGCGGCAGAACAGGTCGATCGAGATCGCGGCGGCATGGCCATGCGCGACGGCCCAGATGATGTTCTTCGGGCCGAAGGCGGCATCGCCGCCGAAGAAGACGTTCGGGATGGTGGACTGGTGGGTCTCCGCATTCAGTTGCGGCAGGCCCCACTTGTCGAATTCCAGCCCGATGTCGCGCTCGATCCAGGGGAAGGAATTCTCCTGGCCGATCGCCACCAGCACCTCGTCGGCCTCGATCACCTCGTCCGGCTCGCCGGACGGGACCAGCTGGCGGCGGCCGCGGGCGTCGTATTCGGCGCGCACCTTGCCGAAGACCATGCCGGTCAGCCGGCCATCCTGGTGCAGCACTTCCTTGGGCACCAGGAAGTTGCGGATCGGGATGCCCTCGCGCAGCGCATCCTCCTTCTCCCAGGGGGAGGCCTTCATCTCCTCGAAGCCGGAGCGGACGACGACCGAGACCTGCTCGCCGCCGAGGCGGCGGGCGGAACGGCAGCAATCCATCGCCGTGTTGCCGCCGCCGAGGACGATGACGCGCTTCCCCACCTCCTTGATATGGCCGAAGGAGACCGAGGAGAGCCAGTCGATGCCGATATGGATGTTGGCCGCCGCCTCGGCCCGGCCGGGCACGTCGAGGTCCCGCCCGCGCGGGGCGCCGGAGCCGACGAAGACCGCGTCGTAGCCCTCGGCCAGCAGCCCCTTCAGGCTTTCGACCCGCTGGCCGTAATGGGTGGTGACGCCGCCGCGGTCGGTGATGTAGCCGACCTCCTCGTCGATCACCTCGGAGGGCAGGCGGAAGCGGGGGATCTGGCTGCGGATGAAGCCGCCGCCCTGCTGCTCCCCGTCATAGACATGCACCTCGTAGCCCAGCGGGGCGAGGTCGCGGGCGACGGTCAGGCTGGACGGGCCGGCGCCGATGCAGGCGACCCGCTTGCCGTTGCCGACGGCCGGGATGGGGGTCAGCCGGCCGCGGATATCGGCCTTGTTGTCGGCCGCCACGCGCTTCAGCCGGCAGATCGCCACCGGCTCGTCCTCCACCCGGCTGCGGCGGCAGGCAGGCTCGCAGGGCCGGTCGCAGGTGCGGCCGAGGATCCCGGGGAAGACGTTGGAGTGCCAGTTGACCATGTAGGCGTCGCTGTACCGTCCCGCGGCGATCATCCGAATGTATTCGGGGACCGGGGTGTGGGCGGGGCAGGCCCACTGGCAATCGACGACCTTGTGGAAGTAGTCCGGATCGCGGATGTCGGTCGGCTTCAAGCGGAATCTTCCCTCATTACGGGGATCGTTTGCAGCGTGGACGTAAGCCGCAGCTTGGGTGCCTGGCCCAGGACGGACCAGGTGACCCCGAATGGCGTTACGTTCCTCCCACACCCTTTCGGGTGGTCGAAGCTTGCCCCACAACCGAAAATCACGCAACGACCCGCCCATTGGCTGAACGGACGCGATCGCCGGCATTCGGCAGGGACGGCTGCCGGATGATGGGCCGCGGCGTGGGGGCGCGCGAGGCGCCGCGCTTACACGTCAGCGTGCGGGATCGATCACCGGCGCGACCAGCGCCGCCACGTCCAGCAGCGCCGCATCGCCGAAGCGCGGGCCGACGATCTGCACGCCGACCGGCATGCCGTTCGGCCCGGTGGTGCAAGGGATGCCGATGCAGGGCACGTGCAGCAGGGTCCACATGCTGTTGAAGACCGGGTCGCCGGTATCCTGCCGGCCGACCGGCGCCTCGCCCTTCGCCGCCGGGGTCAGCACGGCGTCGAGGCCGGGGAAGAGCCCGTCGAACAGCTTGCGGCATTCGCCGGCCAGGTCGTAGGCGGCGACCTGGGCCGCCGGGGTGATGCCGGCAAAATTCTCCACCCGCTCGCGGAAGTCCTGGTGCAGGAGGCCGTGGGCGGCCAGGTATTCGCCCAGGAAGGCGCCGCGGCCCTCGCCGAGCAGGATGATGCGCTGCGCCTCGGTGATGTCCCGGAACGGGGCGGGAAGTTCCAGCGCCTCCACCGCCACGCCGGCGGCGTCCAGGCGCTGGCCGGCCAGCAGCAGGGCGGCTTGCGATTCCGCCGCGGCAACGTCCCAGTTCGGCCCGCGGCAAAGGCCGATGCGCAATTGCCGCAGCGGCTTGCCGAGCGGGATGTCGAGGCCGAAGAGCCGGAAGGCCTCGGCCACCAGCCGCAGGTCCTCCGGCGCGCGGCCATACCAACCGATGGTGTCGAGCGTATGGGAATAGCGCTTGGCGCCTTCGGAGTTCACCACGCCATGCGTCGGCTTCATCCCGTAGCAGCCGTTGAAGGAGGCCGGGCGGATCAGGCTGCCGCCGGTCTGGGTGCCGAAGGCCAACGGCAGCATGCCGTCGGCGACGGCCGCGCCCGAGCCGGAGGAGGAGCCGCCCGGCGTCCGCGCCGGGTCGTGCGGGTTGCGGGTGAGGGCACGGCGGCCGCCGGCGGCGAATTCCACGGTATCCGTCTTGCCGAGGATCACCGCACCCTCGCCGCGCGCCACCGCCACGCAGGCGGCGTCGCGCCCCTGCCGCAGGCCCTCGTAGATCGGCGAGTTGTGGCTGGTCGGCATGTCGGCGGTGTCGATCATGTCCTTCACGCCGAAGGGCAGGCCGTGGAGGATGCCCTTGGCATAGGCCTTGTCCACCTTGCGGGCGTTGGACAGCGCCAGCACCGGGTCGATGTAGCTGAAGGCCTTGGTGACGGGCTCGCGCTCGGCGATGCGCTCAAGGCAGGACCGCGTCAGCGCCTCCGCCGTCAGCGTGCCGTCGCGCAGCCTCGCGGCCGCCGCCGACGCAGTGAGTTGCCAGGGTTCCATGGGCTTTCCTCCTCAGGCGGCGGGCATGGCGGCAAGGCCGGCGAGCACCTCCTCCACCGGCAGGACATCCGCGTACTTCACGGCCATGTCGTAGAGATTGGCGAAATGCGGGCCTTCGTGCCGGTCCGCGGTGCATTCCACCGGGACGACGACGCGGAAGCCGCAGGACAGGCCCTCCACCGCCGTGGCGCGGACGCAGCCTGAGGTCGAGCCGCCGGTGACCACGATGGTGTCGACGCCGTGGAAGGTCAGCAGGGAGCGCAGATTGGTCTCGAAGAAGGCGGAGGCCATGCGCTTGCGAAGCCGGACATCGCCCGCGGCGACCTCCAGCCGCGGGTCGAGCTCGGCACGGGGCGAGCCTTCCTTGATGTTCTGCAGGCTGTCCGGCGTGTCGCTGCGCGTCCCCCAGACGCCGCAATCCGAGCCGTCCGCCAGGTAGGCGACATGGGTCCAGACCACGGGGAAGCCGCGGGCGCGGCAGAGCGCGGCGAGGCGGTTGACGTGTTCCGCCTGGCGCGGGTCGGTCTCGTAGGCCGAGGCGGGGAAGGCGGCGAGGTCGGTATAGGCGCGCTGCAGGTCGACATTGACCAGCGCGGCACGCCGGCCGAAGCCGAAGCGCCGTCGTGGGGGGGCAGCCTGCAACGCGGCCCAGAGCTGCCGCGCGGTGAGCGGGCTTTCGATCATCGGCCGCGTCCCTCCATCTCCGGTCGGGCGATCCACGTTCTTCGGCTTCCAGCCTCGAACGATCGTTCCTACGCCGCCAGGAACTCGTTCCATTTCTCGGTGTAGTATTCCAGGTTCTTCGGCCGGGTGTTCCAGACATAGACCTTGGCCGCACGCTCCTCGAGCGAGCCGCCGTCGCGGCCCTCGCCGCCATAGACCGACCTGACCAGATCCGGCGCGAGGTACTGGCCATAGGTGTCGACGGCGGAGAAATAGCCGATCTCCGACTGCCGCGCCCCGGGGAAGCCCTCCATCCAGAAATTCAGCCAGTCATAGGCCAGGTCGAGATCGCGACAGTTCGCCGAGATCGCCTGGCCGACGCACCAGGCGCGATAGCCTTCCCGGGCGACCGCATAGCGCACGGGGATGCCCTTGCCGGCGACCTCCACCACCACCGGCCACCAGGCATCGGCGATCCAGACCTCCTCCGAGGCCATGAGGTTGACCAGCTCGCCATAGGCCTTCCAGAGCGCGCGGAAATGGCCTTCCTTCTTCTTCTCCTTGAGGAAACGGACGACGGTATCGACCTCCTTGTCGGTCAGCCCGGTCGGGTCGGTCTCCGGCGGCAGCAGGCCGAGCGCCTTCATCCCCAGCGCCGCATCCAGCATGCCGAGCCAGTCGATGCCGAAGAGCGCGACGCGGCCGCGGTATTTCGGGTTGAACAGCTCGCCCCAGGAGAGCGTGTTGTCCTCGGCCTGCACATGCCTGCTGTTGTAGCCGATGGAATCCATCTGGAAGAACATCGGCGCGAAGCTGGTCCTGGTGCGCCCTTCGTCCAGGTACATCATCTTCCCCGGATTGGCGCCGAGGCCGAGCGGCGCGGTGGCCGAAGCGCGGCCCTCGCGCAGCAGCGGGTGCAGCCTGTCCCAGTGCTTGAGGCGCCTGGTGTCGATCGGCTGGATCAGCTTCTCCTCGGCGGCGAAGGCGGCGAAGGGCGCGTCGATGGTGACGCAATCCACCTGTGCCACGCGCAGCCGGTCCACCCGCGCCTGGGTGGAGGGATTGACCCAGGGGCGCGGCGTGCCGCTGCTGCGCTTCTGGAATTCCTTCAGGATCGGCTCGCGCATGTCGAAGCTGGCGCCGGCCAGGTTCAGCGCGCGGGATTGCGCCACGGCGGGGGGCAGGATCAGGCCGGGCGCGGCAAGGCCCGCGGCTCCCAGCAGGTGGCGGCGGCGGATCGGCATGGTCCCGGTCTCCCTTCTCAGGTCAGCGGCGGCGGAGCAGCCAGAGCGTGGCGGTGGTGCCGAGGATCGCCAGCAGGGAGGCGGCGGTGGTCGCCGTGCCGATGGCGTAGAGCTCCGGCGTCAGTTGCCTATCGAGCTGCGCCATCACCGCCAGCGGCAGGGTGATGTCGGCGCCCGTGGTGAACATGCTGCGGGCGAATTCGTCGTATGAGAGCGAGAAGCCGAAGAGCAGCGTGCCGATCACCCCCGGCAGCACGATGGGCAGGGTGATGCGGCGGAAGGCGGTCCAGCGGCTGGCGCCGAGGGTCAGCGCCGCTTCCTCCAGCCTGGGGTCGAAGCGGTTGAAGATCGCCAGCATGGTCAGGAAGCCGAAGGGCAGCGCCCAGGAGACATGCACGAGATAGGCGGTGGTGTTCCAGGCCGTCTCGATGCCCAGGATGCGGCACAACAGGGCGAAGCCGAAGCCGACCAGCAGGCCCGGCGCCATGATGCCCAGCAGGATCAGGTAGAAGAATGCGTCGTGGCCGCGGAAGCGCCCGCGCATCGCCTGCGCCGCGGCGACCGAGAGCAAGCAAGTGGTCACCGCGCAGGCCACCGCCAGCAGGAAGGACCGGCCGAGCGGCGGCTTGAAGTCGCCCATGACCGAGGCCTCCCACAGCTCCCGGTACCAGTGGAGCGAGACGCCGTTCATCGGGAAGGTGGTGCCGCCATTCTCGCCGCTGAAGGACAGCACGGACAGCGTGAAGATCGGCAGCCACTGATACAGCAGGAAGATGACGGTCAGCGTGCCCAGCACCCAGGCGGTGATGCGCGAGCGGGCGCGGTGGCCGAAGCGGCGGCGCCGCGTGGTCGCCGGGGCCCAGGGGATGCCGGCGGACCCGTCCATCTCAGTTGGTCCCCAGCCGCCGCACGTCGACCACGCGCATAGCGATGGCGACGCCGGCCAGCATGCAGAGCATCAGCAGCACCGCCACCACCGCGGCGGCGCGGATCTGCGAGCCTTCGTAGAAATTCATCACCAGGTTGGGCAGCAGCGCGATCTTGTTGCCGCCGATGGTCTGCACCGTGGCGAAGTCGGCCATGACGTTGAGGAAGACCAGCACCTGGCCGATCACCACGCCGGGCAGGGTCAGCGGGAAGATGACGCGGCGGAACACCGTGATCGGCGGCGCCTTCAGGGTCATCGCCGCTTCGCGCAGCGCGGGCGGGATCTGCGCCAGCATGTAGACCACCGGGCCGCTCGCCATCAGCGTGTAGAGCGAGACCTGCGCCATCGAGATCCCGGCGCGGGAATAGAGGAAGGCCTCCACCGGCTTATCCGCCAGCCCCAGCGCCAGCAGCACCTGGTTGATCACGCCATTCACGCCGAGAAAGGGCACCCAGGCGATCGCGCGGATCAGCGCGCTGGTCCAGAAGGGGATGACGAAGGCGAGGAACAGCGCGGTGCGCCAGGCGGGGCTGCGCAGCTTCACCACCAGGAAATAGGCGATGCAGTAGCCGAGCACGCCGCAGATCGCCATCATCGTCGCGGCGTGCCGCAGCGTCTCGCCCACCAGGGCCAGGTAGGTCTGGTTCGAGAAGAAGCGCGTGTAGTTGGCGAAGGTCAGCGGGCTGTCGGGGGAGAAGGCGCGGCCGCCCCAGAAGGACACCCAGACGATCATGCCCACCGGCACCACCACCGCCGCCAGCATCCACAAGGCCGCCGGCAGCGCGAGCCAGTAGGCGGCAGCGGACCGGGGCCGGATGGTGCTCATGCCGGCTGCAGCACGCGCGCGGCGGCGGGGTCGTCGTGCAGCACGGCATCGGCACTGTCCCAGCCGATGGTCGCCGTCTCGCCGGCCTGCAGCCAGCCCGGCTCGGCGCCGAACTGGTCGAGCTTGAGCACCTCGCCATCCCCGCGTTCCAGGATATAGCGGCGGATCGAGCCGAAATACTCCACCGTGACGCAGCGCGCCTCGATCCGGCTGTCCTGGGCGCGCGCCTGGCCCATGCGCTCGGCGCGGATGGAGAAGGATGCGGGCGCGCCCGTTGCGCGCGGCGCCGGGGCGGGGACCAGGAAGGCGCCGAGCTTCGTCTCGATCCGCGCCATGCCGTCCCGCTGTCCGGCGAGCGTGCCGTGGAAGACGTTGTTGCCCTGGACGAAGCCGGCGACGAAGGGCGTGCGCGGGCGCTGCAGGATCGCCTCCGGCGGGCCCTGCTGCTCGATCCGCGCATGGTTCATCACCACCACGAGGTCGCCCAGCGAGAAGGCCTCGTTCTGGTCGTGCGTGACCCAGATGAAGGAGATGCCGGTGCGGCGCTGCAGCTGCTTCAGCTCGATCATCACCGTCTCGCGCAACGCGTAGTCCAGCGCGCCGATCGGCTCGTCCAGCAGCAGGATGCGCGGCTCGGTGATCATGGCGCGGGCCAATGCCACGCGCTGCCGCTGGCCGCCGGACAGGCTGGCCGGCTTGCGGTCGGCCAGCGCGGTGATCTCGAAGGCCGCCAGCACCTCCCGCACCCGCTGGGCGATCACCGCCTTGGGCTGCTTCTGCATCTCCAGCCCGAAGCCGACCTGCCTGGCGATCGTCATGTGCGGGAACAGCGCGAAATCCTGGAACATCATGGCGATGTCGCGCTGCCAGGGCGGGTCGCGCGTCACCTCCCGCCCGCCGATCAGGATGTCGCCGTCGTCGGGGTCTTCCAGCCCGGCGACGCAACGCAGCGTGGTGGTCTTGCCGCAGCCGGAGGGGCCGAGCAGGCAGACGAACTGCCCCTGGCCGACCTGCAGGGAGACGTCGTCCACCGCGGTGAAGCCGCCGTAGCGCTTCCGCAGGCCGCGGATCTCGAGGTCGAGCTGCGGCAGGCGTTCCATCGCGGTCAGGCCGCGATGGAGAGGTTGGCCCGGCTCTTCATCAAGGGCTGGATGCGGGTGCCGAATTGCTCGATGCCAATGAGGAAATCGTCGAAGGTCAGCATGACGCCCTGCAGGCCGTCGATTTCGGCGCATTCATCCAGCAGTCGCGCCACCGTCTCATACGACCCGATGAGGCGGAGCATGTTGGTCGGCACCCGGTCGGACCGCACCATGCGGCCGACGGTCGAATGCGCCTCGGCCTGCACATCCTGCGCCGCCTGCCCGTCGCGCCAGGCCAGTGCTTCCAGGTCGGTGCCGGCGACGTAGTGTTCCCACTTCTTCATCGCCAGCGCGTCGGTCTCGTCGGCGATGATCATGGTCAGCGCGAGCGCGCCGCATCTGCGGCCCGATGCGGCGGTCGCCGCGCGCAGGCGTTCCACATGCGGGGCCAACGACTGCGGCGTGTTGATGCCGCCGCCCGACAGGAAGTTGTAGTCGGCATGTTCGGCGGCGAAGCGCATGCCGCGGTTGGACTGGCCGGCGGCGATGATCTCGATCGGTGCCTCCGGCTGCGGGTCCAGCCGGCAGTCGTGCATCCTGAAATAGGGGCCCTGGTGGTTCGACACCCCGGTCGACCAGAGGTCGCGCATGACGGTGACGTATTCCTCGCAGTACTCGTAGCGGCGGGCGAAATGCTCCTCGCCCGGCCAGAGCCCCATCTGGGTGTATTCGGCCTTCTGCCAGCCGGAGACGATGTTCACCCCGAAGCGGCCATGGCTGATGCTGTCGCAGGTCACCGCCATGCGGGCGATCAGCGCCGGCGGGATCGACAGCACGGCGACCGAGGCGAAGAGCTTGATCCGCGTGGTGACGGCGGCGAGGCCGGCCATCAGGGTGAAGCTTTCCAGGTTGTAGTCCCAGTAGCGGCTCGGTCCGCCGAAGCCGCGCAGCTTGATCATCGACAGGGCGAAATCGAAGCCGTAGCGCTCCGCCGCCTGGGTCACCGCGCGGTTCAGGTCGAAGCTCGGCTTGTATTGCGGCGACGTCGTGGAGATCAGCCAGCCGTTGTTGCCGATGGGGATGAAGACGCCGATCTGCATGGGGGCTCCTGCTCCACGCCACGTCCTTGCGCAGCGCAGCAATTGAACACCACATAGGCAGTTGTACGGCAAGCCATTTTTAATGCTTTATTTCCGCGCTTTGAATGCAGGGTGTGGCGCGATAATAATCAGTCTTCCAGATCAGCGGCGGCTTGCCTCCGCCAGCGCGTGCAACCGCAACGCGCTGGCGAGCGGATGCGCTGCCGCTTCGCGCGTGGTGTCGATCGCCGTGACCAGCGCCGCGAGGCTCAGTCCCTGCCGCCGCGCCGCGGCGTCCAGCACCGTCCAGAATTCGGGTTCCAGCGCGACGGAGGTGCGGTGGCCCGCCAACTGGAAGCTGCGCTTCCGCAGATGCCGGGCCGCCGCCACCTCAATCGCCGAGCGAGGCGCCGGGCGCCACCATGTGTTCCGGCCGCACCCAGCGGTCGAAGTCCTCGCCGCTGACCAGGCCGAGCTGCTGCGCCGCGTCGCGCAGCGTCAGGTTCTCCGCCAGCGCCTTCTTGCCGATCCGCACCGCCTTGTCGTAGCCGATATGCGGGTTCAGCGCGGTCACCAGCATCAGCGACTTGGCCAGGTTCTCGGCCAGCTTCTCGTGGTTCGGCTCAAGCTTGGCCACCATGTGCTCGGCGAAGGACTCGGCGGCATCGGCCAGCAGGGCCGCCGATTGCAGCACCGCCTGGATGATCACCGGCTTGAAGACATTGAGCTCGAGGAAGCTCTGCGCGCCGCCTATGGTCACCGTGGTGGTGTTGCCCATCACCTGGGCGCAGACCATGGTCAGCGCCTCGGCCTGGGTCGGGTTGGTCTTGCCCGGCATGATGCTGCTCGACAACCCGTCCGCCGGCACGATCAGCTCGGCCAGGCCCGAGCGCGGGCCGCTGCCCAGCAGGCGGATGTCGTTGCCGAGCTTGGTCAGCGACACCGCGATGACGTTCATCGCCCCCTGCAGCTCGACGAAGACGTCGTGCGCGCCCATGCCTTCGAACTTGTTCGGGTTGGGGGTGAAGGCGAGCCCGCTGCGCGCGGCGAGAATCCCGCAGAACACCACGTCGAATTCCGGGTGCCGGTTGAGCCCGGTGCCGACCGCCGTGCCGCCCTGCGGCACCGAGAGCAGCCGCGGCATGACGCCGCGCAGCCGTTCCTGGCCGAGTTCCACCTGCCGCGCCCAGGCGGCGAATTCCTGGCCGAGCGTGACCGGCACCGCATCCATCATATGGGTGCGGCCGATCTTGATGATGTCCGCCCATTCCTCCGACCGCCGCCACAGCGCCGCATGCAGCCGGCCCAGGGCTGGAAGCAAACGCCCCTCCACCGCCTCGGCGGCGGCGATGTGCATCATCGTCGGGAAGTTGTCGTTGGAGGACTGGCCGCGGTTGACGTGGTCGTTCGGATGCACCGGCTTCCGCGTGCCCAAGGGCTGGCCGAGGATTTCGTTGGCGCGGTTCGAGATCACCTCGTTGGCGTTCATGTTGGTCTGGGTGCCCGATCCGGTCTGCCAGACCGGCAGCGGGAAGTCGGCGTCGCGGGTGCCGTCGGCGATCTCCTGCGCCGCCTGCTGGATCGGCCCGACCAGTTCGGCCGGCAGCTCGCCGAGGCGCCCATTGGCCTCGGCGCAGGCCCATTTGTGCAGGCCGACGGCGCGGATCAGCCCGGGCGAGAAACGCTCCGTCCCGATACGGAACAGCAGCCGGGCGCGCTCCGTCTGCGGCCCCCAGTAGCGCCCGGCCGGGATGTCGATGCTGCCGAGGCTGTCGGTTTCGGTGCGGGTCTCGTCGGCCATGGCGCCCTCCTGCAAGGTGGTCGGCGGCAGAACGCCCGGCGGCCGGGAAGGTGCGCGGCGATCAGGGGGAGTAGGAGGAGACCTCGATCAGGTTGCCTTCGGGGTCGCGGCAATAGACCGAGCCCATGGCGCCGAGCGCGCCCTGCCGC
This sequence comes from Dankookia sp. GCM10030260, assembly GCF_042666655.1. Lineage (NCBI taxonomy): Bacteria > Pseudomonadati > Pseudomonadota > Alphaproteobacteria > Acetobacterales > Roseomonadaceae > Dankookia > Dankookia sp. GCM10030260. The sequence goes on from NZ_JBHTDE010000001.1 coordinate 322,487, forward strand.
GTCACCGGGCCGAGCTCGATCATCACGCCGCAGCTGTGGAACTGGCCGATGATGTCGTCCACCGCGACGGCGACGATGAAGCAGAGGTCCTGCGTGCCGGGGGTGCAGACCTCGGCGGCCAGCCAGTCCTCCTTGGGGTGGTCATGCGGCCGCAGGTTGAGCTTCTGCCCGCCGAATTTCAGCGCGACGCGGGACGGGCTGCCGAAATCCTCCCGCTCCATGCCAAGGACGCGCTGGTACCAGCTCGCCATGGTCTCGATGTCGCGGCAATTGATGACCAGGTGGTCGAGGCGATCGACGGCGAAGCGCATGTCACTGTTGCTCCCTGTGGTCGCAGCCGACCGATTCAGACCTGTGCAGCTTCGCCGCTCCGGTCATCGGGCGGCGGTTCCTTTTGGCAGACGGGCCGTCACTTCGATTTCGATGCGCATCGCATCGGTCTGCAAACCGGCATGGATCAGGGTGGAGGCGGGCTTCGCCTTGCCGAGGTAGCGCTTGACCACCGGCCAGCAGGGCTCCCAATCCTCCCGCCGCGGCACGATGAACAGCACGCGCACCACGTCGTCGAGGCTGGCGCCGGCCTGGGCCAGAGCGGCGGCGATGTTCTCGAAGCACTGGCCGGCCTGGGCGACGACGTCGTCCGCGATGGTCATCGCGGCGTAGTCGTAGCCGGTGGTGCCGGAGACCCAGACATGGTCGCCATCCACCACGGCGCGGCTGTAGCCGATCTCGTCCTCGAAGCGGGAGCCGGAGGAGATCAGGCGGCGCTCGGTCATGCGATACCCCTCAGGATGGCGTGCAGACCAGGACGGCAACGGCGCCGTCCGGGCCGGGCGAATGCAGCAGGACGACGCGGCGGATCATCGCCACCCGTCCGGTATCGTCCGCCAATTCCATCCCCGGCTGCGGGATGGCGGGCAGTTCGATCAGGCCATCATCCTTGGCGGGCTGCCCGACATCGAGACCGTCGGGATCGAACCAGACGCGCACGCGAAATCCTGCCATCGCCGCCTCTCCCCATGTGGGGGCCTATTCCAGACCCTCGTAGAAATCATTCCCCTTGTCGTCCATGACGATGAAGGCCGGGAAGTCCTCGACCTCGATCCGCCAGACCGCCTCCATGCCGAGCTCGGGGTATTCCAGCACCTCGACCTTGCGGATGCAGTCCTGCGCCAGCCGGGCGGCCGGGCCGCCGATGCTGCCCAGGTAGAACCCGCCATGCGCCTTGCAGGCGTTCAGCACCGCCTTGCTGCGGTTGCCCTTGGCCAGCATCACCAGGCTGCCGCCCGCCGCCTGGAAGCCCTGGACGTAGCTGTCCATGCGCCCGGCCGTGGTCGGGCCGAAGCTGCCGGTCGGCATGCCCTCCGGCGTCTTGGCCGGGCCGGCGTAGTAGACCGGGTGGTCCTTGATGTAGTCGGGCAGGCCGAGGCCGGCGTCAATCCGTTCCTGCAGCTTGGCATGGGCGATGTCGCGCGCCACCACCACGGTGCCGGTCAAGGATACGCGCGTCTTCACCGGGTGCTTCGACAGCTCGGCGCGGATCTCCGCCATCGGTCGGTTGAGGTCGATCCTGACCACCTCGCCGCCCAGGATGTCGGCGGTGGTCTCCGGCAGGTAGCGGGCGGGGTCGTGTTCGAGCTCCTCGAGGAAGACGCCTTCCGGCGTGATCTTCGCCTTGATCTGCCGGTCGGCCGAGCAGCTCACGCCGATGGCGATGGGCAGCGAGGCGCCGTGCCGCGGCAGCCGCACGATGCGCACGTCGTGGCAGAAATACTTGCCGCCGAACTGCGCGCCGATGCCGAGATTCTGCGTCAGCTTGTGGACCTCGGCCTCCAGCGCCGTGTCGCGGATGGCGTGGCCGGAGCGGTCGCCCTCGGTCGGCAGCCCGTCCAGGTAGCGCGTGCTGGCCAGCTTCACCGCCTTCAGCGCCGTCTCGGCGGTGGTGCCGCCGATGACGACCGCCAGGTGGTAGGGCGGGCAGGCGCTGGTCCCCAGCGTCTTCACCTTCTCCTCGATGAAGGCCAGCAGCTTCGGCTTGTTCAGCACCGCGCGGGTCTGCTGGTACAGGAACGTCTTGTTGGCCGAGCCGCCGCCCTTGAGCACGAACATCAAATGCAGCTCGTCGGCGTGGTGCTCGCCGGGCGCCGCCATGATCGAGAAGTCGACGGGCAGGTTGTTGCCGGTGTTGACCTCCTCGAACATGCTCAAGGGGGCCATCTGCGAATAGCGCAGGTTGGTCTCGGTATAGGTGCGGGCGACGCCGTAGCTGATCGCCTCCTCCTCGTCGCCCTCGACCCAGACCCGCTGGCCCTTCTTGCCGAAGACGATGGCGGTGCCGGTGTCCTGGCACATCGGCAGCTTGCCGCCGGCGGCGATGGAGGCGTTCTTCAGCAGGTCGAGCGCCACGAAGCGGTCGTTCGCCGAGGCCTCGGGGTCCTTCAGGATGTTCGCCAGCTGCTGCAGGTGGCCGGGGCGCAGCAGGTGGGAGACGTCGCGGCAGGCCTGGAAGGCCAGCTGCTCCAGCGCCTGGGGCGAGACCTTCAGCACCGTCTTGCCCTCGACCTGGATGGTCGAGACGCCCTCGATGGGCAGGCGGCGATAGGGGGTGGTGTCCTCGGCCAGCGGGAACATCGGGCTGTAGAGGAAGCCGGAGGGCCGGCTGGGCTGCGTCACCGGGCCGGCATCGACGTCGAGGGGTGGGGTCACGGGCGGTCTCCGCGCGCTGGCGCCGCGGGGCCCCTGCCGGGTGCAGGGGCGGCCGGGCGACGCCGTCAATCCTCGGCCCGCTTACCCCAGCATGGGCGTCAAGCCAACCGGCGCCGGCGTGGCTCAGTCGCGTTTGCGGCGGAAGGCGTCCAGGCTGACGACCTGCGGCTTGGAATCGGCCGATGGCGCGGCCGGTGCCTCGGCGACCGGCAGGGGCGCCGCGGCGGCGGACTCGGGTGCCGGGAAGCGCAGGCCGAAGCGGGCTTCGGGGTCGGCGAAGGCGGTCAGCGCCTTGAACGGCACCACCAGCATCGCCGGCACGCCGCCGAAGGACAGCCCGACCGAGAAGCTGCCGGCAGCGCGGTCCACCTTCAGGTCCCAGAATTTATGCTGCAGGACGATGGTCATCTCCTGCGGGTAGCGTGCCTTCAGGTGGCCTGGGATGGCGACCCCGGGCGCTTCCGTGCGGAAGGTGATGTAGAAATGGTGGTCGCCCGGCAGGCCCCGGCGGGCCGCATGCTCCAGCGCCTCGACCGCGACGGCGCGCAACGCTTCCTCGGCCCAATCGGCGTAGGGCAGCAGGCTGTCAACGGGCGCTGTGGTCTCGTTCATGGTCCAACCCTATCCCCTATAAATAGGCGAGGACATCAACTCACGGAAGTGGGAGGGTTTGTTAACGCCCGCGGCGGAATCGGTGAGTGGGGGGCTTCTGTTGCCCGGTGCCCCCCGAACCGCGCTTGTTTACTGCTTACGCAGCAACAGCGAGTGCGTCGTTATCGTTCGCACTTATCAATGGCCCGATGACGGCGGAACCATGCCGGGCAAAAACGGTCCCCTTACCACGCGCGTCGAGCCTGTTTCGCCCCCATAACTCCCGCAGGAGGATGGTGGAGGCGCCGGGCACTGCCCCCGGGTCCGCAACGCTTATCCCGAACCGTGTTTATCACCATAGTCGGTCGGGATCGCTCCCGGACGACGCGCTTGATATAGGACAGCGCGGCCGCACTTGCCAGGGGTGCAGGATGCCGAAGGCGCGCGTCGCCGCCCGGGCGCGCCGCGGAGGGGTTCGAGCATGACGGGCAGGACGGCCGGCGCGCCATGACGCGGCGTGAATGGATGCTGCTCGGCGGCACGGGGATCCTGGCCGGCGCCGGCGGCTGGCTGCTGGGCCAGGGTACCGCGCCGTCGCCGCCCGAGACCGCGGCTGCCGCGCCGGACCAGCCGCTGCCGCAGGAGGTGACGCTCTCCCCCGAGGCCGCGCGCAATTTCGGCCTGCGCACCGCCCCGGTGGAGCGCAGGCCGCTGGTCCGGACCGTCCGCGTCACCGGCAGCGTCGGCTTCAACGAGCTGCGCCTGGCGCATATCCAGCCGCTCGCCCGCGGCCGGGTGCAGGCGATCGAGGTGGCGATCGGCGAGCGGGTCCGCACCGGCCAGCGGCTGGCGATCCTCGACGCGCTCGACCTCGCCGAGGCGCGGCACCAATTGGCCAGCGGCGAGGCGGCGCTGCGCCAGGCCCAGGCGGAGACCCAGACCGCCCGCGCCGCGCTGAACCGCGCGGCGGAGCTGGTCCGCGCCGGCTCCGTCGCGCAGAGCGAGCTGGAACGCCGCCGCGCCGACCTGGCCCGGGCGGATGCCGCGGTGCAGACGAAGGCGACCGAGGTGGAGCACTGGCGGGAGATGCTGTCCCGCTACAGCCCGGCCGGACCGATGGCGCAGGACCCGGCCGATGCCGTGCGGCTCTCGGCGCCGACGCCGAGCGATGCCCGCGGCGGCATCCTGGCGCCCTTCGACGGCGCCGTGCTGGCGATCGGCGCGACGCCCGGCGAGCTGGTCGACACCAACCGGGAGATCTTCACCCTCGCCGACCTCTCCGTGGTCTGGGTCATGGCGGATGTGCCCGAACGTGAATTGGCTGCGGTGACGCCGGGCGCCACGGTCGCCATCGCGGTCGAGGCCTGGCCCGGCCGGCGCTTCCCCGGCCGGGTCGCCTATGTCGCCGACCAGCTCGATGTCCGCACCGGCACCGCCAGGGTGCGCTGCGAGATCCCCAACCCCGACGGCGCGCTGAAGATCAACATGTTCGCCATCGTCGAGATCGCGGCACCCCTGGGACGCGACGGGCTGCTGGTGCCGGATGCGGCGCTGCAATCGGTGGACGACCAGCCCGTGGTCTTCCTGGCGCTGGACGCGACGCGCTTCGCCCCCCGCCCGGTGCGGCCCGGCCTGCGGCAGGACGGCATGACCGAGATCACCGAGGGGCTGGCGGCCGGCGACGTCGTCGCCGCCGCGGGCAGCTTCCGCCTCAAGGCCCTGCTGCTGCAGAGCCGCGTCGATGCCAAGGACTGACCGGCGGTGATCGCCCGCCTGGTCGACGCGGCGCTGGCCAACCGCGCGGTCGTGCTGATGCTGGTCGGCCTGCTGGCGGCGATGGGCCTCTATGACCTGCGGCGGCTGCCGATCGACGCGCAGCCCGACATCTCGCCGCGCCAGGTGCTGGTCATCACCCAGGCGCCCGGCCTCGGCCCGCTGGAGGTCGAGCGCTTCATCACCTTCCCCGTCGAGCTCGCCCTGCAGGGCCTGCCGCGGATGGAGACCCTGCGCTCGGTCTCCCGCTACGGGCTCTCGGTCGTCTATGTCCGCTTCGCCGACGAGATGGACATCTATGCCGCGCGCAACCTGGTCTTCTCCCGCCTGCCCGCGGTGCAGGTGCCGCCCGGGGCGGGCACGCCGCAGATGGGGCCGGTCTCGACCGGCCTCGGCGAGATCTTCCAGTTCGAGGTGCGCGGCGCCGGCCGCAGCCTGATGGAGCTGCGCACCCTCCTCGACTGGCAGATCGCCCCCCGGCTGCGCCAGGTGCCGGGCGTCATCGACGTCAATGCCAATGGCGGCGAGCTGAAGACGTATGAGGTCCAGGTCGCCGCCGATTCGCTGACCCGCTACGGCCTGTCGCTCGCCGAGGTCTTCGCCGCGATCGAGCGCAACAACGGTGCCCGCGGCGGCGCGACGCTGGAGCGCAACGGCGAGCAGGCGGTGATCCGCGGCGAGGGGCTGATCGCCGACCCCGAGGATATCGGCCGCGTGGTGCTGCGGACCGGGGAGGGCGGCGTGCCGCTCTATGTCCGCGACATCGCGCAGGTCACCCAGGCGCCGCGTCCGCGGCTCGGCGCGGTGACGCGCGACGGGCGCGGCGAGGCGGTGGTCGGCGTCGCCCTGATGCTGCTCGGCGAGAATACGCGGGAGGTGGGGGAGCGGGTGAGGGCGGCGGTCGGGACGATCGGCCGGAGCCTGCCGCCGGGCGTCGAGATCGCGCCCTATTACGACCGCGCCGACCTGATCACCCGCACCATCCATACCGTGGCGAAGAACCTGATCGAGGGCGCCGTCCTGGTCGTGGTGGTGCTGCTGGTGCTGCTCGGCAACATCCGCGCCGGGCTGGTGGTGGCGCTGGCGATCCCGCTCTCCATGCTGGCCGCCGCCACGGCCATGGTCCATGCCGGGATCTCCGGCAACCTGATGAGCCTCGGCGCCATCGATTTCGGCCTGATCGTCGACGGCGCGGTGGTGATGATCGAGAACGTCGTCCGCCGCCGCGGCGAGGCGCCGCAGCGCCCGGTCGAGCAGGTGGTGCGGGAGGCGGCGCACGAGGTCGGCCGGCCGATCCTCTTCGCCGTCACCATCATTACCGTGGTCTACCTGCCGCTGCTCAGCCTGCAGGGGGTCGAGGGCAAGCTGTTCCGTCCCATGGCGCTGACGGTGATCTTCGCGCTCGTCGCCTCCCTGGTCCTGACTTTGGTGCTGATGCCGGTGCTGGCGACCTTCGCCTTGCGCGGGAAGATCTCGGAGCACGACAGCTGGGTCATCGCCCATCTCCGCCGCGCCTATGCCCCGCTGCTGGAGCGGTCCGAGCGGCATCCGGTGCCGGCCATCGGCATCGCCCTCGCGCTGCTGGTCGGCAGCGGCATCCTGGCGACCCGGCTCGGCGCCGAATTCATCCCCCGGCTGGACGAGGGCGCGCTGGCCGTCACGATCACCAAGCTGCCGAGCATCGGCCTCTCGACCGCCATCGAGACCACCACGCTGGTGGAGCGGACCCTGCTGGGCTTCCCCGAGGTGAAGACCGTCGTCAGCCTGTCCGGCAGCTCGGAGATCCCGACCGACCCGATGGGCGTCGAGCAGTCCGACAGCTTCATCATCCTGACGCCGCGCGAGGAATGGACGACGGCACCCGACCGCGAGGGCCTGATCGCCGCCTATGCCGCGGCGCTCGACCGCGAGGTGCCCGGGCTGCAGCTCTCCTGGTCGCAGCCGATCGAGATGCGCATGCAGGACCTGCTGCAGGGCGTGCGCTCCGACGTCGCCGTCATCATCTACGGCGACGACCCGGCGACGCTGCGGCAGGCGGCCGAGGCCATGGTGCAGGCGGTGGCCCGCGTGCCGGGTGCGGCCGACGTGAAGGCGGAACAGACCGCCGGCCAGCCCTATCTCCGCATCATCATCGACCGCGAGGCGGTGGCCCGCTACGGCCTCAATGCGTCCGACGTGCTGGACGTGGTGGAAGCGCTGGGCGGGCGGACCGTCGGCACGCTGGTCGAGGGCAATGCCCGCTTCGACATCCGCGTCCGCCTGCGGCCGGAGGACCGCGCCGATCCCGACCGCATCCGCGCCTTGCGCATCGCCGACGCGCATGGCCGCGCCGTGCCGCTGACCCAGCTGGCGCGGGTGGTGATGGAGGACGGCCCGGCCCAGGTCAGCCGCGAGAAGGGCCGCCGCCGCATCACCGTGGAGGCCAATGTGCGCGGCCGCGACATCGCCTCCTTCGTCGGCGAGGCACAGGCCGCGGTGCAGCGCCAGGTCCGCCTGCCGCCCGGCTATTCCATGGAATGGGGCGGCCAGTTCCAGAACCTGCAGGAGGCCACCGCGCGGCTGACCGTGGTGGTGCCGGCGGCACTGGCGCTGATCTTCGGCCTGCTCTTCGTGATGTTCCGCAGCCTCAGGCTCTCCGCGCTGATCTTCGTCAACGTGCCCTTCGCCGCCACGGGGGGCGTGCTCGCGCTCTGGCTGCGCGACCTGCCCTTCAGCATCTCGGCGGCGGTCGGCTTCATCGCGCTGTTCGGCATCGCCGTGCTGAACGGGGTGGTGCTGGTCAGCACCATCGTCAAGCAGCGGATCGAGGGCAAATCGCCGATGCAGGCGGCGCGCGACGCGGCGATGCTGCGGCTGCGCCCGGTGCTGATGACGGCGACGGTCGCCAGCCTCGGCTTCCTGCCGATGGCGATCTCGACCAGCGCGGGGGCGGAGGTGCGGCGGCCGCTGGCCACCGTGGTGATCGGCGGGCTGGTGAGCGCGACGCTGCTGACGCTGCTGGTGCTGCCGACGCTCTATCCCTGGGCCGCCGGGCGGAAGTAAGGAAGATCGGGGAGAAGGTATTCTCCCCGAACCCCTCATCTATTTCTGTGAGTTCGGCACTTGCTGCGCGGCGGCTGCCATACTCACAAAAGGGAAGGGAGGGGCTTGGGGAGGGAATACTTTTCCCTCCCCAACCTTGCCTTCAATGCGCCACGCCGCGCGCCGCCTCGGCATAGCCCACGCGCCGCTCCGGCGGCACCGGATGCCGGCCGGCGACGCGTTCCAGCAGCATCCGCGCATCGCCGGCTTGGCCGGCCTTCATCGCCGCATGCAGGAACAGCTGCTCGAAGACATCCTGTTGCGCATGGCTGCCGCCGAGCCGGTACATCCCTTGCAGCGCCGGCCGCATCACCGCGACCGCGCCGGCATGGTCGCCCCGCGCATGCTTCAGCACGGCCTCGGCCACCGGCAGCGCATAGCGGGCGATCAGCGGCCCGTTGGTGCCGGCATTGCTGCGCGCCGCGTCGCGCAGCGCCGCCAGCAGGCGGTCCGCCGCGGCCCAGCGCCCGGCGCCGCACAACGCCATCATCCAGTGCGGCAGGGTGAAGGCGGACAGCGTGTCGCCGATCCGCGCCTCGGCCTTGTCGGCCAGTTCCTCCCACCGCTTGCCGGCCGGCACGCCGTGCAGCGACAGCCGGAACAGCATGGACGCCGCATTCTGCACGTCGATGTAGAGATCGGGCTGCGCCTGGGTGACGGCGCTTTCCAGGTTGCGGAAGCGGGTGTCGTACAGCGCCAGCACCGCATCGAAATCGCGCTGCTCCAGGTGGTACATCGCGCGGTGCCACCAGAGGTGGTGCATGATGTTGTTGCCGCCCTCCCAGTGCGGCTCGAGGCCGGCGATCCAGGCGATGCCCTCGCTGCGCCGCCCCTGCATCTCCAGCACATGTGCCACCGCATGCGCCGCCCAGAGGTCGCCGGGGTCGAGCGCGATGGCGGCGCGGCCGGCCGCCTCGGCGACGACGTAGTTGCCGGCCTCCTCGTTGGCGAAGCTGCGGCAGGCGAGCACGCTGGGATAGCCGGGCACCGCCGCGCTCCAGGCCGGCAGGACCTTCTCGACCGAGGCCAGCATCGTCTCCGGCCGGCCCAGCCAGAACGAACAGAAGTGATGCAGGCGGAAGGCCAGGATGTCGCGCGGGTGGTCGGCCAGGATGCCCTCCCAGGCCGCGATCGCCCGGTCCATCTCGTTCTCCGACCAGGCGGTCAGCGCGGCGACATGCGCCTGCTCGCGCGGCGTGGCGCGCGCCGTCAGCCGGCCAGCGGTGGCGATCGCCTCCTTCGCCATCGGCACGAAGCCCTGCTTGTAGCCGAGCAGCAGGAAGGCGGCCTTCAGCGCATGCGCCATGCCGCAATCCGGGTCCGCCGCCAGCAGCGCCTGCATGCGCTGCGCGGTGTCGAAGCGGTAGCCGAGATAGCCGGCGACGACATGGTCGAAGGCACGGGCGGAATCGGCGCCGGCGGTCGAAAGGGCGTTGCCCTGGGCGTCCTGCTGCATGGGATGCTTCCTCCTGCGTGAAGAAGGCCAGGGAGGATGTATCCTCCCTGGACCCGCCTCTATTTCTCCGAGCTTGGCACCGGCCGCGCGGCGAATGCCAGACCCGGAAAAAGCAAAGGTGGGGTCTGGGGAGGAAATGCTTTTTCTCCCCAGCCTTCAGGCCCCGGCGCGCTCCGCCAGCCACTGCGTCAGCACCGCGACGGCCGCCATCAGGTCCGCAGTTTCCATCGCTTCGTCCGGGTTGTGGCTGCCGTTGCGGTTCCTCACCAGCAGCATGCCCGTCGGCACGCCCGCTGCCGCGAAGTTGTTGGCGTCATGGCTGCCGGGGCTGTTCAGCCGCGGCGCCGGCAGCCCGGCCCGGGCCGCGGCGGCGGCCAGCGCCTCGGTGATGCCGGGGTCCATCAGGCCCGGCGCCGCGGCGCTGCGCTCGCCGAGGTCGATCCGCACGCCGCGCCGCGCCGCGACCGCAGCGACGACCGCGCCCAGCTTTGCCTCCAGCGCCTGCAGATGCGCCGCCGAATAGGCCCGCAGGTCGAGGCTGAGTTCGAACCGGCCGGAGACCATGGTCAGGCTGTGCCGCTCCGCCGGCGTGTGGAAGCGGCCGATGGTCACCGCCATGGGCCGGCCCTCGGCCTCCTCCGCCAGCCACATGGCTTCCAGCGACAACGCCAAATCGGCGGCGGCCAGCGCCGCGTCGCGGCGGAAGCGGTGCGGCAGGCCGGTATGCGCGTCTTCCCCGGTGATGCGGATGAAGGGGTGGCGGACATTGCCGGGATTGGCGAGGCAGATGGCGACCGGCGCGCCGGCCTCCACCAGCTGCGGCGCCTGCTCGATATGGACTTCCAGGTAGGCGCCGAGCCGCGCCGGGTCGCGCAGCGGCACGCCCAGCGCCGCCGGGTCGCCGCCGCAGCCGGCGATGCTCTCCGCCAGGGTGAGCCCCGTACGGGCATGCGGCAGGTCGAGCGCCCCGGGCGGCAGCCGGGCCAGCAGGCAGCGGCTGCCGATCAGGCCGAGGCCGAACCACACCGCCTCCTCGCAGCGCAGCGCCAGCACCTCGATATCCATGCGCGGCCGGATGCCGGCGGCCTGCAAGGCGGCGATGGTGGCGATGCCGGCGACCACCCCCGCCGCGCCGTCGAAATTGCCGCCCTGCACCACGCTGTCGAGATGCGAGCCGATCAGGATCGGCGGCGCCCCCGCATCCCGGCCGGCCCAGCGCAGCGTGAGGTTCGCCCCGGCATCGGTCCGCGCCTCCAGCCCCAGCGCCGCGCCGGCAGCGGCGATCAGCGCCTGGGCCTCGTTCTCGCCCCGGCCATAGGCGTCGCGGGTGATGCCGGGCGGGTCGGCGCCGATGGCGGCGAGGCCGTCCAGCAGGCGCTGCAACAGCGGCGCCTGCGCCGCGACGGCCTCGGCGAGGACGCGGCTCACAGCCCGATCTCCCGCAGCACCTCCTCGGTATGCTCGCCGAGGCCGGGTGCCGGCACGCTCCAGGAGCCGAGGCCGGGCAGCCGGGGGAAGGGCAGGGTGCCCAGCCCCGGCTGGTCCAGCGGCACCGCGGCGCCGACCGCCTGGGCATGCGGGTCGGCCAGCCAGTCGAGCGGCGTGTTCACCAGGTCGCAGAGCATCCGGCCGGCCTGGCAGCGCCGCACCCACTCCGCCGCCGGCGCCGTGGCGATGGCGGCGCGGATCGCCGGCAGCAGCGCCTCGCGGTGTTCGTGCCGGGCGGCGAAGCCGGCGAAGCGCGGGTCCTCCGCCAGGTCGGGCCGGCCGATGATGCCGCAGAACTGGTGGAATTCCGGCTCCCGCAGCATGGCGATCATGAACCAGCGGCCGTCGCTGCCCTGGTAGGTGCCGGACGGCGTGTTGGCGATCGGCGGCACCCCGCCGAGCAGCCCGGCCTCGGCGACGTTGAAGGCCATCAGCGCCGCGGCGCTCTGCATCAGGGAGACGTCCAGCACCCGCCGCTGCGGCGGCGTGCCCGCCGCCCGGTCCTGCGCCTGGCCGGCCAGCGCGGCCTGCACCGCGATCATCGCCGAGAGGCCGGTGGTCATGTCCACCGCCATGATCTGGCCGGTGCGGTGCGGGATGCCGTCGGCGCCGATGTTGAGCGAGACCATGCCGCTATAGGCCTGCACCACGCCGTCGGTCGCCGGCCGTTCGGCGTTCGGGCCCTGCTGGCCGAAGCCGGAGATGGACAGGAAGACCACGTCCGGCTTGCCGGCCTCCGGCACGATGCCGAGCCGCTTGGCCACGCCGGGGCGGAAGGCCTCCAGCATCACGTCGGCCCTGGCCGCGAGCTTGCGCATCGCCGCCCGCCCGGTCTCCTCCTGCAAATCGAGCATGACGCTGCGCTTGCCGCGGTTGAAGCTGACATGCATGACGCTCTGCGTGCCTTCGCGGGTGGAAAGGCCGCGCGACCAGTCGCCGGCGGGCGGCTCGATCTTCACCACCGTGGCGCCGCAGGCGGCGAGCAGGCTGGCGCAATAGGGCCCGGCGATGCCCTGGCTTGCATCCAGCACGAAGAGGCCCCGATAGGGCTGCAAGCTGTCGGCCATGGCGTTTCCCCCGGACGGTTCCGCCCCTATCCTGCCCGGAACCGCGCGGATGGGAAGGGATGACCGGCAGGGGAGTGACACGGCGGCTCGCCTTGGGCGGGATGCTGGCCGCGCCGGCGGCGTTTGCCCAGGGCACCGACTGGCCCGGCCGCCCGGTCCGCTTCGTCGTGCCCTACCCGCCGGGCGGGCCGACCGACATCCTCGGCCGCGTGGTCGCCGCCCGGCTGGCGCAGGATCTCGGGCAATCGATGGTGATCGAGAACCGCGCCGGCGCCTCCGGCGTCATTGGCTCGGAGGTCATCGCCCGGGCGGCGCCGGATGGGCAGGCCTTCCTGATGAACGCCTCGATCCATGTCATCATCCCGCATCTCAACCGGGCGATGCCCTTCGATGCGCTGGCCGACTTCACCCCGGTGACCAACATGGCCACGGTGCCGCTGGTGGCGGTGGTGAACCCGAGCCTGCCGGTGCGCAGCATCGCCGAGCTGGTCGCCTACCTGAAGGCCAATCCCGGGAAGGTCTCCTACGCGTCGTCCGGCAATGCCTCGGCGCTGCACCTGGCGGGGGAGATGTTCAAGCTGATGACCGGGACCGAGATGGTGCACGTGCCCTATCGCGGCGCCGGGCCGGCGGTGCAGGACCTGATCGCCGGCAACATCCAGCTGATGTTCGACAGCATCCCCAGCAGCGCCGGCGCGGTGCGGGCCGGGCTGCTGCGGCCGCTGGCCGTCACCACCGCGAAGCGCGTCGCCGCCTATCCGGACCTGCCGACGGTGGCCGAGGCCGGGGTGCCCGGCTTCGACATCGCCACCTGGTATGCCATCTGGGCGCCGCCGAAGACGCCCGCGCCCATCGTCGCCCGGCTGCAGCAGGCGGTCGCCGCCGCCGTCGCGGCGCCGGAGGTGCGGGAGAAGCTGGCCACGCTCGGCGCCGAGCCGGTGGCCGATGCGCCGGCGGAATTCGCCCAGTTCTGCGCCCGCGAATACGACCGCTGGGGCAGGCTCGTGCGCGACGCGCGCGTGACCCTGGATTGAGCGCCCGCGGCGCGGCCTTGCCATCCCGACCGATCCCCTGCCGAGAGAGACGCTGATGCGTGCCCTGGTCTGCGAGAGCTGGCGCGAATTCGACGCGCTGGAGGTGAAGGACATCCCGGCCCCGCCGATGCGGCCGGGCGGGGTGCGCATCCGGGTCGAGGCCTCGGGCGTCAGCTTCGCCACGCAACTGGTCGTCGCCGGCAAGTACCAGCGCAAGCCGCCGCTGCCCTTCGTCCCCGGCACCGAGATCGCCGGCACGGTGCTGGAATCGGCGCCCGACGTGGCCGACCCGCTGCCGCCGGGGACGCGGGTCTTCGCCGTGCTCGACTGGGGCGGGCTGGCGGAGGAAGCGGTGGCGGACAGCATCCATGTCATGCCGATCCCCCCGGGGCTGCCGCCGGACGCCGCCGTCGCCATGCCGATCAGCTACCCGACCGCGGGTGCCGCCCTGCTGTGGCGGGCGCGGCTGGAGCCGGGGCAATGGGTGCTGGTGCACGGCGCCGCGGCCGGCGTCGGCCTGGCCGGCGTCGAGATCGCCAAGGCGCTCGGCGCCCGGGTCATCGCCCGCTGCGGCGCGGCCAAGCGGCACGTCCCCCAGGCCCGCGGCGCCGACCGGGTGCTGGACAGCGCGCTGCCCTTCCGCGAGGCGGTGCGGGAGGCCACGGGCGGCGCCGGCGTCGCGGCCGTGCTGGACACGCTGGGCGGGCCGGTCTTCGACGACAACCTGCGCTGCCTCGGCGATGGCGGCATGCTGGTGACCATCGGCTTCGCCGCCGGCGGCATCCCGACCCTGCCGATCAACCTGCTGTTGCTGAAGAACATCGCGGTCGCCGGGCTGAACTGGGGCACCTATGTCGGCTGGTCGCCGGGCGACAACCGGCATGCCCATGCACCGCGCGCCCGTGCGCTCTGGCAGCAGCTGATCGACTGGTGGGCCGCCGGCGCCCTGCGGCCGGAAGTGCATGCCAGCTTTCCGCTCGGACAATTCCGCGCGGCCATGGCCGAGGTGCGCGGCCGCAATGCCGTGGGCCGGGTGGTGCTGCGGCCGGGCGAGGCCTAGCCTGCCGGGATGAGCGATACCGGCGGGCCGCCCCCCGCGCCCCCGACCGCCCCGGCCTTGCCCGCGAAGACGGCCGATCCGCGCATGATCGCGGCCATCGTCGCCAGCGCGCTGTTCATGCAGAACCTCGACAGCAGCGCGGTCGCCACCGCGCTGCCGGCCATGGCGCGGGACCTGGCGGTGGAGCCCGCCCGGCTCGGCGCCGCCATCACGTCGTACCTCGTCGCACTCACCGTCTTCATCCCGGTCTCGGGCTGGGTGGCCGACCGCTTCGGCGCCAAGCGGGTCTTCATGCTGGCGATCGTGGTCTTCACCCTGGCCTCCGTGCTGTGCGGCCGGGCCACCGGCGTGCCGGAACTGATCGCCGCCCGCGTGCTGCAGGGCGTCGGCGGGGCGATGATGGTCCCCGTCGCCCGGCTGCTGCTGCTGCGCCAGGTGAGGAAGGAGGAGATGCTGTCGGCCATGGCCTGGCTGACCATGCCGGCGATGATCGGCCCGATCAGCGGCCCGCCGCTGGGCGGCTTCCTCACGGATGCCTTCGGCTGGCAATCCGTGTTCCTGATCAACGTCCCGATCGGCGCGCTGGGCCTGGCGCTGGTGGCGTGGAAGATCCCCGCCATCCCGCCCGGCGATCCCGGCCCGCCCGACCGGGTCGGGCTCTTCCTGATCGGCGCCGCCCTGGCGCTGTTCATGTTCGGGCTCGAGACGATCGGCCGCGGCGTGGTGCCGCAGGGGATGCCGCAGGCCGGGCTGGTGCTCGGCGCGATGTTCGGCTGGGCGGCGATCCGGCACTGCCTGCGGGCCAGGCGCCCGGCGCTCGACTTTTCCTTGCTGAAGATACCCACCTTCAGCCAGTCCACCTTGGCGGGGACGCTGTTCCGGGTCGGCGCCGGCACCTCGCCCTTCCTGGTGCCGATGCTGCTGCAGGTGGGGTTCGGCAAGTCGGCCTCCGAGGCCGGGCTGGTCTCCTTCGCCACGGCGCTCGGCGCGCTGGCGATGAAGCCGCTGGCGCGGCCGCTGCTGCGGCGCTTCGGCTTCCGCCGGGCGCTGATCGGGGCGTCCCTGGTCGCGGCGGTGGGCGTCGCCCTGCCGGCGGCCTTCACCCCGGCCTGGCCGCTGCCGCTGATCTTCGCCGTCCTCGCCTTGGGCGGGTTGTTCCGCAGCCTGCAATTCACCGCGTTGAACACGCTCGCCTTCGCCGACGTGCCGCCGGCGCGGCTATCCGCCGCGACCAGCTTCGCCGGCACGGCGCAGCAGCTGGCCCCGGCGCTCGGCGTGGTGCTGGCGACGACCACGCTGGAGACGAGCGCGCTGCTGGCCGGGCATCCCACCCCGCAGGTGCACGACTTCGCCATGGCCTTCCTGGTGGCGGCCGCGGTGGTCGCCGCCTCCGCCCCCTTCTTCACCCGGCTGGCGCCCGATGCGGGGGAGGCGGTGAGCGGGCACGGGGTCAGTCCCGTGAAGCGGGTGCCGGCGGAGTGAGGAAGCTTGGGGAGGAAAGCATTTCCTCCCGTTGGACGCATGGGTCCAACCCCTCCATTGTCTTTTGTGAGTCCCGCACCCGCCGCGCAGCGAGTGCCGACTCCCAGAAATGGATGGGGGTCCGGCGGCGTGCCTTCCCCCGGCCTTTCCTCTCAATCCACGATGAACAGCTTCGCCCCGGTCCGGGTCGAGGAGCGATGCGCCGCATCGCCGAAGTCGGAGACCTGATAGCTGACGCCCGGCACCAGGGTGAAGCGCCGGCCGTCGCGCAGCTCGGTCTCGAGCTCGCCTTCCAGCACCAGCAGGACATGGCCGCGGTCGCACCAGTGGTCCGCCAGATAGCCCGGCGAGTAGTCCACCATCCGCACCCGCAGGTCGCCGATGGTCAGCGTGCGCCACACCGCCTCCCCGGTCTCGCCGGGATGCCGGGTTTCCGGCACGCCCGACCAGTCGGTGACGGTGAAGGGAAGCGGGGGGATCCTCATTCCGCCGGCGCCGCATGCGGCGGCACGGCGCGCTGCCGGGTGAAGCGGCGCGCCAGCCCCTCGAAGCCCAGGTACAGCACCGGGGTCACGAACAGCGTCAGCATCTGCGACACCACCAGCCCGCCGATGACCGCGAGGCCGAGCGGCTGCCGCAGCTCGGCCGCGGCGCCCCAGCCGGCGGCGATCGGCACCGCGCCGGCGCCGGCGGCCAGCGTCGTCATCAGGATCGGCCGGAACCGCACCAGGCAGGCGGTGCGGACGGCGGTGAAGGGGTCCTCCCCGCCGCGCTGTCGTTGCAACGCCACGTCGACGATCATGATGGCGTTCTTCTTCACCAGCCCGAGCAGCAGCAGCACGCCGATCACCGCGATCACCGACAGGTCCAGCCCGAAGAGCCAGAGCGTGGCGAAGGCGCCGAGCGCCGCGGCCGGCAGGCCTGACAGGATGGTCAGCGGGTGGATCAGGCTCTCGTACAGCACGCCCAGCACGACGTAGACGATCAGGATGGCCGCCAGCACCAGGGCGCCCTGGCCGGCCAGCGCCTGCTGGAAGACCTGCGCCGCGCCGGAGAAGCCGGTGACGACCGTCGGCGGCAGGCCCATCTCGCGCTCCACCGCGCGGATCGCGTTCACCGCATCGCCCAGCGCCACGCCCGGCGGGGTGTTGAAGCCGATGACCACGGCCGGCAGTTGGCCCTGGTGGCTGACGTTCAGCGGGCCGGTGGTGCGCTCGATCCGCGCCACGGCCGAGAGCGGCACCAGCTTCCCGGTGACCGACCGCAGGTAGAGCTTGGCCAGCCCCGTCTCGTCCCGCTGGTCCTCCGGCAGGGCTTCCAGGATCACCTGGTAGGCATTGGCCTGGCCATAGAGCGTCGAGATCTGCCGGCTGCCGAAGGCGGAGAACAGCGCCTGCCGGACATTGTCGACCGAGACGCCGAGCGAGGTGGCGCGGTCGCGGTCGACGTTGACCTGGACCACCGGCGCGTCGATCTGCAGGTCGGTGTTGACGTCCTGCAGCTGCGGCAGCTCGACCAGCTTCTTCTCCAGCCGCTGCGCCCAGTCGTACAGCTCGTCCAGCCGCAGCCCCTGCAGGGTGTAGAGATAGAGCGTCCGGGTGATGCGGCTGCCGAAATTCAGGTTCTGGATCGGGTTGATGAAGACCCGCAGGCCGGGGATGCGGCTGGCGTCGCGCCGCAGGCCCTGGATCACCTGCTGGATGGCCGGCCGTTCGTTGCGTTCCTTCAGCTCGACGAAGGCGCGGCCCTGGTTGATCGAGATGCTGGGCCCGCCGGCGCCGATGTTCGAGACGACGTTGGCGACATGGGGGCTCTCGCGCAGGATCTCGGTCAGCCGGCCCTGCATCTGTCCCATGGCCTCGAAGGAGGCGCCGCGCGGCCCCTCGGTGTTGATCACCAGCAGCCCGGTATCCTCGACCGGGAAGAACCCCTTGGGGATGACCACCGCCATGTAGCCGGCGGCGCCCAGCGAGGCGAAGAACAGCACCCAGACGACGAGGCGGAATTTCAGGCCGAGGTCGAGCAGCCAGGCATAGCCGCGCTCGACCGCGACGAAACCCCGCTCCAGCACCCGCTCCAGCCAGGAGGGCTTGGCATGGGCCGGCAGGCGGGAGGCCATCAGCGGCGTCAGGGTGAGCGAGACGACGCAGGAGGCGACGACGGCCAGGGTGACGGTCGCGGCGAAGGCGTTGAACACCCGGCCGACCACCCCGCCCATCAGCAGGATCGGCAGGAACACGGCGACCAGCGACAGGGTGATCGAGAGGACGGTGAAGCCGATTTCCTTGGCGCCGCGGATCGCCGCCGGGATCGGCGCCATGCCCTCCTCGATATGCCGGACGATGGCCTCCAGCACGACGATGGCGTCGTCCACCACCAGGCCGACCGCGATGGTCAGGCCCAGCAGGGTGACGTTGTCGATGCCGTAGCCCAGCAGGTACATCAGCCCGAAGGCGACGCAGAGGCTGATCGGCACGGCGATGGTCGGGATCAGCGTGGCGCTGATCCGCCGCAGGAACAGGAAGCAGACCAGCACCACCAGGCCGATGGCGATCGCCAGCGATTCCTGCACGTCGTGCACCGCGGCGCGGATCGACTTGGACCGGTCGAGGAAGACCTCCAGCTTGGCGCCCGGCGGCAGCGCGGCGCGCAGCCCGTCGAGGCTGGCCCGCACCCCGTCCACCACGTCGACCGTGTTGGCGTCCGGCTGGCGCAGCACCGCCAGCACCAGGGCGCGGTCCTCGTTCCGCCAGGCGGCGATGCGGGTATTGGCGACGCCGTCGGCGACGCTGGCGATCTCGTTCAGCCGGACCGGCGATTGCGGCTTGCCGGCGACGACCAGGTTGCCGAAGGCCGCGGCATCCTGCGGCTGGTCGTTGGCCCGCAGCGTCAATTGCTGGCGCTGGCCGTTCAGCACGCCGACCGGGGTCGAGGAATTCGCCTGGGCGATGGTCTGCAGCGTGGTGTCGAAGGCCAGGCCCATGGCGGCGATGCGGTCGGGGTCGAGCCGCACCCGCACGGCATAGAGCTGCTCGCCGAACACCTGCACCTGCGCCACGCCGATGACGCGCGACAGCGCCGGGCTGATGATCGTGCTGACGATGTCGTTCAGGTAGTACAAGGGCTTGTCGCCGCCCGACAGGGTCAGCAGCACCACCGGCGCATCCGCCGGGTTCACCTTGCGGTAGCTGGGCGGCACCAGCATGTCGACCGGCAGCCGGCGCTGCGCCCGGGTGAGCGCCGCCTGCACGTCCTGCGCCGCGGCGTCGATGTTCTTGTTGAGCTGGAACTGCACGGTGATCTGCGAGGTGTCCTGGCCGTTGATCGAGGACATGCTGTCCACGCCGGCGATGGTACTCAGCTCGCGTTCCAGCGGCAGGGCGACGCTGGTGGCCATGGTCTCCGGGCTGGCGCCGGGGAAATTGGCGAAGATGGTGATGACCGGGAAGTCGACCCGCGGCACCGCGGCGACCGGCAGCCTGGTATAGGCCAGCAGGCCGGCGACGATCGCGGCGATCGAGAGCAGCCCGGTCATCACCGGGCGGCGGATGCAGAGTTCGGAGATGTTCATCGCGCTGCCCCGTGCCGGCTCAATTGCTCGAGACGCGTTGCTGCGGCGCGCGCTCGATCGCCTTGGTGCCCTCGGTGACCCGCTGGGCGCCGTCGACGATCACCTTCTCCCCGGCCGCGAGCTCGCCCTTCACCACGGCGCGGTCGCCGACGATACGGACCAGCGTCACGTTCCGCCGGTGCGCCGCGCCGTCGGCGCCGAGCACGAAGACGTAGCGGCTGTCCTGCCCGGTCTGCAGCGCCGGGCCGGCGACCGAGATGGCGTTGTCCTCGTCGCGCGGCACCATGGCCACCTGGACATACTGGCCGGGCCAGAGCCGGTGGTCGGCATTCTCGAACCGCGCCTTGAGCGAGATGGTGCCGGTGGCGACATCGACCGCGCTGTCGACGAAGACCAGCTTGCCCTGGGCCGGCGGCTGGCCGTCGCCCTCCACCCGAGCCCGCACCGAAGCGGTGCCGCGCCGCATCGCGCCGCGGATCTCGCCCAGCCAGCGTTCCGGCACCGAGAACTGCACCAGGATGGGATCGAGCTGGGTCAGGGTGGTGATCGCGGTGTTCTCCGCCTGGCGGACGAAATTGCCGGCGCGCAGCGGGATGGCGCCGAGCTGGCCGTCGATCTCGGCGACGATGGTGGAGAAGCCGACATTCACGCGGGCCTGCTCGACCAGGGCCTCGTCCGCCTTGACCTGGGCGGCGGCCGAGGCAGCATCCGACTGCGCCTGCTCGAACCGCTGCTGCGACGCCACGCTTTCCCGGCCCAGCTGCTGGTAGCGCAGCAGGTCGGCGGTGTAGCGGGTCAGCAGCGCCCGGTTCTTGGTCAGGGTCGCCTCGAACTGCGCCAGCAGGGCGCGGTTGAAGCGGCTGTCCTGGACGAAGAGCGGCTGGCCCTTCTTCACCAGCTGGCCTTCCTCGACCAGCACCTGCTCGATCTGCCCATCGACCCGGGCGCGGATGGTGATGACGGATTCGGAGGCGACGATGCCGTTGGCCAGGATCTCGATCGGCACCGGGCCGATGCGGACCGGATCGGTGGTCACGGGCACGCCGCCCTGGGCCAGGGCCGCGGTGGCCGGCAGCACGGCCAGCACGGCGGCACACAGGATGCGCCGCAACCGCGGCGGCAGGCTTGGCATCATCCGTTCCGTTCCCAAAAGGCCGACCCTGGCCCGCCCATGTCGTGGGGCCGGCATCCCATTTCATACGCAAGACGCCGGAGCGTCCCATGCGATCGGTGGCGTGGCAAAACGATAAGCCGCGACCGTCTGATCACTGCAACGACCATGCCAAAATATTTCTTTATCCTGCTCCTGCAAGGGTCGTCGACCGGCGGGATGTCATCTCCCCATTGACGCTCCTGTGGCATCCTGCCCGGCGACTCCTGTCCCGAGGCTGCCCGCCCATGCGCCTGCTCCTCCTCCTCCTCGGCCTCCTGCTCGCCCTGCCGCAGGCGCGGGCCCAGGAATTCGACCTGCCCGGCCTGGCCGGGGAGGCCGCCGGCTACCAGCGCGACCTCGGCCGCCGCTTCCCCGCCGGCGCCACGCCGCAGCAGCGCGCGACCGCCGAGGCCCGCGCCGTCCAGGCCGAGCGGCAGCAGAACTGGGCGGCCGCCGCGCAGGCCTGGGAGGAACGGGTCGGCGGCGGCGAGGCGCGGCCGGAGCACTGGCTGGCCCTGGCCCGGGCGCTGCTGCAGAAGACCCCGCCGGACGCCGCCCGGGCGCTGCAGGCGGCCTGGGTGAATTTCCAGTCGGTCCCCGCCGGCCCGCCCGAGATCGCCGGGCTGCTGCTGATCGCGGACGCCCTGCAGCGGCTCGACCGCCCGGCGCAGCAGCTGCAGGCCCTGCAGGCGGTGCTGCAGCGGGCGCCCGACAACCTGCGCTACCGCCAGATGCTGACCGAGGCGCGTCGCGCCGCCGGCCTGCTGGTCGCCGGCATCAACACCGAACCGGAGGCCGAGCCGGCCCGCGCCTGCCTGCGCTTCACCGTTCCCCTGGCGCAGCGCACCGACTGGCAGCCGCAGGACTGGGTGCGGGCCGACCCACCCGTCCCCGGCCTGGCGGTGCTGCGGGAGGGCGAGCAGCTCTGCGTCGCCGGCCTGCCGCATGGCCAGGCCACCCGGCTGGTGCTGCGCGCCGGCCTGCCGGGGGAGGACGGGCTGCGGCTGAACCGGGAGGCGGTGCTGCGCGTCGCCATGCCGGACCGCGCGGCGCGGATCGTCTTCGACGCCAGCCGCTTCCTGCTGCCGCGCGGCCAGGCCCAGCAGGTCGGCCTCGCCACCGTCAACCTCTCCGCCCTGGCGCTGCGGGTGGTGCGGGTGACCGAGCGCAACCTGGTCCCCTTCGTCCGCAACACCTGGACGGTGGGGGAGGCGATCTCCGGCTGGGCGGCCGAGGACCTGCCGGAAAGCTGGGGCCGCACGGTCTGGGAGGGCCCGGTGGACCTGCCGGCCCTGCAGGCCAACCGCGTCCAGCGCAGCGCCCTGCCGCTGCCCGAGGTGCTGAAGGGCGCCGGCCCCGGCCTCTATGCGCTGATCGCCCGGCCGGCCGATGGCAGCAAGGGCGTGGCGGCGGCGCTGCCCATCATCGTCACCGACCTCGGCCTGACCGCCTGGCGCGGGCCGCAGGGGCTGGCGGTGCAGGCGCGCGGCTTCGGCGCAGGCCGCCCGCTGGCCGGGGTCCAGGTCCGGCTGCTGGCGACCTCGAACGACATCCTGGCCGAGGCGGTGACCGCGGCCGACGGCACCGTCCGCTTCGCCGCCCCGCTGCTGCACGGCCAGGGGCCGATGGCGCCGCGCGCCCTGCATGCGACGCTGGGCGACGACCTGGTCTCGCTCGACCTCGACGCCACCGCCTTCGACCTGTCCGACCGCGGCGCCACCGGCGCGCCGCATCCGGGGCCGCTGGACGCCTTCGCCTGGCTCGACCGCGGCATCTACCGCCCCGGCGAGACGGTGCAGGCCGCCGTCCTGCTGCGCGACGGCGGCGGCGCGCCGGTCGACATCCCGGCGCGGCTGCGGGTGAAGCGGCCGAACGGCAGCACCTTCGCCGAGGCCGTCCCGGCGCGGGAACGCGGCGCCGCAGTGCTCTGGCCGATCCCGCTGCCCGGCAGCGCCCCGGCCGGGGTCTGGACGCTGGAGGTGCTGGCCGACCCGGCCGCGCCGCCGATCGGCAGGGCGGAGTTCCGCGTCGATGCCTTCCTCCCCGAACGGCTGGAGGTCACCGCCGGCCCCGCCCCCGGGCCGCTGGTGCCCGGCCAGCCGCTGGCGGTGCTGGTGGCGGCGCGCTTCCTCTATGGCGCGCCCGGCGCCGGGCTGACCGGCAGCGCGGAACTTCGCCTGCAGGCGCAGCGCGCCCCCTTCGCCCAGTACAAGGACACCGTCTTCGGCCTGGTGGACGAGGAATTCGCCCCCGACCTGCTCCCCTTCGAGATCGAGCCGCTGGACGCCAAGGGCCAGGGCAGCCTCACCCTGGTCCTGCCGCAGGCGCCCGACACCACCCGGCCGCTGACCGCGGAGCTTGCCGTCGCCATCGACGAGCCGGGCGGCCGCGCCTCCCGCGCCACGCTGACCCTGCCGGTGCGGGCCGCCGGCCGGCTGATCGGGGTGAAGCCGCTGTTCGCCGACCTGGCGGTGGATGCCGGGGCGGAAGCCGCCTTCGAGGTCATCGCGCTGGATGGCGATGCCAACCCGGTCGCCGCCCGGCTGCGCGCCCGGCTGGTGCGCGAGCGCCCCGACTGGCGCATCGTCACCCGCGGCGGCCAGGCGCGCTACAAGACGGTCTGGCGCGACGAGGCGGTGGACAGCGCGGACCTCGCCGTCACCGCCGCCGGCCCCGCCCGCTTCGCCCGCGCGCTGCCCTTCGGCCGCTACCGGCTGGAAGTCGCCGAGCCCGGCGGCATGGCGATCACCTCCCTCCGTTTCCGCTCGGGCTGGGCCGGGGGCGAGACGGCGGAGGTGCCGGACAAGGTGGACGTCGCCGCCGACCGCCGCGCCTATGCGCCGGGCGAGAGCGCGACGCTGCGCATCACCCCGCCCTTCTCGGGCCCGGCCAGCCTGGCCGTGCTGACCGATAGGCTGGTCTCGATCCGCGAGATCGAGGTCGCCGAGGGCGGCACCGAGGTCGAGGTCCCGGTGGAGGCCGCCTGGGGCCCGGGCGCCTATGTCGCCGTCACCGCCTTCCGCCCGGGCGAGGCGCGCCAGGGCCATCCCGGCCGGGCGCTCGGCCTCGCCTGGCTGCAGGTCGATCCCGGCTCGCGCCGGATCGAGGTGGCGATCGGCACGCCGGACCGGGTCCGGTCGTCGCGCCGGCTGGAGGTGCCGATCAGGCTGGCCAATGCGGGGGAGGGCGCGACCCTGACCCTTGCCGCGGTGGATGAGGGCATCCTCCGGCTGACCCGCTTCGCCTCGCCCGACCCGGTCGGGCATTTCATGGGCAAGCGCCGGCTCGGCGCGGATATCCGCGACGACTACGGCCGGCTGATCCCGCCGCCGGAGGGCGATGCCGCGGTGCTGCGCCAGGGCGGCGACGACCTCGCCATGGCCGCCATCGACATCCCGCAGCGCACCCTCGCGCTGTTCTCCGGCCCGGTCGCGGTGGCGGCGGACGGGACGGCGACGGTCACGCTCGACCTGCCCGACTTCGCCGGGGAATTGCGGCTGATGGCGGTGGCCTGGGCCGGCGACCGGGTCGGCGCCGCGCGCAAGCCGCTCACGGTGCGCGACCCGGTGGTGGCCGAGGCGCTGCTGCCGCGCTTCCTCGCCCCGGGCGACGAGGCGCGGCTGCCGGTGCTGCTGCACAACCTCGATTTGCCGGCTGGCGAGGTCGGCGCCACCCTCTCGGCCGAAGGCGCCATCGCGCTGGCCGGCCCGGCGCGGCTGGCGGCCACCCTGGCGCCGGGCGCGCGCGTCCTGCCCGCCAGCGCCATCCGCGCCACCGGCGCCGGCCAGGGCGTGCTGCGGCTGGCCATCACCGGGCCGGACGGGTTCAGCGCGACGCGGGAGGCGCGGATCACCGTGCGCTCCTCCCGCCCCGTCACCACCGAGGTCGCGGCGCAGGAGATCCCCGCCGGGGCGGAGCGGCCGCTGCCGCTCGACCCGGCGCGCTGGGTCGCCGGCACCTGGCTGGCCTCGGCCGGCTTCGGCGCGCCGGTGCGGTTCGACGCCCAGGGGATGCTGCGGCAGCTTGAGCTCTACCCCTTCGGCTGCCTGGAGCAGTCGGCCTCCCAGCTGCTCGCCCTCGCGCTGATGCCGGGTTTCGGCGAGGTCGCCGAGGCGCGCGCCGCCCGGCTGCAACGGGCGGCGGAGGCGGTGCTGGGCAAGCAGCGCTACGACGGGACCTTCGGCCTCTGGTCGGCGCAGGGCGAGCCGGAGTGGTGGACCGGCGCCTATGCGACCGAGGCCCTGCTGCGCGCCCGCGGCGCCGGCGCGGCCATCCCGGACGCGGCGCTCGACCAGGCGCTGCAGGCGATCGCCGAGCAGGCGGAGGACGTCTCGCCCGAGCGGGCGGAGGAATTCGCCGCCCAGGCCTACCGGCTGCACGTGCTGTCGCTGGCGGGCAAGCCGCGGCTGGGCGCGGCGCGGCGGCTGGTGGAACAGCTGGACGAGCTGCCGACCCCGCTGGCACGCGCCCAGCTTGGCGCCGCCTTCGCCCGGGCCGGCGACCGGCCGCGGGCCGAGCAGGCTTTCTCGGGTGCGCTGGCCGCCCCGGCGCGGCAGGCCTGGCTGTACGACTACGGCAGCGCGGCGCGGGATGCGCTGGCGGTGGCCGTGCTGCTGAAGGAGAGCGGCCTGCTGGCCGAGCGGCTGCCGGAAGCGCTCGGCCGGCTGCCGGGGGCGGAGCTGACGCCGGCCCTGGCCAATACCCAGGAACAGGCCTGGGCAGTGGCCGCCGCCGCGACGCTCGGCCGCGACGGCCGCCCGGTGCGGGTCGCGGTGAACGGCCAGGAGGCGCCGCCGGCGCCGCAACTCGCCGTGGCGCTGGCCGCGGCGGGGACGGCGCGGAACCTGGGGGATGCGCCGCTATGGGCCAGCGTCTCGGTCACCGGCATCCCGGCCCAGCCGGCCCCGGCCGGGCGGGCGGGGATGCGGGTCGGCCGCAAGTTCCTCGACCTGTCCGGCCAGCCGGTGAAGCTGGATACGCTGCGGCAGAACCAAGTCTTCGTCCTGCTGCTGGAAGGCCGGGCCGAGAGCGGCCAGGCGCAGCGGGCCCTCGTCCAGCAGGGGCTGCCGGCGGGCTGGGAGATCGTCGGCCGGCTGGCGGCCGGCGAGGTGGCCGGGATGCCCTGGCTCGGCACGCTGACCGAGACCCTGGCCACGCCGGCGCTCGACGACCGCTTCGCCGCGGCGCTGGAGCTGACGCCGGAGGCGCCCGACTTCCGCCTCGCGGTGCGGCTGCGCGCGGTGACCGCGGGGCGGTTCGAGCTGCCGGGTGCGCAGGTCGAGGACATGTACCGGCCGGCGATCTTCGCGCGGCAGAACGGCGGGCGGGTCGCCGTGCTGCCGGTGGATTGAGGCGGGGCCGGTGCCGACGCTCCGGTCCGCCGGAACCTCGGCGGCGGCGCCCCGCCGCCGGTGGCGGGCGGTGCTGGCCGCCGCCGGCCTCGGCGCGCTCGGGGTCCTGGTCCTCGACCGGCTGAACCCGCCCGACCTGTCGCGCCTGCACGCGGTGGGCACCGAGATCCTCGACCGCGAGGGCCGCACCCTCTCGGTCCTGCCCGCCCTGGGCGGCACCTGGCGGCTGGCGACCACCACCGCCGACGTGCCGCCGCACCTGCTGGAGATGCTGATCGCCGCCGAGGACCGCCGCTTCCGCCGGCATCCCGGCGTCGATCCGCTCGCCCTCGGCCGCGCCGCGCTGCAATGGGCGCGTACCGGCCGCGTCGTCTCCGGCGGCTCGACGCTGACGATGCAGGCGGCGCGGCTGCTGGAGCCGCGGCCGCGCACCCTCCGCAGCAAGGCGATCGAGATCCTCCGCGCGCTGCAATTGGAAGCGCGCTTCTCGAAGGACGAGATCGCCGGCATCTGGCTCACCCTCGCGCCGATGGGCGGCAACCTCGAAGGCGTCCGCGCCGGCGCGCTCGCCTGGTTCGGCCGGCCGGCGGCGCGGCTCGATGCGGCCGAGGCGGCGCTGCTGGTCGCCATCCCGCGCCGGCCGGAGACGCTGCGGCCCGACCGCCACCCGGCGGCCGCCCGCGCCGCGCGCGACGCCATGCTGGCCCGCCGCGCCGCCGGGGTAATTGGCCCCGGCGACCTCGCCGCCGCCGCGCCGGTGCCGCGCGCCCGGCGGCCGATGCCCCGCTGGGCGCCGCATCTGGTGCGCGAATTGGCGCGCGGGGCGGAAGGGACGCGGATCGCCTCCACCCTCGACCTGCCCCTGCAGCGCGCGGCGGAGGAGATCGCCGCCGCGGCGCTGCGCGACCTGCCGGACCGTGCCTCGCTCGCGCTGGTGGTGGCCGAACTGCGCGGGCGGGAGATGCGCGCTTTGGTCGGCGGCGAATTCGGCGCGGCGGGGCGGGCCGGGTCGCTCGACCTGACGCGGGCGGTGCGCTCGCCCGGCTCGGCGTTGAAGCCTGCGCTCTATGCCCTGGCCTTCGAGGCCGGGCTGGCGGCGCCCGAGACCCTGCTGGCCGACCTGCCGCAGCGCTTCGGCGCCTATGCGCCGGAGAATTTCGACCGCGGCTTCGCCGGGCGGATCACGGTGGCGGATGCGCTGCGGCAGTCGCTGAACCTGCCGGCGGTGGCGTTGCTGGCCGAGCTCGGCCCCTTCCGCTTCGCCGCGGCCTTGAAGTTGGCCGGCAGCCCGCCGCGGCTGCCGCCGGGGGCCGATCCCTCGCTGCCGCTGGCGCTGGGCGGGATGGGGACGACGCTGCGGGAGATGGCGGCGCTCTATGCCGCGCTCGGCGATGGCGGGGCGGGGGCGGCGCTGCGGCTCACCCCCGGCCCGGCCGAGGCGCGCCGCCCGGCCTTCCAGCCGCGCGCGGCGGCGCTGACCACCGCCGTGCTGGTGCAGCCCTTCCCCGCCGGCGGGCCGGGCGGCATCGCCTGGAAGACCGGCACGAGTTGGGGCGGCCGGGATGCCTGGGCGATGGGACTGGATGCCCGGCACGTCGTCGGCGTCTGGGTCGGCCGGCCGGACGGCACGCCGCTGCCGGGGGCGACCGGGGCGCGGACCGCCCTGCCGATCCTGGCGCGGGTCTTCGAACGCCTGCCCGCCGCCCCGCGCGAGGCGCTGCCGGTCCGCGCCACCGCCATGGCCGGGGCCGAGGCGCTCGACCGGCTGCGGCTGACCTTCCCGCCGCCCGGGGCGGTGCTGGGCGAGGGTGCCGGCCATGTGACGCTCCGCGCCGCCGGCGGGCGCCGGCCGCTGACCTTCCTGGTGGACGGCATGCCTGTCGCGACCGAGCCGTCCCGGCGCGAGGCGGCCTGGACGCCACCCGGCCCGGGCTTCTATCGGGTGACGGTGCTGGACGCGGCGGGTGCCGCGGCGCGGGCGGAGGTCAGGGTGCGATGACGATCCTCTATGTCGACGGCGATGCCTGCCCGGTGCGGGAGGAGGTTTTCCGCGTCGCCACCCGGCTCGACCTGCCGGTCAAGGTGGTCAGCAACGGCAGCCGCCCGGTGCGCCCGCCCGGCCTGCCGAATGTCGAGATGGTGCTGGTCCGGGAGGGCGCCGACGCCGCCGACGACTGGATCGCCGAGCGGGCGGAGCGCGGCGATGTCTGCATCACCGCCGACATCCCGCTGGCCTCCCGCTGCCTGGCCAAGGGCGCGCGGGCGCTGGGCTTCAAGGGGCGGCCCTGGACGCCGGACAATATCGGCGGGGCGCTGGCCGGGCGGGCGGTCTCGGCCGAGATGCGGGAGCGCGGCATGCAGACCGGCGGCCCGGCGCCGCTGACCCCGGCCGACCGGTCGCGCTTCCTCTCGGCGCTGGATGCCGAGATCGCTGCGGCGAAGCGCGACAAGGCAGGGCCGCCGCCGCGGGCGTGGGTCAGCTTCGCGTAGGAGGCTTGGCACCGGCCGCGCGGCAGGTGCCGACCCACAGAAATAGAGGAGGGTCCAGGGAGGATACTTCTTCCCTGGCCTTCGCTTATCCGCAGCCGCGCCGGCCCAGCCCGTCCCGCGCGCGGCCGGCCGAAAACCGCGCCCGCTCCAGCACCCGGCGCAGGCGGTCGAGGCCGGTCTCGGACCGGGCCTGTTCGGCGAGGCCCGTCGCCTCCCGCACCAGTTCGGCGGCCTGGCGGCAGCCGCAGCCCTCGAAGCGGCCGGCGGCCTCGGCCAGGGCGGCCGCCGCGGCCTCGGCGGCGTCGCGGCCGGGCAGCAGGTCGGCCGCCGCGATGCCGGCCTGCAGCGGCCGTTCGGCGCCGCGCAGCGCTTCCAGCCCCAAGCCGAAGCCGCAGCGCGGGGATTGCGCCAAGGCCGGCGCGGCCAGCAGCAAGGCCAGGGCGATCCGCCGGATCATGCCCAGCCGCAGGCCGCCAGGGCGTCCCGCATATGCGGCGGCGGCGGTGCCGTGGCGCCGCGGGGCGGGTCGAGCGGCAGGGCGATGGCGCGGGCCAGCAGGTGCAGCCGGCCCTCGCCGCCGCCGTAGCGCGCATCGCCCAGGATCGGGCAGCCGAGATGGGCGCAATGCACCCGGATCTGGTGGGTCCGGCCGGTCTTCGGGCGCAATTCCAGCCAGGTCAGCCCGGCGGCCTTGCCCAGCACCCGCCAGGTGGTGCGGGCCGGCTGGCCGGCGGGGTCCACCGCCATCCACCAGCCCTCCTTCGCCGTGCTGCGCTTGAGGAGCGGGGCATCGACGGTGCCCGAGGGCCGCGGCGGGGCGCCGCGGACCACCGCCCAGTAGGTCTTCGCCGCCCGGCCGGCGGCAAACAGCGCGCCCAATTCGGCCAGCATGGGCCTGGTCCGGCCCAGCACCAGGCAACCGGCGGTGTCGGTGTCCAGCCGGTGGGCCGGCTGCGGCAGCCGGTGCTTGCCCAGGGCCAGGGCCGGCAGCCAGTCCTCCAGGGAGGCACCGCCGCGCGGGCCGCGATGCACCGGCAGGCCGGCGGGCTTGTCGAGGATCAGCATCTCGCCGTCCTGGTGCAGCAGCCGGGCGAGCGGGTCGGGGTCCGCGGCGGCCGCGGGGCGGGGGGCGCGCTGCGCTACCACGGCCCGGGCCCAGGGACGGCGGCACGGCTGGCCCGGAAAGGGCCGCTCGCCCCCACCCCCCGGCCATGTCTGTCGCCGGCCGGCATTCGCCGCGCGGCGGGTGCCGACCCGAACCAACGGGGCAGGGGGCCGGGAGGGATGCCCTCTCCCCGGCCTTGCCTCAGCCCCGGCCGTGGCAGTGCTTGTACTTCTTGCCCGAGCCGCAGGGGCAGGGCGCGTTGCGCGCGGTGCGCGACCAGGTGGCGGGATCGTTCGGATCCACCGCCTCGGCCCGCCGGGCCGCATCCGGCAGGCCCATCGGCACCGGTTCGTAGCCGCCGGCCGCGCCGGCCATTTCCAGCTCGGCCATCGCCGGGTCGGGGTGGCGCATGTCCATCACCCGCACCGGGTCGGGCGAGGGCGGCGGCGCATCGGGGCGCAGCTCGATCCGCATCAGCATGCTGGTCACCCGCTCGCGCAGCTCGGACAGCATGCCGTTGAACAGGCCGAAGGCCTCGGACTTGTACTCGTTCAGCGGGTCGCGCTGGCCATAGGCGCGCAGGCCGATGCCCTGGCGCAGGTGGTCGAGCGCGAGGAGGTGCTCCTTCCACACCGCGTCGAAGATCTGCAGCAGCAGCGACTTCTCGACCATGCGCATGAGGTCGGGGCCGATATTGGCCGACTTGGCGGCGAGATGCTGCTCGGCCGCGGCCTCGATGCGCTCGCGCACCTGGGTCTCGTCGATGCCTTCTTCCTTGGCCCAGGCCGCCACCGGCAGGTCGAGGCCGAGCTGGTCGCGCACCTTGGCCTCGAGCCCTTCGAGGTCCCACTGCTCGGGGTAGGCGTTCTCGGGGATCGCCTTGTCGACCATGTCGCCGATGCATTCGCGGCGCATCTCGGCGACCGTCTCCGCCACCTCGGCCGCCTGCATGAAGGTCCGCCGCTGGGCGTAGACCTCCTTGCGCTGGTCGTTCATGACGTCGTCGTATTTCAGCAGGTTCTTGCGGGTGTCGAAGTTGCGCGCCTCGACCTTCTTCTGCGCCTTCTCCAGCGCCTTGTTGATCCAGGGATGGACGATCGCCTCGCCGTCCTTGAGGCCGAGCTTCTGCAGCATGCCGCCCATGCGGTCGCTGCCGAAGATGCGCATCAGGTCGTCTTCGAGGGACAGGAAGAAGCGCGAGGCGCCCGGGTCGCCCTGGCGGCCGGAGCGGCCGCGCAGCTGGTTGTCGATGCGCCGGCTCTCGTGCCGTTCGGTGCCGATGACGAAGAGCCCGCCGGCCGCCTTGGCGGTGGCGCGGCCGGCCTCGACCTCCGGCTTGTGGCGGGCGAGCGCGGCCTCGAATTCCGGGCCCTCGCCCTGGCCGCCCGCTTCCTGGCGGGCCAGCATCTCGATGTTGCCGCCGAGCTGGATGTCGGTCCCCCGCCCGGCCATGTTGGTGGCGATGGTGACCGAGCCGGGCCGCCCGGCCTGGGAGATGATCAGCGCTTCCTGTTCATGGTAGCGGGCGTTCAGCACGTTGTGCGGGATGCCGCGCTGCTTCATCAGCGCCGAGATCAGCTCCGACTTCTCGATGCTGGTGGTGCCGACCAGGACCGGCTGGCCGCGGGTGCGGGCCTCGTCGATCAGGGTGGCGACGGCGGCGTATTTCTCGGTGGCGGAGCGGTAGACCTCGTCGTCGCTGTCCTTGCGGGCGACCGGGACGTTGGTCGGGATCTCGACCACTTCCAGCTTGTAGATCTCGGCGAACTCGTCCGCCTCGGTCGAGGCCGTGCCGGTCATGCCGGCCAGCTTCGGGTAGAGCCGGAAGTAGTTCTGGAAGGTGATGCTGGCCAGCGTCTGGTTCTCGGGCTGGACCGTCACGTGCTCCTTCGCCTCCAGCGCCTGGTGCAGGCCGTCGGAATACCGCCGGCCCTCCATCATGCGGCCGGTGAACTCGTCGATGATGACGACCTTGTCGTCGCGGGTGATGTAGTCGACGTCGCGGGCGAACAGCACATGCGCCCGCAGCGACTGGTTGACGTGGTGGACCAGCGTCACGTTGTGGAAGTCGTAGAGGTTGCCTTCCTCCAGCATCCCCTCGGCGCGCAGCATCTCCTCGACCGTCTCGGAGCCCGTGTCGGTCAGGTTGGCGGTGCGCTGCTTCTCGTCCTTGTCGAAGGTCGACTTGTCCTCGACCAGCCGCTTCACGACCTCGTCCACCCGGCGGTAGAGGTCGGAGCTGTCCTCCGACGGGCCGCTGATGATCAGCGGGGTGCGGGCCTCGTCGATCAGGATGCTGTCGACCTCGTCGACGATGGCGTAGTTGAAGTCGCGCTGGACCATCTCCTCCAGCCGGTACTTCATGTTGTCGCGCAGGTAGTCGAAGCCGAATTCGTTGTTGGTGCCGTAGGTGACGTCCGCCGCATAGGCGGCGCGGCGCTCCTCGTCCGACAGGCCGTGGACGATCACGCCGGTGGTCAGGCCGAGGAAGCGGTAGATCCGCCCCATCCATTCGGCGTCGCGGCTGGCCAGGTAGTCGTTCACCGTGACGACGTGGACGCCCTTCCCCGACAGCGCGTTCAGGTAGACCGGCAGCGTCGCCACCAGGGTCTTGCCCTCGCCGGTCTTCATCTCGGCGATCTTGCCGTCGTGCAGCACCATGCCGCCGACCAGCTGGACGTCGAAGTGGCGCAGGCCCAGGACGCGCTTCGCCGCCTCCCGCACCGTGGCGAAGGCCTCGGGCATCAGGTCGTCGAGCGTCTCGCCCTTGGCCAGGCGTTCGCGGAACTGGGCGGTGCGGGCCTGCAGCGCCGCGTCGTCGAGTGCCGCGGTCTGCTGTTCCAGCGCGTTGACCTGCGGCACGCGGCCTTGCAGGCGCTTGAGCGCCCGGTCGTTGGCGGTGCCGAGGATGGCGCGGGCGATGCGTCCGAACATGCGGGCCTTGCTACTCCGGGGTGGCGCCGGCCCCCGCGCGGGCCGCGGGCGCATCGGTGCCGCAGGCGAGGCGGGGTCGTAACGGGAGCGGGAGGAGCCAGGCAAGGCCCCGCACCCGATCCGGGCGGCGGGTTCTGCGCGACCCCGGCGCGCCGCGAGAGATAGGCAAGCGCCGCGGTCAGGTCAACGTCGCGCCCTCCCGGGTTGCCCCGGGCGCCCCCCCCGGGTCGCGCCGGTTGCCCCCGCGAGGGGCTTCCGCCATTGTCCGGCGCCGTCCGAAGGTTACCGTTCCGCATGCGCGTCCGTTCCATGACCCTGGCCGCTGCCCTGTTGCTGCCGCTGGCCCCTGCCGCGGCCCTGGCCCAGGCGCCGGCCCCGACCCCGACCCCGGCCCCGGCTGCCGTCCCGGCGGAGGACCCGGTCCTCGCCCGGGTCGATGGCCAGCCGGTCCGCCTGTCCGACGTGCTGGCCACCGCCCAGGACGTGCTGCCGGCCGACATGCGCGACCTGCCGCCGGGCATGCTGATGCAGGTCATCCCCGCCGATGTCCGCCGCCAGCTGGTCGAGCGCACCATCACCGAGCGCGCCCTGACCGGTGCCGCCCGGGCCGCCGGCCTCGACAAGGAGGAAGCGGTGCGCCGCCGCATCCAGCGCGCCGAGGAGCAGGAGCTGCAGCAGGTCTTCCTGGCGCGGGAAGTCGCCGCCGGGGTCACCGACAGCGCGCTCCGCGCCCGCTACGACCAGGAAAGCGGCAAGCGGCAGGGTGGCGAGGAGGTGCATGCCCGCCACATCCTGCTCCGCACCGAGCCGGAGGCGAAGGCGGCGCTGGCCGCGATCCGCGGCGGCGAGGATTTCGCCGCGGTGGCCAGGCGCCTGTCGATCGACCCCGGCGCCAAGGACGGCGGCGACCTGGGCTTCTTCAAGCGCAGCGACATGGTGCCCGAATTCGCCGAGGCCGCCTTCGCGATGAAGCCGGGCGAGCTGAGCGAGCCGGTGAAGAGCCCCTTCGGCTGGCACGTCATCCGCGCCGAGGAGCGCCGCGCCGCGCCGGTGCCGAGCTTCGAGGAGAGCCGCCAGCAGCTCCGCCAGCAGATGCTGCAGGAGCAGGTGGACGCGGTGGTGCAGCGGGTCCGCGCCACCGCCAAGGTGGAGCGGCTGGACCAGCCGGCCGCCGGCGGCTCGCTGTTGGACAACGCCGCGCCGCCCGCCGCCTCGCCGGGTGGCGCCCGCCCCGCCCAGCCGCGCCGCTAGAGACTTCGCGCGCCGCCCGCGCCGGGTCAGCCGGCGCGGGGACGGGCGCGTCCGCCCCAGGAGGAACGCCGCATGGCCGGCAAGGATATCCCCGTCTCCCCGCTCGCCCGGCCGCTGCCGGAGCTGCCGCCGATCGATGGCGTCCGGCTCGGCGTGGTCGCCGCCGGCATCCGCTATGTCGGCCGGGCCGACCTGACCATGATGGAATTCGCCCCGGGCACCACGGTGGCTGGTGTCTTCACCCGCAACAAATGCCCCGGCGCGCCGGTCGACTGGTGCCGCCAGGCGCTGAAGGGGGGCCGCGCCCGGGCGCTGGTGGTCAATGCCGGCAATGCCAACGTCTTCACCGGCAAGGCGGGGCGGGAGGCGACCAGGGCGACCGCCGCGGCCGCCGCCGGGCTGGTCGGCTGCAAGCCCGCCGACGTCTTCCTCTGCTCGACCGGCGTGATCGGCGAGACCCTGCCGCACGAGAAGCTGACCGCGGCGTTGCCCGGGCTGCACGCGGCGCTGGCGCCGGAAGGCTGGGCCGAGGCCGCCCGCGGCATCATGACCACCGACACCTTCCCCAAGGCGGCGGTGCGGACCGCGACCATCGGCGACGCGACGGTGACCGTCGCCGGCATCGCCAAGGGCAGCGGCATGATCGCCCCGGACATGGCGACCATGCTGAGCTTCGTCGCCACGGATGCGAAGATCCCGGCCGAGGCGCTGCAGGCGCTGCTGTCCAAGGGCACGGCGAAGACCTTCAACTGCATCACGGTGGACAGCGACACCTCGACCAGCGACACGGTCCTGGTCTTCGCCACGGGGCAGGCGAAGCACCCGCGGGTGCCGAAGGAGGGCGGCGCGGTGCTGAAGGACTTCGCCCGGGCGCTGGAGGAGGTGCTGCACGACCTCGCCTTGATGGTCGCCCGCGACGGCGAGGGCGCGCAGAAGCTGATCGAGATCAACGTCACCGGCGCGGTCAGCGCCAAGTCGGCCCACCGCATCGCCATGACCATCGCCAACTCGCCGCTGGTCAAGACCGCGATCGCCGGCGAGGACGCCAATTGGGGCCGCATCGTCATGGCGGTGGGCAAGGCGGGGGAGCCGGCCGACCGCGACCTGCTCAGCGTGGCCGTCGGCGGCACCTGGATGGCCAAGGACGGCGGCGTCATCCCCGGCTACGACGAGACCCCGGTGGTCGCCCACATGAAGGGCCGCGAGGTCGAGATCACGGTGGATATCGGCCTCGGCCGCGGCCGCGCCCGGGTTTGGACCTGCGACCTGACGCATGGCTACATCGACATCAACGGCTCCTACCGCAGCTGAGCCGGCGCTGCCGCCCCCGCTGCCCGCGTGCCCCATCACCGGGGAGGCGGCGGCGGAGCGGCTCGAGGCGGTCTCTTCCAAGCTGCTGACGGATCTCTGGCGCTTCGGCGCCGGGGTGGCGCCGACGCCGCTGCACCGCGGCGCGGGCCCGCTCGGCCTGTACCGCTCGCCCTGCGGGCTGCGCTTCTTCCACCCGGCCATCCCCGGCGATGCCGCCTTCTACGGCGCCTTCTACGGCCGCCACCGGGCGCGGGAGTACTTCTCGGCGCATGCCGCGGAGCGCGGCGACTTCCGCGCCGCGGCGGCGCTGGTCCGGCCGGGCGACCGGGTGCTGGATGTCGGCTGCGGCGACGGCGGCTTCGCCGCGCTGGTGCCGCAGGCGGCCTATCAGGGGCTCGACCTGCACCCGCTGCGGCGGCCCGGCGGCCCGCCCATCCTGGCCGAGACCATCGAGGCGCATGCCGAAAGCCACCCGGCGGCCTATGACCTGGTCGCCGGCTTCCAGGTGCTGGAACATGTCGCCGACCCGCTGGCCCTGGCCCGGGCGATGCTGCGCTGCCTGGCGCCGGGCGGGCTGCTGGTGGCGGCGATGCCGCTCCATCCCTCGCCGCTGACGGCCTTCCCGAACAACCTGCTGAACCTGCCGCCGCACCACCTGAGCTGGTGGACCGAAGGCGCCTGCGCCGCGCTGTGCGAGGCATTGGGGCTGGAGCCGGTGTCGATCGGCCCGGTGCCGAGCTCGCGCATGCATGCGCGGATGCAGTGGATGGCGCGGCTCTGCCCGCTGCCGCGGCCGGGGCGGCATGTGCGGCGCGGCTGGCTCACCCTGGCGGCGGTCTGGCTCGGCTTCAAGGCGGCGGGGCTGGCGGCGGCGGTGGCCGGGCTGCCGCGGGGGGCGGCGCCGATCGACGTCATGCTGGTGGCGCGCAGGCCGGGGTAGGAAGGTTGGGAGGGGATGGGGATCTCCTCCCCGGCCCTGCCGTGCCGATCCGCGATGCGTTGACAGCGGGCCGCCGCTGGCCGTTCCTGGCGGTCCCTCCTCGACGAGTTGCCGCCCCCCGTGACCCTGCCCCCGCCCGATTTCGCCCCGCTCCGCACCGAGCGGCTGACGCTGCGTCCCCTGGCGCCGGAGGATGCCGCCGCGCTGCATCGCCTGGTCAACGACTGGGAGGTGGCGAAGACCCTAGCGCGCGTGCCCTTCCCCTATCCGCGCGAGCTGGCGGACACCTGGATCGCCTCGACCTGGGCGCAGATCGCCGCCGGGGAGGCCTGGCACCTGGCGATCATCGGCGAGGAGAACGGCGCCGAGCACCTGGTCGGCTGCATCGGCCTGACCATGGCGCGGGACGGCCGGACGGCGGAGCTCGGCTACTGGCTCGGCCGCCGCTTCTGGGGCCGGGGCATGGCGCCGGAGGCCGCCGCGCGGCTCTGCCGCTGGGCCCTGGCCAACCTGGACATCGCGGCGATCCGGGCCAGTGCGCTGAAGGACAACCCGCGGTCCCAGGCGGTGCTGGCGCGCATCGGGCTGCGGCCGGCGGGGGAGGGGGTGCAGACCTTCCTGTCGCGCGGCGGCCAGATGCCCGTGCTGCTCTTCGAGGGCGGGCGGGAGGCGATCACCGGCGACGCCGTGCCGGTCCCCGTCGCAGCGCCGGCCGGCGGCCTGCCGGTGCTGCTGGTCGCGGCCGTCGCCCTGGTGGA
The DNA here is from genome assembly GCF_042666655.1 of Dankookia sp. GCM10030260. NCBI lineage: Bacteria > Pseudomonadati > Pseudomonadota > Alphaproteobacteria > Acetobacterales > Roseomonadaceae > Dankookia > Dankookia sp. GCM10030260. The sequence continues at coordinate 359,089 of NZ_JBHTDE010000001.1, forward strand.
CGCCGACGGCCGCGTGCTGCTGGCCCGCCGGCCGGAGGGCAAGCCGCTGGCGGGGCTGTGGGAATTCCCCGGCGGCAAGGTGAAGCCGGGCGAGACGCCGGAGGCGGCGCTGATCCGCGAGCTGAAGGAGGAGCTGGACATCGACGTCTCGGCCGCCTGCCTCGGCCCCTTCACCTTCGCCTCCCACGCCTACGAGAAATTCCACCTGCTGATGCCGCTGTACCTGTGCCGCCGCTGGGAGGGCGCGGTGCGGCCGGTTGAGGGCCAGGCCTTGGCCTGGGTGCGGCCCCAGCAGCTGGGCGGCTATGCCATGCCGCCGGCGGACAAGCCGCTGGTGGCGATGCTGCGGGATTTCCTGTGAGGGGACGGCGTGCTATCACTGGCTGATAGCACCGGAGGCGGCCATGGCGCAGGTCCTGGTACGGCAGCTCGACGAGGGCGTGGTCGAACGGCTGAAGCGGAAGGCCGCGGCGCGCGGCGCCTCGCTCGAGGGCTATGTGCGCGACCTGCTGAACCGCGACGCGCAGGACGACCGCGCGGCGCTGCTGGCCGAACTCGATGCGCTGCGCGCCGCCCAGCCGCCGCAGACCTCCGACTCCACCGATCTCATCCGGCGCTGGCGGGACGGCGAGCGCGACGACGACTGATGGTCGTGGTCGATGCCAGCGTGGCGGTGAAGTGGTTCGTGCCCGAGGCGGACTGGCCCGCCGCCCGCCGCCTGCTGGCGCTCGACCTCGCCATGGTGGCGCCCGACATCCTGGCTCTGGAGACGATGGGCGCCCTGCTGCGCAAGCACCGCCGGCGGGAGGTGGCCGACGGGCTCCCCGCCCAGGCGCTCGGCATGCTGGCCGCGCTGCGGGTGGAAGCGGTGCCGCACGGGCCCCTGCTGCGGGAGGCCGCCGCGCTCTCGCTGCAGCGCCGCCACCCGATCTACGATTGCCTCTACCTCCTCGTCGCGCAGCGCCGCGGCCTGCCGCTCGCCACCTTCGACCTCCGCCTCGCTGCCCTGGCGGAAAGCCTCGCCATCCCGCTCTGGTCCCCCGACCGCGTCCAGGAACTGCCATGACAAGCAATCCCACCGCCTGCCTGCTGGTGATCGGCAACGAGGTCCTCTCGGGCCGCACCCGCGACGCCAACCTGCAATTCCTCGCCACCCGGCTGGGCGAGATCGGCATCCCGCTGCGCGAGGCCCGCGTCATCCCCGACGTGCCGGAGACCATCATCGCCGCGGTCAACGAATGCCGAGCGAAGTTCACCCATGTCTTCACCACCGGCGGCATCGGCCCGACGCACGACGACATCACCAGCGAATGCGTGGCGCGGGCCTTCGGCGTGGCCTGGGCCGTGCACGAGCCCACCCGCACATCCATGGCCGCCGAATATGCCCGGCGCGACCCGCCGGTCGAATTCAACGCCGCCCGGCTGCGCATGGCCACCCTGCCGGAGGGCGCGGTGCCGATCGTCTCGGCGGAAACCATGGCGCCCGGTTTCTCGATGGAGAATGTCCATGTGATGGCCGGCGTCCCGCGCATCATGCGCGGCATGTTCGAGGCCCTCGCCCCGACGCTGCAGGGGGGCGCGCCGATCCTCTCGCACACCGTGCATGCGGATTATGTCTACGAAGGCCAGATCGCCGCCGGGCTCTCGGCGATCCAGGCGCGGTACCCGGCGCTCGACCTCGGCAGCTATCCCTACTACCGCGGCAAGGGCGGCGGCGTGGCACTCGTCGCCAAGGGCACCGAGGCGGCGGCGGTGGACCAGGCGGCGGCCGAATGCCTCGCGCTGCTCGCCGGGTTCGGCACGGCGCATGAGGGCGAGCCGGCGCCGGAATAGGCAAGCTTGGGGAGGGAAAAGCGTTCCCTCCCCAAGCCCCACCCTTCCTTCCTGTGGGCTTGGCACCTGCCGCGCCGCGAGTATCGACCCGGAGCAACAGGGGAGGGTCCAGGGAGGATACCTCCTCCCTTGCCTTACCCTTCGACGAACCGCGCCAGCCGCACCGCCGTCTGCCCCGGCATCGCCCTGAGGCTCGGCATCACCAGCAGGCAGTCGTCGTGCGGGGTGCGGATCTCCTCCTCCCCGTCCAATGCGATCAGGGTGTTCCGCTGCGGCACCACATGGCCGCCGCGGAAGGGCCGCAGGAAGGCGAAGCCGGGGCTGCGCACCGTCACCGTCCGCGTCACCCGGGCCAGCCGCGACGCGGGCAGCGGGTCGGCGGCCGGCACCAGCCGCGCGTCGTCGGCCGCCACCGTCCCGACCAGCCGCAGCAGCCGCGCCGCCGCCACCTCCATGGTGGCGACCGTCATCGTCTCCCAGTGCGAGCCCGCCTCCAGCAGCACCGCGGTGCGGCTGCCGGCCGGGTCGGCGAAGGGTGCGTAGTCGATCATCCGCAACCCGGCCTCGTGCCCCTCATCCGCCACCACCAGCGGCGGCAGGCCGACCGCCTGGGCCAGCCGCGCGGCACGGGCCGAGCGCCCGGCCAGCACCAGCGGGTCGGACGGCCAGAGCATGGAATGCAGGTCGAGCAGCACGTCGACCTGGTCCAGCAGCGGCCGCAGCGCCCGGGCCCGGTGCAGTTCGCGCGACCGCCGGCCGCCCGACAGCGTCTCCTCGTCCCAGACCCGGTTCAGGTCCTCGTCGATGAAGCGGCTGGCGGTCGGGTCGTCCGGATCGAACCGGCCCAGCGCATCCAGGTTGGCCATCACCAGGGTCAGCCGCCCCTGGACCGGCCGCAGCCCGGCGCGCAGCCAGCGGTCCAGCACCACGGCGCCGCCGATCTCGTTGCCGTGGGTCGCCGCGACCACCGCGACATGCGGCCCGGCCGCCCCCGCCGCGAAGCTCCAGACCCCCGGCATGACGTTGCCGCCGAGCCAGCCGCGCAGGTCGGGCCGGTCGATCCGCACGTCGAGCCGCGGCGGCCCGGCCAGGGTGCCGCCGGCCAGGATCGCGGCGAGCGCGGGGGGGAGCTGATCCTGTTCGGTCATCAGCGCGCCGCCAGGGTGTCCGCCAGCCGGTCGAGGGCATCGAGGCAGGCCGCGAGCTGGTCCTCCGCCAGCCATTCCTCCGGCTGGTGCGCCTGGGCGATGTGGCCCGGGCCGCAGACGATGGTGGCGATGCCGGCCGCCTCGAAGAAGCCGGCCTCGGTCCCGTAGCTGACGCGGGCGACGCTGTTGCGCCCGGTCAGCCGCTGCACCAGCAGGGCCAGCGGCGCATCCTCCGCCAGGTCGAAGGCCGGCAGCAGCGACCGTTCGGTGACGACGATGCGCGCGTCGGGCGCCACTGCGCGCAGCGGCGGCAGCACCGTGGCCTCCATGAAGCCGACCAGCCCGTCGCGCACCGCGACGGGATCATCGCCCGGCACGCTGCGCACCTCGAACATGAACTCGGCGCGGTCGGGCACGATGTTGAGGATGGTGCCGGCCTGGAACAGGCCGACATGCACCGTGGTCCAGGGCGGCTCGAAGCCCTCCGCCCGGCGGCCGGTCGCGGCGAAGCCGCGCGCCTGCGCCGACAGCCAGGCGACGCCCTCGGCCGCGGCCTGCAGCGCATTCGCCGTCTCGGTGGTGCGCGACGAATGGCCCGAGAGACCCGTGACGGTCACCTCCCAGCTGGCATAGCCCTTCTGCGCGATGACCGGCGCCATGCCGGTCGGCTCGCCGACGATGCAGGCGGCCGGCGGCGGCTGGCCTTCGCCCAGCAGCGGCACCAGCGCCCGGGCGCCGGCCGCGGTGGTTTCCTCGTCATGCGTCAGGCACAGGTGCACCGGCCGGGCCAGCGGCATCGCGGCGATCCGCGGCAGCATGGCGATCGCGCAGGCGGCGAAGCCCTTCATGTCGGCGGTGCCGCGGCCGATCAGCCTGCCGTCCTGCCGCCGCAGGGTGAAGGGATCGGCCAGCCAGGCCTGGCCATCGACCGGCACGCAGTCGACATGCGCGGACAGCGCGATGCCGCCCGCCACGCGGGGGCCGACCACCGCATGCAGGTTCGCCTTCTCCCCGGACGCGTCGAGCGTCACCCGGCTCTCGACGCCCTGCGCCGCGAGCCAGGCCTCCACCCAGCGGATCAGGGGCAGGTTGCTGCGGCTGCTGGTCGTGTCGAAGGACACCAGGCGCTCCAGCAGCGTGACTGCCGCCTCGATCATTCCCTTTGTCTCCCGCCGCCAGTCTATACGGGGTGGTGAGCGCGGCAATCCGTGCAAGGGGAACCGCGACCGGTATGCGCATTTCCGATACACCGGCCGGGCCGCGCATCGCGGTGCTCGGCCTGCATCTCGAGGCCAATGCCTTCGCGCCGCCGACGCGGCGCGAGGATTTCGCGCGGCAATGCCTGGAAAATGGCGCGGCGATCACCGCGCTGGCGCGCGCCGAGAGCAGCCACCTGCCGGCCGAGATCCCCGGCTTCTACCGCCGCATGGATGCGACCGGCCCCTGGTGTCCCGTGCCTTTGCTGATCGCCGCGGCACCGCCCGGGGGGCCGATCGAGCAGGCGGTCTTCCTCGATCTCCTCGATGCCATGCGGCGCGGCCTGGCCGCCGCGCTGCCGATCGACGGCATCTATCTCGCCAGCCACGGCGCGTCCTCCGCCACCGGTGACGAGGACAGCGACGGCACCATCGCGGCGCTGCTGCGCCAGGTCGTCGGCCCTGCCGTGCCGATCGTCTGCAGCCATGACCTTCACTGCAACGTGTCCGAGCGGCTCGTCGATTCCGTCGACGCGCTGGTGGCCTACCGCACCAACCCGCATGTCGACATGGCGGCGCGCGCCGCCGAGTCGGCCGACCTGCTGCGCGAATTGCTGGCCGGCGAACGCATGGCGCGCGGCTTCGTCCGCCTGCCGCTGGTACCGCCTTCCGTCACCTTGCTGACCGCCGCCGGCCCCTATGCCGAACGCATCGCCGAGGCCGAGGCGCTGATGCGGGACGACCCGCGCATCGCCAATGCCTCGGTCGCCGCCGGCTTCGTCTTCTCCGACCTGCCGAAATGCGGGATGACGGTGACGGTCACCGCGCGCGGCGGCGACGCGGCGCTCGCCCAGGCCGCGGCGCAGCGCCTTGCGCGGCATGCCTGGGGCCAGCGGGCGCGGCACGTGCCGGCACTCACCGCGCTGGACGCTGCGGTGGCCCTGGCGGTCGAGGCCGGGCGGGGCGCGGCGCCGCCGGTGCTGCTGGCCGATGTCGCCGACAACCCGGGCGGCGGCGGGCGCGGCAGCACCACATATCTGCTGCGGGCGCTGCACGCGGCCGGCGCCGAGGGCGTGGTGCTCGGCGTCTTCGTCGATCCCGCCCTGGCGGCGGAGGCGCATGCCCTGGGCGAGGGCGCCGCCTTCGACGCCGTGTTCAACCGCGTGCCGTCGGAATTCTCGGCGGGCTTCGCCGCCCCGGCCCGGGTGCTGGCGCTGCGCGACGGGGCCGGGCTGGGCCGGCGCGGGGTGATGGCCGGGCGGCGCTTCGGCCTCGGCCCCTCGGCGCTGCTGGAACTGGCCGGGTCGGGGCTGCGGGTGGTGGTCGGCTCGCTGCGGCGGCAATTGCATGAACCCGCGATGCTGGAACTGCACGGCATCGACATCGCGGCGGCGCGCTGCCTGGTGGTGAAGAGCCGCGGGCATTTCCGCGCCGGCTTCGACGCGTACTTCCCCGACGCGCGGATCGTCGAGGTGGACGCGCCCGGCCTGACCAGCCCGGTCCTCGCGAATTTTTCGTGGTCGCGGCTGCCGCGGCCGGTGTTTCCGCTGGATGCGGCGGCGGCCTGGGACGGGTGACGGCGCGGATGGCGCTGGATTTCCCGGCGGGTCCGCGCTATAGGAAAACAATCAGCGGCGCAGCCTTGTCCGCCTGCCGGACCGGCGATCAGCCGGCGTGGAACCACCGGGCATGCAGCGTCGTCGCGAGGCCGAATTTAAAAGCGAAATTCCAGAAAGCCAAAAGCGGCGCCGGCCGAAAGCCGCGGAAATCCTGGCGGAGCCCGGGAAAGGCCCGGATCGGCCTCAGGAAAATTGAGGCGGATTGAGCGGTCCTGAGCCGGATTGAGGCTCAATTCCTGAAATTCCGGCGGGCCGACTCAGGGCTCCACCATTCGCTCCACCCAGGCGCAATAGCGCGCGGCGCTTGCCGCCAACGCGGCCTTGCCGCCCGTGGTGATCTCCCGCTCATGGAAGGCGCCGTAGATCGCCTCCCAGTCCAGCCCGGCGCAATAGTCCGCCATCCGCCGCACCTCGGCGGGCGGCAGCGGGATCAGGCAGGGGTAGCTGCGCATGAAGCCGACATGCCTGCGGTCGGGCATCACCTGCAGGATGTCGCCGGACAGCAAAGCCCCCCTGCCGCCGGCGCCGCCGCGCCAGTGCGCCACCGCCCCGCCGGCGAAATGCCCGCCCAGCCGGTGCAAGGCGAGGTCCGGCAGCAACGTCTGGGTCTCGCCCTCCCAGAAGCGCAGGCAGGGATCGGGGCGGGTCACGTGCTGCCGGTCGGCGGCATGCAGCCAGACCGGCACGCCGAACGCGCGGCCCCATTCGACCATGGTCGAGTAGTAGTGCGGGTGGGACAGCGCGATGCCGGCCAGCCCACCCAGCGCCCGGACCAGGGTGATGGTCGCCTCGTCGAGCAGGGCGATGCAATCCCACAGGACATTCCCCGCCGGGGTCCGCACCAGCAGCGCCCGCTGGTCGATCCCCACCGCCGGGACGCTGCGGATCGCCAGCAGGTCGGGCTCCAGCGCGCGCCAGGTATTGGCATGGCCGCCGCGCAGCCGGTCCAGCGTGGTCCAGGACTGGCCGCGGGCCGGGACATATTGCCGCTCGTCCGTGCAGATCGGGCAGGCGGCCGGCGGCGCCGGGCTGTCGGCGAACTGGATGCCGCAGGTCTGGCAGAGGAAATGCGGCATGGCTCAGCCGCCGCGCTTCTCGCGCGCCTCGGCCACCAGCTTCTCCAGCGTGGCGAGGTCGACCGCCCCCGGGACCAACGCATCGCCGATGACCAGCGCCGGCGTGCCCTCGATCCGCAGCGCCCCGGCCAGCCGGCTGTTCGCCTCCAGCCGGCGGCCGACCGCGGGGTCGTCCATGTCCCGCCGCAGCCGCGCCCAGTCGAGCCCGAGCTTCTCGGCCTCGCGCTTCAGCACCGGCTCGGCGGGTTCCTCGCGCAGCTTCATCAGCGCGTCGTGCAATTCGGCGTACCTGCCCTGGCGCTGGGCGGCCAGCAGCGCCCGGCTGGCCAGCACGCTGTTGGGGCCGAGAATCGGCAGGTCCTTCAGCACCAGCCGGACGTCCTTCTGCCGGCGCAGCATCTGGTCCACCACGGGTTCCATCTGCTTGCAGTAGCCGCAGCGGGCATCGAAGAATTCCACCACGGTGACGGCGCCCTGCGGGTTGCCCTTCACCGGGTCCCCGGCGGTGCGGTACAGCGCCTCCGCCTGGGCCCGGATCGCCGCCTGCTGGGCGCCGGCCTTGGCGGCGGCCTCGGCCTGTTCCAGCGCCATCAGCGCGTCGCGCAGGATGGTCGGGTCCTGCTTCAGCGCATCGCGCAGCACCTCCACCACCTCCCGCCGCTGCTCGGGCGACAAGCCCTGCGAGATGGCCGGCGGGACGAAGGCAAGGCCGGCCGCGAGAGCCAGCAGGAAGGGGCGTATCACCGGGTCTGTCTCCTGCGCATCGCGTCGTCCTGCTCGCGCTGTTCCTGGGTCAGGTTGTCCCGCCGCGCCGCCTCGCGCAAATCCTGCGCGCGCAACTTCAGCGGGCCGGGCGGCAAGGCCTCCTCCGCCCGGCGGGCGAGGCGGCGGGCATCGGGGTAGTCGCCGGCCAGCATCGCCGCCTCCGCCAAGGCGAGGTCGGCCTGCGGCGCCAGGCCCCGCCGACCCTGGACGATGCCGAGTTGCCGCCAGGTGAAGGCATTGTCGCGCTCGAGCCGCAGGCTGGCCTCGAATTCCGCCGCCGCGGCGTGGAGTTGGGCCGGCTCGCCCGCCTCCATCAGCGCCCGGCCTAGCGCGGTGCGGATCAGCGCCTCGGACGGCGCCAGCCGGGCCGCCTCGCGCAGCGGCGCCAGGGCCTCGCGCGGGCGGCCGGCCTCGAAAAGGATCTGGCCCTGCAATTCGCGCAGCCAGGGATTGCCCGGCTGCTCCGCCAGCAGCGGCGCCAGCAGCCCGACCGCCTGGTCGGTGCGGCCGGACCGGTACTGCGCGATCGCCCGGGCATAGCGGGCCGGCGCGCCGGCATCGGATTCGGGGTAGCGCTTCCAGGTGGTCATCGGCGGGTCGATGAAGCCGTCCAGCTTGGCGCGCACCATCCGGTAGCCGGATTCGAGCGCCGGCGGCCAGGGCGCCTCGGCCAGCCGGCTGCGGGCCAGGTGCCCGGCGACGAATTCCAGCCGGTCGCGCGACAGCGGGTGGGTGCGGAAATAGGGGTCCTGCCGGCCGGCCACCAGCATCTCCTGCGCCTGCAGCCGGCCCAGCAGGCGTTCCAGGCCGCGGGAGGACCAGCCGAGCCGGTCCAGGTAGGCGACGCCGGCTTGGTCGGCCGCCTGTTCCTGGGCGCGGGTGAAGGCATAGAGCTCCCCCATCGCCATGGTCTGGCTGCCCAGCATGATGGCGGCGCCGGCATTGCCGCCGACCTGGCGGCCGCCGCCCACCGCCGCGGCGCCGCCCAGCAGCAGCCCGGCGATGGACCGGATGAAGGCGTTGCGCATCTCCTCCGGCAGCCGCGTGACATGGCCGCCGGCGATGTGGCCGGTCTCGTGTGCCAGCACCCCGGCGAGCTCGGCGACGCTGTCGGACTGCTGGATCAGCCCGGTGTTGATGAACATGCGGTTGCCGGTGGTGACGAAGGCGTTTATGGGCCGCGCCTGCACCAGCGTGATCCGCACCAGAGCGGGGTCCACACCGGCGGCGCGGAACAGCGGATGCGCGATGCCGCGGAGGAAGGCCTCCGTCTCGGCATCGCGGATCGTGATCACCGGTGTCGCGCCGCTTTGGGCCCGCGCCGCGACCGGCGCGAGAGAAGGGACCAGGGACGCCAGCATGACCAGCAGCGCCGAGAACAGGGCCCACGCCTTCCGCATGCCGGGCGTCATAGCCCGGCACGACGAGGCGAGCCCAGGGGGTAACGGGCCAGGGGGCAGCGGGCGGGGCGCCACGCGCCGCCGGCTGCGCGCCGCGCTGCTCGCCATGGGCACCCTGGCGCTGCCGGGCTGCGAGACGCTGTCCGGCCTGAACCCGTTCGGCCCGGGCGGCCCGGCCGAGGGCCAGCCCGGCTTCGTCCGCGGCTTCCTGGGCGGCATCGCCACCGAGGACCCGGCCGCGGCCCTGGCCGGCCGGCAGGTGCTCTCGGCCGGCGGCACCGCGGTGGATGCGGCGGTGGCCGCGGCCTTCATGATGACCGTCACCCTGCCGTCCCGGGTCGGGATCGGCGGCGGCGGCGCCTGCCTGGTCTTCGACCCGCAGAAGGCGGCGGTCGAGGCCATCATGTTCCTGCCCGGCGCGCGCAGCGGCGTGCCGGCCGGGGCCGACCGGCCGGCCGCGGTGCCGCTGCTGGCGCGGGGCCTGTTCGCCCTGCACACCCGCCGCTCGACCCGGCCCTTCGAGGAGCTGATGGCCCCGGCCGAGCAGCGCGCCCGGTTCGGCACCGAGGTCAGCCGGGGGCTTGCCGCCGACCTCGCCGCGGTGTCCGGCCCGCTGCTGGCCGACCCGACGGCGCAGGCGATCTTCGGCCGCCCGGGCGGCGGCCCGAAGCAGGCGGGGGAGACCCTGGTCCAGGCCGAGCTCGCGGGCACCCTCGGCCAGCTGCGGCTGGCCGGCGTCGGCGACATCCACCAGGGGACGCTGGCGCGGCGGCTGGAGGAGAGCTCCCGCGCCGTCGGCGGCAACCTGAGCCTCGACGAACTGCGGGCGGCGCTGCCGGACCTGCTGGCGCCGCTCGACGTGGCGAGCCGCGGCGGCGACCGGATCGCCTTCCTGCCGCCGCCGGCCGATGGCGGCCTCGCCGCGGCGGCGGCCTTCGAGGCGCTGCGCGGCGGCGCCGACATCGCCCAGGGCGATGCGCGCGGCCTGGCCGCGGCGGCCGCCTGGCGCGCCCGCGGCGGCGATCCCAGGGCGGTGCTGGCCGCCGCCGACCTGCCGCCCGGCCGCTTCGCCACGCTGCCGGCCTCGGCCGGGCTGGTCGCCTTCGACCGGCGGGGCATCGCGGTGTCCTGCGCCTTCACCATGAACAATCTGTTCGGCACCGGGCGCGTGGTGCCGGGCATGGGCTTCCTGCTGGCCGCGGCGCCGGGGATCGGCGCGGTGCAGCCGCCGCTGCTCTCGGCCGCCATCGCCTACAACCCGAACCTGTCCGGCTTCCGGCTGGCCGCCGCGGCCTCCGGCCAGCAATCCGCGCCGATCGGCGTGGCCGGGCCGGCGGCGCTGCAATTGCTGCGCGCCCTGCCGGTGGATGCGGCGCTGGAGGGCGGCGCGCCGGGGATGGCGCGGACCCAGCTCGCCGCCTGCACCAGCTACCTGCCGGGGCGGCCGGACCGCTGCCTGGTGGCCAGCGACCCGCGCGGCAGCGGCGTCGCGCTCGGCGCCATGGACCAGTAGCGGGATGGCGCCGAAGACATGGCCCTGAAGACCGGCCGGGGGGCGGCGGCCCCGCCCTTCCTGGTGATGGACGTGATCAGCGCCGCCAATGCCCAGGCCGCGGCGCTGCCGCCCGGCGCGCCCGGGATCCTGCGCATGGAGGTCGGCCAGCCCGGCACCGGCGCCCCGCGCGGCGCGGCGGAGGCGGCGATCCGCGCGCTGCGGGCCGGCGCGCCGATGGGCTATACCGAGGCCTTCGGGCTGCGCTCGCTCCGCGCCCGGATCGCCCGGCACTATGCCGAGCGCTACGGCGCCGCGGTGCCGATGGAGCGTGTGGCGGTGACGGTCGGGGCCTCCGGGGCCTTCCCGCTGGCCTTCCTGGCGGCCTTCGACGCCGGCGACCGGGTGGCCATGGCGGCGCCCTTCTACCCGCCCTACGCGAACATCCTGACCGCGCTGGGCATGCGGCCGCAGCTGATCCCCTGCGGGCCGGAGACGCGCTGGCAGCCGACGGTGGCGATGCTGGAGGCGCTCGACCCGCCGCCGGCCGGGCTGATCCTCGCCAGCCCCTGCAACCCGGCCGGGACCATGCTGCCGCCGGCCGAATTCGCCGCGATCGCCGCCTGGTGCGACAGGGCCGGGGTGCGGCTGATCTCGGACGAGATCTACCACGGGCTGAGCTACGGGGCGGTGGCGGAGAGCACGGCGGCGGCGGCCTCGGGCTCCGCCATCGTGGTCAACAGCTTCTCGAAGTACTTCTCGATGACCGGCTGGCGGATCGGCTGGCTGGTGCTGCCGGAGGACCTGGTCCGGCCGGTGGAATGCCTGGCGCAGAACATGGTCATCTCCGCCCCGCACGTCGCCCAGGTGGCGGCCGAGGCGGCCTTCGACTGCCGGGACGAGCTGGAGGCCAATATCGCCGCCTACCGGCGGTCCCGCGCCACGCTGCTGCGGGCGCTGCCGGGGGCCGGGTTCGACCGGCTGGCGAGCGCCGATGGCGCCTTCTACCTCTGGGCCGATGTCGGGCACCTGACCAACGACTCGGTGGCCTTCTGCCAGCGCATGCTGGCCGAGGCCGGGGTCGCCGCGACGCCGGGCGTGGATTTCGACCGCGAACGCGGCGGGCGCTTCCTGCGCTTCAGCTATTGCGGGCCGGAGGCCGACATGGCGGCGGCGCCGGCGCGGCTGGCGGCCTGGCTCGGGCGCTGAGGCGCCGCCGGTGCCATCGCGTGCGCTGGCGCACAATATCGTGACTATTCGCGCCCGGAGGCTTTGCCGCACGGGCTCGTGATCGGTATGGAAGCGTCATCAACTCGGGGTTGGGCTGCTTCGGCATGCCCGGCCCGCCCGGGGAAGCCATGGTGCAACGGCGGCGATCGCTCTCGGCAGGCGCTTGGGCGCGGTGGCAGGTCCGCCGCGGCCTGCTGGCCATGGCGCTGCTGCTGGGCATCGCGGCGGGCGGCCCGCCGGCCCGGGCGCAGACACTGGAGGTGAGCGGGGCCTGCGCCCAGCAATGCGGCGCGGCCTCCCGCCTGGTCCGGGCGAACCGGCCGGAGGTCCAGTCCTGCCTGATCCGCTGCAACGCCATCCAGGAATACGACCGCAGCACGGGCGCGCCGCGGGTGCAGCATGGGTCACCGGCCCCGCGCACGCGCAGCCGGCAGGCGGTGCAGGCCGAGACGCGCCGGGTCGCGGCGCTGCAGGCCCGGGCCGTGCCAGCCCCTTATCAGGCGCCGATGCTGCCGCCGCCCGCGGCGGCTGCGTCGCGCGGTGCCGCCCATCCCGCTGCGGCGGCGGCGCCCGCCGTTGCCGTCCCGCCGGCGTCACTTGCTGTCGCCGTTCCGCCGGCTGTCCGGGCGACGCAACTGGCCGCGGCGGCTGGCGGCGCGGTCGCGGTCCCGGCCGGCCGGCGCTGGGGCGCCGCCTATCTGGCGCCGTCGCCGGCCACCGAATTCGGCCTGACCGTGGGCCTTGCCGACCGGGTGGCCGCCCATGCCCAGGCGCAGTCGGCCTGCGGGGCGCGTGGGGCCGCCTGCCGCCCGGCCCTGGAATTCGCCGACCGCTGCGGCGCCGTGGCCCAGGCGCGGCGGACGCTGGGGCTGTTCCGCACCGCCGACCCGCGGACCTATTCGGTCAGCTACGCCGCCGCCGGCGCCGGCCCGACCCAGGAGGCGGCGGAGACCGCCGCCCTGGGGGAATGCCGGGCGCGCGAGCGCACCACGAGCTGCGAGATCGTCGCCAGCGCCTGCGGCCGCCCCTGACCTTCAGGCCGGCGGGTCCTCGCCGGGCTGGAACAGCGCCTGCACCGCGGGGGCGGCTTCCGGCGCAGGCGCCGGGGCCTGCGGCGGGCGGGGCAGGGGCGGCAATTCCTCCCGCACGATGTCGGGACGGGCCTGGGCGAGGTGGGCCGGCTTGGCGACCCGGCTCGCGGCCCGCCGCGCCACCGGCGGCAGGGGAGGCACTGGCATCGGGTCGAGTTGCGCGGCGATCGCGGTGAGCTCCTGGCCCATCGCCGCGGCCTCGGCCGGGCCCATGTCGAGCCGCAGCAGCCGCACGGCGCGGTCCGGCTGGGCGGTGGCGGCGAGCGCCAGGGCCATGTTGTGCCGGGCGCGGCGTGGCGCGTCGGGGGCGTATTCGGCCTCCGCCAGGGCCTCCGCCGCGCTGCGGGCCTGACCGGTCAGCAGCAGCGACATGGCGTAGTTGGCGCGGATGCCCCAGTCCCGCGGCGCCAGGGCGAGCGCGGCGCGGTAGGCGTCCTGCGCCCGGGCCGGATCGCCCGAGAGGTCCTGCGCCAGGCCGAGGAAGCCGAGCGCCGCGGCATTGCCGGGCGCGAGCGCATCGGCCTGGGCGAAGGCCTCGGCCGCCGCGGCGGTGTTGCCGGCGCGCAGTTCGAGCCGGCCGAGCGCCAGCAGCCGCGGCGCGCTCGGCCCGAGCAGCGCGATGGCCTCGCGCAGCGCCTGCGCCGCTTCGCCGTCCCGGCCGGCGCGTTCGGCGGCCAGGGCGAGCTTCTCGCGCAGCGCGCCGTCCTGCGGCGAGAGCCGCACGGCCTCCCGCAGCACCTCGGCCGAGGCGGCGCCGCCGCGCGGACCGTCCAGCGTCGCTGCCAGCCGCAGCCGGCTTTCGAGCGAGAGGCTGTCCGGCTTGCGCGCCGGCTGGCATGCGGCCAGCAGAGGCAGCAGGAGAAGCAGGGCGGCGACGGCGCGGCGATGCGGCAGGGCGGTGGGTACCATTTTCGGCACGGGTCCTTTTCCCCCTTGGATTACCGCGGCAGGTCTTGCCGGGCGGTGAAGATGGCTCACTGCACCAGCCGCAGGTTGGCCAGCTGCGAGCCGATCTGGCGGAAGGCGTTGCGCAGGTCGGCCTGGGTCGGGCTGTTGAACCAGTAGTCCGGCTGGCTGGCGCAGCCGCGGAACAGCGCCTGGGTGGCGGCATCGGCCAGGTTGAAGGTGACGGTGTAGACTACGATGCCCTGCCGCTTCATGGCGGTGCAGAGGTTGGTCATGCGGGTGTTGAGCTCGGTGGTCATCCGTGCCGCCGTCAGCGGCGGCGCGATGCCGAGCCGGTTCTCCAGCCGCCTGCCGTAGCCCGAATAGTCGGAGTTGTTGTTGCCCGCGGCGTCCTGGATCGGCGGCGCGCCGGCGGCGACGGTGACGCTGGCGGGGTAGCCGTTCCGCGGGCAGCCGAGCGGGCGCAGCGGCGGGGCGCCGGCCGGGGTCGCGGCGTTGCTCGTGCTGGTGTCGCTGCAATCGCCGGGCGCGCCGCCGTTCCAGTCGTTCCAATTGGCCTGGCCGTCGGTCATCAGCACGACGACCTTCTGCATGTACTGGGTGCCGTAGTTCAGCGGCAAGGTGGCCGGGCTGCTGTCGGCGCCGGCATCCAGCGCGCCGGTGGTCCACAGCCCGCGCCAGCGCGGGCTGAGGGTGAACCAGCCGGCCTGCATGCCCGTGTTGTGCATGGTGCCGCCCTTGAAGGTGGAGCGCAGCGCCATGATGCGGTTCAGCACGCTGGTCCGGGCCGCGGTCAGCGGCAGGATCGGCGCCTGCGGGCAGCCGGTGTTGGGGCCCGCAGTGTTGTTCTCCCGCACGTCCTGGTACATCTCGGTGATGCCGTTGGTGCCGGTCAGCGACGCCGCCCAGTCGTTGTCGCCCGGCACCGCCCCGCCGGTGCGCAGCGTGTATTTCCCGAGCGTCGAGGCCCAGAAGAACGGCTTGAAGGCTTCCACGCCCGGCGGTGCGTCGGTCTGGTCGTTGCCGGTCGCGGCGCGGGCCTCGACGCAGCCCATCCAGCCGCGCGGCGCGTAGCGGGCGAGGTCGCGGCTGCCGGGGTCGAGCCAGCCGGTGCGCTGCGGCGCGATGTTCACCGTGGTGGTGTAGGGCACCACCGAGACCCAGAGGTTCGGCACCGTCTCCCGCGTCCCGTACAGGATGGTGACGAGGTCGGACGCGGCGAGGCGCAGCGCGTCGATGTTGGTGCCGTTGGTGGTGGCGCTGCCGACCGGGCTGGGCGTCTTGTTCGAGCCCATCGATCCCGTGACGTCGAGCACCAGCGCCAATTCCATGCCCATGTCGGCCCGCCGTGCCTCGGCCGAGGCGGCGACGGTCAGGGTGCCGAAGCCCATCACCCGGGCGAAGGTTGTGTCCAGCACGGCGCGGGCGGAGACGCGCATGGTGCTGGCGTCCACCGCCATGGGCGGGTCGAGCGTGGTCGAGGCATCGAGGAAGCCGCGCCAGGCATGGCCGGTGGCCTGGGCCGGGGTGTAGCCGGTGCCGCGCACGCCGTAATTGGTCCAGAACATCGCCGCGACCTCGGCATCCCGCTGCGCCGCCGGCAGGGCGATGTTGCGCGCCCCGGCCAGCGCCGCGGCATCGAGCGCGGTGTGCATCCGCGACCGCAGCAGCCAGGCCCGCGCGCCATCCGTGGCGATGCCGACCATGCCGACCAGCGGCACCGCCAGCAGCGCCACCAGCATGGCGATGTTGCCGCGGCGGCCGAGGCGCTTCATGGACAGGCTCCGCCGATGGTGGTGAGCGCCGCGGTGCGCGGCCGCACGATGGCATAGGTGCGCACCGGGCCCGGCCCCGTGGTGCCGAAGAAGATCGGCGCCGCCATCACCGACCAGGGCGTGGCGGCATTGATCACCTCGACCACCAGGACGCTCTGCCCGTTCGGCACCGTGAAGCCGTTCGGCAGCGCGGCGCGGCCGGCGACCTGGGTGGCGAGGCCGGCATCGCCGCGCGAGCAGGACCAGGCCAGGGCATTGCCGCCGGCGGTGCCGCTGACCACGCCGATGACGGTGCGGGCGCGGCCGGTGCCGGCGCCGTCCGACCAGGCCAGCACGGGGGCCGCGATCGCCTTGGCCGCGTCGAACAGCCCGGCGACATCGGCCGGAGCCAGCGCATCGAACTGGGTGGCGACGTTCGCCGTCTCGGCCGCCGTGCGTTCCAGCCGGAACCAGGTGCGGACATGGATGACGATCTCCGCCGTCGCGCCGAACAGCAGGATGAGCAGCGGCACGAGCAGGGCGAACTCCACCGCCGCCGCGCCGCGCCGGGGGTCAGCTCGCCGGGAAAGGCTCATTCTTCGCCAGGATCACGAATTGGATCTGCTGCACGCCGAGCGGCAGCAGCGAACGGCCGAGCGGGGTCAGCCCGCGGCCGCGATAGACCACGGTGTAGCGCACCACGTCGCTCGGCCCGCCGGTGCCCGGCCTGGCCGCGGCCGGGTTGGCGAGCGCGCCGAAGCCGGCGAAGCTTTCCACCGTCACGCTGAGCCCGGCGGCATCAAGCGGCAGGCCGGAGGTCTTCAGGATGGTGTCGGCGACATGGCCGGTGACGGTGAAGCCGGCCGGGGGCGCCTGGCCGGTGGCCGCCCAGCGCGCGGCCTCCCGGCCCCCGGCATCCAGCGCGGCGCCGATGGCGACCTGCCAGCAGGCTTCCATCATCAGCAGCAGCACGGCGAAGAAGGCCGAGCCGACCAGGGCGAATTCGACCGCCGTGGCGCCGCGCGCGTCGCGGTGCAGCCGCCTCACCACAGCCGCGACGCCTGCAGCATGGCCGGCCCGGCGACGACGAGGAACAGGGTCGGCAGGATGCAGAGGATCATCGGCACGGTCAGCAGCACCGGCAGCTTCGCCGCGCGGGCTTCGAACCGCACGAGCTGGTCCTGCCGCATCTCGGCCGAGAGGGTGCGCAGCGCCTGGGTCAGCGGCGTGCCGTATTGCAGGGTCTGCGCGAGCGTCATGCCGAGCCGGCGCAGCAGGTCCAGCCGGGTGCGGTCCGCCATGTTCATCAGCGCGGTGCGGCGGTCCGCCAGGATGCGGAGCTCGCTGCTGCAGACGGCGAATTCGGCGGCGACGGCGCGGTTGGCGGGACGGATCTCGACCGCCACGCGGTCCACCGCGCCTTCCAGCGCCAGCCCGGCTTCCGAGCAGATGACCATGAGGTCGAGCGCATCGGGCAGGCCGCGTTCCAGTTCCCGCAGGTAGCGGCGGCGCAGGCGGCGGGCGACGAGGTCCGGCGCCAGCAGCCCGCCGATCGCCGCGGCCAGCAGGCCGAGTGTCCAGGCCTGCTGGCCGGCGCCGAGGAATTGCAGCGCCGCGGCGGCGGCCAGCGGCAGGCCGAGCAGCAGCACCACCTTGGCGCCGACGAAGATGGCCAGCGCCCGGTCGCCGCGGAAGCCCGCGGCCATCAGGGTCTGTTCCAGTTCCTCCACCGTCCGGCCGGACAGGATCCCGCCGCCGGTCAGCAGGCGGCCGATGCCGGCGAGCCCGCGCAGCGCCACCCGCTGCGGCGACCAGGGCAGCGCCACCTGGTCGATCCCGGCGCTGCGCTGCACCGCCAGCAGGCGTTCGCCCACCCGCTGTTCGCGGCCGATGGCGCGCAGCAGCCAGGCGACAGCCAGGCCGAAGCCGAGCAGCCCCGCCGCCCCGGCGCCGAGCAGGGCGGGCGTCATGACAGCGACCGCCTGATCATGCCGCGCATCACCAGGATGCCGATGAGCAGCAGGCCGATGGCGGCGGCGAGCACGCGCTGACCGCCCGGGTCGGTGAACAGCATCGCCACATAGCCGGGGCTGAGCACCGCCAGCACGCCGGCCGTGAAGAAGGGCAGGGCGGCCAGTATGCCGGCCGAGGTACGGGCTTCCGCCGCCAGGGCATAGCCGCGCTCCTTCAACGCGACGCGCTTGCGGATGACCTCGGCCAGGTTCTCCAGCGTCTCGCCCAGGCCGCCTCCGGTCTGGTTCTGCAAGGCGAGCGCCGTGGCGAAGAAGCGGTATTCCGGCACGCCGTTGCGGTGCGCCGTTTCCGCCAGCGCCTGGTCGATGGGCAGGCCGATCGAGAGCTGGTCGGCGATGCGCTGGAATTCGGCCGCGGTTTCCTTCGGACCTTCGCGGGCGACGCTGCGGATCGCCTCGCTGACCGGGATGCCGACGCGGACGGCGCGGGTGACCATGCCGAGCGCGTCGGGGAACTGGCGGAACAGCGTCTCGATCCGCCTCGTATCCAGCCAGCCGAAGGCCCAGCGGCAGAATAAGAACCAGAAGACAGGCGTGGCCAGAAGCAGCAGGTCGCCGCCCAGCAGCGCCGCCAGGCCCGCCGCGGCACGTGCCAGGGGCATGGCCACCAAGGGGATGATCCACCAGCGGACGGGGTATTCCGCCACCCGGTCCAGCCGCAAGCCGAAGAACCCGGCCAATCGCGCCAGCCAGGGCCCCTCCGCCGCGTCCCGCAGCCAGTTCCGCCGCGGCGGCGCGACCAGGCCCGCCCGCCAGTGCGGCCCGACCACGGCGGCGACGCGGGCCTGCCGCCGGTCCTGCCGCTGCACCGCGCCGAGGCCGAGCACGACCAGCAGGCCGAGGCCGAGCAGTCCCCCGCCGGCGAGGAGCAGCCCTTTCACCGCTCCGCCTCCTCCAGCGCCGCGGCCCAGGCGCGGTCCTGGCCGAAATAGGCGAGGCGCGGCAGGAAGGCCGGCCGGGCCCGACTGACCTTCCAGCGGACGCGGAGCCGTCCGTCCTGGTCCTCGCCCTCGTGCTCCAGCTGAAAGATGTCGTTCAGGGTGAAGACGTCGCCTTCCAGCCCGACGAGTTCGGTCACCTGGACCAGGCGGCGGGAGCCGTCGCGCTGGCGCTCCACCTGCAGGATCAGGTCCACGGCGCTGGCGATCTGCGTGCGGATTGCGCGCGTCGGCAGGCCGAAGCTGCCCATCATCACCATGTTCTCGATGCGGATCAGCGCATCGCGCGAGGTGTTCGCGTGCACCGTGCTCATGCTGCCGTCATGGCCGGTGTTCATCGCCTGCAGCATGTCGAAGGCCTCCGGCCCGCGGCACTCGCCGAGGATGATGCGGTCGGGCCGCATGCGCAGCGCATTGCGGACGAGGTCGCGCTGCGTCACCTCGCCGCGGCCCTCGAGGCTGGGTGGCCGCGTCTCCAGGCGCACCACATGCGGCTGCTGCAATTGCAGTTCGGCCGCGTCCTCGACGGTGACGATGCGCTCGCCCAGGTCGATCATCCGGCTGAGCGCGTTCAGCATGGTGGTCTTGCCGGACCCGGTGCCGCCGGAGATGACGATGTTCAGCCGGCAGCGGGCGGCGACCTGCAGCGCCCTGGCCATCGGCCGGGACAGCGCGCCGAACTCGACCAGCTTGTCGAAGTCGATGACCCGGCGGGCGAATTTGCGGATGGAGACCGCCGGCCCGTCGATCGCCAGCGGCGGGAAGACGATGTTGACGCGGCTGCCGTCGGCCAGCCGGGCATCGACCATCGGGCTGGACTCGTCGATCCGGCGGCCGATCGCGGCGGCGATGCGCTGGGCGATATTGGCCAGGTGCTGGTTGTCGCGGAAGCGGATGCCGGACAGCACCACCTTGCCGCGCTGCTCGACGAAGACCTTGTCATGGCCGTTGACCATGATGTCGGTGATGCCCTCGTCCTCCAGCAGCGGCTCCAGCGGGCCGAGGCCGAGCATGTCGTCCACCAGGTCGAGTGCCAGCTGGCGCTGCTCGCGGGCGTTCAGCTGCAGGCGCTGCTCGGTCGCCACCTCGGCTAGCAGCCGCTCGACCTCGGCGGCCAGGCGGTCCGGCGCCATGGTGGCGACGGTGGCGGGGTCGATCCGGGCGAGGCAAAGCGCGCGCAATTCGGCCAGCGGCGCGCCGGCGCCGGCATTGGGCCGTGCGGCGGGCGCGGCCGGCGCCGCAGCCTCCGGCATCTGCCGCACCACCGGTCCGGCCGGGCTCGGCGTCGGTTCCGGCCGGCGGCGGCCGAAGCTGGGGACGAGGGCGTTGCTCATCGGCGGAACCGTGCCAGCAGGCCGCGCCGCACCGGCGCATCCTCGCCGACGCCGCCGGCGGCGCGGGCCAGCCGGGCGATCGCGGCGCGGAACGGGCCGCCGGCGGCCGCCGCGGGCTGGCCCAGCGTCGCCGCCTCCTCGATCCGCTTCGGCAGGTCGGGCAGGAGGATGTCGGGGTCGAGCTTCAGCGCCTCCCCCACCTGGCCGGCGGAGAGGCCGCCCTTGCGGCCGGCGCGGTTCAGCACCAGCAGCGGGCGGTTGGCCTGGCCCGGGCCGGGTTCCAGCTGCAGCAGCCGCAGCGTGTCGCGGATGCAGGCCAGGGTCGGTTCCAGCACCAGGATGCGGTGCTGCGCCAAGTCGAGCAATTCGCGGCCCATGCCGTCCGCGGCGAAGGGCGCGTCGGCCAGGATGAAATTGTAGCGCCGGCGCAGCATGGCGACCAGGCGTTCCGCCGCACCCGGGGCATAGGCGAGCGGCGAGCCCAATGCCTCCTCGGCCGCGAGCAAATGCAGCCGCTCGCCGGCCGGCGCCGCGGCGCGCTCGACGAACAACTCGTCGACCCGGTCCGGATGCTCGATCGCGTTGCGCAGCCCGGGCCCGGCCGGGGCGGCGAGCAGCAGCGCCTGGGTGCCGCGATGCAGGTCGGCATCCAGCACCACGCTGTGCCGGTGCGCGACATTGGCCAGGTACCAGGCGAGATTGGCGGCGATGGTCGAGGCGCCGACGCCGCCGCGCACCCCCGTCACGCTCAGCAGCCTGCCGCCGCGCGCCGGTGCCGCGGTGAAGCGGCGGCGGGTGACGACGGGGCCGAAATTCTCCGCCACCATGGCGGCGGTCAGCGGCTTGTAGAGGTAGTCCGCGACGCCGAGGCCCCGCGTCAGCTGCCGGTAGAAGCCGACATCCTCCCGGTCCCCCACCACCAGCACGCGCACATCGGGCTCGAGCACCTGCGACAGGTCCTCGAGCGCCGCGAGCGGCTGCTTGTGGCCGGCGACGTCGACCACCAGGGTCCAGGGCGTCGGCATCTCCCGCAGGGCGGCGATGGCGCGGGTGATGTCGGCGCGGCGGAACTCGCCTTCCTGCCGCACGGCATCCGACAGGCCCGCGCGGAGCGCCTCCTCGGTCTCGGCATCGGCGGCGAAGCAGACCAGCGGCTTGCGTTCCGGCCGGTGCTGGGACTCCTCGGGCGCGTCGGGGAAGGCGTGGTCGGGCATCAGGGGTTGCCCCCGCCGGGGACGGTGATGATCCGCGCCATGCCGGTATCCGGCAGCGGCTTCACCCGGTCGGCCCGCAACCGTTCGATGGCGCCGGCGGCGGTGGAGCCCGGGGCGCCCTAGGCGCCGGTGCCGCGCACCCGCTCGGCCGGGATCACGGCCATGGTCGCCAGGTTCTGCTCGTTGGCGGCGTTGGGACGCCAGGTGCCCGCCCGCTTGTAGGGGTCGAAGATCTCGCAGCCGGCGGTCGCCGCCAGCAGCGGCAGGGCCAGCAATAGGCGGATGCGCATGGCGGCGTCCTCAGTTCAGGCCGAAGCCGGTGGCGCCGGGCAGGCGGGGCGGCAGGCCGCGCTGGCGGGCGATCTGGCGGAACAGCAGGATGCGGTCGGCGTCGTCGGGCGGGACGTAGCCGTCGGTCGGCGCGCGCAGCGCCACGGCCTCGTTCGCCGGGCGGACGACGTAGGGGGTGATGATGATCACCAGCTCGGTCTCGTTGCGCTGGAAGCGGTCGGAGCGGAACAGCGCGCCGAGCACCGGCACCTCGCCGATCCCCGGCAGGGCGCGGCCGAGCGTCCGGGCATTGTCCTGCAGCAGGCCGGCGATGGCGAAGGACTGGCCGCTGCCGAGCTCGACCACCGTCTCCGCCCGCCGCACCGTCAGCGCCGGGATCTGGATGGAGGAATTGCCCGAACTCAGCCGCACCGCGCCCTGCTCGGTCAGGTCGCTGACCTCGGGGCGGACCTTCAGGCTGATGCGGCCCTGCGACATCACCGTCGGCACGAAGGCCAGGCTGACGCCGTACTGCTTGAACTGCACGGTGACGACGTTGTCGCGCAGCGCGACGGGGATGGGGAATTCGCCGCCGACCAGGAAGCTGGCGGTCTCGCCGCTCATCGCGGTCAGGTTCGGCTCGGCCAGCACGGTGATCAGCCGGTCCTGCGCCAGCGCGTCGATGATGCCGTTGATGTCGGACTTGCCGTCGCTGAAGGCGCCGACGATCGAGCTGGACGGGTTGATCGCGTCGAACAGCGCATTCCGCGTCAGCAGGCCGAGCGCGAAATTGCCCGACCGCCCGACTGCCTGCCAGTCGACGCCCAGCTGCCGCGTCACCTCGCGCGAGACCTCGGCGATGCGGACGCGCAGGTTCACCTGCACCTGGCCGAGCACCGAGAGACGGTTGTCGAGCTGTTGTCCCTCCGCCAGGTAGCCGCGGGCGATGGCGGCGGCCTGCTCGGCTTCGGCGGCGGTGCCGACCTCGCCATGCAGGGCGATGCCGTTGCCGCGCTGCTCGGTGCGGATGCGGTGGCCAGGCAGCAGGCGGGAGAGGGTGGACTGCGCCTCTCCCGCGCCGAAGCCGGAGGGGCGGACCGTGACTTCGTACTGCGCGACCGCGGCGCCCTGGCCGTCGATGGCGGCGATCGTGGTGCGGCCGGGCGCGACACCGAACAGGAAGAGGCTGGTCGGGCTGGCCGGCCTGACTTCCACCACCCGCGGATCGGCGGCGAAGACCGAGCCGGCGGCGCGGTTGAGCTGCAGGATGCGGCCGGCGCCAGCCTCGATCGAGAGCGGCATGCCGGCGCGCAGGGTGACGCTGTTCTCCTGCGTCAGCTGCCGCATGGGCGGCGCGGCGGGGCGGGGGGGCGGTGCGTCCTGCGCCGCGGCGAGCGCGGGCAGGAGCAGCGCCAGAAGACCGGCGATGCGCATCAGAAGCGGAACTCCTCGCGTTTTGCGGCGCCCTGGAAGATCTGCAGGGTCTGGGGTGGGGCTTCGGCGGCGCCGCGCCCGGCGCGCAGCGCCGGCGAGACATCGCCGCCCCAGGTGATGGTCGC
The DNA here is from genome assembly GCF_042666655.1 of Dankookia sp. GCM10030260. Lineage (NCBI taxonomy): Bacteria > Pseudomonadati > Pseudomonadota > Alphaproteobacteria > Acetobacterales > Roseomonadaceae > Dankookia > Dankookia sp. GCM10030260. Next base: position 381,947 of record NZ_JBHTDE010000001.1, read on the forward strand.
AGCGGAGTCGACCGGCGCCTCGGCCCCGCTGGCGGAGCGGACGACCAGCGCCAGCCGGCCGAGCCGGGTCGCCACCGCGACGCGCTCCGCCTGTTTCGGCGTGACCTCGAGCGTCACGGTGCGAACCTGGCGATTGCCCTCCGGCCCCTCGCCCATGGCGCCCTGGGTCAGGGCCTGGTCGATGGCGATGACGCGGATGTCGGGCAGCACGGTTTCCCCCGACACGCGGCGATAGGCGGGCAGGTTGTCGTCGGCGAGCTGCTGCGTGAGCACCACATCGACCCTGTCGCCCGGCCAGATCAGCCCGGCGGTCCCGGAGACCGCATCGACGCCGACGGACACGGCCCGCATGTCGGGCCCCAGCACGGCGGCGAGGAAGCCGCGGTCGCCCGGGCGCAGCACGTCCTCGGCCAGCATCGGGTCGCCGACCGGCAGGCTGCGGCGGACCATGGCGCCGAAGATCTCGGCCCGCGCCTCCCGCGTGTCGCGGCGGGCGCCGGCGGGGGCGGCATCGATTTCCAGCTCCTGGCCGGCGAAATCCTCGGGCTTGATCAGGGTGCCGGCGCGCAAGGGCCGGGCGGCGACCAGGAAGGTGGCGCGGGCGGGCGGCGGCGGCGCCTCGGCCACCGGGGCCTGGCCGGGTTGCAGGCTGTACCAGGCCACGCCGCCGAAGCCGGCGAGGCCGAGCAGGAGAAGGCCGAAGAGGAGGATGCGCAGGACCATGGGCGGCACCTTCAGCCGAGGAGCGTGAAGAAAGTCCCAAGGGCGATGGCGACGCCGTAGGGCAGCGGTCCGCGGCGGCGGATGCGCCAGGCCTCGGCGCGCAGCGCCCGGGCGGGCAGGGCGCCGGGCCGCGCCAAAGCCGGGGCGGGCAGCAGCGGCTGCAGCGCGAGATAGGTCAGGGCCAGCGCCCCGCCGGCCAGCGCCACGGCCAGGACCAGCCCGGGCACCGCGGCGGGTGGCGGCAGCAGGGCGCAGGCCGCCAGCAGCTTGACGTCGCCGCCCCCCATCACCCGGCAGCGCCAGGCGAAGCAGGCCAGCAGGAAGACCAGGCAGCCGGCGAGCAGGCCGGCCAGCGCCTCATCCGCCAGCACCCGCGCCAGCAGGCCGAGGCCGGCGATGCCGAGGCTGAGCCGGTTCGGGATGGTGCGCGCGGCGATGTCGTGCAGCGCCGCCGCCGCCAGCGTGAGGCCGGCCAGGACCAGGATCATGCGCGGCGTGCCGGGACGCCGGCGGGGCTTGGGGCCCCGCCGGCGGACGGGCTCATTTGCCGGCGATCTTGTCGGCGATGTTCTGGAACATGGCGGAGGCATTGGTCCCGAGCGCGGTGACGGCACCGATGATGACGGTGGCGATCAGCGCCGCGATCAGGCCGTATTCCAGCGCGGTGACGCCCTTGCGGTCGGTGACCAGGGCACGGGCGGAGAGATACAGGGACGTCAGGGACATGGGACCTTCCTTCGGCTGGATGGCGGCCCGGCGGATGCCCGGGCCGTCCGGCCCTGGTGGATCAACCAGGAGCCTGGGAAGGTCGTACTTTTTTCTACATTGGCTATGTAATTGAGACTGTGATTAACTATTTACACCTTGTGATGAGATGTCTTTATCAACCATGACGAGTATCGGTCAGCCGCCCCGCGGAGTGATGACCCGCGGCCCGGTACCCAGCAGCGGCACCGGCCGCGGCGCAACGGCACCCTGCGCCGCGACGGGGCGGGCCAAAGCCTGCGGCATGATGACCGGGATGCGCAGCGCGACCGGGGACAGCCGCGGCGCGACCGGGTCCGGCCGCAGCACGACCGGCAGGCGCGGCAGGGCAGCCGGCCCCGCCGCCAGGCCGCCCCCGAGATTCGCCATCACCCGCAGCCGGTAGGCCTCGCCCCGCTCCGGCGTCGCCGAATGGTACCAGGCCACCGCCTGGGCCCATTCGCCGCCGGCGCGGCCGTGCAATTCACGCAGGAAGCGGGCCGCGTAGCGGGCATTGGCCACCGGCTCGAAGGCTTCCTCAAGCGAGCCGAAGGCGCCGGGATGGTGCAGCAGGTTCACCTGAAGGCAGCCGACATCGATCGAGCGGATGCCGCGGGCCTGCAGCGCGGCGACGGTGGCGGTGGCCTCGGCGCGGCTGGGCGCATGCATGCCCATGCCGGCGGCATTCAGCGCCCAGGGCCAGGGCTCGATCCGGCCGCTGGCCGGGTCGCGCCGGCCGCTTTCGGTGCGGGCGATGGCGTGCAGCAGGCCGGTGGGCAAGGACGCCTCGCGCTCGGCGGCCTCCACCGCGTCGCGGCAGGCGCCCCAATCCTGCGCCCGGGCACCAGGCGATGCGATCGCCAGCAGAACAACAAGCAGCCAGATTCGCGTCCAGGTCATCATCGGACCGCTATAGGACATGGGATTGACCAGACTGCCAATGAAAGGCCGGCCCGCCGATGCCCCGTTTCCTGCGCTACGAGGATGCGCTGCCCTGGGTGCGCGGCCAGGCACGGCTGACGGCCGAAGGCATGGTGCGCGGGCTGGACGCGACCCCGACCGCGGCGGCGAGCTTCCTGCGGCGGCTGGAGGCGGAGGGCGTGGTCGGCCCGGCTGGCGCGGACGGCGCGCATCCGGTGCTGGGCGAGCGGCGACGGCGCTGGGCCGAACCGGCACCGGCCGCGGCCGACCCCTGGGCCGAGTGCGCCCGGCTGCGGGCCGAGGCGGAAGCCGCCACGCGCCGGGCGGCGGCGGCCGAGGCGCAACTCGCCGCGGCCACCGCGCCGCGCGAGCGGATCGCCGCGCTGCGCCGCCTGCTGGCCCGCGAGCTCCATCCCGATACCGCCGCGCCAGCCGGCGACCCGGCCCGGCAGGCCGCCCATGCCGAGGTCTTCGCCCGGGTCTGGCCGCGGATCGAGCGGGTGCTGGACGGCGAGGCGGAGGAGGAATGATACCAACGCCCCGCTTGCGTGACCTTCAGGGGGCGAAGCCCGCCGCAGGCGCGGCGCGTCGGGACCACGGACGCGGCCGCCCGGCGCCAGGGGCACGGCGAGCCATGCCGGCGGTCACCGGGAAGGACCGTTGGCATGACACCTATCGCGGCGGCGCGTCCCGGCCGGTGAGGTAGCCCGCCAGGCCGAGCAGCAATGCCAGGGCCAGGGTGCCGAAGGCGATCGGCCAGGCCGCGCCTGCCGGGGCGAAGGCCACCGCCCAGCCGGTGAGCGCGGGCAAGGCAGCGCTGCCCAGGGTCTGCGCCAGGTTCACCGTGGTCGCGCCGCGCCCGACCAAGTGGTCCGGGAACAGCGACCGGCCATGCGCCACCACCACCACCGGGTAGCAGGACAACAGGCAGAGACCGACCAGCAGCGTGACGGCCACGGCCAGCGGCGGCTGCGGCCAGCAGGCCAGCGCCGCCAGGGTGAGCGCGGCGCCGCTGGCCATGCCGGCGACCAGCCACTTGCGGGTGTTCAGCCGCCGCTCCAGCGGCCCGACGCCGAGCAGCCCGGCGACCAGCGCCAGCCCCATGCCGAACAGCACCGCGCCGCGGGGCCCGGGGGCGAGGCCATGCACCTCGGACAGGTAGGGGCCGGCCCAGACCGCGATGACGGTGGCCATGGCGGCATAGCCGACCAAGTGCATCGCCAGCACCGGCGGCAGGCCGGGGGTCTTCCAGACCGTCAGTTGGCCGCGCAGCGCGCCCAGCAAGGTCTCCGCCGGGCGCACCGGCGCGGGCCGGTCCGGCGGGTCGTCCCGCACCCAGACCCACCACAGCCCGGCGAGGCCGAGGCTCAGCAGGCCGGACAGCGCATAGGCGCCGCGCCAGCCGAAGGCCGCGGCCGCCGCGGCGAAGGGGGCTCCTGCCAGCAGTATGCCGCCCTGGCTGAGGGCGAAGACCCGGGCCAGCGCCGTGGTCAGTCCCGGCCCGGCATGCCAGCGGGCGCAAAGCACGACCGAGGCCATGAAGGAGGCCGCACAGCCCAGGCCGAGGACGAAGCGCGCGGCCAGGAACCACCCCGCATCCGGCGCCAGCGCCTGGCCGAGCGCGCCGAGCGCCGCCGGCAGCGCCAGCCAGGCCACCGTCCGGCGTGGCCCGATCCGGTCGAGCGCCAGGCCGACCGGCACTTGCAGCAACAGCAGGGCAAGGAAGAAGGCGCCGTTCGCCGCGCCGAGCAGCCCCGGCCCGGCATCCAGCGCCGCCGCCAGCTCCGGCCCGACCACGCCGAGGGCGGCGCGGTGGAACTGGCTGGCGCCGGTCATCAGGGCCAGGGCGGCCAGCAGCTGCGTGGCCGGGGCAAGCCGCATCAGGCGTCGATCCCGAGCGCCTCGCCGAGCTGCCGCGCCCCTTCCGGTGTCAGCGCCAGGCGGCGGCGGGCCATGGGGTCGTCCGCGGTTTCGCCCGGCAGGCGGGACAGCCAGTGGCGGCGCAGGCAGCAGGCGGCGATCTCCCGCCCCAGCCCACCGGCCAGATGCGCCCGGCGTTCCGACCAGTCCATGCAGTCGCAGGCGAAGCGGCGCGCCTGCCGGGCGGCGGCGAGATCCACGCCGAGTCCGGCCAGGCCCGTCTCCCCCGCCGCGGTCGCCGCCCAGCCGCCGGGCGCCGGGGTGATCCAGCCACTGCCGGTCAGCCCGGCATGCAGTGCGACGCCGAGCCGCCCGGCCAGGTGGTCGTAGCAGAGCCGGGCGCGGCGGAAGGCCTCGCCATGCGGCCAGCGGCGGCCGGGCGGGGCGACCGCGGCGGCCAGGCCGCCCAGCGTCTCGAGCGCCGCCGCCACTTCCTCCGAGGCCAGGCGGTGGTAGCGATGGCGGCCCTGGCGGTGCACCGCGACGAGGCCGCCTTCCACCAGACGGGCCAGGTGCGCGCTGGCGGCCGGGGCGCCGATGCCGGCGACCCGGGCGAGCTCCCCGGCGGTCAGCGCCTCGCCCGAGAGCAGTGCCTGCAGCATGGCGGCGCGCGGCGGCTCCGACATCAGGGCGGCGGTGGCGGCGAAGGCGGCGGGGCTGGTCATGCGGGGCAGCCTAGCGCGGCGCGCGGCGATGCGCTTCGGGCGTGCGCGAAGGACAGGCGGGCCGGACCCATGCCATCCTCGCGCAAAGGGAGTGCCGCCATGATCGCCGTGATCTTCGAGGTCGAACCTGCCGATGGGCGGTTCGAGGACTACCTTGAGCATGCCGCCCGGCTGAAGCCGGAATTGGAGAAGGTGCCGGGCTTCATCTCGGTCGAGCGGTTCCAGAGCATCAGCAACCCGGGGAAGCTGGTCAGCCTGTCCTTCTGGGCGGACGAATCGGCGGTCGCCTGCTGGCGCACCCATCCCGGGCATCGCGGGTCGCAGGCGGCCGGGCGTGACGGGGTCTTCGCCGGCTACCGGCTGCGGGTGGCGGCCGTGCTGCGCGACTACGGCATGGCGGAGCGGCGGGACCAGGCGCCGGAGGATTCGCGGGCGCTGCACGGCTGGTAGGTCGAGGGCTGCACGCCGCAGGCGGCGCGGAGAGGGGGACGAACGTCCCATGGACCGCCCTGCCGGACCCGTCGGCACCGGGCGGCCCGATCCGGATGCGCGTAATTGCGGATTGATATCTATATTCACGGGATCATCGGCCTATGTAAATTATAGTTTCCTCATGGAGGCGAATCATGGCCGATTCCCCGCTGCCGGGCTGGCTGCAGGCCGATCTCTACTTCGACCTCGATGGCAACGGGGTGCGCGACCTCGGCGACCCGACGCTGCCCGGCCATGTGGACGTCGTCTCCGCCGCGGGCGACGTCGTGCATGACGGGCCGGCCGATGCGATCCTGGCCGCGCTGCCCGCCGGGACCTACTCCCTCTACCTGTTCGGCAGTGCCGGCGCGGCGCAACGCCTCGGGCCCTTCGAGGTGCGGCCCGGCACGATCACGGTGGCCGACCAGGGATTCCGGCCGGCATATGTCGACATCGTCACCTATGTCGATGCCAACGGCGACGACGGCTTCCAGCCGGGCGAGGAATACGCCTGGGCGCTGGAGCCGGAGGTCTTCAGCTGGGACGGCAGCTTCCGGACCAGCGGCTTCTCCTCCGGCCCGCTGCTGCCGGGCGAGTACGGGGTGATCCACAACACCCATGCCTGGCCCGGCCCCTGGATGCTGGGTGGCGCCTTCCTGGCGCAAGGCGATGCCGTGACGATCCATGTCCAGGCGCCGACGCCGACCGTCACCTACCTCGACGTGGCGGAGAACTCCTCCACCTGGGTCGGCGCCGTCAGCTTCCGCCGCGGCGGCGGCACCGTCACCGGCCCCTACCTGCGGGAGGAGCCCGAACTCTTCGGCCCCGCCTATTACTTCGAGCCGGGCCACGCCAACGGCACCTTCACCATCGAGAGCACGTGGTGGACGGACGGTTTCCCCCCGTCGCCGCCGAGCCAGGTCATCATCACCGTCATCCCCTCGCCCGACCCGCCCGTGGCCCGGGACGATGCCGGCTTCCAGGTCCTGGCGGGCCAGACGCTGCGCATTCCGGTCGCGTCGCTGCTGGCGAACGATACGGACGCGGATGGCGATCGGTTGAGCCTGGTCGCGGTCGGCGGCGCCGGCGGCGGGACGGTGCGGCTGGCGGGCGCCGAGGTGCTGTTCACCGCCGCCGCGGACGGCGGGCCGGCGCAATTCCAGTACACGGTGGCGGACCCATCGGGCCTGGCCGCAACCGGCCATGTCATGCTGCTGGTGGACCCGGCGGGGACGCCGGGTGCCGATTTGCTCGTCGGCTTCGCCGGCGCCGACCACATCCTGGGCCTTGCCGGCGCCGACACCATCGCCGGACACGACGGCGCCGACACGCTGGACGGCGGCAGCGGCGCCGACCTGCTCTCGGGCGATGCGGGAGACGATGTCCTGACCGGCGGGGAAGGTGACGACCGGCTCGCCGGCGGCGCCGGCAAGGACAGCCTTCGCGGCGGGGCGGGCATCGACCGGGCCACGGGCGGGGCGGGGAACGATACCTTCGTCTTCCACAAGGGGGACCTGGCCATCGGCGCGCAGCATGGCGGCCAGCGGGACCATGTCGTCGATTTCCACGGCGCCGGCGGCTACCTGGCCTGGTCCGGCGTCGAGGACGATTTCCTGGCCTTCTTCGGCTTCGGCGCCGGGGCATGGCTGGAGTGGCTCAAGGACGCGGGCAACGACCCGCATCTGCCGATCTATGGGTTGCACGACGGCGACGGCGCGATCGTCGGCGAGATCCTGGTCCAATCGGCCGATTCCACCGTGCGACTGGCGGCGGGCGACTACAAATTCTTCGCCTGACGCCAGGCTGCCGGCGGCCCGACCGGGGCCATCGGCAGCGTGACGGAGCAGCTATCGCGCCGACGTGAAAAGTTCTTGCCCTGCCTATCGTAGAATTGTATTCAATCTGCAGATCGCGTTTTCGTGAGGTCTGTAGATGAGCAGTGCCCCCCGCCCGCTCTCGCCCGCCGCCATCGCCATGCAGTCCAGGCGCTCCGCCCTGGCCGCCATGCTGGCCCACAAGGCGCGCTGCCGCGACCTGCCGCCGCTGCATGAATCCGAGGTGGCGGCGCTGCTCGCCGCCTTCGCCGAGCGCGGCGGCGCGGTGACCCGCTGCCCCACCGCCTGCGTCATGCCGGTCCAGAACGGCGCCGGCCTGGTCGACGCCTGATCCCTCCCATCTCCCGCCTCATCGCCAGGAACGCCGCTCATGTCGCAGGTCATCCCCTTCCGCTCCGTCGCCGCCCCGCCGCAGGTCGACATCGCGTCCCTCTCCGCCCGGCTGATCCAGGTCGAGACGGCGGAGACCACCGACGAGGACCTGCTCGACCTGCTGGTCGAGGCCGAGGCGCGGACCATCACGGCGCTGGCCAAGGCGCAGGCCGGCACCCTTTCGGAAGCGATGGTGAAGCTGGCGACGGTGGTGCGCCGGGCCGGGGACGAGCGCGACGGGCCGCTGTCGACGGCCGAACTGGGGCTGCTGCGCTCCACCCTGCGCGACCTGCAGCGGCTCTCCGACGCGCCGATGGCCGCCGCCCGGGCCTGATCCCCGCCGCCGACCACCCCTGAATGCGCGAAAGGCCGGGCATGCCATGCCCGGCCTTTCGGCAATTCAATGTCCTGATCGGGTGGGAGGGCCAGCCGGCCCTCCCATTCCCGGGATCAGCGCTTCCACCAGCCGCGACGGCGCGGCGCGGCCTCGTCCAGCGTGTCGATGCTGACCGGCTGCACGGCGGGACCCTGCACCAGCGCCTCGGCCGGTTCCGGAACCGGCTCGGCTGCGGCCGTGGCGGGCCCGGGTTCCGGCACGGCCTCGGCGACCGGCTCGGGCGCCGGCGCGAGGACCGGCTCGGGCAGCGGCTCCGGCGCGGCGGGCTCGGCCGCGGCCGGCACAGGTGCCGGCCCGGCGAGCGCCGCTTCGGTCAGGCCGACCTCCGGCGCGGCGGTGATCGCCTCGATCTCGGGCGCCGCCGGCTCGGCCGCCGGCTCGGGCGCGGCGGGTGCCTCGACCGCCCCCAATTCGGCCGGAGCCAGATCCACCGGCGGTGGCTCCGCCGGGGCCGCCTCGACCGGGGGTAGCGCGGCCGGGATGGCGGCGCGGGCCCGGCGGCTGGCATTCGCGGCGGCTTCGGCGGCAGCCTCCGCCGCCTCCATCGCCGCCAGGATGTCGTCCACCTGGCCGGCGAAGGGATCGGCCGGGGTCGGCCCCATGTAGCGCGGCTGGGGCTGGGGCTGGGGCTGGGGGGCGCGCGCCGGCGGGGCCTCGTCGCCCTCGCGGCCGTTCGGCGCGCCGCGGCCGCGGCGGCCCCGCCGGCGGCGGCGCTGCGCCTCACGGGCGGCCTCCGCCTCGGCCTCGGTCTCACTGGCCATCTCGCCGGCAGTCTCACCGGCGGTCTCGGCGGGCGGCCCGGACTCGCCGTCCGGCTCGGCGGCCGGTGCTTCGGCCGGCTCGGCCAGGGCGGCGACGGGCTCGGCCACCGCTTGCGGCTCGTCCTCCTCCGCCTCGCCATCCTCGCCGTCGCCGGCACCATCCTGCAGGCTGCCATCGGCGCGGGTGCCGTTGCCGCCACGCCGGCGGCGCCGGCGGCGGCGGCGGCGGTTCTCGCGCTCGGCCTCGGTCTCGCCTTCCGGGTTGGCCGGCGCGTCGCCCTCGGCTTCGGCCGGGTCGGCGACCTCGGGCTCCTCGATCTCCTCCGGCTCGGGCTCCGGCGCATAGTCCATGCGCAGCGCGGCGGGGCCGGTCTCGACCGGCCGGCCCGGATCGGCGGCGCGCAGTTTCTCGATGCGCACGGTCGGCGGCAGCAGCGTGTCATCCGGCTCGAAGACCACGGCCATGCCGAAGCGGGCCTCGATCTGCGCCAGCTTGTCGCGCTTGCGGTTCAGCAGGTAGAGCGCGACCGTGCTGTGGACATGCACCGCGATCTCGGCGGCACGGCGCTTGGCGCCCTCCTCCTCGATCGCCCGCAGCACCTGCAGCGCGCCGCTTTCGATGGAGCGCACCTGGCCGCGGCCCTGGCAATGCGGGCAGGTGACGAAGGTGGTCTCGGTCAGGCTGGGGCGCAGCCGCTGGCGCGACATCTCCAGCAGGCCGAAATGGGAGATGCGGCCGACCTGGATGCGGGCGCGGTCGATGCGCAGCGCCTCCTTCAGCCGGCGCTCGACCATCCCGTCATGCTTGGCCGACTCCATGTCGATGAAGTCGATGACGATCAGGCCGGCCAGGTCGCGCAGGCGGAGCTGCCGGGCGATCTCGTCGGCGGCTTCCATGTTGGTGCGGTAGGCGGTGTCCTCGATATGCCGCTCGCGCGTCGAGCGGCCCGAGTTGACGTCGATCGCGACCAGCGCCTCGGTCTGGTTGATGACGATGTAGCCGCCCGAGCGCAGCTGCACGTTGGGCGAATGCATCGCATCCAGCTGCTGCTCGACCGCATGGCGGGCGAACAGGCCGCCGTCGCGGAACAGCTGGATCTTGCGGGTCTGCTGCGGCATCAGCATCCGCATGAACTCGCGCGCCTCGCGGAAGGCGTCCTCGCCATCCACCAGCACCTCCTCGACGTCGCGGGAGAAGACGTCGCGGATGGACCGCTTGATGAGGTCGGCTTCCTCGTAGATCAGCGCCGCGGCGGTCGAGGACAGCGTGCGCTCGCGGATGTTGTCCCAGAGCCGCAGCAGATATTCGCAGTCGCGGCGGATCTCGGGCTTCGGCCGCTGCGCGCCGGCGGTGCGGACGATCAGCGACATGCCCTGCGGCAGGCCGAGCTCGTCGATCACCTCGCGCAGCCGCTTGCGGTCGGTCGCCGAGGTGATCTTGCGCGAGACGCCGCCGCCGCGTGGCGAGTTCGGCATGAGGACGGAGAAGCGGCCGGCCAGCGAGATGAAGGTGGTCAGCGCCGCGCCCTTGGTGCCGCGCTCCTCCTTCACCACCTGCACCAGCATGATCTGCCGGCGGCGGATGACTTCCTGGATCTTGTAGTGGCGCATGAAGCGCGGCGTGGTGCGACGCTCGCGCGTCACGTCCTCGGTGCCTTCGCCGCCGATGGTCTCGGGCGGCGGGGCATCCTCCTCCTCGGCCTCGTCATGGCCGCCGGCCGCGTCATGGCCGTTCGGCAGCGGCGCCTCGGCGGCGGGCTGGTCGCCCGTGCCGCGGGGCTCGGGCTCGGCCTCGCTCGCCGGCGCCGCGGCCTCGACCGGGGCGGGCTCCGGCTCGGCCGCTTCGGCGGCAGGCGCCTCGGCAACCGGCTCGGGGGGCGCTTCGGCGACCATGACCTGCTGCTCGCCTTCGAGCGCGATCGCCGCGGGCTCGGCCTCGGGCTCCTCGGCCTGACGCGTGTCGCCCTCGGCGGCGGCGCGGTCCATCGGCGATTCCGGCGGGACGTCCTCGTCCTCGTCCTCGTCCTCCTCGCGCGCCTCGGCGGCCTGCATCTCGAGCAGGCGCTGCCGGTCGGCGACGGGGATCTGGTAGTAGTCCGGATGGATCTCGCTGAAGGCGAGGAAGCCGTGCCGGTTGCCGCCGTACTCGACGAAGGCGGCCTGCAGGCTGGGTTCCACCCGGACCACCTTGGCCAGGTAGATATTGCCCTTGAGCGGTCGCTTGGTGGCGGCCTCGAGGTCGAACTCCTCGAGCCGGTTGCCGTCCAGCACCACCACGCGGGTTTCTTCCGCGTGGGATGCGTCGATCAGCATGCGCTTGGTCATCGAAGCGGTTGCTCCGCGCCACGCGGCACCGGGGTGCGGCGTGGCGGATCGGGGTGGCGTGACCCGGTCGAGGACGGCTGCGCGGCGCGGGCATCAGGCATGCGGCGGCGTCCCGTCCTCTTCCGGCGGGGCAGCCACGGGCATCCGGCGCGCCAGGCTTGGCACGCGGCGGTCGCCCGGGACGGCGCCCCAGGTTCGTGCCCACGCGCCAAGCGCGACGCCCGCAGGAGCGGGTGAAGCGGCGTCGGTCACGCTGGCACCTGGGGCGGTCCCGACTGCGTCAGGGACTGCCAAGGGTCTTGGCGCGACAGGTCCCGCGGGGACGGAGACGGGCGAACCGGGCCGGCCCTTGAGGGCGGTATCCGGCTTGGCGATCCGGCGAAACGCGGGTGCGGCGTTGACCGCGACCCCATGCCAGACCTATGCCGCGCGCCGCATCGACGACCCCCCAGGATGGGGATATGGCCTGTCGGCGCGGCTGCGCCCAAATCTCCGCCGGCAGCGGGCGCCGCCGGGGCGAACCACCATAGGCGACCGGCGCGGCTTTCCACAAGGCCGGCATCCATCCTGGTGGCGCCGACTCGCGTCGGGCTGGTACAGCTGCGGGCGCATCCTCGGGGGATGATGCACCTATGCGGGCGTTCTGGGCCAAGCCGGGGGATGGGGCGAAGGCAGGGTTGCAGGCCGCCGGTCGGCGGCGGCGGGAATTGCTCGGCCTGCTGGCCGCCTTCGCTGCCGGCCCGGCCGCCGCCGCCAAGGGGCCGTCATCGGCGCTATCCGTGAGAGTAGAACGGGGTCGGACGCAAATCACCCTGACACTCGAACGCCCGACCACCTGGCGGCTGACCGCGGCGGAAGGACCGCCGCGGCTGCTGCTCGACCTGCCGAACCTGCCCTGGCGCGGCCCTGTCCGGATGCCTGGCACCGGGCTGGTCAAGGCGCTGGAGCGGCAGGGCTCCGGGCTCGCTCAACAGCTTGTGATAGTGCTGGCCAGGCCGGTCGGGGCGCCGCAGGCAACGGCTGCGGCCGGCAGGCTGGTCATTACCCTGGCCCCGGGCCCGGCTGCCGGATTCGCCCGGCTGGCCGATGGCCGCAGCCTTGCCGCCGCCGCGGTGTCGCGCGGGCCGCTGCCGCTGGTGGTGCTCGACCCCGGCCATGGGGGCAAGGACCCCGGGGCGATCGGCGCGCGGGGGACGCAGGAGAAGCGCATCACCCTGGCCGCGGCGCTGGAGCTCAAGCGTCAGTTGGAAGCCGCCGGCCGCTGCCGGGTGGCGCTGACCCGCTCCCGCGACGTCTTCATCCCGCTCGGCCGCCGGATTGACCTGGCACGGCGGCGCGAGGCGGCGCTGTTCCTGTCCCTGCACGCCGATTCGGCGCCCGGGGCGCGCGGGGCCAGCGTCTACACCCTGTCGGAAACCGCGACCGACAGCTTCTCCGCGGCCCTCGCCCGGCGGGAAAACGAGGCCGACCGCGCCGGCGGTCTCCGCCTGCCGAGCGTGCCGCCAGAGGTGCAGCGCATCCTGCTCAGCCTGATGCGGCAGGAAACCCGTGCGGGGTCGGAGCGGCTGGCCCGGCTGGCGGTGGCGGCGCTGGACGGCGAGGTGACGCTGCTGCCCAACACCCATCGCCGCGCCGGCTTCGTCGTGCTGAAGGCGCCCGACGTGCCCTCGGCGCTGGTCGAGATGGGGTTCCTGTCCCACCCGCAGGACGAGGCGGCGCTGAACCGGCCGGCACACCGCGCCCGGGTGGCGGCGGCGCTGGCGGCGACGGTGCACGGGTTCCTCAGCGCGCGCGGCACGGCGCTTGCCGACGGTGGTTGACCGAGGACGGCTGACGGATAGCGGCTGACCGAAGGCGGCCGATCCCCTTGAAACGGCTTTTGTGCAGTGCAACATGATCGGCAGGGATAGGGAGGATCATCAACTTGGAGCCTCTTCCCATGCTGACATTCCTGCTTGGCCTCGCCGCGCTCGTCGTCGCCACCCTTGTCACCGACCACGCCGCCCGGCGCGAAGGATTCAACGAACCGAACGGCGGCCTTCGTCCCGGCAGCTGAACCGTCGGGGCGTCAGCCCCGCAGCGTCTCCGCATCGCGGACCAGCCGTTCCAGCCGTGCCCGCAGGCTATGGGCGCGGACCACCTCGGCCCGGCCGGCGGCGGCGATCGCCTCGCGCTCCGCGGCCGCGTGGCGGTAGTGGGCGAGGATCTCGGCCAGCCGGTCCGGCCGGTCGGGCGGGTAGTAGACCAAGTGCCGGCCGTCCTCGAACTGCGCCATGTTCGCCAGCGCGGCGGGGTGGTCCATCGCCGGCGTCACCAGCATGGTCCCGCAGGCCATGACCTCGCATACCTTGGTGACCAGCAGCCGCGACCAGGCCGGCAGGTTCACGAACATCTCGGTCGCGGCATAGGCCTCCGCCAGCAGGGCGAAGGAGCGGATCGGGTCGGGGTCGGAGACCGGCGCCATGCGGTCGAGCGGGATGCCAAGGCGGCCGAGGAATTCCACCCGCTTGGGGTAGAGCGAGCCGAGGAAGGCCGCCGCGTGCCGCTTCGCCACCGGGCGCGGCGCGAAGAGCACGGTATCGGCGCCGAAGGGCAGCCAGGTGCCGCCAAAGGCCGCGGCGTCCTGCGCCGCCGGGAAGTAATGCCGGTCGGCCAGGCCCTGGTAGCGGCCGAAGGGGAAGTCGCGGTCGTCCCGCTCGGCCGATTCGGCGTACCAGGCCGCTTTGGGCATCGGCAGCGTCGCCCAGTCCGCGCCGTAATGCGACAGTAGCAGGTCGCCATACCACTCGACCGCGCCGAGGATGATCAGGTCGGCTTGGCGCAGCGCCTCGAGCGGCGGGGCGCCACGTTGCGGATGGCCGCAATCCATCACCCGGTAGCCCATCGCCGCCAGGGTCACCGAGATCCCCTCGGCGCAGCACCAGGCGGAGCCGACCCGGGCGGTGCAGTGGAAGACCGCGATGCTGCGGATGGTCACGCCGGGACCGCCAGGTGGTCGAGCGCCCGGCCGATCCCCTCCCGCAGCGTGATCCGCGGCCGGAAGCCGAGGCTGTCCTGCAGCCGGGTGCAGCCGGCCCGGGCGAAGACGCCTTCCGGCCGGGCGGACATGCCGCGGATCTCCGGCCGCCAGCCGGCCAGTTCGGCCGCCATGCCGGCCAGGGCGGTGAAGCTGGTCAGGATGCCGGTCGACAGGTTCACCGCCGCGCCGTCCTCGATCCGGTCCAGCATGCCCAGGATGCCGCGGATGCAGTCGTCCACATGGATGAAGTCGCGCATCTGCTGGCCGCTGCCCCAGACCTCCAGCACCCTTGCGCCGCGGTTCTCCAGCACGCGGCGGCAGATGGCGGGGAAGGGGTAGGCCAGGTCCTGGTCCTCCCCGTAGCCGGAGAAGGGGCGGAAGCACACCACGCGCAGCCCGTGCCGCTCATGCGCCAGCCGGGCCAGGTATTCGGCGGTCAGCTTGGCCCAGCCATAGGACATGTCGGGCAGGCCGATATCGCCGTCGAAGCGGATCATCTCCTCGGCCAGCAGGACGTAGCCGTCCCGCCGCTGCAGCCGCACCGGATAGGCGGCGGAGGAGCTGAACACGGCGCTGCGCCCCGGCCGCGCCCGCGCCGCCCATTGGAAGAATCCGGCATCGATCCCGAGGTCGTCGGCCACCGCCAGCGGGTTGTTTTCGATCATCAGCCTTCCGCCGACCATGGCGGCGAGATGGAAGGCGACGTCGAAGCCGAGGTCCGGGTGGCGGCGGAACCAGTCCCGGCAATCCTCCCGATGAAAATGGAAACCGTGATAGTCGCGCGGCTCGAACAGCGGCCAGCCGGCGGCCGGGTCCACCGCCCCGGTCAGCGGGCGGATGCTGTCGACGGCATGGACCTCGTGCCCCGCCTCCAGCAGCGCGTGGGTGAGGTGCCGGCCGACGAAGCCCGCCGCCCCGGTCACGAGCATCTTGCCCATGCGGATCGCCTTCTCCTGCGGGGCCTTTGCCCCCGCGCCCATGCTGGCCGCGCAGGGGTGAAGACGGGGTTAAGCGCCTCTCACCGGCCTGTGGTCGCCGCTGCCACGCCGGCAGTGTATGAGACCCTGACAATGCCCCCTTCCGACCCCCGTCTCGATCCCGGCTTCGACCCGCCGTCCCCCGGGGTCGCCCCCGTGCCGCCCCCCCGCAAGGCGAAGCCCGACAAGCCGCGCCGCCGCCGACCCTCGCTGTTCGGCGGGCTGTTCCGGCTGCTGTTCACCCTGGCCGCGGTCGGCATCGTCGGCGGCGCCGTCGCCGGCTTCGGCCTCTATCGCCACATCGCCGCCGACCTGCCGGACTACCGCTGGCTGGCCGACTACCAGCCCGCGCAGATGTCGCGCATCTATGCCGCCGACAGCCGGCTGCTGGCCGAGCTGGCCGCCGAGCGCCGCGTCTTCATGCCGATCGAGGCCATCCCCAAGCGGGTCCAGGCCGCCTTCGTCAGCGCCGAGGACCAGCGCTTCTGGGAACACCACGGGGTCGACCCGCTCGGCATCCTGCGCGCCGTCGTCACCAACATCGAGCAGTACGGCACGGGGCGGCGGATGGGCGGCGCCTCCACCATCACCCAGCAGGTCGCCAAGAACATGCTGGTCGGCGCCGACCGCACCATGATGCGGAAGGTGCGGGAGGCGATCCTGGC
Organism: Dankookia sp. GCM10030260; assembly: GCF_042666655.1. Lineage (NCBI taxonomy): Bacteria > Pseudomonadati > Pseudomonadota > Alphaproteobacteria > Acetobacterales > Roseomonadaceae > Dankookia > Dankookia sp. GCM10030260. Next base: position 397,742 of record NZ_JBHTDE010000001.1, read on the forward strand.
GATCCGGATCGAGGAGGCGCTGCCGAAGGAGCGCATCCTCGAGCTCTACCTGAACGAGATCTTCCTGGGCTACCAGGCCTATGGCGTCGCCGCCGCCGCCCAGGCCTATTTCAACAAGGGGCTCGATGAGCTGACGGTCGGCGAGATCGGCTTCCTCGGCGCGCTGCCCAAGGCGCCGAACAACTACAACCCGCTGCGCTACCCGGAAGCCGCCCGCGCCCGGCGCGACTGGGTGCTGGACCGGATGGCCGAGGACGGTGCGATCAGCGCGGCCGAGGCGACCAAGGCCAAGTCCGAGCCGATCGTCCCCCGCCTGCTGCGCCGGCCGGAGGTGGTGCAGGTGGGCCAGCACTTCACCGAGGAGGTCCGCCGCGAGCTGATCAACCGCTTCGGCGCCGAGCAGACCACGACCGGCGGGCTGGTGGTCCGCACCAGCATCGAGCCGCCGCTGCAGGCGGCGACCGAGCAGGCGCTGCGCGGCGGGCTGCTGTCCTACGACCGCCGCCGGGGCGGCTGGCGCGGGCCGGTGGCGCGGGTCTCGGCCGGCGCGGCCGACTGGATGCCGCAGCTGGAAGCGGTGCCCCGCACCGGCGGCCTGCTGCCGGAATGGCGGCTGGCGGTGGCGCTGGAGGTGAAGGACCGCGAGGCCAAGCTCGGTTGGGTCGAGCGACCGGACCCGCGCACGCCGAGCCAGCCGCGCACCGCGACGCTGGCGATGGACGGCGTCGCCTGGACCCGCAAGACCCTGCCGGAGAACCGCTTCGCGCCGATGCGCCGCATGCAGGACGTGCTGGCGGTCGGCGACGTGGTGCCGGTCGAGGTCCTCCCCGCCGCCGCCGCCGGCCGGCCGGAGCGCCTGGCGCTGCGCCAGGTGCCGCAGATCGAGGGCGCGATCGTCGCCCTCGACCCCAGCAACGGCCGGGTGCTGGCCATGGCCGGCGGCTGGTCCTTCGACAAGAGCCAGTTCAACCGCGCGACGCAGGCGCAGCGCCAGCCGGGTTCGTCGTTCAAGCCCTTCGTCTACCTGCCGGCGCTGGAGGCGGGGGTGCCGCCGAACCAGCGCTTCCTCGACGGGCCGATCGAGGTGATGACCCCGCAGGGCGTCTGGCGGCCGTCCAACTACAACGAGGGCAGCTTCAACGGCTATGTCTCCATCCGCACCGCGCTGCAGAAGTCGCTGAACCTGGTCACCATCCGGGTGGCGCAGGAAGTCGGCATGGCCAAGGTCTCGGAGACCGCGGCCCGGTTCGGCGTCATCGACAACATGCCGCGCTACCTCGCCATGGCGCTGGGCTCGGGCGAGACCACGGTGCTGCGGATGGCCGCCGGCTATGCCGGCTTCGCCAGCGGCGGGAAGCGCGTGACGCCGAGCTTCATCGACAGCGTGCAGGACCGCCGCGGCAAGGTGATCTGGCGCAGCGATGCGCGGTCCTGCCAGGGGTGCGATGCGACCTCGCCGGGCGAGGAACCGCCGGAACTGGCCGATGCACGGCCGCAGATCGCCGACCCGATCGCCGCCTACCAGATGACCAACATCCTCACCGGCGTGGTGCAGCGCGGCACCGGCACGGCGGCGGGGAAGGGGCTGAACCGGCCGATCGCCGGCAAGACCGGCACCACGAACGACTACTTCGACAACTGGTTCGTCGGCTTCACCCCGGACATCGTCATCGCCGTCTGGCTCGGCTTCGACGACCCGCGGACGCTCGGCAAGGACGAGACCGGCGGGCAGAACGCCGCGCCGATCTTCCGCGAGGTGTTGGAAGCGGCGCTGCGCAACAGCCCGCCGGTGCCCTTCCGGGCGCCGCCGGGCGTGGCGCTCGTGCGGACGCAGGATGGCGGGGCGACCATCCTGGAGGCCTTCAAGCCGGGCACCGAGAACAGCGCCCGGCCGGTCGCCGAGGAGGGTGGCCGCAGCACGGCGGCGGGGGCGGAGCAGAGCCTCGGCGGGCTGTACTGAAAGGCAGGGCCGGGGGGGCGGTATCCTCCCCAGGCCCCGCCTCTATTGTTGTGGGTTGGCATGCGCCGCGCGGGGAGGTCTGGGCCCAAGTCAGCCGCGGCCGAACGGCACGGGCGCAGTTGGCGCCAGTTCCGCCACCACCTGGCGGAAGGCGTCGCGGTAGTCGGTGGCGACGCGGAGGTCGGCGCCGTCCTCCAGCGCCTCGCCCGCGAGCCCGGGCCAGGCGCCGAAATGCCGTGCCAGCCCGAACTCCCGCCTGCCGCCGCCGCCGAAGGCGAAGACCGTCCCGGCCCGGCCGTGATCCGTCCCGCCGCTGCGGTTGGCGCGCAGCCGACGGCCGAACTCGCTGGTGACCAGCACCGTCCAGCGCCGCGGCAGGTCGCGCAGGTCGGCATCCAGCGCCGCCAGGCCACGGTTCAGGATGCGGACCCGGTTCTCGAACCGCCCGGCCTGGCCCTCATGCGTGTCCCAGCCGCCGAGATCGACCGCCGCCGCGGTCAGCCCGGGCTGCAATTTGGCGACCTGGGCGATGGTCGCCAGGCCGCGACCGAATTCGGCGGCCGGGCTGTAATCCACCCCGTTGGCCGGCGTATAGGCCTGCACCTGGCCGGCGGCGTTGCGCGGCAGCAGGCGGTCGAGGCCGCCCAGGCTGGCCAGCGCCGCCTGGCCGGCCTCGGCCAGCGGGCCGCGCGCCTTCCTGTGCAGCGCCTCCAGCATCGCCGCGCCGAATTCACCGCCCGGCATCCCCAGCCCGCGTGCCAGGGTCGGCACCGCCAGGCCGCGCCCGGCGCCGATCAGCTCCGCCACCGTGCGGTCCTGGCCGGACAATGCCACCACCGGCGCGTTGCCGCCGGTCGCCTCGGCCCAGGCGGCCAGCCAGCCGCTGCGGCCTTGGGTCTCGCCCGACCTGCCCTGGCCCCAGCCCATGAGGGACTGCGCTTCGAAATGGCTGCGGGTCGGCTGCGGCACGCCGGCGGCGGGCCAGATCGCCATCCGGCCCTCGCGCCAGATCCCGGCCAGCGCCGCGGCCTCCGGGTGCAGCCGGAAATCGGTGCCCGGCATGGCATCCAGCCGTTCCCCCGCCCGCTCGCCCTCGGCGGCGGTCCGGAGCGCCGGGATGCGCAGCTCGGCGAAGTCCCGGTCGTCGGCCGGGGAGAGGAAATGCAGCCCGTCCATCCCGCCGCGCAGGAAGACCAGGATGAGCAGCGGCACCTCGTGGCGCGCGGCGGGGTCGGCGAAGGCCATGCCGCGCAGCCCGGGCAGGGTGGTGGCGGCGAGCCCTGCCCGGAGCAGGCCGCGGCGGCCGAGCAGCATGGTCATGGCGCGCTCCTTTGTCCCGCAAGGTCCATTCGGCCAGGAAGGGCCGGGCAGGGAAAACCATTCCCTCCCCCAACCCCCCCCTTCCTTCCTGAGGGTCTGAACCGGCCGCGCGGCAGGTGCCAACCCGAAAAAATAGATGAGGGGCTCGGGGAGAATACTTTCTCCCCGAGCTTTCTTTCTTCTGTTTGCCTGCTTCCAGGCAAATCGGATGTCATGCCTGCTGGAAGGCCGGGGCGGCCAGCACCCAGCCGGCCAGCTCCGCCACATCGGCCGTGCCCGGCCGCTCCGGCCGCCCGGCCGCGCTCCAGACCCCGGCCACCGTCTCCCCCACCGCCTTGCCGGCCGGCCCGAGCGCCAGCCGCGCCAGCGTCCCGGCCGATTCGGCGACCGGCTGCCCGGCCATGCCCTCGAACAGCGGCGAGGCGCCGGTGCCCAGGCTGTTGCGGGCCACCGCCAGAAGCAGGGTCCAGCGGGTGCGCAGCGCCCCGGCGCCGTTGTACTGCGTCGCGTCCAGCGGCTGGCCATCGGGTGCCGGCCAGCCGAAGGGAATCTGGCCGGCCGCCGCCAGCTGGCCGAACAGCGCCGCGGTCGGCGCGATCGGCACCGCATAGGCCCGTGCCGCGGCGGCCACCGCATCCAGCGGCCGGCGCATCCGGCCGAGCCGCGCATCGGCGATCTCCGGCCCGTCCAGGATGGCCCGCACCACCCGCGCGATCTGGTCGGGAGCGGCGAGATTGCCCCGGAATGCGGCCACCGCGCGGGCCACCACGGCCTGCGGCACCGGCTCGCCGACCAGCCAGCGCACCAGCTTGGTGCAGACGAAACGGGCGGTCGCCGGGTGTTCGGCCAGGGCGTCCAGCACCGCCCGGCCATGCGCCATGGCGCCGGCGAAGGGTTCGAGCGCACGGCCGAGGAAGAGCTTCTGATACTGGTCGTGCCAGGCCTCGACGAAGGCGAATTCGCCGGTGTCCGGCAGCCGGCGCACGCCGTCGATCGCCTGGTTCGCCGCCACCGACCAGCCGGTCAGCGCCCGCGCCGCCTCCCAGACATCGGCATCGACATAGCCGGCCGGCCGGCCCTCGGCGTCGCGCGGCACGTCCCGCGCGGTGCGCGCCGCGCCGAAATAGGCCGGCCGGCCGAGCGTGTGCAGCTCCAGCAATTCCCGCGCGTAATTCTCGTTCGGCGCCCCGGCGCGGGAGGACTGGTTGTTGAGGAAGTAGAGCATCGCCGGCGCGGTCGCCGTCGCCTCCAGCAGGGCGCGGAAACTGCCCAGCGCCTGGCCGCGGATGCGCCGGTCGAGATCGACCAGCGAGACCTGCACGTTGTTGCCCGCCCCAGCATTGACCGAGAAGTGGTCGTGCCAGAACTCGACCAGCCGCTCGCGCAGCTGGGCCTCGGCGGCCACCTTGCGGACCAGGCCGGCGACCAGCAGCTCGAGCCGGCCGCGCTCCACCTCGGGCGGCGGCACCGGGCGGTCCTGGCGGGGGTAGAAGCGGAAATTCTCCGGCTGGCTCATCGCCAGCCGGGTCAGCGGCCGGTTCTCCTCCAGCGCCGGCCAGCGGCCCTCGCTGGCGGCGTAGCGGATTGGCAGTTGGAGGGCGGCGAGCCGCGCCGCGATGGCCTGGTCCTCGGCCGGCAGGGCGAGCTGGTGCTCGATCCAGGCGGCAAGGCCCTGGCGGGACAGCGCCTCGGCATCGCCCGGCCTGGCGCCGTAGGCGGCGCGGCCGAGGATGCGGTGGGCGGCGTCGGTGGCGAATCCGGGGCCGAGAGCGGCCAAGGCAACCTCCTGGCGAAGCCGGTCGGGCGGCATGCTATCGCGCGACGTGCGGCCGGGTCGAATGAACTCGCGTGAAGGCATGTCCCGCTTGTTAACCGCGCGGGGCGCTGGACAGGCCGCCCCGGCTGCACTACCGGTCCGCCATGCGCGCTGATGCCGAATCCCTGAATGAGCAGATCACCGCTTCGGTGGCCCTGCTGAGGAGGCATCTTTGACTGGGATGCCGCCCTACGCCGCCTCGACGAGCTGAACGCCCGGGCCGAGGACCCCGCACTCTGGAATGACGCCGCCGCGGCGCAGACCTTGATGCGCGAGCGCGGCCGCATCGCCGACCAGGTCGAGGGCGTCCGGAAGCTGGAGCAATCGGTCGCCGACAGCCTCGAACTGGTCGAGATGGCCGAGGCCGAGGGCGATGCCGCCACCGCCGATGCCGCCGTCGCCGACCTGGTGCAGCTGGCCGCCGAGGCCAAGCGGCGCGAGATCGAGAGCCTGCTCTCGGGCGAGGCCGACCAGAACGACGCTTACCTGGAAGTCAACGCCGGGGCCGGCGGCACCGAGGCGCAGGACTGGGCCGAGATGCTGCTGCGCATGTACCAGCGCTGGGCCGAGAAGCGCGGCTACAAGATGACGCTGACCGAGGAAAGCCCGGGGGAGGAGGCCGGCATCAAGTCGGCGACGGTGCAGGTCAGCGGCCCGAATGCCTTCGGCTGGCTGAAGACCGAGACCGGCGTGCACCGCCTGGTCCGGATCAGTCCCTTCGGCGGCAACGACAAGCGGCAGACCAGCTTCGCCAGCATCTATGTCTACCCGGTGGTGGACGACAAGATCGAGATCGAGATCAACCCGGCCGACCTGCGCACCGACACCTTCCGCGCCTCGGGCGCCGGCGGCCAGCACGTCAACAAGACCGAATCGGGCGTCCGCTTCACCCATATCCCGACCGGTATCGTCGCCGCCTCCACCCAGGACCGCAGCCAGCACAAGAACCGCGCCATCGCCATGAACATGCTGAAGGCGCGGCTGTACGAGCTGGAATTGTCGAAGCGGGAGGCGGTGAGCGCGGGCATCGAGGCCGGCAAGACGGATATCGGCTGGGGCCACCAGATCCGCAACTATGTGCTGCAGCCCTACCAGCTGGTGAAGGACCTCCGCACCGGCCTGGAGAAGGGCAATCCGGACGCGGTGCTGGACGGCGAGATCGACGAGTTCATGGCCGCCGCCCTGGCCGCCCGGGTCGGCGCCACGCGGTCCGAGGCCAGCGCCAATGCGCGATAGGACGGAAGGCGGAGCGGGACTCTAGTCCGGCATCCGCACCGGATCAGCGCCCGCCCAGCCGCAGCGTCACCCCCTGGCGTACCGCCGGGTGCCGCAGCGCGATTTCCCCGCCGCGGATGGCCGTCTGCCAGCCGCAGCTGCGGGCATGCCGCACCAGCACCGCCGGCAGGGTGAGCACGCCCTCGGTCGCCCGGCGGCTCGATACCAGGACACGGTCGGGCGCGAATTCCACACGCCAGCCGTCGCGCTGGGCCGTGCGGAGGAGGGTGGAAAGGACCGACCAATCGGTCCGGTCGAAAGCTGGCTGCATCGCGCCAGGGTAAAGGGAAGTCGGCGGCTTCGTTGCACGGCGCGCGCAAACGTGTGCGTCCCGCACCTCACGAGCGCGCCGTTCACGGATCACCAAGTTGTTTGCCGCTTATTCCGCCATGGTGCATGACGCCACCGCGAGGCGGAGGGCGGCCCGGCCAATGCGTGCCGGGTCCCGACCCGGTTTCGCGGACAGTTTGTCGCAACGCAGGATGCGTACCGCATGCGGGCCTTGTTCGTGCACCAGAATTTCCCGGCGCAGTACCGCCACGTCGCGCCGGCCCTGGCCCGGCGGCCGGATACCCAGGTCCTGGCACTGGGGGAGAATGCGGCGGAGGCGCTGCCGGGCGTGCAGCACCTGCGCTACAAGGCGCCGACCACCGGCGCGGAAGGCACCCACCGCTACCTGCGCCGGCTGGAGAACGCCACCTTCCGCGGCCAGCAGGTGGCCCGCGCCGCGCTGACGCTGAAGGAGCGCGGCTTCAGCCCCGACGTGCTTTGCTGCCATCCCGGCTGGGGGGAGGGACTGTTCCTGCGCGATGTCTGGCCGGATGCGCGGATGCTCTACTACTACGAATACTACTACACCTCGGTCGGCGGCGATGTCGGCTTCGACCCGCCCGAGGCGCCGGTGCAGATCGACGACGCCTGCCGCGTCCGGATGCTCAACGCCAACCACCTGCTCTGCCTGCAGGCTTCCGACTGGGGCCATACCGCGACGCGCTGGCAGCACAGCCGCTTCCCCGACTGGGCGCGGGACCGGATGTCGGTGGTGCATGAGGGGGTGGATACCGAGGTCATCCGCCGGCTGCCCGACCCCGAGCTCACCTTGCCGAACGGCCGCGTCCTGCGCCAGGGCGACGAGGTGGTGACCTTCATCGGCCGCGGCCTCGAGCCCTACCGCGGCTTCCCCAGCTTCATGCGCGCCCTGCCGGCGATCCTCGAGCAGCGGCCGGCCGCCCAAGTGGTGATCGTCGGCGGCGACGACCCGCATTACGGCTCCAAGCCACGCGAGGGCGGCAGCTGGCGGGAGATCCTGCTGGCCGAGCTGGGCGAGCGGCTGGACCTGTCCCGGGTGCATTTCACCGGCAAGATCACGCACCCGGCGCTGCAGGCGGTGCTCAGCCTGTCCGCGGCGCATGTCTACCTGACCTATCCCTTCGTGCTGTCCTGGTCGATGCTGGAGGCGATGGCGAACGAGGCCCTGGTCATCGGCTCCGCCACCCCGCCGGTGCAGGAGGTGATCGAGGACGGCCGCAACGGCCTGCTGGTCGACTTCCACGCGCCGGAGCAGGTGGCGGCCGCGGTGGTCAAGGCGCTGGCCCGGCCGGAAGCCTACCGCGACCTGCGCCGCGCGGCGCGGCGCACCATCGTCGAGCGCTACGACCTGCAGCGGCGCTGCCTGCCGCAATTGCTCGACCTGATCGACGAGGTGGCGGCCGGGCGGCGGCCGGCGGCTGCTCCCGGCGGCTGAGGGTCGGGCTGCCCTGCCTTTGTTGCGGCGCAGCGCGGCCTGATTGTCGCCGGCGTTCGGTTCCTGTAATCGGCATCACGGACGCATAGGGTGGGCTCGCAGTGATCGTTCCGGTGATCCTTTCGGGTGGTACGGGCACCCGGCTATGGCCCCTGTCGCGGGAGGGCTACCCGAAGCAGTTCTGGCCGCTCGTCTCCGCCCAGACCATGTTGCAGGAAACCGCCGGCCGGGCGCGCGGCGCCGCCTTCGGCCCGCCGCTGGTGGTCTGCAACGAGGCGCACCGCTTCCTGGTCGCCGAGCAGCTGCGCGAGGCCAGGATCGACGGCGCCCGCATCCTGCTGGAGCCGGCCGGCCGCAACAGCGCCCCGGCCATCGCCGCCGCCGCGCTGCTGCTGAACGCCGAGGCGCCGGATGCCGTGCTGTGGCTGATGGCCGCCGATGCGGCGATCACCGACCTGCCGGCGCTGCACGCGGCGCTCGACCTGGCGGTGGTCGCCGCCCGGGCCGGGCGGATCGTCACCTTCGGCATGCGGCCGACGGCGCCCGAGACCGGCTTCGGCTACATCGAATCCGGCGACCCGCTGCCGGACGCGCCCGGGGTGATGTCGATCGCCCGCTTCGTCGAGAAGCCGGACGCGGCCAAGGCGGCGGATTTCCTCGCCGGCGGCCGGCATCTCTGGAACAGCGGCATGTTCGTCGCCACCGCCGCGACCCTGGTGGCGGAATTGGAACGCCACGCGCCCGAGGTGCTGCGCACCGTTGCCCAGGCCCTGGCCGAGGCCGCGCGCGACCTCGAATTCGTCCGGCTCGGCAGCGCGGCCTTCAGCGCGGCGCCGGCCATTTCGATCGACTACGCGGTGATGGAGAAGACCGACCGCGCCGCGGTGGTGCCGGCCGCCATCGGCTGGTCGGACCTCGGCTCCTGGGACGCGATGTGGGAGGTCGCGGCCAAGGATGCCGGCGGCAACGTCGCCGAGGGCCCGGTCGAGATGGTCGACAGCCGCGGCTGCTACGTGCGGTCCGAAGGCATCCTGACCGGCATCGTCGGGCTGCGCGACACGGTGGTGATCACCACCGAGGACGCCGTGCTGGTGATGCCGCGCGACCGGGCGCAGGACGTCAAGCTGCTGGTCGAGCAACTGCGCCGCGCCGGCCGCAAGGAGGCGACCGAGCACCGCCGCATCTACCGCCCCTGGGGCCATTACGAGGGGCTGATCCAGGGCGACCGCTTCCAGGTGAAGAAGATCGGCGTCCGCCCTGGGCAGAAGCTGTCGCTGCAGAAGCATTTCCACCGCGCCGAGCACTGGGTGGTGGTGAACGGCACCGCCATCGTCCACCGCGACGGGGAGGAGATCCTGCTGCGGGAGAACGAGAGCATCTATCTGCCGCTCGGCTGCGTGCATCGGCTGGTCAATCCGGGCATGATCCCGCTGACCCTGATCGAGGTGCAGTCCGGTGCCTATCTCGGCGAGGACGACATCGTACGGATCGAGGATACCTACGGGCGCGCGTGACGCTTTCCCGGCAATACAACCTTGCCGGGAAAGTCACTGGACGCTGCAATGCAGATGTGCAAAATCGACGTGTTGCGCTGATCGGAGTCGCCTGCCTTGCCTGACATGCGCCCGAAGCGGAGCCTCGGCCGGATCGCCTCCCTGACGGTCTTCGGGCTTTGCTTGCTCGGCGCCGCCGGTTGGCTGGTGATCCGGCAGACGCCCGCGGCGCAGCAGGTGGTGGAGACGATCAAGCCCTACGATCCGTTGCAGTAGGGCCGATCCCGCCAGGGCGTGACCGCCATCGCGTGATCCGCTCCACAACTTGGCCACTGCCGTCGCGTTCAGGATGCCGGCGCCGAAGCGGGATCGGGTCGTCCGGTCGGTCCCTTGCGGCGTCGCCGATGTCTGCAGCGGCGTCCGCAGCGCCTCCGGCGGCAGGTCCTCCCAGGTCTTGCGCAGGCGGGCGGCGACGACCACCCCCGCGGCGACGCCGCAGGCGGCCGAGGTGCCGGAATTGTCTTCCCCCTCGAAGGGCCGCAGCGTCTGGCGGAACAGGGGCGGGGCACGGAGGTCGGGCTTCCGCTTTGCCAGCCGCCCCGGCCCCTCGGCCGAATAGCCAACCCAGGAGCCCATCCGTCCGCACCGCGCCGACCGTCAGCACCCGAGGGTGCGAATTGGCGCCGTGGATGCTCCACCCCGGGCCGCGGTCCAACACGCCGCAGCGGCTGGGTGGGCAGGATTGGCCGCAATTGTCGGCGGCGAAGGCCTGGTGCACGCCCTCTCGTCGAGATCCGCCACTTGCTTGTTCAGGGCGTGGTCGATGTTGCTGGAATGGTTGTGCGGCGGCAGCGGCTGGTCCTGCCTGGTGTCCCGGACCGCCCAGGCATTCACCACGACCCACGCCCCGGCTTGGGGATTCCGGTCCCGATAGGCCTTCAGCGCGTCGGTCGACTGGCCGAAGGCGGTATGGGCATAGGACAGGAAGATTCCCAGTCGGTCGATCCGGTCCGACAGCAGCGGGCAGTCCCGCAGCCTGGCGTTCTCCTCCTTGGCGAAGGCGAGCGCGTTGCGGGCGACCATCGCCGCATGGCGGCCCTTGCCGGTGAACGGCAGGCGCTTTTCCCCCGCAAGGGGGGGGGCGTCGACCGACCAGCCGTCGCCGCGCTCGCCCTTGGAGGGGAAATCCGCCGGCAGCCCCTGGTCGACGATGACAAGGTTCACCCGCTGGCCCCGCGCCGTGCAGCGCCCCGGCGTGGATCAGCCGCTCCGCCTCCCGGCGGTCGCCGAAATGGCGCGGGCCCTGGCCCGGGCACCAGCAGGACTGCACCCCGATCGGCCGGTCGATGCCGGCGCGGATGGCGATGCCGGCCGCCTGCAGCTGGCGGATCAGCAGCGCGGCGTTCGGCGCGATGTCGACGAAGGCCGCCACGTCCTCGGTCGGCGCCACCTCGAGCGCCTGGACCCGGTCGGAGGGCCGGTCGGCGAAGCACGGCCCGGGTGTCCGTTCCTCGCGCCGGCAGTCGCCCTGGGCCAGTTCGAGCACCCGGCGGAGGAGCGCGCCCGGGTCGCGAGGCAGGCCGGTTGCGGCCGGGAAGGATATGTAGAACCAGATCGGCTGGGCCGGGTCCATCGAGTGCTTCCGCTCGGGGCATCCCGCGCACGCGGCATCTCGCCTCGCGCGAAAGCGAGAGCCCCTGCCGCACCGTACCCTTGCCAGGGAGCGAAACACGGTGGGACGGGGGGCGTGGTATGCAATCCCTCGTCACAGGAATACCGGCCCGTGTTGCCGGACCAGCCGAAGCGGGGTGACGACGGCGGCCACAGCCTGGTGACGGCCAGGCCGGCCGCCGTCGCCTTTACCGATATCGTCGGCTACTCGATCCTGATGACGACGGAGGAGTGGCGGACCCATGCGCGCTGGATGGCGCCGCTGCGGACCATGATGCGGCCGATCACCACGGTGCATCGCGGCCGGGTGGTAGACCTTCGGGGCGACGGCGTACTGGCCGACTTCGCCACGGCGGCGGATGCGCTGCGCTGGGCGCTCGACCTGCAGCGGGCCATGCTGGAGCACAACCGGCCGGGCGCGGAGACGCCGCATATCGTGCTGCGCATTGGCCCGCATGTCGGCGAGGTCCTGGCGCAGGACCGCACCATCTTCGGCGACGCGGTGAACATCGCCGCCCGGCTGCAGGAACAGGCGCAGCCCAGCGGCATTGCCCTGTCGCAGCCGATGCCTGACCAGGCGGCCGGGACGATGAAGACCGCGGTCGCCACGGCGCGCGGCCTCGGCCTGCTCGAGCTCAAGAACATCGCCCGGCCGATTCGCAGCCACGCGATCGACACCCATGTCCAGCGCGTCGCCCTGCCGCTGCCGCGGCCCTCGATCGCCGTGCTGTCGCTGCACATCCTGGGTGGCGACCCGGCCGACGGGGTGGTCGAGGGCCGCCGGGCGGGATGCCGGGCGCGGCGCGCAGGGAGTGGGGCTGGCCCTAGCGGCCGGGCGGCGGTCAGTTCAGCGAGAAGCGATGGGCGACGTGATCGACCTGGCCGGGCGCGAAGGGCCGGGCCCCGGCGATCTTCACCTCCTTGATGACGGCATCGATCTCGCGCCGCCAATAATCGAGGAAGGCCTCGACCCGGGCATAGTGCGGGCCACGGTCGAGTGTCTGCCAAGTGAATTCGTTGACCAAGCTGCGGTGGTCCGGCAGGTAGTACAATACGCTTACAGTAACGAGCTGGCTGGCATCTTCCGTCTGGCGGAGGAATGGGGCGGCGGTCGGCATCGGGGATCGGGACATCGCTGGCCTTGACTCCAGGGTCTTGAACCGTACTGGGGAATTGTAGTCCTGTGGCCCTAGCGGGGCGGCCTGCAGCCTATCGGTTCAGCGATGGGCCGGCCGCGGCGGATCCCGGCACGGTTCGGCGCCCGGTCGGGCTGCTCGGGTTGCGGTACGCGAACGAAGCCCTTGGTCTCCTGCGGCACGCCTGTCGTCCTTTCCTCAGCCATTTCGGTCCGTCCTCATGGTGCGGCTGGCGATTTCCTCCTGGTGAACGACGCAAGTCTGCTGGGGATGCACCAATGGGCGCAACAAAAAACCTTCAGAATCAGTCTGTTAGCACTCGCACTCGGTGAGTGCTGCAATCCCTTGACGGGGGCGCCGGGTTCGCATAGTTCTCTGGCACTCCTCCGGGGGGAGTGCCAACGGGCTGCTGACGCGGACGCTGGACGGACCTGCCGGTTGAGGAAACGCAAATAGCAAAGGCATCAGGAGAGGACCATGAGCTTCCGTCCCCTGCATGACCGCGTTCTCGTTCGCCGTGTCACGGCCGAAGAGAAGACCGCGGGTGGCATCATCATCCCCGACACCGCCAAGGAAAAGCCGCAGGAGGGAGAAGTCATCTCCGTCGGCTCCGGCACGCTGAACGACAAGGGCGAGCTCCGCGCGCTCGACGTCAAGGCGGGCGACCGCATCCTGTTCGGCAAGTGGTCGGGCACCGAAGTGAAGCTCAACGGTGAGGAGCTCCTGATCATGAAGGAGTCCGACATCATGGGCATTCTCGACACCCCGGCCGTCGCCAAGGCCGCCTGAGTCCGGCGCTGCCGGGGACCGTGGCGCCCAGGGGACATGCCCCGGGCGCCGCGGTCCCGGGCGGCCCGACCGTGCCTGCGACGATCATCAATCCTGCGATCCGCCGCGCAGCAGGGCTTCGGCCCGGCGCGACCGGCGTGAGCGCACCACATGAAGGATAGCCCACATGGCAGCAAAGGACGTTAAGTTCGGCGCCAACGCGCGTGAGCGTATGCTCCGCGGCGTCGACATCCTGGCCGATGCGGTGAAGGTCACCCTCGGCCCCAAGGGCCGCAACGTCGTGCTCGACAAGAGCTTCGGCGCGCCGCGGATCACCAAGGACGGCGTCACCGTCGCCAAGGAGATCGAGCTGGCCGACAAGTTCGAGAACATGGGCGCGCAGATGGTGCGCGAAGTGGCCTCGAAGACCAACGACACCGCGGGCGACGGCACCACCACCGCGACCGTGCTGGCCCAGGCCATCATCCGCGAGGGTGCCAAGGCCGTGGCCGCCGGCATGAACCCGATGGACCTAAAGCGCGGCATCGACAAGGCCGTGACCCAGATCGTCGGCGAGCTCGAGGCCAAGACCAAGAAGATCACGACCTCGGCCGAAGTCGCGCAGGTCGGCACGCTCTCCGCCAACGGCGAGAGCGAGATCGGCGAGATGATCGCCAAGGCGATGGAGAAGGTCGGCAACGAGGGTGTCATCACCGTCGAGGAAGCCAAGTCCATCCAGACCGAGCTCGACGTCGTCGAGGGCATGCAGTTCGATCGCGGCTATGTCTCCCCGTATTTCATCACGAATGCGGAGAAGATGATCGCCGAGATGGAAAACCCCTACATCCTGATCTTCGAGAAGAAGCTGTCCCAGCTGCAGCCGATGCTGCCGCTGCTCGAAGCCGTGGTGCAGTCGGGCCGTCCGCTGGTGATCGTCGCCGAGGATGTCGAGGGCGAGGCCCTGGCCACCCTGGTGGTGAACAAGCTGCGTGGCGGCCTCAAGATCGCCGCCGTCAAGGCGCCGGGCTTCGGCGATCGCCGCAAGGCGATGCTGGAAGACATCGCGATCCTGACCGGTGGCCAGGTGATCAGCGAGGACCTCGGCATCAAGCTCGAGACCGTGACGCTCGCCATGCTCGGCCGCGCGAAGCTGATCAAGATCGAGAAGGAAAACACCACGATCGTTGATGGCGCGGGCGAGAAGTCCGAGATCAACGGCCGCTGCGAGCAGATCAAGGCGCAGATCGAGGAAACCACCTCGGACTACGACCGCGAGAAGCTGCAGGAGCGTCTGGCCAAGCTGGCCGGTGGCGTCGCCGTCATCCGCGTCGGCGGCTCGACCGAGATCGAGGTCAAGGAGCGCAAGGACCGCGTCGACGACGCGCTGCATGCGACCCGCGCCGCGGTCCAGGAAGGCATCGTGCCGGGCGGTGGCACCGCGCTGCTGCGCGCCAGCACCAACCTGCACACGCTGAAGGGGCTGAACAGCGACGAGCAGGTCGGCATCGAGATCGTTCGCCGCGCCGTGCAGGCGCCGCTGAAGCAGATCGCCGAGAACGCCGGCAAGGACGGCGCCGTGGTGGCCGGTGAGGTGCTCCGCACCACCGACTATGCGCACGGCTACGACGCGCAGCTCGACGAGTACAAGGACCTGGTCAACGCCGGCATCATCGACCCGACCAAGGTCGTGCGCACGGCGCTGCAGGATGCGGCCTCGGTCGCGGCGCTGCTGATCACCACGGAAGCGATGGTGGCCGAGCGTCCGGCGAAGGCCTCGGCTCCGGCCGGCGGCCCGGGCGGCGGCATGGGCGGCATGGGCGACATGGACTTCTGATCCCACAAGGATCGAAGTGCCGGATGGGGCGGGACCGCAAGGCCCCGCCCTTTTTCGTGGCCGGTGGCGGGGCCGATTGACAGCATCCGAACGATTGATGATTCTGCGGCACGACCGCTACCCAAGGATTGAAGGACCGGCCCGCGATCCCCGCGAAGGCATCCCATCCGCCGGGTATCGCCGCGCATCGGCGGGGCGAAGGTTCGCAGAGAGGGACGGCGCATGGCCAACATGGTCAAGGGATCGGTGAAGTGGTTCAACGAAAGCAAGGGCTTCGGCTTCATCACGCCTGAGGACGGCAGCAAGGACGTCTTCGTGCATTTCTCCGCCATCCAGAACAACGGCTTCAAGACCCTGGCGGAAGGCCAGCGGGTCGAGTTCGAGGTGACCAACGGCGCCAAGGGACCTTCCGCCGTCAACGTCATGGCGATCTGACGGCTGGTCGTGCCGTCCGTCGGGCTGCATGACCCAAGCGGCGCCCGGACCGAGGCCATGCCACCGGCACCCAGGCAGTCGCATACAAGACGCCCGCTTTATTCTTGCGAATAGTCGCGCCATTCGAAGCAAACCGTAGTCAATGCCGCTGCCGCTTCTCACTGAAATGCGTGTGCAAGGTGTTTGACTTCGCCGGACCGATCTGCGTCCACTTGGCATGCCAGCCGTTCTTGGCCCGCCTTGCCGTGCCCTCCCGGTTCCACCGGGCGCCTTCAAGCCGATCCAGCCCGGTGGTTCCCGCGCGGGCGATCGGCGTCCGCGCCTCAGGACAAGGAGGGTGCGTCGCATGGCGACGGGCACCGTGAAGTGGTTCAACGCGACCAAGGGGTTCGGCTTCATCGTCCCGCAGGACGGCGGCAAGGACGTGTTCGTGCACATCACCGCCGTGCAGAAGGCCGGCCTTCAGGGGCTGAACGAGAACCAGAAGGTCCAGTACGAGGTGGTGATGGAACGCGGCAAGGCTGCTGCCGCCAACCTCAAGCCGCTCTGAGCCCTTCGGGGCCCGGCGCACCGGGCCCCACGATGCTGACTATGCCGGCGCCTGGTCCTTCGGCGATTCCTGCACCCAGACGCGCTTCGCCCCGGCCTGTTGCAGGAAGGCTTCCGCCTGTTCCCGCAGCGCCGCGGTCGCCACGGTGATGCCGAGCGAGGGGCCTTCCGCCCGCATCGCGTCCGCCTGAGCCGCCGGCTGGCGACCCGTGCCGCTCTCCGGCACCGCGGCAGCCGCTGCCTCGCCCGCTGCCAGGGTCGCACCGCCCGCCGCCGCCGCGGCAGCCACCGCCGGCAGCGCCGCGCCGCCGGTGGCGATGACGATCCCCGCCGCCGCCATCGAGGTCGCGGCCGTGCCGATGCCGACGAAATTCTGTCGGAGGTTGCGCCGGTCGGCGCCCTTCGGGTCCTCGTCCGGCACATCGACCTGTTGGTTGTCCGCCGGGCCGGGCTGGGCTTCCGCCGGCGCCGTCTCCACCAGGGAATCGCGGAACCAGGCTTCCGCCTGCAGCCGCTCGGCTGCGCGATCCACCTCGGCGGTCTCGGTGAACTCGCCCCAGACCACGGGGTGGGCCATCGGCGCGTCGTCGTGCTCACCGGTCCACTGGCTGCTGTCAACCACGATAGGCATGCGAGGTCCTTTCGCTACACTCGGGAGTGGCACGGGGAACGCCCGCCGCCGATCCCCGTTCCGGAGGTCCCCATGCCTGTCCTGCCATGTTCGACCTGATCGCGCTCGAGGCTGCCGCCCGCCTGGTGCACGCCGCCTTCCCGGCCACGCCGCAATTCGCCTGGCCGCTGCTGGCCGCGCGCAGCGGCGCCGAGGTCTGGGTGAAGCACGAGAACCACACGCCGACCGGCGCCTTCAAGGTGCGCGGCGGGCTGGTCTACATGGACCGCCTGAAGCGCGAACGGCCCTGGGTCACGGGCGTGATCAGCGCGACGCGCGGCAACCATGGCCAGAGCCTGGCCTATGCCGGCGCCTTGCATGGCGTGCCGGTGACGATCGTCGTCCCCATCGGCAACAGCGCCGAGAAGAACGCGGCGATGCGGGCCCAGGGCGCCGTGCTGGTCGAGCACGGCGAGGATTTCGACGCGGCGCGGCTGCATGCCATGGCGCTGGCCGAGGCACGGCGCCTGGAATTCGCGCCTTCCTTCGCGCCGGACCTGGTTTGCGGCGTGGCCACCTATGCGCTCGAATTCCTTCGCGCCGTGCCCGACCTGGATACGCTCTATGTGCCGATCGGCCTCGGCTCCGGCATCTGCGGCTGCATCCTGGCCCGCGACCTGCTGGGGCTGCGCACCGAGATCGTCGGCGTGCAGAGCACCGAGGCGCCGGCCTATGCGCTGTCCTTCGCCGCCGGCCGGGTGGTGACGGTGCCGACCGCGCATACCCTTGCCGACGGCATGGCAACGCGGATCCCCGACCCGGCGGCGTTGGCGATCATCCGCGCCGGCGCCGCACGCGTCGTCACCGTGACGGATGCGGAGGTGGCATCGGCGATCCGCGCCTATTGGCAGGATACCCACAATCTCGCGGAAGGCGCCGGCGCCGCGCCGCTGGCGGCGCTGCTGCAGGAACGCGCGCGGATGGCGGGCAATCGCGTCGGCGTCATCCTCTGCGGCGGCAATATCGACCTGGCGCTGTTCCGCGATTGGGTGCTGGCGGGCTGAACCGCCCGCGTCGCGTCCCGTTGGCCTTCGCGGACACGGAGGACACGGCGATGCGGATCCACCATCTCGACTGCGGGCCGGCGCGGCCGCTTGGCGGCGCGCTGATGGATGGCGTCAGCCCTGGCGCCATCGGCCGGCTGACCTGCCACTGCCTGGCGATCGAGACGCCGCGGCACGGCGTGGTGCTGGTCGATACCGGGCTGGGCATGCGCGACATGCTGCGCCCCGCCGGCCGGCTGCCCACCCTGAACAGCGCGCTGCTGCGCTTCCGCTACGACCCCGACCGGACGATGCTGCGGCACATGAAGCGGCTCGGCCTGCATCCGGGCGACGTGCGGCACATCGTCATGACGCATCTGGATTTCGACCATGCCGGCGGGCTGGTCGATTTCCCGCAGGCGACGGTGCATGTGATGGAAGCCGAAGCGGGGGCGGCGCATGCGCGGGAAGGCGTGCTGGGCCGCGCCCGCTACCGCCCGGTGCAATGGGGCGACACCGGCCGCTGGCGCACCTATCCCGACCGTCCCGGCGGCCGTTGGTACGGCTTCGACGCGGTGGAACGCCTGGCCGGGCTGCCGCAGGAATTCGTCCTGGTGCCGCTGCCCGGCCACTCGGCGGGCCATGCGGGGGTTGCGATCGAGACGCCGCAGGGTTGGCTGCTGCATGCCGGCGACACCTACTTCAACCGCGCCGAGATCCACGCCGCGGTGCCGCATTGCCCGCCCGGCAGCGCCGCCTACGAAGCGGTGATGGCCTGGTCCGGCCCGCTGGTGCGGGCGCAGCAGCGCCGGGTGCGGGCCCTGGCGCAGGCCGCGGACGCCACGGTGATGGTGTTCTGCACGCATGACCCGGTGGAATACGTGGCGCTGACCGCCTGGGCGGAGCGGCTGCGCGCGCCGGCGAACAAGAATGCCGACGCGGCGTGAGTGGGCGAGGTTGCGGCGGGAAAAACATTCGCTTCCAGAATTCCAGCCGTCCTTGCTGTGGGTTGGCGGCGGACGGGTTCGACAGCCACGCCGCCACGCGGTAATTCCGCCGGACACGAAGGGGAAGCATCCATGGCAGACTGGCACCGCGTGGCCGCCGAGGCGGACCTCGCCGAGAACATGCCGCTGGCCGTCCGCATCGGCGACCTGTCGATCGCCGTGGTCAGGCTGGAGGACGGCATCTTCGCGGTGAACGACATCTGCACGCACGAATACGCGCTGCTGTCGGACGGCTACTGCGAGGACGGCAAGCTGGAATGCCCGCTGCACCAGGCCTGCTTCGACATCCGCACCGGCGCCGCGCTGAACGAGCCGGCGGATGTCCCGGTGGCGACCTACCGGGTGAAGGTCGAGGCCGGCGCGGTCTTCGTCGAGGCCTAGGGTCTGTCGGGCGCCGACCGAAGCGCCCGGCAGGTTCTAGGGTATTGTCATGCCGTGTGATTTACGTCTTGCGGTGGGTCCATCCCAGACGATCACGCGCCAGCTAGTCGGGCCTGATCCCCGCCGTCTTCACCACGCGGCCCCATTTCTCGACCTCGGCCGCGAGCTGCGCCTGGAATTCTGCCGGGCCGGTCTCCAGCGGATCCAGCCCGGCGGCGATCACCCTCTCCCGCACCGCGGGCCGGCGCATCGCCGCGAGGATATCCGCATGCAGCCGGGCGGTGAGCGCCGGCGGCAGCCGGGCCGGGGCGAGCACGCCGTACCAGGACCCGGCCTCCGTCCCGGGATAGCCGAGCTCCGCCAGGGTCGGCAGGTCCGGCAGCTCCCGCCAGCGGCGGGCATCGGCGGTGGCGATGCCGCGCAGCCGGCCGTCGCGGATCTGCGGCACGGCGACCGTGGAATTGAAGAACCCGCCCTGCACCTGGCCCGAGAGCACCGCCGCCTGCGCCGGCGCCGCGCCCGAGAAGGGCACATGCGTCAGCTCGATCCCGGTGACGGAGGCGAACAGCGCCATCGCCAGGTGGCTGGCATTGCCGACGCCGGCCGAGCCCATGGTCAGCCCGCCCGGTCTTGCCTTGGCCGCGGCGACGAATCCGGGCAGGTCGGTGATCCCGGTCGAGGGATGCACCACCAGCAGCATCGGGTGGAAGGCGCAGTTGCTGATGGCGGTGAAGTCGCGCACCGCATCGAAGGGCAGATGCGGCATCAGCGCCGGGTTCATCACATGCGCCGTCGCGGCGAACAGCAGGGTATGCCCGTCCGGCGCGGCGCGCGCCACGACCTCGGTCCCGATGGCGCTGCCGGCGCCGGGGCGGTTCTCCACCACCACCGGCTGGCGCCAGGCCTCGCCCAGCGCGGCGGCGAGCGTGCGCGCCAGGATGTCGGTAGGCCCGCCGGGCGCATAGGGCACGACGATGCGGACCGGCCGGTCGGGCCAGGATGCGGGCCAGGACGTGGGCAAGGTCTGGGCCTGTACCGCCGGCGGCGTGGCAAGCCCGGCCGCGAGCAGCGCGCGGCGCGTCGCCAGCCCGCCTGTGACGCGACCCATCACTCGTGCACCCGCGGCGCGCCGCGGCGGCGCCAGGCGCTCATCTGCTCGGCCGAGGTGTGGACATGCACCACCACGGGCCGGTCCTTCACCGCGAAGGCCCGGGCGATGGCGTCCTCGACCTCCGCCTCGGTCGAGATGGTGATGCCCTCCGCGCCGAAGACGCGGCCCCAGGCGGCGAAATCCGGGTTGGTGAGCTTCACCGCGGCCTCGTAGGGGCGGTTGGGGTAGCGCACCTCGTGGTGCATCCCGATCGTGCCGTAGCGCTTGTTGTCGGAGATGACGATGATCGGCGCGGCGCCGTACTGCATGGCGGTGGCGATCTCGTTGCCGCTCATCAGCGCGCCGCCGTCGCCGCAGAAGCCGATCGCCTGCTTGCCGGGGCGGCGGATGGCAGCGGCGACCGCCATCGGCACGCCCGCGCCCATCGCACCGACGACCGAGGAGAGAAAGTTCTGCCCCGGCCTGAAGCCGATGTAGCGATGGATGAAGGAGGAGAAATTGCCGGCATCGGACGTCACCGCGGCATCGGGCGCCAGGTGCTTGGCGATCTCGACGCAGACGGCGGCGAAGTTCACGCCATCCGCCATGCTCTCCCAGTCCGGCGCCATCAGCTTCGTGTGAATGGCGTTCAGTCCGGCGACCCAGCTGGTGCGCTTCGAGGCGCCCGCCGGCGCGCCGCGCTTCAGCAGCGCGCGGATGACGGCGGCGGGTTCGGCGGCGATGCCGAGATCGGGGCGGAAGACCCGGCCGATCTCGTTCGGGTCGGGCCAGACCTGGACCAAGGGAAGCTGCGGGTCGGGCGCGGTGGGGAAGGTATAGGACTGGCTGACGCTGTCGGTGATGCGCTCGCCGATGACGACCAGCAGGTCGGCCTTCCGCATCTCGTCCATCAGCTGCTTCGGCACGCGGATGCCCATGTAGCCGCCGTAATTGGGATGCCCGGCGTCGAACAGCTGCGGCCGGCGATGGGTTGGGGAGACCGGCACCACCCATTGCTCGGCAAGCCGGCGCAGCTCGTCCAGCGTCGTCGCATCGGCGTTGGTCAACGCGCCGCCGACCCAGACCAGCGGGCGTTCGGCCTCGGCGAGCATCTTGGCAAGCTGGTCGAGGTCTTCCGCGCGTGGCCCGCCATGGACGCGCGGGCGCGGCTTCGCCATCGGCGTGTCGGTGAGCTCGTCGAAGATGTCCTCGGGCAGGATGACGGCGACGGGGCCGGGGGTGCCGCTCTCCGCCAGGTGGAAGGCGCGGGCGATGGATTCGCTCGCCTGCACCACCTCGTTCACCTCGATGACGGCCTTGGTGATGTCGCCGAGCAGCTTCGCGTAGTTCTGCTCCTGCAGCGCCAGCCGGCCGAAGTCCTTCCGCTCCACCTGGCCGCAGAGCACCACCAGCGGCGTCGCATCGTGCCATGCGGTGTGCAGCGCGACCATGGCGTTGGACAGGCCGGGGCCGCGCGAGACCAGCAACACGCCGGCGCGGCCGCCCTGCATGCGGCCATCGGCGACCGCCATGAAACCGGCGCCGCCCTCGTGCCGGCAGACGATGAGGCGCATCTCGGGAACTTCCGTGAGCGCGTCGGTCAATCCCAGGAAACTCTCGCCCGGCACCATCCAGATGGTGTCGATGCCATGCGCGACCAGGCTCTCGGCGAGTGCGCGGCCGACTGTCTTGCTCATCCTGTTGTCCTCCCCAATTCCCCGCGGATGCCGGCCTCCGCCACCACCCGCTGCCATTTCGGCACGTCGCTTTCCAGCAGCCGTTCCAGCGCCGCCGGGCCGGTCAGCAGCGGCACGGTGCCGGCGGCGGCGAAGCGGGCCTTCACCTCCGGCAGGTCGCGCAGCGAGGCCAGCACGGCGGACAGCTTCGCCACGATCGGCGGCGGCAATCCTCGCGGCGCGGCGATGGCGTACCAGTTCAGCGCGACATAGCCGGGGACGATCTCGCCGAGGGCCGGCGTGTCGGGCAGGCTGGGCACGCGCCGTTCCGTCGCCACGCCGAGCAGCCGCGCGCGGCCGCCCAGCACATGCGGCAGCGTCTCGACCGTGGAGGCGAAGACCATGTCGATCTCGCCGGCGAACAGCGCGATCATCGCTGGCGCCGCGCCGCGGTAGGAGACGTGTTCCAGCCTGACGCCCGCGGCCGAGGCGAAGAGCGCGCCGGAGAGATGGTTAGACGACCCGGCGCCGCCGCTGCCATAGGTCAGCATGCCCGGCCGCGCCTTGGCCGCCACGACCACGTCCTGCACGCGGCGCCACGGCCCGTCGGCGCGAACCACCATCGCGGTCGGGATATCGGCCACCAGGCTGACCGGCGTCAGCGCGCTGCGCGGGTCGAGCCCCTGGCCGGGATAGAGCGCCGGCACCGAGGCGAGCGAGGCGCTGGTCAGCAGCAGCACGCCGCCGTCGGCCGGCGACTGGATCACGGTGCGGATGCCGATGCTGCCGCCCGCACCGGGGCGGTTGTCGATCAGGCAGGGCTGGCCGAGCCGGTCGCGCAGCAATTCGGCCAGCAGCCGGCCGATGGAGTCGATCGGCCCGCCGGCCCCGAAGGGGATGACGATGCGGACCGGGCGGCTGGGCCAGGCCGCCTCGGCCCGTGCGCGGTGCGCCAGCAGCGTGGGCGAGGCCAGCAGGGCGCGCCGGAACACCCCGTTCAATCCCGCCAGGAACTGTCCATGAGGTCCAGCTTGCGCAGCAGCCCCGGCCATTCCAGCAGCCCGTAGCGGCGCGAATTCGGCGGGTCGTACATGGCGCAGGATTTCGCCACCACCTCCTCCGACGGCATGTTGAGCTCGGTGTTGCAGGCCATCGCCTGCAGCTGCGCCTGGCACGCGCGTTCCATGCCCCACATGGCGGTGAAGGCTTCCGGCACGCTTTCGCCCAAGGTCAGCATGCCATGGTTGCGCAGGATGCAGTAGTTCAGCGGGCCGATGGTCTGCGCCAGCGCGTCGCGCTCGGACGGGTCGCGCTCCGGCCCGCGGAATTCGTGGTAGGCGATGCGGCCGTAGAAGCGCGTCGCCGTCTGGGTCAGCGGCAGCAGTCCGCATTTCAGCGACGACACCGCCATCCCCGCGATGGTGTGGGTATGCATCGCCGCCATGGCATCCGGCCGCGCCCGGTAGATCGCGCTGTGGATGGTGAAGCCGGCGGGGTGCAGCCCGTAGGGCAGGTCGGGCTTGTACAGGATGTCGCCGTCCACGCTGACCTTCAGCAGGGACGACGCGGTGATCTCGCCGAACAGCATCCCGTTCGGGTTGATCAGGAAATGCCCCGGGCTGCCCGGCACCCGCGCGGTGATGTGGGTGTAGATCATGTCGGACATGCCGTACCCCTCGCACAGCCGGTAGCAGGCGGCGAGGTCGAGCCGGGCTTGCCATTCGGCCTCGGGCACGGAGGCGCGGAGGGGGGCGATCCGCAGCGCGGCATGGGACGTCATTCTCGGGTTTTCCTGGTGCTTCCTTGCCGCCATTCAACCAGCCTTCCGGCGCGGCTTGAAGGGGTGTTGCACGGAGACGGGTTCGGGCGGAGAGTCTGTCGCCTCGGGACCCGTCCGGAAACGCCAGAATGAATGCAT
This sequence comes from Dankookia sp. GCM10030260, assembly GCF_042666655.1. NCBI lineage: Bacteria > Pseudomonadati > Pseudomonadota > Alphaproteobacteria > Acetobacterales > Roseomonadaceae > Dankookia > Dankookia sp. GCM10030260. The sequence goes on from NZ_JBHTDE010000001.1 coordinate 421,468, forward strand.
ATGCCCCCGTCACCGACGCCAGCGCCTGGCGCGGCGCGGCGATCGCCGACGATCCTGCCTGGATCAGCAGCCTGACCGCGGCGGAGGTCGAGGACCTGGGCGGTGCGCTTCGCAGCGTGCAGGCCCGCGGCATCCCGACCACCGCCATCACCCGCGCCGATTTCCCGCTGCCCGTGCTGGCCCCACGGCTGGCGGCCTGGCTGGAGGAGGCCCGCAGCGGCCGCGGCTTCTTCGTCGTGCGCGGCCTGCCGGCCGACCGGTTCACCGAGGCCGAGCGCGAGGCGATCTTCTGGGGCCTCGGCACCCATCTCGGCACCGCGGTGTCGCAGAACTCGCATGGCGAGATGCTGGGGCATGTCTTCGACCAAGGCCGCACCTACGGCTCGGCCAATACCCGCGGCTACCAGACCAAGGCGCGGCTGGATTTCCACACCGACCGCTGCGACCTGGTCGGGCTGCTCTGCCAGCGCCGGGCGAAATCGGGCGGGCTGTCCTCGGTCGTCAGCACCATGGCGGTGCACAACGAGATCCTGCGGACCCGGCCCGACCTTGTCCCGATCCTCTACCGCGGCTTCCACTATTCGGAACGCGAGGCCGCCGACAACCCGAGCGGCGTGACGCCGCGGCCGATCCCGGTGTTCAGCAACCACCAGGGCTTCGTCTCCTGCCGCTTCATCCGCAACCCGATCGAGACCGGCGCCGAGCGCCGCGGCATCCCGCTGACCGAGGCCGAGCGCGAGGCGCTGGAGCTGATGAGCACGCTGAGCGCGCGGGAGGACATGCGGCTCGACATGATGCTCGAGCCCGGCGACATGCAGTTCTGCAACAACTACGTCACCACCCATGCCCGGACCGAGTTCGAGGATTGGGAGGACCCGGCCCAGCGCCGGCTGATGGTACGGCTCTGGCTCAGCTTCGATGCGCGCCGGCCGCTGGCGGAGGATTTCGGCGAGCATGACGGCATCCCGGCGAAGCTCGCACCGGAAACCGCGGTGCTGCCCGCCTGATGCTGCGGCGTAGCCTTCTTGCCGCGACGCTCGCCCCCCTGGCGGCGCGGGCACAGGGATTCCCTGCGCGGCCGTTGCGCATCATCGTCCCCTTCGCCCCCGGCGGTTCGGGCGACATCACCGCGCGGCTGGTGGCGAAGCATGTCGAGGAGACCACCGGCCAGCCCGTGGTGGTGGACAACCGCCCCGGCGCCAACGGGGTCATCGGCACCATGGCGGTGAAGCAGGCGGCGCCCGACGGCACCACGCTGCTGCTGGCCACCACCAGCACGCATTCGGCCAATCCCAGCACCGTGCGCGACCTGCCCTACGACCCGGAGCGCGACTTCACCACCGTGGGCTTCTTCGGCTCGAACGGGTCCTACCTGCTGGTGCGGCCGGACAGCCCCTGGCGCGACGTGGCGGCGCTGGTCGCCGCCGCCAAGGCGAAGCCGGGAGGCATTTTCTTCGGCCATTTCAACGCCTCGTCCCGCGTGCCGGGCGAATTGCTCAACGTCATGGCCGGCACGCGGCTGCAGGGCGTGCCCTACCGCACCATCGGCGCCGCCTTCGCCGACCTGCTGGCGGGCAGGCTCGACCTGATCTTCGTCGATACCACCGCGGGCGATGCGTATCTGCGGCAGGGCCAGGTGCGTGCCCTGGCGATCACCCGCCAGGGTCGCTGGGACCGCTGGCCGGACCTGCCGGCGTTGAGCGAGACCTGGCCGGATTTCGTCCTGACCGGCTTCCTCGGCATCGCCGTGCCGGCCGGCACGCCGCCCGAGGTGGCACAGCGGCTGAACGCGTTGGTCAATGCCGCCATCCTGGCCGAGCCGGCGCGCTCGCGGCTGGTCGAGTTCGGCTTCGTGCCGGAAGCGCTCGACCTGCCGCGCATCGCCGAGCTGGTGCGGATCGAGCGCGGGAAATGGTCCCGCTTCGTCAGGCTGGCCGGGATCGAGCCGGAATAGGCGCGCCCAGCTCGGCATTGGCCTCGCCCAATGCCGGCGCGCCGGTCCGCACCGGCGGCCGGTCGCCGTCGAAGGAGACCGGCAGCGCCACGCCTTCCAGCGCGTATCCCGGCATCGGCTGCATGATGCCGAGTGCGGCGGTCTGCGGATGCGCCTTCACCGCGGCCAGGTCGTGGATCGGCGAACAGGGGATGCCGGCGGCCTCCAGCGCCTCGCTCCAGTCCTCGCTGCTGCGGGTCAGCATCGCCGCCTCCAGCAGTGGCAGCAGGATCTCGCGGTGGGCGATGCGGTCGGCGTTGGTCTTGAACCGTGCATCGGCGGCCCATTCCGGATGGCCCAGCACCACGGCGAATTTGGCGAACAGCCGGTCGTTCGCCGCGGCCACCACGATCTCGCCATCCGCCGTGTCGAAGGCCTGGAAGACGATCAGCTTCGGGTTGCCGCTGCGGTGCCGCGGCGGCTGCCGGCCGCTCTCGTTGAAGCCGGCGAAATGCTGCGCCATCCAGCCGAGCCCGGTCTCGAACAGCGAGGTATCGACGATGCAGCCCTGTCCCGTATGGCCACGCAACTGCAGCGCGGCGAGGCAGCCGAGCGCGGCCCAGACGCCGGTGCCGAGGTCGAGCACCTGCATGCCCACGCGTGCCGGCGGCGCCTCGGCCGAGCCGTTGACGCTGAACATGCCGGCGAAGGCCTGCATGATCGGCTCGTAGCCGGGCCGCAGCGCGAGCGGTCCCTTGGCGCCGAAAGCGTGCAGGGAACAGTAGATCAGCCGCGGGTTCAGCGCCCGCAGCGCTTCCGCGCCGAGGCCGAAGGCTTCCAGCGAGCCGGGCCGCATGTTCTGGATGAAGATGTCCTGCGTGGTCATGAAGTCGCGCAGCCAGGCCAGCGCCGCCTTGTCGCGCAGATCCAGCACCACGCTGCGCTTGTTGCGGTTCACCGCGTGGAAGCTGCAGGCGATGCCGGCATGGAAGGGCGGGCCCCAGCCGCGCGCGTCGTCACCCTCCGGGCGCTCGATCTTCACCACCTCGGCGCCGAGCATCCCGAGGATCTCGCTGCCATAGGGGCCGGCCAGGTTCTGGCCGATCTCGAGCACCTTCACGCCTTGCAGCGGCAACATGGGCGCGTATTCCTTCCGGACGTTCCGTGGCAGGCTCCCCCCGCCGGCGGGGGCGGTCAAGCCGTCGTGCGTGCCGGCCCGGGCCGGACCCCGTAAGCTCGGCCACCAGAAAGGGGAGGGGGCGGCAGCATGCGCACCAGCGTCTACTTCATCACCAACCGGGCGGCCGGGCCGGCCGGCGCGCCGCCGGCGGAGGCCTTCGGCCCGCTGATGGTCGGCATGGAGGTGCGCACGCTGTCCTGCGGCGTCGCCTTCGTCACCAACACCACGCCCGACCCGGCGACGCTGGAACAGCGCCGGGTGGAGGAGGTCGTCGACGTCACGCCGGACATGTTCAGCGCGACGACGCTGGCCGACATCCTCGGCAGCGGCAAGAACCTGCTGTTCTTCGTCCACGGCTTCGCCAACAGCTTCGCCGATGCGATGGCGCGCGCCGCCTTCAACCGCGAATGGTTCGCCGCCTCCGGTCTGGCGGAGGCCGACTGCACCGTCATCGCCTTCACCTGGCCTTCCGCCGGGCGGGTGGTGGATGGCGAGGACGTCATCCCCGGCGTCGCCACCGTGTTGCTGTCGCTGCTCGGCTTCGCGCTGGACCGCAAGCTGCAGAGCCCGCTGGCCAACCGCTACAAGCTGGACCAGAGCAACGCCCGCAGCTCCGGCCGCGACCTGGCGCGGACGTTGGACCGGCTGGCGCCGCTGGTGCGGCAGGTGCGGGCGCAGGGCCGCAAGGTCTTCCTGCTGGCGCACAGCATGGGACATGTCGCGCTGGAAGGCGCCTTCGCGGGCTGGGCCACCAGCGGGCAGAGTCCGGGGATGCGCTTCGATGAAGCGGTGCTGGCCGCGGCCGACAGCGACTTCGCCTTCGCCGGCCACGCGCCCCCCTGGCTGGAGCAGATGCCGAAGCTCGCCGACCGCACCAGCGTCTATGTCAGCAAGGAGGACCAGATCCTCATGGTGAGCGAGGCGGTGAACGCGATCCAGCGGCTGGGCGAGAAGGGGCCGCCGGATCAGGCCGATGCCGCCGTCTTCCCGCCCGGGCAATTCTGCTTCGTCGATTGTAGCAGGCTGCAGGACGCGGTGGCGGAACAGGAGATCGACCACACGCACCAATACTACCGCCGCATCGCGGCGGTGCGCGACGACATCGCCATGGCCTTGGCGGGGACGCCGCGGCCGGGGCAGGTGGTGCTGGGGGGCTGACGCACATGCTGTCCCCCGACACGCTGGCCGGCCGGCATATCCTGGTGACCGGCGGCGGCACCGGATTGGGCCGGAGCATGGCGCGGCGCTTCGTCGAGCTCGGCGCCGAGGTCACCATCTGCGGCCGGCGGGCCGAGGTGCTGGCGGCGACGGCGGCCGAACTCGGCCCAGCGGTCGCGACCGAGCGCTGCGACGTGCGCGACCACGCCGCGGTCGAGGCGATGCTGGACCGCGTCTGGGCGCGGGCGCCGCTCGATATCCTGGTCAACAACGCGGCGGGGAATTTCCTGGCGCAATCGCACCGGCTTTCGCCACGCGCGGTGGAGGCGGTGCTCGACATCGTGCTGAAGGGCAGCGCCTGGTGCACCTTGGGCTGCGGGCGGCGCTGGATCGATGCCGGACGGGGCGGCACGGTGCTGTCGATCCTGACGCTGTCGGCGCTACAGGGCGGCGCCTTCACCGTGCCGTCCGCCATGGCCAAGGCCGGCGTGCTGGCGATGACCAAGTCGCTGGCGGTGGAATGGGGGCCGCGCGGCATCCGGCTGGTGGCGATCGCGCCGGGCAATTTCCCCACCCCCGATGCGACCGCCCGGCTGCGGACCGAAGGCATGGGCGCGGTGGAGGAGGGAATCCCGCTGCGCCGGGTCGGCGCGCATGCGGAACTGGCCGAACTCGCCGCCTTCCTGGTCTCCGACATGGCCGGCTACATCACCGGGGAGGCGGTGGTGATCGATGGCGGCAAGCGCTACCTCGGCGGCGCACGGTCGGGCAGCGACGGGATGCTGGGCTGGAGCGATGCGGACTGGGCGGCGCATCGCGCCGGGCAGGCGCGTTAGCACCGCCAGCCGGGCAGGCGCGTTAGCACCGCCAGCCGGGCAGGCGCGTTAGCACCGCCAGCCGGGCAGGCGCGTTAGCACCGCCAGCCGGGCAGGCGCGTTAGCACCGCCAGCCGGACAGGCGCATTAACCGCGGCTTCAGCGCCTGCGCCGCATCCTGCATGGCCCGGAGAAGGTGGCTGGAGGATGCCCGAGAGCGATACCCTGGCGGATGAGGTCCGCGAGACGCGGCTGCGCGTCGCGCGGCATCTCGCCGACCTGCATCGGCTGCACCTTGCCCTGGCGCATGACAGTCGGACGTTGAAGCGCTTCGCCCTGGCCGGGCGGCCGGGTCTCGAGATCGAGATCGCCGCCGAGATGATCGAGCAGTATCTCGGCAGCAGCGACGCCTTCCTGGAAAACATGCGCGGCCGTTTCGAGGCCCGGCTCGGCCTGCTGCGCCGCGGCGAGCCGCGCCAAGGCGCGGAGCCGGAGGATGCGCCCGGACACGGCGCCTTCTGGCTATCCTTCTCGCGGCTCTGCGCCGTGCTGCGGCGCGCCGGCGGACGTGGGCTTCAGCCGTAGCCGCGGCCGAGGCTCTGCTCCGTCGCCTGACGGGAGGTGCCCTCGTCGGTGCCGGGGATGCCCTCGCTGGCGATCGGCGCGCCGGTCTCGCCGCCCTCGCCGGCGGGCGCGCGGGCCTCGAGGTCCGGCTGGCTGCCCGGGGTGGCTTCGCCCTCGGCGATGTGGAAGTCGAACTTCCCGTCGCGGGATTGCCAGGATTGCACCGTCAGCACCTGGCAGCCGCCCTGGCTCTCATGCGGGCCGTGCACCACGCCGGCGGCCTGGGTCAGGAAGCCGCCGGGGGCGAGGGTCTCGCCGCGTTCGGTGAGGTCGCCGGACAGCAGGTAGTGCATCTCGGCTCCGGCCTCGTGGAAATGCGCCGGGATGAAGCCACCGGCCGGGATATGGACGATGCTGGTGACCACGCCGCGCGCGGAGTCCTCGTTCAGGATCTGGATGCGGAAGTCGCCGCGGGATCCAGGGATCTCGAATTGCGTCGGCGTGACGCCCTCCGCCGCCAGCACCAAAGGGTCTGCCATGCCTGCCTCCCGCGTGATCGGCGGGCCAACGCGGCGGGCGAAGCGGCGTTCCTATGATCGCGCCTCACGGAACAACCCGAGCTTCTCCTGTGCCGCACGGTCGGAATAGCCGAACAGCAGCATCCGGCTGCCGGCTGCCAGCGTCAGCGGCTGCCAGGAGGGCACAACCAGCACGTCGCGTTCCTCCAGCCGGTAGTCCTGCCCGCCGACCTGGGCGGTGCCATGGCCTTCCACCACCACGAGGATGGTGCCGTCGGTGCTCTGCCGGGGGCGGGTCTCGAAGCCGGCCGGCAGGTGCCGGACATGCGCCGCGATGGTCGGCATGATCGGCCCGCCATCGGCCGGGTTGGTGAACTCCATCGCATGGCCGAGATGCGGATCTGGGGGCTCGGCCGCGGCCAGGGCCAGCAGGCTCGCCCGCCATTCGGCATGGGGGTAGTGGAACAGCGGCTGCCGCGCCGGGCGGCGATCGGTCGTGCTGCCGCGCATCGGCCGCAGGTTGCGGCCGTAGCGGGCCAGGCTGTCGCCGGCCGGGATGCTCTCCGAATGTGCCGGTGCGTCCAGGCGCTCGGCGAAGCTCGCCTCGTAGAAGCGCACCGTCGGGATATCGAGGCCGTCCAGCCAGATCATCGGCTGGCCGGAGGCATTACCGTGGTCGTGCCACTGCCAGTTCGGCGTCAGCACCAGGTCGAAGGGCCGCATCACCGCCTTCTCGCCATCCACCGCAGTGAAGGCACCGTCGCCTTCCATCACGAAACGGAGGGCGCATTGGGTATGCCGGTGGCAGGGCGCGACCTCCCCCGGCAGGATCAGTTGCAGGCCGGCATAGAGGCTGGGGATGACGGCCGAGCTGCCGGCGAGGCCGGGATTCTCCAGGATCAGCACCCGGCGCTCGGCCTGCTCGGCGCTGATCAGGTCGCCGGCGCGCAGCAGGTAGTCCCGCGCCTGGCCGTAGGACCAGCGATGCGACCGCGCCGCGGAGCGCGGGGTGGGGGTGACCAGGGAGGCCAGCACTTCCCACAGCGGGAACAGGCTGTGCGGCTGCATCTCGGCGTAAAGGGCCTGCAGCAGGGCGCGCGACTCGTTCGGGGTGCGGGCGGTGCTTCCGTCCATGGTTCGTCCCTCCGTCGTGGTCAGCATAGGCCGGTGCATCCGCGGGCGGGAGGCGGGGGGCGTCGCATGGCGTCACCCCGGCCGGCGTCCCGCAACCGCGGCCGCATGGTGCTGGTCCTGCAGGACGGCGGCGCGGTTGACGGACCTGGTCCCGCCGCGCGGCATGCAGGCGGCGCTGGGGCGGGAGGTGGACCGGCCGATGCGACGGCGGCTGGCGAGGCTGCCATGGCTTGCGATCCTGCAGATGATCCACCGAGCCATGGCTCATGAGGGGCAGGCGAAGGACGATGATTCCGGCCCGGCGACGCTGCGGGCATCGGCCCGGCGGGACCGGCGGCGATGGTCGGCGAAGGATCCGGGCATGTCGTCCAAGACGTGCACCGGACGTGAGATGCCAAGGGGCTTCCCATGGGGCGCGGGGCAGGTTAGGAAGCGCCGGTCTGGACCCGTAGCTCAGCTGGATAGAGCGCTGCCCTCCGAAGGCAGAGGTCGAAGGTTCGAATCCTTTCGGGTCCGCCAGACTTTCCAGGGGCATAGGACGAGGCGCTCCGGCAGCTTTGCCGTCTGGTCGGCAGCATCATCCACATGTTCGCCTCGAAAGGACGCGGATGATCACCCGCGGCACGCGTCCTCCGACCTTCCCTGTTCGCTCCGGCGACGACATCATTTCTTTCGATATGATGCTGGGGTTCCTGGCGGTTCTGGTCGTCAGAGATCGCCCTGTAACCTTTGCTGATCGAACTCGCTGGACGACAGCGTCCAGGGTGAGCGCAGCCGACGGCCTCGAGGCGGCTTGGGAGCCACGGACAGGCCGACGGGTGCCTTTTTCCTGACGGCGGCGAACCCCCCGAGCCACCTCCCTCAGCTCGGCTCCCGTCCAATCCGTTGGCTGGTATGATCCACCACGCGCTTCACGCCGGGCACGTTCTCGGCCAGCACGCACAGGGCGCGGCTGACCGCCTCCGAACGGCTGAAGCCGTAGAATTCCACCACCCCGTTCTGCACATGCACGGCAGTGCGGATGGTGTCGGCCCAGGGCTCGCTCCGCATGGCATCCAGCACGGCGTGGTGGATGCGATCGTCGGAGGCCTCGACCTCCGGCGCCTGCTGCTGCGCGACCAGGGCGCGCACGAGGTCGGAACGGCTGACGAGGCCGAGCACCCGCCCGCCGTCGGTCACCAGCACGCGGCGGACCCTGCATTCCTCCATGAGGCGGGCGAGGTGGGCGGCGCTATCGTCGGGGCTTGCCGTGACCACGCGCCGGGTCATCACCTCGCCCGCATTCACGCCATGGCTGCGGGCGTAGCGCTCCGCCTGCGCGCCCGAGTTGTCGAACAGCCGTGCGAGCCAGCCGGAGGGCCGCTCGTCCTCGTCCGCCAGCCGTCGGATAAGGTCGGACTCGGTGACGATGCCGAGCAAAGTCTCGGCCGTGTCGGTGACCGCCACGGCCGAGATGCCGCGGTCGGCAAACATGCGGGCGATCGCCGCGACGGGTGTCTCGGGCGGCACCTTCGCCACCTCGGTGGTCAACAGGTCGCGGGCACGCAGCGTGGTCATGGCGGCCTCCATCCTGCGTCAAGGAAGCGGCAGCATGCGCGCCGTCCGGAGGGCTACGCCAGGACATTCTGCCGGTGCTTGGCGGCCATCCCGCATTATACGGTTGGCCGGCGGCAGATACGGTGAGGCATTGCCCTCACGTGTAACTGACGCGATTCTCGAAATACTTACGCCAGGGCTACAGAGGTGAGGATTTAGGCGGTGCTGCTTACGCTCTCATGCCGCAGCCGGGCGAACCTGCTCAGCAACTGCGCCAGCTGTCGCAGGAAATCCTCATTGTCCCGCGCGGGATCGGCGGCGACGGCGGCCACCTGCTGGACCCAACCCTGCTGCGCGAAGACCTGCCACTTCCGCCGCAGCGCCTGGCGGGGGATGCCGGTGAAGGTTGGCCCGAAGCGCTTCGACGGCGGCAGTCAAGGCATCGGCGCGGCCGTCAGGGCCCACTCGGCCTGCGCCTCTTTCGGGTCATCGCGCAGGGCGGTCGCGGCACCGTCACCCGCCTGCACCTGATCGAACGATCCAGCATCGATGCGTGGTGCCTTCGGTCGCGCCAAAGGGGGGAGACGCTTCCGCCCCCCCCCCCTCTGCTTGACGACCATAGATCAAAGTCCCCGATCGTCAGGGGGCGGCGTCGGGCCGCGTAGGAGCGACCCGACGCCAGTTGGATCACACCAGGATCTGATCGGCGGTCAGGCTGTGCAGCCCGGTCAGCTCGATCTGGAAGTCGCGCGTGGTGCCGCTGTTCACGCCGCCGATCAGGTAGGTGTTGCCACCCATCTGGTAGGTCCAGAGTTCGCCCGCCCGCGCCGTGAAGGCGTCGGTGGTGGTGCCGCGGAAGACGAAGTCCTGCACCCCCGCGATGCCGAGATTGGCGTCCATGCCGGAGAGGTCGATCAGATCGCCCGCCCCCCAGTCGCCGATCACGTCGCGTCCCGCGGCGGTGGGCTGCGTCTCGGTGGCCGAGGTGAAGACGAAGCGGTCCGCGCCTTCCCCACCCAGAAGCAGGTCCTTGCCGAGGCCGCCCTGCAGCACGTCGTTGCCCGCCATGCCCCGCAGCACGTCGTTGCCGGACTGGCCGAGCAGCGTGTCGTTGCCCGCCAGGCCGGTCAGCGTGTCCGCCCCGCCGGTGCCGGCCTGGTTCACCCGCCCGACGCCCAGGATCTGGCTGGCCGAGAGGCTGTGCAGCCCGGTCAGCTCGATCTGGAAGTCGCGCGTGGTGCCGCTGTTCACGCCGCCGATCAGGTAGGTGTTGCCACCCATCTGATAGGTCCAGAGTTCGCCCGCCCGCGCCGTGAAGGCGTCGGTGGTGGTGCCGCGGAAGACGAAGTCCTGCACCCCCGCGATGCCGAGATTGGCGTCCATGCCGGAGAGGTCGATCAGATCGCCCGCCCCCCAGTCGCCGATCACGTCGCGTCCCGCGGCGGTGGGCTGCGTCTCGGTGGCCGAGGTGAAGACGAAGCGGTCCGCACCCTGCCCGCCCAGCAGCAGGTCCTTGCCGAGGCCGCCCTGCAGCACGTCGTTGCCCGCCATGCCCCGCAGCACGTCGTCGCCGGACTGGCCGAGCAGCGTGTCGTTGCCCGCCAGGCCGGTCAGCGTGTCCGCCCCGCCGGTGCCGGCCTGGTTCACCCGCCCGACGCCCAGGATCTGGCTGGCCGAGAGGCTGTGCAGCCCGGTCAGCTCGATCTGGAAATCGCGCGCGGTGTCGCCGTTCACGCCGCCGATCAGGTAGGTGTTGCCACCCATCTGATAGGTCCAGACCTCCCCCGCCGCCGCCGCGAAGGCGTCGGCCGCGGTGCCGCGGAAGACGAAGTCCTGCATCCCCCCGATGTCGAGATTGGCGTCCATGCCGGAGAGGTCGATCAGGTCGCCCGCCCCCCAGTCGCCGATCACGTCGCGTCCCGCGGCAGTGGGCTGCGTCTCGGTGGCCGAGGTGAAGACGAAGCGGTCCGCACCCTGCCCGCCCAGCAGCAGGTCCTTGCCAAGGCCGCCCTCCAGCGTGTCGTTGCCCGCCATGCCAAGCAGCGTGTCGTTGCCCCCGTTGCCGACGAGCAGGTCGTTGTCCGCCGTCCCGGTGATCAAGTCGGCGTCCGGCCCGCCCGGCAGCACCAGCACGCGGTCGGCGAACTGCAGCCGCTCCATGTTCATCACGCGGTCGGTCCCGTCGGCCTGCGTGCCGCCGGTATGGTCGACGGTGTAGTAGTTCCCCGCCGCGTTATAGGTGATGGTGTAGTTGGCCATCACGTCCGAGAAGACCGCGGTGTCGGTCTCGCCGGTGTCGTTCGCGTAAAGGATCTCGCGGACGATGCTGAGCTGGCCCGGGTTCAGCGTACCGTCCAGCATCAGGTCGAAGAGGGCCTTGCCGCCGTAGAGCAGGTTGCCCGCGGCGTCTCGTACCGTGGAGGTCATGCCCTCGGCGGAGCCGACGGCGCCATTCGAGAGGCTCACCTTGATGCGCACGTTCAGCCAGGCATCGCCGTCGATGACGTCGTTGCCGCCGCGGCCCTCGATGGTGTCGCTGCCGCCGCCGCCGAGCAGGATGTTGCCGTCGTCGAAGGCAACGATGGCTTCCCGGTTGCCGCTCGCCGGCGCCGGCGCCACCAGGTCACCGAGCAGCTCGCGCAGGCCGGCGATGCGGTCGACGCCCGCCTGGGTAAGCTCGTTCCCGGCGAAGGTGAAGTCGCCATTGGCGCCGACCGGCGGAGCCTCGGCGTTCGCGCCGCCGCGGTTGTCGCCGCGCAGGATGTCGTTCTTCTCCCAGCCGGACAGGGCCTCCACCTGGTCGAAGCGGTCGCGGAGGATGTCCTGCTCGACGGTGGTGAAGATCGGCGTGATCAGGTCCGAATCGGCGGCCTCCTGGTTGAACTTGTGGATCGCCCAGTCGAACCCGAGCATGCCCTCGTTGCGCATGACGCTCTCGCCCTGGACCATGATGTCGTCGCCGGATTCGGCGTCGAAATCATGCTCGTTCTGGCCAGCGAACATCACGTCGTGGCCGATGATGGACGAGTTGAAGTTCAGCTCCGAGTTGTCGCCGGCCGTGGTGTCGAAGCCGTCACCCGCCTCGATCCAGTCGTCGCCCTCGTTGCCCAGCAGGAAGTCGCCGCCCGCGCCGCCCAGGATGAAGTCGTTGCCGGTGCCGCCGAACGCCTCCTTGCCGTCGGGGCCGGTGATGATGAAGTCCTGGCCCTCGTTGCCGAAGATCAGCGCGAGGCCGCTGCCGCCGTGGATGACGTCGTTGCCGGCCTCGCCGTGCAGCATGTCGACCGCGCCGATGTCGGTGCCGCTGTTGGTGATGATGTCGTCGCCATCACCGCCATGGACCTTGTCGACCCCGTAGCCCGCCTCGATGCGGTCGTTGCCGCCGCGCCCCCAGACCGCGTCGTCGCCACCGCCGGAGACGATGGTGTCGGCGCCGTTGGTCCCCTGGATGAGGACGTGGTCATTGGTGTTGACCCGCAGGTACTCGGCGACGCCGTCGTTGTTGGCATCGACCCGCTGGATCATCGGGGCCAGCGCCTCCAGGAAGGGGTCCTCCTGCACCGGATCGGCATAGCCGAACTTCAGCTGCTCGTTCTTGTCCACGTAGATGACGTGGTCAGGCACGGAGAAGATGTCGCCCGGCAGGGCATAGCCGGTCTCGCCCAGGTCGGTGTTGTTCAGCACCATCTTGGCGAGGGAGTTGTTCTCCAGCTCGTTGAGCAGGTTGAGGCCCTGGACCCGCGACAGGTAGTAGAACCGGTCGCCGTTCTGCAGGTTCTCCATCTGCAGCTCGAAGATGAAGGAGAAGGTGGAGCCCAGCATGCCGCCGAAGGCCATCTTCTTCTCGGCCATGCCGCCGACCCAGAGGTCGATATCCTCGAGGCCGCCGAGCTTGGCCGCATACTGGCCGGTGCCGTTGAGGAAGGCGTCGCGGTCGGCCGGCGCACCCACGCCGCCGAACACCAGCGCCATGGCGGCATCCCGCTTGGCGGCGACGGTCGCGGCGTCCGTGATCGTCTCATGCGTGCCGTAGGCCGCGATGAAGTTGACGATCGAGGCCGGGTTCTTCAGGTTCAGCGCGAAGTCGGTCCAGCTGGTGTAGGGGTCGAGCTGGGTATCGCCGTTGGCGGCTTCCTTGAACTGCCGGCGGGCCTCGTTCAGCGAGGGGATGCCGGTGTCGCGGCCACGGGCGATGTTGAGCGCCGCGAGATCGAGCGGGATGCCGACGAGCTGGTTGCGCAGCACGTGGGTGACGAACTCGTCGATCTCGCTGCCGACCTGGCTGGTCATGCCGCGGACGATGGCGCCGGCCGCCGCGTCGTGGTCGATCGTCGCAGAACCGAAGGCCAGCGGGTTCAGGAAGGCGTCGAACAGGTCCATGTCGGACCGGGTGCCGTCCGCATTGATCTGGTCGACCGTCTCCCGCAGCATGGAGTGCCCGAAGCGGTACACCACATGGGCGAATTCCGCGAGGATGTTCGGGTTGATGTCGACGGACGGGTTGAAGACGAAGGCATCGATGTCCGGCTGGACCTTGCGGCCGAACTCCTCGAAGACGAGGTGCTGGTACTGCATCTCGGTGGTGAAGCGCGCGGCCTGGAACAGGCGCTCGCCTTCCCAGGACAGCGTCGCCGCGAAGGCCTTCACGGCCTCGGCGTCGCTGGCCGGCGGCAGCACCGCGTCGAGCGGCAGGTCGACCTGGAGCCACTCGTTCAGGAAGGCGACGTCGCCGGATTCGATCGCCCGGATCTTCACCTGCTCGACGGTGTGGTTGTGCTCGGAGTGGAAGACGTGGTGGACGGCCGAGAGGCCGATGTTCTCGTTGCCGCGGCCGTCGCCGGTGACGTAGTGGGCGTCGAGCAGTTCGTTGTCGTAGGAGGTCTGCTGGCCGCGGCTGTTGAACCCGCCGGAGTAGCCGACCTCGGAGTCACCGTCCTGCATCAGGAGGCCACCCACGACGATCGGGGCCGCGGCATGCGCGATGTCGTCGAGGAAGGCGTGGCCGGTACGGACCGCCCCTGCGGTGCTGATCGGGTTGGCCAGGTTGCCCTCGACGAAGACATCGTCGCCGCCGCCGAACTTGCCGTCGGCGCCGAGGCTCACGACGAGCTGCGGCAGGCCGTTCGCGCCGCGGATGAACTCGCCGTACTCGTCCATCTTGAACAGCGGGATGTTGGTAACGTCGGCGTCGGTCAGCCGGATGCCGAGCATCTCGGCGGCCTGCTGCTTGACGTCGGCCCAGGTCGCCAGCCCGCGGTCACCCTCGAGCAGCTTGCCTGTGGAGACGGGCTTGCCGTCGACCAGCTTGTATTCCCGCAGGAACAGCTGGTGCGAGGAGTGGGAGGTGTAGGTCTGGTTCTGGTCGACCCAGGCGGTCGTCAGGTTTTCCGCGTTCACCGGCGTACGGGTGAGCGCCATGAAGTTCGAGTGCGGGGTCGCCGGGTTGTACAGCGGGTCGTCCGGCTGGAGCGGGATGTAGACCGTGCCGTTGTTGCCCTTGGTGACGAGGTCGAGGCCGTGGTCGAAGAACTGGCCGAACAGCGTGAACCAGCCGTTGTAGGAGGCCGACAGCCCCTCATCGGGCGCGACGTTCTTGAGGACGACGGTGGTCCCCTCCATCACGACGCCATGGCTGTCGAGGATCGCGGCGAGCTCGGCCTGGGCCGCCGGACGCGTCTCGTCCGTGGCGGTCTTGGTCGCGTTGTAGGCCGTGCGGATCTCGGCGAGGGCGGCGGACAGCTCGGCGCCGGTGAGGCCGGCATAGGTGAGGGCGGCATAGACGGCCGCCGGGTTCTCCAGCGTCTGGTCGACGATCAGGTTCGAGATGATGCGCGGGTCCGCATCGACGACCGTACCGCCGCCAAGGCCCTGGGTGCCCGGCGGGGGCGCGCCCATCTCGGCATAGTTGCCGTCGGTGAAGACCACCTGGCCCGGGCTGCCGGCGCCGAAGGTGATGCTGTCGCCATCCGCCTCGTTGCGGTAGGCCGGGTCGGTGATCCGCGGGAAGGGCGTATCGGCGGCGCCCCATTCCTCGCGGCCCGCCACCAGGTTGTTGTAGCTGCCGTCGACCGTGCGAAGCCCATAGGGCGACAGAGGCGTCGGAATCGCCAGGGCAGCCGTCGGGTCTGTCGTGACGTTGCCGTTATTGTCGATCCGGATCTCCGTCAGCGGCGTTCCCGCGGAATGCGCTTCGGCGATCTTGATCTGCCGGAGAATAAACTCCAGGTCATGGCGAACGAGATTAACCATCTTCATCCTCCTCCACGCTGACCGCAGCTGCCGCTCACCAAGAGCGAACATTAAGACTGTGGTCGTTACTTGCAGGACGGCGCGACTGGGAAGAGTTACAGCGCTGTCATATGCACGCAGGGGGTGATTAACAGCAGTACATATTCGTTCTCAATTCACCAATACTTGCGTCACGGCTCACAGATTGGGTAGAAATTCCCCTTAAAGTTGTAAATTGCAATGCATTCTCTTGAAGGACAACTTTAGGTTGTGATTGATGCGTTGGATTTACTGACGGCACCGTGTGGTCCATTGGAAGATACAGGCAATATCAAAGACTTATAAACTATTGTCGCGGCGAAGTAACGCACTGCGGCGTGAGCGCCGTTTCGCGTGTAATACGATTTCGTGCAATTGGCGGGAGCCGTAAGCGCCTCCCAGGCGAGGTCCTTCCTGCGCCGCCGGATGCGGGGGAACCGGTCTTGCGCCGATTTCGCTCTCAGCCCGACCCTGGCCGCTCCGGCGGTGCGGCTGTGGATGCAGGCCATGACCTCGCGGCAGGCTCTTGCCGTGTCGAATGACCGCGAGGACGGGAAAAGGCGCCGCCCGCCTCGGAGTGTCCTGCGTATCACGGCCGAGCGGCGGATGAAGGCCGGCCACCATTCGTGCCGATGCCGGTCGATTTCTGGCCCGATTTAGGGCGAGGCGCCAGTGACAGCCCAACCCAGTTCCACCCACCCCGAGCGGCGCCTCCCGCCATGCCGGCTTCGGTCTCGCCGCGCCGTGCCCGTCAGCCGGTCGCTGCTGCCGCCGGCCCGGGTCGGGAAAGCCATGCCGGCCAGGCCCCGGCGCAGGCGAGCGGCACTGCGAGGCCGGGCAGGAAGTCGACGATCCGGTGCTGAGGACGGCCGCCGCGGCGCCGCCCAAGGCCTTGGACAGCCAGGATGAGGCACCGCGGCGCCGCCGCGCCGACCGGCACGCAGGCCACGCCGCGCAGTGCGAGCGGCACCAGCGCCACGATGGTCAGCGCAGGGAAGATCGCCGCCTCGAGGATGGCGCTCTCCGGCGAGGCGAGCCGCATGACGTTCGGCACCTCCTGCTCGGGACGGGAGGCGGCGATGATCATCGGCAGGCTCGCCAAGCACGTCGCCACGTCGATGGCGACAGAGACGATGGTCAGCGTGCCGCGGGTGATGAGCGGTTGCTTGCCGGTCTCCCGCACCTCGACGAGCTTGGTCGGATCGCTGTCGAGGTCCACGATGTCGCCGGCCTCGTACAGGCCTGCTCGCGCGGACGAGGAGGAGACCGAGCAACTCCCCGGGTCGGGATCGCCACCGTCGTCCGGACATGAATCCAGCGGGGGCGCCCGGGCGGGGGGATACCGGTCCGACTGGGATAGGCTCCGGCTTGTCGAACGCATGACGGCGAGCTGGCCACGGCTTCGCCTGGTTGGCGCGTGAGGTCCAAAGGACCGCCCCGTGTCGGCCGCCGGTGGACGCGGGACCAATGGACCTGCCCCATCCCGCCTGTGTGGATTTCGGCCGCCGCTCGCCCTCGTGGTTGCCCCTTGCACGACGGCGCCAAGCATATGCCTCGCCCCTGACGAGCCGGCGCCTGAGCAATTCCCGCGTTGTTCGATATGCGAGGGGCTTAAGCGGCCGGACACAGGACGTGGCCGGCTGCGCGGACCGCCGAGCCGAAAGCCTCGGTGCCGGGTGAGGGGATCGAACCCCCGACCTTCGGTTTACAAAACCGCTGCACTACCGCTGTGCTAACCCGGCCTGCCCTGCCTCATACCGCGCAGCCGCCGGCCGGTCCACCGTAGCCCGCGGCCGCAGCGCCGCCGCCCCGGCCGCCACCGCCAGCAGCGTTACCGGCCAGGTGATCCGGCTCTGGTAGCGGCCATGCACGGCGGACAGCGCACCGGCCAGGAAGGCATTGCCCAGCACCAGCGCCAGGGCCAATCCGGCCACCGCCAGCAGCGGCCCGCGCCGTGCCCGCCAGGCCAGCACGATGATGCCGGCCAGCGCCAGCAGCGCAACCCAGAACAAGGCCTTCTGTGCCTGGTCCTGCAACCGGCGATACGCGCTCAGCCGGGCATCGCCGGTGTTCGCCATGCTGGCCGCCGCAAGCCCCGCCGCCGGCGCGCCCATCTGCCCGGCCAATTCGCCGAAGCTGTACGGCGGTGGTTCGGTCAATTGCGGGTCGATCGACAGGGTGACCAATTGCCGGGCGAAATTTGCCAGGCTGCGCGCCGCCTGCTCGCCCGGATACTCGCGCAGCACCCGGCCGCTGATCTCTCGCGCCTCGGCCAGGAAGCGGTCGCGCTCGGCCCAGTGGCGCAGCCAGGGCGCACGCGGCTGCCAGAGGAAATCATCCGAATTGCCGCGCCAGAATTCCGGCTGGCCGCACAGCAGCCAGCCCGCGCCGGCCGGGCAGTCCTTCTCCAGCACCAGCGCCGCGGTGCCGTCGCCGACCATGCGCGCCAGCATGAACAAGGGCGAGCTTTCGGACAGCGTCGCCTTCCTGCCGAAGGCCAGGTTGGTGCCGACCAGCCCGCCGGCGGCCAGAACCAGCGCCGCCAGCGCCAGCCCGGCCCGTCGCCAGCGCAGCGGGTCTTGCTTGCGTTCGATCGCCCAGCGCAGCCCGAGCCCGACCAGCGCCCCGCCGGCCGCCAGCGGCAGATGCGTCAGGTGGCTGCCGACCAGGAATGCACCGAGCAGCGCGAAGCCCACGGCGCGCCAGGGCCGCCTCAACCAGTCTCCGCCCGCCACCAGCAAGCCGAGCCAGAGCGCCAGGCACCCGGTCAGCACGTCCGGCATGATCTGGCTGGCGAACCAGGGCGCGGCGGAGGCCAGCAGTCCGACGGCCATCGCCCCCCACGCCCAGGCCGGCGGCGCCGGCCCGGCGAGGGCGCGCAGCAGCGCCTCCGCCAGCAGCACCACCAGCAACGCCTGGGCAAAGGGCAGCAGCAAGATGGTGACCGCATGGGCGAAGGGCACCAGCGCCAGGCTGTAGGGTGCAGGCCGCAGGAAGAAGGGATTGCCCGAGAGCGGCACGACCGCTGCTGCCTGCGGCACGGACGCTGCCGCCCCCGGCGCAGATGCCCCCGGCGCGGGCGCCGCGGCCTCCCCACCGCCGAAATGCGAAGGCATGTAGCCGCGGTACTGCCCGGCATCGATCGAAAGCCGGCCGCGCGCCAGTTCCTGCACCAAGGCGAAGGGCTTCCGAAGGTAGTGCGCGCTGTCGTCGAAAAGCAGCGGGAAGCCGTTCACCAGCGCCGGGAGGCAAAGCAGCAGCGCGAGCAGGCCGGTCCGGAACCGGCGGGGCAGATCAGGCATGGGGCGCATCTATCGGGGCTCCTGCGGGACGCGCGCGGGCGGCACCCCATGGCCCCGTGCGCGGCGGGCCGCATCATCCGGAGGGAGAGGTGCGGCCACAACCGGCGCGGGGCGCCGATCCGTTCATCATCGCGTGGTCCTCGCGCGATTGCGTCCGCAGAAGCGGTCATGCCTGGCCCACCTGGCCGAAGGCATCGGTATTGGTCGCCCGGACCACGGCGGCGAAGAGCCGCAGCGCATCCGGCCCGCCGTGGTCGACCAACGTCCCCCGATCCATTTCCGCCGCCAGCACTTCGGCGTGGTCGGCCAGCGTCTCGGCGGCGCGGCGCAGCGCTTCCCGCGCCAGGGCAAGCTGTTGATCGTCATTGAGCATGGTCCAGGCGGCGTGCGGCATGGGGTTTCCATTCCGGCGCGCCATCCTGGCGGCATGATCGGCAGCGGCCGCCCCGGCGGACGGCCCGGTCCTTATCGCCGCGCCGGGTTAACGCCCCCCTTCGCCCCCCGGCAAATCAGACGAAGCGCAGCCGCGCCTGTCCCAGCAGGTCGAAATCGGCGATGACCTCGCAGGGCCCGTCGAGCCATATGGGCGGGGTGACGGAGCCGAGCCAGACCACCTGGCCCGCCCGCAGCCCGCCGAAGACCCGGGCGGCGCCCGAGCCGGCCAGCCAGGCCAGCGCCTCCATCGGATGGCCGAGCAGGTCGCGGCCATGGCCGGACCCCACCAGCTTGCCGCCGACATAGAAGCTGCCGCGGGCAGCACCGAGGTCGAGCCCCTGCCACCCCGCCATCGGGGCGCCGAGCACGCCCAAGGCATGGAAGACCTGGTCGGCGATCAGCGTGGGCGTGCCGAGCTCGGCCAGGTCGCCGTAGCGCCGCTCGACGATCTCGATCGCAGGAAAGACCTCGACGACCGCGGCGGCGGCCTGTTCGCGGGTGGTCGGGCCGGCGGGCAAATCCTGCCCGAGCCGGACGCCGATCTCGCATTCCACGCCAGGGTTGAGGAAATCGGAGAAGCGGAACTCGGCGCCGCTGGCATGCAGGCTGGCCCGCGGCACGAAGCCGGCGGCAGGACCCGACAGGCCCAGGTAGTCCTGCATCTGCCTGGTCGTCGCGCCGATCTTGAAGCCGGCCGGCGGCACCGCACCCAGCGCCTGGGCCACCGCGTGCTGCACCGCATAGCCGGCCTCCGGATGCGCCGGCGCCGCGGCGCCGAGCGGGGCCAGGATGCGCTTCGCCCGGCGGGCGGCGAGGATGGCATCGGCGGCTGCGTCCATCGGTGTCTCTCCCTTACCAGCGGATCAAGCAAGGCCAGGGAGGAGGTATCCTCCCTGAACCATCCTCTATTGGTGTGGGTTGGTACCCGCCGCGCGGCGGGTCTCAAGCCCGGAGGAAGCATAGGTGCGGTTTGAGGAGGGAATGGCTTGTCCTCTCCAGGCTTAACCCTCAGCCGCGCACCAGCTCATACAGCGCCACCGCGGCGGCGGCGGAGACGTTCAGGCTCTCCATCTCCGGCGCGATCGGCAGCCGGGCCAGCTCGTCGCAATGCTCCCGCGTCAGCCGCCGCATGCCCTCGCCCTCGGCGCCCAGCACCAGTGCCACGCGGCGGCCACCAAGCCCGGCCTGGGCCAGCGTCACCGGCGCATCGCCGGCCAGCCCGACCACCCAGAGCCCGGCCTTCTTCAGGTAGTCAAGCGCCCGGGACAAATTCACCTCCCGCACCACCGGCACGATCTCGAGCGCGCCGGAGGCGGCGCGGGCCAGCGCCCCCGTCTCGGGTGGGGCGTGGCGGTCCTGCATCACCAGCGCGGCGGCGCCGAAGGCCGCGGCCGAGCGCAGGATGGCGCCGACGTTGCGCGGGTCGGTCACCTGGTCGAGCACCAGGATCGGCCCGGTGCCATGGTCGAGCGCCCGGTCGAGCGGCATGTCGGGCAGCGGCTCGGCCAGCAGGGCGGCACCCTGGTGCACCGAATCCTCCGGCAGGAAGCTGGCAATATGGGCGCGCTCCACCCGCTCGGCGGCGATCCGCCAGGGTTTCGGCAGGCCAGCGGCGAGCGTCGCCTCGGCTTCCTCGGTCAGCAGCAGGCGCTTCAGCCGCCGCGCCGGGTTGGCCAGCGCCGCGGCAACGGGGTGCAGCCCGTGCAACCAGACGCCACCGGCCGCGACGGCACGGCCTGGGCCGCCACGGCGGCCCGGGACAGGGGGGAATCCGCCGGATGGCGGTGGGTTGGTGCCGCCACGCGGCGCGGATGGATCGCCGCCACGCGGCATGGACGGATTGCCGCCACGCGGCGTGGATGGATTGCCGCTACGCGGCATGGATGGATTGCCGCTACGCGGCGGGCCTCGGCGCATGCCTGCACAAAGCGCGGCGCGGTGCCGCTGTCCAGCCATGATGAAACCATGGCCGGGGGCGAAACTGCCTTCGCCCCCACGTTGACAGGACAGGATGAAACCGGATAACCCGCGCCACCCGCTGCCTGGGACATAGCGCAGGACTGCGGAGGGGTGCCCGAGTGGCTAAAGGGGACGGACTGTAAATCCGTTGGCTTGCGCCTACGTTGGTTCAAATCCAACCCCCTCCATATTCCCCCTGCGGCGCCGGTTCGCCGGCGTTCCCCGGCCGGGGGTGCTTTGGGCGCGGGTGTAGCTCAATGGTAGAGCCCCAGCCTTCCAAGCTGGTTGTGCGGGTTCGATCCCCGTCACCCGCTCCAGCGCCCGGTTTCGTTGGGCGTGCGGGTCCGACGGGTTTCGGGGTGGTCAACGACGCCCTTCGACCGGTGGTCGGTCGCGCGGGCCAGTCGCGTAGCGGAGCCGGAGCATGGCAAAAGCGAAATTCGAGCGGACGAAGCCGCACTGCAACATCGGGACGATTGGTCACGTTGACCATGGCAAGACGTCGCTGACGGCGGCGATCACCAAGATCCTGGCGAAGACCGGCGGCGCGACGTTCACGGCATACGACCAGATCGACAAGGCGCCGGAGGAGAAGGCGCGCGGCATCACGATCTCGACCGCGCATGTCGAGTACGAGACGCTGAACCGGCACTACGCGCACGTGGACTGCCCGGGCCACGCCGACTATGTGAAGAACATGATCACGGGCGCGGCGCAGATGGACGGCGCGATCCTGGTGGTCTCGGCGGCCGACGGGCCGATGCCGCAGACGCGCGAGCACATCCTGCTGGCGCGCCAGGTGGGCGTCCCCGCGCTGGTGGTGTTCCTCAACAAGATGGACCTGGCCGACCCCGAGCTGGTCGAGCTGGTGGAGATGGAGCTGCGCGAGCTGCTCACCTCCTACGGCTTCCCGGGCGACGACATCCCGATCGTCAAGGGCTCGGCCAAGGTGGCGCTGGACGACGGCGACGTGGCGCTGGGCGAGAAGGCGGTGCTCGAGCTGATGGCGGCGGTGGATGCCTACATCCCGCAGCCGGAGCGGCCGCTGGACCGCCCCTTCCTGATGCCGATCGAGGACGTGTTCTCGATCTCCGGCCGCGGCACCGTGGTGACCGGGCGGGTCGAGACCGGCATCGTCAAGGTGGGCGAGGAAGTCGAGATCATCGGCCTGAAGGACACCGTGAAGTCGGTGGTCACCGGCGTCGAGATGTTCCGCAAGCTGCTGGACCAGGGCCAGGCGGGCGACAACGTCGGCGTGCTGCTGCGCGGCATCAAGCGCGAGGACGTCGAGCGCGGCCAGGTGCTGGCCAAGCCGGGCTCGATCAAGCCGCACATGAACTTCAAGGCCGAGAGCTACATCCTGACGAAGGAAGAAGGCGGCCGGCACACGCCGTTCTTCACCAACTACCGGCCGCAGTTCTACTTCCGGACCACGGACGTGACCGGCATCGTCAAGCTGCCGGAAGGCGTCGAGATGGTGATGCCGGGCGACAACGTGACGATGGACGTGTCGCTGATCGCGCCGATCGCCATGGACCAGGGCCTGCGCTTCGCCATCCGCGAGGGTGGCCGGACCGTCGGCGCCGGCGTCGTCGCCTCGATCTCCGCCGACAGCGTCGCAGCCGCCCCGGCCGCGAAGAAGTAAACGACAAGCGCAAGGTTGCGACGGGCCGCCCCAGGGCGGCCCGTTTGCGTTTGGGGGCGGACTCCGTCCCTGCCTCTCGACAGCCCGTTTTCCCTGACCTATAGGCGTCGCCGCGCCGCGGCCCTGCCCGGTGTGAAGGGGCGTAGCTCAATTGGCTAGAGCGCCGGTCTCCAAAACCGGAGGTTGGGGGTTCGAGACCCTCCGCCCCTGCCACTTCCCCGGGTCGTCCCGGGGCCACTAGTCTCTCGGTGGGTGGCGCCTTTCCCAGGCTTCCGGGACGGGCGACCGCCCGCGAAGCGTTCACCGCAGCCTGGAAGGGTTCGACGCGTTGGCCAGACTGGATCCCGCGCAGTATGTCCGGGACGTGCGGACGGAGGTGGCGAAGGTCACCTGGCCGAGCCGCAAGGAAACCCTGATCACCACCGGCCTCGTGCTGGCGATGTCGGCGCTCGCGGCCGTGTTCTTCCTGGTCGTCGACCAAGTGATCGCGTTCGGGATGCGCGGCCTGTTCGGGTTGGGGTGAGGGGGAACGAATCGATGGCCAAGCGCTGGTACGTGGTGCACGTCTACTCGGGTTTCGAGAAGAAGATCGCCCAGCAGATCAAGGAACAGGCCGCCCAGAAGGGCCTGGGTGAGCAGTTCGACGAGATCCTGGTCCCCTCCGAGGAGGTGACCGAGGTGCGGCGCGGCCAGAAGGTCAATTCCGAACGCAAATTCTTCCCCGGCTACGTGCTGGTGAAGATGGAGATGTCGGACGAGGCCTGGCACCTGGTGAAGGACACGCCCAAGGTCACCGGCTTCCTCGGCAACAAGAACAAGCCGAGCCCGATCACCGAGTCCGAGGCGCAGCGCATCGTCAACCAGGTGAAGGAAGGCGTGGACAAGCCGCGCAAGCCCGCCGTGGTCTTCGAGATCGGCGAGCAGGTCCGCGTCGCCGACGGCCCCTTCACCAGCTTCATGGGCACGGTCGAGGAAGTCGACGAGGAGCGCGGCCGGGTCAAGGTCAGCGTCTCGATCTTCGGCCGCTCCACGCCGGTCGAGCTGGAATACACCCAGGTCGAGAAGGTCTGAGGGCATCCGGCGGCGGCGCTGCAGTCTGCGGTTGCAGCTGCCGGCCCGGACGCTACCCTTGCCGGGCGAGGAAACGGCAAGGGCGGAACGCCGGATGGATCAGACGCGAAGGGCGGCGCTCGGCGCCGCGACGGCCCTGGCAGCGCGGGCGGCCTGGCCGGCCCCGGCCGCGGCGGAAGGGTTTCCCACCCGAACCATCACCTGGGTGGTTCCCGGCGGACCCGGCAGCGTGCTCGACATCGCCGCCCGGCTGATCGCCACCAAGCTGGCCGCGCCCCTTGGCCAAAGCGTCGTGGTCGACAACCGGCTGGGTGCCGGCGGCACCGCGGCGGCCGAAGTCGCCGCCCGCGCGGCGCCGGACGGCCATACCCTGTTCTTCGGCAATTTCGCCACCTTCGCCATCGCCCCGTTGCTGATCCCCAACCTGCGCTACGATGCGCAGCGGGATTTCCTGCCGGTGCAGGGCATCGGTGCCTCGGCCAACGTCGCCGTCAGCGGCATGGGGCGGCCGTGGCGGAGCATCGGCGAGCTGATCGGCTATGCCCGCGCGAATCCCGGCAAGGTCACCTATGCCGCCAGCATCGGCTCCGGCCAGCACGCCGCCGCGGCCCTGTTTGCCGAAACGGCGAAGCTGGACCTGACCCACATTCCTTACAACCAATTCGGTCAGGTGTTGAACGACCTCGCGGCCGAACGGGTCGACCTCTGC
Source organism: Dankookia sp. GCM10030260 (assembly GCF_042666655.1). Taxonomy (NCBI): domain Bacteria; kingdom Pseudomonadati; phylum Pseudomonadota; class Alphaproteobacteria; order Acetobacterales; family Roseomonadaceae; genus Dankookia; species Dankookia sp. GCM10030260. Next base: position 445,694 of record NZ_JBHTDE010000001.1, read on the forward strand.
TTCGACTATCCCCTGAGCAGCCTGCCCTTCGTCCGGGACGGCCGGCTGCGCGCGCTGGCGGTGAATGCCGGGGAACGTTTGGCGATCGCCCCCGAGATACCGACCCTGGCCGAGGCCGGGCTGCCGGGTGCCGACCTGCTCGGCTGGTCCGGCGTCTATGTCCCGGCGCGCACGCCGGCCGCGGTGGTGGCGCGGCTCGCCGGGACCTTCCGCGACGCGCTGCGGGAGCCGGACGTGGTGGCGCTGTTCGACAATACCGGCACCATCCGCTGGGACCGGGTCGATGGTGCCGGCCTGGCCCGGGCGCTGGAGGAGGAGATCCCCCGCATGCGCCACCTGATCGGCCGGACGCTGCCCCCTGCGGGACCGAAGCCGGGCTAGCCAGAGCCGACCGCGGGCGGGCGCGAACGCCTGGGCGCGTGAACCTGCCCCGAAGACAAGGCGCTACAGCGGCGCCGCGTCCGCTTTCGTACGCAGGCCGCTGTCGCGCGCCGCGGGCAGCACCGTCACCGTCGCGGTCCGCCCGGACAGCAGCCGCAGCCCCTCGGGCACCCGGTCGATGGCGATCCGCACCGGCACCCGCTGCGCCAGCCGCACCCAGCTGAAGGTCGGGTTGACGTTGGCCAGCAGGTTGTCGCCGGCGACCCGCTCGCGGTCGGTGATCCCGGCGGCGATGCCCTCGACATGGCCCTCAATGATCCCGGCCTCGCCCATCACCCGGATGGTGGCGCGATCGCCGGGGCGGATGCGCGGCAGCTTGGTCTCCTCGAAATAGCCAGCGACGTGGAAGCTGTCGGAATCGACCAAAGCGAGGGCCGCCCGGCCGGCTGCGAGGTAGTCGCCCGGGCGGAGCTCCAGGTTGGTGACGAAGCCGTTCACCGGCGCCCGCACCTCGGAGCGTTCCAGGTTCAGCCGGGCGATGTCGCGCTCCACCACCGCTTGGCGCCAGGCCGCCTCGGCCACCTGCGCGTCGGTCACCGCCTGTTCCTGCCGCTGGACCGAGACCGCGCTCTGGTCGAGCCGGCCGTAGCGCTGCTGCTCGCGCTGCGCCTGCAGCAGCGAGGCATGCCGGCTGCTGAGCACCGCCTCGGCCTGCTGCAGCGCCAGGGCGAAGCGGTCGGGGTCGATGCGGAACAGCACCTCGCCGCGGCGGACCGCCTGGTTGTCCCGCACCGGCACCGCCTGCACCAGGCCGGAGACGTCGGGGGCGATCCCCACCACCTCGGCCCGGATGCGGCCGTCGCGGGTCCAGGGCTCCTCCATGTAGGTTCGCCAGAGCTGCCAGCCGGCGAAGCCGGCGAGCAGCACGGCGGCGAGGGTGACGGCGACGCGGCCGGCCTGCGGGAAGGTCATGCCAGGATCCGGTTGGCCAGCGCCGCGATGGCGCCGAGCAGGATGACGAGGAGCGCGAGGTCGAAGAGCGGCCGGTGCCAGATCAGCCGATAGAGGCCGAACCGCTGCAGCAGCCGCCGTGCCAGCGCATTGGCCAGCAGCGCCAGCGCCGCCCAGGCCAGCAGGGCGGGGACGAAGATGCCCTGCAGGTCGAACTCGCCGATCACGCCGCCTGCTCCAGCCGCGGCGGCGGCGCGGCGGGGAACAGGGCGCGGCGCAGGCCGGACAATGCCAGTGCCGCGCCGCGCGTCGCTGTGTCCCGCCCCGGCATGGTGGCGCCCAGCGCCGCATCCAGCCGGCCCAGCACCGCATCCGGCATCGCTTGGCCCCGCGCCCGGGCGGCGACCGCGGCCAGCGCCGCCGCCACCGCCGCGCGCGCCGCCGGCGCCAGCTGCGGCGCCGCCTCGCGCAGCCGGACCACGTTCACCGCGGCGCGCAATTCGGCCAGCTCGGTCAGGTCGAGCGTCGCGGCATCGGCCGAGCCGATCCGGCCGGCAAGAAATTCGAAGCGGTCCAGCATGGCGGCGACGCTGCGGCGGAGATCGGCCCGGCGGCCCTCGGTCAGCCGCGCCAGGTCGCGGCGGTCGGCGGCGACCAGCCGGCGCAGCCGCCAGTCGATGCCGAAGGCCCGCACCAGCCGAGTGCTGACCAGGCCGGCGGCGAAGCCCGCCAGCAGCGCCAGCGCGCCGTTCACATAGGCCGCGAATTCGGCCTCGTAGACCGTCTGGAGGGAGATCAGCGCGACGGTATTGACCAGCACCGGCAAGGCCATGCCGAGCCGGGCCGGCTGCGCATGCAGCGCGCCGAAGGGCAGGTAGAGGACGGCCAGGGCGAAGGCGAGCAGCGGGAAGCCGTCGATCGACGGCAGCACCGCGAACAGGTAGACAGCCGCCGCGACCACGGCGAAGAGGGTCCAGCCGATGAACCGGGCGATCGCCGGCGCCGGGTCGTCGAGCTGGGCGAACATCGCGGTGGCGACGGCGGCCATCATCGTTGCCGTGCCGCCCTCCGGCCAGCCGGTCGCCACCCAGGCCAGGTTGCAAGCGAGGATCGCCAGCACCGCGGCCAGCCCGGTCAGCCCGACCAGCAGCGGGTCGGTGTGGATGCTGGTCACCGGCGCCGCCGCCGCGCGCGGCGTGGCGCCCAGCGTCGCGGCGCCGGGTTCGAGCGCCAAGGCCAGCGACCAAGTCTCGACCAGCTCATGCAGCCGGGCCAGCAGGCCCTCGCGCAGCAGGCCCGGCCAGGTCTCGCCGGCCTCGGCGCGCTCGGCCACCCGCAGCCGGCCGAGCAGGGCCGGCGCCGCCGCCCAGGCCGCGGCACGGCGCGCCGGATCGGCGGTCGCGGTCATCCAGGCCGCGGTCTCCCGCAGCAGCGGGGCGAGCGCCGCCTGCGCCGCCGGCGCGTCCTGCTGCAGTGCCCGGGCGCGGTCGGCCACCGCCGTGATCATCGCCGGCACCGAGCGCGCCCGGGCCCGCAGTGCGCGCACCCAGGCGAGGCCGGCAGGGTGCTGCGCCGTCTCGTAGCGGGTCTCCTCGAACAGCGCGTCGAGGGCTGCGCCGTCGCGGGCGACCCGCCGGCGCTCGGCGATGAAGCCGGTCTCCTCCATCCGGCCCGACAGGGCCGCGGCGCCGAACCGGGCCATGCCGCCGATCCAGGCCTCCAGCCGGGCCAGCAGGATGGGCGTGGCGGGGCGGGGGAAGACCTGGTCGACCAGGGTGGCGCAGAGAATGCCGAGGCCGATCTCCTCCACCCGGGCCAGGGCGGTGGCGAAGATCGCGCCGGGGGCATCGACGCCGGGGAAGGCGATCAGCGCGGCGGTGAAGCCGGCGAGCCGGAAAGCGTAGCTGCGCGGCGTCGGGTCGTAGAGCGAGCCCATGGTGCAGCCGGCGACCCACAAGGCCAGCACCAGCGCCAGCAGCGGCGGCGCATCGACCAGGGCCGGCACCGCGGCGACGGCGAAGGCGCCGCCCGCCAGGGTGCCGAGGAAGCGCGCCAGCGCCTTGGCCCGCAGCGCCCCCGAAAGCGGCTGGATGACGATATAGACCGTGCCGACCGCCCAATAGGGCCGTGGCAGGTCGAGCCAGAGCGCGAGCCAGAGTGCCAGCATCGCCGCCGCGAAGGACCGCGCCGAGAATAGCCAGTCCCGCCAGCCGGGAAGGGTCGCAAGCACGCGCCAGGGCCTCCGCCGCCCTGGGCGGTCGGGGCGTTGACGCCGGCGGCGCCGGAAGGATGCATTGCGGTTCGGGGTGGTGGGTGGGTTTTTATTGACCCTTGCGGTCGCGCAAGGCTGCATTATCAGTTAAAAGTAGAAATACAGTGTAAAACAACACCAAGAACTTGTGTAGGTGGCGACTGTCGCCCGTCTTGGCCCGCGATTTCGCACAGTCCGCGAGACACCGCAGCCCGAGGATGCCCGTCGTCACCGACCCGCGCCGACCGCGACCACCACCCCCGGCATCGCCCTGTCGACCACCGGCACGTCGCTCGACTGGATCGTCGACACGCTGGCCACCGATGCGGGCCTCGCGGCCAATATCCCCGCGGCGCAGATCGCCGCCGGCCTGCAGGCCGCGGACGGGTTGAACCGGTCGATCGCGGAGGGCATCGCCGCGCTGCGTCTGTTGGACGACGGCCGAATCGGCGTGGCGGACGTGGCGGCGCTGAACGGCTGGATCCGCAGCGATGCCGGGCGGCCGGCGCTGTCCACCGCGCTGCCCGGCGAGACGAGGACGGGAGTCGAGACCGGCTACCACCTGATCAAGGACGACGGCGGCACCAGCAGCTATCTGGGCTTCAACCTGGTCGATACCCTGGCAGACGGGCTGTACCGCATCGGCTTCGCGGTGCAGGACGACCACTTCCTGAACGAGGACGGCAAGGCCAATGCCTCGATCGGCGAGGTGGCGACTTGGCTGAACCACCTGCTGCTGAACACCGCCGACGGAGAGGGCAGCGCGGGCCGAGGCGTCCTCAACCGCACCGGGGCCGCCGCCGTCGAGCAGGCCGGGGCGGGCGACGACAGCATCCCTGGCGGCGTCGGCGCCGACACCATCCTGGGCGAGGCCGGCAACGATTATGCCGATGGCGAAGCGGGCGACGACAGTCTTGAGGACGGCATCGGCGACGACCCGCCGTTCGGCGCCGGCCGCGGCGACACCGTCGCCAGCGGCGAGAACTGGGTCTGGCTGTTCGGCGGCGAGGGCAATGATCCCATCCTCGGCGGCGGGGCGGCGCGGGCGGTGGGGGAGATCCTGGTGCTGGGCGACGCCATCGCGGTGGACGGCGCGGTGCACGGGGCCCAGGCCGGCGGGGCGCCGGATGCCGGCTTCGACGCCTATGCCCAGGCCTGGACCCAGCCGGGCGGCTGGGCCTTCGGCTGACCCGGCGCCGCCGGTTTCCACTTGACTCCAGGGGGAGCGGCGTCCATAGGCGCCCGCTCACTTGAACGGGACGCGGGAGGCGCCCGGTCCTTTGCCCGTCCGGGGCATGGGGGCCGGCGCCGCAGGCACCGCGGCTCCCTGGCCCCAGGGACGTATTATGGCGAAGAAGATCACCGGCTACATCAAGTTGCAGATTCCGGCCGGCAAGGCGAACCCCTCGCCGCCGGTCGGCCCGGCGCTGGGCCAGCGCGGCCTGAACATCATGCAGTTCGTCAAGGAATTCAACGCGGCGACGCAGCAGATGGAGCCCGGCACCCCGACCCCGGTGGTGATCACGGCCTTCTCCGACCGTACCTTCTCCTTCATCACCAAGACGCCGCCCAACACCTACTTCCTGCTCAAGGCGGCGAAGATCGAGAAGGGCAGCACGACGCCGGGCAAGGGCGCCAATGTCGGCCGGGTGACCAAGACCCAGCTGCGCGAGATCGCCGCGGTGAAGATGAAGGACATGAACGCCAACGACGTGGACGCCGCCGTGCGCATGCTTGCAGGATCCGCCCGCGCGATGGGCCTCACCGTGGTGGAGGGCTGAACCATGGCCAAGCAGGGCAAGCGCCTCAAGGCGATCTACGCCGGCTTCGACCGCGACGCGGTGGTGCCGCTGGTCCAGGCCATCGGCCTGGCCAAGGCCAATGCCAAGGCCAAGTTCGACGAGACGATCGAGATCTCGATGAACCTCGGCATCGACCCGCGCCATGCCGACCAGATGGTCCGTGGCGTGGTCGGCCTGCCGAACGGCACCGGCAAGACGGTGCGCGTGGGCGTCTTCGCCCGCGGCGCCAAGGCCGAGGAGGCGCTGGCCGCCGGTGCCGACGTGGTCGGCGCGGATGAGCTGGCCGCCGCGGTGCAGGAAGGCAAGATCGAGTTCGACCGCTGCATCGCCACGCCGGACATGATGGGCCTGGTGGGGCGGCTCGGTAAGATCCTCGGCCCGCGCGGGCTGATGCCGAACCCGCGCCTCGGCACCGTCACCATGGACGTCCGCGGCGCGGTGACCGCGGCCAAGGCCGGCCAGGTGGAGTTCCGCGCCGAGAAGGCCGGCATCGTGCATGCCGGCATCGGCAAGGCCTCCTTCGAGGAAGCCCAGCTGCTGGAGAACGCGCGCGCCTTCATCGAGGCGATCCAGCGCGCCAAGCCGACCGGCGCCAAGGGCACCTACGTGAAGAAGGTGGCCGTGAGCTCCTCGATGGGTCCCGGCGTGAAGGTGGACGTGGCGAGCCTCGCCGCCGCCTGAGCCGGCTCGCCGGCCTCCGGGCCGGTGCGCCGCGAGAGATTCGCCCGCCGCAAGGTGGGCGGGCAGGGGAGGGCTAGTCCCTCCCCGAACCTGTCCGAGACCGCGCGTAGCCCCCGGGGTTCTCCCTTGAGGGGCTTTGATGGAGCTTGCTCCGCCAGCGGTAGACGGGGTGCCGAGGAATTCGTGCCGCGCGGGGCTCCGGCTCCGCTGGCATGCATGGCTTGGTGGTCCGGCTCAGACAGGCGAACCAGGGCCCGCCGCAGCCGCGGTGGGCCTGCGTGTGAACCGGCCGGTGCCCCTCCATAAGGCGCCGGTCATCGTTGGAGACGGGATTTGGACCGCACGGAAAAGCGCGAGTTCATCGCCCACCTCGCCACGGTGTTCGCCGATACTTCCTTCGTGCTCGTCGCCCAGAACAAGGGTCTGACGGTCGCCGAGGTGAGCAATCTGCGCCGCCGCATGCGCGATGCTGGTGCGACGTACAAGGTCGCGAAGAACCGGCTGGCCACCCTCGCCCTCGACGGCACCCGCTTCCAGGCCATCTCGCCGCTGCTGAAGGGACCGACCGCGCTTGCGTGGGCACGGGACCCGGTGGCGGTGGCGAAGACGGCCGTGGAGTTCGCCAAGGGGAACGACAAGTTCGTGATCCTGGGCGGGGCGCTCGGCGTCCAGTACCTCACCCCCGATGGGGTGAAGGCGCTGTCCGAGCTGCCCTCGCTCGACGCCCTGCGGGCGCAGCTCCTGGGTCTGATCCAGACCCCGGCGACGCGCATCGCGGGCGTGCTGCAGGCCCCTGGGTCGCAGCTGGCGCGGGTGTTCAGTGCCTTCGCGAAGAAGGACGAGGCTGAGGCCGCCTAACCGGACCGAGTATGTAACCCAGGCGGATCGCTTCGAGATGCTGAGCGTGCGCCTGGGTGTTGCAAACATCAAGCCAAGCCATTAGATCAGAAGGTACACAGACATGGCCGAACTCGCAAAGCTCGTCGAAGAGCTCTCCAGCCTGACCGTCATGGAAGCCGCCGAGCTCTCCAAGATGCTGGAAGAGAAGTGGGGCGTCTCCGCCGCGGCTCCGGTCGCGGTTGCGGCGGCGCCGGCTGGCGGTGGCGCGGCTGCCGCGCCGGCCGAGGAGCAGACGGAATTCACCGTCACGCTGACCGCGGCTGGCGACAAGAAGATCAACGTCATCAAGGAGATCCGCACCATCACCGGTCTCGGGCTGAAGGAAGCCAAGGATCTGGTCGAGGGTGCGCCGAAGGTCGTCAAGGAGAGCGCCTCCAAGGACGAAGCGGCGAAGATCAAGAAGGTGCTGGAAGAGAACGGGGCGTCCGTCGAAGTCAAGTAAGGTCGCCTTCAGGCTATCCCCCGGGGCCGGCAGTTCGTCGCCGGCCTTGGGGTCCAGACTGCGGAGGTACGGACGGGAACCCATCGGGTTGCCGTCCGCGCTTCCGTTTCTGCGCTTCGCAGCCCCCGCCACGTGCGTGGGAGACGGGGGTGCGGGACATCGGACGGACAGGAATTTGGTAAGCGCCGGGCAGCGCGGCCGGTTTGGCGCTGCGACGGGCGGAAGGGATACGGGACAGGCATGAACGCTATCACGAAGTCGTTCACCGGGCGCAAGCGCATCCGCAAGAGCTTTGGGCGGCTGCCCGAGGTGGCGCCGATGCCGAACCTCATCGATGTGCAGAGGGCGTCCTACGAAGCCTTCCTGCAGATGGAGGTGAACCCCGATGGGCGGCTGCATGCCGGCCTGCAGGAAGTCTTCAAGTCCGTCTTCCCGATCGACGACTTCGCGGGGCGCGGCCGGCTGGAATTCGTCCAGTACGAGCTGGAAGAGCCGAAATACGACGTCGAGGAATGCATCCAGCGCGGGCTGACCTTCGCGGCGCCGCTGAAGGTGCGGCTGCGGCTGATTGTCTGGGACGTGGACGAGGACACCGGCAGCCGCTCGGTCCGCGACATCAAGGAGCAGGACGTCTACATGGGCGACATGCCCCTGATGACGGACAACGGCACCTTCATCATCAACGGCACCGAGCGCGTCATCGTCTCCCAGATGCACCGGTCCCCGGGCGTCTTCTTTGACCACGACAAGGGCAAGACCCACAGCAGCGGCAAGTACCTCTTTGCCGCGCGCGTCATCCCCTATCGCGGCTCCTGGCTCGACTTCGAGTTCGATGCCAAGGACATCTGCTACGTCCGCATCGACCGCAAGCGCAAGCTGCCGGCCAGCACCCTGCTGCTCGCGCTCGACAGCGCCAGCACCGAGGCTAAGCGGATCGAGAAGGGCGCCACCGCGCTCGAGCCGAACGAGATCCGCGGCATGGATGCCGAGGAGATCCTCAACGAGTTCTATGGCCAGGTCGCCTTCACCCGGGGCGCCAAGGGCTGGTCGCGTCCCTTCGATCCGGACGCCTTCCGCGGCATCAAGCTGCAGGAGCCGCTGATCGACGCCCGCACCGGCGAGGTGGTGGCCGAGAAGGATGCCAAGCTCACCCCGCGTTCGGCCCGCAAGATCGCCGAGGGCGGCACCACCGAGGTGCTGGTCGGCCGCGCCGACCTGCTCGGCCGTTTCGTCGCCGAAGACCTGGTGGACCTCAACACCGGCGAGATCTGGGCCGAGGCCGGCGAGGAGCTGACCGAGCCCAAGCTCGCCACGATCGAGAATGCGGGCCTCGAGAAGCTGCCGACCCTGGCGATCGACCAGTCGGTCGGGCCGTGGATCCGCAATACCCTGACGGTCGACAAGAACACCAACCGCGACGAAGCGCTGATGGACATCTACCGGGTCATGCGCCCGGGCGAGCCGCCGACGCCGGAGACCGCGGAGACGCTGTTCCGCGGCCTGTTCTTCGACGGCGAGCGCTACGACCTGTCCTCGGTCGGCCGGGTGAAGATGAACATGCGCCTCGGCTTCGCCGCCGAGGAGGTGCCGGACACCATCCGCACGCTACGCAAGCAGGACATCATCGCCACCGTGCGCGTCCTGCTCGAGCTCAAGGACGGCCGCGGCCAGATCGACGACATCGACAACCTCGGCAACCGCCGGGTGCGTTCGGTCGGCGAGCTGATGGAGAACCAGTACCGCGTCGGCCTGCTGCGCATGGAGCGTGCGATCAAGGAGCGCATGGGGTCGGTCGATATCGACACCGTCATGCCGCACGACCTGATCAACGCCAAGCCGGCGGCGGCCGCGGTGCGGGAGTTCTTCGGCTCCAGTCAGCTGTCGCAGTTCATGGACCAGACCAACCCGCTGTCCGAGGTGACGCACAAGCGCCGCCTCTCGGCGCTTGGCCCGGGAGGCCTGACCCGCGAGCGCGCCGGCTTCGAGGTGCGCGACGTGCACCCGACGCATTACGGCCGCATCTGCCCGATCGAGACGCCGGAAGGGCCAAACATCGGCCTCATCAACTCGCTCGCCACCTTCGCCAAGGTGAACAAGTACGGCTTCATCGAGACGCCCTACCGGCTGGTGCGGGACGGCAAGATCGTCGGCGAGCCGCGCTACCTCTCCGCCATGGAGGAGGAGCGGCTCGTGGTCGCGCAGGCCGATGCCGAGGTCGATGCCACGACCGGCGAGTTCCTGTCCGAGCTCGTCTCGGTCCGCCAAAGCGGCGACTTCCGGCTGGTGAAGCCGGAGGAGGTCACCGCGATCGACGTCTCGCCGAAGCAGCTTGTGTCGGTGGCGGCAGCCTTGATCCCGTTCCTTGAGAACGACGACGCCAACCGGGCGCTGATGGGTTCCAACATGCAGCGCCAGGCGGTGCCGCTGGTGCGCGCCGATGCGCCGCTGGTCGGTACCGGCATGGAAGCGGCGGTCGCCCGGGATTCGGGCGCGACCATCGTCGCCAAGCGCGATGGCGTGGTGGACAGCATTGACGGCGCGCGCATCGTGGTGCGGGCGACCGGCGACGACGGCACCACGCGCGGCGTCGACATCTACCGTCTTCGCAAGTTCCAGCGCTCCAACCAGTCCACCTGCATCAACCAGCGCCCGCTGGTGAAGGTGGGCGACGGCGTCCGCACCGGCGAGATCATCGCCGATGGCCCGTCGACGGAACTCGGCGAGCTGGCGCTGGGGCGGAACGTGCTCGTCGCGTTCATGCCCTGGAACGGCTACAACTTCGAAGACTCCATCCTGATCTCCGAGCGGATCGCGCGCGACGACGTCTTCACCTCGATCCATATCGAGGAGTTCGAGGTCATGGCCCGCGACACCAAGCTGGGCCAGGAGGAGATCACCCGCGACATCCCGAACGTGGGCGAGGAGGCGCTGCGCAACCTCGACGAGGCCGGCATCGTTTATATCGGCGCCGAGGTGCAGCCGGGCGACATCCTCGTCGGCAAGGTGACGCCGAAGGGTGAATCGCCGATGACGCCGGAGGAGAAGCTGCTCCGCGCCATCTTCGGCGAGAAGGCCTCCGACGTCCGCGACACCTCGCTGAAGCTGCCGCCCGGCGTGGCGGGGACCATCGTCGATGTCCGCGTCTTCAGCCGCCGCGGCGTCGACAAGGACGAGCGCGCCATGGCGATCGAGCGGGCCGAGATCGAGCGGCTCGCCAAGGACCGCGACGACGAGAAGGCGATCCAGGAGCGGTCCTTCCACAGCCGGCTGCGCGAGCGGCTGCTGAACCGCAAGGCCTCGGGTGGCTTCCGCGGCGTGAAGTCCGGCACCGTCATCACCGATGCGGTGCTGGATGAATTCGCCAAGGCCACCTGGCGCCAGATCGGCGTGCAGGACGACGCCGCGATGGTCGAGATCGAGGCGCTGAAGCGCGAGTTCGACGGTGCCATCGAGCGCCTGCAGAAGCGCTTCGAGAGCAAGGTCGAGAAGCTGCAGCGCGGCGACGAGCTGCCGCCCGGCGTGATGAAGATGGTCAAGGTCTTCGTCGCGGTGAAGCGGAAGCTGCAGCCGGGCGACAAGATGGCCGGCCGCCACGGCAACAAGGGCGTGGTCAGCCGCGTCGTGCCGGTGGAGGACATGCCGTTCCTCGACAACGGCACCTCGGTCGACATCGTGCTGAACCCGCTCGGCGTGCCGTCGCGGATGAATGTCGGGCAGATCCTCGAGACCCATCTCGGCTGGGCCTGCGCGACGCTCGGCCGCCAGGTCGGCGAACTCGTCGAGGAATACCGCCGCAGCGGCGCCATGCGCGACGAGCTGCTGGAGCATCTCCGCACCACCTATGGCGAGGAGATCTTCCAGCGGGACATCGCGCCGATGGACGACGACCAGCTGATCGAGCTGGCGGAGAACCTGAAGAAGGGTATCCCCATCGCGACGCCGGTCTTCGACGGCGCCCGGATGGCGGATATCGAGGGCATGCTGACCCGGGCGGGGCTCGACACCTCCGGCCAGGTCTGGCTGACCGATGGCCGCACCGGTGAGATCTTCGAGCGCAAGGTGACCGTCGGCATCATCTACATGCTGAAGCTGCACCACCTGGTGGACGACAAGATCCACGCCCGCTCGATCGGCCCCTACTCGCTCGTCACCCAGCAGCCGCTGGGCGGCAAGGCGCAGTTCGGTGGCCAGCGCTTCGGCGAGATGGAGGTCTGGGCGCTGGAAGCCTATGGCGCAGCCTACACGCTGCAGGAGATGTTGACGGTGAAGTCGGACGACGTCTCCGGCCGCACCAAGGTCTACGAAGCCATCGTCCGCGACCAGGACAACTTCGAGGCCGGCATCCCCGAGAGCTTCAACGTCCTGGTGAAGGAGCTGAAGTCGCTCGGCCTCAACGTCGATCTCGAGACCCGCGGCAACTGACCGCGACGCCCCGGCGCGTGAGCGCCGGGGCAGCCCCTATCGGATGCGCGGCCGCCCCCTTTCGCGGGCGGCAGGCTGGACCACGAGGAAGGCCGCATGAACGAGCTGATGAAGATCCTGGGCCAGACCGGCCAGGCCATGACCTTCGACCAGATCAAGATCTCCATTGCCAGCCCGGAGCAGATCCGCTCCTGGAGCTACGGCGAGATCAAGAAGCCCGAGACGATCAACTACCGCACCTTCAAACCGGAGCGGGACGGGCTGTTCTGCGCCCGCATCTTCGGCCCGATCAAGGACTACGAGTGCCTCTGCGGCAAGTACAAGCGGATGAAGTTCCGCGGCATCATCTGCGAGAAGTGCGGCGTGGAAGTCACGCTGGCCAAGGTCCGGCGCGAGCGCATGGGCCATATCGAGCTGGCCAGCCCCGTCGCGCATATATGGTTCATGAAGTCGCTGCCTTCGCGCGTCGGCCTGATGGTCGACATGTCGCTGAAGGAGCTGGAGAAGGTCCTCTACTTCGAAAGCTATGTAGTCCTTGAGCCTGGCCTGACCGACCTGAAGCTGCACCAGCTTCTGACCGAGGACCAGTACCAGACCAAGATGGACGAGTTCGGCGAGGACGCCTTCACCGTCGGCATCGGCGCCGAGGCGGTGAAGCAGATGCTGACCGGCATCGACTCCAACAAGGAGGCGACCCGGCTGCGCGTCGAGCTGAAGGAGACGACCTCCGAGGCCAAGCGCAAGAAGCTGGTCAAGCGGCTGAAGCTGATCGAGGCCTTCGCGGAATCCGGCGCGCGCCCCGATTGGATGATCCTGGGCGTCATCCCGGTGATCCCGCCCGAGCTGCGCCCGCTGGTGCCGCTGGACGGCGGCCGTTTCGCGACCTCCGACCTGAACGACCTGTATCGCCGCGTCATCAACCGGAACAACCGGCTGAAGCGGCTGATCGAGCTGCGCGCTCCGGACATCATCGTCCGCAACGAGAAGCGCATGCTGCAGGAAGCGGTGGACGCGCTGTTCGACAACGGCCGCCGCGGCCGCGCCATCACGGGGGCCAACAAGCGCCCGCTGAAGTCGCTGTCCGACATGCTGAAGGGCAAGCAGGGGCGCTTCCGGCAGAACCTGCTCGGCAAGCGCGTCGACTATTCGGGCCGCTCGGTCATCGTGGTGGGGCCGGAGCTCAAGCTGCACCAGTGCGGCCTGCCGAAGAAGATGGCGCTCGAGCTGTTCAAGCCCTTCATCTACTCGAAGCTCGAGAAGTACGGCCACGCCACCACCATCAAGGCCGCCAAGCGGATGGTGGAGAAGGAGCGTCCTGAGGTTTGGGACATCCTGGAGGAGGTGATCCGCGAGCACCCGGTCATGCTGAACCGGGCGCCGACGCTGCACCGCCTGGGCATCCAGGCCTTCGAGCCGGTGCTGGTCGAGGGCAAGGCGATCCAGCTGCATCCGCTGGTCTGCACCGCCTTCAACGCCGACTTCGACGGCGACCAGATGGCGGTGCACGTGCCGCTGTCGCTGGAGGCGCAGCTCGAAGCCCGCGTGCTGATGATGTCGACCAACAACATCCTCAGCCCGGCCAACGGCAAGCCGATCATCGTGCCGAGCCAGGACATCGTGCTCGGGCTCTACTACCTCAGCCTGGAGACGCCGGAATACCGCGCCGCCGGTGCCCGGACCGATGAGGTGCGCGGGCTGATCGCCAGCGCCGACGCCAAGCAGGGCAAGGGGATGACCCCGGCCGAGGCGGAGGCGCTGAACTTCCGCCCGCACGTCTATCGCGGCTTGGGTGAGGTGGAGCAGGCGCTGGCCGCCGGCGCCATCAGCCTGCACACCGCGATCCATGCCCGGGTCCCGGCGCCGACCGAGCCGGGCGACAAGACCATGACGACGGTGATGACCACCGCGGGCCGCCTGATGATGGGCGCCCTGCTGCCGGTCGATCCGCGCACGCCCTACAGCCTGGTCAACCGCCAGCTGACCAAGAAGTCGATCTCCGACGTGATCGACACGGTCTACCGGCATTGCGGCCAGAAGGAGAGCGTGATCTTCGCCGACCGGCTGATGGGGCTCGGCTTCCGCCAGGCCGCCAAGGCCGGCATCTCCTTCGGCAAGGACGACATGGTCATCCCCGACAGCAAGCCGGAGATGATCGCCAAGACCAAGGCCGAGGTGAAGGAGTTCGAGCAGCAGTACCTCGACGGCTTGATCACCGCCGGCGAGCGCTACAACAAGGTCGTCGACGCCTGGTCGCGTTGCACCGAGGAAGTGGCGCAGGCGATGATGAAGGAGATCTCGAAGCAGGAGGCGGGCAAGCCGACCAACTCGGTCTGGATGATGTCGCATTCCGGCGCGCGCGGCTCGCCGGCGCAGATGCGTCAGCTGGCCGGCATGCGCGGCCTGATGGCCAAGCCGTCGGGCGAGATCATCGAGCAGCCGATCATCAACTGCTTCAAGGAAGGCCTGACCGTGCTGGAGTACTTCAACTCCACCCACGGCGCCCGCAAGGGCCTGGCCGACACGGCGCTGAAGACGGCGAACTCCGGCTACCTGACCCGCCGCCTGGTCGACGTGGCGCAGGACTGCATCATCGTGGTGCCGGATTGCGGCACCGAGCGCGGCATCACCGTGCGTGCGGTGATGGATGGCGGCGAGGTCATCTCCTCGCTGTCCGAACGGATCCTCGGCCGCACCTCGCAGCGCGACGTGTTCGACCCGATCAGCGGCGAGCTGCTGCTGGCCCGCAATACGCTGATCGAGGAGCCGGACGCCGAGCGGATCGAGACCGCGGGCGTCGAGGAGATGTATATCCGCTCCGTCCTGACCTGCGATGCGGGCTCGGGCGTCTGCGGCCATTGCTACGGCCGCGACCTGGCGCGCGGCACGCCGGTGAACGTCGGTGAGGCGGTCGGCGTCATCGCCGCGCAGTCGATCGGCGAGCCCGGCACCCAGCTGACCATGCGCACCTTCCATATCGGCGGTGCGGCGCAGCGCGGGGCGGAGCAGTCGGCGGTGGAAGCCACCTCGGACGGCACGGTGAAGATCGCCAACCGAAACATCGTCGCCAACAGCTCCGGCGCGCCGATCGTGATGAGCCGCAACTGCGAGATCATCCTGAGCGACGCGCAGGGCCGCGAGCGGGCGCGCTACCGCGTCCCCTACGGCGCCCGGCTGCTGACCGACGAAGGGGCCGCGGTCACCCGCGGCCTGAAGCTGGCGGAGTGGGACCCCTTCACCCTGCCGATCATCACCGAACGGGCCGGCACGCTGGAATTCGCCGACCTGATCGAGGGTGTCACCCTCTATGAGGAGACCGACATCGTCACCGGCCTGTCGTCCAAGGTGGTGCGCGAGCCGGTCGACAAGGCGCGCAACGCCAACCTCCGGCCGCGGCTGCTGCTGCGGTCCGAGGACGGCCAGGTGCAGCAGTACTTCCTGCAGCCGGCCTCGGTGCTGAACGTCGAGAATGCCGGCGTGGTCAAGGCGGGCGACATCCTGGCCCGGCTGCCGCGCGAATCGTCGAAGACCCGCGACATCACCGGCGGCCTGCCGCGGGTGGCGGAGCTGTTCGAGGCGCGGCGCCCGAAGGACCATGCGATCATCTCGGACATCGACGGCCGCGTCGAGTTCGGCAAGGACTACAAGGCGAAGCGCCGCATCCTGGTCGTCCCCGACCAGGTCGGCGACGAGCCACCTGTGCCGCGCGAATACCTGGTGCCGAAGGGCAAGCACGTCTCGGTGCAGGAGGGCGACTACGTCAAGGCGGGCGATCCGCTGGTCGACGGCCCCCGCGTGCCGCACGACATCCTGCGCGTGCTGGGGGTCGAGGCGCTGGCGAACTACCTGGTGAATGAAATCCAGGACGTCTACCGGCTGCAGGGCGTGAAGATCAACGACAAGCATATCGAGGTCATCGTTCGGCAGATGCTGCAGAAGGTGGAGATCCTCGATGCCGGGGACACCACCTTCCTGATCGGCGAGCAGGTCGACCGGCTGGAATTCGAGGCCGAGAACGACAAGCGCCTCGCGGTGAAGGAGCGGCCCGCCCGGGCCGAGCCGGTGCTGCAGGGCATCACCAAGGCGTCCCTGCAGACCACCAGCTTCATCAGCGCCGCCTCCTTCCAGGAGACGACGCGGGTGCTGACGGAAGCGGCCACCGCGGGCAAGGTGGACGTGCTGGCGGGCCTGAAGGAGAACGTCATCGTCGGCCGGCTGATCCCGGCCGGCACGGGCTCGGTGATGAACCGGCTGAAGGCGCTGGCGGCGCAGCGGGACCGCACGCGACTGCCGAATTCGCCGGCCTTGCCGGAGCCGGCAGGGCAGCAGGCGGCGGAGTAGTTCCGCCGCCGGGACAAGAAATCGGGCCGGGTTCCGCAAGGAGCCCGGCCTTTTTCTTAACCAAGCGGCGGATCGCTTGACTCAGGGCGGGGTGGCTTGTAGTTAGCCGTCCCTTGGCACGGCCAGGCGCATCGGCGCTTGGAATGCCGGGATTGGTCCACAACGCTGCGCGTTCGGCACCGCGGCCCCTCGTTGGGGTTGCATCAGGTCGGGGGCAGGTCAGGGCGCCTGCAGGGGAGCGAGAGGCTCATCCTGCGGGCATGTTGGCTTTTACGCGGCCGCGGGACGGACGGACGGGATTCGAAGGGGCGTCATGCCGACGATCAACCAGCTCATCGCCCAGGGGCGCGAGCCGAACGCGAAGCGGAACAAGGTGCCTGCGCTGCAGGCCTGCCCGCAGAAGCGCGGTGTCTGTACGCGCGTCTACACAACGACGCCGAAGAAGCCGAATTCGGCCCTCCGTAAGGTCGCCAAGGTGCGCCTGACGAATGGCTACGAAGTGGTGAGCTACATCCCCGGCGAGGGGCACAACCTGCAGGAGCACTCGGTGGTGCTGATCCGGGGCGGTCGCGTCAAGGACCTTCCCGGCGTGCGCTACCACATCCTCCGTGGCGTGCTCGACACCCAGGGCATCGCCAAGCGTCGTCAGCGCCGGTCGCTGTATGGCGCGAAGCGGCCGAAGTAAGGAGGGGCCCGGATGTCTCGCCGCCATAGCGCGACCAAGCGCGAAGTCCTGCCGGACCCCAAGTTCGGCGATCTGGTGCTCAGCCGGTTCATGAACGTGCTGATGTACGACGGCAAGAAGAGCACCGCCGAGCGGATCGTCTATGCCGCCATGGACACGCTCAAGCGGCGTGTCGGCCCGCAGGGCGACCCGCTGCGCCTGTTCCATGAAGCCATGGACAACGTGAAGCCGGCCGTCGAGGTCCGCAGCCGCCGCGTCGGTGGCGCGACCTACCAGGTGCCGGTCGAGGTTCGCCCCGAGCGCCGCCAAGCGCTGGCGATCCGCTGGCTGATCGAAGCGTCGCGCAAGCGCGGCGAGAACACGATGGAAGAACGCCTTTCGGGCGAGCTGATGGACGCGGCGAACAACCGCGGCACGGCAGTCAAGAAGCGCGAAGACACGCACCGGATGGCGGAGGCCAACAAAGCCTTCAGCCATTACCGCTGGTAACCGGATCGAAGGACGACGACGATGGCGAAGGCGAAATTCGAGCGGACGAAGCCGCACTGCAACATCGGGACGATTGGTCACGTTGACCATGGCAAGACGTCGCTGACGGCGGCGATCACCAAGATCCTGGCGAAGACCGGCGGCGCGACGTTCACGGCATACGACCAGATCGACAAGGCGCCGGAGGAGAAGGCGCGCGGCATCACGATCTCGACCGCGCATGTCGAGTACGAGACGCTGAACCGGCACTACGCGCACGTGGACTGCCCGGGCCACGCCGACTACGTGAAGAACATGATCACGGGCGCGGCGCAGATGGATGGCGCGATCCTGGTGGTCTCGGCGGCCGACGGGCCGATGCCGCAGACGCGCGAGCACATCCTGCTGGCGCGCCAGGTGGGCGTCCCCGCGCTGGTGGTGTTCCTCAACAAGATGGACCTGGCCGACCCCGAGCTGGTCGAGCTGGTGGAGATGGAGCTGCGCGAGCTGCTCACCTCCTACGGCTTCCCGGGCGACGACATCCCGATCGTCAAGGGCTCGGCCAAGGTGGCGCTGGACGACGGCGACGTGGCGCTGGGCGAGAAGGCGGTGCTCGAGCTGATGGCGGCGGTGGATGCCTACATCCCGCAGCCGGAGCGGCCGCTGGACCGCCCCTTCCTGATGCCGATCGAGGACGTGTTCTCGATCTCCGGCCGCGGCACCGTGGTGACCGGGCGGGTCGAGACCGGCATCGTCAAGGTGGGCGAGGAAGTCGAGATCATCGGCCTGAAGGACACCGTGAAGTCGGTGGTCACCGGCGTCGAGATGTTCCGCAAGCTGCTGGACCAGGGCCAGGCGGGCGACAACGTCGGCGTGCTGCTGCGCGGCATCAAGCGCGAGGACGTCGAGCGCGGCCAGGTGCTGGCCAAGCCGGGCTCGATCAAGCCGCACATGAACTTCAAGGCCGAGAGCTACATCCTGACGAAGGAAGAAGGCGGCCGGCACACGCCGTTCTTCACCAACTACCGGCCGCAGTTCTACTTCCGGACCACGGACGTGACCGGCATCGTCAAGCTGCCGGAAGGCGTCGAGATGGTGATGCCGGGCGACAACGTGACGATGGACGTGTCGCTGATCGCGCCGATCGCCATGGACCAGGGCCTGCGCTTCGCCATCCGCGAGGGTGGCCGGACCGTCGGCGCCGGCGTCGTCGCCTCGATCTCCGCCGACAGCGTCGCAGCCGCCCCGGCCGCGAAGAAGTAAACGACAAGCGCAAGGTTGGGTCCGTCTCCCATGGACAGCCAGAATATTCGCATCCGCCTCAAGGCGTTCGATCACCGCGTGCTCGATGGCAGCACGCGGGAGATCGTCAACACCGCGAAGCGGACCGGCGCACGGGTGCGCGGGCCTATCCCGCTGCCGACCGAGATCGAGCGTTTCACCGTGAACCGCTCGCCGCACGTCGACAAGAAAAGCCGTGAGCAGTTCGAGATCCGCACGCATCGCCGTCTGCTGGACATCGTCGACCCCACCCCGCAGACCGTGGACGCGCTGATGAAGCTCGACCTCGCCGCGGGCGTGGACGTCGAGATCAAGCTCTGAGCGGCAGGAGGAGTTAGTACCCATGGCCGCCAAGACCGGCCGCACCGGCCTGATCGCCAGGAAGCTGGGCATGACCCGGCTATTCAATGATGACGGCAGCACGGTTCCCGTGACTGTCCTACATTTGGATGAGGTGCGTGTTATCGCCCGCCGCGAGGCCGAGAAGGATGGCTACGACGCCCTCCAGATCGGCATCGGCCGGGCCAAGCCGAAGAACGTGACCCGCGCGAACCGCGGCCACTTTGCCAAGGCCGGCGTCGAGGCGCCGCTGAAGCTCGTCGAGTTCCGGGTGGGCGCCGATGCGGCGGTCGACCTGGGCGCGAAGCTCAGCGGGGCGCATTTCGTCGCGGGCCAGAAGGTCGATGTCACCGGTATCAGCAAGGGCAAGGGTTTTGCCGGCGCGATGAAGCGGTGGAACTTCGCGGGCCTCGAGGCGTCGCACGGCGTCTCGGTCAGCCACCGCAGCCACGGCTCCACCGGCAACCGCCAGGATCCGGGCAAGACCTTCAAGAACAAGAAGATGGCGGGGCATCTCGGGTCCGAGCGCATCACCACCCAGAACCTGGTGGTGGCGGGTCACGACCTGGAGAAGGGCCTGCTGCTGATCAAGGGGGCCGTCCCGGGCTCGAAGGGCACGTACGTGCTGGTGCGCGACGCGGTCAAGCGCGCGCGCCATGCCGATGCGCCGTTCCCCGCGGCTCTGGCCTGAGGATAGATACGATGCAGGTTCCGGTCATTACACTGGATAACGGCTCGGCAGGCGATATCGAGCTGCCGGAGGCGCTGTTCGGCGTCTCTCCCCGTCCCGACATCATGGCGCGCGTCGTGCAGTGGCAGCTGGCGAAGCGCCGTGCCGGCACGCACAAGGTCAAGGGCATGGGTGAGGTCTCCGGCACCACCAAAAAGCCCTACCGCCAGAAGGGCACGGGTAATGCCCGCCAGGGTTCGCTGCGCGCGCCGCAGTTCCGCAAGGGCGGCGTCGTCCACGGCCCGGTCGTGCGCGACCATGGCTACTCCCTGAACAAGAAGGTTCGCCGGCTCGGCCTGATCTGCGCACTCAGCCAGAAGCAGGCCGAGGGCAAGCTGATCGTGCTCGACGCGGCCGCGGCGGGCGACGTGGCGAAGACCAGCGTCCTGGCCAAGCAGCTCAAGCTGCTCGGCTGGAAGAGCGCGCTGGTGGTCGACGCGACGGTCGACGAGGGCTTCGGCCGCATCGTCCGCAACCTGCCGCACATGCAGGTGCTGCCGACCATGGGCGCCAATGTCTATGACATCCTGAAGCACGACGTCCTCGCGGTCACCCGCGCCGGCGTCGAGGCCCTGAAGGAGCGCCTGGCATGAGCGCCGCGGCAACCCGGCCCGTCCTCTCGAAGGAGAAGATGTTCCAGACCATCCTGTCCCCGCTGGTGACGGAGAAGGCGACCGCCTTGTCCGAGCAGAACCAGTTCGTCTTCCGCGTGTCGATCGAGGCCACCAAGCCGGAGATCAAGGCATCGGTCGAGGCGCTGTTCGGGGTCAAGGTGCTGGCCGTCAACACCCTGGTGGTGAAGGGCAAGACCAAGCGCTTCAAGGGCCGCCCCGGCCAGCGCTCGGACTGGAAAAAGGCGATGGTGAAGCTGGCCGAAGGCCAGAGCATCGACCTCACGACGGGACTCGCGTGACGCCATGGCTCTGAAAAGTTTCAACCCGGTCACCCCGAGTGCCCGCGGCACCATTCTCGTCAAGCGCGACGAGCTGTGGAAGGGCAAGCCGGTCAAGCAGTTGACCGAGGGCAAGTCGCATTCCGGCGGCCGCAACAACCACGGCCGCACCACGGTCCGGTTCCGTGGCGGCGGACACAAGCAGACCTACCGCATCGTCGACTTCACCCGGCGCGCCAAGCTGGGCGTCGCCGCGGTGGTCGAGCGGCTGGAATACGACCCCAACCGCACCTCCTGGATCGCGCTCCTGAAGTACCAGGACGGCGAGCTGGCCTACATCATCGCGCCGCAGCGGCTGAAGGCCGGCGACCAGGTGGTGGCTGCCGAGAAGGCCGACATCAAGCCGGGCAACTGCATGCCACTGGCTGCCATCCCGGTCGGGACCATCATCCACAACGTGGAGATGAAGCCCGGCGCCGGTGGCAAGATCGCCCGCTCGGCTGGCACCTATGTGCAGCTGGTCGGCAAGGATGCCGGCTATGCCCAGGTCAAGCTATCTTCGGGGGAGGTCCGCACGGTCCGCGCCGAGTGCATGGCAACGATCGGCGCGGTGTCCAACCCGGACAACTCCAACCAGCAGCTCGGCAAGGCCGGGCGTTCCCGCTGGCTGGGCCGCAGGCCGCATCAGCGCGGCGTGGTGATGAACCCGGTCGACCATCCGCACGGCGGTGGTGAAGGCCGGACCTCGGGCGGCCGTCATCCGGTCACGCCCTGGGGCAAGCCGACAAAGGGTGCGAAGACGCGCAACAACAAGCGGACGGACGGTCTCATTGTCCGTCGCCGCCACGCGACGAAGGGCTGATCGCGATGCCGCGCAGCGTATGGAAGGGGCCGTTTGTCGACGGCTACCTGCTTGCCAAGGCGGAGGCCTCCCGGGCTTCGACGCGCAACGAGATCATCAAGATCTGGTCGCGTCGCAGCACGATCCTGCCGCAGTTCGTCGGCCTGACCTTCGGGGTCTACAACGGGAAGAAGTTCATCCCGGTGCAGGTCTCGGAGAACATGGTCGGCCACAAGTTCGGCGAATTCTCGCCGACGCGCACCTTCACCGGGCACTCGTCCGACAAGAAGGCGAAGCGGGGCTGATCCGATGAGCAAGCCGAAGCATGAACGCGGTCTCCCGGAGACCGAGGCGCAGGCCGTCACGAAGAACATTCGTGTCAGCCCGCGCAAGCTGAACCTGGCCGCGGGCCTGATCCGCGGCCGCAAGGTCGGCGATGCCGTGGCCACGCTGACCTTCAGCAAGCGCCGCATCGCGCAGACCGTGAAGAAGACGCTGGAAAGCGCGATCGCCAACGCGGAGAACAACCACCAGCTGGACGTCGATCAGCTGGTCGTCTCCCGCGTCGAGGTCGGCCGGTCCCAGGTCATGAAGCGCTTCCACGCTCGCGGCCGTGGCCGCTCCTCGCGCGTCGAGAAGTGGTTCAGCCACCTGAAGATCATCGTGGCCGAACAGCCGGCGGTCGCTCCGGCCCAGCAGGAGGCCGCGTAACATGGGTCACAAAGTCAATCCGATCGGCTTCCGGCTCGGCATCAACCGGACCTGGGACAGCCGCTGGTTCGCCGATGCCGACTATTCCCGGCTGCTGCATGAGGACCTGAAGCTGCGCGAGACGCTGCGCACCCGCCTCAAGGGCGCCGGTGTCAGCCGCGTGGTGATCGAGCGCCCGGCGAAGAAGCCGCGCGTCACGATCCACGCCGCGCGGCCCGGTGTCGTCATCGGCAAGAAGGGCGCCGACATCGAGAACCTGCGCAAGGACATGGCGAAGCTCGCCGGCGCCGAGGTCTCGCTGAACATCGTCGAGATCCGCAAGCCGGAGATCGACGCGACGCTGGTGGCCGAGAACATCGCCCAGCAGCTCGAGCGCCGGGTCGCCTTCCGCCGCGCCATGAAGCGCGCCGTGCAGTCGGCCATGCGTCTCGGCGCGGGTGGCATCCGGATCAACTGCGGCGGCCGCCTCGGCGGTGCCGAGATCGCCCGGATGGAATGGTACCGCGAAGGTCGCGTGCCGCTGCATACGCTGCGCGCGGACATCGATTATGGCGTGGCGACCGCGAAGACCACCTACGGCACCTGCGGCGTGAAAGTCTGGATCTTCAAGGGCGAGATCCTGGCACACGACCCGATGGCGCAGGACCGGCGCGCCGCCGAGCAGGCGCCGCAGCGCTGAGGGATGATGTGAGATGCTGCAACCCAAGCGCACGACTTTCCGGAAGGCCCACAAGGGCCGCATCAAGGGCATCGCCCGGGCCGGATTCAGCCTGTCCTTCGGCGGCTTCGGCCTGAAGGCCCTGGAGCCGGAGCGGGTGACCGCCCGGCAGATCGAGGCGGCCCGCCGCGCGATCACCCGTGCCATGAAGCGTCAGGGCCGGGTCTGGATCCGGATCTTCCCGGACGTCCCCGTCTCGTCGAAGCCGGCCGAGGTCCGCATGGGCTCCGGCAAGGGCGCACCCGAATTCTGGGTGGCGCGGGTCAGGCCGGGCCGGATCATGTTCGAGATCGATGGCGTGTCGCTCGACACCGCCAAGGAGGCGCTGACGCTCGGCGCCGCCAAGCTGCCGATCAGGACCAAGATCGTGCAGCGCCTGGGCGCGGAGGCCTGAGGCCATGACCAAGATCGTTGACATCCGCGCCAAGACGGCCGATGAGCTGCAGACTCAGCTCCTCGACCTGCGCAAGGAGCAGTTCAACCTGCGCTTCCAGCGCGCGACCGGCCAGCTCGAGGCGACCGGCCGCGTCAAGGTGGTGCGGCGCGACATCGCGCGCATCAAATTCGTCCTGCACGAGCGCAAGCGCTCGGCAGCTTCTCAACCCAAGCCTTAAAGGGGAGACCGGCGGCTATGCCGAAACGCGTCCTCACGGGCCGGGTGGTCAGCGACAAGATGGACAAGACGGTCACCGTCCTTGTCGAACGTCGCGTGATGCATCCGCTCTACAAGAAGTTCATCCGGCGTTCGAAGAAGTACGCCGCGCACGACGAAGCCAACCTCTGCAAGGAAGGCGACCTGGTGCAGATCGAGGAATGCCCGCCGATCTCCAAGCGCAAGGCTTGGCAGGTCGTGCAGCGCAATGGCGGTCCGCTCGTGGCCGTCCAGGCTGAAGGGGCCGCGGCATGATCGCGGTCGAAGCCAACCTTGAAGTGGCCGACAATTCCGGCGCGCGCCGCGTCCAGTGCATCAAGGTGCTGGGCGGCTCGAAGCGGAAGTCGGCCTCGGTCGGCGACGTGATCGTGGTCTCCATCAAGGAGGCGATCCCGCGCGCCAAGGTCAAGAAGGGCGAAGTGCATCGCGCCGTCATCGTCCGCACCGCCTATCCGGTGCGGCGCGCCGACGGCACCGCGATCCGCTTCGACAGCAATGCCGCGGTGCTGATCAACAAGGCGGGCGAGCCGATCGGCACGCGCATCTTCGGCCCGGTGGTGCGCGAGCTGCGGGCGAAGAAGTACATGAAGATCATCTCGCTGGCGCCGGAGGTCCTGTAAGGCCATGGCGGCGAAGATCAAGAAGGGCGACCGGGTCCAGATCCTGGCCGGTCGCGACAAGGGCAAGCGCGGCGAGGTTCTCGCCGTCAACCCGACGGAAGACCGTGCCCTGGTACAGGGCGTGAACGTGGTGAAGCGCCACCGGAAGCCGCAGGGCATGAACCAGCCCGGCGGGATCCAGGAAAAGGAAGCGCCGATCCACCTGTCCAATCTGGCGCTGATCGACCCGAAGTCCGACAAGCCGACCCGCGTCGGGTTCAAGCTGCTGGACGACGGCAAGAAGGTCCGCGTGGCGAGGCCCTCGGGCGAGGTGCTTGACGCATGAGCGATTCGAAGAAGAAGAAGGCCGGCGGCAAGACCCCCACCGGCAAGAACAGCGGCTCCGCCAAGCGGCAGGAAGCCCCGAAGAAGGCCGAGGCGGGCGGCGGCGGCGAAGGCCGCGTGCAGTCCACCCCGGCCAAGGCCGGCAAGGCGGCGGCTTCGCCCGCCGAGAAGCCGCGCCTGGCGGTGTTCTACGCCGAGGTCATCCGCCAGCGCCTGGTGGAGGAGTTCGGCTACAAGAACCCGATGGAAGTGCCGAAGCTCGAGAAGATCGTCCTGAACATGGGCGTCGGCGAGGCGGCGGGCGACCAGAAGAAGCTCGACGCCGCGGTGGCCGACATGACCGCGATCGCCGGCCAGCGGCCGGTGCGGACCAAGGCGAAGAAGGCCATCGCGGGCTTCAAGATCCGCGAAGGCCAGCTCATCGGCTGCAAGGTGACGCTGCGCAAGGCGCGGATGTACGAGTTCCTCGACCGTCTGGTGACCGTGGCGATGCCGCGGGTGCGGGACTTCCGGGGGCTGCCCGCGAACAAGGGCTTCGACGGCCGTGGCAACTTCGCCATGGGCATGAAGGAGCAGATCGTGTTCCCCGAGATCAACTACGATCGGGTCGACACGGTGCGCGGCATGGACATCCAGTTCGTCACCACGGCGAAGACCGACAAGGAAGCCAAGGCCCTGCTGAAGGCCTTCCAGCTTCCTTTCCAGCCCTGATCTTGGAAGACCGCCCGCGGCACGCCGCGGGAGCAGGTTCCGGAGGATAGAATCGAATGGCCAAGACTTCGGCAATCGAGAAGAACAAGCGCCGTGCGAAGCTGAGCAAGGTGCATGCCTCGAAGCGCGCCACGCTGAAGGGTATCGTGATGGACCGCACCCTGCCGGTCGAGGATCGCTTCGACGCGACCCTCAAGCTGGCGCAGCTGCCGCGCAACGGTGCCCGCGTCCGCGTGCGCCTGCGCTGCGAGCTGACCGGCCGTCCGCGCGGCAACTACCGTAAGTTCAAGCTGTGCCGGAACGCGCTGCGGGATCTCGCCAACTCTGGCCAGATCCCCGGCGTGACCAAGGCGAGCTGGTAAGGAGGGCAGGCCATGTCACTGTCCGATCCGCTCGGGGACATGCTCACCCGCATCCGCAATGCCCAGAGGGCCCGGCAGACGCGTTGCGTCGCCCCGGCCAGCCGGCTGCGGACCGATGTGCTGGACGTGCTGAAGCGCGAGGGTTTCATCCGCGCCTGGCGCGTGGAGCAGGACCGTCCCGGCGTCAGCCGCATCGAGATCGAGCTGAAGTATTCGGAAGGCGAGCCCGCCATCAAGGAGATCACCCGCATCTCCAAGCCCGGCCGGCGCGTCTACTCGAAGATCAAGGAGCTGCCGAAGTACTACAACGGCCTCGGCATCTCCATCCTGTCCACGCCCCGCGGGGTGATGAGCGACAATGAGGCCCGCGCCGCCAATGTTGGCGGCGAAGTCCTCTGCCGCGTGTTCTGAGGGAGGGAGAAGCGATGTCGCGCGTCGGCAAATATCCCGTCCCGGTCCCCGCCGGCGTCCAGGTGGCGCTGCAGGGTCGGACCGTGGTCGCCAAGGGCAAGCTGGGCGAGCTCAAGCTCCCCCTGACGGACGAAGTGGATGTGGAGATCGAGGGCGGCCAGGTCGCGGTGAAGCCGCGCCGGGACGACCGCCGGTCCCGCACCATGTGGGGCACCACCCGCAGCCTGATCAACGGCATGTGCATCGGCGTCTCGACCGGCTTCACTAAGTCGATGGAGATCAACGGCACCGGCTACCGCGCCGCGGTGCAGGGCAAGGACCTGGTCCTGGCCCTGGGTTTCAGCCACGAGGTTCGCTACCCGATCCCGGACGGGATCACCATCGTCTGCGAACGCCCGACGGCCGTGAAGGTCAGCGGTGCGGACAAGCAGCGGGTGGGCCAGGTGGCCGCCGAGATCCGCGCCTATCGCGGTCCCGAGCCCTACAAGGGCAAGGGCGTCCGCTACACCGACGAGCAGATCCTCCGGAAGGAGGGTAAGAAGAAGTAATGGCTGACAAGCTCGCATTGCATGCGCGCCGCCGTTCGCGGCTGCGCTACCAGCTCAAGCAGAAGTCCACCGGCCGTCCGCGGTTGTCGATCTTTCGCTCGGGCAAGCACATCTATGCGCAGGTGATCGACGACGCGCAGGGGCGTACCCTCGCCGCCGCCTCGACGATCGAGAAGGAACTGCGCGAGAGCCTGAAGACCGGGGCGGACAAGGACGCCGCCGTGGTCGTCGGCAAGCGCGTGGCCGAGCGGGCGCTGGCTGCCGGCGTCACCGCGGTGGTCTTCGACCGTGGGCCCTACCTGTATCATGGCCGGGTCAAGGCCCTGGCCGACGCCGCCCGCGAGGGCGGACTGTCGTTCTGAGGATCTCATAATGGCACGTACCCCTCATAGCGGCGGCGGCGGTGAACATGGCGGTGGCGAAGGCGACCGTCGTCGCGGCCGCGGCCGCGATCGCGGCGGCGAGAACCGGCAGGAGCGCACGGACGGCGACGAGCTGAAGGACAAGCTCGTCACCATCAACCGCGTCGCCAAGGTGGTCAAAGGCGGCCGGCGCTTCAGCTTCGCGGCGCTCGTCGTCGTCGGCGACCAGAAGGGCCGGGTCGGCTGGGGCGCCGGCAAGGCGCGCGAGGTCCCGGAGGCGATCCGCAAGGCGACCGAGCAGGCGAAGCGGACCATGATCCGCGTGCCGATGCGGGAAGGCCGGACGCTGCACCACGACGTCATCGGCGAGTTCGGCGCCGGCCGGGTCATCCTGCGGGCAGCCCCCGCCGGTACCGGCATCATCGCCGGCGGCCCGATGCGCGCGATCTTCGAGACGCTGGGCATGGGCGACGTCGTGGCCAAGTGCCTCGGCTCGACCAACCCGCACAACATGATCAAGGCCACCTTCGCGGCGCTGACGCGCTCGACCAGCCCCCGGGCGGTCGCGGCACGGCGTGGCAAGAAGGTGTCGGACCTGCTTGGCCCCCGCAAGGACCAGGCGCCGGCCGAGGCCGCTGCGGCGGAGGCAGCCAATGTCTGATGTGAAGAAGACCGTGAAGGTGACCCAGACCGGGTCGCCGATCGGCCGCAAGCCCGGCCAGAAGGAAACGCTGATCGGGCTCGGCCTCAACAAGATGCACCGCTCGCGGGAGCTGGAGGATACTCCTTCGGTCCGCGGCATGATCCGGAAGGTCGCCCACCTGATCAAGGTGGACGAAACCCCCGGGACCGGTGGGTGACATGAAGCTCAACGAGATTCGCGACAACAAGGGCGCGCACTACAAGTCGAAGCGCCTCGGCCGGGGCATCGGCTCCGGCAAGGGCAAGACGTCCGGCAAGGGCGTCAAGGGTCAGAAGGCGCGTGAAGGCGTCTCCCTGAACGGCTTCGAAGGCGGCCAGCTGCCGATCTACCGGCGGCTGCCGAAGCGCGGCTTCGTCAACATCTTCCGCAAGGAATATGCGCCGATCAACCTAGGCGCGCTGACGAAGGCGCTGGCCGAGGGCCGTCTGCCGGCCGGTGAGCCAATCACCGAGGACACGCTGCGCACGGCGGGGCTCATCCGCACCGGCGGCAAGGTCGTCGGCGTCCGCCTGCTGGCGAACGGCGCGATCGACCAGGCGGTGCACATCACCGTCTCCGGTGCCTCCGTCGCCGCCATCGCGGCGGTCGAGGCGGCCGGTGGCACGGTGACGCTGCCGCCGCCGAAGGCCGAAGCCGAGGCTCCAGCCGCAGGCTGACGCTTGCCGCCCGGCAGGGCGGGGGCTACCTAATCAGGGAATCGTGGCTGCGGCGCCACGGCCGGGGGGGCGATCCTCCCGGTTGTCGGCGCCGTTGCCGTGTGGAGGGTACGCAGTCCCATGGCCTCCGCCGCCGAGCAGCTCGCGGGTAATCTGAATTTCGGCGTCCTGTCGAAGGCGACCGAGCTCAAGAAGCGCATCTGGTTCACCCTGGGGGCGCTGATCGTCGTCCGCATCGGCACCTATGTGCCGGTCCCGGGAATCGATGCGGCCGTGATGGGAGAGATCCTCGCCCAGCACGGTGGCGGCATCCTCGGCATGTTCGACATGTTCACCGGCGGCGCGCTCGGGCGCATGACCGTCTTCGCGCTGAACATCATGCCCTACATCTCGGCCAGCATCATCATCCAGCTGATGTCGGCCGCCGTCCCGGCGCTCGAGACCCTGAAGAAGGAAGGCGAGGCGGGGCGCAAGAAGCTCAATCAGTATACGCGGTACCTGACCGTGCTGATTGCCATATTCCAGGCCTGGGGCATCGCCATCGGGTTGGAATCGATGCGCGGGGCCTTCGGCAACGCGGTCCATGACCCCGGGATGTTCTTCCGGCTGTCCTGCGTCATCACGCTGGTCGGCGGGACGATGTTCCTGATGTGGCTGGGCGAGCAGATCACCGCGCGCGGCGTCGGCAACGGCATCTCGCTCATCATCTTCGCCGGCATCGTCGCCAACCTGCCGCATGCCCTGGTCTCGACGCTCGAGCTGGGCCGGACCGGCGCGCTGTCGACCTTCTTCATCATCTTCTTCCTGCTGGCCGCGCTCGCGGTGATCGCCCTGGTGGTCTTCGTCGAGCGGGCCCAGCGCCGCATCCCGGTGCAGTATCCCAAGCGCCAGGTCGGCAACCGGATGTTTGGCGGCGAAGCCACCCATTTGCCGTTGAAGTTGAATACCGCGGGCGTGATCCCGCCGATCTTCGCCTCCTCCCTGCTGTTGCTGCCGGCGACGGTGGCGGGCTTCGCGGCTGGGCCGAGCAACGACGACGGCATCCTGCAGATGGTGGCCAACGCCCTGGCGCATGGCCAGCCGCTCTACATGGCGCTGTACATGGCGCTGATCATCTTCTTCGCCTTTTTCTACACGGCCGTGGTGTTCAACCCGACCGAGACGGCGGACAACCTGAAGAAATATGGCGGCTTCGTCCCCGGCATCCGGCCAGGGCAGAACACCGCCGACTATTTCGACCGGGTGCTGACCCGGCTGACCGCGGTGGGCGCGCTCTATCTCTGCCTGGTCTGCATCCTGCCGGAGATCCTGATCAGCCATTATGGCGTTCCTTTCTACTTCGGCGGCACCTCGCTGTTGATCATCGTCTCGGTCACCATGGACACCGTGGCGCAGATCCAGTCGCATCTGTTCGCCCATCAGTATGAGGGCCTGATCAAGAAGGCCCGGCTCGGTGGGCGCGGCTCGCCGCGGCCGCGCAGCTGAGGCCACGCCGGGGGGCGTGGCCCTGACCAAGGACAAAGCGCGGGCGCCGGGGCGGCCGCGCGAAGCGATGGGGATGACGGGCATGAACCTGATCCTGCTGGGCCCGCCAGGCGCCGGCAAAGGCACCCAGGCCAAGCGCCTGGAGGACCGCTACGGGCTGCGGCAGGTCTCGACCGGGGACATGCTCCGGGCCGAGGTCAGGTCGGGCTCCGAGATCGGCCTCCAGGCCAAGACGATCATGGAACGCGGCGAGCTGGTGCCCGATGCGATCATCATCGCCATGCTCGCCGCCCGGGTCTCCCAGGCAGACGTCGCCGACGGCTTCATCCTGGACGGCTTCCCCCGCACGGTGCCGCAGGCCGAGGCGCTCGACCTGATGCTGCAGCAGAAATCGATGCCGCTGCATCATGTGATCGAGCTCCAGGTCGACGATGCGGCGCTGGTCGACCGAATCTCCGGCCGCTTCACTTGCGCGAAGTGCGGAGAGGGCTATCACGACAGCTTCAAGCAGCCGAAGGCTGCCGGAGTCTGCGATCTCTGCGGCGGCACGGAATTCACCCGTCGCGCCGACGACAACGCGACGACGGTGGCCTCGCGGCTGGAGGCCTATCACCGCCAGACGGCGCCCCTGCTGCCCTACTACGCCTCCAGGGGTGTGCTGCGGGTGGTGGACGGCATGGCGGAGATGGATACGGTGGCAGGGCAGATCGAGGCCATCCTCGGTCCCTTGCCGCAAAAGGGTTGACGGTTCGGCGGCGCTGCGTATAGTCCGCGCCTCCCGCGGACATGGGTGGCCCTCTGGCCGCCATGGCTGCGCTTAGCCGTTCATCTGGCTTTACGAAGATCACCTCGCCGGGATGGCGTGTGGGCCAAGGTGGCTCCCGCTGCGCCGGTTCAAGCAGGAGCGACAGGCTCCAGGAGCTCAGCAGTGGCGCGCATCGCCGGTGTCAACATTCCCACGAATAAGCGCGTGCTTATTTCGCTGCGCTATATCTATGGCATCGGCCCCAAGCATGCGGCCGACATCTGCCAGACGCTCTCCATTCCGGAAGATCGCCGCGTCAACCAGCTGACGGACGAGGAAATCCTCAAGATCCGTGAGTTGATCGACCGCGAATACCGGGTCGAGGGCGACCTTCGCCGCGAAGTGGCGATGAACATCAAGCGGCTGATGGACATGGCCTGCTACCGCGGCCTGCGCCATCGCCGTGGCCTGCCGGTCCGCGGCCAGCGCACGCATACCAATGCGCGCACCCGCAAGGGCAAGGCGGTCGCGATCGCCGGCAAGAAGAAGGTGACCAAGTAAGATGGCGCGCGATCCCAAGGCGGCCCGTACGCCCCGCAAGAAGGAGCGCAAGAACATCGCCACCGGCGTGGCGCATGTGCTTGCTTCCTTTAACAACACCATCGTGACGATCACCGACGCCCAGGGCAACGCGATCGCCTGGTCGTCCTCTGGCAGCCAGGGCTTCAAGGGCAGCCGGAAGTCCACCCCCTACGCGGCGCAGGTCGCCGCCGAGGACGCGGGCAAGAAGGCCCGCGAACACGGGATGGAGACGCTGGAGATCATGGTGAGCGGCCCGGGTTCGGGGCGTGAGTCCGCCCTGCGCGCGCTGCAGGCGGTCGGTTTCTATGTCACGGCGATCCGTGACGTGACGCCGATCCCGCACAATGGCTGCCGCCCTCGCAAGCGTCGGCGCGTCTGACGCGGCAACTGGGGAAAGGGGCCGCAAGGAGATGCTCGTGATCGAGAGGAATTGGCGGTCGCTGATTCGCCCGGAAAAGCTGGGCGTCGAGGTCGGGTCTGATCCCGACCGCGTGGCGACCATCGTGGCCGAACCGCTGGAGCGCGGCTTCGGCATGACGCTCGGCAACGCGTTGCGCCGCGTGCTGCTGTCGTCGCTGCAGGGCGCCGCGGTGACCGCGCTGAAGATCGACGGCGTGCTGCACGAGTTCAGCAGCATCCAGGGCGTGCGTGAAGACGTCACCGACCTGGTGCTGAACGTGAAGCAGCTTGCCATCCGGATGCAGGGCGAGGGGCCGAAGCGCCTCATGCTCACCGCGACCGGCCCGGGCGAGGTGACCGCCGGCCAGATCCAGACCACCGGCGACATCGAGATCTCGAACCCGGACCTGGTGATCTGCACGCTCGACGACGGCGCCAAGCTGTCGATGGAGCTGACGGTCAATACCGGCAAGGGCTACGTCCCCGCGTCGATGAACCGGCCGGAAGACGCGCCGATCGGTCTGATCCCGGTGGATGCGATCTACTCGCCCGTCCGCCGCGTGGCCTACCGCGTGGAGCCGACGCGCGTCGGTCAGGTGACGGACTACGACAAGCTCGTCCTGAACGTCGAGACCGACGGCACGGTGGCGCCCGAGGACGCGGTGGCGCTCGCTGCCCGCATCCTGCAGGACCAGCTGCAGCTGTTCATCAACTTCGACGAGCCGCGCGAGCGGAAGGTCGAGGAAGAGCGTGACGACCTGCCGTTCAACCGCAACCTGCTGCGCAAGGTCGATGAGCTCGAGCTCTCGGTCCGCTCGGCGAACTGCCTGAAGAACGACAACATCGTCTATATCGGCGACCTGGTGCAGAAGACCGAGCAGGAGATGCTCCGCACGCCGAACTTCGGCCGCAAGTCGCTGAACGAGATCAAGGAAGTGCTCGCTTCCATGGGCCTCGGCCTCGGCATGACGGTGACGGGCTGGCCGCCGGAGAACATCGAAGACCTGGCCAAGAAGCTCGAAGAGCCGTTCTGACCCCGGCGATTTAGGAACCTACGACAATGCGTCACGGAATGGCGGGGCGGAAGCTCAACGTCACCTCCACCCACCGGCTCGCCATGTTCCGCAACATGGCGACCAGCCTGCTGAAGCACGAGCAGATCACCACCACGCTGCCCAAGGCGAAGGAGCTGCGCCCGTATGTCGAGCGCATCATCACCCTTGGCAAGCGCGGCGGTCTGCATGCGCGGCGCCAGGCCTATGCGCAGATCATGGACGCGAAGGTGGTGGACAAGCTCTTCACCGTCATCGCCGACCGCTACAAGGGGCGTGCCGGTGGCTACACCCGCGTCCTGAAGGCGGGCATGCGCTACGGCGATGCGGCCGACATGGCGGTGATCGAGCTGGTCGATCGCGATGTCGCGGCCAAGGGCCTCGACAGCGGCCCGAAGCCCGAAGTGGCCGAGGAGCAGGAGGCGGCGTAAGCCCCCTCCTTCTGCCGGATATCCGGACGGGGCGGCGGGGCAACCTGCCGCCCCGTTCGCATGTCAGCCCCTCTGCTGTTCCCGGTACAGCAGCAGCCCGGCGCCGGTGATCAGCGCCGCCCCGGCGAGCAGGGCAGGGCCTGGGACATCGCCCCAGACCAGCCAGCCGAACACCGCGGCCCAGAGCAGGAAACTGTACTGGTAGGGCACCACGACCGAGGCCGGCGCCAGCTTCAGCGCCCGCGTCACCCCCATATGGCCGAGCGTCGCCACCAGCCCGAGTAGCAGCAGCAAGGCGAGGTCGCCCGCCGCGGGCGTTTGCCAGCCGCCACCCAGCAGCAGCGCCAGCCCCACCCCCAGCCCGCCCAGCATCTGGAAGCAGGCCAGCAGCACGTCCTGCGTCGCCCGCAGCTGCCGGCTCGACAGCAGGAACAGCGCATAGAGCAGCGCCCCCGCCAGGGCGCCGAGCGCCGGCAACCCGGGCCCGCCCAAATCGCCGCCGAGCGCCACCACCACGCCGGCGAAGCCCAGCAGCACCAGCCCCCAGCGCCGCGCCCCGACCCGCTCCCCCAGCAGCAGGGCGGCCAGCGCGGTGACCATCAGCGGCGCCGCCATCCAGTAGGTCATGGCATCGGCCAGCGGCATGTGGCCGACCACCCAGTAGAAGCAGGCGGCCTCGGCCGCGCCGAGCGCCACCCGCAGCGCCTGCAGCCCGGGCCGCTCCACCCGGTAGCCGGGCCGCCGCAGCACCCGCCAGGCAAGCGGGGCAAGCACCGCCAGCGAGGCAAGGCTGCGCAGCATCAGCACCTGCCCGACGACGTAGCTGGCGACCAGCCACTTCCCCAGCACGTCGTTGAGCGAGAACAGCAGGACGGATGCCAGCATCAGGGCGATGCCGGCGGCATGGCCGCGCGGGGCGGACCCGTTGTCGAAAGGCATGTGCGGGGTCAGTCCAGCCGGATGCCGGCCTCCTGCACCAGGGTCGCCATCTGCGCCCGGCCCTCCCGCACGAAGCGGGCGAAGTCAGCCGGGGCGCTGCCGACCGGCACCGCGCCGATCAACGCCAGGCGGTGCTTGACGGCCGGGTCGGCCAGCGCCTCGGCCAGTGCGGCATGCAGCCGGGCGACAACCGGCGCCGGCGTCCCGGCCGGGCCGAACAGCGCCGCCCATTCGTTGGATTCGAAGCCGGGGAAGCCGCTCTCGGCCAGCGTCGGCACATCGGGCCGGCTCGGGACGCGCTCCAGCGTCGTCACCGCCAGGAAGCGGGCGCGGCCGCTGTCGACGATCGGCCCGGCGCTGACCGTGGTGATGAAGACCGCGTCGATCGCCCCCGCCGCCAGGTCGCGGGCCGCGTCCGCCCCGCCGCGATACGGGGCGTGGATCACCTCGATCCCGGCCCGGCGGGTGAACTGCAGCAGGCCGACATGCCCCGCCGTCGCATTGCCCTGGGTGCCGACGCTGATGGCGCCCGGCCGCGCCTTCGCCTGGCGGATGAACTCGGCGACGCTGCGGCCGGGAAAGTCGGCCTTCACCGCCAGCACGCCGGGGAAGCGCACCACCAGGGAGACCGGGACGAAGCTCGCATAGTCGAAGGGCAGGGCCTTCATCAGCGCCGGGTTCACCAGGTGCGAGGACGCATCCCAGAGCAGCGTGTAGCCATCGCCCGGCGCCGCGGCGACGGCGGCGGCGCCGACGCTGCCGCCCGCGCCGGTGCGGTTCTCCACCACGATGGTCTGGCCGAGCCTCTGCGCCATGACCACGGTGATGGCCCGCGCCGCGCTGTCGGCGGCACCGCCGGCGGCGAAGGGCACCATCAGGCGGATCGGCCGGGCCGGCCAGTCCGCGGCCCGTGACGGGACCGCGAGGGCCGTCGTCGCCGCGCCGGCCAGCAGGCCGCGTCGTGTCGCATGCATTGTCGTCATTCCCTACAGGCGGCACCATCGGCCCACCACTCACTGGCGATATGAGGCCAAAGATGCCCCCGCGCTACGACGATCTGCCCCGCCCCGATGACGGCTCCGGCCTGCCGCTGTCCTGGGGCGTCTGGGGCCCGGACGATCAGGTCGGCACGCTCAACCGCATCACCGGGGCGACGGTTGCCGCAGCCGCCGGGGAGATCCGCGCCGGCCGCCGCTTCAACCTGAACCTGCCGCTGGACGAGCCCTTCGGCGCCACCCGCCAGGGCAGCCATCGCCGCCGCACCGCGCCGACGCCGACCCTGATCGCCGACGAGCAACCGGGAAGGCTGATCCGCGACGACATGCTGGACAGCTTCTGGCTGCAGGGCAGCACGCAATGGGATGGCCTCTCCCATTTCGCCGACCCCTATCACGGCTTCTACAACCACGCCCCCATCAGCGCCGTGGTGCATGGGGCGGAGAGCCGCAACGGCATCGACAAGGCGCTGCGGCACGGCATTGCCGGACGCTGCGTGCTGGCCGATTTGGCGCGGTATTTTGCAAGCATCGGTCGCGACTGGGGGCCGCTCGGCGGGCGGCGGGCGAGTGCCGAGGAACTCGCTGCCTGCCTGGCCGCGCAGGGCACCGCGCTGCGCCCCGGCGACATCCTGCTGGTCCGCACCGGCTGGCTGGAAGCCTTCCGCGCCGCCGCCGACATCGACGGCCGCGACCACCTGGTGCGCGGCACCAACAAGGGCCAGGACTACAGCGGCCTGTCGGGCGGGGAGGACATGTGGCGCTTCCTCTGGGACCAGGGCGTCGCCGCCACCTGCGCCGACAACCCGACGGTCGAGGTCTGGCCCTATTTCCCCTGGAAGCCGACGCTGCACTGGGGCATCGCCCGGCTCGGCCTGGTCATCGGCGAGTTCTTCGACTTCGAGGACCTGGCCGCCGACAGCGCCGCGACCGGCCGTTACACCGGCTTCTTCACCGCGGCGCCACTGCATCTGAGGGGCGGTATCGGCTCGCCGGGGAATGCGCTGGCGATTCGTTAGCCTGCGGCCGGCCTGCGCGGCGCCGGGCATGAACTGCCGGCTTGGGTGCCGCCTCCGATCGCCCCGCCCGGCGGACCGGGCGTGATTTGCCGGCGCGGATATCCGGACTCGATGCAACCCGTACGGTCATTCCGCGCGGGGACTGTAGATTTGTATTCACAATCCCACGACGACCGTGTTCTTTGGTCTCTCATTTCCGTGAACAGAGGGAGCGAGAGCCGCCCGTGCCGGATACGCAACTCGACAGCCGCGCGCTGCCTGGCCATGCCGACTGCCAGACCACCGAGTCCGCGCCGCAAGGCTCCGTGCTCCTGTTCGGCGACGACAAGACCCCGCCGCTCTGGCTCTGGCTGGCGATCGAGCGGGAGGAACTGGCGGCGCTGGAGGCAGCGTTGCTCGACCATCTCCGGTCGCCGCTCTTCCCCTCGCGGATCGGGGAGGGCCCGCTGCAATCCGGCGACGATGCCGGATTGCTGGAATTCGCCCTCCGCTTCGGCACCATCGCCGGCCGCTTCGCCCAGGGCTCTGATCTTGTCCTCGCCGCCACCCGCGTGGTGTGCGAGCGCGGCGGCCCGCTGGCCCGGCAGGGCGCCCTGGTCTGCGTCGAGGCACTGCAGTACCGCCTGCATGCCGAGGCCCGGGCGCTCGGCGCCGCCGCCAACAACCCGGCCCGGCTGCGGCATTTCGTCCTGGCCAGCCGGCTGGCCGCCGATCTCTGGCTGCGCCATGTCCAGGGTCCCGACAGCGGCCGGCCGCTGCATCGCCGCATCGCCGACGCGCTGGGCCTGGCCGCCGCCGCACCCTCGGTCCCTATGGCCGAGCCGCCGCCGCTGCCCCC
Source organism: Dankookia sp. GCM10030260 (assembly GCF_042666655.1). Classification (NCBI taxonomy): domain Bacteria; kingdom Pseudomonadati; phylum Pseudomonadota; class Alphaproteobacteria; order Acetobacterales; family Roseomonadaceae; genus Dankookia; species Dankookia sp. GCM10030260. Next base: position 482,361 of record NZ_JBHTDE010000001.1, read on the forward strand.
GGCGCCGCCCGCCGGCCCCGGCGCGGTCACCGTGCTGCAGCCCTTCGAGCCGCCGAACGACCGCGCCGAGTGGCAGACCTACCAAGCGCTTGCCGCGCCGCTGCCGCTGCGCCAGGTGCCGCGCGATTCGACCCGGCGGATCGAGGCCCTGGCGGCTGCGGCGCCGGCCTTCGCCGCGCCGTTGACGGAGATCCGCCGCACCCTGGCGCTGGCGGCGCATGCCGGCCGGCCCTCGCCGCGCATCCGGCCGATCCTGCTGGTCGGCCCGCCCGGCATCGGCAAGACCTGGTTCGCCCGGCGGCTGGCCCAGGCGCTGAACCTGCCCTTCGGCAGCCTCAACCTGGGCGGCGCCACCGACAACCGCTGCCTGCAGGGCACTGCGCGGGGCTGGTCGGCGGCCACTCCGGCCTGGCCGATCGCCGAAATGTGCCGCCTGGCGGCGCCCAACCCGGTGCTGTTCCTCGACGAGATCGAGAAAGCCGGCGGCCAGCGCGAGAGCAACGGCCGGGTGCACGACACGCTGCTGGCGATGATCGAGCCCGAAAGCGCCTCGGGCTGGTTCGACGAATGCCTGCGCACCCCGGCCGATCTGCGCAACGTGGTCTGGGTGATGGCGGCGAACGAGACACGCGGTATCCCGGCGCCGCTGCTGTCGCGGCTGGCGGTGCACCATATCGCGCCGCCGCCGGCCTCGGCCTTCGACGGCACGCTGGCCGGGCTGCTGGCCGGGATCGCCGGCGACATCGGCTGCGCCGCGGGCGAACTGCCCGGCCTCGACCTCGAAACCCGGCAGGCGCTGAAGCGTAGCTTCGCCGGCCACCGCAACCTGCGGCGGCTGCGGGCGCAGATCGAGGAATGCCTGGGCATCGCGGCCGAGGCGGCGCTGCAGCAGGCGCATTGAGGGCCTGCAAGCAGACGCAAGGTTCGGGAGGAAAAGGCGCTTCCTCCCTGGCCTTACGAATGCATGCTCAGGCCGGCCGCCAGCGTTCCACCCAGCCTTCGTCGTAGCCCAGCACCAGCTCGTCGGCGCAGCCGCGCAGCACCAGGTGGTCGTGCAGGAAGCCGAGCAGCGTCGCCGGCGTGATGCGCAAGGGCGGCTCGCCGCCGCGCAGCGCATGCGCGATGGGGAAGCGCGAAAGCCAGTCCTCCAGCACTGCGCGGGGATTGGCGCTGCGGTTGCACTGCAGGGTCCAGGCATTGAATTCGGCGAAGACCAGCGGACGGAACCGGGCCAGCGTGGCCCGGGCCCCGTCCAGCACCTCGGTCTCGAAGCCTTCGACATCGATCTTGATGAGGTCGAGCCGCGCCAGCCCGTGCCGCGCGACCAGCGCATCCACCGTCTCGACCGGGACCGTGACCTGCGGCAGCGCCGCGCCGCCCAGCGTGCCGGGGTCCAGCAGATGCGCCCCGGCGGAATGCTCGGCCGCGTGGAAGGCGGCCTCGCCGGCGGCGGCGCCGACCGCCACGGCCTCGACCGCGACGCGCGCCTCCAGCCCGTTCAGTGCCAGGGTGCGGCGCAGCGCGGCGACCGTGCGCGGGGAGGGCTCGCAGGCCAGGATGCGGCCCTGCGGCAGCAGCGGCGCGAGCGCCAGGGCGGACAGCCCGATATTGGCGCCGACATCCAGCACCACCCCATCCGCCGGCAGGATGGCGGCGGCGACCGCGGCCAGCGCCTCCATCCCGGGGGCATGGTCGTCGGCATGGGCGAAGAAGCTGTCCCCCGCCGCGCCGGCCAATTGCCAGTCCCGCCCGCCGAGGCGAAGGCCGCGTGTCCCGATGCTGCCGGCCATCCACCTGCTCCCCGCGGGCGTGGGGCTCAGAGCCTGCCCATCACCGCCATGATGATGAGTACCACGACGATGAGCCCGAGGATGCCCGAGGGGAAGTAGCCCCAGTTGCGGCTGTGCGGCCAGGTCGGCAGCACCCCGAGCAGCAGCAGAATCAGGACGACAAGCAGGATGGTCGACATCGCGCATTCTCCCGTAGCCAGCATGGTACGGGCGGGAAACGTGATTGCGTTGCGCCGGTTTCCGCGAGGAAACCGGCGCAACGCATTCGCTACCGGAGGAATTCCGGCGAGATCATGTTCGGCAGGAACAGCACCACCTGCGGGAAGACGATGATCGCCGCCAGCACCGCCAGCATCGGCAGCAGCATGATGCAGGTGTCGCGCAGCGCATCCGCCATCCGCATGCCGGCGACCGAGCAGGCGATCATCAGGCACAGCCCGTAGGGCGGCGTCACCAGCCCGAAGGCGAGGCTGACGATGCCGACCATGGCGAAATGCACCGGGTCCATGCCCACGCCCTGGGCCAGCGGCTGCAGGATGGCGCCGACGATGATGATCGCCGGGATGGCATCCAGGAAGCAGCCCACCACCAGGAAGACGCCGGCGATGAAGAAGCCGACGCCGATCGGCCCCATCCCCCAGGTCTGCACGTTCGAGAGCAGCGCCTGCGGGATCTGGTAGAAGGCCAGCAGCCAGCCGAAGGCGGAGGCCGTGCCGACGCAGAACAGCGCCACGCCGGCCAGCCGCCCGGTATCCCCCAGCGCGCCGACCAGGCCCTTGAGGTCCATCTCCCGGTACACGAGCAGCGACAGGAAGCCGGCATAGAGCACCGCGATGCAGGCGCTCTCGGTCGCGGTGAACCAGCCGAAGACCTTGCCGCCGATGATGATCAGCGGCGTGGCCAGCGCCGGGATGGAGACCAGGAAGCTGCGGAAGATCTCGCCGAGGCCGGAGCGCGGGTAGGTCGGGTAGCCGCGCGCCTTCGCATAGGCATGCACGGTCGCCATCTGCACGCCGGCGATCAGCAGCCCCGGCACCACGCCGGCGAGGAACAGCGCGCCGATCGAGACCGTCAGCACGCCGCCCCAGACGATCATCAGGATGGACGGCGGGATGATGACCGCGAGCACGGCGGAGACCGCGGTGATGGCGACGGAGAAGCTGTCGTCGTAGCCCTCCTTCCGCTGCGCCTCGATGAAGAGCTTGGACTGGCTGGCGGCGTCGGCCGTGCTGCTGCCCGAGATGCCGGCGAAGAAGAAGGACAGCACCACGTTGATCTGCGCGAGGCCGCCGGGGAAATGGCCGACCAGGGTGCGGGCGAAATGCATCAGCCGGTCGGTGATGCCGCCGGTGTTCATCAGGTTGGCGGTCAGCAGGAAGAAGGGGACGGCCAGCAGGATGAAGGAATTGTAGGCGTTGAAGGTCTCCTGCGCGAGCATCATCGGGCTCAGCCGCGGCTCGATCAGCAGGATCGGCAGGCAGGCCAGGCCGAGCGCCACGGCCACCGGCACGCGCAGCACCAGCAGGGTGAAGAAGACGCCGAACAGGATCTGCGCCGCGGTGCCGGCGGCAAGGACATTCCCGCCCATCACGCGCGCGCCCCGCGCAGCGTCGCCACCGCATCCAGCATGCGTTCCGACTGGAACAGCAGCCAGACGGCACCCGCGATCGGCCAGGCCATGTGGATCAGCCAGAGCGGCAACTCGGCCAGCTCGCTGATCCGGTAGATGGCGAATTCGGTGAATTCCCAGCCCCACCACAGGAAGACGCCGGCGAAGACCAGGATGAAGCAGCCCGAGAGCAGCTCCACCATCGCCTCGTGCCGCGGCGACAGGCGGGGGAAGACGTCGACGGTGAAATGCGTCCCCTCCCGCACCGCCAGCATCGCGCCGAGCATGACGGAATAGACCAGGCAGAAGCGCGCCATCTCCTCGGTCCAGATGTAGGACGGGATGAAGGCGGTGTAGCGCGAGAAGATCTGCAGGCTGACCGGGATGACCAGCACGGCGACCGAGACGATCAGCAGCAGCAGGATGGCGCCGGCGAGCGCGCGGTTGACGGCGCGGAGTGCGGCCGGCGCTCCGGGACGGGAGTTTGGCATGAAGGGTCCTGGATGAAATGCGGCACGGGGCCGGCCCTGGATGGTAAGGCCATGGGGGCCGGCCCCGCCGGCGTCACGAGGTCAGCGCGTTGATCTTGTTCAGGATGGCCTCGGCATCGATTTCCTTCGCATAGGCCGCCATCACCGGGTCGACCAGCTTCTTCATCTCGGCCCGCTGGGTGAACTCGATGCGGCGCAGCTTCGCCCCCTTCTCCAGCGTCTCGAGGATCTGGCTGTCGGCGCCGGATTCGGCCTGGCGGTGGAAGATGCTGGCCTCCTTGCCCGCGCGGCGGATCGCTGCCTGCAGGTCGTTCGGCAGCTTGGCCAGCGTGGCGACGGAAAAGCACAGCGGCCGGATGGTGATGGCGTGCTGGGTCATCGAAAGGTCGGGTGCGACTTCATAGAAGCGCATCTGCTCGACGCCGGCGGCCTCGTTCTCCCCGGCATCGATGACGTTGTTCTGGATGGCGTTGTAGATCTCGTTGTAGGCGATGACGGTCGGGGACATGCCGACGGCGGCAAAGGTGCGGGACCAGATCGGCGCGCCCTGCACGCGGACCTTCAGGCCACGCATGTCGGCCAGGTTGGTCAGCTTCTTGTTGGCGAAGATGTTGCGGGTGCCGCCGCCGCCATAGCCGATCATGGCGACGCGGGCGCGTTTCTCGACCTCGTCCGCCACCGGCTTGAACAGGTCCTGGTCCAGCACCTGGTTCCAATGCGCCAGGTCGCGGAAGATGAAGGGCGCATCGACGAAGGGCGCCGCCTTCGAGAAGGTGGACATATGCGCCGGCGAGACGATGGCGAAGTCCACCGCCCGGCCTTGCGCCATGTATTCGAAGTACTGCTTCTCCAGGCCGAGGCTGCTGTTCTTGTGCAGCACGAAGTTGACCGGCTTGCCCCAGTACTGCTTCACCAGTTCCTCGAACTTCACCATCGTCCTGGTGTAGGGATGGTCGTCGCCGAACTGGGAGGCGCCGTTGAGGGTGATGACCCCCTGGGCGCGGACGGGGATGGAAAGGAGGGCGGGCGCGGCCAGCGCGCCGCCCAGCAGGGCCCTGCGGTTCATGATGCTTCCTCGGATCTGGCAGGCCGGCTGTTGGCGCCGGCTCCGAAAGGAAGTCTAGCCGCATTGCCGGGGGTTGGGAAACCGGCCGGGCGGAATCGCGCGGCCGGGCGTTCCCGCCGGCCACCGATCCGTCCTATCCTGCCGCCATGGGCGAGGTCGTCAACCTGAACCGCGTGAAGAAGGCCCGTGCGAAGGCGGCAGACGCCGCGACCGCGGCCGCCAACCGCGCCAGGCACGGCCGCAGCGGCGCCGAAAAAGCCAACGACCAGCGGGCCGAGACGCGCCGCCAGGCGTTGCTCGACGGCGCCCGGCGCGACGACCCGCCGCCCCCTACCGGAACGCCGGGGACCGAAGGCCCGGCCTGACCGGCCCCCCGACCCAGACGGAGACCCCGATGACCCCCCGTACCCTGGTCCTGGCGCTGCTCGCGCCCTGCCTGCTCGCCGCCTGCGCCAATGAGACGACGATCCCGGAGGCGACGGACAATGCCGCCGCCCGCACCGCCAACGCCTCGGCCAGCAAGCCCAGCGCCCCGGTCACCGGCTTCGACGGCGTCTATGCCGGCCGCCTCACGCTCAACCCGGACCGCACCCGCGCCTGCCGGCAGCCGGCGCCCGAGGACCGCACCATCACCGTGCGCCAGGGCCGCGCGAGCTTCCTGATCGAGCCCTCGGTGCAGCACGTGCTGACCGGCGCGGTGGGCACCAGCGGCGACGTGCGGATGTCGGATTCGCTGGACCGCACCATCGCCACCACCGGGGTCTTCGACAACGGCCGCTTCCAGGGCGAGCACCGCAACGGCCTGTGCAGCTACACCGTGCTGATGAACAAGCGGGACTGACCGGCCGCACGGTCGCCGCGCAGCCGCCGCCGCGCGTCATCCGGGCGGCGTCAGGCAGGGCCAGTGGGGGCATATCCTTCCCGTTGGACGCAGGGCATCCAACCCTTCCCCGTCTCCGTGGCCCGGCACCCGCCGCGCGGCAGGTGCCGGGCCCGGGAGAAGCAAAGGAGGGGTTCGGGAAGGAAACGCTTTCCTCGCCGAGCTTGCCTTCCTGCCGCCGCAGGATCAGCCATTCATCGCCAGAACCCGCCGGATCCCCACCGCTTCGGCCGCCGCCGCCGGGCAGCGCGCCGCCCCGCCGGTCGCGGCCTCCATGTCGGCGCCGCGATCACCATGCAGCCGCCACGGCTGGTCCCGGCCTCGCTCATCGCCCTGGCATGGGTCCGCGAGGTACCCCAGTAGGCCCCGGGCTGCAGGCCGGCGGCGATGCGGTCGGCGAGACCCTTCGGCGCGTCGTGCGACACGGCGTCGCCTGGATGGTCATGGTTCGGGGCCTCTCGCTCCGGCCGCGCCCCTGCCGCCCGGGAGCCCACCGGCACGCGGGGCGGCGGCCATCCGACATCACCGCGGCCCGGTTTCCTCCGGCGGCGCCTTCGCCTCGATCCAGGCCGAGAGCGGCCGCAGCCCGACATGGGCGCAGAGCACCACGGCGGTCAGCCCGAGCGCCAGGCCGAACTCCTGCAGCCCCGCCGCGGTGCCGACCGCCGACACCGCCCAGAAGGTCGCCGCGGTCGACAGCCCCCGCACCGTGGTCCCGCGGCGCAGGATCACCCCGGCGCCGAGGAAGCCGACCCCGGTGGCGATCGCCCCCAGCGCCGCGCCGGGATTGGACCCGCCATGGCCGACCGCGATGCGAGCGAAGACGCAGGCCGCGGCGGCGACCAGGGCACAGGACCGCAGGCCGCCCGGATGCCGCCGCCATTCCCGCTCCGCGCCGATGGCGGCGCCGAGCAGGAAGGCGATCAGGACGGGGACCGCGCTCAGCGGGAAGCCTGACGGCATGCGGGCGCGCCTCCTCCCGGCGGGATGTGGGACGGGGCCGAGCCATCCCGGTTTCCTGGCAGCCTGATCGTCATGCGACGATCGGGATAATGCCATGGATGGTGGCGCGGCGCTGGATCGGTTGGCGGCGAGAACCCTCGATATCCGCGGCATCGCCCGCCCGCTCGGTACCGTGATGGATTTGACCGCGGGCGACCTGCCGTTCCGTGCGGGCAAGTGGCCACGCGGCATGGAGATCCTGCTGGCGCGCGCGGCGCTGTAGCCGCCGCCGGGCTGGCACCCGCCGGCCGCTACCCCTCCAGCGCCCGGTCCTCGGCCGAGGGCTGCGCCGGCCGCGATCGCCGGATCACCCGCTGCAACGGCTTGAGCAGCACGTTGATCAGCAGCACCAGCACGGTCAGCCAGACCGCCCCCACCGTCTCCTGCGCCCCGGCCTGGGCGCCGATGGCGGCGACGCACCAGATGGTGGCGGCGGTCGACAGGCCGCGGACATTGGCGCCCTCCCGCAGGATGGCGCCGGCGCCGAGGAACCCCACGCCGGTGGCAATAGCGCCGAAGGCAGCGCCGAGATTGGCCGGGTCCACCCGGGTGGTCATCAGGTCGGCGAAGCCGGCGGCGGCCACCGAGACCAGGACGCACGAGCGCAGGCTGGCCGCGCTTTGCCGCCATTCACGCTCCGCCCCCACCGCGGCGCCGAGCAGGAAGGCGACCGGCAGGCCGGACAGCGTGGTGTCGCGGCCTATCCAGCCGAGGATCATGTCCAATATCGCCCGCCCTTACCCTGGCACGTGATGCGTTCGCGTTCGCTCCCGTATCACGTGCCAGCCCTTGCCTGGTCGCGTGATTCAGGCTCGGCGGCGCTTCCGCCTCAAGCCATCGCGCGCTAGCCGTCCAGCACGTCGTCCTCGGGCTTGATCCGGGCACGGTGCTGCTCGATCCAGGCGGCGACCGGGCGCAGCACCACGTTCACCGCCAGCACCAGCAGCACCACGATCAGCGCGGCGAAGTATTCCTGCGCGCCCACCAGCAGGCCGATCATGGCGACGCACCAGATCGTCCCGGCATTGCCCAGGCCGCGCACGTACAGGCCGTTGCCGCCGCGCAGGATGGCCCCGGCGCCGAGGAAGCCGACGCCGGTCGCCACCGCGCCGAAGCCGTTGCCCCAATTCGACTGCGGCACCCGCTGCACCATCAGGTAGGCGAAGGCCGCACTGGCCAGCGCCACCAGCGTGCAGGTGCGCATGCCGACCGAGCTGGTGCTGATGCCGCGCTCGATCCCGACCGCGGCGCCCATCAGGAAGGCCAGCACCAGGACGAAGGCGGTGTTGACCTCCGGTCCCTGCGCCTGCAGCCAGCCGGTGATCGCCTCGTTCATCGGCCGGGCCCCGACAATTGGGGCTTACACGTTGAAGCGGAACAGCAGGATGTCGCCGTCGCGGACGACGTATTCCTTGCCCTCGACCCGCATCTTGCCGGCCTCCTTGGCGCCCTGCTCCCCGCCCAGGGCGACGAAGTCGTCATAGGCGGTGCATTCGCAGGCGATGAAGCCGCGCTCGAAGTCGCCATGGATGACGCCGGCGGCCTGCGGTGCCTTCGTCCCCTTGGTGATGGTCCAGGCGCGGGCCTCCTTCGGCCCCACGGTGAAGTAGGTCTGCAGGCCGAGCAGCGCATAGCCGGCGCGGATGACGCGATCGAGCCCGCCCTCGTGCAGGCCGAGGCTCTCCAGGAAGTCCGGCCGGTCGGCCGGCGCCATCTGGCTGATCTCGGCCTCGATCGCCGCCGAGACGACGACCGCGCTGGCCCCTTCGGCCTTGGCCATGGCGAAGACCTTCTCCGAGAAGGCGTTGCCGGTGGCGGCCGAGGCCTCCTCCACGTTGCAGACATAGAGCACCGGCTTGGTGGTCAGCAGCTGCAGCCGCTTGGCGGCCTCCTCCTCGCCCTTCGGCACCGCCGTGCGGGCGGGCTTGCCGGCCTGCAGGGCGGCGACGATCGGGTCGATCAGGACAAGCTGGGAGATCGCCTCCTTGTCGCCGTTGCGGGCGCGCTTCTGCAGGCCGACCTGGCGCTTCTCCAGGCCCTCGAGGTCGGCCAGCATCAGCTCGGTCTCGACCGTCTCGGCATCCCGCACCGGGTCGACGCTGCCCTCGACATGGGTGACGTCGGTGTCCTCGAAGCAGCGCAGGACATGGACGATGGCGTCCACCTCGCGGATGTTGGCGAGGAACTGGTTGCCCAGGCCCTCGCCCTTGCTCGCACCACGGACCAGGCCGGCGATGTCGACGAATTCAAGGCTGGTCGGCACCGTCTTCTGCGACTTGCCGATCTTGGTCAGCATGTCGAGGCGCGGGTCGGGCACGCCGACGCGGCCGACATTGGGCTCGATGGTGCAGAAGGGGTAGTTCGCCGCCTGCGCCGCCGCCGTTTCCGTCAGCGCGTTGAACAGCGTGGACTTCCCCACATTCGGCAGGCCGACGATGCCGCAGTTGAAACCCACGGGAACCTCCTGGAGTGACCGGCGCGCCGCGCCGACGATGCGAAACCGCCCCCGGGACCGGGGGCCTTGGTGCGAGAGCATGACGCGTTCGGCTTCGCTCACGCATCATGTTCTCGCCTTCGTCCGGCCGCGCGATTCAGGCTTTTCGGCGATACCGCCTCAAGCCATCGCGCTCTATCGCGCCCGGCCCAGCGCCGCGGCAAGGTCCGCCGCCAGGGTGGCGGCGGCAATCCGCGCCGCGCCGTCGTCGGTCGCCAGCGACAGTGCCGCCGCCCGCAGCGCAGGTACCAGCCCGGCCGCCGCGACCCCGGCGCGCCGCGCCGCGGCGGCGATCTCCCCGGCCAGCTGGCCCGGCTCGCCGCCCGGCCCGATCGCCTCGGCGGCTTCCAGCAGCAGCGCCGCGCGGATCGCCGCCTCGCCCGAGGCCGCCATGGCGCCGCGCTGGCGGCGGATATCCGACAGCGGCCCGCCGGTCGGGTCGCCCGGGGTCACCGCCGCGGCCTGGCGGAGCGCAGCCGCGGTCGCCGCCAGCGCCTGCGCCTCCCGCACCAGGGCGGCGGCCAGCGCCGCGGCGCCGTTGGCGAGGTCCTCGGGGCCCGGCCCGCCGCCCATCCCGGCGGCGAAGTCGGCGATGTCCTCGGCTTCCATCAGCGGGTCTCCTGGGTCAGCAAGGCGACCCTGGTCATGAAGTCTTCCGGCTTGCCCTGGGCCAGCAGCGGGGCGGCGTCGGCCACCGCGTCCAGCAGCGGTTCCACCCAGGTGTCCACCTTGGCGAAATTGCCCAGTACATGGCCATGCACCCGGTCCTTGTGGCCGGGATGGCCGATGCCGAGCCGCACCCGCCAGAAATCCGGGGTGCCGAGCGCCCGCTGCATGTCGCGCAACCCGTTGTGCCCGGCGGCGCCGCCGCCCCGCTTCACCCGGACCTTGCCGGGGATCAGGTCGAGCTCATCGTGGAAGGCGCAGATGTCGGCGGGCGGAATCTTGTGGAAGCCGGCGGCGGGCTGCACGCTGTCACCCGAGCCGTTCATGTAGGTCTGCGGCTTCAGCGCAAGCACCTTGACGCCGCCGACCATGCCCTCCGCCACCAGCCCCTTGTGGCGCTGCCGCCAGGGCGCGAAGCCGTGCCGGCGGGCGATGGCGTCGAGCGCCATGAAGCCGATGTTGTGGCGATGCCGCGCCTGGGCGGGCTCGGGATTGCCCAGTCCCACCCAGAGCAGCATCGCCACGACGTCCGGAGGCTACTTCTTCTTGGCGGGCGCGGCCGGCGCGGCGGCCTTGCCGCCCTTGCCCTTGGCCGGCGGCGGCGCGGCGGCGACCGGGGCGGCCACCACTTCCTCGATCACCGTCGGCGCGGCGACGGTGGCGACGACGAAGTCACGCTCGATCACCGCCTTGGTGCCGAACTTGTCCTTCACCGCCGACCAGCGGAGGCTGTCGCCGATGGTCGCCTCGCCGAGGTCGATCTCGAAGGCGTCCGGCACCTGGTCGGGATTGGCCAGCACCTCGATCTCGCGCCGCACGACGTTCAGCACGCCGCCTTCCTTGATGCCCGGGCAGGTGTCCTCATTGAGGAAATGCACCGGCACCCGGACGCGGATGCGGGTGCCTGCCGCCAGGCGCTGGAAGTCGACATGCAGCGGCCGGTCGGTCACCGGGTGGAACTGAACGTCGCGCATCACGGTGCGGACGGTCGAGCCGTCCTTCAGCGCCACCTCGTACAGGTGGGACTGCCAGCCGCCCTTCTGCAATTCCTTCATCACGTCGCGCGGGTCGAGGGAGACGAGGGTCGCCTCCTGCTTCGCGCCGTAGATGACAGCGGGGACAAGCCCCTCACGCCGGGTCGCACGCGCCGCCCCCTTACCGGCCCGCTCGCGCGCCACGGCCTCGATCCGTACAGTCTGGACCATTGGTCGAACTCCGCTTGCTTGGGAAAAGGCCCTGTCGGGGACGGCATGTCCCGGACATGGGCGCGCCGGCCTCCAGGGGTGCCGGCGCGGCGGGGGGATAGCGGATCGGGGCAGGCAAAGCAACGCAAAGCGGCGAACCACCGGCGGAGGGGCGCGTTGCCGATCCCGATGCCGTGCCCCATCCCGCCCGCGATCCTTCTCTCCCTCCTTCTCCTCCCCGGCTGCCAGGCAGTGCTGACCGAGACGACCTCGGCGGTCGCCGGCATCGGCGGCGCCAGCGTCGCCGACAGCCTCGGTGCCAATGCCGCGCTGACCACTGGCATCGGCCTCGGCGTCCAGGCGCTCGGCCGGGCCGGGCTGCAATATGCCCAGCGGAAAACCCATGGCGCGGCGCAGGACCGCATCGCCGCCGCCGCCGGGCCGCTGCCGGTCAGCGGCACTGCGGCCTGGAAGACCAACCATGCCATCCCGGTCGAGCCGAACGAGCGCGGCCAGGTGGCGGTCAGCCGGGTGATCAGCACCGGCGCGCTGGACTGCAAGGAGATCGTCTTCTCTGTCGAGGACGGGGCGGGCGCCAAGGCGACCCGGGCCTTCTACCTGGCCGCGGTCTGCCGTGACGCGACCGGCTGGAAATGGGCCTCGGCCGAGCCGGCGACCGGGCGCTGGGGGTCGTTGCAGTGAGGCTGGCGGTCCTCGCGGCCGCGCTGGTGCTGGGGGGATGCAGCTCGGCCAGCGACCTGATCGGTGCCGCCACGGGGACCGCGGCCGCGGCCGGTTCGGGCAATCCGGCGGTCGGCATCGCGGTTGGCGTCGGCACCCGGGCGGTGGCAGATTGGAGCCTCCGCCATGTCTCCCGCCGCTGGCACCGGACCGAGCAGGCGGCGATCGCCGCCGCCGCGGCCGCGGCGCCGCCCGGCGAGGCACGGCCCTGGCAGGTGCGGCATTCCCTGCCGATCGGCGACAAGCAGGGCGAGGTCGTGGTGCTGCGGGAGATCGACACGCCGCTGGCCGCCTGCCGCGAGGTCGCCTTCTCGGTCGACGAGGCCAAGCCGGCACAAGCGGGGAAGGCGGGGGCGCGCGCCTGGTACCTGACCAGCCTCTGCCGCGACGACACCGGCTGGGCATGGGCCTCGGCCGAACCGGCGACGGGGCGCTGGGGCAGCCTGCAATAGGCAATGGGCCAGCTGGCGCATGAGGCGCCCGGCGCCGCCCATGCGGCACGCTCCGGCTTCCATGCGGGTGCGCGATCAGGGTTCCGGCGATGGCGCCGCGAGCCTTCGCGCGCCGATCAGCGGTCCAGCACCGAGCCGTGCACCCAGCCGAAGGGCTGGTCCTCGCCCACTTCCAGCCAGCCGCCCGGCGCCTCGCCGAAGACCCGCAGGGTGGAGGCCCGCGGGACCACCCGGACCACCGCGCCGCCGCCGCCCGGCGCGTTGCGGATATTGACCGGATGCGCCTGGCTGGTGGTCACCTGGCGGCTGGCCACGGCCGGGGCGCCGGCCGTGGCCGCCGGCGCCGCGACGGCGGCCGGGCGGGCCGGGACCATCGACGCGTCCAGCGGCAGCGGCGGCATCGGCCGGATGCCCTGCGCGGTGCGCGGCCCGCCGCCCTCGAAGCAGCGGTCCACCAGCTCGACATAGACCCGCGACGCCTCGGCATTGGAGGCGCCGAGCACCAGTTCGGTGCGCTGCGCGCGGCCCCCGGCCAGGGTCACGGTGGCGACCCAGGGGATGAAGGGGTCGTTGGCATCGCCGGCCGGGTTCACCTGGCCGCAGACCGCGATGGTCCCGGCCAATTGCTGCCGCCAGACCTGCACCGCCCGCAGCGGCATGTCGCCCGGCATGCGCAGCCGGGTGCGGAGCTGCTCCTCCGCCGCGCGGCGGGCCTCGGCGGCCTCGGCGCCGGACGTGCCGCCGTCGGCTGCCGCCCGCGGCTTGTCCTTGGGCGGATCGTCGCAGGCCACGAGGCCCAGCGCGGCCAGGAGAAGACAAGGCAGGATGGGCTTCGGCATCGGGCGTCCTGTCAGGCGGGGTAGCGCTTCTGGCCGCCCCGGCGGGGTGAGGAAAGCGCCCGGCCGATCACCATCGCGCCGGTTATTCCGGCTGCGCCCCGCTGACCTTCACCATCTCCGCCCAGATCGGCCGCTCCTTCGCCAGCCGCTCCGCCAGCCCCGCGGGGGTCGAGCCGGTCAGCCGCGCGCCCATGCCGATGGCGCGCTGCTGCAGCGCCGGGTCGGCCCAGGCGGCGCGGATCTCGGCCGAGAGCCGTTCGGTGACGGCCTGCGGCGTGCCACGCGGCGCCGCCCACATATGCCAGGGGGAGACCTCGAAATTCGGCAGGCCGGCCTCGGCCATGGTCGGCACATCCGGCAGCGCCGGCCAGCGCTCGGGCAGCGACACCGCCAGGGCCCGCATGCGGCCCTCCTGGATCACCCCGACATAGCTGGCGAGGTTGTCCACGGCATACTGGATGTCGCCCGAGAGCAGCGCCGGGATGGTCTGCGCGGCACCGCGGAAGGTGACGTGCTGCGCCTCGAACCCCGCCCGCCCGGCGAGATAGGCCCCGGACAGATGGATGGTGGTGCCGACGCCGGAGGAGCCGAAGCTGACCCCGTTCGGCCGCTGCTTCGCCCAGGCGGCAAGCTCTGCGATGCTGCGCACCGGCAGCTGCGCCGGGACCACGGCCACGTTGGGCAGGTCCCACATGGCGCTGATCCAGGCGAAGTCGCGTTCCGGGTCGTAGGGCAGCTTCTTGAACAGCAGCGGGTTGATCAGCAGGTTGTGCATGCTGACCGTGCCGATGGTGTAGCCATCGGGCGTGGCACGGGCGAGCGCCTCCATCCCGATATTGCCCGAGGCGCCCGAGCGCGTCTCGACCACGAAGGGCTGGCCCAGGCGCTGGCCCATCTGCTCGGCCGCCAGCCGGGTCATGACATCCAGCGACCCGCCCGGCGGAAAGCCGACGATGACCCGCACCGGCCGGTCCGGCCAGGCGGCCTGCGCGCGCCCGGCCAGCGGCAGGGCGGCGATGAAGGGGGTGGCGAGTATCGCGCGGCGGTTCAGCATGGCGGTTCCTTCCCGTGATTGGTTGGAACCATCCATACCATCCGCCGGCGCAACACCGGTAGCGCGGCGCCGGCGGCGTCAGCCGACGCCGAGCAGCTCCACGTCGAAGACCAGCGTGGCGTTCGGCGGGATCACGCCGCCGGCGCCGCGCGCGCCGTAGCCCAGCTCCGGCGGGATGGTCAGGCGGCGCTTGCCGCCGACCTTCATGCCGGCGACGCCCTGGTCCCAGCCCTGGATGACATGGCCGGCGCCCAGCTCGAACTGGAAGGGGTCGTTTCGGTCACGCGAGCTGTCGAACTTCTTCCCCTTGGTCTCGGGCGCGGCGGGGTCGTGCAGCCAGCCGGTGTAGTGCACCGTGACCAGCTGGCCCGCGGTCGCCGTCGCACCGGTGCCGATCGTCTCGTCGCTCATGGTCGTCGCTTTCCTTTGGACGGGGATGGGTATGGGCCTTGGGGGAGCAAGGCAAGGCCAGGGAGGAAGTATCCTCCCTGGACCCTCCTCCATTTCTCCGAGCCGGCATTCGCTTCGCGGCGGTGCCGAGCCTACGGAAAGGCAGGGAGGGGCTTGGGGAGGGAGAACGTTTCCCTCCCCGCGCTTGCCGGCCGTTCAGCAGTCCAGAACGAGGTTGCCCATGTATTTGCCGGCTTCCACCGCGTCATGCGCCGCGGCGCAGTCGGCCAGCGGGACCCGGGCGGCGATGGCGTGTTTCACCAGCCCGGCCCGCAGCCAGGCATCCAGCGTGCCGACCGCCAGGGCCCGCTGCGCCGCGTCCAGCTCGTAGACGATGAACCAGCGCACCGCGATGCCGCGCATGATCGACGGGCCGAACTGCATGGTCGCCGCCGGGCCGTTCGAGCCATAGGCGGCGCAGAGCCCGCCCGGCGCCAGGATGGCCGGCAGCAGCGGCGCGGTGGTCGAGAGGTCGATATCCACGACCCGGTCCACCCCGGTGCCGCCGGTCAGCGCGGCGACGCGCTCGGCCACGTCCTCCCGTTTGTAGTCGATGGTGGCGTCCGCGCCGGCGGCCAGCGCATGCGCCGCCTTGGCCTCGGAGCTCACCGTCGCCAGGATGCGGGTCGCACCCAGCAGCCGGGCGAACTGGATGGCATAATGCCCGACCGAGCCCGCCCCGCCGGTGACCAGCACGGTCTGCCCGGTGACGCCGCCATCGGTCAGCACCCCGTGCAGCGCGGTCAGCGCGGGGATGCCGAGGCAGGCGCCGGCCTCGAAGGGGGTGTTGTCCGGCAGCGGCACCGCCTGGATCGCGGCCAGGGCGATGTATTCGGCCGCGGTGCCGAAGGGCCGCTTCCACTGGCCGTTCCAGATCCAGACGCGCTGGCCGATCCGCGCCCGGTCGATACCCTCGCCCACCGCCTCGATGGTGCCGGCGCCATCGCTGTGCGGGATGACGCGCGGGAAGGCCATGGGGCGGGAGCCGCGCCGGGTCTTCCAGTCGGACGGGTTCACGCCCGAGGTGGCGAGGCGGACCAGCACCTCGCCCGGGCCGGGGGAGGGGGTGGGCAGCTCGCCATGGGTGAGCACCTCGGACCCGCCGTTGCGGTCGTACCAGACGGCTTTCATCGATCGGTCTCCTGCGTTGCGGGGCGGATGGGGATGCGCGGTGCCAGGGTCAAGGCCACTTCGCCTCGGGCGGCAGCGACATCAGGATCGCCTCGACATTGCCCCCCGTTTTCAGCCCGAACAGCGTGCCGCGGTCGTGCAGCAGGTTGAACTCCACGTAGCGGCCGCGGCGGACCAGCTGGTGCTCGCGCTCCGCCGGCGTCCAGGGCTCGTGCATCCGGTCGCGGATGATCGCCGAGTAGCCGTCGCGGAAGGCGCGCCCGACATCCTGGACGAAGCCGAAATCGGCCTCGATCCCATGCCCCGGCGTGCGGTCGCCGAGATAGTCGAAGAAGATGCCGCCCAGGCCGCGGGTCTCCCCGCGATGCGGCAGGAAGAAGTACTCGTCGCACCATTTCTTAAATTTTGGGTAATACTCGGGGTCGTGCCGGTCGCAGGCCGCCTGGAAGGCGGCGTGGAAGCGCGCCGCGTCGGCCAGCGATTCCGGCGCCTCCATCGGCATCGGCGTGAGGTCGCCGCCGCCGCCGAACCAGTGCTTCGTCGTCACCAGGAAGCGGGTGTTGAAATGCGCCGCCGGCACCCGCGGGCTGCGCATATGCGCGACCAGGGAGATCCCGGTGGCGAAGAACCGCGGGTCTTCCTCGGCGCCGGCGATCATCTTGCGGAATTCGGGGGAGAATTCGCCGTGCACGGTGGAGACGTTGACCCCCACCTTCTCGAAGACCCGGCCGCGCATCAGCCCGATGGTGCCGCCGCCGCCTTCCGGCCGGGTCCAGGGCGTGAGCTCGAAGCGGCCGGGCGGCATCGCGGCATGCGGGCCCTCGGCCAGGTCGTCCTCGATCGCCTCGAAGCTGGCGCAGATGCTGTCGCGCAGCGCCTCGAACCAGGCACGTGCCCGGGGGGCGAAGGGGTGTCCGGCGGGTCCGGTGGCCTCGGTCATGGTTTCCTCCTGGAGCGCAGGGGTTCTATTGCGGTTCCGGTGGATTGCCACCCTGCATCTCGTCCCTTTATATGCGGCGCGGCGCGAGAGGATAGCGCAGGACCGGCCATGCCCGGCCCCGCTTGCCTCCCGCGGCGTCAATCGCATTCGGCCCCCGCCAGTCCCGTCCCGGGACGCAAGCGTGGCCGCGATCAGGGACGATGAGGCATGGCCGATAGTATGGCGCAGGCGGCGCCGCAGGACGGCGAGACCCGGCGCGACTTCCTGCTACTGGTGACGGCATCCTTCGCTGCCGTGGGTGTCGGCGCGATGGCCTGGCCCTTCATCAGCTCGATGAACCCGGCGCGCGACACGCTCGCGCTCTCGACCACCGAGGTCGATCTGACGCCGATCGCCACCGGCTCGGCGGTGACGGTGATGTGGCGCGGCAAGCCGGTCTTCGTCCGCAACCGCTCGGCGGAGGAGATCAAGGAGGCCCGCGCCACCCCGATCTCCGAGCTGAAGGACCCGCAGCCGGACCAGGCGCGCGTGAAGAAGGACAACTGGCTGGTCGTGGTCGGCGTCTGCACCCATCTGGGCTGCGTGCCGCTGGGCCAGAAGCCGACCGATCCGCGCGGCGATTTCGGCGGCTGGTTCTGCCCCTGCCACGGCAGCCACTACGACACCTCCGGCCGCATCAGGAAGGGGCCGGCCCCGGCCAACCTCGCGGTCCCCGACTACGCCTTCAATACCGACACGAAGATTACGGTCGGCTGAGGAGCAGGCAATGGCATCCGGACTGCACAAGAGCGACGTCGCCAACCCGGTCCTCAACTGGATCGATGCGCGGCTTCCCATCATCACGATGATGCAGAAGGAGTACGGGTCGTTTCCGACACCCCGTAACTTCAACTACTTCTGGAACTTCGGCGCCCTGGCCATGGTCAATCTGGTGATCATGATCGTCACCGGCGTCGTCCTGTCCATGCAGTACACCGCCCATACCAGCATGGCCTTCGATTCCGTCGAGCGCATCATGCGCGACGTGAACTACGGCTGGCTGCTGCGCTACGCCCACGCCAACGGCGCCTCGATGTTCTTCATCGTGGTCTACGTCCATATCTGGCGCGGGCTGTACTACGGGTCCTACAAGGCGCCGCGCGAGCTGCTGTGGATGCTGGGCGTCGTCATCTTCCTGCTGATGATGGCCACGGCGTTCATGGGCTACGTGCTCCCCTGGGGCCAGATGTCCTTCTGGGGCGCCACCGTGATCACCAACCTGTTCAGCGCCCTGCCGCTGGTCGGGCCGGAGATCGTGACCTGGCTGTGGGGCGGCTTCTCGGTCGACAACCCGACGCTGAACCGCTTCTTCAGCCTGCACTACCTGCTGCCCTTCGTGATCTTCGGCGTGGTCTTCCTGCACGTCGCGGCGCTGCACATCACGGGCTCCAACAACCCGCTCGGCATCGACCCGAAGGGTCCGCAGGACACGCTGCCCTTCCACCCCTACTACACCGCCAAGGACAGCGTCGGGCTGGTGGCCTATTTCGCGGTCTTCTCGGTGCTGGTGTTCTTCTTCCCGAACATGCTCGGCCACCCGGACAACTACATCCCGGCCAACCCGCTGGTGACGCCGCCGCACATCGTGCCGGAATGGTACTTCCTGCCGTTCTACGCGATCCTCCGCGCGGTGCCGGACAAGCTGGGCGGCGTCATCATGATGTTCGCCTCGATCGCCATCCTCTTCGTCCTGCCCTGGCTGGATACCAGCCCGGTGCGCTCGATGCGGTTCCGCCCGCTGGCGCGGCCCTTCCTGTTCACCTGGCTGGTGTCGTTCTTCGTGCTGCTCTACTGCGGCGGCAAGCCGCCGGAGGAGCCCTACGTGACCCTCAGCCGCGTGGCGACGGCCTACTACTTCCTGTACTTCCTGGTGATCCTGCCGCTGCTCGGCCGGCTCGAACGACCGCTGCCGCTGCCCGAGAGCATCGCCCGTCCCGTGCTGCGGGGGGGTGGCCCGGTGCTGGCCGGCGCCATGAGCAAGCCGATGGAGAAGGCGTGATGCGGGTGTTTCCTGGCCTTCGGGCACTCGCCCTGGCGGCCGGCCTGGCGGCCGGCGCCGGCTTCGGTACCCCGGCCCAGGCGGCCGGGGAGGCGATGAAGCTGCCGGAGGTCCGCTTCTCCTTCGACGGCATCTTCGGGCATTACGACCGCGCCTCGGCGCAGCGCGGCTTCCAGGTCTACAAGGAAGTCTGCGCGAACTGCCACTCGATGCACCTGCTGTCCTACCGCAACCTGCGCGACCTCGGCCTCTCGGATGCCGAGGTCCGGGCGATCGCGGCGACGGTGCAGGTGCAGGACGGGCCGAACGACGAGGGCCAGATGTTCGAGCGCGCCGGCCGGGCCTCGGACCGGTTCCGCAGCCCCTTCCCCAACGACAACGCGGCCCGCGCGGCGAACAACGGCGCCCTGCCGCCCGACCTGTCGCTGATCACCAAGGCCCGCGAGGGCGGCGCGGCCTACATCCACGCGCTGCTGACCGGCTACGAGGATCCGCCGGCCGGCGTCACCCTGATGCCGGGCATGAACTACAACAAGTGGTTCCCCGGCCACCAGATCGGCATGGCGCAGCCGCTCAGCAGCGAGGGGCAGGTGGAATACACCGACGGCACCAAGCCGACGGTCGAGCAGATGGTTCGGGACGTCTCCCAGTTCCTCACCTGGGCGGCCGAGCCGGAGCTCGAGGAGCGCAAGGCGATGGGCGTGAAGATGGTGCTGTTCTTCACCATCCTCGGCGGCCTGGCCTATGCGGTGAAGCGCAAGATCTGGGCCGACGTGCACTAGCGGCCGCCGGCGCAGGACGCCGCCAGGGCCAACCACCCCCGCAGCGGCGAACGTGGGGCAAGAGCTCCCCGCAGCCCCCCGAAAGGCCGCCCCACCGGGCGGCCTTTTGCCGTTGCGCAGGACGTCGCCCGGCTGTGATGGGCGGTATTAGCCACGGCTCATATTTGGCCTTCCAAAGCGGCGTCGATCGGCCTTTGCTCCCCGGCCTGGGGAGGGCGTCCGCAATGACCGACATCTTCGACTGGACCGGCGCACCCGGTGCCCGTTTCGACGATCCGGCGAGCTGGTACGACGCGACGCTGGACGCGCCGGCGACGCAGGCGCCCGGCCCCGACGACATCGCGGTCTTCGGCCCGGGCGACTGGACCGCCACCGCAGGCGGCCAGGTCGGCACCCTGCTGATCGAGGAGGGGGCCTCCGTCACCCTGGCCGGCACCGGCGCCGAGCGCTTCCTGGCGGGCAGCCTGACGGAGGCGACCGGCAGCAGCCTCCAGCTGGAGGACGCCCTGCTTTTCGTCAATGCCGGCCTGACCATCGGCCGGGACGCGGTGCTCGACATCGGCGGCGCGGCGTCCTTCGAGGCCTTCCCGGGCTCGCCGCTGGGGCCCTTCTCGGTCGCGGCGGGCACGCTTGCCCTGCTGGGTCCCGGCGACGGCGCCGGGGGCGGCAGCGTCGTGCTCGGCGCGAACAACATCGAGATCGGGCTTTTCCAGAACGGCAATTCGGGCATCGGCAACGAATTCGCCCCGGCTTCCGGCTTCAGCGGCAGCGGGCAGGTGATCGCCGGGACCTTCGACCAGCCGAATGTCCGCATCTTCGACCCGGACCATATGCGGGCCTCGGCCCCCGCCGACCTCGCCGGCCTCGATTTCGGCACCCTGCATGTCGGTGACCCGGCGGTGGTCCATTTCAGCCTGATCAACCTGTCGGGCAATGGCGGCTATTCGGCGAAGGGGGCGGTGCAGACCCTGGTGAACGGCGGCAACGTCACCGATCCCGCGCTGGCGGGCTCGGGCGTCACGCCGCAGAATTTCGGCATCGCCCCGCGCGGCGGCATCGTCGCCTTCGAGGTGACGCTCGACACCACCGCGGCGCTGCTGCTGCAGGACCAGGCCGTGCATCTCGGCTACGAGTTCATGCGGTTCCAATTCGACGTCGGCACCACCCTGCCGATCACCGGCGCGGTGCTGAACTATGCCGATCCCGGCTTCGAACTGGTCTCCGGCCCCGGTGCCCTGGCACAGGACGGCGCCCACTGGACCCTCGACCTCGGCAGCCTGGCCCAGGGCAGCGACCCCGGCACGGTGGTGCTGGCCGTCCGCAACCTGGCCGCGGCCCCGGCCGACGACCTGTCCGGCCGCTTCGAGGTCGCCGGCGATGCCGCCGCGGTGGAGGGGGCGGAGCCCTTCGCCGGGCTGGCGGCCGGCGACGGCCTGGTCGCGCTGGGCTTCCGCCTCGACACCACCGTGGCGGGCCCGCATGCAGAGACCATCACGCTGTACCCGGTCGGCAGCAATGCCTCCGGCTTCGAGGGCGCGCTGCCGGTGGTGACGCTGACCGTGACGGACCAGGTCGTGGCGGAAGGCAGGCCGGAGCATGGCGGGCACCACCGGGGGCATGGCCACGGCCATGCGGACCGGCCCCACGGCCACCATGCCGCCGGCTGCGCCGCCTGGAACGGGGCGCCGGCGGGCGTGAGGCGCCCGGAGGCATGAATCCGCTTCACAAGGAACGGGCTACAGCGGAGCAGCATTCATCCAGGAACACGATCCGCTGCAGCGCCCGCCGCGGCCGGGGTCAGGCGAAGGGATAGGGGCCGGGGAAGCCGCCGATCGGCACGGCATGGGTCAGCATCCCCTCCGGCCGCCATTGGTGCAGCAGGAAGCCCGGTGGCTCCAGGGAGGAGGCCGGCCGCGCCCCGGGCCATGGTCGCAGGCCGATCGCCGTCGCGGTGCTCGGCGCGGTGCAGAGCAGGGTGCCGCCGAAGCGACGCAGCATGCTGCGGTGGACATGGCCGCACAGCACGCGTTCCACCGCCGGGAAACGGGCCAGCAGGGCGGCCAGCGCCGCCCCGCCATGGCAGCGGTAGCGGTCGAGATAGGGCACGCCGCAGGCGATCGGCGGCTGGTGCATCATGATGACCGCCGGTCGCCGGGGTTCCGCCGCCAGCGCCGCCTCCAGCCAGGCCAGCGCCGCCGCATCGGCATCACCGTGGTGCAGGCCGGGGATCGTCACATCCAGCGCGATGACCCGCACCGGGCCGGATGCCGCGTCCACGTAGTGCAAGGGGCCGTTGGGCGGCAGCCAGGCGTGGTCGTGGAAGGCCTGGCGGAAGGCCCCGCGTTCGTCGTGGTTGCCGGGGATGACGCGCAGCGGCGCCCGCAGCGGCGCCAGGATCGCCCGCGCCGCGGCATATTCGGCCGGCGTGCCCTCCTCCGTCACGTCGCCGGTCAGCAGCACCAGGTCGGGCTGCGGGTCGAGCGCATTGACCTGGGCCACTGCCGCTTCCAGCGCGGCATTCGCATCCACCACGCCCTTGTAGAGCGCGCCGGCCGGCCGGACATGCGGGTCCGAGAGCTGCGCGATCCACACGGCGCGGCGCGCCTCAGCGCCGCGGCGCTGTCGCCAGGCCGGGCGGCGGCAGCGCGGTGCCGCGCTCGATCGACCTGTCGACGACCGGCGCCGGCGGCTGGTTGCAGGCGGCGAGCAGGGGCAGCAGCAGCGCCGCCAAGGTGAGGGCACGGGTCACGGGCGGGCTCTCCTGGAAGACATGGGTCCCGCCGGGGCGCGACTCGGCGGCGATCATCGCATGCGGGGCTTGGGCTGACACACCCCTGGGCAGCCCGCCGCGCTTTCCCTAGAACCGCGGCCTGGATGCCGGAGAGCCCGCTTATGTCCGACCGCATAGACCCCGTCATCGGCCTGATCGGCGGCTCCGGCCTCTATGACATCGACGGGCTCGAGGACCGCGAATGGCGGAAGGTGGAGACGCCCTGGGGCGAGCCTTCCGACCTGCTGCTGTTCGGCCGGCTGGCAGGCGTCCGCTGCGTCTTCCTGCCGCGCCATGGCCGCGGCCACCCGACGCCACCCTCCGACCTCAACTACCGCGCCAATATCGACGCGCTGAAGCGGTCGGGCGTGACCGACGTCATCTCGCTCTCGGCGGTGGGCTCGCTGCGGGAGGACCTGCCACCGGGGCATTTCGTCATCGTCGACCAGTTCATCGACCGCAGCTTCGCCCGGGTGAAGAGCTTCTTCGGCCAGGGCTGCGTGGCGCATGTCTCGGTGGCGCACCCGGTCTGCCCGCGGATCGGCGACGCGGTCGAGGCCGCGGCGCGCGGCCTGGCGCTGCCGGTGACCCGCGGCGGCACCTACCTGGTGATGGAGGGGCCGCAATTCTCCACCAAGGCCGAGAGCGAGCTGTACCGGTCCTGGGGCTGCAGCGTCATCGGCATGACCAACATGCCGGAGGCCAAGCTCGCCCGCGAGGCCGAGCTTTGCTACGCGACGGTCGCCATGGTGACGGATTTCGACTGCTGGCACCCCGACCACGGCCATGTCACGGTGGACCAGGTGGTGAAGGTGCTGTTCGACAACGCCGACAAGGCGAAGGCCCTGGTGAAGGCGGTGGTCCCGGTGCTGGGCGCCCCGCGCGGCCTCTGCCCGGCGGGCTGCGACCGCGCGCTCGACCACGCCATCATCACCGCGCCCGAGAAGCGCGACCCGGCGCTGCTGGCCAAGCTGGATGCGGTGGCCGGGCGGTTGCTGGGCTGAGCCGGCGCGGGGGGAAGGGCGCCCTTTCCCCCCCCCTTAGCGCAGGACGATCTCGACCCGGCGGTTCTGCGGCTCCCGCACCCCGTCGGCGGTGGGGACCAGCGGCTTGGTCTCGCCGAAGGCGGTGACGGTGATCTCGTCCTTCGCCACGCCCTGCTTGACCAGCTCGCTCGCCACCACGTCGGCGCGGCGCTGCGACAGGCGCTGGTTGTATTGCGGCGTGCCGGAGCGGTCGGCATGGCCGGCGACCTCGATCCGCGTGGTCTGCACCTTTCGGGCGGCGCCGGCGGCGTCGGCGATGATCTGCCGGGCGCGGTCGGTCAGGTCGGCGCGGTCCCAGTCGAAGAAGACCAGGTAGGTGCGCGCCACTTCGGGCGCCGCCACCGGGGCCGGGGCAGGGACGGCCGCCACCGGCGGCGGGTTGAAGGCGTAGCGCAGGCCGAGCAGGACCGAGTGGTTGTAATTGGTCGGCTCGAAGCTGCCGGGCACGCCCGGGACGGCCGGGCCGGAGGTGCGGGCGATGTTGAATTTCGGCTCCAGCGTGCCGAGGAACCGGTATTCCGCCGTCACCGACAGGCCCGGCGCCAGGTTGCCCAGGCCGAAGGCCGAGCCGAGTATGGCCTGGTAGGCGAATTGCGGATCGGTGTCCTCTATCCGGTAGCTGCTGCCGCCGGTGGCGAAGCGGGCCTTGCGGATCTCGTTCCAGACATAGCCGCCGCCGATGCCGAGATAGGGCTGGTAGGTCGAGGGCGCGATGCCGAAATTCGACAGGTCGAAGTCGAACAGCAGGTTCGCCATCGCCCCGTACTTGTCGTAGGTGCCCGAACTGCCGAGGCGCGTGCCGTTCAGCGAGAGCCGGTCGACCTCGTCGGTGCGGTAGTTGCCTTCGACCTCCGCCCGCCAGCCATTGCCGAAGCCCCAGCCGAGCGAGAGCACGCCGGCGAAGCCGGGGTCGCGGGTGCTGAGACGGACGCCCTGATCATTCAGGTCGGGGACGAAATTGAGGCCGGCACCGGCCCCGAGATAGAGCCCTTCGACCGGCTGCGCCCCGGCGGCGAACGGCGCCGCGAGCAGGGTGGCGGCCAGGAGAAGGCGGCGGAACGACATCGGATGCTCCAGGGCTGGCAGCGCCGGGAGAGGGCTGCCCAGAGAGGGTGTAAAGACCATAGCTTTCCGCTTGGCCAGCATGGAAACGCAAAACCTTTCGCGGCTGCGAAGCGCGCATGCCTGTGTTCATCCGGCCAGGAAATTCGCCAATGCCGCTATGTCCCGGGCGGCCGGGCAGCCCGGATGGCGGGTCAGCAGCGGCGCCTGGTGGCGAATCGAGTCGGCCACCCGCGCATCGCGCGCGACGATCCCGGCCAGGCCCACGCCAGCGCCGAGGAAACGGTTGCAGGCCCGGTCCAGCGTCCGCCAGGTGCGCTCGCCGCCCGTCCGGTCCGCGGCCTGGTTGACCACGACCCGCGCCGCGGCACCCGGCCGGTCGCGCCGATGCAGCTTGAGCACGGCATAGGCGTCGGTCAGGCTGGTCGGCTCCTCGGTCGCCACCACCAGCAGCAGGTCGGCCGCCGCCGCCAGCCGGCGCACCGCGGCATCCAGCCCGGCGCCGAGGTCGAGCAGCACGGTGTCGAATTCGGCCGTCGCGTCGCGCAGCGCCGCCACCAGCCGGCCGACCGCCGCGGCATCCAGCCCGGCGAGCGCGCCGGACCCGGAGCGGCCGGGCAGGATGGCGAAGCCTGCCGCGTGCCATGTTGCAGCGGCAGCGGCGCTCAACCGGCCCGCGAGCACGTCTGCGACATCATGCTGCGGGTCGAGGCCCAGCTGCACGTCGACATTGGCCAGGCCGAGATCGGCGTCGGCCAGCAGCACCCGCTGCCCGGCCTGGGCCAGGGCCTGGGCGAGGCCGATCGCCAGCACCGTCTTGCCGACGCCGCCCTTGCCGGAGGCGACGGCGAGCAGTCTTCCCTTGTGCGTGCCGGTCATGCCTCCCCCCTCAGCCGTGCCGCCAGCCAGGCGGGATCGATCGGTGCCAGGTCGCCGGACGGGTCCTGGCCCAGCCCGGCTTCCGTCAGCGCCAGCCCGGCCGCGGCGGCGGCCAGCACCCCGCCCAGCCGCCGCGCCGCATCCAGCCGGGTCGGCAGCAGGTGGCGCGCGCCGAGCGCCCGGAAGGCCTGCGCGGTCTCCGCCGCCTCGGCCGGGTCGAGCCCGGCCGGCAGCACCAGCAGCAGCGTCGCCCCCGCCGCCCGGGCGAGGGCGAGCAGCGCCGCGGCCTGGGATGCATCGAAGGGGTCGCAGCCAGCGCTGTCGATCAGCACCGGCTGGCCGGCCGCCCGCCGCGCCACCGCCTTGGCCAGCGCGGCCGGTTGCGGCGCGACGGTCAGGCCCAGCCCGAGCAGCCGGGTGAAGGCGGCCAGTTGCTCCGCCGCCCCGGCCTTCTCGCCATCCGTCGTCACCACGAGCGGCACGCCGCCGGCCAGCACCGCCCGCGTCGCCATCTTCGCGCAGGACAGCGTCTTGCCGGCGCCGGGCGGGCCGACCAGCAGCAGCGGCGCGGCCGTCGCATCCGGCAGCGGCGCGAAGCCGAGCGCCGTGGCCAGCGCCCGGTCGAGCGGCCCGCAGGCGAGCTGCGCGGCGAGTGCGGCCGGCAGGCTGTGCCGCGCCAGCGGCCCGGCCCCCGCGGATGCGGGCGGTGCCGGCCCGGCCGGCGCGGGCTCGGGCGCCGCGGCCGGGATCAGCCAGGGTTCCGCCTCGGCCCTCGCGTCGAGCGCCGCGGTCACCTCCACCCCGCCATGGACCCGCCGCGTCGCCAGGATCACCGCGTCGTCGCCCAGCGCGGCGCGGACCTGGGCCATGGCCTCCGCCATCCGGGGCGCGCGGAACAGCCGGAGCCGCATGCGCTAGACCTGGCCCAGGGTGCGGATGCGGGCGCGCGGGTGGATCTCCGCCTGGCTCAGCACCATGGTCGCCGGGCGGAAGCGCTCGACGATCGCCCGGACATGGGCGCGGATGCCGCCCGAGCAGACCAGCACCGGCGCTTCTCCGGCATTGGCCGCGGCGTCGAAGGCCTCGCGCAACCGCTGCATGAACTCCTGCAGCCGGGACGGCGCCATCGCCAGCTGGCGGTCCTCCGGCGGGCCGGCCAGGCTTTCGGCGAAGGCCAGTTCCCAGTCGGCGGACAGCGAGATCAGCGGGACGTAGCCGCCCGCGCCCCGCGCCGCTTCGGAAAGCTGCCGCGACAGCCGCGCCCGCACCACGCCGAGGATGCCGCCGATGCCGCGGCTGCCCGCCGCGACGGCTTCCTGCACGCCTTCCAGGATGGTCGGCAGGTCGCGGATCGAGACCCGTTCGGCCAGCAGCGCCTGCAGGATGCGCTGCAACCCGCCGGTGCCGATCTGGGACGGGATGACGTCGGCGACCAGCTTGCGGTGCTCGGCCGGCAATTCGTCGAGCAGCTTCTGTGTCTCCGCGAAGGAGAGCAGCTCGGGCATGGTGTCGCGCACCGTCTCGGTCAGGTGGGTCGCCAGCACGCCGGCGCAATCCACCACGGTGCAGCCGCGCGCCAGGGCCTCGTCGCGCAGGCCCTCGTCGATCCAGAGCGCGGGCAGGCCGAAGCTGGGCTCGGTCGTGCGCTCCCCCGCCATGGCCGGGACCTGGCCGGAGGGATCGATCGCCAATTGCAGGGGCGGGCGGAGCTGGCCGCGGCCGGCCTCGATCTCCTTCACCCGCAGGATGTAGGTGTCGGGCGGCAATTCCAGGTTGTCCTGGATGCGGACGCTGGGCAGCACGAAGCCCATCTCCTGCGCCATGGACCGGCGCAGCGCCTTGATCTGCTCGGTCAGCCGCGGCGCCTCCCCGGCCGCCAGCGACAGCAGGCCGTAGCCCAGCTCCAGCCGCAGCAGGTCGAGCCGCAGCGCATCCGCCACCGGGGGCTCGGCCGCATCCGCCGGGGCGGCGGCGGGCGCGGCCTCGGCGACCTGCTGCGCCTCGCGCCGGGTCCAGGCCACGGCGCCGGCGGCGGCGGCGAGCGCCAGGAAGGGGATCAGCGGCATCCCCGGCAGCAGCGCCATCACCGCCGCGGCGCCGCCGGCCAGCGCCATCGGCTTCCAGCCCTGGCCGAGCTGGCGGCCCATCACCTGGTCGGCGCGTTCCTCCCCGCCGCCCTTGGTCACGACGATGCCGGCGGCGACCGAGACCAGCAGCGCCGGGATCTGGCTGACCAGCCCGTCGCCCACCGTCAGCATCGAGAAGGTGGTCGCGGCTTCCCCGACCGGCAGCCCGTGCCGCAGCACGCCGATCGCCAGCCCGCCGATCAGGTTGATGGCGGTGACGACCAGCCCGGCGATCGCATCGCCGCGGACGAATTTGGCGGCGCCGTCCATGGCGCCGTGGAAGGCGCTTTCCTCTTCCAGCTCGCGGCGGCGGCGGCGGGCCTCCTTCTCCTCGATCAGGCCCGAGGACAGGTCGGCGTCGATCGCCATCTGCTTGCCGGGCATGGCGTCCAGGCTGAACCGCGCCGCGACCTCGGCGATGCGGCCCGAGCCTTTCGTCACCACCATGAAATTCACCACCAGCAGGATGGCGAAGACGATCAGGCCGACCATGACGTCGCCGCCCATCAGGAAGCCGCCGAAGGCGGCGACCACCTGGCCGGCCGCCTGCGGCCCTTCGTGCCCATGCGTCAGGATGGTGCGGGTGGTGGCGACGTTCAGCGCCAGGCGCAGCAGGGTGGACAGCAGCAGGATCTGCGGGAAGGCGGTGAAGTCGAGCGGCCGCACCAGGAACAGCGCCACCATCAGGATCAGCACCGACAGGGTGATGGACACCGCGAGCGCCGCGTCCAGCAGCAGCACCGGCAGCGGCACCACCAGCACCGCCAGCAGCAGGGCGACGCCGAGGGCGAGCGCCACGTCGCCGCCGATCCGGATGTCCCGCAGCCATCCTGGCAGCGCGATGCGTCCCATCCGCTAGCGGCCCAGCCCCAGGCCCGGCAGCAACCCGGTGCCCGGCGCCACCGGCACCGGCGCCCCTTGTGCGCGGTATTCGTGCAGCTTGTTGCGCAGCGTCCGGATCGAGATGCCGAGGATCTCGGCCGCGCGCGTCCGGTTGCCGAGGCAATGGGTCAGCGTCTCGATGATCAGGTCGCGCTCCACCTCCTCCATCCGCCGGCCGACCAGGGCGGAGACGGGCGCGGGGGCAGGGGCCGCCGGCGTGGCGGTCGGCACCGCGGTGATGGCGGGCGCGGCCCGCAGCGGCGTCAGCTCGATCGCCTCCGGGCCGATCCAGCCGCCCTCGGCCAGCAGCACGGCGCGGTGCAGGGTGTTCTCCAGCTCCCGCACGTTGCCGGGCCAGGGATGCGCCAGCAGCAGCGCCTCGGCGGCCGGCGAGACGGCGCGCTGCGGCAGCCCGTTGGCGGCGGCGAAGCGGCGGGCGAAATGGGCCGCCAGCGCCGCAACGTCGCCCGGGCGTTCGCGCAAGGGGGGGATGTGCAGCGCGACGACGTTGAGCCGGAACCAGAGGTCCTCGCGGAACCGCCCGGCCCGCACCTCGGCGCCGAGGTCGCGGTTGGTCGCCGCCAGCAGCCTGACATCGACCTTGACCGGCGCGGTGCCGCCGAGCTTGTCGACCTCCCGCTCCTGGATCACCCGCAGCAGCTTGGCCTGCAGCCGCGCATCCATCTCGCCGATCTCGTCGAGCAGGAGCGTGCCGCCGTCGGCCTGCTCGAACTTGCCCTTGCGGGCGGCGATGGCGCCGCTGAAGGCGCCCTTCTCATGGCCGAACAGCTCGCTCTCCAGCAGCGTCTCGGGCAGGGCGGCGCAGTTCAGCGCGACGAAGGGGCCGCGGCTGCGCCGGCTGTGGGCGTGCAGGAAGCGGGCGAGGACCTCCTTGCCGGTGCCGCTCTCGCCGGTCACCAGCACGCTGGCCTCGGCGCGGGCCAGCGCCTCGGCCCGCGCCAGCAGGGTGGCCATGGCGGGATCGCGCCAGACCGGGCCCTCGGCCTCGCCGGCCACCGCCTGCAGCATGGCGGCGATCAGCTCGGCGTCCGGCGGCAGGGGCAGGAATTCCTTCGCCCCGGCCTGGATGGCGCGGACCGCCGCGGCGGCATCGGCGTTGCGGCCGCAGGCGATCACCGGGCAGGCGATGCGCTCGGCGGCCAGGCGCTCGATCAGCCAGCCGATGTCGTGCGCCAGGTCGCAGAGCACCAGGTCGGCGCCCTCGGTCCGCAGCCGCACCAGCGCCGCCGCCGGCCCGTCCGCCTGCGCCACCCGGGCGCCGCGGGCGGCGGCGATGCGCGCCGCCTGGCCGAGCTCGGCATCCAGCGCGCCGATGATCAGGACCCGGGTCATCCTTTGCTCGCCTCGATCGCCGGCGCCGCCTGCGGCGTCTGTTCCACGGGGCTGCATGGGAACCGCATCGCCGTCACCCCAGCCGGTCGGTCTTGACGATCTCGGTCATCGTCACGCCGAGCCGGTTGTCGTCCACCATCACCACCTCGCCGCGCGCGACCAGGCGGTTGTTGACGTAGATGTCCACCGCCTCGCCCAGCTTGCGGTCGAGCTCGACCACCGCGCCGCGGCCGAGCTTGAGCAGCTGCGAGACCTGCATCGTCGCCCGCCCCAGCACCGCGCTGACCTGCACGGGGATGTCGTAGACGGCCTCGAGGTCGCGCGCCGCCGGCCCGCTGGCGGCGCGCGTGGCGG
This sequence comes from Dankookia sp. GCM10030260, assembly GCF_042666655.1. Classification (NCBI taxonomy): domain Bacteria; kingdom Pseudomonadati; phylum Pseudomonadota; class Alphaproteobacteria; order Acetobacterales; family Roseomonadaceae; genus Dankookia; species Dankookia sp. GCM10030260. The sequence continues at coordinate 512,442 of NZ_JBHTDE010000001.1, forward strand.
CCGCTTCCGCGGCCGTCACGCTCTCGAAGGGGCCCGGGTCCGCCATGCGTCATTGCTCCTGAAGGTCGAAGGCCTGCAGCACGGCGGCGATCGCCTGCCGCCGCGCGGCGAGCGAGAGGGTGGCGCCGCCGCCGCGCCATTGCGCCGCCGCGTCGCCGGGCGGCAGCGCGGGATCCTCCGCGATGGTCAGCGCCGTCGCGCCGATGCGGGCGGCCGCCGCGGCGGCGGCGCCGGGTGCCACGCGCAGGGTCACCGCCACGCCGTCTTCCAGCAGCGGCCGCAGTTCCGCGGCCAGCCGCGCCGCGGCCTCCGGCGCCAGCCGTGCCGCGGCGTCCGGCAAAGCGGCGTCGAGGCTGGCCAGCAGCAGCCTCGCCAGCGCCTCGGCCGCCTCGGCCGCGGCATCGCCGGCCCGCGTCGCGGCCGCCGTCATCGCCGCGGCGATGCGCGCCAGCGCCTCCGCCTCGCGCGCCGCCAGGCCGGCGGCGGCCGCTTCGCGCGCCGTCGCCTCGCCCTCGGCGAAGCCGGCCTCCCGCGCCGCGGCGAGCCGGGCCTGCAATTCGGCCGCGGCGCATGCCGCCGCATCCGGTTCGGGCGGCGGCGGCGGCGCGTCGAAATCCGGCACGTCGAAGGCGATGACCCGCATCAGGGCGTGCCCGGCAGGGCGGGCCAGCGGCAGCACCGGCTCGAAGCCCGGCGACGGCGGGCGGTCCTGCGCCGGGAGGAAGGCCGTGGTCACGGGACCATCTCCTCCTCACGCCCGTCCTGCAGCTGGATCTGGCCCTGCGCCGCCATGTCCTTGGCCTGCAGCACGATGGCGGCCTGCGCCTCGTCCACGTCGCGCAGCCGCACCGGGCCGAGGCCCGCGATGTCGTCGCGCAGCAGCTTCGCCGCACGCTCGGTCAGGTTCTTCATGAACATCTCGCGCAGCTGTTCCGAGGCGCCCTTCAGCGCGAGCGCGAGCTTGTCCTTCTCGACCGCGCGCAGCAGCGCCTGCAGCCCGGCGCTGTCGACCCGCTGCAGGTCCTCGAAGGTGAACATCAGGCCGCGGATGCGCTCGGCGGAATCGCGGTTGCGCTCCTCCAGCGCCGAGAGGATGCGGCCTTCGGCCTGGCGGTCGAGGTTGTTGAAGATCTCGGCCATCATCTCGTGCGCGTCGCGCCGCTGCGAGCGCGCCAGGTTCGACATGAATTCGGCCTTCAGGGTGCGCTCGACGCCGTCGAGGGCCTCCTTCTGGATGGTCTCCATGCGCAGCATGCGCATCACGACCTCCATGGCGAAGCCTTCCGGCAGCAGCGAGAGCACGCGGGCGGCGTGGTCGGGGCGGACCTTGGTCAGCACCACGGCGACGGTCTGCGGGTATTCGTTCTTCAGGTAGTTGGCGAGCACCGCCTCGTTCACGTTGCCCAGCTTGTCCCACATGGTCCGCCCCGCCGGGCCGCGGATCTCCTCCATGATCTGGGAGACGCGCTCGCGCGACATGGTCTTCGACAGCAGGCGTTCCGTGCTTTCATACGTGCCGACCAGGTTGCCGGTCTGGCCGAGCTGGTCGCCGAACTCCTTGCACAGCTCCTCGATCACCGGGGCAGGCACGGCGCCGAGCGAGGCCATGGCGGCGGAGAGGTCGCGGATCTCGTCCTCATGCATGCGGGAGAACAGCGTCGCCGCATGCTCCTCCCCCATCGCCAGCATCAGCGCCGCGGCCTTCTGCGGCCCGCTCATGCCCCGCGTGCCGCTCACAGCCTGTCCTCCGGGTCGAGCCAGCGGCGCAGCACGGCCAGGCTCTCATCCGGGTGGCGCTGCACCATCTGCGACAGGGCATTGAGCGAGGAGGCGCGCATCTGGCCCTGCACATGCGCCAGGCTGACCATGCTTTCCTCGGCGCCCGGCAGCGCCGCCGGGTCGGCGCCGGGCGGCAGGGCGCCGCCGCCGCCCGCGGCCGTGCCGGCGGCCAGCGCCGCCACCTCCTCCGGCCCGCCGGGCAGGGTGCCGCCGCCGGCCAGCGCCCCGGCCGGGCCGGCGAGCGCCGCCACCGGCGCCAGGCTGGCGGCGATCCGGCCGACCATGGGCCGGCCGACCAGCAGGATGCCGGCCAGCGCCACCAGGGCCAGCAGGGCGCTCTCGGCCAGCCGGGTGGCCAGCGCCGGCGAGATCGGCAGGCCGAGGAAGCCCGGCGCCGCGTCGACCGGCAGCGTTTCCTCGACGAAGCGCATGGAGACGACCTCGATCTTGTCGCCGCGCTTGTCGTCGAAGCCGACGGCGCTGCGCACCAGGGCGGCGATGCGGGCCAGCTCCTCCGGGCTGCGTTCGCGCCAGCGCGGCGGCTCGCCCTCGGTCACCCCGTCCACCAGCACCGCGACCGAGAGGCGCTTGACCACCGGGTGTTCACGCAGCGTGTTCCGGGTGGAGCGGCCGATCTCGTAGTTCGTCGTCTCCTCCTGCCGGTTCTCCGAGGTGCCGGTGCCGCCGGGCGGCGGTTCGGCGCCCGGCAGGTTGCCGGCGACGGAGGTGGGGGCCGGCTCGGCGCCGCGGTTCTGTTCGGTGGTGCTCTGCTGGCTGCGGGCCACCTGGTTGTCAGGGTCGAAGCGTTCCTCGCGGGTCTCGATGCGGTCGAAGTCCATCTCCAGCGTCGCCTCCGCCCGCACCCGGCCGGGGCCGAGGCTGCGTTCGAGCAATTCCTCGACCGCCCGGCCGAGCCGGAGCTCCTGCGCCCGGCGGGTCTCCTCCTGGCTCTGCGCCATGCCGGGGCCGGCGAGCGCCTGGCCGCCGCGGGCCAGCAGGGCGCCGCGGCTGTCGACCACCGAGATGCCCTGCGGCTTGAGGCCGGGCACCGCGGTGGCGACCAGGTGCAGCACCGCCTGCACGCCTTCGCGGTCCAGCCGCTGGGCGCCCTGCATGGCCAGGACCACGCTGGCCTGGGCTTCGCCGCGTTCGCGCGAGAAGGCCTCGCGCCGCGGCAGCACCAGGTGGACCCGGGCGGCGCGGACGCCGGCCAGGCCGCGGATGGTGCGGGCCAGCTCGCCTTCCAGCGCCCGGAGCCGGTTCACGTCCTGTTGAAAGGGCGTGGTGGTGAGGCTTTCGCCGCGATCGAAGATCTCCCATCCCACCCCGCCGCCGGCGGGCAGGCCTTCCTTGGCCAGCAGCAGCCGCAGCCGGGGGGCCTGGTCGGCCGGGGCCAGCACCTGGGTGCCGCCGCCGGCGATGCGGTAGGGGATGCGCTGGCGTTCGAGCGAGGCGACGACGGCGGCGGCGTCGCGCGGTTCCAGTTCGCCGAACAGCGGCGCCATCGGCGGGTCTCCGGCCCGCAGGGCCAGGGCCGCCAGCAGGCCGAGCAGCGCCAGGCCCACCGCGCCCAGGGCGAGCAACCGCTGCGTCCCCAGCGCCTTCAGCCCGGCGAGAACCCCGCCCATCCATCCCCCTTCTGTCGCCCGCGGCGTCGCGTGCGGGCCCATCGCCACGGCGTCCCGCCGGTGGGATCGCCCTGCGGCCGGACGTCGCCGGCAGGCAGGAATTGCCGGATCGGGGTTGCAAAGCGGTTAAGCCGCCCGCCCGGCGGGACACAGCTTTGCTTGAGGCGCGATTTACACGGTTTCGTCAGCTTGATATTTCCGCCGTCCCGTGCGGAAAGCGGTGCATCGGCGGCGCTCGGGTCGCGTGGAAAAGGGGTCCGGCCGGTCATGAAGATCGTCGCCTGCAACAGCAATCGTCCGCTTGCGGACGCGGTGGCCGCAGCACTCGGCCTGCCGCTGACCAGCGCCTCCATCCGGCGCTTCGCCGACATGGAGGTCTTCGTCGAGATCAACGAGAACGTCCGTGGCGAGGACGTCTTCGTGGTGCAGAGCACGTCCTACCCGGCGAACGACAACCTGATGGAGCTGCTGATCACGCTGGATGCGCTGAAGCGCGCCTCCGCCCGGCGGGTCACCGCGGTGATCCCCTATTTCGGCTATGCCAGGCAGGACCGGAAAAGCGGCAGCCGCACGCCGATCTCGGCCAAGCTGGTGGCCAACCTGATCACCGCCGCCGGCGCCCACCGGGTGCTGACGATGGATCTGCACGCGGCGCAGATCCAGGGCTTCTTCGACATCCCAGTCGACAACCTGTTCTCAGCGCCGCTGTTCTCGCGCGACATTGCCGAACGCTACAAGGGCCGCGACCTGATGGTCGTCTCTCCCGATGTCGGCGGCGTGGTGCGGGCGCGTGCCCTGGCGTCGCGCCTGCACACCGAGCTGGCGATCATCGACAAGCGCCGCCCGCGCGCCGGCGTCTCCGAGGTCATGAACGTGATCGGCGAGGTCGAGGGCCGGCACTGCATCCTGGTCGACGACATCGTCGATTCCGGCGGCACGCTGGTCAACGCCGCCGAGGCGCTGATCAAGGGCGGCGCGGCGGGCGTCTCGGTCTATGTCACGCACGGCGTCTTCTCCGGCGGCGCGGTGGCGCGCGTCGGGGCTTCCCCGATCGAGAACATGACGGTGACCGACAGCATCATGGCGACCGAGGCGGTCCGCATCTCGGCCAATATCCGCCAGGCGACGATCGCCCCGCTGCTGGCCGAGGCGATGCGGCGGATCTCGGACGAAAGTTCGGTCTCCTCGCTGTTCAACTGACCGGCGCGGCGTCCGCGCCGGACGCTGGCGGCGGCATCGGGTGCGGTTCCGGCGGCCGTCCTTGCGGCATCGAACGGGCAGGTGACGGCCGGGCGGGGACATCGGACCCTTGGGCCGGCCTTGCCGCGGCGGGGAATCCGGCACAGCCCGGGCTTCCTGCATGCGCGGCATGGCTGGCCGGCCGAGGCATCGCCGCAACGAAACCGGTCCTGAACCACAAGCTGGCGGCAGGATCCCCGTGCCGAGCTGCGCTGGACAGACTCGCGATAAGTTGTTTTGATGCGTATGTGGTGCCGGCGGTCCTTGTACCACCAGGCCGAAGACACCCACGGGGCCTTCCGGAGGGAACCAACAGCCTCCCGAAGACCGCCGGCGCCACACAGCCATCCCGGCCGGCCCGACCAGTCCTGATCGTGCCGGACGGAATACGTTCTTGGCTTGGTGCGGCGTTGCAGGTGCCATGTGCGCCGGCGGCACCGCGGCGACCTGCCGCACGCCGCGGCGCGCTTCGGACGGACCCCGCAGCCCGCCGCCCCGGCCCGACGCCACCGGGCCGGGCCGCGGCGTTTTCCCCCTTGCCGGACCCCGCCCGCTCCGCAAGGCTCCGCGGCATCCGCGAACCTTTGGGAGGATGTTGCATGAAGCTGTTCTACGCCCCCGGCGCCTGCTCGATCGGCATCCACGTGCTGCTGGAGGAGATCGGCAAGCCCTATGACGCCGAGGCGGTGAACCTGCGGGAAGGCGCCCAGTTCAAGCCCGACTTCACCGCGGTGAACCCGAAGTCGAAGGTCCCGACCCTGCAGCGCGACGATGGCGCGGTGCTGACCGAATACCCCGCCATCGCGGTCTGGCTGGCCAGCACCTTCCCCGAGGCCAAGCTGCTGCCGAAGGATGCCGACAGCCTGGCCCGCGCCCTGGAATACACCGACTTCGCCGTCGCCACGCTGCACATGCAGGGCTTCTCCCGCATGTTCCGCCCGTCCAACTACGCCCCGACCGAATCCGACCACGAGGCGGTGAAGGCCAAGGGCGAGGAGATCTTCGCCAAGGGGCTCGGCATCTTCGACAAGGCGCTGGAGGGCAAGGACTGGCTGGTCGGCGACTTCTCCTTCGCCGACAGCGCGCTGTTCTACGTGTGCTTCTGGTGGGCCGGCCGGCTGGGCAAGACCCTGCCGAAGAACGTCGCCGCCCACTATGCCCGGATGAACGCCCGGCCGGCGGTGCAGCGGGTGCTCAAGGCCGAAGGCCTGGCATAGGGGGACCGCGCCATGGCGGAGACGCTGAACCCGGTCCCCTTCTGGTTTCTCCGCCATGGCGAGACCGACTGGAACGCCGAGGGCCGGTCCCAGGGCCGGACCGACATCGCGCTGAATTCGGTGGGCTTGGCCCAGGCGCGGCGGGCGGCGAAGACGCTGGCGGGGATCGGCGGCATCGCCACCATCGTCGCTTCGCCGCTGGTCCGCGCCCGGGTGACGGCGGAGATCGCGGCCGAGGCGCTCGGCCTGCCGGTCGCCCTCGACGAGGGGCTGCAGGAGGTCAATTTCGGCGAGCAGGAAGGCCTGCCGATGGGCGACTGGTACGACGACTGGATCGCCGGCAGCTACACCCCGGCGGGGGCCGAGACCTTCGCCGCGCTGCTGACCCGGGCGGTGGCGGCGGTGAACCGGGCGACGGCACGGCCGGGCCCGGTGCTGGTCGTGGCCCACGGCGCGCTGTTCCGCGCGCTGCGGCTGGCCTTCGGGCATGAGCCGAACGTCCGCACGCCGAACGCGCTGCCGATCCATTGCGCGCCGCCTGCGGGCGGGGCGGTGTGGGAGGTGGTGCCGGCGAAGCTGGCGGCCGAGGAGTGAGGGTCGGGGAGGGCGCTACCCTCCCCGAACCCCACCCGCCTGGCCTGGATCGGTGTGTAGGTTGGCGGGCTGGATGGCATCGTTGCAATTGCGGGCGGGCGCGTGTATAGGAATGTTGTCAAAGGCACCGCCGCGTCCCGCGGTTGGGCGCGAAGCCGGACTTCAAATTCTCCTTTCTGAAATTCCTCAAGTCGATCGGCCGCAAAGCCGCGGGAAAGGCCGGCTTCGTCGAATCCGCCCAGCCGCGATTTGAGCCGATCTGAAGCGGATTGAGCGGAGTTTCAGGCTTTAGGCGGTTCACTCCCTAAGCCCCCACCCCGCCGCGCGGCCGGCGCCAACCCGGAGAAATGGAGGAAGGTCGGGGAGGATACCTCCTCCCCGACCTTCCTTACTGCCTCTCCGCCGCCGCCCGCATCGCCGCCCACAGCGCCGCCACATCCGCCCGTTCCGTCGCCTCCGCCCCCACCGAGACCCGCACCATCCACTGCCCGTCCAGCATGGCCGGCGTCAGGTAGGCCGTGCCCGAGCGGTTCAGCCTTTCCGCCCAGCCCTGGGTATGCGCATCCAGCGCGGCGCCGGTCAGCCCCGGCGGCTCGTGCCGGACGCAGAGCGTCTGCAGCGGCACCGGCGCCAGCACCCGCCAGCCCGGCGTGGCGGCGACCTGCGCCGCCAGCCAGCGCGCATTGTCGATGTCCCGCCGCAGCCGGGCCCGCAGCGCTTCCACGCCCTGCTCGCGGATCACGAACCACAGCTTCAGCGCGCGGAACCGCCGGCCCAGCGGGATGCCCCAGTCGCGCAGGGTCTTCACCTGGCCGTCGGCCGCGCTCTGCAGGTAGGACGGGTTGGTCGACATCACCCGCACCAGGTGCTGCGGGTCGCGCACGTAGTACAGCGACGCATCGAAGGGCACGCCGAGCCATTTGTGCGGGTTCAGCACCAGGCTGTCCGCCGCCTCGACGCCGTCCCACAGCCCGCGGCATTCCGGCAGGATCATCGCGCTGCCGGCCATGGCGGCGTCGACATGCAGCCAGATCCCGTGCCGCGCGGCGACGGCGGCCAGGGCACCGACCGGGTCGATGGCGGTGACCGCGGTGGTGCCCGTCGTGGCGACCACGGCAGAGGGGCGGCGGCCGGCGGCGAGGTCCTCGGCCACCATGGCGGCGAAGGCATCGGCGCGCATCGCATGGTGCTCGTCGCAGGGCACCAGCCGCAGGTGGTCGCGCCCGAAGCCGGCCAGCAGCGCCGCCTTCTCGACCGAGCTGTGGCTTTGCGCCGAGGCATAGACCAGCAGCGGCGCCTCGGCCTGCTGCATCCCGCCGCGCGCCATGGCGTAGCCGCTGGCGCGTTCGCGGGCACAGAGCAGCGCGACCAGGCTGGAGGTGGACGCCGTGTCCTGGATCACCCCGCTCCAGGCAGCCGAGAGCCCGACCATCTGGCGGACCCAGTCGGTCACCACCTCCTCCAGCTCGGTGATCGCCGGGCCGGACTGCCAGGACAGGCCGATGACGCCGAGCCCGGTGGAGACCAGGTCGCCCAGCACCCCGGCCAGCGGGGCATTGGCCGGGAAGTAGCCGAAGAAGCGCGGCGACTGCCAATGGGTGATCCCCGGCATGACCACGCGGTCGAGATCGGCGAGCACCGTCTCCATCGGCTCCGGCGCCTCGGGCGGCGTGGCGGGGAGCGCGGCGCGGACCTCGCCCGGGGCGACCTGGGCCATGACCGGGCGGTCGGCCAGGTGTTCGCGGTAGTCGGCGATCCAGTCGATCAGCCGATGGCCCTCGCGGCGGAATTCGTCCGGTGTCATGCGCGCCCCCTTCACCTTTGCCGGCCAGTCTTAGCCCGCTGCGACCCCTTTGCGACCCTGGCGTTCGGTGCCATGGAGCGCGCAAGTCCGAACCTCTCGCCGGGAGAAAACCAGATGCTCGACCGCCGCACCCTGCTGCTGGGTGCCACCACCCTGCCGCTCGCCGCGCCTGCCCTGGCGCAGTCCACCGATTGGCCGAACCGCCCGGTGCGGGTGGTCATCCCCTGGCCACCGGGCGGCTCGACCGACGTGCTGGCCCGCATCGTCTGCGAGCAGCTCACCCAGAAGCTCGGCCAGACCTTCGTGCTGGAGAACCGGCCCGGCGCGTCCGGCAACATCGGCATGGACGCGATCGCCAAGGCGGCGCCCGATGGCTACACCCAGGGGCCGGCGACCATCGCCAACCTGTCCATCGCGCAGTTCCTCTACGCCAAGCTGCCGTTCAATCCGGAGACCGACTTCTCGGTCATCTCGATGCACTGGGAGCTGCCGAACGTCGTGGTGGCGCCGGCGCATTACACCCCGCCGAACACGCTGCGCGAGTTCATCGACTGGGCGAAGTCGCGGCCGAAGGGCGTCAGCTTCGGCAGCCCCGGCGTCGGCACCACGGCGCACCTGTCGGGCAGCGGCTTCTGCGACCGGCTGAAGATCGACGGCCAGCACGTGCCCTTCCGCGGCGCGGCGCAGATCATCCCCGCCATGCTGTCGGGCGACCTGACCTTCGCCATCGACAACCTGGCCAGCTACCTGCCGGTGATCGCCGAAGGCCGGATGAAGGCCTATGCGGTGACCAGCCCGGAGCGTTGGCCGACGCTGCCGAACATCCCGACCATGGCGGAAGCCGGGGTGCCCGACTTCGTCATCACGTCGTGGTGCACCTGGGTCGGGCCGGCAGGCATGCCGCGGCCGATCATCGACAAGGTGAACGCGGCGCTGAAGGAGATCGCCGCCGACCCGGCGGTGCAGCAGCGCTTCCTGCAGACGGGGGCGAAATGCGTATGGTCGACGCCGGAGGATGCGGCGGCGCATGCCGCCAGGCAGCGGCCGATGCTGGCGGAGATGGTGAAGATCAGCGGCGCGCGGATGGAATAGGAAGCAAGGCCAGGGAGGAAGTATCCTCCCGTTGAACGCAGTGCGTCCAACCCTCCTCGATTTTTCCGGGTCGGCATACGCCGCGCGGCAGGTGCCAACCCACAGAAATAGATGAGGGGGCCTGGGGGAGAATACCTTCTCCCCCAGCCTTTCCTCAGAATCGCAGCGGCGTCGCCTGCACCACCAGCGGCAGCGCCCGCACCGCGGCCAGCACCGGCTCCGGGATCGGCCCGTCCAGGCTCACCAGGCAGATCGCGTCGCCGCCCTGCGCTGCGCGGCCCAGGTGGAAGGTGGCGATGTTGATGCCGGCATTGGCCAGCACCATCCCGAACCGGCCGATGAAGCCCGGCTTGTCCTCGTTCGTCACGTAGAGCATGTCGGGCGCGAAGTCGGCCTCGACCGCGATGCCCTTGATCTCCACCAGCCGCGGCCGGCTGTCGCCGACCAGCGTGCCGGCGATGCTCTTCTCCGCCCGGTCGGTGACGATGGTGACGCGCAGCAGGGAGGCATAGTCGCCGCGGCGCTCGTGCACCGTCTCGGCGACCTCGATCCCCCGCTCCTTCGCCACCACCGGGGCGTTGACCATGTTCACCGCGCCCATCAGCGGCGCGAGCACGCCGGCGAGTGCCGCGGCGGTCAGCGGCCGGCGGTTCAGCTCGGCGACATGGCCCTCGTACTCGACGCGGATCGCCTTGATCTCGGCCCCCTGCACCGCGGTCAGCTGCCCGGCCATGCCGCCCAGCAGCTGGGCCAGCGCCATGTAGGGCTTGAGGCGCGGCGCCTCCTCCGCGGTGACCGAGGGCATGTTGATGGCGTTGGAGACCGCCCCCGTCAGCAGGTAGTCGGCCATCTGGTCGGCCACCTGCAGCGCCACGTTCTCCTGCGCCTCGGCGGTCGCGGCGCCCAGATGCGGGGTGCAGACGACGTTCTCGAGACCAAACAGCGGGCTCTCGGTCGCCGGCTCCGTCTCGAAGACATCGAGCGCGGCGCCGGCGACATGGCCCGACTTCAGCGCGTCATACAGCGCCGCCTCGTCCACCAGCCCGCCGCGGGCGCAGTTGATGATGCGCACGCCCTTCCGCAGCTTGGCGATGTTCTCGCGCGAGAGGATGTTGCGGGTCTGCTCGGTCAGCGGGGTGTGCAGGGTGACGAAGTCGGCCCGCTCCAGCAGCTCGTTCAACTCGACCTTCTCGACGCCAAGCTCGACCGCGCGCTGCGCCGACAGGAAGGGATCGAAGGCGACGACCTTCATGTGCAGCCCGACCGCGCGGTCGGCGACGATGGAGCCGATATTGCCGCAGCCGATCAGCCCGAGCGTCTTGCCGAACAGCTCGACGCCCATGAAGCGGTTCTTCTCCCACTTCCCGGCCTTGGTGGAGGCGGAGGCCTCCGGCAGCTGCCGGGCGAGGGCGAACATCATGGCGATGGCGTGTTCCGCCGTGGTGATGGCGTTGCCGTAGGGCGTGTTCATCACCACGACGCCGCGCGCGGTGGCGCTGGTGACGTCGACGTTGTCGACGCCGATGCCGGCGCGGCCGACGACCTTGAGGTTCGGCGCGGCCTCCATCAGCTCGCGCGTCACCTTCGACGCGCTGCGCACCGCCAGCCCGTCATAGGGGGCGATGATGGCGCGCAGCTCGGCCGGCGACAGGCCCGGCCGGAAGTCCACCTCGATGCCGCGCCGCTTGAAGATCTCGATCGCGGCGGGGGAGAGCTTGTCGGAGATGAGGACGCGCGGCATCAGGCGGCAACCTTGTTCTGCTCGGCCTCGACCTGGGCGAAGGCCCAGTCGATCCAGGGGAGGAGGGCGGCGATGTCGGCGGTCTCGACCGTGGCGCCGCCCCAGATGCGCAGGCCCGGGGGCGCGTCGCGGTAGTTGGCGGCATCCAGCGCGACGCCCTCCTTCTCCAGCAGGCCGGAGAGCTTCTTGGCCGCCGCCGCCTGGGCCTCGGCATCCAGCGCCTGGAACCAGGGTGCGACGATCCTCAGGCAGATCGAGGTGCAGGACCGCGTCGCCGGGTCTTCCGCAAGGAAGTCCACCCAGGGGGTCCTCGCCACCCAGGCCGCGACGGCGGCGAGGTTGCCCTCGGACCGCGCGACCAGGCCCTTCAGCCCGCCGACGCCTTCGGCCCACTTCAGGCCGTCGATCGCATCCTCGACCGCGAGCATCGAGGGCGTGTTGATCGTCTCGCCCTTGAAGATGCCCTCGTTGAGCTTGCCGCCCTTGGTCATGCGGAAGATCTTCGGCATCGGCCAGGCGGGCGTGTAGCTCTCGAGCCGGGCCACCGCGCGGGGGCTCAGCGCCAGCATGCCGTGCGCCGCCTCGCCGCCGAGGACCTTCTGCCAGGACCAGGTGACCACATCGAGCTTCTCGTAGGGCAGGTCCATGGCGAAGGCGGCGCTGGTCGCGTCGCAGATCACCAGGCCCTCGCGCTCGGTCGGGATGAAGTCGGCATCCGGCAGGCGGACGCCGCTGGTGGTGCCGTTCCAGACCATGACCAGGTCGCGCGTGCCGTCGAAGCCGGTCAGGTCGGGCAGCCGGCCATAGGGCGCGTCCAGGACGCGGGCATCCTTCAGCTTCAGCTGCTTCAGCACGTCGGTCGCCCAGTCCTTCGAGAAGGACTCCCAGGCGAGCACGTCGACGCCGCGGGCGCCGAGCAGCGACCACAGCGCCATCTCGACCGCGCCGGTGTCGGAGGCCGGGACGATGCCGAGCCGCCAGCCCTCGGGCAGGCCGAGGATGGCCTTGGAGCGCTCGATCACCTCGGCGAGGCGGGCCTTGGGCTCCTTGGCGCGGTGGCTGCGGCCGAGGAAGGCGCCCGAGAGCGCGTCCAGCGTCCAGCCGGGACGCTTGGCGCAGGGACCTGAGGAGAAACGGGGATTGCTCGGACGCAGGTCCGGCTTGGTGGCGATCGCCATGATGCGGCTCCCTTCCAGAAGCGAATGCGCCCCGGTGGGGGGGCGTGGCCCGGGGGGAGAGGTAGGACAGCCGGCGCGACGATGCAACGCCGGCGTGAGGTCAGCCGAACAGGGACAGCAGGCTGCCGCCGCCGCTGCCGGCCTGGGCCATGACGTAGCGCTGGGCGAGCGCCTGCACCTTCCGCGGGTCCTGCAGGTCGGCGACCTTCATGCGGGCCGAGATGGCCCTCGCCTGGGTCTCGACCGACTGCACCGCGATCTGCGCCGGCAGGCCGAGCGCCCCGGTCACCACCCGCCGCATCACCGCATTGCCGAGGATGCCGTAGACATCGGTCTTGGCCGCGGCGTTCTGGATGAAATAGAGCGCATCCGCCATGCCGGGATTCTGGACGTCCAGCCCCTGCTGGTACTGGTACTGGACATAGCCCTTGGTGAGATTGGCCAGCAGCGCCGGGTCGCGCAGCCCGGCCAGCCCCTTGGCCTTGAGGTCGAGCGTGGCGGCGGCGGCGGCGAAGCGGCTGTCGAGGCTGGCCAGAATCCCCTTGCCGTCCTTCGGGTCGGCCAGCAGCGCCCGCTGCACCAGCCCGGGATAGGCCGCCTGGTCGGCCAGGCCCATCGCCGGCAGCAGCACCGCCAGCACCCGCGGGTCCTGCAGCGCCGATTTCACGTCGCGCGCCTTGGCCACCGCCGTCTCGAACTGCTTGAGCGCGGTGATGGTGACCGGGTCCCTGCGCTCCGCCGCCACGCCCTTGGCCTCGGCGCCCTTCGCCTGGGCGGCCTTCAGCGCGACGATCGCCGAGGCGGCGTCACCGGCGGTGGTGCCGCCGGCCGACCCGCCGAACAGCGAGGCGACCAGCGAGGCGTTGAGCGAGAGCATGGGCCGGCGCAGCCTGGCACGCCCCGGGTGAAGCTGGGGTTAAGCCGGCCCTGGTGCCGGCGAAAGCCTGCCCTTCGGCATCAGGCGGCCTGCCTCGCCCGGTCTAAGGCTGCGGGGCGCCCGCCGCGGCCGCTCAATGCCAGGCGGAGCCACCGTCGACGCCGAGCGCCGAGCCGGTGACGTAGCTGGCCTCGGCGCTGGTCAGGTACAGCACGGCTCCGGCGACCTCCTCGGCGGTGCCGAAGCGGCCCAGCGCATAGCGGGCGAGGAAGGCGCGCTCCGCCGCCGCCGGGTCGGGCTGGGCGGCCATGGTCTGCTCGACCATCGGGGTCAGGATGGCGCCGGGGCAGACCGCGTTGACCCGGATGTTGTCAGGCGCCAGGTCGAGCGCCAGGCAGCGCGTCAGCATCAGCAGCCCGCCCTTCGAGGCGCCATAGGCACTGTAGTTCGGGCGGGGGATCAGCCCGGCGGCGGAGGCCAGGTTGACGATGCTGCCGCCGCCCGCCCGGCGCAGATGCGGCAGCGCGGCGTGGCAGACATGGAAGGGCCCGTCGAGGTTCACCGCCATCACCTCGCGCCAGAGCGCCGGCGTGGTCGCGGATGGGGCGGCGACGCGGCTGATGCCGGCGGCATTCACCACGGCGTCCAGCCCGCCGAGGGCCGCGGCCGCGGCATCGACCGCGGCGGCGACCGCCTCCGGGTCGGCGACGTCGACCGGGAGGCCGGGCACGCCAAGCTCGCCCGCGACCCGCGCCAGCGCCGCGGCGTCGCGGTCGAGCAGCGCGACCCTGGCGCCTTCGGCCAGGAAGCGCCGCGCGGTGGCGAGGCCGATGCCGGAGGCGGCGCCGGTGATCAGGGCATGGCGGTTGGCCAGTCGCATCGCGCGCCTCGCAATTGGAATGGCCGGCGCGAGGCCGGCCATGCTGGGATCGGGTACGGGGGGAGGGGCTCAGTCGTCCCGGTGGACGCGTTCCATGCGCTCGTGGCGCTCCTGCGCCTCGATCGACAGGGTGGCGATCGGGCGGGCCTCCAGCCGGCGCAGGCCGATCGGCTCGCCGGTCTCCTCGCAATAGCCGTAGGTGCCGTTCTCGATCCGCTCGATCGCCTGGTCGATCTTGGAGATCAGCTTGCGGGCGCGGTCGCGGGTGCGGAGCTCGAGGGCGCGGTCGGTCTCGACGCTGGCGCGGTCGGTCAGGTCGGCCTCCGCGATGCCGCCGATCGAGAGGCTGGCGAGGGTCTCGCCGGCCTCGCGCAGCAACTCCTGGCGCCAGCGCAGCAGCTTCTGGCGGAAATAGGCCTGCTGCTGGCCATTCATGAATTCTTCGTTTTCGGTCGGGCGGTAGTCGGGCGGTAGGGTGATGAGCATTGTCTGGACGACCCCATTCCGGCCGGGGCCCGGGCCTTGGCGCCCACCCCGAAGTTGGCCGGACCATACAGGTGGCCCACGGCGAAAGCCAAGGGGTTCCGCAGACGCAAATTGCTGATACTCGCGGCTTTTCACGGGATTGACACGGCAGCGTTCCAGCCGCGCCGGGCCAATTCCACCTTTGCGCGCAGGACCACGGCCTCAACCGCATCGCGCAGGAGTGGGTCCTCGCCAGCCTCTCCCATCTCCAACGCGGCGAGCCGGGCGAGTCCCTTCGTGTCGCTCCCGTCATGCAGCAGGTCGCGCTGCAATGCCTGCAACTCTTTCAGGATCGATTCGGCGCGGCGCCATGCCGCCTGGTCCCGCGCCGCCCGGTCGTCGCCTTCCTGCAGCGCCAGCAGGCCGAGCCCGACCGGCCCGGCGGCTGCGGTGGCGGCGGTCCCGGCCGGCGCCTCGGCCCCCGGCGGGGCGAGGGCGAAGCCGGGCCGGCCGCCGCCGGCCCGCCTGGGCCCGGCCACGCCGCCCGCCGCTATCCTGCCGACCTGCTGCATCCTGCCCTCCTGGCACCGATTTCTTCCGCCGCGCGGCAATCCCGGCCGCACGCCCCGGCAAGCCCTGCCGCTTTTGCGGCCCGCGGGGCTGGCATGCCGGGTGCAACCACCCCGCCGACCTGCGGGACGGAGTGCAGCGTGGCCACAATTGCTTTCGCAAGGGCGAAGAGCGCCTGGGCGCTGGCGGCCATGACGGCGCTCGCCGCCGTCCTGGCGGGCCTAACGCCGGCCGCGGCGCAGCCGGTGCGGATCAAGGACATCGCCGATGTCGAGGGCGTCCGCGACAACCAGCTGGTCGGCTATGGGCTGGTGGTCGGGCTGAACGGCACGGGGGACCGGCTGGCGACCTCGATCTTCACCCGGCAGACCCTGATCGGCATGCTGGAACGGCTCGGCGTCAACACCCGCGACAACGAGGCCAAGCTGGCGACCAAGAACGTCGCCGCGGTGATGGTCACCGCCAACCTGCCGGCCTTCGCCCGGCCCGGCAGCCGGATCGACATCGCGGTCTCGGCGCTGGGCGATGCCACCAACCTGCAGGGCGGCACCCTGCTGGTCACCCCGCTGCTGGGCGCGGACGGGGAGGTCTATGCGGTGGCGCAGGGGGCGGTCGCCACCGGCGCGGTCGCCGCCCGCGGGGCCGGGGCGAGCGTGATGCGCGGGGTGCCGACCAGCGCCCGCATAGCCTCGGGCGCCATCGTCGAGCGGGAGGTGCCCTATGCGCTGACCGGCCGGCCCAGCCTGCGCCTGGCGCTGCGCAACCCGGACCTGACCACGGCCCGGCGGATCGCCGCCGCGATCAACCGGGCGACCGGCGGCAGCCTGGCCGCGGCGACCGACCCGCGCACCGTGGCGCTGAACCTGGCCGGCCGCGACCCGATCGCCCTGCTGGGGGAGATCGAGCAATTGCGGGTCGAGCCCGACCAGGTCGCCCGGGTGGTGATCGAGGAGGCCAGCGGCACCATCGTCATGGGGGCCAACGTGCGGGTCTCCACCGTGGCGATCGCCCAGGGGAACCTCACCATCCGCATCACCGAGACGCCGCAGGTCAGCCAGCCCAACGCGCTGGCGAACGGCCAGACCGTGGTGGTGCCGCGCACCAACATCGAGGTGGACGACCAGGCCGAGCGGCGGGTCGGCGTGCTGGCCGGCGGCATCACCCTGCAGGAGCTGGTGCGCGGGCTGAACGCGCTCGGCGTCGGGCCGCGCGACCTGATCTCGATCCTGCAGGCGGTGAAGGCGGCCGGCGCGCTGCAGGCCGAGATGGAGCTGCGCTGATGACCGGCCCGCCGCGCCTTGATGGCGGCTTCGCCCGGCGGCGCCGGGCTACGCGGCAGGCCGGGATGGAGCTGCGCTGATGGACCGTCCGCTCACCGCCGCCGAGCGTGCCGCCGCGCCGGCCAGGCTGCGCCAGGCGGCGCAGGCCTTCGAATCCCAGGCCTTCGCCCAATTGCTGCAGCCGGTCTTCGCCAGCGCCGATCCCAGCCGCGGCCGCTTCGGCGGCGGCGCGGCGGAGGCGCAGTGGCGGCCCATGCTGGTCGATGCCGTGGCGAAGCAGGCGGTCCGCGCCGGCCATGGGCTCGGCCTGTCCGACGCCATCCTGCGGGCGCTGCTGCAACGCCAGGACGCCCCGCAACCCGAGGAACCCAGCCGATGACCCTGATGATGGATGCACTGATCGCCGCCGGGCAGCGGCTGGCCGAGGCGCTGCGGGCCGAGAACGAGGCGCTGGCGGCGCTCGACCTGCCGCGCGCCGCGGGCCTGTCCACCGCCAAGCTGCAGGCGACCGATGCCTTCGCCGCCGCCTATGCCGCGGCGGCGAAAACCGGGACCAGGGCGGAAGGCGCTGCACGGCATGACGCGGCGGCGCTGACGACGCGGCTGCAGAGCCTGGGCGAGGAGAACCGCCGCCTGTTGCAGCGGGCCATCGCCATCCAGTCGCAGGTGATCGAGACGATCGCCGGGGCGGCCCTGCCGCGGGCGGCGGCGCCGGGCTATGGCGCGGCGGGCCGGCCCGCCGCGCTGCGGCAGGCGCCGGCCCTGGCCATGGCGACGCGGGCCTGAAAAGGTCCCGGCGCGAGATCGTGGACACCCGCGCCCCAGGCGCAAGATCTGGACACCCGCGCCCCAGGCGCGAGGCGATGGAAGCCCGCGCCCGAAGACGCGGGCGGGCAGGGCGATCAGCCCTTCTTGACGACCAGGGACTTCACCTCGTCCATCGCCTCGGTGAAGCGCTTGTTGAGCAGGCCGAGCGCTTCCTGGTTCGACTTCTGGATCAGGTCGGCCACCTCCTTCATGTTGGCGACCGCCTTCTCGTAGGCGCCCTTCATCATCTCGGCCTGGCGGGTGGCCTTGGCCTGCGGGCTCTCCTGGCCGGAGAGCGCCTTCATCGCCTCGGTCATCTCGGTCATGGAGGACTGCAGGATCTCCATGTGGCGGCGGGCGACGGCCTGGGCGCCTTCGAGCGCGACGCGGTTGGCGGCCGAGAGCGCTTCCAGGTTGCGGCGCTGGGCGGAGGCCAGGGCCTCCACGTCCGGCATCCCGGGCATCCGGAACTCGGACAGCATCTTCATCAGATCGGTCTCAGGCTTGCTGCTGTTGTCAGACATGTCGTCCTCCACCCTGTGATTGGCCGCCGCAGACTAGGGGGCTCGCCAAGTCCGGTCAAAGATTATGCTGCACCGCAGCAAATTCAACCGTTGGACATGTCACCCGGATCGAGCCGAAGCGATCGCGCGACCTGCTCGGCGCGGTCCAGGGCGCGGTCCAGCGCCGCCATGGTCGCACCGAGATCGACCGAATCGTCCTCGACCCAGGCGCGGACGGTGGCCAGCCAGACCGCGGTGGTGCCCTGCACCCGCAGCGCACCGAAGACGCCGGCGGGGTCGATCTCCGCCGCCCGCAGCAGCCGGCCCATCGACCGCGGCAGGCCGGCGAGCAGGCACAGCGCCAAGGCAGGTTCGGTGCGCAACTCCTCGAGCAGCCGGACCAGGCCGGCGCGGTGCGGCTGCATGGCGTCGATCCGCCGCATCAGCACGTCGAAGACGCGGTCGCGCGGGGTGCCGCCCTGGCCGGGGACGGTGCCGGCGGCGACCGCGGCATCCATCGCCCGGCCGTGCAGGGCGAGCAGGTCGCGCGGCCCGTCCGGGCAGCGTGCGGCGATCTCCCCCCGCGGCAGGTGGCTGGCGGCGGCGAGGCGGCGGAGGGTGACGCCCTGGAAGCCATGCGCCGCGACCACCTGCCAGAAGCCGGCAAGCAGGCGGGTCTCGGTGTCGTCGATCGTGTCGCTCATGCTGTTCCAGGTTGGGGCGAGGGGGCGGTGCTGAAAGGGCCGGTCAGCCGCCGAGTTCGCGCGAGCGGTCGGTGGCGGCGGCGATCGCCTTGGACATCAAGGCCGGCCAGGCCTCCGGCTGCATCAGCACCGCCAGGGCGCGTTCCGTGGTGCCCTTCGGGCTGGTGACGTTCTTCCGCAGCTGCGCGCTGTCCTCCGGGCTGGCGGCGAGCAAAGCGCCGGACCCCGCGACGGTGGCGCGGGCCATGCGGCGGGCGAGGTCGGGCGGCAGGCCCTGCTCGATGGCGGCCGCCTCCATCACCTCGGCCAGCAGGAAGACATAGGCCGGGCCGCCGCCGGAGACGGCGGTGACCGGGTCGATCATCGCCTCGTCCTCCACCCAGGCGACCTCGCCGACCGAGGCCAGCAGCGTATCGGCCAGGGCCTTCTGGCCGGCGGTGACGCCGGGGCCGGGGCAGGCCACCGTGAAGCCCTGGCGGACGGCGGCCGGGGTGTTCGGCATGGCGCGGATGACGGCCGCGGCCGGGCCGAGCAGGGCGCGCATGCCGGCGACGTTGCGCCCGGCCATGATGGACACGAAGACGGTGTCCGGCCCGGCCAGATGGGCGAAGGCCGGCAGGGTCGCCGCGGCCTCCTGCGGCTTGATCGCCAGCACCACGGCGGCGGGGCGGAAGCCGGCGGGGATCTCGGCCGGCGACGCCACCACGGTGACGCGGCCGGCGAAGGCGGCGGCCGCCGCCGCATGGGGTTCCACCACCACGGCCTCGGCCAGGCCGCGTTCCAGCCAGCCGGCCAGCATGGCGCCGCCCATCTTGCCGCAGCCGACGAGGAGGAGGGGGGGGAGGGATGTCTCGGTCATGCGGGGAGGGTCGCGCGGGGAGCGCGCGGGTGCAAGCGCGGGGGGAGGGCAGGCGCGCAAGCCAGGGCCGGTGGACGGCCGCCGAACGAGAGGCTAGCACGCGCCCCCGGAGGATCCCCGACCCATGCCCACCTATCGCTCGCGCACCACCACCCATGGCCGCAACATGGCCGGCGCCCGCGGCCTCTGGCGCGCCACCGGCATGAAGGACGGGGATTTCGGCAAGCCGATCATCGCCATCGCCAATTCCTTCACCCAATTCGTCCCCGGCCATGTCCACCTGAAGGACCTCGGCCAGATGGTGGCCCGCGAGATCGAGGCCGCCGGCGGCGTGGCGAAGGAGTTCAACACCATCGCGGTCGACGACGGCATCGCCATGGGCCATGGCGGCATGCTGTACAGCCTGCCCTCGCGCGAGCTGATCGCCGACGCCGTCGAGTACATGGTCAACGCGCATTGCGCCGATGCGCTGGTCTGCATCTCCAACTGCGACAAGATCACGCCGGGCATGCTGATGGCCGCACTCCGGCTGAACATCCCCGTCGTCTTCGTCTCCGGCGGGCCGATGGAGGCCGGCAAGGTGGTGCACCGCGGGGTCAAGCGCGCGGTCGACCTGATCGACGCCATGATCGTCGCCGCCGACCCGACGGTGACGGACGCCGAGGTCGCGGCGATCGAGCGCTCCGCCTGCCCGACCTGCGGGTCGTGTTCGGGGATGTTCACCGCCAATTCGATGAACTGCCTGACCGAGGCGCTGGGCCTGGCGCTGCCGGGCAACGGCACCATCGTCGCCACGCACGCCGACCGCCGCGAGCTGTTCCTGGAAGCCGGCCGGCTGATCGTGCGGCTGGCCAAGCGGCACTACGAGGAGGACGACTTTTCCGTCCTGCCGCGGGCGATCGCCACCCGCGCCGCCTTCGAGAATGCGATGACCCTCGACATCGCCATGGGGGGGTCCACCAACACGGTGCTGCATCTGCTGGCGGCGGCGCATGAGGCCGAGGTCGACTTCACCATGGCCGATATCGACCGGCTGTCCCGCCGGGTGCCGGTGCTCTGCAAGGTGGCGCCCTCGGTCGCCAACGTGCATGTCGAGGACGTCCACCGCGCCGGCGGCATCATGGGGATCCTGGGCGAGCTGGACCGCGCCGGGCTGATCGACACCGGCCTGCCCTCCATCCATGCGGCGTCGCTGGCCGAGGCGCTGGCGCATTGGGACATCACGCGGACCAGGGACGCCGCGGTGCAGCGCTTCTTCTGCGCCGCCCCGGGCGGCATCCCGACCACCGAGGCCTTCAGCCAGGCCGAGCGCTGGGATGCGCCGGACGCCGACCGCGAGCGCGGCGTGATCCGCGGCGCGGCGCATGCCTTCTCGAAGGACGGCGGGCTGGCGGTGCTCTACGGCAACCTGGCCGAGGAGGGCTGCATCGTGAAGACGGCGGGGGTGGATGCCTCCATCCTGGCCTTCTCCGGCCCGGCCCGGGTGTTTGAGAGCCAGGACGATTCGGTCGAGGCCATCCTGGGCAAGAAGGTGCAGCCCGGCGACGTGGTGCTGGTGCGCTACGAGGGGCCGAAGGGCGGGCCGGGGATGCAGGAGATGCTGTATCCCACCAGCTACCTGAAGTCGGTCGGGCTGGGGAAGGCCTGCGCCCTGGTGACGGATGGGCGGTTCTCCGGTGGGTCCTCGGGGCTTTCGATCGGCCATCTCTCGCCGGAAGCGGCCGAGGGCGGGCTGGTCGGGCTGGTCGAGGACGGTGACCGGATCGAGATCGACATCCCCAACCGGACGATTCGCCTGGCGGTGGACGATGCGGTCCTGGCGCAGCGCCGGGTAGCGATGGAGGCGCGCGGCGCCGAGGCCTGGCAGCCGCTGGGCCGCAACCGCGTGGTGACGACGGCGCTGCAGGCCTATGCGGCGCTGACCACCAGCGCCGCGCGCGGCGCGGTGCGGGACGTGGGGCAGGTGCGGCGGCGGTAAGGACTGCGCCGGGGCTGCTCGGCCCCGGCGCAGAGGTCATTCGCCGGCTGGCTTGCCGCGCCCAGGCAGCCGCGGCGCCACGCCCATCAGCGCCAGCCAGGGCGCCCAGGCGGCCTCGACCACCTGGATCCAGGCCAGCATCGGGTGGGACGCCTCCATCAGCCGGCCCCAGGCCTCGAAGCCGGCCGGGGCGGTGACGCTGACCACCACCTGCTCGGCCCCGGTCCCGCCGGCGGCCCTTCGGTGGCGGATCTCCACCTCCAGCCCGCCCGGCAGCCGCCCGATCGCACGCATGTCCTCGGGCGCGTCGGCCATGGCGGGGCTTACGCCTCCCCCACGCAGTCCAGCATCGCCGCCTGCAGCGCATCGCCCGGCGCCTTGCCGCCCCACAGCACGAACTGGAAGGCGGGGAAGAAGCGCTCGCATTCGGTGATGGCGATGTCCACCATGTCCTCAAGCGATTCGGCCGAGGCGCTGGGCGCCCCGCGCAGCAGGACGGAATGGCGGAAGACCGGCACGCCGTCCTCCGACTCCAGGCCGAAATGGCCGATCCACAGCTTCTCGTTGGCGATGGCCAGCAGCTCGAAGAGCTTGGAGCGGGTCTCCGGCGGCACCTTCATGTCGAAGGCGCAGGAGAAGTGCATGGCGCTGATCTCCGGCGACCAGGAGAAGAACAGCCCGTAGTCGCACCACTTGCCCGGGGCCTCGGCCGCCATCTCGCCGTCGGAGCGGCGCTCGAAGGCCCATTCGTTGGAGGAGACGATCTGCTCGAGCACGTCGAGGGGGTTGGTCGCACGCTCGCGCTCGCGGGCCTGAAGACCTGACATCGCAGCACCTCCTCAGTCGGTGGAAAACCGGCGCGTCCGCGCTACCCATACCCCCATCCACCGAAATCTTGGGTGAATCGGGCAGCGCTGACCACCACCTGTAGACTACGCAGGTGCGAAACGCACCCGCAAGGGCGCCGGTTGCCGGCCCGGATCACAACGGGTTCCCGGCCGGTGACATATTGACGCGATGGGCAACCGACCGCGACCCGCCGCGGTCCGGCGGCCGGCCGTCAGACCCCGTCGGGGCTTGCTTCGGTCTTCACGGTCGGGGCGACCTCGGGCGGCAGCATGGTGTCCGCCGCGGGCGAGGGCTCGATCGCCGCCGTCGTGGCGAAGCTCGCCGCCGGGGCCGGCGGGGCCATCGCCGCCAGCTTCGCCTCCAGCGCCGCGACCCGGGCCTCCAGCCCCTCCTGCGCCTCGCGCGCCCGGCGG
Source organism: Dankookia sp. GCM10030260 (assembly GCF_042666655.1). NCBI lineage: Bacteria > Pseudomonadati > Pseudomonadota > Alphaproteobacteria > Acetobacterales > Roseomonadaceae > Dankookia > Dankookia sp. GCM10030260. The sequence goes on from NZ_JBHTDE010000001.1 coordinate 534,899, forward strand.
GCGAGCTCCATCGCCGCGTCCAAGTCCTCCCGCTTCACCAGGTCTAGCCGCTGCACCATGGCATCGACCTGGCTGCGCATCGCCGCCTCGGCCTCGCCGCGCACCCCGGCCAGGGCCGAGAAGGCACCGCCCGCCACGCCCGCCAGGTCGTCGAATAGCCCGCCGCGCTTGCGGCCGCCCGTCTCGCTCATCGCCATCTCCTCGTGCCGGACCTGCAAGGGCGTGCCCTTCCAGCCGGCGTGGTCGCGCCCTATACCCCGCGCCGTCGCGGCGCAACGCCGCCGGTTATGGGATTCCGCCATGTATCTGGTCACCGGAGGGGCCGGTTTCATCGGCTCCAACCTCGTCGCCGCGCTCGCGGCGCGCGGGGCGGAGGTGATGGTGATCGATCGCCTCGGCAGCGACGACAAGTGGCGCAACCTGGCCAAGCACGCCATCGCCGGCCTGCTGCCGCCGGAGGCGCTGTGGGATTTCTGGGCCACCCGGCCGCCGGTCACCGCCGTGCTGCACCTGGGGGCGATCAGCGCGACGACCGAGACCGACGGCGACCTGGTCGCCGCGACCAACCTGACCCTGCCCCTGCGCCTGTGGTCGGCCTGCGCCGAGCGGCAGGTGCCGTTCATCTACGCGTCCTCGGCGGCCACCTATGGCGACGGCGCCCAGGGCTTCGAGGACGATGCCAGCCCCGCCGCGCTGGCCGCGTTGCGGCCGCTCAACCTCTATGGCTGGTCGAAGCTGGCCTTCGACCGCCGCGTGGCGCAGATGCTGGCGCGCGGCGCGCCGCGGCCGCCGCAATGGGCGGGCCTGCGCTTCTTCAACGTCTATGGCCCGAACGAGCAGCACAAGGGCCGCATGGCCAGCGTGCTGCTGCACAAGTGGCGCCAGGTCATGGCCGGCGAGGCGGCGACGCTGTTCCGCTCCGACCGCGACGGCATCGCCGACGGCCACCAGCAGCGCGACTTCGTCCATGTGGACGACTGCGTCGCGGTGATGCTCTGGCTGCTGGACAACCCTGAGGCCTCCGGCCTCTTCAACGTCGGCTCCGGCCGTGCCCGGACCTTCCTCGACCTGGTGCGCGCGATGTTCGCCGCCATGGGCCGCGACCCCGATATCCGCTTCATCGACATGCCCGCCGACCTGCGCGGCAAGTACCAGTACTTCACCGAGGCGCCGCTGGACCGGCTGCGCGCCGCCGGCTTCAACGCCCAGTCGACGCCGCTGGAGGACGGGGTGCGCCGCACCGTGCAGGACTTCCTGGGCGCAGAGGATCCCTATCGCTGATGCTCCTCGCCATTCCCTTCCCGGTCATCGACCCGGTCCTGGTGCAGGTCGGGCCGTTTGCCATCCGCTGGTATGCGCTGGCCTACATCGCCGGCATCGTCGCCGGCTGGATGCTGGCGCGGCGGCTGGTGGCGCTGGCGCCGGTGGTGGCGACGCGGCAGCAGGTGGACGACTTCGTCACCTGGGCGACGCTCGGCATCATCATCGGCGGGCGGCTGGGCTACGTGCTGTTCTACCGGGCCGACCATTACCTGTTCCACCCGCTCGAGATCCTGATGGTCTGGCAGGGCGGGATGTCCTTCCATGGCGGCGCGCTCGGCGTCATCGCCGCCCTCGTGCTGTTCTGCCGGCAGCAGCGGATCGACCTGCTGGGCTTCGGCGACCGGATCACGGCGGTGATCCCGATCGGCCTCTGCCTCGGGCGGCTGGCCAATTTCATCAACGGCGAGCTCTGGGGCCGGGTGACGGACGCGCCCTGGGGCATGGTCTTCCCGACCGGCGGGCCGGAGCCGCGGCATCCCAGCCAGCTCTACCAGGCCGGGCTGGAAGGCGTGGCGCTGCTGGTCCTGCTGCAGGTGCTGGTGCACATCCCGTCCATCCGCGAACGCCGCGGCTTCGTCGCCGGCGCCTTCCTGGCCGGCTACGGCGTGGCGCGGTCGGTCGGCGAGATCTTCCGCCAGCCGGATGCCTTCCTCGGCTTCCTCTTCGCCGGGGCCACCATGGGGCAACTGCTCTCGGTGCCGATGATCCTGGCCGGCGCCTGGCTGATGCTGCGGGCCCGGCCGGCGCCGCGCGCGGCGGCGGCCTGAGCATGCCCGGACCGGAGCGGCTCGACCGCTTCATGGCCCGCGCCGTCGCCGCCTACTACGCGGGCCGCGACCCCTTCGGGCGGTGCGGCGACTTCACCACGGCGCCCGAGATCTCCCAGGCCTTCGGCGAATGCCTCGGCCTCTGGGCCGCGGTGACCTGGCAGCTCATGGGCGCGCCCGCCCGGGTGATCCTGGCCGAGCTCGGCCCCGGCCGCGGCACGCTGATGGCCGACGCGCTGCGGGCGGCGGAGATGGTCCCGGCTTTCCGCGCCGCGCTGCAGGTCCACCTGGTCGAGACCTCCCCCGGCCTGCGTGCCGCGCAGCAGCAACGGCTGGGCCTGGCGGTGGCGGGCTGGCACGACGACGCGGCGGGCCTGCCGGACGGCCCCGCGATCATCCTCGCCAACGAGTTCTTCGACGCCCTGCCGATCCGCCAGTTCCTCCGCCGCGACGGCGCCTGGCTCGAACGCCACGTGGCGGATGGCCGCTTCCTCGACCTGCCCGCCGAGGTTCCGCCGCCGCTGCCCGCCGAGGCCCCCGAAGGTGCCGTCGCCGAGCATGCCGAGGCCGGCATGGCGGTCGCCGCCGGCCTCGCCGCCCGCTGCCGCGATCAGGGCGGCGCGCTGCTCGCGCTCGACTACGGCCCGGCCGCCTTCGGCTTCGGCGACAGCCTGCAGGCGATGACGCGGCACGGGACCGCCGACCCGCTGGCCGAGCCCGGCACGGTCGATGTCACCGCCCATGTCCCCTTTGCCGCCCTGGCGGACGCCGGCCGCGCCGCCGGCGCCGCCGCGCATGGCCCGCTGCCGATGGGGCTTTTCCTCCAGCGCCTGGGCCTGTCTGCCCGCGCCGCCATCCTCGCCCGCGGCGCCATGGCGGCAGGCCGGCGGGACCAGGCCAGCCTGGCGCTGTCGGGCGCCGAGCGGCTGACCGCGCCGGAAGGGATGGGCCGCCTGTTCAAGGCGCTCTGCCTGTGCCATCCCGGCCTCCCCACCCCTCCGGGCTTCGAGACAGCATGACGGATGCCGAATACCTGGTCACGCCGGCGCTCGGCGCGCTGGCGGGCCTGCGCCACGGCTTCTTCACCCGCCGCGGCGGCGTGTCGGAAGGGCCCTGGGCGGCGCTCAACTGCTCGCTGTCGGGCCAGGACGACCGCGACCGCGTGCGGGAGAACCGCCGCCGGGTCGCCGGCGCGCTCGGCCTCGACCTGCCGGCGCTGCATGGGCTGACCCAGGTGCACGGCATCGCGGTCGCCGAGGTGGACGAGATCGGTTGGCCGGAAGGCCAGGGCCCGCGGGCCGATGCCATGGTCACCCGCCGCCCCGGCATCGCGCTGGGCGTCATCACCGCCGATTGCGCCCCGGTGCTGTTCGCCGACCCCGTGGCCGGCGTCATCGGCGCCGCCCATGCCGGCTGGCGCGGCGCGGTGGACGGGGTGCTGGAGGCGACGCTGGCAGCGATGGAGGCGATCGGCGCCGACCGCGTCCGCATCACCGCCGCGGTCGGCCCCTGCATCGCCCAGCCGAGCTACGAGGTCGGCGCCGACCTGCGCGACGCCGTGCTGGCTCGCGACGCCGCCGATGCCCGCCACTTCGCCGCCGGCCGGCGCGAGGGGCGCTGGCAGTTCGACCTGGCCGGCTATTGCGCCGCCCGCCTTGGCGCCGCCGGCACCGGGGTGGTGGAGACCGCCGCCACCGACACCCTGGCGAACGAGGACCGCTTCTTCAGCCACCGGCGACGGACGCTGGCCGGCGGCGGGCCGATCGGCCACCAGATCTCCGCCATCGCCATCGGGCCCTGAGCCGATGCCCTACCTGATCCAATTCATGGTGCTGACCCTGGTCATGATGCTGGTTGCCTGTGTCCTGCTCTGAGCGCCGGTCCGGTGGGCCGCAGCAAGGCCGGGGAGGACGTATCCTCCCCGGGCCCCTCCGCCATGTGTCTGGGTTGGCACCTGCCGCGCGGCGCTTGGGGGGCCATTGCCTTTTCCTCCCCCGGCTTGCCCTGGTGCTCGCGCTCGCCGGCTGCGTCGACCTGCCGCAGCCCTATCGCGGGCGGCCGGGCGGCCAGGCGCAGGTGCTCGCCATCCCGCTCGCCATCCGCATCGCCGTGCCGCCGCCGGAGCAGGCGCTGCTCGGCAATGCGCAGGCGACCGACTTCGCCGCCGCCCTGGTCGCCGCCCTGCAGACCGAGGACGTGCCGGTCATCGCCAGCGCCACGCCGCTGCCGCTCGACTGGCTGGTGGAGATCACCGCCGACCGCCAAGGGCAGGGCCGCGGCGAGACCGTCCGGCCGCGCTTCCGCCTGCTGGACGCCGACCGCAAGCCGCAGGCGACGACCGAGGGCAAGCCCATCCCGCTGGAGGACTGGGCCAATGCCGACCGCGCGCTGTTCGACCAGGTGGCGCGGGAGAACGGGCCGAAGCTGACCCAGCTGCTGCTGCAGGTCGAGGCGGCGCGGAAATCGACCGACCCGGCCTCGCTCACCGCCGGCCCGCCGCGGCTCTACATGCTCGGGGTCCTGGGCGCGCCGGGCGACGGCAATGCCTCGCTCGGGGCGCGGATGAAGGAACAGCTCGGCGGCCAGGGCTTCGTCGTGCAGGACAGCGCCGAGGGCGCCAGCTACGGCCTGCAGGCCGATGTCGCCGTGGTCCCCGCCGGCACCCGCGGGGTCGAGCGGGTCGAGATCATCTGGATCGTCAGCCGGCGCGACGGCGAGGAGCTCGGCCGCGTGGTGCAGATGAACGAGGTGCCGGCCGGCCGGCTCAACCGGCTCTGGGGCGACATCGCCTATGTCGCGGCGAACGAGGCGGCGGACGGGGTGAAGACCGTGGTCGCCAATGCGCTGCAGGCGCCGCCCGCCACCTCCGACGCGCCGAAGCCGACGGTGCCCGCGGTCGGCGGCGTGCCGGCCCCGCCGCCGGCGGCCACCCTCACCGCCCCGCCGGTGCTGCCGCCGCTGCGGTAGGCCGGGTCACTGGCCGATGCTGCGGACCGCATCGAAGCCGACCGAAAGCCCGCCCAGCACCAGCCTGAGGTCGCCGGCCGCGCTGCGTTCCGCCGCGGTGGCGCGCGCCAGCACCGTCGCGGCGAGGTCCTGCGGGTTGCCGTCCCCGTCGCGCCCGGCCACCGCGATGCGGTAGGCGCCGTCCGGCTGCCGCTGCCCGGCGGTGTTCCGGCCGTCCCAGGTCCAGTCGGCCGCAGCCGTGCCGAGCGTGACGTCGGCCTGCTTCAGCGTCCGCCCCGCCGCGTCCAGCACCGTCACCCGCGCCGTGGTCGCGCTGCCCGCGGCCGGCAGCCGCAGCGTGCCGATGCCGCCCTGGAGCGAGAGCCTGTCGCTGGCGACATCCATCACTTTGCCCATCAGCGGCGCCGCGGCGGTGAGCTGCGTCGCCTGCTGCAGCCCGATCAGCTTGTCGAGGTTGCCGTTCATGCTGATCTGCTGCTCGACCGAGGCGAATTGCACGAGCTGGTTGGTCATCTCCTGCGTGTCCATGGCCTTGGTCGGGTCCTGGTTCCTCAGCTGCGTCGTCAGCAGCGTGAGGAAGGTGTTGAAGTCGCCGCCGATCCCGGTGGAGGTCTTGCCCGCCGCGGTGGCGGTCCCGGTCGGCGTGGCACTGGTCACGGTGGTCATCGGGGTTCTCCGGTCAGACGGCGATGTCGAGCAGGGAAAGCGTCAGGCCGCGGCGCGTGGCGGGGGCCAGGGCCTCGGCCGGCGGGGCGCGGTGCCGGCCGCCGCCCTGGCGACGCGCGCCCGGCTCGCCGCCACCCGGGGCCTGGTCCTGGCCTGCGAGGTCGAAGCGCATCCCACCGTCCGCCACGGTGACGCCGGCCTGGCCGAGGGCGCGGTCGAGCTCCCGCGCGTCGCGCTGCAGCAGGGCCAGGGTCTCCGGCCGCTCGGCGAGGACCTGGATGGCGGCGGTGTCGCCGGCGGCATCGCGCTCGATGCGGATCTCGACCCGGCCGAGCTGCTCCGGCGCCAGCGTCACCGAGAGCCGCGGCGCCTGGCCGGGGCCTTGGGCCAGGGCGATGACGACCGGCGCGACCTGCTGGATCGGCGGCGCGGCCAGGCGTGGGGCAGGCGGTGCCGCGGCGGCCTCGGCCGGGGCCGCCGGGGCAGGGCCGGGCAGGCCGGGGAGCGCCGGGGCCGGGGCCGGGGCCGCGGGAGCTTCGGCCGCGGCCGTCCCGGCTGGGATCGGCCGGGATTCGACCGGGACCACGCCGGGATGCCGCGGGGTGGCGGTCGGCCTGTCCTGGGCCGGCGGCCCGGCCGGCACGGGATCGGGTGGGTTGGGGGCCAGGGTGGGCAATGCCGGGGCGTCTGCCAGGCGGTCGGGCGGCGGGCCGGGGCTGGGCCTCGCCGGGCGGGCCGGTAGCGTACCCGGTGCCGCTGGGAGGAGGGCGGCGACCTGCGGCGGCACGGGCGGCTCGGCCGGCGCGGCGGCGCCATCGGCCGGGGGCATGGCCGCCGTGGCCATGGGCGGCGATGCCGGCATCCGGCGGCCCGGGGTGACCGGCGGCCCGCTATGGCCATCCGGGGCCGGCCTGGCGATGCCGGCCGGCGCCCCGGCTGCGGCCGGCGGGGCGGGCGCAGCCGTCATCGGCGATGCCGGCGGCGCGGCCGCCCCGGCTGGCGGCAGCGCCGCGGATCGGCCTGGCGTCGGCGACGGGTCGGCTGCGGCAGGGATCGCGGCGGCATCGGGCGCGCTGCCCGGCCCCACCGCATCCCGGCCATCGCCGGCCGGGCACCCGGCGCCCTGGATCGCGCCGGCCAGGGCCGCGGCGTCGGCCGGCCGGCTGCCGGCGGCGGAGGCCTCGGCCGCGGCCGGGGCCTGGCCGCCTGGCAGGGTCACGGCGGCGGCCGGGTCGGGTGGCGTGACCGGCAAGGCCGCATCGGGAACGGCCGGGACGGGCACCGGGCCCGCCTCGGCCGGCGGCGCGTCCCCGGCCGCCGGGATCTCATCCGGGTTGTCCCCCGCCGGCGTCCCGGGCGCCGTCCGCGCCAGGGCCGCGGCGAAGCCGCCCGCCGGCGCCGCCGGGTCGCGCGCCGCGGCGGCACCGCGCTGGGCGGGAGGGGGGGGCGGCGCGGCGGCGGGCAGGGGGAATGCATCCATGCCGGCCCCGCTGCGAGCCGCGTTCCACCGCGGGCCAGGCGGAATCCGGCAGGCCCGGCCGGCCACCCGGCAAGCCCTGCCGCCCGCCCGGCAGGCCTCGCCGGACCGGCCCCGCCAGCGGCTGGCACGCCCGCTGCAACACCCCCGGCCAGGTCACCCTTCCTTGCCGGAGCTTCCCCGCATGTCCCTCTTCGGCGCGCTCACCGCCGCCATCAGCGGCCTCACCGCGCAGAGCAAGGCGCTCGGCGACATCTCGGACAACGTCGCGAACAGCCAGACCATCGGCTACAAGCGGGTGGACACGAATTTCGTCTCCTACATCACCCAGTCGAATGCCAACGTGAATGAGCCCGGCGCGGTCATCGCCCGGCCGGACTACACCAACGCCGTCCAGGGCACGATCGAGCAGGCGGAACAGCCGCTGGCCATGGCGATCGGCGGCCAGGGCTTCTTCAGCGTGGCGCTGGCCAAGGGCACCGCCAACGGCCTGCCGGTGTTCGACGAGCGGCAATTCTTCACCCGCGCCGGCGACGTCTCGCTCGACAAGGACGGCTACCTCGTCAACGGCGCCGGCTACTACCTGCAGGGCTGGCCGTCCGATGCCGCGGGCAACCCGGACCGTACCATCCTCAACCCGATCCGGCTGAACCAGCAGGTCTTCAACCCGGTCGCCACCACCAGGATCGACCTCGCCGCCAACCTGCCGGCGGATGCGACGACGACGCCGGTGACGACCCAGGCGCAGGTCTACGACACGCTCGGCCGGCTGCACACGGTGAACCTCAGCTTCACCAGCACCGGCACCAATGCCTGGACCATGGCGCTCAACGCGCCGGACGACGTCAATGCCGCGGCGCGCGGCACGGTCGGCCTGCGCTTCGGCGCCGACGCCACGCCGGCGGTCACCGACGGCACCATCGGCGGCTTCACCGGCACCACCGGCTCCGTCGGCCTGCCCTCGAGCAGCGCCACCGGCGACCCCGCGAACATCACCTTCACCGCCGATTTCGGCGAGGGCGCGCAGACCGTCACCCTCGCCCTCGGCCAGTTCGGCCTGGCGCAGGGGCTGACGCAGTATTCGGGTACCGAATTCTCGGTCCGCAACAACGCCCAGGACGGCGTCCCGCTCGGCGCCTATTCCAGCCTGTCGATCCGCGCCAACGGCGATGTCGCGGTGAACTACGACAACGGCCAGAGCCGGGTCATCGCCCGGGTCCCGCTGGTCGCCTTCAACGACCCCGAACAACTGCAACGGCTCGACGGCCAGGCCTTCATGCGCACGCCGGAAAGCGGCGAGGCGCGGGTCACCGATGCGGCCTCGAACGGCGTCGGCAAGCTGGTCACCGGCTCGATCGAACGCTCCAACGTCGACATCGCCACCGAATTCACCAAGCTGATCGTCGCCCAGCGCGCCTATTCCGCCAACACCAAGGTGGTGTCCGCGACGGATGAGCTGCTGCAGGACACGATCAACATGCGCCGCTGAGCCGGGACGGGGATAGGCCGCCATGAGCCTCGACGCCGCCCTGCTGATCGCCCGCAGCGGCCTGGGCGCGGTGCAGCGCGGCCTGGCGCAGGCCTCGCAGAACATCGCCAATGCCGACACGCCCGGCTACACGCGGAAGGCCGTGCCGCAGCAGGCGGTCACCGTCGGCGACAGCCCGGCCGGGCTGCGCACCGCGGATGCGGCGCGCGCCGTCGATGCCGCGCTGCTGGCGCGGCTCGATGCCAGCCGCGCCGGCAGCGCCGCCGCCGGGCTGCGGGAGGCGCTGCTCACCGGCATCGAGCAGGCGCATGGCGAGGCCGGCCACACCCTGGCGGACGGGCTGGCCGAGCTCCGCACCGGCTTCCTCGCGCTGCGCGCGGCCCCCGCCGATGCCGGCAAGCAGCAGGCCACGGCGGCGGCGGCGGAGACCTTGGCCCTGCGGCTGAACGGCGTGTCCCAGGCGATCGGCACGGCGCGGCAGCAGGCGCAGGACGGCATCGTCGCCGAGGTGAAGGCCGCCAACGCCGCGCTGCGCCAGGTCGCCGCGCTGACCCTGCAATTGAAGACCGGCGGCGAGGGCGATGCCGCGGCGCTGGAGGACCAGCGCGACGCCGCCATCGCCACCCTCGCCGAAAGCCTGGGCGTGCAGGCGGTGAAGCGCTCGGGCGGCGACCTGCTGCTGGTCGCCAAGGGCGGCATCATCCTGCCGCTCGACCCCGGCCGCGACCAGCTGGCCACCGCCGACGCCATGGTGCAGCCGGCCAGCCTGCATGGCGCCGGAGGCAGCCTGCCGGGGGTGACGCTGAACGGGCTCGACATCACCGGCTAGGTCGCCGGCGGCCGGCTGGGGGAGGCGATCGCGCTGCGCGACCGCACCTTGCCGCGCTACCAGGCCGAGGCCGACATGCTGGCCGGCCACCTCGCCGCCCGGCTGGACGCGGAGGGGCTGCGGCTGTTCACCGATGCGGACGGGACCAGCGTGCCGGACCCGGCGCAGCCCTATGCCGGCAGCGACCAGGTCGGCTTCGCCGGGCGGATCCGGGTGAACCCGGCGATCGCCGCCGACCCGGCCCGGCTGCGGGATGGCACCCGGGCGGTGGCGGGCGGCGCCGGCGGCCCCACCGCCTTCACCCCCAACCCGCCCGGCGGGCCGGCCGGATTTACCACCCTGCTCGACCGCGTGTTGGACCACGGCTTCGGCGCGGAGGCCGCGGCCGGCCAGCCCTGGCCCGGCATCGCCACTGCCGGGCTGGGGCCGGATGGCAGCCTGGCCTCCCCCTTCACCGCGCCGGCGACGCTGGAGGCCTATGCCGGTCGGGTCACCACGGCGCAGACCGGCGACCGTGCCGCGGCGACCGCCGCCAAGGACCAGGCGACGGCGCTGGGCACGGCGCTGCAGGCGCGGTTCGGGGCGCAATCCGGGGTCGACACCGACGCCGAGATGGCCGGCATCGTCGCGCTGCAGAACGCCTATGCCGCCAATGCCAAGGTGCTGGGGACGCTGCAGGCGCTGTTCGACACGCTGCTGGGGGCGGTGCGATGACCGGGATCAGCCTGCTCGGCCGGATGACCGGCGACAGCGCCGCGCTGCGGCTGCGGCTGGAGACGCTGACCCGGCAGGCCTCGACCGGGCGGCGGACCGACCAGGTCGGCGACCTGGCGGCGCAGTTGCCGCGCGCCCTGACCCTGCGGGGCGAGATCGGCCGGCGCGACGCCTATGCCGGCGCGATCGGCGAGGCGCTCGGCCGCGCCGCGGCCACGGGCACGGCGCTGCAGAGGCTGTCCGCCATCGCCCGCGAATTCGCCGACGGCGCGGCGATCAAGCTGGACCCGAACGACACCGCGTCGCTCCCGCTGGTCGCCGCGCGCGCCAGGGCGGCGATGGTCGAGGTCGGGCAGCTGCTGAACAGCCGGAGCGGCGGCGAATACCTGTTCGGCGGGTCGGATTTCGCCAACCCGCCGGTGCCGGACCCGGAGGGCCTGCCGGCCTCGGGCATGGCGACGCTGATCGCCGGCGCGGTGGCGACGCTCGGCGGCGGCAATGCCGCGGCGGTCGTGGCCGCGACCCGGGCGGCGGCGATGGACGACGGCGCGGGGGTGACGCCCTTCTCCGCCTTCCTGTCCGACCCGGCGACCGGGCTGGCCGAGCCGCGCCGCAGCGTGCCGGCGGGGGATGGCCAGGCGGTGGCCTATGGCATCGCCGCCAACCGCAACGGCGCCGCCGCCTCGGCCGGGGAGACCACCGGGTCCTGGGCGCGCGACCTGCTGCGCGGCCTGGCCAGCATCGCCTCGCTCGGCCCGGCCCAGGCCGGTTCGCCGGCCGATTTCCGGGCGCTGGCGGACGGCATCCGGCAGGGGCTGAAGAGCGCGGCGAACGGCCTGGCCGACGAGCAGGGCGCGCTCGGCCTGGTCGAGCAGCGGCTGCAGGCGGCACAGGACCGGCACGGCATCATCACCGACACGTTGAAGACCCAGCTTGCCGATATCGAGGAGATCGATCTTGCATCCACCCTCACGCGCCTTCAGGCGACCCGGACCGCGCTGGAGGCGAGCTACTCGGCGATGGGCAATCTCGGCAGTCTGACACTCGTTCGGTATCTCCCCTGATCGCCTGGCGGTTCAGGGACCGTTAAACGCAAGCTGCGAGGCTTCGTGGATTGCGCGTGCGGCGGCAAAAGGAAGATTCATGTCCACGCTGGTGCTCGAGTTACGCCAGGGCGATCTGATGGTGGTGAACGGGGCGCCGATCCGCTTCCGCAATCGCGCCCGCATCGAGCTGGCGGCCAAGGCGCGCTTCCTGTTCGGCAAGCAGATCATGGCGCCGGAGGCGGCAACGACGCCGGCCCGGCGGATCTATTTCGCCCTGCAGACCGCCTATATCGGCAACGACGAGGAGCGCCCGGGCGGCCTGGTCGCCGCGCGGTCGCTGATCGCCGAGTTCCAGGAGGCGACGACCTCGGCTTCGGCGCGGGAGATGCTGGGCCAGGCGCTGGGCTTCGCCGAAGCGGACGACTGCTACCAGGCGCTGAAGCTGACGCGCCGGGTGATGCGGCACGAGGAGGAGGTGCTCGGGCTGCCGCCGCTGGCGGCGCCGCGGGCGGAGGCCTGAGGCGCTGCAGCCAAGGCCAGGAGGTATCCCCTGTCCGGCCGGCGGCATTCCGACGGCCGTCCGGTCATGGTCCTGCCCGACGCGGCGGCGGTCGATCGCCATCAACGGCGCCGGTTGGTCCCTGGTCGGCAACCCGGGCACCCCGCCCGGCCCACCCACCGGCGCGCCGCCCGGATAGGCCATGGCGCGCCGGGTGGCCCGGCGCTCACCACGGCGCCTCCACCCGGCCAGGGCGGCGCCGGGCCGCGGGCTGCCTGGCCCGGCTGACCGGCAGCATGCCCAGCTGGGCCGCACGGCGCGCCGTTGTTCATCGGTCTCCGCCCCGGCCGGCCATGCGCCCGGAACGGCGCCGAACAGGCGGCATCGCGCCGCTCGCCGTCAGCGGTGCGCAACCAACCCTTGGAGTGGTCAGACGAGGCGCTTCAGCCCGGCCTGGACCATCTCGGCACAGGCCAGCTTGCCGACGGCGCGGAGCCGGGCCGCGGTCAGGTCGAGGCCGGCCGCCTCGGCCTGCGCGGTAAGGGCGCTCAGGGCATCGAGCAGGGACCGCCGGTCGGCGGGGCCGCTGCTTGGGTCGTTCATCGCCCGGTGGGGGAAAGGTACGAAGTCCTGGGACTGCATGGCCACCATCCTGGTTAGATTGGCGAAATTCTTTCGCTGAACACAACCTATGGTGGGTTTTCGAGTCGGGTCAAACAAGTTCTTGCGTGTTCCGCTCGATCTGATGCCGTCCTTCGATGTGTTGTCCCGGCGGGCCGGTGCTAGCCCGGCGCCAGCCGCAGCACCCGCCCGCGCGTCTCGTCGGTCAGCAGGTAGATCAGCCCATCCGGTCCCGGCACCACCTGGCGCAGCCGCGGGCCCTGGGTGAGCAGGCGCTCCTCCCCGACCACCCGGTCGCCCTGGGTCGCCAGCCGCACCAGCCCCGGCGGGTTCAGCGCCGCGACGAGCAGGCTGCCGCGCCAGGCCGGGAAGGCCGCGCCGTCATAGAAGGCGATGCCGGAGGGGCTGACCGATGGCACCCACCAATGCACCGGCTCCTCCAGGTCGGGGCGGGAGGCGCCCTCGCCGATCCGGCTGCCGTTGTAGTCCACCCCCTTGGTCACCAGCGGCCAGCCGTAGTTCCGGCCGGCCCGCAGCAGGTTGATCTCGTCGCCGCCGCGGGCGCCGAATTCCGCCTGCCAGAGGCTGCCGGTCCAGGGGTTGAAGGCGAGGCCCTGCGGGTTGCGGTGGCCGAGGGTGAAGATCTCCGCCCGCGTCCCGGCGCGGCCGGCGAAGGGGTTGTCCGGCCGCGGCGCGCCGTCGCGGGCCAGGCGCAGCACCTTGCCGGCCAAGTCGTCCGGCCGCTGCGCCCGCAGCTTGGTGGCGTAGCGGTCGCCGGTGGACAGGAACAGCGCGCCGTCCGGGGCGAAGGCGATGCGGCAGCCCCAGTGGTTGCGGCCCTCCTCCTGCGCCGGCGTCGCGTCGAGGATCGGCGTCACCGCCTCCAGCGCCGTGGCGTCGGGCGCCAACCGGGCGCGCACCAGCCGGGTCAGCGCGCCGCCCTGCACCACCATGGCGTGGCAGAGATAAAGCTCGCGTGTCGTGGCGAAATCCGGCGCGAGCGCGATGTCGAGCAGGCCGCCCTGGCCGCGCGCCTCGACCGCCGGCACCCCGCCGAGCGGGGCGGAGACCTGGCCATCCCGCCCGACCAGCCGCAGCCGGCCGGGGCGTTCGGTGACCAGCAGCCGGCCATCCGGCAGGAAGGCGGCGCCCCAGGGACGCTCGAGCCCGGTGGCGAAGTCGGTGACCTGGAAGGCCGCCGGGTTGTTCGGCGCCTGGGCGCGGGCGGCGCCGGCGACCACCAGGAGCAACGGGGCGAGGAGCGGGGCGAGGAAGCGCATCATGCCCCGCCAGATGGGCACCGCCGCCACCGGCGCCAGCCCCATGCGGCCGCGCCGGCGCAGCGGCGGTATCAACCTATCGATGGCTACGCCGCAGGCCCTTGGCGGCTTGCGGCGGGCGGGGAAGGCTAGCCCGCCGCCGCCTGCTGTCGGTCGGGCAGGGGCAGGCTCCGGCGCGTGCTCCCGCGATCGGCTTCAGCCGATCTGGCCCTGGATCCACTCCCGCAGCGGCCCCTTTGGCGAGGCGCCGACCTTGGTGTCCAGCAGCTTGCCGTCCTTGAACAGCAGCATCGTCGGGATGCCGCGCACCGCATACTCGTTCGGCGTCATCGGGTTCTCGTCGATGTTCACCTTGGCGATGGTCAGCTTGCCCTCGAACTCGGTCGCCAGCTCGTCGAGGATCGGCCCGACCATGCGGCAGGGGCCACACCACTCGGCCCAGAAATCCACCAGCACGGCGCCGCTGGCATCCAGCACGTCCTGCTTGAAGGTGTCGTCAGTGACCGCCTTGGTGAGCTCGCTCATCGGGGAAATGCCTCATCTGGTGGGGCGGGGTGCCCCGGATCGGCCACAAAGGTCGGGCGCCGGTGGCCCCGGGTCAAGGATGGCGGTATCGCAGGCCGGTCATGCAACCGGCGCGGGGGCCACCGCCGCATGCCGGTCGAGCAGCGCGGATGGCAGCGGCATCAGCCGGGCGCCGTAGGTCCAGACCAGCACGCAGTCCACCGCCCGGCCGGGGAAGGCCTGGCGCAGCACCGTGCGGTAGGCCGCCATCTGCCGCAGGTACAGCGCCGGGACCTGGTCCACCTCGGCCGGCGGCGGCCGGTTGGTCTTGAAGTCCAGCACCACCACCCGGTCCGGCGTCACCACCAGCCGGTCCACCTGGCCGGCGACCAGCACCCCGCCGACCCGGCCGGCGATCGGCGCCTCGGCCAGGCTGCCGGGGGCGAAGGCCGCCGCCGCCTCGGGCGCCGAGAGCAAGGCCAGCACCTCGGCCGCGGTCTCGGCCTGCTCGGCCTCGCCCAGCCCATGCCCCGGCCGGGCGAGGAAGCGCCCCGCCGCGGCCGCCCGCGCCTCGGGCGGCAGGTCGGGCAGGTGCTGCAGCAGCGCATGGATCACCCGGCCGCGGCGGAAGCGGCGGCCGCCGGGATCGGCGATGCCGTGCGGCGCCGCGGCCGGGGTCTCGGACTCGCCCGGCAGGGCGGAGGGCGCGATGGCGACCTCGGCGGCCTCCGGCGGGGCCGGGCGGGTGGCCCAGCCGGGGAGGGGGCCGGCGGCCTCGCCCGCCGCGGCGGCGCGTTCCTGCATCAGCCCCGACTCCTGGTCGCAGCCATGCGCCAGGCAGGGCAGGCCGCCGAAGTCGCAGGCGGCGGGACCGTCGAAGGCGGCCGGCTCGAAAGGCGTCTCCGCCATGCCGTCGAGCCGGCGGAAGCCGGCCTCGATCAGCGCGTACCAGCCCTTCGGCTCCTTGCCCCAGCCGCAGACCAGCAGCCGGTCCTCGGCCCGGGTCAGCGCCACGTAGAGCAGCCGGTTCTCCTCCTGCAGCCGGGCCGCCTCGTCCTGCTCGAAGACGTCCCGCCAGGCCGGGGCGCGGTATTCGCGGCGGCTGCGCGGCGCCCAGAGCGGCAATTCGGCGCCGTCCAGCCGGCCCCAGCGGATCTCCTTCTCGCCGCGGCCGCCGCCGACGTCGGGGATGATGACGACCGGCGCCTGCAGCCCCTTGGCGCCGTGCACGGTCATGATGCGGATGGCATCCGCGCCGCCCTCGGCCTCGCGCTTGATCTCGGCGCCGCCGCGGCGGAGCCAGTCGACGAAGCCCTGCAGGCTGGGCGGGTGGCGTCCCTCGTAGTCGAGCGCGGCGTTCAGCACCTCGTCCAGCGGGTCGGCGGCATCGGGGCCGAGCCGGGCCAGCAGCCGCGCCCGGCCGCCCTCCTCGCCCAGCACGCCGGCCAGCAGCGCATGCGGGCCGATCAGGTCGGCCCGGCCGGAGATGCGCGCGATCCAGTCGGCCGCGGCGCCGAACCGGCCCTCGGCCCCACGATGCTGCATCAGCGCGCCGAACAGCGACCCGCTGCGGCCATGCGCCAGCGCGAACAATTCCTCGTCCGTCAGCCCCAGCAACGGGCTGCGCAGCAGCGCCGCCAACTGCAGGTCGTCCTCGGGCAGCAGCAGCACGTCGCACAGCGCCAGCAGGTCCTGCACCGCGATCTGCTCGACCAGCGTGATCCGGTCGACGCCGCCGACCGGGACGTGGCGTTCCTTCAGCGCGCGCACCAGGCGCTGCACGAAGGCGGTGCGCCGGCGCACCAGCACCAGGATGTCGCCCGGCCGCACCGTCCGGCCGCGCGCCGGCAATTCCTCCGTCCCGACCATGGCGGCGATCCGCGCCGCCAGCGCCTCGGCCAGCAGGGCGGCGGCGTCGGCGACCCGGGCCGGGGCGTCGGGCACCTCCCAGGCCGGCGCCTTGGGCTTCTCCGCCGGGCGCAGCAACGGCCAGAGCTCGACCCGCCCGGCCTGGCCGGCGCGGTCGGGCAGGTGCACCAGGGTGGCGCCGTCGGCCACCACGCCGGCGCGCGCCTCGCCCTCGGCGAAGACCGCATCCACCAAGGCGAGGACCGGCGCGGTGGAGCGGAAGGAGACGTTGAGGTCCACCTTCTCGAACCGCCCGGCATCCAGCCCCTGCACGCGGGTGCGGTACTCGCCCTCCCAGGTGCCGAAGCCGGCGGCGTCCGCCCCCTGGAAGCCGTAGATCGCCTGCTTGATGTCGCCCACCGCGAAGATGGTGCGCAGCGCGTTGTCGCGCCGGCCGGCGCCGGCGAAGAAATCGGACGTCAGCGCGCTGGCGATGCCCCATTGCGCCGGGTTGGTGTCCTGCGCCTCGTCCAGCAGGATGTGGTCGAGCCCGCCGTCCAGCTTGAACAGCACCCAGGCGCTGCCGGGGTCCTTCAGCACGCGCTCCGCGGTGGCGATCAGGTCGTCGTAGCCCAGCAGCCCGGCGCTGCGCTTGCGCGCCTCGACCCGGTCGAGCACCGGGCCGGCCAGGGCCAGCAGCGCCTCGGTCGCCTCCAGCAGGCGGCAGGAGGTGAGGTGGGATTCGGCGGCCTGCAGGCGCAGCGCCTCGCGCTCGATCGCCTCGATGCCCTCCAGGGCCTTGCGCAGGTCGCCCTTGTCGGTGAACAGGCAGGACCGCCATTCCGCCGGGTCGCGGTCGAGCGGGTCCTGCGCCAGCCAGGCGCGCATCCGCGCGGCGCCGTCGCGGCTGGTCTTGTTCTTGTGGTTCAGCAGCGCCGCCGCGGCCTGGCCGACCGCCTCCGGCACGGCGCATAGCCTCGCCACCGCGCTGTCGACCGTGTCCTCGTCCTCGAGGCCGAGCAGCCGGGCCAGGCGCAGCCGCAGGCCGGGCAGCCCGTTGGTCGCCCGCAGCGCATTCGCCAGCCGGGCGCGGTCGCGCATCAGGGCGGCGACGGACTTGGAGAAATCGTCCGCCCCGACGAGGCCGGCCAGCAGCGCCACCTGGGCCGGCGCGACCTGGCCGCCGGACAGCACGGATTCGCGCGCCTCGGACAGCATCTGCGCCGCGTCCATGTCCTCCAGCACGGAGAACTGCGGCGGCAGCCCGGCCTCCAGCGGGAAGGCGTGCAGCAGCGACTGGCAGAAGGCGTGGATGGTCGAGATCCGCATGCCGCCGGGCAATTCCAGCACCTCGGCAAACAGCGTCCGGGCGCGGCGCCGCAGCGCCTCCCCCGGCACCGCGCCGAGCGCGGCCAGCTCGGCGTCGAGCCTGGGTTCCTCCGCCACCGCCCAGTCGCCGAGGCGCCGGGCGAGGCGGGTCGCCATCTCGGCCGCGGCGGCGCGGGTGAAGGTCAGGCACAGCAGCCGGTTGGCCTTCTGCTCCTCCTGCAGCAGCAGCCGCAGCACCCGGTCGGTCAGCACCTTGGTCTTGCCCGACCCGGCGGAGGCGCCGACCCAGGCCGAGAGGCCGGGATCGGAGGCGATGCGCTGGGCGCGCTCGGCGACGGCGCGGGCGCCGATCGGGGGCATCATGGTGTTCATGCGGCGTCGCCGTCCTCGGCGCCGGCCCATTCGGCGCGGCGCGACAAATGGTCGTAGTCGTGCCCGGCGGTGGCGCGGGACGGGTGCGGCCAGGCGCGGAAGGGCTTCGGCCCCAGCAGGTAGTCGCCGACCAGCCTTCGGGCGGCCTGGAAGGCCTCCTCGGCCTCGGATTCGATGGCGGCGGCCGGGCTCGCGGCCTTGCGGTGCTTCGCCAGCAGGTTGCCGGCATCGATCACCTCGCCCGGCTCCGCCCCGCCGCTGAGCTTCCAGTAGAGCAGGGCGGTGGCCGCGGCGGCCTCCAGCCCGGGGAAGCCGCCGCGCGCCGCCATGGCGGCTTCCAGCGGCAGCTGCGGCGCGTCGCCGCCGGCGATCTTCGGCCCGGTCGGCGGCGTGCCGGTCTTGTAGTCGAGGATGCCGAGCGTGCCGTCGGCCAGCACGTCGATCCGGTCGGCCCGCGCCCGCAGCGTCACCGCCTGGTCGCCCGCCCCGGCCAGGGTGACGCGGCCGGAAATCTCGGTCGCGGTGCGGCGGAGCCGGCCGTCGCGGCGCGTCCTGGCTTCTTCCGCCAGGACGAAGCTGCCGATGCGGGCGAGGCGCGGGCGCCAGAAGGCGGTCAGGCCGGGCCGGGCGCCGGCCTCGGCCAGCGCCGCCTCGGCCGCCGCCTCGAACAGCGCGGCGGCCTGCTCGCGCCCGGGCCACTTGCCGTCGCCCAGCGCGGTGAGGAACCGCGCCATCGTCGCATGCACCAGGTTGCCGTAGTCGGCCGCCCCGGCCTCGGCATCGATCGGATCGAGCGGGCGGAGGCCCAGCATCCGGCGGGCATAGAAGGCGTAGGGGTCGGCCAGCAGGGTGGCGACCTCGGTGACGCTGATCTCGCGCGGCCGCAGCGAGGGCGGCGGGGCCGGGGCGGGGCGGTCGCAGGGGGTGACCTCGGCCGGGGCGTCGAGTGCCGTGGCCCAGGCGACCATCGGGCTTTGCGGCAGCCGCAGGCCGCCGGGCAGGACGGCGTCGTCGAACTGGCCGCGCAGGAAGGTCTCGATCCGGGTGAGCCAGCGGGCCGGGACGGTCGGCGCGCCGCCGCGCCGCGCGGCGCGGGACAGCACGGCGGAGGGTGCCGAACAGGCCGCCAGCAGGAAGTCGGCGCAGACCCGGCCGATGCGGGCCTCGGGCTCCGGCAGGCCGAATTCGGTGCGCATCGGCCGGCTCATCCAGGGGCCGGGATCGGTCGCCAGCGGCCAGACCGTCTCGTCCAGCGCGCCGAGGACCACCCGGTCGAAGGTCAGCAGCCGGGCTTCCAGCAGGCCGAGGATCTCGACGCGCGGATGCGCCCCGGCGTCGCGCCCCCGGGTGGCGCGCAGCGAGGGCGCCGCCGCCCCCTCCATCGCCGCGTCGAACAGCGCCGGCCAGGCCGAGGGCGCGATCGGCGGCAGCGCCTGCATCGCCGGCTCCAGCGCCGCCAGATGCGCCGCCAGGGCCTCGCCCTCCTCCCCGGCATAGAGCCGCAGCCCGCCGGCTTCGGCGTCCGTGCCGGCGAGCGCCTCGGCCGCCTCGAGCTGCGCCGTCAGCAGGTCGGCGGGCGGCCGTGCCGGGCTGTCCGGCAGCCGGTCGAAGCCGCCCAGCGCATCCTCCAGCGTGCCGAGCAGGCCGCGGATCTCGGCCAGGATGTCGGCATCCTTGTCGCGCGCCAGCGCCGCCGCGGCGGCGGTGCGCAGCCCCTCGATCCCCGGCGCCGGGCGCGGGCCGCGCAGGATGGCGCGTTCCAGCCGGCGCACCGCGCGCAGCCAGTCGCCGCGGTCGCGCCCGCCGGCACACATCGGATGCTTGAGGACGGCGAGCAGCGGCACCGGCGCCAGCTCGGCCGCGGCCATCCGCGCCAGCAGTCGCAGGAAGCCCCCCGCCGGGGTCTCGCCCAGCGGCTCGCCGGCGGAGTCGTCGGCGGTCACGCCATGCCGGGCGAGTTCCGCCGAGACGCGGCGCGCCAGGTCGCGGTCGGGCGTCACCAGGGCGACGCGCGCCTTCGGGTCCTCCAGCGCCTCGCGCAGGGTCAGGGCGATCGCCACCGCCTCGCCTTGCGCGTCCGGCGCGGTGAGCTGGGTGAGCCCGGCCAGCGCCGGGCGCCAGGCGGAGGGCCGGCGGTCCTGCCAGGCGGGCAGGCCGCCGGCCGGGCGCAACGCCATCCCCAGCAGGGCCGGGCGTAGTTCCGGCACCGCCAGCGGCACGGCCTCGTCGGGCAGGCAGCCCGGCCAGCGCCGCACGTCGTCCTGCGCCGCCCGCAGCTTCCGCAGCAGCCGGTGCTGGCCGCAGAAGGGATGCGTCGGCGCGTCGTGGATCGCCTGCCACATCACCGGCTCCAGGCTGCCGGTATCGAGCCCGTGCAGCACCACGCAGCCCTGCGGCAGCTCGGTGGCGACGACGCGCAGCAGCTCCTCGGCCGCCGGGATGGTGCCGCCGACGCCGATGCCCGCGGCGATCACCGGGTCGCGCGGCGGGTCCTGCTGCCAGGCGCGGGTCTGCGCCCGCAGCGCCTGGGCGCGGCGCATGCCGATATCCAGCAGCCCCTGCCTGTCCAGCCAGTCCTGCCACTGCGCCATGACGGCGCGGACGAAGACCAGGGTGATGTTCCAGTGCTCGGCATGGATCTCCGGCACCAGCCCGGCCAGGCGCGCCAGCCAGGCGTCGTTCAGCGTCGCCGGGTCGGCCTCGGCCAGCAGGTCGAGGTCGGTCTCCTCCAGCGCGATCTCGTCCAGCAGCGTGGCCAGGGCGCCGGCCAGCGACCAGGCCTGTTCCTGGGTCGCCGGGCCGCCGCGGTCGCGCGGGAGCTGCACGATGTAGCCGGCCAGCACCGCCTGGCGGCGCAGCGGCTCCACCGCCGGCGGCAGGTCGAGCAGCGTGGGCAAGGCGAGCTCGTCGGCATCCTCGGTCGAGAGCCCGGCCAGCGCGCGCATCCGCGGCAGCAGCAGCGAACTGCCCTTCGCGGCGCGCAGGAAGGCGACGCGCAGGGCGCGGGCGGAGCGCCGGGTCGGCAGCAGGATGGTGACGCGGGACAGGCGCTCGGGCGCCTCGCCGGGGATCGACTTCAGCACGCCGGCGGCGAGGCAATCGAGGAAGGGGAGATGCGCCGGGATGTCGTAGAGCTTCACCCGGTCACTCCGTGCTGGCTGCGGTCAGAAGACGGCGCGGACCAGCCCCGCCTGCATCGCCGCCTCGGCCCGTTCCAGGTCCGGCGGCGTCGAGAGGTGGAACCAGACCCCGTCATGCACCAGGGCGAAGAGCCGCCCCGAGTCGATGGCGCGATCATAGAGGATGTTGAGGCTGAAGGGGCCGTCCGGCACGTCCCGTACCAGGCCGGGCGAGAGGATCTGCACGCCGGAGAAGACGTAGGGCGCCAACTCCCGCTCCTTCGGCCGCCGCACCCGGCCGAGCGGGTCGAGCAGGAAGTCGCCCCGGCCGGTCTCGCCGTCCACCTGGGCGCTGCGCACCACCAGCAGCAGCCCGTCCATCGTCTCCGGGTCGAACATCGCGGCCATGCGGCCGAGTGCCTGGCGCGGCCCGTCGAGCCAGACGCTGTCGCCATTGGCCACCGCGAAGGGACCGTCCCCCAGCAGCGGCAAGGCGCGGGCGACGCCGCCGCCGGTCTCCAGCAGCGTGTCCTCCCGCTGCAGCACGACGCGCGGCCCGGCGCGGCCGGCGACCGCGGCGGCGACCTGGTCGGCGTGCCAATGGGCGTTGACCACCGCCTGGCCGATGCCCACCGAGTCCAGCCGGTCCAGCGCATGGTCCAGCAGGCTGCGGCCCGAGAGCCTGAGCAGCGGCTTGGCGGTGGTCTCGGTCAGAGGCCGCATGCGCAGGCCGAGGCCGGCCGCGAGGACCATGCCATGGGTGAGCGTGATCACGCGGCGGGACTCCGGCGGCTGGGGGGCATGCGCCTTCCTACGACGCCGGCGCGCGGCGCGGAAGGCAAGGCTGGGGGGGAGGTATCCTTCCTCGACCCGCCTCGATGGCTGGCGGCCTGGTGCCCGAGCTCGGCTCAGCCCGGCGCGGGGTTGCGCCGCATCCCGTCCGGCACATGCGCATCGAGGAATTCCCGCAGCGGCGCGCAGGCCGGCTGCGACAGCGAACGCTGCAACAGCCCCCAGCAGCGCGGCCCATGCTGGAGGTAGTGCGGCTTGCCGTCGCGCCGGTCGAGCCGCACCCAGAGCGCCGCCACGCGCAGGTGCCGCTGCGCGCCGCAGGCCGCCATGGCGCCGAGGAAGCTGCCGCGGTCGAGCCCCGGCCGCGCCGCCAGATAGGCCGCGACCGCGGCGCGGCGGGTCGAGGCCTCGACGTCGCGCCTCGCATCCTCGACCAGCGAGATCAGGTCGTAGGCCGGATGCCCCAGCGCGCCGTCCTGGAAGTCGAGGATGCCGGTGCGGCGCGCGCCCTCCCGCGCTTCCAGCCGCATCAGGTTGGCCGGGAAGTAGTCGCGGTGGACGAAGCCCTGCGCGCCGGCGAAGGGCGCCAGCATGGCGCCGAGCGCGGCGTCCAGCGCGTCCCGCACGCCGTCCGACGGGGCCCGGCCGAAGGCGGCCGGCCACCACCAGTCGAGGAAGGTCGCCGCCGTGGCGCGGGCCATCGCCGCGGCGTCCCAGGCCGGCAGGCCGGGCGGCACCGGGGCGGCATGCAGCGCGGCCAGCGCCGTGGCGGCCTCCGTGTACAGCGGCACCGGATCGGTCCCGGCATCGAGCAGCGCGGCATGGGTGGCGTCGCCGAAATCCTCGATCAGCAGGAAGCCGGACTCGGCATCCTCGGCGATGATCTCGGGCAAAGAGAGGCCGGCGGCGAGGAAGTGGCGGGCCAGTGCTGCGAAGGGTCGGACGTCCTCCGGCGGCGGCGCGTCCATCAGCAGCGCCGGGCGGGGCCCGCCGAGGAGGCGGGTATAGGTGCGCAGGCTGGCATCGGCCGCCAGCGGGTGGCGCTGCGCGGCGGCAAAGCCGTTGGCGGCGAGGAAGGGGTCTGGGTATCGCATGTGGGGGCTGTCATGGACCGGCGGGGCGGGGATGTCAGCCGGGAAATCGGGTATCGGAGGAAAGTTGGGGAGGCGTGACGGAGGTCGGCTTCCGGCCCCAAGCAGTCTTGCTTTGGGTGGCAGATCGGTGCCGACCGTGCCCCGTGCGGAGAGCTGCCGCGCGAACCGGTGCCTCCCGGCGAAACGGGGTTTGACTGGATGGGAATCCCCTGGGGAGCAATCCCCCGGCATGACCTCGGGCAGTGGGCGGGGAACCTGGCGTCGGCCGATGGGTTGACGTGCCCCGCCCCCCGGAGGACCCACTTTGGACGCGGCCACCTTGGTCGGCTCACTCGCTGCCCTCGCCACGACCACGAGCTTCGTGCCGCAGGCGTGGAAGGTCATTCGCACCCGTGACACGGCCGCTCTTTCGGCGCGCATGTATGCCCTCCGGACCCTCGCTATCCTGCTCTGGCTCACCTATGGGCTGCTACTCGGCCAGTGGCCGCTGATCGTCACGAATGGCATCTGCCTCGCGCTGTCGGGCTTCATCCTGGCCATGAAGCTGCTGCCGCGCCGGCAGCGGGATGCGGTCGCGGAGGCGCTCGACCCCGCGCCGTGAACCGGCGGGCGCGCCGGCGCGCAGCAGGGAAGGCACAAAGGGTGGGCCTGCGGTCGGCAATGGCCAGCCGGGACCGCTTTCCAGGGGCATCCTGCCTCGAGCAGCGTCAGCCCCAGGCTATTTCGCGCCACAGCGACGGTCAGCCTTCTGGCACCCTTCCTTGGCCCGAGGGTGGCTTGGCTGCTGCCGACCCGAAGCCGACTTTCGCACCGGAGTTTTGCACCAGGTCAGCCACTGACCGAGCTGGGCGGCCGTGTCGATGCAGAACCCTGGATTTTGCAACCAGCGCCGGGTCTTGAGGCAGGGGGCCGAACGGCTCAGGATAAAGGCTTCCGACAGGATCTTGGGGGCACCATGATCAGCACGGACGACGAGAAGGCGATCAAAAATTTAGGGCACGCTTTTAAGCATGCCTGGAACACCCACAACATGGATGAGCTCGCCGCAATTGTGACGCCTGGCATAGACTTCGTGCATGTCAGAGGCGGCTGGCTCGGGGGACGAGATGTAGTACGGAAATATCATGCCGCTCTTCACGGCGCTCAGTTCAGGAACAGCACGCTGCGCATCGAGGGCATGTCGATACGGCCGCTCACTCCGGACATCTGCATCTGTCACGTGAACTGGGGCATGTCAGACGAGACCAACCCGGACGGAACGCCGCGTCAGCCGCGGGAGAGCATTTTCACCTGGGTCGTGCACAAAATGGATGGTCATTGGCTGATTGATGCAGCCCACAACACGAACATCGATCCCCAGGTGGTCACCTCTACACACCGGAAACCCGTCTCACCTTAGCCCAGTAGGTGGACGTACATGCGGCGGCGCCTTGATTTCTGCCCCCCTCGTGGCTCTTGATAGCGGAGTTCGTCGAGGCACCGAAGGGCTGCATTCCGTCCGGAGGCGACGTTCCGAAGGGAGTCTGGCGCCGGGTTCACCGTCCGCCAGGCTGGACCTTGTGCGGCGCAAAGCTCTTGATTCTGTGCCTCCCCGGCGACCTACGGGATGAATCCAGTTGAGTTGCGACGGAGAGTGCACGATCCTCTGCCGGTCAGGGAGGCGGCAATGGCCATCGGCGGCAACCCAGGCGACGGCATTCTCCATCGGCACAGGAACTCCCGGGGCAACGTCCTGCTCGCCCCCGAGAACCTGAGACAGGCCGCGAGGCCGGGCCTCGCCCGACCCATGACGCGTCACGGGCCGTGATCACGCCCGCCTACGCCCGCACAATGGCGGCCTACAACGCGGAGATGAATCGCCGCATCTACGCCCCCGCAGGCGTACTGACCGATGAGCAGCGCGCCGCAGACCGCGGGCTCTTCTGGAGGTCGATCCACGGCACGCTGGCCCATATCCTCTGGGCCGACCTGCGCTGGATGGCGGGCCTCGCCGGGTGGCCTCCTCCACCGGGCATCCCGCAAGACAGCGCGGAGTTCATCGCGGACTTCGCCGAACTGCGCGAGAGGAGGGTAGAGGCGGACGCCGGGATGGTGGCCTGGGCCGGGGGAATCGGCGAGGACTGGCTCGCCGGCGAGCACGTCTGGTTCAACCGCATCACCCAGACCGAGATGCGTCGCTCGAACGCGTTCCTGGTGGTGCACGTCTTCACCCACCAGGTCCACCACCGCGGCCAGGTCCACGCCGCGCTGACGGGCTTCGGCATGCAGACAGCTGACACCGATCTTTGGGCCGCGGTAGAGCAGGAGGCGTGAGGAAGCCAACGTCCGGTACCGGCGCGGGAACTCCGCCCTCGCCACCTGAGAGTTCTTGGAATGCAGGAGAAGGTCTTCGCAGCGGGAGGACACGAGCCATGGCATTCGACTTTGGCGGCAAGCGGGTCGTCGTGACCGGCGCGAGCCGCGGCATCGGGCGGGCGATCGCACTGTCCTTCTCGCGGGCGGGGGCCGGGGTGTCGATCTGCGCGCGCGGGGCGGAGGACCTCGCCCGCGCGCATTCCGGGATCGCCGCCAACGGGCACCCGACGCATTCCTCGGTCTGCGACCTCGCGGACCGCGACGCCATCTTCCACTACGTCGAGGAGGCCGCGTCGGCGCTGGGAGGCATCGACGTCCTGGTCAACAACGCTTCGGCCTTCGGCGCCAAGGACGACGAGGAAGGTTGGGCCGGCGGCATCTCGGTAGACCTGCTGGCGACGGTGCGCGCCGGGCACGCGGCGCGTGCCTTCCTCGAGCGCGGGGATCACCCCTGCATCATCAACATCTCGTCCGTGGCCTCGCTGCGCTGCGGTGCGCCGCGCCCGGCCTACGCGGCGATGAAGGCGGCGGTGAACAACTACACGGTGTCGCTGGCGGGGGTTCTGGCGCCGAGTGGAATCCGGGTGAACGCGATCGCGCCGGGCTCCGTCGAATTCCCGGGTGGCCGTTGGGAGCGCGCGCGACTCAACGGCTCGCCGCTCTATCAGGCGATCCGCGCGAGCATCCCGTTCGGCCGCATGGGCGAACCCGAGGAGATCGCCGACGCGGCGCTTTTCTTGGCGTCGTCCTACGCGCGGTGGATCACCGGACAGGTCATCGCCGTGGACGGCGGAGAGAACCTTCAGGGCCTCTGACAAGCTCGGCCAAGCCGCCGCGGGCGCCGAGATCCCGAGTTTCGCACCGCCTTTCCCCGGCCCAGAAGGTCCGCTTCCCGCCCGAAGCGGACCTCCGCCTCGATCACCTTAACCCCCTCGTCACTCTAATTCTCGGCGACCGCCGCCTCCAGCCGTTCCGCCGGCCACCCCGACAGCACCGCCACCCGCGCCTCCTCCGCCGCCCCCTGCGCCAACCGCACCACCAGCGCATCCGCCGGCCGCAGCGCGCCCAGCCGTTCCGGCCATTCGACGATCACCAGCCCGTCCCGCGCCTCGTCCCAGCCCAGCTCCGCCACCTCCGTCGGGCCGGACAGGCGGTACAGGTCATAGTGATGCGCCTCCCACCCCCCCGGCAGGTCGTAGCTCTGCACCAGGGTGAAGCTGGGGGAGGGGACCTCCAGCGCCGGATCGCCCGCCAGGGCCCGCAGCAGGGCGCGGGCGAAGGCGCTCTTCCCGGCGCCGAGCGGGCCTTCCAGCAGCACCGCGTCGCCCGGCCGCAGCCTTGGCGCAAGCCGCGTGGCCAGCCGCCCGGTGGCGGCCAGGTCGGGCAGAGGGAGGGTGATCGGGCCTGGCATCATGATCCGGCAAAGGGGTTCGGGCTTGGTCGCCGCCCGCATGTCCTGTAGGACCCCCGCCTTCCTGGGGAAAGACGCCGATGACGGCGGGAATAGGTGACATGCGGGCTTCAGGGGTGACTGTGGAAACGGATGTCGCCGTGATCGGCGCCGGACCCGTCGGGCTCTTCGCGGTCTTCCAGTGCGGCATGCTGCGGATGCGCTGCGTGGTGGTGGATGCGCTGGACGCCATCGGCGGGCAATGTGCCGCGCTCTATCCGGAGAAGCCGATCTTCGACATCCCGGCGCATCCCGAGATCGAGGGCGGCGCGCTGATCCACAGGCTGGAGGCGCAGGCCGCGCCCTTCACCCCGCTCTATCTGCTGGGGCGGCGGGTCGAGACGCTGCGCGAGCTGGACGGCGAATGGCGGCTCGGCACCAGCGCCGGCGACACCATCAAGGCCCGCGCGGTGATCCTGGCCGCCGGGGCCGGCGCCTTCGGCCCGAACCGGCCGCCGCTGGAGGGCCTGGCCGGCTACGAGGCCTCGGGCGCGGTGCGCTACCTGGTGGCGCGGCGGGAGGATTTCCGCGGCCGGCGGGTGGTGATCGCCGGCGGCGGCGACAGCGCCGTGGACTGGGCGCTGAGCCTGAAGGAGGTCGCCGCCCGGGTCACCGTGGTGCACCGCCGGCCGAAATTCCGCGCAGCACCCGAAAGCAGCGCCCGGCTGGATGCCGCCGCGGCGCGCGGCGAGGTGGAGATGGCCATCCCCTACCAGCTGCACGGGCTGGAAGGCGACGGGTCGCGGCTCAGCGGCGTGGTGCTCTCGACCCTGAAGGGGGAGGTGAAGACCGTCCCGGCCGACCACCTGCTGGCCTTCTACGGCTTGTCCATGGAGCTCGGCCCGATCGCCGATTGGGGCCTCGGCCTGTCGCACAGCCATGTCACGGTCGCGCCCGCGACCTGCGAGACCAGCCTGCCCGGCATCCACGCGATCGGCGACATCGCCACCTATCCCGGCAAGCTCAAGCTGATCCTGCAGGGCTTCTCGGAAGCCGCGATGGCCGCGCATGCCATCCATCCGCGGGTCTTCCCGGGCGAGGCGCTGCACTTCGAGTACAGCACCAGCAAGGGCGTGCCCGCAGGGTAGGTTATTTCAATACGGCGGCGGCCAGCCCGCAAAAATAAATGGGGGCTCCAGGGAGAATGCCTTCTCCCCGGCCTTGCTGCATTTAGCTCTCCATTGCCCCATGCTTCTGTAGCAGGCCTTCCAGCCGTGCGCGGTCGGCCCGGGGCACCTCCACCCGCATCATCACCCGGTCGTCGTCGAGCGCGATGTCGGCGGAGCGGCGGTCGATCGGGCCTTCCCGCACCACGGCTTCCAGCGCCAGCTTGGCGGTTTCGGTGTCGGGGAAGCGCAGCGAGAGGGTGACGCCGTCGGCGCCCGGCGCGGGCTTGCTGCCGGCGCCATGCATCATGGCTTCCGGCGGTTCGGCGCGCGAGCCTTGCGAGGTGGTGGCGGCGACCGGGTCGCTGGCCGGGAAGGTCTGCTCGACGCCGGCTTCGAGGCTGGCGTCCGAGGTCTTCTCGGGGTGGTCGGTGCCGTGCTTGGGGTGGCTGGTGGTGGCCATGCTGGGTGTCCCTGATCCGCTTCGCCAGGGGAACGCGCGGGCCGGGGGGAGGTTCGCGCGGATGTTGCGCAGGCGGCCGGACGCGCAGGCTTGAACGGAAACCATTGCTGTTTTATAGGAATATGGTCAAAGGCCTGCTTGCGTGCAGCGGGCCGGCGCGCGGCCGCGCTTCAATTCCTCAAAGGCCGAATTCCTCAACCCGGCCGGGCGGAGCGCCGCGGCGGGCCTTCGCTCGGGTGCGGAAGCGGCCGTTTCGGCCTCAAGGAATTTGTGGCGAATTGAGCGGAAATCGGGGGTTTTGCCGCCTCAATCCCTCAGGCCGCCGCCATGCCCTCGAGCGGCCAGCGCGGCCGCGGCGCATGGCCGAGCGCGTCCGTCAGGCCGAGCCGCAGCCGCTCGATCCCCGCCCAGGCGACCATGACGGCGTTGTCGGTGCAGAGGCGAACGGGCGGCGCCACCAGCGGCAGGCCGCGCTCGGCCGCCACGCCGGCCAGCGCGGCGCGGACCCCCTGGTTGGCGGCGACCCCGCCGGCCACGACCAGGGCGGTCGTCGCCGGCAGCATGTCGAGCGCATGCCGCGCCCGGTCGGCCAGCACCACGGCGACCGAGGCCTGGAAGGCGGCGGCGATGTCGGCGCGGTCCCGGTCCGTCCCGGCACTGCGGGCGAGGGCGTGCGCCACCGCGGTCTTGAGGCCCGACCAGGAGAAGTCGCAGCCCGCCCGCCCGAGCAGCGGCCGCGGCAGCGGGACGCGGGCGGCATCGCCGGTGGCCGCCAGCCGTTCCAGCGCCGGCCCGCCCGGCCAGGGCAGGCCAAGCAGCTTGGCCGACTTGTCGAAGGCCTCGCCCACCGCGTCGTCGAGCGTGGTGCCGAGCCGCCGGTAGCGGCCGACGCCCTCGACCGCCACGCATTGGCAATGCCCGCCCGAGAGCAGCAGCAGAAGATAGGGGAAGGCCACGGGCTCCGCCACGATCCCCGGCAGGGTCGCGGTCAGCGCATGGGCTTCCAGGTGGTTCACCGCGACGAAGGGCAGCCCGTGCGCGAGCGCGATCCCCTTGCCCAGGCTGCTGCCGACGATGAGCCCGCCGATCAGCCCGGGGCCGGCGGTGGCGGCCACGCCCGCCAGGTCGCGGTAGGCCAGCCCGGCCTCGGCCATCACCTGGGCGACCAGGCGGGGCAGGTGGTCCAGATGGGCCCGCGCCGCGATCTCCGGCACCACGCCGCCATAGGGAGAATGCTCGGCCAGCTGGCTCAGCACCGCCTCGGCCAGGATGCTGCCGTCGGCGCGCAGCACCGCGGCCGCGGTCTCGTCGCAGCTCGATTCGAGCCCCAGCACCGCCGCACCCTGGTCCATCACGCCTTCCTCAACCCGCCGGGCGGTTCTATGACGGCTGCATGCCTTCCGGCCAAACCCATGCTGAGAGCCCGCGCCGCGGCGGCCTGCTGCCGCTCCGCGTCGGCACCCGCGGCTCGCCCCTCGCGCTTTGGCAGACCCGGCATTTCCTGTCGATCGTCAGCGTCCTGTGTCCGGTGCTGCGGGCGGTCGGCGCCTTCGAGGAGCATGTGATCGCGGTCGCCGGCGACCGGATCCTCGACCGCCGGCTGGCCGATATCGGCGGCAAGGGGCTTTTCGCCAAGGAGATCCACGAGGCCCTGCTGGACCGCCGGATCGACTTCGCGGTGCACAGCCTGAAGGACCTGGAAACCGAGATGCCGCCCGGCATCGTGCTGGCCTGCACCCTGCGGCGGGAGGATGCGCGGGACGCGATCATCCTCGGCCCCGGCTGCGGCGCGCCCGACCCGGCCGACCCCTATGGCTGCCTGGCCGCCGGGGCGGTGATCGGCACGGCCTCGGTCCGCCGCCAGAGCCAGATCCTGCACGCCCGGCCCGACCTGCGCTGCGCCATGATCCGCGGCAACGTGCAGACCCGGCTGGGCCGCGTGCGCGGCGGCGAATTCGCCGCCAGCCTGCTGGCGTTGGCCGGTCTGAAGCGGCTGGGGCTGGAGGCCGAGGCGGCGGTGGTGATCGACCCCGAGGCCATGGTCCCGGCCGCCGGCCAGGGCATCGTCGGCATCACCGTCCGCGAGTCGGACGAGGAATTGCGGGAGCTGCTCTCGGCGATCGAGGACCGCACCGCGGCGGCGGTCAGCCGGGCGGAACGCGCCTTGCTCGGTGCGCTGGACGGGTCCTGCCGGACGCCGATCGGCGGCCATGCCCGGCTGCTGCCGGACGGCCACCTGCACCTGACCGGCCTGGTGGCGCGGCCGGACGGGTCCTTCCTGCTGAAGCGGGCGGTGACCGGGGCTGCGGCGGATGCGGTGCGGCTCGGTGCCGAACTGGGCGACAGCCTGCGGGCCGACAGCCCGGCCGACCTCTTCGCCTGAGGCGATGCCGCCCGGCGTCCTGATCACCCGGCCGGAGCCCGGCGCGGCGGAGACCGCGCGGCGGGTCGCGGCGCTCGGCTGGCGGCCGATCCTGGCGCCGGCCCTGGTGCTGGCGCCGCGCCGCTTTGCCTGGCCCCCCGCCCAGGCCCTGCTGCTGACCAGCCGCGCCGCCGCCCGCGCCCTGCCACCGGCCGACATGCCCGCCCCTTGGCCGGTGCTGGCGGTAGGGGAGGCGACCGCGGCCGAGGCGCGCGCGCGCGGCTTCGCTCGAGTCGCGGCCGCCGCCGGCGACGCCGCGGCGCTGGCCGAGCACGCCGCCCGGACGCTCGACCCCGCCGCCGGCCCGCTGCTGCTGGCGGTGGGGGAGGGGTACGGGGCGGACCTCGCCGCCGACCTCCGGGCGCGGGGCTTCCGCGTGCTGCGCCGCGTCGCCTATGCCGCCGCCCCGGCCCCCGCCTTGCCGGCCGCAGCCCTGGCGGCGTTGCAACGAGATGGTGAGGTCGTTTCCGTGCTGTTCTTCTCGCCGCGGTCGGCACGCTGTGCGATGTCACTTCTGAAGGCTGCCGGCCTTGCCGAAACCGTGGCGCGGACGGCGGCGTTGGCGATCAGCCCCAGGGTCGCCGAAGCGGCGGTTTTGGGGCTCGCACCCCTGGCTTGGCGCGCGGTGCGAGTCGCCGATCGGCCGGACCAGGACGCATTGCTGGCATTGCTCGGTCCCAGGTAGGCTGCATCCTATGAGCGACACTCCTCCCGAAACGCCGGCCAGCGCCACCGCGCCGGTCGCCCGCAATTCCCCGCTGAACCCGCCGGCGCCGAAGCGGCTGGACCCGGCCGCCGTGATGATCGGGGTCGGCGGCGTGGTGCTGCTGCTCGCGGTCTGGTGGCTGCTGACCACGCCGCGCGCCACCAGCGACGCCAGCATCGACCCGGCCCGCGTGGCCCAGCTCGAGCAACGCCTCGGCGCGCTGGAAGGTGTCCGCGGCGAGCTCGGCACGCTCGGCGGCCGGCTGCAGGCCCTGGCCCCGCTGGAAGGCCGCGTGCAGGGGCTGGAGAACAAGCCGGCCCCGGCCATGCCCGACCTGCGGCCGCTGGAAAGCCAGCTTGCCTCGCTGGCCGAACGCGCCGCGGTGGCCGAGCGCAGCGCCGCCCAGGCGACCGACCGGTCGGCCGCGAACGAGCGCCGGCTGCAGGGGATCGAGGCGAAGCCCGCCTTCGACCCGGCCGCCATCACGCCCCGCGCCGCCTTCGATGCGCTCGGCACCAGGGTCGAGGCGCAGGCCGCCCGCATCCAGCAGCTCGACGCCGATCTCGGCCGCCGGCTGCAGGAGGTCGCACGGGCCGACGAGCAGCGCGAGCAGGCGGCGCAGCAGGTCATGCAGCAGAAGCTGCAGGAGCTGACGCGCGGCGACGAGGAGCGCGAGAAGGCCGCCCGGCAGGAGGCCGAGAAGAAGCTGGCGGCGCTGGAGAAGACGCTCGGCGAGCGCATCGCCGCGCTGGAGACGGCGCAGAAGCAGATGAAGGACCTCGAGAGCCGCACCGCGCGGCTGGCGGCGATCGACCGGCTGCGCGGCGCGCTGCTGGCCGGCCAGCCGCTGGGCGAGGGCCTGGCGAAGGTCGATCAGCCGCCGGCGGCGCTGGCCCGCTTCGCGCAATCGGCGCCGCCGACCGAAGCCTCGCTGCGGCTGTCCTTCGAGGATGCCGCCAAGGCGGCGCGTGCCGCGTCCGATGCCGCCATGCAGCCGGACGGCAGCAAGGCCGGGGTGGTGGACAGCGCGCTGTCGCGGCTGGGCGGGCTGGTCACCGTCCGGCGCGGCGAGCAGGTGGTCTGGGGCGATGCCGCCGAGGCCGAGATCGAACGCGCCCGGCGCGCGCTGGAGGCAGGGGATGTCGAGATGAGCCTGACCCATGTCGACAAGCTGCCGCCGCCCGCCCGGGCCGCGATGCAGGGCTGGGCGGATCAGGCGCGGTCGCTGGTCGCGGCGCGCGCCGCGCTGCGCAGCTTGGCGGCGGGCTGAGCCGATGCGGACCGCCATCACGATCCTGCTGTTCCTGGTGCTGGGCGTCGCCGGTGCGATGTACCTGGCGCAGCTCGGCGGCACGGTGGAGATCAAGGTCGGCGACGCCTGGATCGGGACCAGCTTCCCGATCGCGCTGCTGCTGCTGGCCGCCGGCTTCCTGGTGCTGCACGGCATCCTGGCGGCGATCGCCGGGATCCGCCGCTGGCCGCAGCGGATGCGCGCACGGCGCACGGCGAAGCGCCGGGCCGAGGGCGATGCCGCGGTCACCCGCACGCTGATCGCGCTCGCCGCCGGCACCGCCGAGGCGGCGCGGCTGGAGGTGCGGAAGGCGCGCAACTATTTGGGCGACACGCCGCAGACCCTGCTGCTGACCGCCGAGGCGGAGCGGCTGTCGGGCCGCGAGGAGGCGGCGTCCGATGCCTTCCGCCTGCTGGCGCAGCGCGACGATTCCCGCTTCCTCGGGCTGCGCGGCCTGCTGCGGCAGGCGATGCAGCGCGGCGACTGGGCGGCGGCGCGGGCGCTGGCGAAGGAAGCCGAGGCGGTGCAGCCCGGCGCCGCCTGGCTGCGCGAGGAACGCGCCCAGCTGGCGCTGCACACCCGCGACTGGCGCGAGGCGCTGGCGCTGCAGGCGCCCGACCTGCCGAAGCCGGTGCTGGCGCTGGCCGCCGCGGCGCAGGAGCCGGACCCGGCCAAGGCGGCCGAGCTCGAGCGGCAGGCCTTCCAGGCCGACAAGTCCTTCGTCCCGGCGGCGATCGCGCATGCCAACCGGCTGCGCGCCGGCGGGTCGTCCCGCCGGGCGCGCGGCGTGCTGGAGGAGGCCTGGGCGGCCTCACCGCATCCGGACCTGGCGGTGCCCTACCTGGCCGACGAGCCGGACGACCTGAACCGGGTGAAGGCGGCCGAAGGGCTGATCCGCCGGAACCAGTCGGCGCCGGAAAGCCGGCTGCTACTGGCCCGCTCCGCGCTGGCGGCCGGGCTGACCGGCCGGGCACGGACCGCGCTGGAGGCGCTGGTGGCCTCGGGCGAGGCGGACCGGCGCGCCTTCCTACTGCTGGCCGAGCTGGAGGAGGCCGAGCACGGCGAGAGCGCCGAGGCGCGCGCCGCGCAGTCCAGGTGGCTGCGCCAGGCGGCGGCGGCACGGCCAGAGCCGCGCTGGCGCTGCGGCCATTGCGGCACCGATCACGCCGCCTGGGCGCCGGTCTGCAACGCCTGCGACACGGTGGGGCAGATCGGCTGGACCGCGACGCCGCGGGTCGCGGTACCTGTGGTGACGGCGGCATAAAGCGCATGCGGGGCCGGCGAAGGGGCGTTGCCCTTTGCCGGCCCCGCGTGTATCTCCCCGCGACCCTGGCCCGATGGGCCACGATGCCGACTTAGCTCAGGGGTAGAGCAACTGATTCGTAATCAGTAGGTCCGGGGTTCAATTCCCCGAGTCGGCACCATCCTTCCCTGCGACCTTGCCTCTTGCGACCCTGCCGGCCTGCCGCCAC
The DNA here is from genome assembly GCF_042666655.1 of Dankookia sp. GCM10030260. Taxonomy (NCBI): domain Bacteria; kingdom Pseudomonadati; phylum Pseudomonadota; class Alphaproteobacteria; order Acetobacterales; family Roseomonadaceae; genus Dankookia; species Dankookia sp. GCM10030260. The sequence continues at coordinate 568,900 of NZ_JBHTDE010000001.1, forward strand.
CTTCCCGGATTGGGAAAGGGACAGCATGCCATGCATCGTCGTGACCTGATCGCCCTCGCCGGCGCGGCGCTGGCCGCCCCGGCGCTGCCGGCCGGCGCCGCCACGCCGCCCCCGCCCGGCTACCGCGTCACCTGGTTCGACGCCGCCACCCCCGGCAGCGGCCGCGTCGGCTCGCGCGACGTCACCGCCGCCGGCGACGGCACCATGTGGTTCTGCGGCCAGCGCAACGGCACGCTCAACCGGCTCGACCCGCGCGACGGCAGCATCCGCGTGGTCGCCCTCGGCCCGGGCGCCGCGCCGCACGGCGTCATCCGCGGGCCCGACGGCGCCGCCTGGGTCACCGAGGGCGGCCAGAATGCCATCGCCCGGGTCGACGCCAAGGACCATCGCGTGCAGCTCTGGCCGCTGCCGGAGCGCTTCGCCAATGCCAACCTGAATACCGGCGTCTTCGATCCGCGTGGCGTCTACTGGTTCACCGGCCAGAACGGCATCTACGGCCGCCTCGACCCGCGCAGCGAACGCATGGAGGTGTGGGAGGCGCCGCGTGGCCGCGGCGCCTACGGCATCACCCGGACGCCGCAGGGCACGCTCTGGTACGTCTCGCTCGCCGGCAACCACCTGGCGCAGATCGAGGACCCGGAGACCGGCCGGGTCCGCGTGCTCGACCCGCCGACGCCGAACCAGGGCGCCCGCAGGGTCTGGTCGGACAGCGCCGGCCGGCTCTGGATCAGCGAGTGGAACAGCGGCAACGTCTCGGTCCACGATCCGCGCGACGCGTCGTGGCGGGCCTGGAAGCTGCCGGGCCAGCGGCCGCGCGCCTATTCCGTCTGGGTGGATCCGTCCGACAAGGTCTGGCTGACCGATTTCGCGGCGAACGCGGTCGTCCGCTTCGACCCGAGGGACGAGAGCTTCCTTGCCTTCCCCTCCGACCGCCCGGGCGCCAATGTCCGGCAGATGGATGGCCTCGCCGGCGAGGCCTGGGGCGGCGAGAGCGGCACCGACCGGATCGTCCGGATCCAGTACGGCCTGTGAGCCGCGCCAGCCTGCTGCTGCTGCTCGCCGTGCTGCATCCCGGCCCGGCGCCGGCGGCGGAGGGGCGGCAGGTCTTCGCGGCGCGTTGCGCCGGCTGCCATGCCGCGGCGCCGGGCGCCCCGCCGGGCGCCGGGCCCAGCCTGGCCGGCGTGGTCGGCCGCCGCGTCGCCGGCGATGCGGAATTCGACTATTCGCCCGCCCTGCTCGCGGCGCGGGAGGCCGGACAGGTCTGGGATGCCGGCCTGCTGCAGCGCTTCCTCGCCGACCCCGATGCGATGTTCCCCGGCCTCTGGATGGGCGCGAACGGGCTGCGCGATGCCGCCGACCGGGCGGCGGTCGCGGCCTTCCTCGCGGGCACGACGCGCGCCGATTGACTCGGTGCCGTGCCGCCCAGCACGATGCCGGCAAGCAAGCGTGGCCCGCACGGATGGGCCGGCACGGGAGGGTACGCAGAGATGCATCGCAGAGGCCTGCTGGGCGCCATCGCGCTGTCGGCGCCCGCAATCAGAAACGCCGCCGCGCAGCCCGCGCCCGACCGCTGGCCGAACCGCGAGATGCAGCTCGTCACCGGCTTCGGCCCGGGCGGCGGCACCGACCTCATCGCCCGCGCCATCGCCGCACATATGGAAAGGGCGCTCGGCGTCTCGGTCGTGGTGCGCAACACGCCGGGCGCCGGCGGCACGCTGGGCCCGGGGCGGATCGCCCAGGCCAAGCCGGACGGCTATACCTTCGGCCTGGTCGGCTTCTCCGCCCTGGTGGTCGCGCCCCTCACCATGGACCTGCCCTACAAGCCCTGGGAGAGCTTCGACTTCCTCGCCGTCACCTCGGAGCTGCGGATCGGCATCCCCGTCGGGCCGTCGCTGCCGCATGTGAAGACCATGGCCGACTTCATCGCCGAGGGGCGGAAGCGGCCGCTGACCATCGCCAGCACCAATCCCGGCTCGGCGGTCAGCTTCTTCGACCTCGCGCGGCTGACCGGCATGCAGATCACCTACGTGCAGATCAGCAGCATCACCGAGGCCGCCACCCAGGTCGCCGGCGGGCATATCGACAGCTACACCGGGACCTCCGAGATGATCGGCCTGATCAAGGGCGGCAACCTGCGCATGCTGGCGAGCGCCAGCGTCGACCGCTGGCCGGAATTCCCCGAGGTGCCGACGCTGATCGAGCTGGGCCACGAGACGGCGACGCGCCAGCTGATCATCTGGGCCGGGCCGGCGGGCATGCCGGTGGCGATCCGCGACCGGCTGGAGGCGGCGCTGCTCGATGCGGCACGCGACCCCGAGGTCCTGGCGCGGCAGAAGGCAGCCAGCATCGCGCCGCGGCCGCTCGGCCGGGCGGAGACGATGGCGCTGATCCAGGAGGTGCGGCCGGGGGTGGAGGCGGCGCTGGTGGCGTCCGGGATGGCGCGCAAGCGCGGCTGATCCGGCGGGCGATCCGCACCGCGCGGGACAGCGGTTCAGGCCAGGCCTGAACGGCTCCGCAGGGTTCCGCCGTGGCATGCGGGCCGGTGCCTTCCCGTGCGCGACGATCGGCCGGCGTCGAGGACCCCGCTTCCGTGACCGCCGGATCGGCCCGGCGCGGTCGAGCTGCCGCCGGCGGATATCGTCCTGTCCGGCGGGACGCAGGGCAGCGAGGTGGTGCGGCGACCGGCAGGATTGCGCCCCGGCCGGCGGGTGCCGTGCATCGGCTGGCCGCCGGGTGGCCTCTGCCGGATCGGTCGGGCCTGCGCTTCGTCGTCACCGCGTCGCGGTCCACCCGAGCCGGCGACCGCGGGCCCGCTGCGCGCATCATGCCGGAGCCGTCGCCCTGCAGCCGCCGGAGGCGACCCCGGGTGCTGCGCAGGGGTCATGGCGGTTTGCGTTCGACCGTGAACGCAGCGCCGCCGTCGCCCGTCGTCGCCCGAGCGCCTTCGCGCATCTGCGCTTGGTGCCCTCCCGTGATCTGCTCCCGGTCCTGCCGCCGCGCCGGCGAGGCCAGCACGAGCAGCAACCCGCGCGGCGGATGCGTCTGGGTGCCTGGTCCTTGTCCCGCGACCCGGGCCTGCGGCACCGGGCCATAGGCGGCGGCGACCGCCTCGGCCTGTTCGTGGGCGAGCACCCGCGGCAGCCCCGGCCGCAGCACCACCAGATAGGCGACCAGCTCGGCCAGCGCCGCCTCGGCACCACAGCCGCGGGCGAGCAGGCAGCGGTAGCGCAGCATGGCGCCGCGCAGGTGCGGCGGGGTCCCGGCAGGGAGCGGCGAGGAGTCGTCGGGCATGCGGCCGACTAGAACATAGCATGAACTAACATTCCAGCCGGAACCGAAGGCCTGGCGCGCGATCGGTTATTCACGCAATAAAATCGCTATTTATTCGTATTCTGCGACCCGATCCTTGACAATCACCACTGGACTTCGCAGATTGAGCGTGTTGCCGAGGCATTCTGCGTCGGCACCGCGGGATTTGATCCATGCAGCTTGCACCGCGTCACCAAGCGCTAAAGCGCCGCCGTCCCGATCCCGGCCCCTGCCTGGGGCAGGGTCCCGGCGGGCGCTGTCGGCGCTGACCGCAACGGGCGCGTCGCGCCCGGAGAATCCCCAGCCCCATCAGCCGCTTGCCGCCCTCCCGACCCGGAGGGCCGAAGGACCGACCATGCACACTTCCCGCCCGATCGAGGTGCAGGGACGCTTCGTCGGCGTCGCCATCACCCAGGCCGCCGATTGGCGCTTCATCGCCACCGACCCCGCCGTCGAGGATCTCGACGGCGCCACCTTCCCCAACCCGGCCGCGGCGCAGCGCGTCGCCGGCCTGGTCCTGCAGCGCAGCCGGCACTCGGCCGGCCCGGTGCGGCGGCCCGTGCCGGTCCGATGATCGGCCAGGCTGTCCGCACCTTGCTGATCCTCGCCGCGCTGCTCGGCGTGCTGGCCTTCGCCGGGCTGGCGCGGCCGCCGCAGCTGCCGGCCCGTATCCTGGAGTTGTCCCGATGATCTCCCGCCGCCTGCTGCTCGGCGCCGGCCTCGCCGCGCCATTCATCCGTCCTGCCGCCGCGCAGGGCTTCCCCGACCGCCCGATCCGCTATCTGGTGCCCTATACGCCGGGCGCGACCAACGACAACGTCGCCCGCACCATGGCGCGCGCCCTGCTGCCGAAGCTCGGCCAGCCCGTGGTGGTGGAGAACAAGGCCGGCGCCGGCGGCGCGGTCGGCGCCCGCTTCGTCGCCGACGCCAAGGCGGACGGCCATGTGCTGCTGAACGCCTCGGCCGCCAACCTGACCATCGCGCCGCACCTCAATGCGGTGGGCTACGATCCGCTCCGCAGCTTCGCGCCGGTGGCCTCGGCGGGCGAGGCCTTCGCCCTGGTCGCGGTAAATGCGGACCTGCCGATCCACAGCATCGCCGAGCTGATCGCCTATGGCCGCAAGCACCCGGGCGCGCTGAACTATGCCTCTCCCGGCATCGGCTCGGTCGGCCAGCTGCGCGCCGCGCTGCTGGCGGACGAGGCCGGCTTCGATGCGGTGCACGTGCCCTTCCCGGGCAGCGCCCCGGCCTCGACCAGCGTCATCGCCGGCGATTGCCACCTGATCATCGACCCGATCGCCGCGCCGCATGTCGAGGCCGGGCGGCTGCGGGCGCTGGCCGTGGTCGGCGCGACCCGCTGGGACGCCTTCCCGGATGTGCCGACGCTGGGCGAGCTGGGCCTGGGGCAGGACTGGCCGGGCAGCGGCTGGTTCGCCATGTTCGCCCCGGCGGCGACGCCGGCGCCGGTGGTGGCGCGGCTGAACGCCGCCTTCAACGGGAGCCTGGCCGAGCCCGAGGTGGAGGCCGCGCTGCGCCGCTTCGGGCTGCGGCCGGAGGCCCTGGCGCCGGAAGAATTGGCGCAGCGGCTCGCGGCCGATCATGCTGCGGTCGGGCGGGCACTGCGGCGCCTGCGCATCGCCTGAAGAAGCAAGGTTGGGGAGGGAAAGGTATTCCCTCCCCAAACCCCACCCTTCCTTTCTGTGGGCTTGGCACGCGCCGCGCGGCACGTGCCAAGCCCACAGAAAGATAGATGAGGGGGTCCGGGCGAGAATGCTTTCTCCCTCGGCCTCAGAAACGGAGGAACCCGGCGTGGCCCACCCGCTCGAATTCATCGGCATGATCTCCCACCGCTTCCAGTCGGAGATCCACCCGCCCAGCGGCCCGGTGGTCGATCCCGGCTATATCCGCAGCTTCGCCAAGGCGCACGAGGATGCCGGCTTCGACCGCATCCTGGTCGCCTGGGGCAGCACCTCCCCGGATGCCCTGCTGGTGGCGTCGCAGGCCGCGGCGGCCACCGACCGGATCGGCTTCATGGTGGCGCACCGGCCGGGCTTCATCGCGCCGACGCTCGCGGCCCGGCAATTCGCCACCTTCGACCAGCTGACCGGCGGGCGTGCCGCGATTCATGTCATCAGCGGCGGCAGCCCCACCGAGCAGAAGCGCGACGGCGACTACCTGCCGCATGACGAGCGCTATGCGCGGTCGGAGGAGTACATCGCGCTGCTGAAGCGGCTGTGGACCGAGGCGAAGCCCTTCGACCACGCCGGCAAGTACTACCGCTTCGAGCAGGGCTTCGCCGAGGTGAAGCCGTTGCAGCAGCCGCACATCCCGGTCTTCTTCGGCGGGTCGTCCGACATCGCCATCGAGATCGCCGGCCGCCAGGCCGATGTCTACGCCTTCTGGGGCGAGACGCTGGACCAGGCGCGGGAGACCATCGCGCGCGTGCGCACCAGCGTGGCGAAGGCCGGGCGCGACCCGGCCGCCATCCGCTTCAGCCTGTCCTTCCGCCCGGTGCTGGCGGACACGGAGGAGGCCGCCTGGGCCCGGGCCGACCGCATCATCGCCCGCATCCGCGACCTTCGCCCGACCGGCTCGGGCGGGTCGAAGCCCGAGAGCGTCGGCTCGCAGCGGCTGCTGGAGGCCGCCGCCGGCGGCAAGGTCCGCGACAAGCGGCTCTGGACGGAAGTGGCGGCGGCGGTCGGCGCCGGCTCGAACACCACCGCCCTGGTCGGCACCGCCGAGCAGGTGGCGGACAGCCTGGCCGACTATGCCGCGCTCGGCATCGACACCTTCCTGATCCGCGGCTTCGACCCGCTGGAGGACGTGGCGGGCTATGGCCGCGACCTGCTGCCGGCGGTGCGCGCCGCGGTGGCCGCCCGCGGCATCCTGCCCGTCGCGGCGGAGTAGCGCCGATGCGCCTGACCCGCCGCGCCGCCCTGGCCGCGCCGCTCCTGCTGGCGGGCGGCGGGGCCCGCGCCCAGGACTTCCCCGAGCGCAGCGTCCGCGTCGTCGTCCCCTTCACCCCCGCCGGGCAGACCGACATCATCAGCCGGCTGGTGGCGCAGCGGCTGCAGCAGGACTGGGGCCGCCCGGTGGTGGTGGAGAACCGCCCCGGCGGCAACGCGCAGATCGGCGCCGATGCGGTGGCCAAGGCGGCGCCGGACGGCCACACCCTGCTGTCGATCACCCTTACCCATGCGGTCAATGCGTCGCTGTTCCCGCAGGCGCCCTACGACTTCCTGCGCGACCTGAAGACCCTGACCCTGCTGGGTTCGCTGCCGCTGGTGGTGGTGGTCAACCCGGCCATGCCCTGGCGGACCCTCGGCGAACTGGTCGCCGCGGCGCGGGACGGGGCGCGGCTGAATGCCGGCTCCTCCGGCACCGGCTCGCCGCCGCATCTGGCGCTGGAGCTGTTCCGCCGCGCCACCGGGGCAGGGGCCTCGCTGGTGCACGTACCGTATCGCGGCGGCGCGCCGGGGGTGACGGATCTGGTCGCCGGCAACCTGCACATGCTGGTCTCCAACCTGCCGGAATGCATCACCCAGGTGCAGGCCGGACGGCTGCGGGCGCTGGCGGTGACCGATGGCGCGCGGCACCGGCTGCTGCCCGATATCCCGACCACCGCCGAGGCCGGGCTGCCGGGCCTGCGGATCACCAGCTGGACAGCGATCCAGGCGCCGTCCGGGGTGCCGGAGCCGCTCGCCGACGACATCGCCGCCGCCATCCGCCGGGCGCTGGGCGACCCGGGCCTGCGCGGCAAGGCGGCCGAGCTCGGCTTCGACCTGATCGGCGCCGACCCGGCCGAATCCCGCCGCTTCGTCGCCGCCGAGGTGACCCGCTACGCCCAGCTGGTGGCGGAGGCGAATATCCGGGCGGAATAGGGCGGATCGCCGCAGGGCGGGATCGCCCGGAGGCGTGAATCCGCACGCTCTGCAGAAAACGCGGATCGCCGCAGGGCGGGATCGCCCGGAGGCGTGAATCCGCACGATCTGCAGGAAATGCGGGTCGCCGCAGGGCGGGATCGCCCGGAGGCGTGCATCCGCCCGTGGGGCAACGCGCCGGTGCGGCGGCTCACCCCTTCGCCGCCAGCCTTTCCAGCGGCAGCAGGACGTCCAGCACCAGCCCGGTCGGCGACCAGTCGCGCCGCAGCGTGCCGCCGAGCTGGCCGACCAGCGTCGCCTCCAGCACCCGGCTGCCGAAGCCTTCCTTCTCCGGCGCGCTGGGCGGCGGCGGGCCGCCATGCTCCTGCCAGCGCAGCCGCAGCCGCCCGGCCTCCTCGTCCAGCCCCCAGGACAGCGTCACCCGCCCTTCGGCCTGCGACAGCGCGCCGTATTTCGCCGCATTGGTGGCCATCTCGTGCAGCGCCATCGAGACCGGCTGCACCGCGTCCTCGGCCAGTTCCAGCGCTGGGCCATCGAGCCTGAGGCGCGGCCCGTCCGCCTCCTCCGGCATGACCGAGGCCACCTCGCCCGCCGCCAGCACCGCCAAGTCGACGCCGCGCCCGCCGGTCTCGGCCAGCAGGGTCTGCGCCCGGGCCAGGGCGGCGACCCGGCCCTCGACGAGGCGGATGAATTCGGCGGTGTCGCTGGCGCGCGTCATCCGCACCGCGGCGCCGACCAGCTGCAGCGCGTTCTTGGCGCGGTGCGCCACCTCCTGCGCCACCAGGGCGCGGCGCTCCTCGGCCAGATGCCGGTCGGTGATGTCGACATTCACCCCGAGCAGCCGTGCCCCCTTCCCATCCCGCGACGGCAGCCGCCGGCCGCGACCGAGCAGCCAGCGCAGCTCCCGCGTGCCGTCCGGCCGGATGCGCAGGATGCGGAATTCGGCCTCGTAGACGCCGGTGCGCATCGCGTCGCGCGCCGCCGCCTCGGCCAGGGGCCGGTCCTCGGGGTGCAGCAAGAGGAGGAAACGGGCGAAGCCGAGCGGCGTCTCCCGTGCCGGGTCGAGCCCGAACATCGCATATTGCTCCGGCGACCAGCGCAGCAGCCGGGTCCCGGCATCCCATTCCCAGATGCCGATCCCCGCGGCCTCCTGCGCCAGGCGGAGCTGCGCGGCGCTTTCGGTCAGGTCCCGGGTGCGTTCGGCGACGCGTTGCTCCAGCGTCGCATTGGCCTCCCCCAGCGCCCGCTGCCGCCGCCAGACCGCGCCGGCCAGGCCGACCAGCAGGCCCCAGGCCGGCAGGCCCACCGCCAGCTCCCCGGCGATGGCGCCCCACCAGGCGGCGCGCACCGCGGATTCCGGCCGCGCCGCGGCGGCATAGACCGGCCAGCCCTCGACCCGGCGATAGACCGCCAGGCGCCGCACCCCGTCCAGGCTCGAGCGGCCCTGCACGATACTGCGCTCCGCGCCGCCGGCCAGCAGGCCGGCCAGGGCGGTGTCGGCGGCGACGCGCAGCGGCGGTCCCTGCGGCCCGAAGCCGGCCGACCGCGCCAGCACCAGTCCGTCGGCGCTGACCAGGGAGAGCAGGTCCGCGCGATCGCGCAGCAGGCGCTGCAGGTTGGCATTGGCGGCATCGGTATAGACCGAGACCTCGACCACCCCGTCATAGCCGTCCGGCCCGGGCGGGTTGCCGCTGCCCTGCCGCCGCCGGCTGACGCTGAAGAAGGCGCGGCCGTCGAGCCGACCGACATGGACCTGGCCGACATGCGGTTCCGGCGCCGCCGGGTCGCGCAGCACCTGATTGAAGTCCCGGTCGGCAAAATCCCTGTCGCGCGGCACCGGAAAGGCGGTGGCGCCGACCAGCATCCGCGACTCGCGGTCGAAGGCGAAGAGGGTCAGCGGCCCGCTGCCATCCGGCGCCTGCCCGGCGATACGGCTGAAGATGGCGTGCAGCCGCGCCTCGTCGGCGCGGATCCCGGCATCGGTGAGGCCGGCGATGGCGTCGTTGGCGCGCTGGATGCGCAGGTCGTGGCCATCCAGCACGCGGCGGAGATGCTCGGCCCCCATCTCGGCGGCGCGCAGCATCTCGGCCTCGGCATTGCGCCAGGCGGCGTTCCAGCCATGCCAGGCAAGGCCGGCGATCAGCAGCAGCGGCAGGGTGACGATGCCGACGAGCAGCAGCAGGCTGCGCCTGGCCGGCGGCGGGGCGGACGCACCCTGGCCATCAGCGACCCCCGGCCGCATCCGCGCCAACGCGGCCATATCCATCCCCCCGGCAACGACCTGGACGATTGGGCCGCTAGCGGGACGGTTTCGTCAAGCGTCGAGGAACGGTTTCGGATCAGAGGCTTGTGTGACGTTGCCGAGAGTTATGTTCCGCACGGTTCGGCGCTTCAGAGCCGGCTCAGCAACTCCGCCTTCTTGGTCGAGAATTCCTCCTCGGTGAGGATGCCGCGGCCGCGCAGCTCGGCCAGTTTCTCGATCTTCGCCAGCACGTCGCCGTCGTTTCCCCCCGAGGCTTGCGGCGGGGCGGGCGCCGGCTGCCAGGCGGTGGCCGGCTCGGGCCGCCAGGCGGGCTGCGGCGGCTGGACGGCCTGCCGGTGGGGGGAGGGCGGGCCGTCCACCTGCTGCAGGTCTGCCGCCCGCACCGTGCCGTGGTCGGAGACGAAGCTCAGCGACTGGCCGCCGCCCTGCTGCTGCGAGACGCCGGAGATGCTGTGGTACGCGGTGTCGTAGAGGCGCGTCTGGCCGTTCTGCTGCACCGCCAGCCGGCGCGAGGCGGGGAAATAGGCGTAGCGCATGTCGTTCTGCGCGCCCGAGGCGGCCGGGCTGCCCAGGCCGTCCGGCCACCAGTTGCCGAAGCCCTGGTTGAAGCCGCCGCCCTGCATCGGCGCCGGCACGAAGGGGTTGCTCTCCCGCAGCAGGGCGGCGACCTCGTTGCACAGGCTGTCGACGCGGTATTTCAGGCCGTTGTTGAACATGTCGCCGACCATGGTCATGCCGCCCTGCGACCACTGGCCCATGCCGCCCAATTCCGGATGGCTGAACTGCGCCATGCTGCCGCCGCCGTTCGACACCGCCCGCAGCAGCGTGGCGACGGCGTCCGCGCTCACGCCATGCCGCGCGGCGATGTCGTCGACCCGCTGCAACGCGGTCTGGGTGAGGTCCTGCATGGCACTGCTCCGGTATCGCTGTCGGCTATGCCCATGGAACGCCGCGTGCCGCGAGCCGTGCCAGGACATGGCAGAATCCCGTTTCCATCGGGCGCGCGCCGGCAGGCGGTTGGTTCCGGCGCCGGGCGTGCCAATATCCCTGGCATGATACCGCTCTCGATCCTCGACCTCTCCCCCGTGCCGGACGGCAGCGATGCCGGCCAGGCACTGCGCAATTCGGCCGACCTGGCGCGCCACGCCGAGGGGCTGGGCTATGGCCGCTACTGGATGGCCGAGCACCACAACATGCCGGGCATCGCCAGCGCGGCGACCGCGGTGGCGCTCGCCCATGTCGCCGCGGCGACGAAGCGGATCACCGTCGGCGCCGGCGGCATCATGCTGCCGAACCACGCGCCGCTCATCGTCGCCGAGCAATTCGGCACCCTGGCCGCGCTGCATCCCGGCCGGATCGAGCTCGGCCTCGGCCGTGCGCCCGGCACCGACCAGGTGGCGGCGCAGGCGATGCGGCGGAACCTGGCCGGCGACGTGGACGACTTCCCGCGCGACGTCATGGAGCTGATGCGCTACTTCGATCCGGAGCAGCCCGGCCAGTCGCTGCGCGCGGTGCCCGGCGCGGGGCTCGACATCCCGGTCTGGATCCTGGGGTCCTCGACCTACGGCGCGCAGCTCGCGGCGATGCTGGGGCTGCCCTATGCCTTCGCCTCCCACTTCGCGCCGCAGATGATGATGGATGCCATCGCCGTCTACCGCGAGACCTTCCGGCCCTCGGCCCGGCTGGACAAGCCGTATGTCATGCTCGGCATCCCGGTGGTCGCGGCGGATACCGATGCCGAGGCGCGCTACCTCTATTCATCGCAGCAGCAGGCCTTCCTCAACCTCCGCCGCGGCCAGGCCGGCAAGCTGCCGCGGCCAGTCGAGAATTTCGATGCGCGGATCGACCCGCGCGGGCGGATGATGCTGGACAATGCCCTGGCCTGCGCCGTGGTCGGCGGGCCGGAGACGGTGCGCCGGGGCATCGCCGATTTCGTCGCCCATACGGGCGCGGATGCGCTGATGGTGACGGCGCAGATCCATGATCACGCGGCGCGCAAGCGGTCCTACGAAATCCTCGCCGCGGTGCACGGGGAGATGGCGCAGGCCGCCTGAGCGCGCCCGGCTCAGCCGCCCAGCAGGCGCCTGAGCTTCCGCACCGCGCTGTCCGGCGTGGTGAAGACCGTCCGGCCGGTCGCCGCGGCGACGGCTTCCGCCGCCCGCGCCAGGCTGAACTGCGCCAGCGCGACCACGTCGCAATCCGTCAGCCGCTGGGTCGCCTCGCCGGCCAGCCGGTCATGCGCGGCGCCGTCGCCGGCATCGAGCGCGGCCAGCGACCCTTCGGCCACGCAGGGGACGAGGTCCACGTCGGCGGGGAATTCCGGCGGCATGCTGTCGAGCGTCGGCGCGAAGGACGCCACCAGGCCGATCCGCGGCCGGCGCCCGCCGGCGGCGGCGCGGGCGGCGGCCACGGCCTCCTCGATCATCGCCTCGTTCGGCTTCAGCACGGGTATCGGTGCCTGGGCCGCTGCCACTGCCTCGATGCAGGGGCCGAAGGCGGAACAGGTGAAGAGGATGCCGTCCGCCCCGGTGCCCGCGGCATAGCGCGCCAGGGTGAGGAACCGCTCGCCCATCGCCTGGTCCAGCCGGCCGGTGCGGGCCAGGTCGGCCGAGAGGCTGTCGTCCAGCAGATTCATCAGCACCGCCTCGGGCCAGGCGCGGGCGAAGGCGGCCTCGATCGGCGGGGGGGAGTGCCGCAGGGCGTGGATCAGGGCGATGCGCATCGGGAAAAACCTCGAGAAAAGGAAGGAAGATCGGGGAGAAAGTATTCTCCCCGAACCCCTCATCTATTCCTGTGGGTTGGCACCTGCCGCGCGGCGAATGCCAACCCACAGAAAGGAAGGGTGGGGTCCGGGGAGGGAATACCTTTCCCTCCCCGGCCTTACTTGCCTGCCGTGGTGCAGCGCTTCAGCGAGGAGGGAAATTCCGCACAGCCCGGAAAGGCGATCTCGTCCGGTCCCTTGCGTTCCACCCGCAGCACGTTCGGCCCGCCGGCGCAGCCGAAGCCGGCATCGGGCGCCGCCCGCGGCCCCATCGGGCCGATGACCGGGGCCGCCGCGGTGAAGCGGAATTCGAGGCCGTTCGGGGTCTGCGCCACCGTCTCGATCGTCCGTTCCCGGTAGGCGGTATCCACCACCGAGATGCGCATGACGATGTCGCGGGTGAAGATCACGCTCGGGCTGCCGAGGCAGGCCGGCGTGCCGGTGTCGCCGGCGGGGAAGATGCCGCCGGTCCAGGACCCGAAGGTCCATTCATGCGGCGGGCCCTGGCGCTGTGGCGCCTGCGCCTCGGCGTCCAAGGCCCCGATCAGGGGCAATCCCAAGGCCAGCAGCAGGGCCCAACGCCGCATCCGATTTCCTCCGGTCCAGGTTCCGGGCGCTGTTCTAGCGCCGAACCCGGCATGGCCCAAACCAACCCGTCAGGCCGGCACCGCGACCGGCTTCGGCGGCCCGTCCCGCACCGGGATGTGGATCACCGCGGCGAAGGCGGCGGCCAGGATGCAGATGATCCACATCAGGTCGTAGCTGCCGGTGCGGTCGAACACCACGCCGCCCAGCCAGGCGCCGGCGAAGCCGCCGATCTGGTGCGACAGGAAGATCAGCCCGAAGATCGTCGCCAGCCAGCGGGTGCCGAAGTTGCGGGCGCACAACGCGACCGTCGGCGGCACGGTGGACAGCCAGAGGATCCCCATCGCCGCGGCGAAGACCAGCACCGTCGCCGTGGTCTTCTCGCTGAAGAAGAAGATGGTCATCACCACGGCGCGCAGGGCGAAGATCGCCACCAGCAGTTCCCGCCGCTTCCAGCGGGTGGACAACTCCCCGGCGCCGAGCGAGCCGGCGATGTTGAACAGCCCGATCAGGCTGATGGCCCCGGCGCCGACCACTGCCGGCAGGTGGCAGGACGCAACGAACCCCGGCATGTGGATCGCCATGAAGGAGACATGCAGGCCGCAGACGAAGAAGCCGCAGCAGAGATACCAGAATGTCGGCGTCCGCAGCGCCAGCCGCAGCGCCTCGCCGGCCGTCTGCTGCGCCGCGGCGCCGGGGACCGGGGCGGCCGGCCTGTCGTTCAGCGGCAGCGCCAGCGGGATCATCAGCAGGGAGGCGGCGGCGACCAGCAGCAGCGCCGTGTACCAGCCGAAGCCGGAGATGCCGAACTGCACCAGCGGCACCACCAGGAATTGGCCGAAGGATGACCCCGCGGTTCCCAGCCCGGTCGCCCGGCCGCGCTGGGCTTCCGGCAGCAGCCGGGTCAGGCTGGCCATGATCACCGGCATGCCGGCGGCCGAGACGGCGAAGCCCATCACCACCCCGGCGAAGAAGGTGAAGGTGCCGAGGCTCTCCGACAGCGCCATGCCGGTGATGCCGACCAGCTGCAGCAGGGCGCCGGCCATGATCACCTTGCGGGCGCCGTAGCGGTCGGCGATCTGGCCCCAGACCGGCTGGGTGAAGCCGTTGATCAGCACCTGCAGGGCGATGGCGAAGGCGAAGCCGGAGGCCGACCAGGCATGCGCCGCGGTCATCGGCGCCAGGAACAGGCCGAAGCTCTGCCTGAGGCCCATGGCCAGCGCCGCGCAGGCCACCCCGCAGGCGATCAGCACCCCGACCGCCACCGCGGGCCGCCCCGCACTCGTTCCCGACATGTCGAAGTTCCGTCGCTGCAATGCGGCATGATCCCATCGCTTTCCATGGGACGGCAACCCGCTTCCGGCGCATGGCGAAGCCGCGACGATATGACACTACCGCAAGGCAATCGGCCGTGAGTTGCGCCGTGGTTCCACCCGTGCGAAGTCGCCTGCGGACCTAGGGACCCGATGATGCTCCGTGCCCTCTATGACCGCGTGCTCGCCTTGTCGGCGCATCGACGCGCGCCAGCCTGGCTGGCCGGCGTCAGCTTTGCCGAGAGCAGCTTCTTTCCCATCCCGCCCGACGCGATGCTCATTCCCATGTGCATCGCCCGGCCGGACCGGGCCTACCGCTATGCGCTGATCTGCACCATCGCCTCGGTGCTGGGCGGCGTGCTCGGCTATGCCATCGGGTATTTCCTGTTCGAGGCGCTGGCCGAGCCGGTGCTGCGGGCCTACGGGCACGCCGACGCCCTGCTGCGGTTCCAGGGCTGGTACGAGAAGTGGGGCGCCACGGTCATCCTGATCAAAGGCCTGACCCCGATCCCCTACAAGATCGTCACCATCGCCTCCGGGGCTGCGATGTTCAGCTTCCCGGTCTTCCTGGCCGCCAGCGTCGTGACGCGCGGGGCGCGGTTCTTCCTGCTGGCCTTCCTGCTGCGCCGCTTCGGCCCGCCGATCCGCGACTTCATCGAGCGGCGGCTGACCCTGGTGACCACCGGGGCGGCGGCCGGGATCGTCGTGGGGTTCGTGGCGCTGCGCTACCTGTAAAGGGAAAGGCCGGGGGAGGAAGCATTCTCCCCGGACCCCCTCATCTGTTTCTGTGGGTTGGCACCTGCCGCGCAGCTGGTGCCAACCCACGAAAAGGAAGGGAGGGATTTGGGGAGGGAATGCTTTTCCCTCCCCGACCTTGTCTGCTCAATCCCGCCAGGGATGCGCCGCCCAGAGCTTTTCGTAGTGCCCGTGCATCGCCACCAGCTCGGCCCGGTACTCGTCCGGGCCCAGCAGGCGCAGCGGCAGCGCCAGCTGCGTCGCCACCGCCTGCCATTCCGGGTCCTGCGCCGCCTTGCGGGCGGCGTCGACGATGCGGTCCAGCACCGGCCGCGGCAGGCCGGCCGGCGCCGCCAGGCCGCGCATCGAGCCCTCGACCACGTCGAAGCCCTGTTCCCGGAAGGTCGGCACGTCCGCCATCACCGGCCAGCGCGAGGTCCCCATCTGGCCGATCGGCCGGAACAGCCCCTGGCGGAAGTCGCCGATCGCCTCGCCGATATTGGTCACCGCCAGGTCGATCTGCTTCGAGATCGTCGCGGTCCGCACCGGGGCGCCGCCGGCGAACGGTATGTGCAGGAACTTGGTGCCCGAGACCCGTTCCAGCGCCAGCACCGCCAGGTGGTCGTCGGACCCGATCCCCGAGGTGCCGTAGCTGACCTGGCCGGGCCGGCGTTTGGCCTCCGCCACCAGGTCGGCGACGCTGCGGATCGGGCTGTCGGGCAGCACCCAGATGGCGCCGGGGTCGTCCACCACGTTCAGCACAGGGGCGAAGTCGTCCAGCCTGAAGCGGGCCTGGGGGCGTTCGATCGGGATGGTGACGATGGTCGGCGTGTTGATGAAGCCGATGGTGTAGCCGTCGGGCTTGGCCCGGGCGAGCTCGGTGAAGCCGATCTCGCCCGCCGCGCCGGGCCGGTTGGTGATCACCACCGGCTGGCCGAGATACTTCTCCATGATCCGCGCCAGCGGCCGGGCGGCGACATCGGTGCCGCCGCCGGCCGGGAAGGCGATGACCATGGTCAGCGGCCGTTCGGGGAAGCCTTGGGCAAAGGCGGGGCAGGCGAGCGGCATGGCGGCCAGCCCGCCCAGCAGGGTGCGTCGTTGCATGGTCCTGGTCCTCCCGTTCGGCGCGTCTTGCCGCGCTCGGCTTATGCGGGATCGGACCATGCCTGCTGCCACCCTGGCAACAGTCCCGGGGTCATTCCTTCCAGGGATGCGCCGCCCAGAGCTTCTCGTACTGCGCCTTCAGCGCCACCAGCTCGGCGCGGTAGGCATCGGGGCCGAGGAAGCGCAGCGGCAGGTTCTGCTGCACGGCGGCCTTCTGGAATTCCGGATCCTCCACCGCCCGCCGCACCGCCTGGGCCAGCCGGTCGAGGATCGGCCGCGTCACCCCGGCCGGGGCGGCCACGCCGCGCATCGAGCCCTCGACCAGGTCGAAGCCCAGCTCCTTCGCGGTCGGCACGCTCGCCGTCGCCTCCCAGCGGGTGGCGCCGAGCTGCGCCAGCGGCCGCAGCACCCCCTGCTTCCAGTCGGCGATGCCCTCGCCCATGTTCACCACCGCGATCGGCAGGCTTTTCGACAGCAGCGCGGTGCGCACCTGGGACGACCCGCCGAAGGGGATGTGCAGGAAGCTGGCGCCGGTCAGCCTCTCCAGTGCCAGCATCGCCAGGTGGTCGTCGGAGCCGATGCCGGTGGTGCCGTAGCCCAGCGTGCCGGGCGCCTTCTTGGCGGCTTCGATCAGCTCGGCGAGGCTGCGGTAGGGGCTGTCCGCCAGCACCCAGATGCCGCCCGGATCGTCGACGATGTTGGCGATCGGCGCGAAGTCGTCGAGCTTGAAGCGGGCCTGCCGCTCGATCGGCACGGTGACGATGCCGGGGGTATTGGTGAAGCCGATGGTATAGCCGTCCGCCTTGGCCCGGGCGAGCTCGGACCAGCCGATCTCGCCGCCAGCGCCGGCGCGGTTCACCACCACCACCGACTGGCCGAGGTCCTTCTCCAGGAAGCGCGCCAGGGTCCGCGCTGCGGTGTCGGTGCCGCCGCCGGCGGCATAGGCGATGATCATGGTGATCGGGCGTTCGGGGTAGGGCGCCTGGGCCTGGGCGCCGAGCGGCAGCAGGGCGGCAAGCCCGAGGGCGATGATGGTGCGGCGCATGGTTGGACTCTCCCGGGGGCGCCTGGTGGCACGCCTTGTTGCGGATCAACCATGCCGCGGCCGGCCAGGCAACTACCGGAATATCGCTGCCGGCCACTCGATCGTCGGCGCGGCATGAGGCGAATGGCGGCCAGACAGACCATCGCGTCGGAAAGCCTGACAAGCCTTCGTAATGCATCGCAGGCGCCGTTGACGGTTGGATGACACGGCTAGGTCATGGCTCGCGTGAAGCGCTCTCCAAAAGGCGTGGCGTTCCTCCGTGCGTGGGACCTGACATCAAAGGGTCACCGTCATGCGAGGTCCTTGCGAGCCGGCACGCATTGGCAATAGCGTCAGCTCGCGCTGCAAGAAACCTTTGGAGAATGGCAGTGAAAAGCCCCATAGAGAAAGCTATTTCAGATAAACCAGTTCCAATGCATAAAAAAGAAACGCTTCCGATAAGCGAAGAAATAGAACAACAAAAACCAGGCTTCATCGATGTCGAGAACACGAAGGTTACTGGCGTCATTAGTTGGCCGAAGCATTTCGGTCTCCCGCAGGGAAATTTGGCCGACGCATTCATGGTCATTTCACATATCTATAGTCCGCTTCCATTTGACCCAAACAATGCAATTGCAACCATGGAGAAGATAATCGACAGGTCTACCTTGACCACCGCAGCAATAACGGAAGGCCCGCATGATTTTGCGAATTATAGAGTAACCTATATAGCGAGCGCTCAGGCAATCAACTGGCCCAATGAATTTCAACAGTTCCAAGCGGCCAGTCACAACTACCTTCGGCCATTTATCAAGGAAGGCATCGTGTGGCCGGCAACGCCGAATTCCGGTCAAGGCCCCAAGTCCATTTGGCCAGAGGAGGCAGCATACGTCCATAACCTTGATGGACCGATCACGGGGCCAGGCTTCCGTGTTCGCGGATCCTGATTGCCCTCTCTGGATTGTTCCTGTCGTGGTTGCCCGCCGAGATACATTGCTGTGCGCAACATGGCCTGGAGCGGCTGCTTGCGGATGATCACCCCATCAGCGGACGCAGCAGCGCGCTCCACCGTCTTCCTTTGACGTTCGGGTTACGCTTGTCGCACGAAGCGTCCACTCGAGCAGGGACGCGTGACCGATCGGTGGCGCGATGCAGGCCGCAATCGGCCGAAGCCCGCAACGCCCCGACCATTTCAGAACGGGTTGTCAGCCCGCCCCATCCCCCGGCAACGCCCGCGCCAGGGCCGCCGCCAGCGCCGCCCGCTGGTAGGGCTTGCGCAGCACCGCGACGGCACCGGCATCGCGCCCTTCCAGCGGCCCGGCGCTGCCGTAGCCGGTCGCCAGCAGGTAGGGCACGCCGCGCGCGGCGAGCGCATCCGCCACCGGGAAGACCAGCTCTCCGCCGCCGAGGTTGATATCCAGCACGGCGGCGGCCAGGCGTGGCTCGCCCGCGGCCAGGCGATGCGCCTCGATCAGGTTGCGGGCCGGGCCGACCACCTCGCAGCCCAGCTCGCGCAGCCCGGTCTCGAGCTCGAGCGCCAGCAGCGCCTCGTCCTCCACGACCAGCACCCGGGGCGGCGGGCCGCCCGGGGTGGTCCAGACCGGGTGCGGGCTGACCGCGACCGGCCGGGCCTCCGGCGCCGGCCCCGGCAGCGGCGTGCCATCGGGCGCCACCCGGGCCGCCGGCAGGGTCAGCGTGGCGCGGAGACCCGTCGCCGTCCAGTCGAGCGCCAGCCGACCGGCCAGCTGCCGCTCCGCCAGCTGGGTCATCAGCCGCAGGCCGAAGCTGCGCCGCGACGGCGCCCCGGCCAAAGCCGGGCCGCCCTGCTCGGTCCAGGTCAGCCGCAGCGCCTGGTCGGCCGCGAGGAATTCCCAGGCGATGCGGACCTCCCCGCCGGGCACCGACAGCGCGCCGTGCTTGGCCGCATTGGTCGCCAGCTCGTGCAGCAGCATCGCCACCGGCTGCACCGCCTCGGCCGAAAGCCGCGCCGGCGGACCCGACAGCCGGACCTGCCCGGCATGCGCCGGCAGCTCGCTCTCGGCCAGGGCCTGCAGCTCCGCTCCGGTCCAGGCGCCGCGCGCCAGCAGCGCATGGGCGCGGGCCATGGCGGTGATGCGGCCTTCGGCGGTGGCGGCGAACTCGGCCGGCGGCACGTCCCGCGGCGCCAGCCGGATGAGCGAGAGGGCGACGGCCAGCGCATTCTTGGCCCGGTGGTCGACCTCGCGCAGCAGCAGCACCAGGTGCTCCTCGGCCTCCCGCTTCGCCGCGGCGCGGGCGCGCAGCGCGGCGCCGGCCTCGTCCAGCGCCTGGCGGACCCGCGCCACCTCCCGCACCCGGGGCGGGGCGCGGCGGGGCGGCGGCTGGTCGCGCGCCACCATCGCTGCGTCGGGGCCGAGCGCCTCGACCTCTTCCCCCAGCCGGGCGCCGAGCACCATGGCCAGCAGCGCGGCCAGCGCCACCGCCAGCGCCCCGCCGCCGGCGGCGACCAGAACCGCCCGGCGCAGCGGCCCGTCGATCGCGGCGCGCGGGACGCTGAGCACCAGGGTCCAGTTGCTGGCCGGCAGGTGGCGCAGCACGGCATAGGTCGGGGTGCCGTCGCGGGCGACAACCTTCACCGTCGCGGCGGCGGCGCCGCTGGTCTGGAAATCGACCATCCAGGCGATCGCCGGCCGGGCGACGAAGGCGTCCTCCTGCGCCGTGCGGGCGACGACGAGGTGGCGGCTGTCCACCAGCGTGGCCACCCAGCCGGGGCGGAGCGGCCGGCCGCGCAGCACCTCGCCCAGGCTGCGCGGCAGGATGTTGGCGGTCAGCACGCCCACCGCCTTGCCGTCGCGGCGGACCGGCATGGCGATGGCGATCACCGGCTGCCCGGCGAGCGGGCCAAGGAACAGCGGCGAGACATAGCTGTCCGGTGCGCGCAGGACGGCGGCGAAATAGGTGGCGGGACCGTTCGGCCGCGGTGGCGCGTCGGGGAAGCGGGCCTGCTCGACGCCGGGCAGGGCGGCACCGCCTGGCGCCAGGGTATTCGCCAGCGGCCGGCCCTGCGGGTCGAACAGCGCGATGCTGTGCAGCACCGAAGGGCGGCGTTCGATCAGGGCCCGGCTGCGGGCCCAGAAGGCGGTGATGGCGGGCCCGCCCGGCGCCTCGGCCAGGGCGGCGTCCAGGCCGGGCCCGGTCGCCAGGACGTCGAGGGCGACGGTGGTGATGCGGAGCTCGCGGTCGAGCTCGGACAGCAATGCCTCGGCGGTGCGGGAGAGATCGCGCAGCGCCGCGTTGCGCTCGCTGGCGGCGACCCACCAGGTCAGGCCGATGGCCAGCGCCACCAGCGGCAGGCCGGTGGCCAGGGCGAGGCCTAGCAGATGGGTGCGGAACCGGGCCGGCTGCCGGCTCGGCCGGGTGGCCGGCAGGGTCGCGATGCTGTCCATGGCTCCCCCCGCTGCGCCGGCCGATCGTACCGGCACGGATCGAGGATAGCCTATCCCGCGACCTGCAATATGGGGAATGCGACGGAAGCGGGAAAACGCGGGCCACGGGCGGCCAGCCGGCAGCGTGCCGGCTGGCCGCCCGCAGCGTCCCGCTCAGTCGGCGGCGAGCGCCATCCGGCTGCGGTTCATCCGGGAATTCACATGGTCCTCGGCGGCGTTGACCACTTTCTCGGTCTCCTCCGGCGTGAAGACATGGCCGGCCCCGGACAGCACCCGGTAGTCGATGGTGATGCCGCGCTGGGTGTTCAGCTTGTCCACCAGCTTCTTCACCGAGGATTCCGGCACGAGTTCGTCCTCCGCGCCGTGGTAGATCAGTCCGTTGCAGGGGCAGGGGGCGAGGAAGCCGAAGTCGTAGTGGCTGGCCGGCGCCGCGATGGACACGAAGCCGCCCATTTCCGGCCGCCGCATCAGCAACTGCATGCCGACATAGGCGCCGAAGGAATAGCCGGCGACCCAGAGGCTATGGGCGTTCGGGTTCACCGCCTGGAGGAAGTCGAGCGCCGAGGCCGCGTCCGAGATCTCGCCGATGCCGCCGTCGTAGCGGCCCTGGCTGCGGCCGACCCCCCGGAAGTTGAATCGTAGGGTCGAGAACCCCATGGCCTGGAAACGTTGGTAGAGCGCGTGGATGACCCGGTTGTTCATCGTCCCGCCGTGCAGCGGGTGGGGATGGAGCAGCAACGCAACCGGCGCATTGGCCTGCTTCGAATGGTGGTAACGGCCTTCGAGCCGCCCGTCAGGGCCGGCGAACATGACCTCAGGCATCGTCCCGTGGGTCCAATTCCGGTTGAGCCTGGCCCGTCCGGATTGCCGGGGGGCGGGAAGCTGTCCCGCCGGCAAGCCGGGCGCACCGAGGCGCTTGGTGGGGAAGACTAGTGAACAACGCCCGGGCTCCCTTCGGCATCATGACACGATGCCGAGAGGAGCACGGGCGATTCACGCACCGCCCGACACGCTCCGGGATTCGCCGACGAAAGCCCCAAATGGTTGACTGGGGAAGTCGGAGAATCTAGCGTCCGGCATCGGCGCCGATCGAGGCGCACGGGCCGGAGAGCTTGGTAGCCATATCGTCCAGTCGCCCCGGGGCAGTCTCCCGTTCCCCCTGGGCAACCGGAATATAGAGATGCGAAGCCGGGTTTCATAATAGAATCAAGGCAAGGCGCCCATGTTTCCGGCGCCAGGCCGGTATTCCGGTATACAAGTTTTCGATGACCGAGGGGGCTGTGCCGTGCGTCTCTCCACCCGTGGGCGATATGCCGTCATGGCAATGGTCGAATTGGCGGCGCGGCAGCAGGGCTGCAGCACCGATCCCTGCCCGGGCCGGCCGGTGTCGCTGGCGGAACTGGCCCAGGCGCAGCTGCTCTCGCTGGCCTATCTGGAACAGCTGTTCGGCCATCTCCGCCGCTCCGGGCTGGTCGCCTCGGCCCGCGGCCCGGGGGGCGGCTACCGCTTGGCCCGGCCGGCAGGCGACATCACCGTCGCCGCGATCGTCGATGCGGTGGACGAGCCGATCCGCGCCACCCGCTGCGAGGAGGGCTCGCCCGGCTGCCTCGCCGGCGAGCGCTGCCTGACCCATGACCTCTGGTCCGAGCTGGGCGAGCAGATCCGTCTGTTCCTCGCGCATGTGACGCTCGCCGACGTGGTCGAGGGCCGCATCGCCGGCCGTGCGGTGATGCCGCGCGACGGGGCGCTGCCGGCGGTGGTGGAGGCGGCGCAGTAGCGCCGGCCTGGGCGGTGGACACCCTCTATCTGGATGCCAACGCGACCGAGCCGCTGCGGCCGGCCGCCCGGGCGGCGGCGATCGCGGTGCTGGAGGCGGGCGGCAACCCCTCCTCGGTCCATGCCGGAGGCCGCGCCGCCCGCCGCCGGCTGGAGCAGGCGCGGGACGCGGTGGCCGCCCGGTTCGGCGCCCGCGCCCAGGACGTGGTCTTCACCGGCGGCGGGACGGAGGCGAATGCGCTGGCGGTCCACGGCCTCGGCCGGGGCCGGCGGGTGCTGGTGGGGGCGACGGAGCACCCGGCGGTGCTGGCAGCCGCACCCGGCGCCGGTGTGGTCCCGGTGCGGCCGGACGGCACCGCCGACCTCGCGGCGCTGGCGGCGCTGCTGGCCGAAGGTGGCCCGGCGCTGGTCTGCCTGATGGCGGCGAACAACGAGACCGGCGTGCTGCACCCGCTGGCCGAGGCCGCCGTGCTCTGCCGGGCGGCGGGCGCGCTGCTGCATGTCGATGCGGTGCAGGCGGCCGGGCGGGCGGCGCTGCCGGCGGAGTACGATTCGCTGGCGATCTCCGGCCACAAGCTGGGCGGGCCGGCCGGCGCCGGGGCGCTGCTGCTGCGGCCGGGACTGGAATTGCCCGCATTGATCGCCGGCGGCGGCCAGGAACGCGGCCGGCGCGGCGGGACCGAGCCGCTGCCGGCCATCGCCGGCCTGGCCGCGGCACTGCCCGAGGCCGGGGAGGCGGCGCGCCTCGCCGCGCTGCGCGACCGGATCGAGGCCGGGATCGCCGCCCTGGCGCCGGAGGCCATCATCGCCGGCGCCGGCGCGCCGCGGCTGCCGAATACCAGCAGCATCCTGCTGCCCGGGGCGGCGGCGGAGACCCAGGTGATCGCGCTCGACCTCGCGGGCGTCCGGGTCTCGGCCGGGGCGGCGTGTTCCTCGGGCAAGGTCGGGCGCAGCCCGGTGCTGGCGGCGATGGGGCATGGTGACCTCGCCGGCTGCGGCATCCGCATCTCGCTGCCCTGGGACGTGGCCGAGGAGGCGCCGGAGCGGTTCCTGGCCGCCTGGGCCGCCATGCGGGAAAGGCTGGGGCGCCGGGCGGCCTGAGGGCGATCGGGGAAGGCAGAGACATTTCCCCCATTCTCTGGGTCTGGGGGGGGCCTGCGGTGCCGCACGGCGGCAGGCAGCCGCCGCGCCGTGGAACGCCCATGGCGATCGACGATTGAAAAAAAGAATATTTTCCTGATATGCTTGGCATCCTTTAGCAGGGGCGAGGCGATGCCAGCATCCCACCACCCAGGGCCCGGTCCGCCGCCCCGCCGCGCCACCCAGGGTATTTGTCCGGGAACGACACCCGGTCCGCACCCAGCTCCGGGGCCTTTGTCCGAAAGCCGCATCCCCGCCGCGGGCATGCCGGCCATTCCCGCCGCCCCCCTCCCCAGCGGCGCCCTGCCGCGCCATCTTCCCGCGATGCGCCCGAACCGCCCCGTCTACCTCGACAACCACGCCACCACGCCGGTCGACCCTCGCGTGCTGGCCGTCATGCGGCCTTGGTGGGAGGAGAATTTCGCCAACCCGCACTCCGTCGAGCACGCCATGGGCCGGGAGGCGGAGGAGGCGGTGGAGGCTGCCCGCGCCGAGATCGCCGAGCTGATCGGCGCCGAGGCGCGCGAGGTGGTGCTGACCTCGGGCGCCACCGAGAGCAACAACCTGGCGATCAAGGGCGCCGCCCGCTTCGCGGCGAGCCAGGGCAGCGAGCGCCGGCGGATCGTGACGCTCGCCACCGAGCACAAATGCGTCCTGGAGAGCATCCGCGACCTCGCCGCCGAGGGGTTCGAGCCGGTGGTGCTGCCGGTCGCCCCCGACGGGCTGGTCGACCTCGACCGGCTGCGCGGGGCGGTGGACGACCGCACCCTGCTGATCAGCGTCATGGCGGTGAACAACGAGATCGGCGTCATCCAGGACCTGGCCGCGATCGGCGCCATCGCCCGGGCGGCCGGGGCGCTGTTCCACACCGACGCGGCGCAGGGTTGCGGGCGCATCGCGCTCGACGTCGAGGAGATCCAGGCCGACCTGCTGTCGATCTCCGGCCACAAGATCTATGGGCCCAAGGGCATCGGCGCGCTCTATGTCCGGCGGCGGCCGCGGGTCCGCCTCGCTCCGCTGTTCTCCGGCGGCGGGCAGGAGCGCGGCTTCCGCGCCGGGACGCTGGCGGTGCCGCTGGTGGTGGGCTTCGGGGAGGCGGCGCGGGTCGCGGCGATCGAGGGCATGCTGGACGCCGGCCGCATCGCCGGCCAGCGCGATCTCTTCCTGCAGGCGCTGGAAGCCGCGGTGCCCGGCCTGCGGGTGAACGGCCACCGCGAATGCCGGGTGGCCGGCAACCTCAACCTGACTTTCCCCGGGCCCGTGGACGCCCAGGCGATCATGCGGGCATCGCCGGATGTCTGCGTCTCGACCGGCTCGGCCTGTTCCTCGGCCGCGGTCGAGCCTTCCTACGTGCTGCGGGCCCTCGGGATTCCCGAGGCCGAGGCCAGGGCGAGCTTGCGGATCGGCATCGGCCGCTTTACCTCGCCCGCTGATGCGGAACGGGCCGCGGCAGCGCTTGCCGCCGGTTGGCGGACCGCGAGCGGAGCAGGCGAATAAGATGCCCAGGATGACCTTCATCGAGCGCGACGGCACGCGCCGCGAGGTGGACGCGCCGCTCGGCCTTTCGGTGCTGGAGATCGCCCACAAGCACGGCGTCGACATCGAGGGCGCCTGCGAGGGCTCGCTCGCGTGTTCGACCTGCCACGTGGTGGTGGACGGGACCTGGTTCGGCAAGCTGGCCAAGCCGACCGAGGACGAGGAGGACATGCTCGACCTCGCCTTCGACCTGCAGGAGACCTCGCGGCTCGGCTGCCAGCTGATCATGACGGATGCGCTGGATGGGCTGGTGGTGAAGCTGCCGGCCGGCACGCGGAACGCGGGCGGCTGATGGCTGCGATCGCGAAGCCCCGGAGCGAAGCGTGAATCGCAGCCACAGCAATTCCTGGGAGGAAGGCTTCGGCCAGGAAGGCGGCCTGTACCGCCGGCTGCGCGACGCCTGCGCCGCCGACTGGCAGGCCTATACCTGGCACCCCTTCGTCCAGGGCATCGCGCAGGGCACGCTGCCGCTGCCGGCCTTCCGGCGCTACCTGATCCAGGACTACCTGTTCCTGATCCACTTCGCCCGGGCCAAGGCGCTGGCGGTGTTCAAGGCCGAGAGCATCGAGGCGATGCGCGACAAGACGGCCGCGATCGCCGCCATCCTGTCCGAGACGCTCATGCACCTGAAATACTGCGAGGGCTGGGGCATCCCCGAGGCCGAGGTGCGCGCCACCCCGGAATCCGCCGAGACGGTCAGCTATACCCGCTATGTCATCGACCGCGGCCTGGCCGGCGACATCCTCGACCTGGAGGTGGCGCTGGCCCCCTGCACGGTGGGCTATGGCGAGGTGGCCTTGCGCATCCTGGCCGACCCGCGGCGCAAGGTCGAAGGCAATGCCTACCAGTCCTGGATCGATACCTATGCCGATCCCGGCTACCAGGCGATGGCCCGCGCCGCCGCGGCGCGGATCGACGCGCTGGGGGAAAGCCATGGCGGCCATGCCCGCTTCGCCCTGCTGAGCGCGACCTTCGCCGAGGCCGCGCGGCTGGAGGCGCGCTTCTGGCAGCAGGGGCTGGATGCGGCGGCGGGGCGGACGGCCGGCTACGAGAAGATCCACACCGGATGAGGATCCTCGTCGCCCCCCGGATGGCTTTGCCATGAGGATCCTCGTCGCCCCCCCGAATGGCTCCGCCATGAGGATCCTGGTCGCCCCCCGAATGGCTCCGCCATGAGGATCCTGGTAGCCATGTCCGGCGGCGTGGACAGCAGCGTCGTCGCCGGCCTGCTGCGCGAGCAGGGCCACGACGTCGTCGGCGCCACCCTGCAGCTCTATGACCATGGCGCCGCCACGGCTCGGCGCGGCGCCTGCTGCGCCGGGCAGGACATCCACGACGCCCGCCGGGTCGCCGACACGCTCGACATCCCGCATTACGTGCTGGACCGCGAAAGCCGCTTCCGCGACGCCGTGGTGCAGGATTTCGCCGACAGCTACGCGAATGGCGAGACGCCGATCCCCTGCATCCGCTGCAACCAGACGGTCAAGTTCCACGACCTGGTCGGCCTGGCCCGCGACCTCGGCGCCGAGGCGATGGCGACCGGCCACTATGTCCGCCGCGTCGAGGGCCCGGGCGGGGCCGAACTGCACCGCGCTGCCGACCCGGCCCGGGACCAGAGCTACTTCCTCTTCGCCACCACGCCCGAACAGCTCGCCTTCAGCCGTTTCCCCTTGGGCGACTATCCCGACAAGGCGACGGTGCGGGCGGTCGCGGCGCGGCTTGGCCTCGCGGTCGCCGAGAAGCCGGACAGCCAGGACATCTGCTTCGTCCCCGCCGGCCGCTACCACGACGTGGTGGCGAAGCACCGGCCGGATGCGGCCGAGCCGGGCGAGATCGTGCATCTCGATGGCCGCGTGTTGGGCCGCCACCAGGGCATCGCCCGCTACACGGTCGGGCAGGGGCGGGGCCTCGGCCAGGCGTCGCGCGACGGCGAGCAGCCGCTGTTCGTCACCGGGGTCCAGGCCGGCACCCGCCGGGTGGTGGTCGGGCCGCGCCAGGCGCTGGCGCAGGCGGTGGTCGAGGTCGGCGAGGTGAACTGGCTGGCTGCGCCGCCCGTGGGGCCGCTGCGCTGCCAGGTGAAGCTCCGCGCGCGGGAGGAGCCGCGCCCCGCGACCATCGCCTGGGATGCCGCGACGGGCCTGTTGCGGGTGACGCCGGACGAAGCCGCGATCGCCGCGCCCGGCCAGGCCTGCGTGGCCTATGCCGGGGCGCGGGTGCTCGGCGGCGGCTTCATCCGCCGGGCCGCGGCGACCGTCGCCGCGGCCTGACTGTCGCCGGCGCCCGGCGCCAATCCCCGCCGCCACGCCGCCGATGCATGGCTGCGCCGCGGCAAGGCCCGAGCGGCGGGCCGGTGGGCGCCCCACATCCTGGCATGGCAGGACCGCATGGCGCCGGCGCATCGCGCGCCCCGCCCGCCGCGGCTCTGCGAGGAGCAGGATCATGATGTCGTTGATCGTCGGCGTGTTGGCCGCCACCCTTGGGACCGCCGCGCTGGTCTGGGGTGCCGCGGTTCGAGGCGCGATGGAGCACGACGGCACGTTGCGTGCCGTCGCGCCGTTGCCGCCGGGTGCGGCCCAGGAAGTCAGCTGAACCGGGACGCCGCGGGGCATGGCCGCGCGGCGCCGCCGGCGGGCCGGTGATCCGGCCCGCCGGCATCAGAGCAGCGGCGCATCCGTGCGGCCCTCGTAGGCACCGTGCAGGATGAAATGCGTGGCGGCGGCGTCGACGTCGCTGCCGAAGGCGGCCTTCAGGTCGGCGTAGTTGGCCACATACTGCTTGGCGTTGAAGGTGACCTGCCGGCCCTCGGCATGGCCGTGCAGGATGTACTGCTCGGCCCCGGCATCGGCATCGGCGCCCAGCGTCGGGATCAGGTCGCGCTGCGAGGCGATGTAGAGCAGGCCGTTGAAGCTCTCATGCCGGCCTTCGGCCCGGCCATGCTCGATGTATTGCCGCGCCCCGGCCTCACGGTCGGCATGCAGCGTGGCGATCAGGTCGGCGTAGGAGGCGATGTATTCCAGCCCGCTGAAGCTGGCATGCCGCCCCTCCGTCCGGCCATGCTGGATGAAATGCTGCGCGCCCGCCTCGGCATTGCTGCCGAAGGCCTGCATCAGGTCGCGGTAGGAGGCGATGTACTCGGCGCCCGAGAAGGTGGTCGTGCGTCCCTCCGCCGCGCCGTATTGCAGCATGTGCTTGAAGCCGGCCATCGGGTTGGCGCCAAGCAGCAGGCTGAGGTCGAGGTAGGAGGCGACATAGGCGAGCGGGGCGAAATTCGCCGCCGGCGCCGCGATGCTCTCGCCCGAGGCGGCGAAGCTGATGGTCTCGACCTGGCGGAGCTCGTCGATGCCGTCGGCGGCCCGCGCCGCCGGGGTCCGGCCGACGACGCCGACCGTGCCGTTCCAGGAGACCAGCCGGTAATCCGCCAGGCGCCCGGACAGGATGGCGGTGTCGTTCCCGGCCCCGCCATCGATCAGGTCGTTGCCGATGCCGCCGGTGATCGTGTCGGCGCCCGCGCCGGCGGCGATGCTGTCGTGGCCGGCATGGCCATGCAGCCAGTCGGCGGCCGCGGTGCCGGTCAGGCTGTCATTCCCGCCCAGGCCGTTCTGCGCCAGGGTGCCGGCACTCGCCCAGGCCAGCAGGGTCTTGGCCTGCAGCTGCAGGTTGTCGAGGCGCCAGGTGACCTGGCCGCCGACGCTCTCCTGCACCGCGAAGACCTTGCCCGAGGCGAGCCGGCCGGCGGCGTCGTAGGTCAGCCCGCTGCCCCAGAATTCCAGCTTGGTGCCGGGCGCGCCGAGGCAGCGCTCGTCGCCCAGGGCGTAGCTGGACGTGCGGGTGGTGACGGTCAGCGACGACCAGGCGGCGGTGGAGAGGGTGCGGGTGTCGAGGGCCTGCGGCCCGGCGGTGACGATCGCCATGGGGTTTCTCCGGATCACTTAGATGTGTGATGCCTATCACGGAGAAATAGATTCAAAAGAATGTTGTTCTTCACAACATATTTCACGTTCATAATGATGTATTTTATATACCGTTCCGGCCGTCGAGAATGCGGCCGGATGCGTATTCATGGCATGTCGAGGAGCCGAGGGCTGCGCGCTGCCGCGATCCGGACCGGGATCGGCGGAAGGGGTGGTACCTGAGGCCGGACTTGAACCGGCGACCCCGGCATTATGAGTGCCGTGCTCTAACCAGCTGAGCTACCCAGGCGCGGCGGGCGGTATGACGGCTTTGCCCCGGGAATGCAAGCCGTCCTCCCGGCCGATCCGGCTACCGGATGCTGATGTTCCGCAGGCGGACGATCTCCGCCATCCGGCGGCTTTCCAGGGCCAGGTAGGGCAGCCATTCGGCCAGCGGCCGGGCCTCGGCAGTCACCGCCAGCGCGTCCAGCCGGGGCTTCATGTCGGCGGCGGTCAGCGCCATGCGGCAGGCGGCGTTCAGCTTCTCCAGCACCGCCGGCGGCGTGCCGGCCGGGGCCAGCATGGCGACATGCTCGATCATCTCGACTGCGGGGTAGCCCTGTTCGGCGAAGGTCGGGACGTCGGGCGCCAGCGGGCTGCGCCGGGGGGAGGCGACGGCCAGCGCCCGCAGGTCGCCCGACGCCATGAAGCCCATCACGGCCGAGGCCGGCATGAACAGCATCCCCGCCTCCCCGGTCAGCACGCCCTGGATGGCCGGGCCGCCGCCGCGGTAGCCGATGTCGGTCACCTCGATGCCGGCGGCCTGCAGCAGCATCTCGGTGGCCAGGTGGCTGGTCGCGCCGATGCCGGAATTGGCATAGGTCAGCGGCGCCCCCGGCCGCTTCGCCAAAGCGACGTAGTCCGCCAGGGTCCGGGCCGGCGAGGCCCTGCCGACCAGCATGAACATCGGCATCGACACCAGCAGGCCGACCCCGGCGAAGGCCGTCTCCACCTCGAAGCCTAGCGGGTAGAGGTGCGGCGCCACGGCATAGGTGCTGTTCGGCAGCACGATGACCGTATGGCCGTCCGGCCGCGCCCGGGCCGCCGAGGTCAGGCCGATGGTGCCGTTGGCGCCGGTGCGGTTGTCGATGACGAAGCCCTGGCCGAGATCGGTCGAGAGCCGCCCGGCCAGCACCCGGGCGAAGGCGTCGGTCGAGCCGCCGGCCGCCCAGGGCACCACCACCGTCACCGGACGGCTGGGATAGGCGGATTCCAACGCCCGCAGCGGGGCGGGGGCGGCGAGCAGCCCGGCGGTGCCGGCCAGCAGGGCGCGGCGGGTGGCCTGGGTCATTCCTGTCTCCTCCCTGAGGGGTCTCGCGCCACGCCGGCTGGCCCCCCGGCCCGGCGCTGCGCGGGTCCGATCGGCCGTGGCAACCGCCCTGGTCAACGCAATACCGTAACGCATGGTCGAGCGCAGTCGGCAACGTCACGCGGCCTTGCGCCGAGTGCCCCGAGAGACTCTCCCCGGCAGCCTGCAGACATGGAATAATCGGTGGGCGACGGGGGAACGCCTCTCCCCCAATCCAGCCTGCCCGCCAGGCGGCGTCGCCCGCGTCCGAACGCCGTCGCTCGGCGTCAGGCCTGCCCCTGGCGCCTGCCCGTCCCGGTCCAGGCGGATATCGTCCTGTCCGGCGCGCGCTAGCCCTGTCGGTCGAAGCGCAGGCCGCGCACCCGCGACCCGCTGACCAGGATGGCGGCGATCCGCCCGGCCGCGTCGCGGGCGAGCCGCGCATCCACCCAGCCCTGGAACAGCGTCGCCGGGGTGAGGATGCGGAGGCAGTCGCCTTCGATCGGCTGCACCGGCCAGGGGCCGGCGGCGGTCAGCGGGCCGCGCACCTGTACCGCCAGGCCGTCGCCGTCCGGCGCCAGGGTCCAGACCGTGTCCAGTTCGGCGCAGCGATAGGTGCCGGCCAGGCCCTCCGGCAGCACCGGCGCCGTGGCCACGCGGCGAAGCCGGGTGACGGTGCCGGCATCGGTTTCCAGGGCCAGGCCGTCGCCTTCGGGCAGCGACAGCGCGAAGGGATAGATGCCGCGGCGGGCGACCAGCCGGCCATCCTCGGCGGCCACCAGGGCAAAGGGCAGGCCATGCTGGGTCGCGCTCGGCTGACCCGCGGCGTCGAGGGCGATGTCGAGCGTCGCGCCGGACCCGGGGTCCAGCCAGCGGCCGGCCAACCCGTCCAGCGCCGGGCGCGGCGGCACGGCGGGGAGGGGACGCAGGCCCGGCCTTCCCTCCAGCGCCGCGTCCAGCAGCTGGTGCGCCAGGTGGTGCACGTCGATCCCGCCATGGTTGGCGATGGCGATCACCGCCAGCCCGGGCTCCGGCGCGCGCAGGAAGCAGGTGCGGTAGCCGGGCCAGAGCCCGCCATGGTTCTCGGTGCGCAGGCCGCGGTGTTCGGTCACCTCCAGCCCGCGGGCATAGAGGTTGAGCCTGCCGTTGGTGAAATGCGCCCGCGCGGCCAGGGCGGCCGGCAGCCAGGCGCCGCCGACCAGGCCGGTGGCGAAATTCCGCTCCCACAGCGCCAGGTCCTCGACGCAGGACACCAGCCCGCCCTCGCCGCCAAGCGGGAAGCCGTGCTGCGCGCGGACGAAGCCGTCGTCCTGCGGGAGGTAGCCGGTGGCGAGGCCGGGCACGACCTCCGCCAGGCCCGGCGTGTGGCGGGTGCGGGTCATGCCCAGCGGGGCGAAGATGCGGCGTGCGAGGAAATCGCCCAGCGGCTCGCCCGCGGCCGCCTCGACGATGCGGCCCAGCAGCATGAAGCCGGTGTTGGAATAGAGGAAACGCGCGCCGGGCGGGAAATTCAGCCCGCGCTGCCGGCCGATGGCGGCCATCAGCTGCGCGGGCGTCACCGGGTGGGAGAGGTCGGTGCCGCCAAGCCGCATCAATTCCAGCATGTCGCGCAGGCCGGAGCAGTTGCGCATCAGCTGGTCGATGCCGATCCGGGCGCCGAGGTCGGGCAGCTCCGGCAGCCATCGCCGGATGTCGTCCTCGACCGAGAGCCTGCCTTCCTCGGCCAGCAGCAGGATGGCGGCGCAGGTGAACTGCTTGCTGACCGAGGCGATGCGGAACCCGGTGTCCGCGCCGATCGGCACGCCGAGCTCGAGGCTCGCCGCGCCGGCGCTCTCGTGCAGCACCAGCGCGCCGTCCCGCACCAGGCCGAGGGTCGCGCCCGGGCTGCCCGGCCGGTCCCAGGGCGCCAGCAGCCGCCGCGCCTGCCGGCGCAGCGCCAGCGCCGCCAGGTCGCCGCTCAATGCAGCCTCGGCGCCTTGAGGACGCTGCGCCGGTCGATCGAGGCCAGCGTGGTCTCCCGCGGCATCTGGTCGCGGCTGAGCGAGAGCCGCACCCGCGTCCCCGCATTGCCGCAGGCCCAGAGCGCGCGCCAGAGCCCGGCCAGGTCGGTGACCTTGGCGCCGCCGACCGCCAGGATGCGGTCGCCCTCCTGTACCCCGCCCTTGGCCGCGGGCCCTTGGCGCGCCATGGAACTGACCAGCACGCCCTCCTCGTCCTCGGTGGCATAGAGGCCGAGCCAGGGCCGCGCCGGCTTGTTCGGCCGGCCATAGGACAGCAGGTCGGGCAGGATCGGCGGCAGCAGGCTCGCCGGCACCACCATGTTGAGGTCGACCCGGCGGCCCTTGCCGTCCTGCTGCTGCATGACCAGCGAGCCGATGCCCATCAGCTTGCCGTCGCCGCCGATCAGCCCGGCGCCGCCCCAGGAGGGATGCGCCGGTGCGGTGAAGATCCCGTCCTCCAGCAGGTATTCCCAATAGCCGGCGAATTCCTGCCGCGCCGCGATGGTGCAGCGCAGCGCGTGCTTGCGGCCGCCGGCGCTGGCGAAGACGCAGGTATCGCCCGGCCGCGGCAGGTCGCCGGCCTCGATCGGCAGGGCCGGCAGGGCGAGCTTGCCCAGCGCCTGGATCAGGCCGAGCCCGGTCTCGAAGTCGTAGGCCAGGGCATGGCCGGGTACGACGCGGCCGTCATGCGTGGTGAGCCAGATCTCCTCGGCTTCCGTCACCAGGTAGCCGATGGTGGCGATCAGCCCGTCCGGGCGGATCACCACCCCGCTGCCGACCCGCTCGGTGCCGAGGGTCTGCGCGGTGAAGGCATCCGCCGGCACCATGGCCTTCACCGCCACGACCGAGCGCAGCACCTGGTCCAGGTCGAACTCATGCTCGGTGGGGTCCGGCTGGAGGTCCGACGGGATTTCCCATTCGCTGCTTGGCATGCCGAAATGTCCGCTCCGCCCCCAGGGGTTGGTCTTCCGGGGCAATATCGGCCTAACCGCCGACTTCGCCAACGCAGGAGATGGCGGATGAAGCGACGCGGAAGGCGGTGATGGTGGAAAAACTGCTGATCCTGGGCGCCGGCGGGCATGGCCGGGCGCTGATCGAGCTGGTCCGCGACCGCGGCGGGCTGGAGATCGCCGGACTTGTGGATGCCGCGCCGCAGGCCGCAGCGATGCTGGGCGTGCCGGTGCTGGGCGACGAATCGGTGCTGCCGGGACTGCGCCGTGCGGGGGTGGGGCTGGCCTGCATCGCGATCGGCAACGCGGAGGCGCGGCGGGCGGCGGCGCTGCGGCTGGCGGCACTCGGCTTCGGCTTTCCCGCCCTGATCCACCCCTCGGCGATCCTGGCGGGCAGCGCCGCGGTGGGGGAGGGCAGCGTGGTGCTGCCGCGCGCCGTGCTGGGCGCCGGCGTTCGCGTCGGGCGGTTCTGCATCGTCAATACCGGGGCGATCCTGGAGCACGACGTGGAACTGGGGGAGGCGGCGCATTGCGGCCCGGGCAGCGTGCTGCCGGGCGGCGTCCGGGTCGGCGCCGGGGCGCTGCTCGGCGCCGGGGCCGCCTGCCGGCCCTATGTGACGATCGGTGCCGGCGCCGTGGTCGGGGTCGGTGCTGCGGTGGTCGAGGATGTGCCGGATGGCGCCGTGGTGGGGGGCGTGCCGGCGCGGTCGCTTTAGGCGCCGGAAGGGCAAGGCCAGGGAGGACGTATCTTCGCTGGAGCCTCCTCCATGTCCGCGGGTTGGCACCGGCCGCGCGGTGGGTGCCGACCCACGGAAAGGAAGGGTGGGGTCGGACGCATGCGTCCCACGGAAAGGGAATGCATTCCCCTCCGCAGCCTTGCCGATCGCCATGCAGGCTGCCACCGCTTCCGGCAGCCTGCCGCAAGCCTGGGCAGCGGACGGCGCGGCCCCGGCAATTCGAAAGGCTTCCACTGGGGCCGGGGTGGCACGCATGCTGCAAGGACCTCGCCCCCGACTTTCCCTGGGGCCAGCCGGAGACCGCGGACCTGCACGGCACCACCACCCTGCGCCCGACCGCCGCCAAGGCGCGCGGCGCGATCGAATTCGCCGCCGTCACCAAGCGCTTCCCCGGCGGCGCGGTGGCGGTCGATGCGCTCGACCTGCGCATCCGGCCCGGCAGCTATGTCTGCCTGCTCGGCCCTTCGGGCTGCGGCAAGACCACCACGCTGCGGCTGCTGGCGGGGCACGAGACCCCGACCAGCGGCGACATTCTGCTGGACGACGTCCCCATCATCGGCCTGCCGCCGGCCCGTCGCGGCACCGCGATGATGTTCCAGTCCTATGCGCTGTTCCCGCATTTGTCGGTGCTGGACAACGTCGCGTTCAGCCTGCGCATGCGCGGCGTCGGCCGCGCCGAACGCCACGCCAAGGCGGCCGACGCGCTGCGGCTGGTCGAGCTCGACAGCTACGCCACGCGGCTGCCGGCGCAGCTTTCGGGCGGCCAGCAGCAGCGCGTGGCCCTGGCCCGCGCGTTGGTCACCAACCCGGCGACGCTGCTGCTGGACGAACCGCTCTCGGCGCTCGACCCCTTCCTGCGCGGCCGGGTGCGGGCCGAGCTCAAGCGCTTCCAGCGCGAGCTGCAGATCAGTTTCGTCCACGTCACCCACAGCCAGGACGAGGCGCTGGCGCTGGCCGACCTGGTGGTGCTGATGCGGGCCGGCAGGATCGAGCAGCAGGGCTCGCCGGAGGAGCTGTTCGACCGGCCGCGCACCGCCTTCGTCGCCCGCTTCATGGGCGGCCACAACGTCTTCGCCCTGGCCAATGGCGGGCAGATCGCGGTGCGGGCCGACCGCACCCGGATCGGCGATGCCGGCCTGCCGGCGACGGTCGCCGGCGTCGAGTACACCGGCACCGGCTTCGCCGTGGCACTCGCCGGCACGGCGGGGGACGAATACTCGGTCGCGCTGACGGAGGCCGCGCTGCACGCGCATCCCGTCGAGTCCGGCCAGAGCGTGTCACTGGCCTGGGACGAGGCCGATATCCGCCCGCTTGCCGATGCGGCCGGGCCGAGCTGAGGAGGGGGACCAATGCGGAACAAGGGATTCGGGCGCCGCGACGCGCTGAAGGTCGCGGCGGGCGCCGCGGTGGCGGGCCTGGCGGCGCCGGCGGTGCATGCGCAGGGGCCGGTGGTGCTGCGCTATGTCGGCACCGCGGTGAACCAGTCGAGGGAGATCAAGGACAAGGTCCGCGAGGACCTCGGCATCGTCATCGAATACGTGCCCGTCACGTCCGACGACGTGGTGCGGCGGGCGGTGACCCAGCCGAACAGCTTCGACATCCTCGATTCCGAATACTGGATGCTGAAGAAGATCATCCCCTCGGGCAA
This sequence comes from Dankookia sp. GCM10030260, assembly GCF_042666655.1. NCBI lineage: Bacteria > Pseudomonadati > Pseudomonadota > Alphaproteobacteria > Acetobacterales > Roseomonadaceae > Dankookia > Dankookia sp. GCM10030260. Next base: position 604,325 of record NZ_JBHTDE010000001.1, read on the forward strand.
CCTGCTCGGCATGGATGCCAAGCGGATCAAGCTGGTGGATGAGATCACCCCGGTCTTCACCAAGGGCGAGATCGGCGGCAAGAAGATCGGCGACCAGGGCACCGCGCCGCGCAAGGTCAGCTTCCTGCCGGCGCGGGAGGCGAAGACCTTCGCCACCGAGCAGACCCAGTGGATGACGCTGATCCCGACCACCTACAATGCCGACACGCTCGGCATCCGGCCGGACAAGATCGGCCGCCCCGTCACCTCCTGGGCCGAGCTGCTGAACCCCGAATTCAAGGGGAAGGCCGCGTTGCTGAACATCCCGTCGATCGGCATCATGGATGCGGCGATGGTCGTGGAAGCCACCGGCCAGCACAAGTATGCCGACAAGGGCAACATGACCCGGGCCGAGATCGACCTGACCATGAAGGTGCTGACCGAGGCCAAGCGGGCCGGCCAGTTCCGGGCCTTCTGGAAGGACTTCAACGAGAGCGTCAACCTGATGGCCTCGGGCGAGGTGGTCATCCAGTCGATGTGGTCGCCGGCGGTGACCGCGGTGCGCAGCAAGGGCGTGCCCTGCGTCTACCAGCCGCTGAAGGAAGGCTACCGCGCCTGGGCCGCCGGCTTCGGCATTCCGAAGACGCTGACGGGAAAGAAGCTCGACGCCACCTACGACTTCATCAACTGGTTCCTGTCCGGCTGGGCCGGCGCCTTCCTCAACCGGCAGGGCTACTATTCGGCGGTGCTGTCGACGGCGAAGGCCAATATGCAGCCCTACGAATGGGCCTTCTGGATGGAAGGCAAGCCGGCCGAGCAGGACATCAAGGCGCCGGACGGCACGGTGATGGAGAAGGCCGGCGCGGTGCGCGACGGCGGCAGCTACGAGGCCCGCATGGGCGGCGTCGCCTGCTGGAACGCCGTGATGGACGAGAACGACTACATGGTCAGGAAATGGAATGAGTTCATCGCTGCCTGAGGCAGCGGCGATCGAGGGGCCGGCGGCGGCGCCGGTCCCCATTCTCGCCGCGGCCGCGCCGTCCGCACGCCGGTCCTGGGCACCGCTGCTGCAGGCGGCGCCGCTGTGGCTGGTCCTGCTGTTCTTCTTCGTCTTCCCGCTGCTGGCGACCGGCGTGGTCAGCCTGTGGAACTACACCGAGTACTCGCTGGTCCCCGACGTCACCCAGCGCAACTACGTCGAGATGTTCGAGGGCTGCGCCGACCTATCGAACGGGCTCTGCACGACCTTCCGCACCTATCTCTCGACGCTCCGGCTCTGCGGCATGGTCTGGGCGATCACCCTGGCTCTCGGCTTCACCGTCGCCTATTTCCTCTGCTTCCACGTGCGGTCGGACAGCGTGCGGATGGGGCTGTTCCTGCTGTGTACCGCGCCCTTCCTGACGTCGAACGTCATCCGCATGATCTCCTGGATCCCGCTGCTCGGGCGCGAGGGCGCGGTGAACCAGTTCCTGGTCGCCGCCCGGCTGGTGGACGCGCCGCAGGACTGGCTGCTGTTCTCGCAGTTCTCCGTCGTGCTGGCCTTCGTGCACCTGTACACGCTGTTCGTCGTCGTGCCGGTCTTCAACAGCATGATGCGGATCGACCACCGGCTGCTGGAAGCGGCGCGCGATGCCGGCGCCAGCGGCTGGCAGACGCTGTGGCACGTGGTGGTGCCGCTGACCAAGCCCGGCATCGTCATCGGCTCGATCTTCGTCATCGTCCTGGTGATGGGCGACTTCGTCACCATCGGCGTCATGGGCGGGCAGCAGATCGCCTCGGTCGGCAAGATCATCCAGGTGCAGATGTCCTACCTGCAATTCCCCGCCGCCGCGGCGCAGGCCGTGGTGCTGCTGGCGCTGGTGCTGATCATCATCGCCATCATGACCAAGCTGGTCGATATCAGGCGGGAGCTGTAGCGCATGGAGGACCGCCGCCCCGGCAGCTTCTGGGTGCTCGCCATCGTCTTCACCGTCTTCGTCGTCTTCCTCTATGGGCCGACGCTGACCATCCTGGTGCTGTCCTTCCAGGGGCCGGAGGGCGGGCTGACCTTCCCGCTCCAGGGCTTTTCCACCCACTGGTACGAGACGCTGTGGCGCGGCTCCGGCGTCATCGACATCTGGGCCTCCTTCCGCCGCTCGGCGAGGCTCGGCCTGGTGGTGATGGTGCTGACCACGCTGATCTCGCTCTCGGCCGGCTATGCCTTCCGCCGCCGCTTCTTCGGGCAGTCGCTGCTGTTCCACCTGACGGTGGCCAGCCTGATCGTGCCCTCGATCGTCGTCTCGCTCGGCATCGCGCTCGAATTCCGGCTGGTCGACGACACGGTGAAGGCGCTGGCCGAGGCGTACCAGGTCGAGTGGCTGGCGGACTACGCCACCGCCATGGGGCTCTTCACCTCCGGCCTCGGCGCGCACCTGACCTGGACGCTGCCCTTCGGCCTGCTGATCATGTTCGCCGTCTTCAACCGCTTCCCGGCGCAACTGGAAGAAGCGGCACGCGACCTCGGCGCCTCCCCCTGGCAGGTCTTCCGCCATGTGGTGCTGCCGCTGATCGGGCCGAGCCTGGTCGGCGTCGCGCTGTTCGGCTTCACCCTGTCCTGGGACGAGATCGCCCGGTCGTCCCAGGCGATCGGCGACACCAATACCCTGCCGCTGGAATTGCAGGGGCTGACCAGCACGGTGACGACGCCCGAGATCTACGCGCTGGGCACGCTGACCACCGGCGTCTCGGTGCTGGTGATCGGCCTGTCCTTCGCCGCCATCGCGCTCTGGCGCCGGGTCAGGGCGCCGCGGTAGCCCTGGTCTGCGCCAGCCCGGCCTCGATCGTCGTCGGCGCAGTCCGTTACTTCGCTGCCATGCACCGCGCGGGCGATGCGCAACAGCGGGCGGGCCGCGGCCTCGTCGCCGACGACCGGCTCGCGGAGCGGCGTCATGGCTGGCGGCGCGCCGGGTGGGGCAGGCGGATGCGGAAGGTGGCGCCGTGGCCGAGGCGGCTCTCCAGGGTCAGCGTGCCGCCCTGCCGCTCGATGAAGCTGCGGCTGATGAAGAGCCCGAGGCCGAGGCCGCCATGCGCACGGGTGCGCGAATGGTCGCCCTGCACGAAGGCCTGGAACAAGTGCCGCTGCTGCTCCGGCGTGATCCCCGGGCCGCTGTCGGTGACGGTGATCTCGGCCACGGCGCCCGCCCCTGTGCCGATGCCGCGCAGCCGGCAGCGCACCTCGCCCAGCGGCGGGGTGAATTTCGCCGCATTGCCCAGCAGGTTCACCAGTGCCTGCCGCACCATCCGCGCATCGCCCCGCCAGGGCATCGCCGCCTCGGCGCCGAGGCAGGCGAAGTGGATGCCGGCGGCGTCGAGCAGCGGCCGGCATTGCTCCACCGCCTCCCGCAGCGTCGCCGCCAGATCGTAGGGCGCCTCCTCCGGCCGGGCGCCCGGGCTGGACTCGATCATCGACAGGTCGAGCATGTTCTCGATGATGGCCAGCTGGTGCTGCCCGGCGCTGACGATCTCGCGGCCATAGGCGCGCAGCGTCTCGATGTCGCGCTCGTCGATGTGGCGGCCCTCGACCAGCTCGCCGAAGCCGAGGATGGCATTCAGCGGCGTGCGCAATTCGTGGTTGGTGTTGCGCAGGATGGCGACCCGGGTCAGCCGGGCCAGGTCGGCCTCCTTCGCCGCCGTGGCCAGGGCGGCCGTGAGCCGGACCACCCGGGTCTCGTCCTCGACCAGGATGGCGGCGAAGCTGCGGTCCAGGCCGGGTCCCTGCAGCCGCAGCGCCGGCTCCTGCCGCAGCCAGAGCGTCACCGGGCCGTCCTGCGGCGACCAGGCCTCGATCGTCGCCTGGCCGCGCTGCATGGCGGCGCCGAAGCCGTGCGCGATGCCGAGGGCCTGGGCGACCTCGCCCCAGGGGCGCCCGACCAGGCGGTGCGGCGTGGCCCCCAGCAGCCGGGCCAGACCGGCCGACACGGCGAGGGTCGGCGCCGCGGCATCCTCGCCGCCGATCAGGGTGACGCCGGCCTGCGGCAGGAGCAGCCCAGCCAGGCCCTCCGGCGCCTCGCCCGCCGCATCGGCCAGCGCCAGCACCGCCTGCCAGGCGGCCTCGGCCGTGGCGGGGCCGGCGGCCTGGTCGGCGGCGAGCCGCGCGACGGCGGCGGCAAGGATGGCGTGGTCCGCCGCGTCCCAGGGCCGCCCGGTGCCCAGCATGGTCTGCCGGGTCAGGGTGAAGGACCGGCGCGGCTGCAGCCGCCCGTCCGGGCCGCGCCGCAGCGGCTCCGCCGGGTCGCCGCCCCAGTGCACGTCGTGGACGTATTCCCGGCGGAACAGCGCCAGCAGCCCAGCCCCGGGCAGGCCGGCCGCGAGCATGCCGGTAGCGGCCCCCGGCGCCACGCCGTCGAGCGGCGCCAGGCTGGTCTCGGCCCGCAGCGTCCCGGTCGGCGCCGCCGCCATCACCGCGGCCATGGCGCGGAGCCAGCCGTTGGGCGGCGTCAGGCCTAGCCCCAGGATGCGCGTCGCATCCACCCAGGCGATGCCGTCGGCGCCGGCATGCGCGGCGAGCCCGGCCGGGCCGAGCAGCAGCCGGGTGAGCAGCCCGGGTGCCGTGGCCGCGTCCAGCATGGCGGTGGCTTCGGCCACCCGGCGGTCCGTGGCCGCCGCAGCCTCGGTGCCGGCGCGCAGCACCGCGGCCGCGAAGCCCGTGGCCAGCGCCTGCACCGCGGCGCGCTGCGCCGCCGGCGGCAGCCAGGCCGCGTCGTGGTGGCAGGCGATCATGCCCCAGAGCTGGCCCTCGACCATGAGGGAGGCGGTCAGGGTGGCGCGGACGCCCATGTTGTTCAGGTAGCCCAGATGCACCCGGGCGGCCGAGCGCAGCAGCGCCATGCCGAGGTCGGGCGCCGCCCCGGGGGGATGCAGCGGCGCCGGGCTGGCCTGCGCGTCGATCACCACCCGCACCAGGTTGCTGCGATAGAGCGCGCGCGCCTGGGCCGGCACGTCGGAGGGCGGGTAGCGCAGGCCGAGCAGCGGCGCCTGGTGCGGCTGGCGCCGCTCGGCGATCACCTCGCCGGACCAGTCGGGCAGGAAGCGGTAGATGACCACCCGCTGGCAGCCCGCCACCGCGGCGACGCCATGGGCGAGCGCCTGGGCGGCGCGGAACAGGTTGCCGCCGGCCAGGTCCAGTTCGGCCAGGGCTGCGGCGACGGGGCCGGTGGGGTCGCCCGGCGTCCCGCCCAGGGGCGCCGCCAGCTCGAGCAGGATGCCCTCCGCCGTGCGGTGGGCCAGTACCTCGAAGCCCGGCAGCGGCGGCGGATCGAGCGGCAGGGCACGCCCGGCGGCGACCCCCGGCAGGGCGGCCAGCAGGGCGGCGGGCAGGATCCCGGCGGCGGCGCGGCCGGGCAGGGCGGCGGCATCCTGCCCCAGGCAGCCGGCCAGGTCGCCGGCGGCGCGCAGGATGCGGGTGGCGCCGGCATCCAGCAGCAGCAGCCCGCCATGCGGCTGTACCTCGCCCAGGCGGTGGATCGGCTCGCGCTCGCATTCGGCGGGATCGACCGCCGGTGGCTCGACGGCCGAACTGTCCTGCTGCTGCACCGCCCGACCCCACTCGCCGATCGACCGAATTGCGCGATCGGTCGTCTGGGCGAAAGGCGCACCGATCGCCCGGAAGATTAATTTCCTGCCATGTCGGCCGGCGATGCGGCGGCCGACGGCGTCAGGCCGCCCGCACCACGTTGCGCAGCCGGCCGATGCCGTCGATCTCGCATTCGATGACGTCGCCCGGCTGCAGCGTCTTCGGCGGCACCATCGCATAGCCGACGCCTTCCGGCGTGCCGGTGATGATGACGTCGCCGGGCCGCAGGGTGAAGCCGATCGAGAGCTGGTGGATGATCTCGCGCACGTCGAAGATCATCTTGGAGGTGGTGCTCTCCTGCCGCTTCTCGCCGTTGACGAAGCAGCGGATGCCGGTGTTCAGCGCGTCCAGCTCGCCGGCCGGGACGATCCAGGGCCCAAGCGGGCAGGAACGGTCGAGCGACTTGCCCTTGAACCACTGGCCATACCGGCGCTGCAGATCGCGGCCGGTGACATCGTTGCCGATCGTCCAGCCGAAGACGTGGTCGAGCGCTGCCTCCCGCGGGATGTCGGTGCCTTCGGTGCCGATGATCGCGGCCAGCTCCACTTCATAATCCAGCCACTCGGTGACGCCCTTATGGGCCGGGATCCAGTCTTCCGGAGCGATGACCGTGTCGGGTGCCTTGGTGAAGAACTGCGGGAATTTCGGCAGCTCGGAATTGGTGATGCCGCGGGTGCGGTCGCCTTCCGCCACGTGGTCCATGTAATTGCGGCCGACGCAGAAGACGTTGCGACGCGGCCGGGGGATCGGCGCCAACAGGGTCCAGCCGCCGGCGGCCAGGATCGCGGCGGCAGGCGGGTTGGCGGCAAGCGCCTCGACCGCGGCGAGGGCGGCGGCGCCGCCGTCGATCAGCGCCAGCATGTCCTGGGTGCGGCCGGCCAGCGCGCCGCCCGGCGCCACCGCGGAGAGGTCGAGCATGCTGCCATCCGGCAGCACGGCGCCGACGCGCGTGCCCTTGGCATCGGCGAATGTGGCGAGCTTGGTCATGAGGTTTCCTCCCCCCGGGGCGAATCGCAGCTTGGCAGGGGACCGCGCGAGCAGGCCGCTGGCAAGCCCTGCGCGTCTCGCAGTCGGCGCGGCTGGCAGTTCGCGCGGTTGTCGCGATCGGGCAGATATCTACTACCAGTTGCTATCATGGGCGTGATCCGGCACCATGGCAGTCGCTCGGTCCTTCACGCACGGTGCTTCTCGGTGTCGACCGGCCTTTTCCCTCGCCCAGGCGTCGCCCGTCGGCAGGCCCTTGGCCTGCTGGCCACGACACCGGCCGCGGCCGCGGCCCAGCCGGATGCCGCGCGTGCCGCCTGGGCCGCCTTCCAGGCCCGCTACGTCGCGCCGGAGGGTCGGGTGGTGGACACCGGCAACGGCGGCGTCTCGCATTCCGAGGGCCAGGGCTGGAGCATGCTGCTGGCGGTCCGGGCGGATGACCGGCGCGGCTTCGACCGGCTGTATGACTGGACCCGCCGCACCCTGCAGCGGCCGCGCGATGCGCTGCATGCCTGGCGCTACAGGCCGGATGCGGCGACGCCGGTAGACGACCCGAACAATGCGACGGATGGCGACATCTGCATCGCCTGGGCGCTGCTCGAGGCCGGGCAGCGCTGGGGCAGCGCCGAGCACGCCGCGGCGGGGGCGGCGATCGGGCGGGACGTGCTGCGCCTGCTGGTGCGGCCGGCCGGGACCTATGGCGTGCTGCTGCCCGGGGTGCAGGGGTTCGAGCGGCCGGACCACCTGGTGGTCAACCTGTCCTACTACGTGTTCCCGGCGCTGCGGCGGCTGGCCCAAGCGGTGCCGGACGCGGCCTGGGCCCGGCTGGCGGCGGATGGGCTGACCCTGCTGCGGCGGGCATCCTTCGGCCGTTGGCAGTTGCCGCCGGACTGGCTTCAGGTGGCGCGGCGGGACGGTGCGCTGGCCCCGGCGACGGGCTGGCCCGCGCGGTTCTCCTTCGATGCGGTGCGGGTGCCGCTCTGGTTGTGCTGGGCGGGGTTGCGGCAGGAGCCTGCCTTGGTGCGGGCCAACCGGTTCTGGGCGGCCTCGGCGCCGCCGCCGCCGGCCTGGGTAGACCTGCAGACCGACTCGCCGGCGCCTTATCCGGCGTCACCGGGCGTGGCGGCCCTGGTTCGGCTTGCGGCATCCGATGGAAAAACGGGTCCATTGCACCCGCATCCTCGCGAAATTGTTGATTCGGTTGATTACTACTCGACAGTGCTGATTCTGCTGTCCGCTTGGGCCCTCGAAGAGGCGAAAGGTTCCATTGGCTGAGGAAAAATTGAACGAAAATCGAGGATATATGTTTATTTTTGCGACGCATCCTTGCAAATGACCGCCGAGAAAGGACGCTGTAGTGGTATGTCCCAGGATGAAGATATTGTTAGGGTTGCAGCCGCCCTCCGCGCCCCGGGCCTGAAATACCGAAATTTCGGCAACGAACCGGTCCGTTCGGAATCCCCGGCCGGCGCAAAGGGGGCGGTAACGATTGCGGCGTTGAATACAACCCCCGGGCGCGACACCGCCAGCCCGCCGCAAGTCGAGGACCAGCATCCGACCATGAAGCTGATCGCCGAGGCCCTGTCGCCTGCCGCCATGCCCGTCGCGGGATCCTTCCAGGGGATGGCGCCGCCCGCCTGGCCACTGCTCGACGCGCTTGCGCCGCCGGTTGCGGCTGAGGCGCGCGAAGCGGCGCGCGGCACGTTGGTGCAACTGTTCGGCGGCCTCGTCGCGCCGGTAGGGCCAGCCTTGCCACCGCCGGCGCTGCCGTCCAGCGCCTTCGCGCCGGCCGTCCCGGCGGGGCCGCCTGCGGCGCCGGCGCTGCCGCCGGGCGGGCTCTTCCCCACGGCCTGGGCGTCCCAGCCGCAAGGCATGGCAGCGGACCCGGCGGGGCCGGCGCCCGGCCTGGTGCCGGCGGACCGGGTCACCACGCCGCTGGCTGACGTGCTGCAGAATCTCGGCCGCGGCGGGGGGGCGACCAACCCGGCCTTCGCCGGGCTGCGCCTGCCCGGCGCCGGCGGTTCCCGTTAAGCCGCCGGCGCGTTGATGCCCCTGATCTGCATCGCATCGCCCAAGGGCGGCGTCGGCAAGACCACGCTCGCGGCCAACCTGGCCGACGCCCTGCGCCGGCAGGGGCGCCGCGTGCTGGCCATGGACCTCGACCCGCAGAATGCGCTGCGGCTGCATTTCGGGGTGGGGCTGGCCGACCGCGCCGGTTTCCTCGCCAACCTGCCGCATGGCATCGTGTGGCGCGACGCGGTGCGGCAGACCCCGGCCGGCGTCGCCCTGCTGCCGCACGGCACGGTCGGCATGGCCGACGCGCTGGCGATGGTCGCGGCGCTCGACCGCGCGCCTGAACTGCTGGTCGAGCCGCTGCGCGAGATGCTGGCCGACCCGGCGCTGATCGTCGTGGTCGACCTGCCGCCCGGACCGTCCCGCGTGCTGGAACTTCTGGCGCCGCTGGCCAGCATGGTGCTCGTGGTGCTGCTGGCCGATGCCAATGGCGCGGCGCTGATGCCGGAGATCGACAGCGGCCGCTTCCTTGGCCTCGGCGCCGCCTACGGGCCGCAGACCGACCGGCTGCGGCTGGTGCTGAACCAGGTGGACTACGGCTCCCGCCTCTCCCGCGCGGTGGCCGAGGCGATGGCCCGGCATCTCGGCCCGCGTCTGCTCGGCGCACTGGCGCGCGAGGACGCGGTGGGGGAGGCCCTGGCCGCCCAGCGGCTGCTGCTCGACAGCGCGCCCAGCTGCCGCACCGCCCTCGACCTGCGCGAGCTCGGCCGCACCGTCGCCGACGCGCTGCCGCAGCCGCTGGAACCCGTTGCCGGCTGGTGGGCCCGATGAGCGAAGCGCTGCGCCGCGACTGGCTGGCCCGCATCCCGCTGGCGCGCACCCGCATCGGCGGCATCGCCATGGTGCTGGTCGGCCTGGTGATCGCCAGCACGGTGGTGCTGACCCCGCTCTCGGCCGAGCAGCAGGGCGTCTTCGCCATCGGCGGCTTCTTCCTCGCGCTGCTGCTCGGCAAGATCCCCGGCCGGGCGATGACCCTCGCCCTTGCCGCGTTCTCCTGCATGGTGTCGCTGCGCTACATCTTCTGGCGGCTGAGCGACACGCTCGACTATGCCGGCTGGGTCCAGACCTTCCTCGGCACCGGCCTGCTGCTGGCGGAGATCTACGCGGTCATCGCGCTGGTCATCGCCTATGTGCAGAATGCCTGGCCGCTCGACCGCAAGCCGGTCCCGCTGCCGGACGATATCGCCGAATGGCCGAGCGTCGACGTCTACATCCCGAGCTACAACGAATCCCTGGACATCGTGAAGCCGACGGTGCTGGCCGCGCTGGCGCTCGACTGGCCGGCCGACAAGCTGAACGTCATCGTCCTCGATGACGGACGCCGGCCGGAATTCCGCGAATTCTGCGCCCAGGTCGGCTGCGGCTACCTGATCCGCCCGGACAACAAGGGCGCCAAGGCCGGCAACATCAACCACGCCCTCACCAAGACATCCGGCGAATACATCACCATCTTCGACTGCGACCACGTCCCCACCCGCGCCTTCCTGCAGCTGACCATGGGCTGGCTGCTGCGCGACAAGGGGCTCTGCATGGTGCAGACGCCGCACCACTTCTACTCGCCCGACCCGTTCGAGCGGAACCTCGCCAGCGGCGAGGCGGTGCCGAACGAGGGCCTGCTCTTCTATGGCCTCATCCAGCAGGGTAACGACTTCTGGGGCGCGACCTTCTTCTGCGGCTCCTGCGCCGTCATCCGCCGGACCGCGTTGGAAGGCATCGGCGGCGTGCCGCATTCGACGGTGACCGAGGACTGCCACGCCTCGCTGCGTATGCAGAAGGCCGGCTGGCGCACCGCCTATCTCCGTATCCCGCTGGCCGCCGGGCTCGCGACCGAGCGGCTGATGCTGCATATCGGCCAGCGCCTGCGCTGGGCGCGCGGCATGATCCAGATCCTGCGCACGGAAAATCCGCTGACGGCCCACAGCCTGAGATGGTCGCAGCGCCTCTGCTACTTCATGGCGATGTACGGCTTCCTCTTCCCGCTGCCGCGCTTCGTCTTCCTGACCTCGCCGCTGGCCTGGCTGCTGCTGGGGGAGAACGTGATCGCCGCCTCGCCGCTCGCCATCCTGGCCTATGCCGGGCCGCACATCCTGCATTCCACCATGGCCGGCAGCCGGATGCAGGGGCATGTCCGGCATTCCTTCTGGTCGGAAATCTATGAGGCCGTGCTCGCGGTCTACCTGGTGCCGGTGATGCTGGCGACCCTCCTCGACCCGCGGAAAGGCAAGTTCAACGTGACCGACAAGGGCGGCACCCTGCAGGAAGGCTATTTCGACCTGCGCGCCGTGGGACCGAACATGGTGCTGGCCGGCTTCCTGCTGATGGGCGTGCTCTGGGGCGCCTTCGGCATCATGACGCACGCGCCCGGCTCGCTGGAATTCCAGGCCTACGCGCTGAACCTCTTCTGGGGGACGCTTTGCCTGCTGACCGTGCTGGCCGGCCTCGCCGTCGGCCGCGAGCGGCGCCAGGTGCGCGAACGCGCCCGGGTCTTCGCTTCGGTGCATGCCAGCATCCGCCTCGATGATGGCCGCGTGGTGCAGGCCGGCACGCGCGACCTGTCGCTCGGCGGCGCGGCGCTCGACGCGCCGCGGCCGGACGGGCTGCAGGATGGCGCCCAGGTTGGCGTGACGCTCGATATCGGCGGCGGCGGCGTCACCATCCCGGCCGAGGTGCTTCGCTGGACCGAGGACCGCGTGCAGCTCCGCTTCGTGCCGCGCGACCTGGAGGATGAGGGCAATGTGGTGCGTGCAGTCTTCGGCCGAGCGGATGCCTGGGTGGACTGGGACGAGGTGCGGCAGGACCGGCCGCTGCGGGCCTTCATCGAAGTGATGCGCAGCGTCAGCGGCCTGTTCCGCGGCGGCTCGCAGTTCTCGCTGCGGCTCGGCTTCGGCCTCCGCCCGGCGCTGAAGCAGACCAGGGCGAAGCCGGCCGAGTCGCGTTCGCCGGCCCTGCCGCCGCTGGCCGCACCGCCGGCCGAACCGGCCGCGCCCGCCGCGCCGCCGCCGGGCGTCCCGCCGCTGCGGGCCTCGCGCGGCTCGCGCGCCGCCGCCGCCGTGCTGCTGGCCCTCGGCCTGGCGCTGCCCGGCACCGCCGCGGCGCAGGCGCGCAACACGGCGCTGCCGCCGGCCGCGCCGCCCAGCCCGGTGGCGCCCGTCGCGGCCCCGCCCGCCTTCGCCCCGCCAGCCTTTGCCGCACCGGCCGCGGTCAGCCCGCCCGACAGCGGCGCCGGCACCCGGCGCGTGTCCTACACGCTGCGCCAGCTCGGCCTGCGCGCGCCGATGCAGCTGCGCGGCACCACCGACCTGCAGGGCGTGCTGTTCGGCATCCGCGGCGACGAGGTGGTGACCCAGGCGCGGATGGTGCTGCAGGGCGCGACCTCGCCGGCGCTGATCCCCGAGCTCAGCCAGATCGCCGTGGCGCTGAACGAGCAGTTCATCGGCGCGGTCCAGCCCGACCGTTCGCGGCCGAGCTTCGGGCCGCTGGAATTCCCGGTGAACCCGGTCTTCTTCGCCGATAGCAACCGGCTGAATTTCCGCTTCTCCGGCCGCTACGCGGTGGAGTGCAACGACCCGCTTTCCGGCCTGCTCTGGTCGACCATCTCCGACACCTCGACGCTGCACCTGCTGCTGGAAAAGCTTCCCCCCACCCGCGACCTGGCCCGGCTGCCGGAGCCCTTCTTCGACCAGCGGCTGATCCGCGACCCGCTGAACCTCCCCGTGGTGCTGCCCGACGGCGCCGGCAACGAAGCCGTCCGCGCCGCCGCGATCGCCGCCTCCTGGTTCGCGGTGCAGGCGGACTACCGCGGCGCCGACTTCCCCGTCTCCGCCTCGCTGCCGGCGCGCGGCCATGCGGTGGTGATCGCCGCCGGGCCGGATGCCATCCCCGGCCTGACCCTGCCGCGCTTCGACGGCCCGACCATCGCGCTGGTACCGCACCCGGGCGATCCCTACGGCATGCTGCTGGTCATCGGCGGCCGCAGCGGCGCCGAGGCCGCGGCCGCCGCGACCGCGCTCGCGGTCGGCCGGTCCGCGCTGTCGGGCGAGGTCGCCCTGGTCCAGCCGCCGGAGCTGACCCCGCGCCAGCCCTACGACGCGCCGCGCTGGATGCATGGCGACCGCTCGGTCCGCCTCGGCGAGCTGGTCGACCCGTCCGAGCTGCAGGCCTTCGGTTATTCGCCGGGCGCCATCTCCATCCCGTTCCGCACCGCGCCCGACCTCTACACCTGGCGCAACCGGCCGCTGCGCACCGAGATCCGCTACCGCGCGCCGCCCGGCCCGATCGTCGACACCGCGGTCTCCCGGCTCGACGTGTCGATGAACGACCTCTATCTGCGCAGCTTCCCGCTCACCGGTAGCGAGCCGTCCTGGCCCTGGTCCTGGGTCAGCCAGCGGATCGGCCAGTCCGACCGCCGCAGCGGCGTCGCCGGGGTGCCGCCCTGGATCGTCTTCGGCCAGAACGAACTGCAGCTGCGCTTCGACATGAAGCCGATGGCGCGCGGCGACTGCGTCGCGGTGCCCGGCGACATCCGCGCCTCGATCGACCCCGACAGCACGATCGACCTGTCGGACGGCTACCGCTTCACCACCCTGCCGAACCTCGCCTTCTTCGCCGGTGCGGGCTTCCCCTTCACCAAGCATGCCGACCTGTCCGGCACCGCCGCGGTGCTGCCGGACCGGCCGCATCCGCAGGAGATGTCGGCTTTCCTCGGGCTGATCGGGCGCCTTTCGGCGATCGTCGGCCTGCCGGCGACCGGGCTGCAGGTGGTGCGGCCGCAGGGCCTCCCGCAGGTGGCCGGGCTCGACCTGATCGTGGTCGGCGGGCTCGGCCGCCAGCCGGCGCTGCAGCAGCTGCTGAAGGACGGCCCGGTGCAACTGGAAGGCAACCGCCTGTCCATCACGCTGCCGGATGCGATGGCCGATATCCGGCATGTCTTCGGCGGCGCCGACAAGCGCGGCATCGCCGAACGCGCCGCGGCCCAGTTGCTGGCGCCGGGCGAGGGGCTGGGCGCGCTGATCGCCTTCGAATCACCGCTCACCCCCGGCCGCTCGGTCGTGGCGTTGAGCGGCAGCACGCCGGCGGCGGTCGAGGCCATGGTGCAGGCGCTGCGCGACCCCGAACAGTTGCCGCGGGTGCAGGGCGACGTGGTGCTGCTGACCGGCGGCCGGGTGCAGGGCTATGCGCTCGGCAACCGCTACACGGTCGGCTGGCTGCCCTTCTGGCTCTGGCCGCAATACCTGCTCGGCGACAGCCCGCTCGGCCTGCTGGTGCTGCTTGGCATCGCGCCGCTGCTGATGGCCGGGCCGGTCTACTGGCTGCTACGCCGGCGCGCCGCGCACCGGCTGCGGGAGCGCACGGCATGACGCGGCGCAGCCGACTGCTCGCCGGTATTCCGGCCATGGCGCTGCTGCTGGCTGCCCTGCCGGCGGCGGCGCAGGTCCTCGCCGTGGCGACGCCCTCGGGGTCCGAGAAGGCGATCGCGGCCCTGATGGAGCAGGCGAATTACTGGCGCCTGCAGAACCGGCCGGACCAGGTGGTGCGGACGCTCGAGCGCGTGCTCACGGTCGATCCGCGCAACCCGGAGGCGCTGGCCAGCGCGGCCCAGGCGCACGCCCAGCTCGGCAACCGGGCGGCGGCGGATGCGCTGATGGCCCGGCTGCGCGCCGCCTCGCCGGCCGACCAGCGGCTGCAGGAAACCGACGTCACCGTCCGCGCCGCCACCATCGACCAGAATGCGCTGCTGGAGGCCCGCCGGCTCGCCCAGGCGGGCCGCGGGGAGGATGCGGTCGCGCAATACCGCGAGCTGTTCCGCAGCCCGACCCCACCGGACGCCTACGCGCAGGAATTCTACGCCACCCTGGCCGGGACCGAGGGCGGCTACGAGGAGGCGCGGGCCGGCCTGTCCCGGCTGGTCGAGCGGTCGCCGAGCGATGCGCGTCTGCAGCTCGCCTATGCGCAGGTGCTGACCTACCGCGACGCGACCCGCGCCGACGGCACCGCCCGGCTGCGCCGGCTCGCCACCGCGGGCAATGCCGGCGGCGCGGCGACCGCGGCCTGGCGGCAGGCGCTGCTCTGGGCCGGCCCGAACCCGGCGGTGGTGCCGGAGCTGGAGGCCTTCCTCGAACGCAACCCGAACGATGCGGCAATCGTCCAGCGGCTGGCGGAGATCCGCGCGCCGCAGCCGGCCGGCGTGCCGGATGAGGCCGCGACCGCCCGGCAGCGCGGCTTCGACCAGCTCAACGCCAACCGCGCCCGTGATGCCGGCCGCGAGTTCGAGGCGGCGATCGCCGCCAATCCGGAGGATGCCGATGCGATCGGCGGGCTCGGCATCGTCCGCCTGCGTGAGGGCCGCTATGGCGAGGCGCGCAGCCTGCTGGAACGCGCCATCCGGCTCGACCCCGCGAAGCGGGCGCAGTGGCAGAAGGCGCTGGACGGCGCCGGCTATGCCGCCGATCTCGCCAGCGGCCGCGGCCAGCTGCAGGCCGGCGACCTCGACGCCGCCGAGCAGAGCCTGCGCCGGGCGCTGAGCCGCGATGCCGCCGACCGGGCGGATGCCGAGGCGTTGCTGGGCGACATCGCGCTGCGCCGGGGCGACTATGCCGGCGCCGAGACGCGCTACCGCGCCGCGCTGGCGCGCCGGCCCAATCTCGGCGCCGCCACCAGCGGGCTGTACGAGGTGCTGCAGCAGCAGGGCCGCTTCGCCGAGGCCGAGGCCTTGCAGGGCCGGGTCCGCCAGGCCGCGAACGAGGCCGGCACCAATGCCGGCCGCGCCGCCCAGCTCCGCGCCGAGGCGCAGCGCACCAACGACCCGGAGGACCAAGTGGTCCGGCTGCGCGAGGCGCTGTCGCTCGACCCCGGCAGCCCGTGGATCCGGCTCGACCTGGCGCGGCTGCTGTCGCGCCAGGGCCAGCAGATGGAGGCGCGCGAGCTGATGGGCGCGCTCGGCGCCGCCGGCGGCGCGGAAGGGCTGCATGCCGCCGCCCTGTTCGCCGAGGAGGATGGCCGGCCGAACGATGCCGCGGCCTATCTGAACCGCATCCCGGCCAGGCAGCGCACGGCCGACATGAACCGCCAGATGGCCAGCAGCCGGGTGGCGGCCGAAGTGGACCGGGCGGTCTCGACCTGGCGGATGGGCGCGCGGGCCGAGGGCCGCGCGGCGCTGGTCGCCATCGCGGCCCGGCCCGACCCGACCGGGGGCGCCGGCGCGCTGGCGGTGCGGGCGCTCGGGACGCTCGGCGATGCGCAGGGCGCGGCGGAAGCCGGGCGGGCCGCGGTCTCGGCCAATGCCGGGGCCCCGGCCGCGGCGCGGCTGGCGGTCGCCGGCGCGCTGCTGGGCGCGGGGGCGGAGCGTGAGGCGGTGCAGATCGCCCGCTCGGTGGAAAGCCAGCCGGGCCTGTCGGCCGAGGATCGCCGGCAGGCGGCGGCGCTGCAGGCCGGCTTCGCCATCCGCGCCGCCGACAAGCTGAACGAGCAGGGCAACCAGGCGGCGGCCTACGAGGCGCTGGCCCCGGTGCTGGGCCGCGACCCGACCAACCCGGCGGCCAACCTGGCGCTGGCCCGGCTGTACCAGGGCGCGCGGCAGCCGGACCAAGCGGCGCAGGTCGCCGAAGCCGTGCTGGGCCGCGACCCGCGCAGCATGGATGCGCGGATGGCCGCGGTGGATGCGGCGATCGCCCAGCGCGACTGGAGCCGGGCCGAGGCCCTGCTGGTCGAGGCGCGCGCCTTCAACCCAAACGATGCCCGCGTCCCGCTGATGGAGGCGAAGATCGCCCGCGCCGGCGGCAATTCCGGCCGCGCGCTGCGGGCGCTGGAACGGGCGCAGGACCAGCTGCGCAGCCAGGGCAAGGTGGTCCAGGTCTCAGCGACCACGGTCGGCGGGCCGGGCAACCCGTTCCGCGGCGTGGTGCCGGGTGGTGCGTCTTCCGCCGTGGTGCCCGGGCTCGACCCGCTGGCCAACGAGGTGGCGCGCGAATTGGCGTCGGTGCGGGAGGAGGCCTCGGGCCGCATCCAGGGCGCGCTGGCGATGCGCTTCCGCTCCGGCACCGGGGGGCTCGACCGGCTGTCGGATGTCAGCGCACCGGTCAGCGCCTCGCTGCCGGTGGGTGCGCTGGGCGGGCGGTTCACCGCGACGATGACGCCGGTGACCATCACGACCGGCCAGCTCGACAACGGCAACCTCAGCACGCTGCGCAGCTTCGGCACCAACATGCTGGTGCCGGAACTGCGCCAGCCGACCGGGCAGCCCAATGGCCCGAGCCAGGCGACGCGCGACCGCTACACGCCGCGCGACGACACCGCGACCGGCGTCGGCCTCGGCCTGGCCTATTCGCGCAATGCCTTCACCGCCGATATCGGCACCACGCCGCTCGGCTTCCGCGAGCAGAACGTCATCGGCGGCGTCGAGATCGTGCCGGCGCTGACCGACACGCTGAAGCTGCGGCTGACCGGCGAGCGGCGGCCGATGACCGACAGCCTGCTGTCCTGGTCCGGCATGCGGGACGTGAATACCGGCCGGACCTGGGGCGGCGTGGTGCGGACCGGCGGGCGGGCGCAGCTCGAGGTCGGCACCCAGCCGGTCTCCTTCTATGTCGGCGGCGGCTATTCGGCGCTCGACGGCACGCAGGTGGCGAAGAACAGCCGGATCGAGGCCGGGGCCGGTGCCTCCTGGGTCATCTACCGCGAGCCGAACGAGGAACTGGTCGCCGGCATGGACCTGGTCTACTTCGCCTACGACAAGAACCAGCGGCTGTTCTCCTACGGCAATGGCGGCTATTTCAGCCCGCAGAGCTACACCGCGGCGCTGTTCCCGCTGGACTGGCGGGCGCGCAGCGGCAACCTGGCCTGGCGGCTCGGCGGCACCATCGGCTACCAGGCCTACCGCGAGGACGCGGCGAAATATTTCCCGCTCGACGGCGCCATGCAGGCGCAGGCGGACCTCGCCGCGGCATCCGACACCACCCTGCGCTCGACGCTGCCATCCTCGAGCAATTCGGGGGTCAGCGGCGGCGTGCGGGCCGACCTGGAATACACCGTGACGCCCAACCTGCGGATCGGCGGGCTGCTGCGCTACGACCGGACGGCCAACTGGAACGAAGCGCGCGGCCTGGTCTTCGCGCGCTACCGTTTCGACCGCTAAGTCTGTAAGGGAGGGCTCATGCGCCGGACCGCCCGGCCCGCGCGGCGGCTTCCTGTCCCGTTCATCGAGGCAAGCGGCCGCCTTCGGCGCGCCGCCGCGCCCACCAGAGGTGTTGCATGACCGCCGTCGACGAGTCGCGTTCCCTGTCCTATTTGGCCCGTCGCGGCGTCGCCGCGCAGTGGCGTGGCTTCCTGCGGGCGCTGGTGGAAACGCTGGACGCCAATCTCGATATCGCCTCGCGCGACGCGCTGCTGCGCGCCGTGGGGGCGCGGCTGGCCGGGCTGATGCCGCTGCCTGCCTGCGGCAGCCTGCCGGAGCTGGAAGCCCGGATCAACGAAGCCCTGGCCGGCTGCGACTGGGGCTGGGTGGAGATCTCGCTCGACCCGCAAGACCGCTCGCTGATCCTGGCGCATAGCGCGGCGCCGTCGATCGCCGCCGGGGCGGAAGCGAACGGCACCTGGATCGCCGCGGTGCTGGAAGGGCTGCACGGCGCCTGGCTGGGCGCCCAGCCCGGCTCGGACCCGGCCCTGGCGCCGCGCCGGGCCGCCGCCACGCCGGCGACGATCATCCTGCGCTACGGCCGGGCCTGAACCGCCGCGGCGTCAGCCCGGCGGCACCGCGATCTCCAGCCAGCCGCGCGCATCCATCCGGGCCTCGTCGCCCGGGCGCAGCAGCACCGTGGTGGTGGCGCTCTCGACGATCGCCGGGCCAACCACCGCCTGGCCGGGGGCGAGGGCCTCGAAGCGGTGGACCGGCGCCACGACGGCCGCGCCGTCCAGCAGGATGCGGCGCGGCGCGACCGGGGCCACGTCCTGGTCCCGCCGCGCCGCCGCCGCCTGGCGCGGCAGCTGGCCGACCACGGCGAGCCGGGCATTGACCAGCACCACCTCCTCCTCCGGCAGGTCGTAGGTGAACAGCGCGCGGTGGCGCGCGTGGAAGGCGGCGCGGATCTGCCCGCCGAGGTCGGGTCCGGCCCAGTCGATCCCGTCCAGCGGCACGGCGATCTCGAAGACCTGCTCGCCGTAGCGCATGTCGGCGCCGCGGCGGGCGGTGGTCGCGCCGTCGTGCCAGGCGTCCATCCGGGCGCGGCCCTCGGCTTCCAGCCCGTCGAACAGGGTGCGCAGCGCGGCGTCGGCCGGCATGCCGCCGGGGGTCACCGCGCTGCGGGTCAGCTCGTAGCGCAGGTCGGTGTGCAGCATGCCCCAGGCCGAGAGGCCGGCGGCGAAGATCGGCACCGCGGCGCGGCGGAGGCCGAGCTCGCGCGCCACCGCCGTCGCGTGCAGCCCGGCGGCGCCGCCGAAGGCAAGCAGGGCGGCATCACGCGGATCGACCCCGCGGCGGACGGTCGCCAGCCGCACCCCATCGGCCATGCGGGCATTGACCAGGGCGTGGATGCCGGACGCGCAGGCCTCCGGTGCGATGCCGAGCCGGGCGGCGAGGCCGGCGACCGCAGCCTCGGCCGCCGCCAGGTCCAGCCTCCGGGCGCCGCCGAGGAAATTCGCCGCGTCCAGGTAGCCCAGCACCAGGTTGGCGTCGGTCACCGTCGGCTCGGTGCCGCCCAGCCCGTAGCAGGCCGGCCCCGGCACGGCGCCGGCCGAGCGTGGCCCGACCTGCAGCGTGCCGCCGGCGCCGAGATGGGCGATCGAGCCGCCGCCGGCCCCCAGCGTGACGATGTCGAGGCTCTCGAGGGCGATGCGCTCGCCGCCGACGGTCCGGCCGCGGCCGAGCGCCGCCTCGCCGCCGGTGACCAGGGCGATGTCGGTCGAGGTGCCGCCCATGTCGAAGGTGACCAGGTCCTGGCCGAGCCCCTGCGCCGCCAGCGCCACCGCCGCGGCGACCCCGCCGGCCGGGCCGGACAGCGCGGTGCCGACCGCGAGCCGCGCCGCCTCCTCGACCGGCGCGACGCCGCCGTGGCTGAGGATGACGAAGAGCGGCCCCCGGTAGCCGGCCTGCTCCAGCCGCCCGGCCAGGCGGCCGAGGTAGCGGGAGACCACCGGCCCGACATAGGCGTTCACCGCGGTGGTGCTGAACCGTTCGAACTCCTTGATCTGCGGCAGGACATCGGCCGAGCAGGTGACGAAGGCGCCGGGCATGGCGGCGGCGACCGCCGCCGCCGCGGCGTGCTCGTGCTGCGGCGCGGCCCAGGCGTGCAGGAAGCCGATGGCGACGCCGTCGACCTTCGCCGCCTGCAGGGTGGCGATGGCGGCGTCGAGCGAGGCGGGGTCGAGCGGGGTCTCGACGCTGCCATCCGGCCGTAGCCGCTCCGTCACGCCCAGCCGGAGGTGGCGCGGCACCAGCGGCTCGGGCGCCGGCAGGCGGAGGTCGTAGCGTTCCGGCTTCAGGCCCTCCCGCATCTCGATGACGTCGCGGTGGCCGGCGGTGGTCAGCAGGCCGATCCGGGCGCCCTTCCGCTCCAGCAGGGCGTTGGTGGCCACCGTGGTGCCGTGGACGATCCGGGTGGTGCGCGCCAGCAGGGCGGCGAGGTCGAGGCCCAGCGCGTCGGCGAGGTTCCGCAGGCCCTGGACCACGCCCTCCGACTGGTCGGCCGGGGTGCTGGCGGCCTTGGCCAGGGTCTGGCCGCCGTCGGCGGCGATGCAGACCACGTCGGTGAAGGTGCCGCCGACATCGATGCCGATGGTCAGGGCGGTCATGCCACGTAGCCCTCCGCCGCGTCGCGTGCCCGGGATTCCGGGCTGCGCGCCTCGGGCGGCCCCCAGCCGCCGCCGCCGCCGGCCTCGACCAGCAGCCGGTCGCCGGGCTGGACGGGGATGCCGACCTGCTTCGTCTTCAGCACCCGCTCGGTGCCGTCCGCATGGCGCAGGCGGTAGTGATGCGGCTTGCCGTCCCGCCCGCCGCGCATCCCGGCAGCGCCGTGCCGCACCCCGTCGCCGGCGGTGTTGGCCAGGGCGGGACCCTCGCTCTCGATCCTCAGGGACAACTGGCCGCCCAACCCGCCGCGGTACTGCCCGTCGCCGGCCGAGCCGGGAAGGAATTCATGCGCCTCGAAAAGCAGCGGGAAGCGCGCCTCGGCCATCTCGACGCTGCCGAATTTCAGGCCGCCGGCGGAATGCCATTCCCCCGCGCTGGACCAGCCGTCGCCGCCGGAGGAGCCGCCGCCGCCCGGCCGGGCATGGAACATGTGCCAGACGAACCGCCTGCCCGGGCGCCTTGCATCCTGGCCGGTGATCGCCACCCGGAAGCGCCGGCCCCAGCCGCCCATGGCGCGGTCCGGGCAGCAATGCTGCAGGGCGCGAACGATGGCCTCGACGATCTCGTTCGAGCAATGGCTGGTGCACATGGTGACCGGCGCGCCTTCGCGGGCCCAGACCACGGTGCCTTCCTTCGCCACCACCTCGAGCGGGCGGAAGGCGCCGTCGTTCTTGGCGAGGTCCGGGTCGAGCAGGAACGCAAACGCCATCGCCACGGCGCTGCGCATGTTGGGGTAGCTGGAATTGACGAACCCCGTCGTCTGCGGGTCGCTCTCCGACAGGTCGACGGTCAGGCTCTCGCCGCGCTTGGTGACCCGGGCGCGGATGGCGACGTCGGTGCGGTCGAAGCCGTCGTCGTCGAGGAACGCCTCGCCCAGCCAGGTCCCGTCCGGCCAGGCCGCCAGGATGCGCCGCGCATGCGCCTCGGACAGGTCGAGGATGGCGCAGACCGCCGCGTCCAGCGCATCGGCGCCGTATCTCGTTAGCAGCGGGCGCAGCCGGTGCTCGCCGAGGCGCGCCGCTCCCACCATCGCCATCAGGTCGCCACGGAAATCGCGGGGGATTCGGGTGTTGGTGGCCAGCATCCGCAGCAGGTCCTCGCGCAGCCCGCCGGCCTCGCCCAGGCGGATGGGGGGGATGCGCAGCCCCTCCTGCCAGATTTCCGTCGCACCCGGGTTGTAGCCTCCGTGCGTGGCCCCGCCGATATCGGACTGGTGGGCGCGCACCACGGACCAGAAGCGCAAGGCCCCGTCGGCATGGACGGGAATGATGATGGTGAGGTCGGGAAGGTGGCTGCCGCCGTGGTAGGGGTCGTTCAGCAGGAAGGTGTCACCGTCCCGGATGTCGCCGGCGAAGGCCTCGGCCACCGCCTTCGCCGCCCAGGGCATGGCGCCGACATGCACGGGGATGTGGTCCGCCTGCGCCACCAGCCGGCACTCCGCATCGCACAGCGCGATGGAGAAATCGCGGGAGGAGTTGAGGATCTGGCTGTAGGAGGTGCGCAGCATCGCCTCTCCCATCTCCTCCACGATGGCGCGGAGGCGGTTGTCGAGGACGGCGAGGGTGACCGGGTCCGGCGGGGCGTGCCGGGCGGTCGCGGGTGTGGGATCGGCCATCCGGGAAGGCTCGGCCGTGGCCTCCGCTGCCGTCAAGCCGGGGCGGTGGAATATCGCATCCCGGCTTCAGGAATTCGTGATATGGCCGGCGCGTCGCGCCCGTCCCGGGAAGCCGGTGGACCGGCGTGGAGAGCATGAGCACAACCTATCTGCGAAGCCCGGCGGCCGGGCCGGTTGCCCGGCCCGGCCCGCAAGCCTCGCCCGGCGCCCGGTTGCGCCGCCTGGCCGAGGCCGCCTTCATCCCGCTGCTGCTGTTCGGCGCCTCCCTGCTGTTGCGGGGGATCGGCTTCACCGTGACGGTGATCGACACCGACGAGGGCCTCTATCTGGTCCAGGCGCGCGAATGGCTGCGCGGCGGCTGGCCGCTGGTCGCGGTCTGGGACATGCACCCGATCGGCGCGCCGGCGGTCTATGCCGCGGCGATCTGGCTGTTCGGCGAGAGCATCGCCACCATCCGCATGCTGGGCGTCACCTGCGTCGCCGCGGCGAGCTGGGCCTTGTACGGGCTGGTGCGGGCGGCGGGCGGACCGCGGCCGGTGGCCCTCGCGGCCGGCCTGCTCTACGTCGCCCATACCGTCCTGCTGTTCGGCCTGGCCAGCAACACCGAGGTGCTGTTCGCCCCGCTGGTGGTCTCGGCCATGGCGCTGGGGACGCGGGCGGCGGTGCGGGCGCTGGAGGAGGGGCGGGGCCCCGGCTGGCGCGAGCTGGTCCCGACGGGGCTGCTGGTCGGCTGCGCCTTCTCCATCAAGCCGGTGGTGACGCCGGAGGGGTGCCTGGCCTTCGCCCTGCTGACCTTCCCGGCGCTGTGGCGACGGGTGCTGCCGTGGCGGCGCTTCTTCGGCATGGCGGCGGCCTATGCCGGGCTGGCCTTGCTGCCGACGACGCTGTTCGGCCTGGCCTACCTGGCGCAGGACGACCTGCGGGAGTTCCTCGACGGCTCCTTCCTCGCCCCGCTGCGTTATGCCGAGGCGCGGCTGAGCCTGGCGGAGGCGTTGCAGCGGGTGCAGGTGGCCGTCCTGGTGCTGTTGTGGCCGATGCTGCTGGCCGGCGTCGCCGTGGCCCGATGGGGCTGGCGGCCGGGCCGGGAAGGCCGGCTGGCACGCCTGGCGCTGGCCTGGTTCGGCTGCGGCTGCGTGGCGATCGTCGGGCCGGGCTTCTTCTACCCGCACTACTTCCTGATCTGGATGCCCCCGCTGTCCATCCTGGCGGCGCTGGGCGCCTGGCGGCTGGCGCGCCTCGCCCGGCCGCGCATCGCCATGGCGCTGTTCGTCGCCCTGGTCGCGGTGGTGGCGGTGGAGGCCTGGCGGCAGGAGTCGACGGTCCGCGTCGGCCGCGGCTTCGGCATCTGGCTGCCCGACCCGGTCGCCGAGGTGGCCAAGGCGGTCCGCGCGCGGATCAGGCCCGGCGAGGCCATCTTCATCGCCAACTACCACCCGGTGGTCTATGCCCTGACCGATGCGGCGCTGCCGACCCGCTTCGTCTTCCCGGCGCACCTGACCGGCGGCTTCACCCAGGTGGCGGAGATCGACACCGATGCCGAGGTGCGGCGCATCCTGGCGACCCGGCCGCGGATCGTGGTGGTGGATCGCGGCTGGTGGTCGCAACTGCGCCCGAGCGCCGCGGCGATCCTGACCGAGACGCTGAACCGCGACTATGTCCTCGACACCACGGTGGCGGAGGAGCGCGGGCCGGTGGAGCTGTGGCGGCCGAAGTGACCGCCGGCTGCCCCGGGTTTGCATCGCCGCCCGGCTGACGCATCATCCCGCACAGAAGACATGCGGGGGAAAGCCAATGAGCGACGCGACCGGCCTGACCATCCTGGCCGAGGGGCTGCGCTTCCCGGAGGGGCCGATCGCCCTGGCCGATGGCGGCGTCATCCTGGTGGAGATCGCCGAAGGCAAGCTGACCAAGGTCGCCGCCGACGGCACCAAGACCACGGTCGCCACGCCCGGCGGCGGGCCGAACGGCATCGCCATGGGGCCCGGCGGGAAGATCTATTGCTGCAACAACGGTGGCTTCGTCTGGCACGAGGGACCCGAGGGCCTGCGCCCGCACGGCGTCCCGGCGGACTACAAGGGCGGCCGGATCGAGGTCATTGATCCTGCCTCCGGCAGCGTGAAGGTCCTCTATGACCGCTGCGGCGAGAACACCCTGAAGGGCCCGAACGACATCGTCTTCGCGCCCAAGGGTTCGCCCGGCGAGGGCGGCTTCTGGTTCAGCGACCTGGGCAAGGTGCGGGCGCGGGACCGCGACCATGGCGGGATCTACTGGGCGGCGTCCGACGGGTCGAAGATCGTGGAAGCCGCCTTCCCGGTCTTCGGCGGCGCCAACGGCATCGCGCTCTCGCCGGATGGCCGCACGGTGTATGCCGCGGAGACCGAGACCGGCCGGCTTTGGGCCTGGGACGTGGAAGGCCCTGGCGTGGTGCGGAAGGACCCTTGGCCGTCCTCCAACGGCGGGCGGGTGATCTGCCAGTTCCCTGGCTACCGGCGGCTCGACAGCATCGCGGCGACGGCGGCGGGCAATATCTGCGTCGCCACCCTGGTGGCCGGCGAGATCACCACCGTCTCCCCCAAGGGCGAGATCCTGCGGGTGGTGAAGATGCCGGAGCGGATGCCGACGAACATCTGCTTCGGCGGGCCGGGGCTGCGGACCGCCTACATCACCCTGTCGCTGACGGGCAAGCTGGCCTCCATGCCCTGGGACGAGGCGGGGCTGGACCTGCCCTTCGGCTGAGCCGCGTTGACAGCGTCGTGCCGGTGGCTAGACCCCGGCGCGACGCTTGGGAGTGACATCGATGGCCCTCTGGGTACGCTTCGCGCACGACGCCGGCGAAGGCTTCGGCACGCTGGAGAACGAGGCCGTCGCGGTCCATGCCGGCGACCTCCTCGGCGGCGCGACGCCGACCGGGGAGAGCCTGCCGCTCGCCGGTCTCCGCCTGCTGGCGCCGGTCCGGCCGGGGGCCTTCATCGGGCTCTGGAACAACTTCCACGAGGCCGCGGCGAAGCAGGGCAACGCCATCCCCGAGGGGCCGCTGTACTTCCTGAAGAACAGCCGCTCCGTCATCGGCCCGGGCGAGCCGATCCGCCCGCCCGCCGGCTACGCCGGCAAGGTGCTGTACGAGGGCGAACTCGGCCTGGTCATCGGCCGCACGGTCTCCAATGCCGACGAGGCCGAGGCGGCCGAGGCCATCTTCGGCCTGACCTGCGTCAACGACGTCACCGCGCTCGACCTGCTGTTCGCCGATGCCTCCTTCCCGCAATGGGCGCGGGCCAAGGGCTGCGACAGCTTCGGGCCGATCGGCCCGGCGATCGCCACCGGCCTCGACTGGTCCGCGCTGCGGGTGAGGGTCGCGCTGAACGGCCGCGTCCGGCAGGACTACCCGCTGGCCGACATGATCCTGCCGCCAGCCCGCATCGTCGCCCTGCTGTCGCGCGAGATGACCTTGCAGCCCGGCGACGTCATCGCCTGCGGCACATCGGTCGGCGCGCTGCCGATGCGGCCGGGGATGCTGGTCGAGGTCACCATCGACGGCATCGGCACGCTGTCCAACCCCTACGCGCCGTAACGCCGTTGCCGCTGCCGTTTCGCGCGGCAACGTCATCCCCGGCGCCGGCGGCGGCCGGGTTATCACTTCGCTCTCCCGAGGCGGCGGAGGGCGAGCCGAATGAGCGAGACGACCGGTCCAGCCCCCGCGCCGTCCCGCCTCGGCTGGCTCTGGCCGCTGCTGCGCATCGGCCTGGTGGTCGGCGCTGGCCTCGCCGCCTGGGGCATCGTCGGCAACTGGAACCGCTGGACCGGCGCGGTGCGCTACGCCACCACCGACAATGCCTACATGACCGGCGACCTGACCCCGCTGGCCGCCAAGGTCTCCGGCTATGTCGCCAGGGTAGCCTTCGCCGACTACCAGGCGGTGCGGCGGGGCGACCTGCTGGTGGAGATCGAGCCGTCCGACTACCAGGCGCAGCTCGCCCAGGCCGAGTCCAACCTCGCCGCGGCGGAGGCGACGCTGGCCAACCTCGCCAACCAGCGCGACGTGCAGCGGGCCTTGCAGCGCCAGGCCGAGGCGACCATCCAGGCGACCGGCGCCGACCTGCAGCGCTACCGCCTGGAAGCCCAGCGCCAGCGCGAGCTGATCCGCGACCGGCTGGCCGGCACGCCGCAGCTGGTCGAGCAGGCCGATGCCAACGAGAAGCGCACCGCGGCGCAGCTGGCGCTGAACAATGCGCAGCTCGACCAGCAGAAGGCGCTGCTGGCCGCGCTCGATGTGCAGCAGAAGCAGCTGGAGGCGCAGGTGCGCGCGGCCCAGGCGCAGCGCGACCTGGCGCGCAACGCGCTGGGCTACACCCGCATCGTCGCGCCGGCCGATGGCATGGCCGGGCAGCGCCAGGTGCGGCCGGGGCAATTCGTCAATGCCGGCACGCAGGTCGTCACCGTCGTCTCGCTGCCGGACATCTGGGTCATCGCCAACTTCAAGGAGACCCAGATGACCAGGGTCCGGCTCGGCCAGCCGGTGCGGGTGACGGTGGATGCCTTCCCCGACCTGGTGCTGCAGGGGCGGGTCGACAGCTGGTCGCCCGGTACCGGCAGCACCTTCGCGCTGCTGCCGCCGGACAACGCGACGGGGAATTTCACCAAGGTGGTGCAGCGGGTGCCGGTGAAGCTGGTGCTCGAGCCCGACGCGGCGCTGGGCAGGCTGGTGCGGCCGGGCATGTCGGTGGTGGCGACGATCGACACGGGCGGGAGCGATGCCGCCACCCGCGCCGCCGCACGGTGAGCCAGCCCCTGGCGCCGGTCAGCGCGGCCGGCATCGCCCTGCAGCGCCTCGCGCCGCCGCGGTTCGAGGCCACCCAATGGCGGCCGTATGTCGGGCTGGTCGGCGTGCTGCTCGGCTCGATCATGGGCACGCTGGGGTCGCGGGTGACGACCTTCGGCCTGGCCGACCTGCGGGGCGCGCTGCATGCCGGCTTCGACGAGGGCGCCTGGATCACCACCGCCTTTGGCGTCGGGCAGATGATGGTGGGCGTCGCCTCCCCCTATCTTGGCGCAGTGTTCGGCGCGCGGCGGGTGCTGCTGCTCGGCATCATCCTGTTCTTCACCACCTCGCTGATCGCGCCGCTGGCGGAGGCCCTGCCGGCCTTCCTGGCGCTGCAATTCCTCGGCGGGCTGGGCTCCGGCACCTTCATCCCGCTGACCATCCTCTTCGTCGTGCGCAGCCTGCCGGTGCGGATGGTGGTCTTCGGCCTGGCGATCTACGCGATGAATTCCGAGCTGTCGCAGAACGTCGCGGCATCGCTGGAAGGCTGGTACGCCGACAGCCTGTCCTGGCGCTGGATCTATTGGCAGTACTGCGCCGCCTTGCCGGCGATGTTCGCCGCCATCTGGTTCGGCGTGCCGAAGGAGCAGGTGAACACCGGCCTGCTGCGCGACCTCGACTGGTGGGGCCTGGTCTATGCGATGGGCGGCTTCGCCATGCTCTATGCGGCGCTCGACCAGGGCAACCGGCTGGATTGGCGCGGCAGCGGCGTGGTGGTCGGGCTGCTGGCCGGCGGCGGGATCCTGACGCTGGCCTTCCTGGTGCGGGAGCTGACGACGCCGCGCCCCTTCCTGAACCTGCGGATGCTGTTCCGCGGCAACCTTGCGGTGCTGATGCTGCTGCTGGCCGGCTTCCGCTTCATGATCCTGTCCACCGCCTACATCATCCCGGCCTACCTGCAGGTGGTGCAGAATTTCCGTGAGTTGCAGGTCGGGCAGGTCCTGCTGTGGATCGCCCTGCCGCAGCTGGCCATCGCGCTGCCGCTGGCGATGCTGCTGCGCCGGGTGGACGGGCGCTGGGTGCTGGCGCTGGGCTCGGCGCTGATCGGCATCGCCTGCCTGATGGCCAGCGAGCTGACCAGCCAATGGGCGACCGCCGATTTCCTGCCCTCGCAGATCCTGCAGGCGATCGGCCAGTCCTTCGCGCTGACCGCGCTGGTGGTGCTGCTGGTCCGCAGCATCGTCCCGGCCGAGGCGCTGACCATCGGCTGCCTGCTGCAGACCAGCCGGCTCTTCGGCGGCGAGATCGGCACCGCCTTCATGCAGACCTTCGTTCGGGTGCGGGAACAGGTGCATGCCAACCTGATCGGCCTGCACGTGGCGGAGGGCACGGGGGCGGTCGCCGACCGGCTCGCCGCCTATGCCGGGCGGTTCGGCGCGCATGCGACGGACCAGGCGCTGGCGGTGGCGCAGGCGGAGAAGCTGCTGGCCGGCGCCGTCACGACCCAGGCCAGCGTGCTCGCCTATGCCGATGGCTTCGCGGTGGCCGGGCTCGGCGCCTTCGCCTGCCTGGCGCTGGTCGCGCTGATGCGGCGCGGCGCGCCTTCGGCCTTCTGATCAGCCCTCGGCGCGCTGCAGCCCCTGTTCCACCACCTGGGCATAGAGCGCGGCGCCATAGGGAATGGCGGCGTCGTTGAACTGGTAGCGCGGGTTGTGCACCGAGGCGCTGTCGCCGTTGCCGACATGGATATAGGCGCCGGGCACCTGCTCCATCATGAAGGAGAAATCCTCCGACCCCATCCCCGGCGGCTTGTCGCGCGCGACCTTCGCCTCGCCGACCAGCGCGGCCGCCGCTGCCGCATAGGCTTCCGTCTGTTCCGGGTCGTTCACCGTGGGGGCGAAGATCAACCGCCAGTCGAGCCTGGCCGTCGCGCCGAAGCCGGCGGCGACGCCTTCGGCCATGCGCGCCAGCCCGTGCTCGATCTGCGCCGCCACCTCGCGGCTGAAGAAGCGGGCGGTGCCGGAGATCGTCGCGGTCTCCGGGATGACGTTGTAGGCCTCGCCGCCCTGCACCTTGGTGACGCTGATCACCGCCGGGTCGCGCGGGTTGAGTGTGCGGGAGACGATCGATTGCAGGGCCGTGGCGATGTGGCAGGCGGTCAGCACCGGGTCGATGCTGGCCTCGGGCCGCGCGCCATGCGCGCCCTTTCCCGTCACGGTGATGTCGAAGAAGGCGCCGCCGGCGGCGGTCGGGCCGGGGCGGATGCCGTATTCGCCGACCGGCATGCCGGGGCGGTTGTGCATCCCGTAGATGGCATCGCAGGGGAAGCGCTCGAACAGCCCGTCCTCCAGCATCGCCAGCGCCCCGCCGCAGCCTTCCTCGCCGGGCTGGAAGATGAAGTGGACGATGCCGTCGAAGTTCTTCGTCTCCGCCAGGTGCCGGGCGGCGCCGAGCAGCATGGTGGTGTGGCCGTCATGGCCGCAGGCATGCATCTTCCCCGGCACGGTGCTGCGGTAGGCGACGTCGTTCAGCTCCTCCAGCGGCAGCGCGTCCATGTCGGCCCTGAGGCCGATGGCGCGGTTGCCGCGGCCGGACCGCAGCACGCCGACCACGCCGGTGCCGCCGACGCCGCGATGCACCTCGATCCCCCAGGATTCCAGCTTTTCGGCGACCAGGGCTGCGGTGCGGTGCTCGGCCATGCCCAGCTCGGGATGGGCGTGCAGGTCCTGGCGGATGGCGGTGAGCTCGGCGTGGTGGCGGCGGAGGGCATCCAGCAGGGACATCGGGCTTCCTTGGGGCGGAGGGGGAGGGGGCATCCTGCCCCCCCGTCGTCCCCGGCGCCATCCCAGGCCGGGCGACTCGCCTGCCCTGTTCCCAGGTGGCGGGGCCGCGGGCTAGAAGGCCGGGCGCCGTGGCCGTCCTTCTCCAGGGGGAGGCCGCGGCCAGCAGGGGACCCCGCATGCCGCTGACCGATGCCCAAGCCCAGGAGATCGAGGCCGCCCGTGCCGCGGAAGGCCGCACCCGCCGCCCGGTGTCGCCGGGGCTGGAGGCGCTGCTGTACCAGGCGATCCCGATCCTCGACCACGGCTTCATCCGGGTGATCGACTACATGGGCGACGACGCGGCGGTGGTGCAGGCCGCCCGCGTCTCCTACGGCCGCGGCACCCGCGCCGTCACCGAGGATCGCGGCCTGATCCGCTACCTGATGCGGCACTGGCACTCGACGCCCTTCGAGATGTGCGAGATCAAGTACCACGTGAAGCTGCCGATCTTCGTGGCGCGGCAGTGGATCCGCCACCGCACCGCCAACGTGAACGAATATTCCGCGCGCTACTCGATCCTCGACCGCGAATTCTACATCCCCGACCCTGCCCAGCTCGCCGCCCAGTCCAGCAGCAACCGCCAGGGCCGCGGCGAGGTGCTGCAGGGCGAGGAGGCGGCCCGCGTGCTCGACCTGCTGCGGCAGGACGCGACGCAGACCTACGACCACTATGCCTGGATGCTGAACGAGGACGAGGCGGGCGACCCGGTGGACCCCGGCCGCGACGGCCTGGCGCGCGAGCTGGCGCGGATGAACCTGACGCTGAACACCTATACGCAGTGGTACTGGAAGACCGACCTCCACAACCTCTTCCACTTCCTGCGCCTCCGCGCCGACGCGCATGCGCAGTACGAGATCCGCGTCTATGCCGAGGCCATGCTCAGGACGGCCGAGGCCTGGGTGCCCGCCTGCACCGAGGCCTTCCGCGACTACCGCATGGGCGCGGTGACGCTGTCCTCCGGCATGCTGGACATCGTCCGCCGGATGCTGGCCGGGGAGGCCGTGCAGCAGGCCGGCAGCGGCCTGTCCAAGCGCGAGTGGCGCGAGCTGATGGAGACCCTGGGGCGGGAGGCCTGAGCCGGTGGCCTGGATCATTCTCGGCCTGCTGCTGGTCTTCGGCCTGCCCTTCGTCCTGGTCTTCATGGGCGTGGCGCTGGCCATCTGGGTGACCCTGGCGGTCGCCGGCATCGTCTGGGGCATCGTCGCCTTCGTCTTCGGCTCGCCGGTCCTGGCGATCCTGCTGGCGCTCGGCGCCGGGATCGCCATCGGCCGCGGCGCCGCGCGGCGCTAGGCATGGACCCTGCCCGCGCCACGGCGCTGCTCGATTTCCTCGGCCTGGCCGACCGGCTGAAGACGGTGGAGCGGCGCGGTCTGGTGCCGCTGCCGGACGGCAGCACGCGGCGGGAGAACAGCGCCGAGCATTGCTGGAACCTGGCGCTGATCGCCCTGCTGCTGCACCGGGAGATGGCGGCGGAGGTCGATCTCGGCCACGCGCTGTCCTTGATCGCGGTGCACGACCTGGTCGAGATCGAGGCCGGCGACACCTATGCCTACGACCCCACCGGCCGCGCCACGCAGACGGAGCGCGAGGCCGCCGCCGCCGCCATCGTCTTCGGGGCTTTGCCACCGGACCTGGGCGCCCGCCTGCAGGCACTCTGGGAGGAATTCGAGGCCGGCGAGACCCCGGAGGCGCGCTTCGCCATGGGCTGCGACCGCATGCAGGGCTTCCTGCAGAACGTGCTGAGCCAGGGCGCCTCCTGGCAGGCGCATGGCGTCACCCGGGCCGACACCGCGCCGCGCATGGACCCCGCCATGGCGGTGGACCCCGCCTTCGCCACGCTGATCGGCGCGCTGTACGAGCGCGCCCGGGCCGGCGGGATGCTGCCGGAATGAGCGGCAGCGCCCGCGCCCGGCAGACGCCGAAATCCCGCCCCGCCGCCCGCCCGGCGCCGCGCGGGGCACCGCGCCTGGCGCCCGCCCCGCCGGTCGGCTGGCGCCGCTGGCGCTGGGTCACGATCCTGGTGGTCGCCGCCATCGTCGGCCTGCCGCTGGCGCATGCGCTGTTCGGCGAGGTCGTGGCGCTGCTCGGCGCCACCTTGCTGCTCGGCTTCCTGCTGGGGCGCTGGACGGCGCGTTGAACCCGGCGCGAGCCTGCTGCTAGGCTCCCCGGATGAGAACGTCCCCCGAGTGCCCGAACGGGCCCCCCGCACGATGATCGCCACCCTGATCCTGGCCAGCCTCGCCGGCAGCTTCGCGCTGGCGCGCTTCTACGGCTTCGCGGTGGCCAGTTCGGCGCTCGGCGCCTCCTGGGTCACCTTCGCCTGGTTCCCCCATGTGCTCGGCACCGCGGCGCCGATCGCCTTCGCGGTGATCGCCGGGTTGCTGGTGGTCGGCCTGCTGCGGGAACGGCGGCGCACCGCGTCCTGAGGCGGCCCCGCCGCGGCAGCATCGCAACCAGGATGACTTCGATCGGTCATCCGGACGTCACACGGGCCCTGTAGTGGCTGTCCCCGGAGAGGGACAGCGATGCTCGAACTGCGTGGCCTGACGCGGCGCTTCGGCGCCGTCACTGCGGTGGATGCGGTCAGCCTGGCCGTGCCGGACGGCCAGATGGTCGGCATCATCGGCCGGTCCGGCGCCGGCAAGTCCACGCTGCTGCGCATGGTCAACCGGCTCTGCGACCCCAGCGAGGGACGCATCCTGCACCGCGGCCGCGACGTCACCGCGCTGCGTGGTGCGGCGCTGCGGCGCTGGCGCACCGACTGCGCCATGGTCTTCCAGCAATTCAACCTGGTGCCGCGGCTCGACGTGCTGACCAATGTCCTGGTCGGGCGGCTCAACCACGTGGCGCCCTGGCGCGGCCTGAGCGGGCTCTGGCCCGAGAGCGACCGCGCCATCGCGCTCGCGGCGCTGGAGCAATTCGACATCGGCACCCTGGCGGCGCAGCGCGCCGACAGCCTCTCGGGCGGCCAGCAGCAACGCGTGGCGATCGCCCGTGCCCTGGTGCAGGAACCCGCCATCATGCTGGCGGACGAGCCGGTCGCCTCGCTCGACCCGCGCAATGCCGGGCTGGTGATGGATGCGCTGGCCGAGATCAACCGGACCTACGGCATCACCGTGTTGGTCAACCTGCATTCGCTCGACCTCGCCCGCCGCTACTGCGGACGGCTGGTCGGGCTCGCCGCCGGGCGGCTGGTCTTCGACGGCCCGCCCGCGGCGCTGACCGACGACGCGGCCCGCCGGCTCTACGGCATGGAGGCCGCCGGCCCCGTCGCCGTGCCGCGCCTCCGCGCCATCGCCTGACCCAGGACCGGAGACCTCGACGCATGCTTCACCGCCGCACCCTGCTCGGCGCCGCCACGATGCTGGCCGCCGCCCCGACCGCGCTGCACGCCCAGGCCTGGAAGGCGGCCTACCCGGAACTGGTCTTCGCGGTGATCCCGGCGGAGAACGCCTCCGGCGTGCTCAACCGCTACGGGCCCTTCGTCGACTACCTGACCCGGACGCTCGGCACCAGGGTGACGCTGCGCGTCGCCAGCGACTATGCCGCGGTGATCGAGGGCCAGCGTGCCGGCAACATCCATATCGGCAGTTACGGCCCGTCCGCCTTCGCCCGCGCGCTGACGACCGGCGCCCCGGTCGAGGCCTTCGCCATCGAGGTGAACCTCGACGGCAGCAAGGGCTACCACTCGGTCTTCTACGTGCGGCAGGACAGCCCCTACCGGACGATCGAGGACCTGCGGGGCAAGAACCTCGGCCTGGTCGATCCCAACAGCGCCTCGGGCAACAACATGCCGCGCTTCGCCCTGAACAAGATGGGCATCAGCCCGGAGCAGTTCTTCGGCAAGGTGGTCTATGCCGGCAGCCACGAGAATGCGGTGATCGCGCTGAGCCAGGGCACGGTCGACGTCGCCGCCAACTGGTGGAACGACGAGGTGGAGAGCAACCTTCAGCGCATGGCGCGCAAGGGCATGGTGAAGGCGGCCGACTTCCGCATCATCTTCAGGTCCGAGCAGATCGTGAACTCGCCCATGGCCTACCTGGCCAGCCTGCCGGCCGAGCTGAAATCCGCCATCCGCACCGCGGTGATGACCTTGCCGCGGCAGGACCCGGCGGCCTTCGAGCGGCTGACCGACGGCAAGGCGCGGCCCTGGGAGCCGGTGGACAACGCGGCCTACCAGCCCATCATCGAGCTGAACCGCTTCGTCGACGGCCTGCGCCGGCAGCGCGGCTGATGCGGGGCGGCGGCGCGGGGCTGATCGGGCTGGGCTCGGGGCAGCTTGCGCCGCTGGCCGCGCGCTACCGGCAGGTGCGCGCCGCGGAGCAGCGGCGCCTGGCCTGCGGGGCCGCCCTGGTGCTGGGCCTGCTGCTGCTCAGCGGCTGGGTGGCGCAGGTCTCGCCTGGGCTGCTCTGGGACAAGGGCGGGAATTTCTTCGGCTATTTCGACCGGCTGCTGACGCTCGAGGCCGGCGACCGCGCCGGCCAGCGGGTCTGGCGCGACCCGGCCGAGTGGTTCTGGGGGCTGCCGCACTGGCTCGCCTTGCTCGGCGACACGCTGCTGATGGCCTATGTCGGCACGCTGCTCGGGGCGACCGGCGGCTTCGTGCTCGGCCTGGTGTCGGCCGGCAGCATCGCCCCCGGCGCGCCGCTGCGCTGGGCGGCCAAGCGGCTGGCCGAGGTCTGCCGCACCGTGCCGGAGATCGTCTTCGCGCTGGTCTTCGTCATCGCCTTCGGGCTGGGCCCCTTGCCGGGGGTGATGGCCATCGCGCTGCACTCGCTCGGCGCCCTCGGCAAGCAATTCTCCGAGCTGGTGGACAACATCGACATGAAGCCGGTGGAGGCGGCCCGGGCCGCCGGCGCCGGCTGGCCGCAGCTGGCGCGCTACGCCGTGGTGCCGCAGGTGCTGCCGGGCTTCCTGTCCTACGTGCTGCTGCGCTTCGAGGTGAATGTCCGCGGCGCTGCGGTGCTCGGCTTCGTCGGCGCCGGCGGGATCGGCCAGGACCTGATCGAGGCGGTGCGCAAATTCTACTACAACGACGTCGCGGCGCTGCTCGTCCTCATCATCCTCGCCGTCGTGCTGATCGACACCCTGGCCGGCCGCATCCGCCGCCGGCTGGCGGGAGAGGCGGCATGAGCGGCGTGCCACGGCTCCGCGCCGCGGCGGAAGCCCGGCTGCCGGCCCTGCGGCTGGCCCAGCCGGAGCAGTTCCGCACCGTCACCGCCGCCCGGCTCCGGGCCGCGGGGCTGCTGCTGGCGGGCACGGCGCTGCTCGCCCTCGGCATCTGGCGGCTGCAGGTCGACCCGGCGCGGCTGCTGTCCGGCTTCGGCCGGTTGCTGCACTTCCTGGCCCTGATGCTGCCGCCCGATCCGGGATCGGCGGCCGAGTTCCGCGGCATCCTGCTGGCCCTGGCGGAGACGCTGGCGATCGCCTTCCTCGGCACGCTGCTGGCCGCCGGCATCGCCCTGCCGGTCGGGCTGCTGGCGGCGCGCAACACCACTATCCATGGCATCGTCCGCTTCGCCTCCCGCCGGATGCTGGACGGCATCCGCGGCATCGACGCGCTGATCTGGGCGCTGATCTGGGTCAGCGTCGTCGGCCTCGGCCCCTTCGCCGGGGTGCTGGCGATCATGACCTCCGACATCGGCACCTTCGGCAAGATGTTCTCCGAGGCGCTCGAAGCCGCCGACCGGCGGCCGCAGGAGGGCGTGGTGTCGGCCGGCGGCACCGGCCCCGCGCGGGTACGCTTCGGGGTGTTGCCGCAGGTGCTGCCGGTGCTGGCCGGGCAGGTGCTCTACATGTTCGAGTCGAACGTCCGGTCGTCCACCATCATCGGCATCGTCGGCGCCGGCGGCATCGGCCTGACCTTGACCGAGATGATCCGCACGCTGGAATGGCAGAGCGTCTCCGCCATCGTGCTGCTGATCCTGCTGATGGTGGCGGCGATCGATGCCGTCTCCGGCCGGTTGCGCCGCCGGCTGACCTGACCTGCGGCGCGGGTCCGGCTAGCCCTTCCGCTCGACCGCCGGGCCTGGCGGGGCGGCGCCGGGATCATGCGGCGTCTCGGCCGGGGTCTGCGGCGGGACCTGCACCGCCGGGCCCACCGGAGCCGGACCGGGATCGGGCTTCCGGTCGGGCTGCGGCGGCGCGCCGGCGGCCGTGCCTTGTACGGGTTGCGATGCCATGGGCGATCTCCTCTCGATGACCGGGACGGGACGCGGTCCGCGGCGCCAGGCCCTATCAAGCGGTGCCGGGCTTCCGGGTTCCCAACGAACCGGCGCGGGTCCCTGCGGCCGCGCCCGGAATTCGTCCCGCCGCGGCTGCGGCGGCCGAGATCCATCACCCGGTCCCGCAGCGCCACGACACCGCGCGCGAACGTCGCCTCCGCGTCGGCAAGGACCCCGATGACGGCGCGACGCCGGGATGCGATCCGATGCATCGCGCATGGCCGCGCCGCGGCGGCGACGCCGCTCAAGCATGCGTGCTTCCAAGGGACTGGACGGAGGCGAATGCCGGGCTATACTTCACCGTATGGTAAACCATAAGGCTGCGCAACTCGACCGGACCTTCGCCGCGCTGACGGACCCCACCCGCCGGGCGATCCTGGCGCGGCTGGAACGCGAGGAGGCGGTGTCGGTCAGCGACTTGGCCCAGCCCTTCGCCATCACGCTGCCGGCGGTGATGAAGCATCTCGACGTGCTCGATGCGGCCGGGCTGGTGGTCCGTGCCAAGGCCGGGCGCATCGTGACCGTCCGGCTGTCGCCGGCGCCGATGCAGGAGGCGATGGACTGGCTGCGCCGCTACGAACGCTTCTGGGGCGCCAGCCTGGATCGCCTGGCGGCCTTCGCCGAAGCTCGCGAAGCCGCGGCCAGGGAAAGCGACGCATGACCAGCCTGACCCTCGTCCGCCGCATCGCCGCGCGGCCCTCCCTGGTGTTCGAGGCATTGGTCGCGCCCGACCAGATCCGCCAGTGGTGGGGCCCGGATGCCGGCCCGGTGCTGCTGGCGGAAACCGACCCGCGGCCCGGCGGCGGCTTCCGCGTGGTCTTCCGCATGCTCGACGGCACCGAGCACGAGAGCGCCGGCACCTACTTGGAATTCGACCCGCCGCACCGCCTGGCGATGAGCTGGCGCTGGTTGCGCGGCGGCGGCGATGCCGGCTGCTCCCGCGTCGAGGTGAGCCTGCGGCCGATCGACACCGGGACCGAGCTCACCTTCACCCATGCGCGGCTGGCCGACGACGCCTCGCGCGACAGCCACCGCGCGGGCTGGATCGGCGCGCTCGACAAGCTGGAGGCGCTGTTCACCGCGCGCACCTGAGCGCGGGCCGGCAAGGCCCGCGCTGCCATGCAGCAACGGAGGAGTCCACGATGACCGAGCTGAAGCCGGCGCCAGACCTGGCCCGCGCCGCGAGCCGACCCTATCCCAACGACGATCCGGCCTACCGCGACGCCCGTACCGCGCTGCTCGCCGAGGAGATCGAGCTGCGCCGGCATATCGAACGCGTGGCCGCGCAGCGGCGCGCCCTGCCGCCGGGCGGCGCGCCGCCGCAGGACTACCGGTTCACCGACCAGGACGGCCGCGATCTCGGCCTCGCCGACCTGTTCGGGCGGCATGACACGCTGATCACCTATTTCTGGATGTACGGACCGCAGCGGGCGCTTCCCTGCCCGATGTGCACCGCCCTGCTCGGCGGGCTGGACGCGCCGGCGCGGGACCTGGCGCAGCGCATCGCCCTGGCGGTCATCGGCCGTTCGCCGGTGGCGCGGCAACTGACCTTCGCGCGGCAGCGCGGCTGGCGCAACCTGCGCTTCCTCGCCACGACGGACGACGACTTCCCGCGCGACTACCGCGGCCTGGCGCCCGACGGCAGCGAATGGCCGGCGCTGGATGTCTGGGTGAAGCGGGACGGCCGGGTGCGGCATTTCTGGGGCGCCGAGCTCGGCGGCACGCAGGACCCCGGCCAGGACCCGCGCGGCGCGCCCGACCCCATGCTGCTGTGGACCATGCTCGACCTGACGCCGGCCGGGCGCGGCACCGACTGGTACCCGAAGCTGAACTACGGCACCGCCGCCTGAGCCAACCAACACCCGGGAAGGAGATGGACACATGGCCTATGTCGATGGCTTCGTGGCGGCGGTCCCCGCCGCCAACAAGGAATCCTACCTCGACCATGCGCGCCAGGCGCTGCCGCTGTTCAAGGAATTCGGCGCTTTGCGCATGGTGGAATGCTGGGGCAACGACGTACCAGA
Organism: Dankookia sp. GCM10030260; assembly: GCF_042666655.1. NCBI lineage: Bacteria > Pseudomonadati > Pseudomonadota > Alphaproteobacteria > Acetobacterales > Roseomonadaceae > Dankookia > Dankookia sp. GCM10030260. The sequence continues at coordinate 642,252 of NZ_JBHTDE010000001.1, forward strand.
CGGCAAGCTCACCGACTTCCGCGGCGCGGTGAAGGCGGAACCGGGGGAGGTGGTCGTCTTCTCCTGGATCGAATGGCCGTCGAAGGCGGTGCGCGACGAAGGCATGCGGCGGATGATGGAGGATGCGCGGATGCGGGACATGCAGATGCCCTTCGACGGCAAGCGCATGATCTACGGCGGCTTCGAGCCGATCCTCGACGCCTGAGCCGCCCCGCCGCCCGGCGCCGACAGCCGGACCAGGCAGAGCCGCCCGGCGCCGGACAGCACGAGGCCCGCCTCGCCATGGGCGGCCTCCCCCGGGCCGATGCCGGCGCCGCCGCAGGCAAGGGACCCATCCAGGCACCAGGCGAAGGCCGCGTCCGTGCCGGTGTCGAGGCCGCTCGCCCCGTCCAGCGTGACCAGCGCCGCGCTGGCCGTGGCGCGGCCGCGCCAGGTCATGACGTTCAGCAGCCGGACCGGGCCGGGCCCCGCGCAGCGCGCCGCCGCCTCGCCCGGATAGGCCGCCAGGCTGCCGTCCTCGGGCAGCGACAGGACCCCCATTCCCGCCACCGTCAGCACCGCGGCGGGGCCCGAGACCTTGATCGAGATCCGGTCGAGGCCGGGGAAGTGCGAGAAGGCGCAGTCCGTGGTCACCTCGGCCAGGCTGATGCGCCAGAGCGGCGTGCCAGCCTGTTCCGCCACCAGCACGCGGGTCGTGCCGAGCCCGTTCGCCCAGGGCACCGGGGCGATGTCGCGCGGCCGGATCGGCGCCCTCATGTCAGGCCGATCCCCGCATCGCGTGCCCGGCGGTGGGTGCAGCCCGCCGAGGCACCGGCCGGCGCCCGCCGCGCGCGCGGCGAGCCAGGGCCGCGGATGCGGCTGCCCGGCGCCTGAGGGCATGGCAAGGCCCGCCGGCGGTCACCGAGGATGCCCGCCGGCATCAGGACACCGCGCCCGCCCCGTAGGCGCCGACCAGCGGCTCGCCCTCGGCGAAGCGCGTCAGCCGGTAGGGCTGGATCGGCAGGTCGGTCGGCAGGCCGAGCATCGCCTGCGCCAGCATCCGCCCGATCATCGGCGAGAGCTTGAAGCCATGCCCGGAGAAGCCGAAGGCGAGGTGCAGCCCGGGGACGCCCGGCACCGGCCCAAGCACCGGATTCCAGTCCGGCGTGGTGTCGTAGAGGCCGGTCCAGGACCGCACCAGCCGCCCTTCGGCGAAGGCCGGCAGCCGCGCCGCGGCCTGCGCCGCTTCGTCGAGCAGCGCGTCCGGATCGGTGGCGATGTCGGGCAGGTCGGGGTCCTGGGTCACCACTCCCTCATGCCCGCCGCCGACCAGCAGGTGGCCGCCGCTGGCGCGCATGTAGAGCTTGGCGGGGGAGGCGAGGTCCTTCAGCAGCGGCAGTTCCGGCCCGTAGGTCTGCTCGGCCGCCAGGGTAAAGACCTGGTGCGCGGTGATCTCCAGCGGGATATCGATCCCCGCCCAGGCCGCGACCTCACGGCTCCAGACATTCGCCGCCGCGAGCACCACGCCGGCCTGGATCGGCCCCTGCGGGGTCTCGACGCCGACGACGCGCCCGGCGTCGCGCAGCAGGCCGGTGACCGGCATGTTGGTCCGCACCACCGCGCCGCGCCGCCGCGCCGCGCGGGCGAAGCTGGTGGCGGTCAGGTAGGGGTCGGCGAAGCCGGCCTCCGCCTCGAAGCCGATGGCGTCGATGTCGTCCAGATGCAGCCAGGGATGCCGCGCCAGCGCCTCGGCCCGGTCGAGCAGGCGGGCCTCGATGCCGACCGCCTGCTGCGCCGCGATGCTGCCGCGCACCGCGGCCGAGGCCGGCCCGGGCGGCGCCATGATGAGGTAGCCCGCGCGCACCAGCCCGGCATCCGCCGCCGGGTCGTCGAGCAATTCGGCGAAGCGGCCGAACATCGCCAGGCTGGCGCGCGCCACGGCGACGTTGATCGGCACGCTGTAATGCGTCCGCAGGCAGCCGGAGGAGCGCGCGGTGGTCCCCCCCGCGATCTCGCCGCGGTCCAGCAGCAGCACCCGGCGGCAGCCCAGCGCGGTGAGCTGGAACAGGGTGGCGGTGCCGACGGCGCCGCCGCCGATCACGATCGCATCGAAACTCTCGGCCATGGGGTCCGCCATCCAGCATCGTCCCGACGATTCGGGCCGGCAAGCGCCGCGCCGGCCGCGGCCCGGCATCGGCGATCTCGCCGCCGCGCGCGAGCCGCCCGGATCATCGCCATCGCCGGGCGGCCATGGCAACAAGGGGCGGTCCAAGGAAGGAAGACACCGCATGACCCACAGCATCGGGTTTCTCGGCCTCGGCTCGATGGGCGGGCCGATCGTGGCGCGGCTGGCGGCCTGGGCGCGGGAGTCCGGCCGCCGCATCCTGGTGCACGACATCCGGCCCGAGGCCATGGACCGCGCCGCGGCGGCGGGCGCCGAGCCGGTGGCCGGCGGCGCGCGGGAGCTCGGCCTGCGCTGCAAGCTGGTGCTGGCCTGCCTGCCGTCGCCGTCGATCTCTGAAGCGGTGGCGCTGGGCGAGGATGGCGTCGCCTCGGCGCCCGGCCATGCGCTGCGCACCTATGTCGAGATGTCGACCATCGGCGGCCCGGCCATGCGCCGCCTGGCCGAGGGCCTGGCCGCGCGCGGCGTGGCCCTGGTGGACAGCCCGATCAGCGGCGGCGCGCTGGGCGCCGAGACCGGCGTGCTGGCGGTGATGGCGGCCGGCGCGCCGGAGGCCGTGGCCATGGCCCGGCCGGCGCTGGAGGTGGTGGGCAACCGGGTCTTCGTCGTCGGCGACACGCCCGGGCTCGGCCAGGCGATGAAGCTGGCGAACAACCTGCTCTCGCTCGCCGGCATGGTGCTGACGGCGGAGGCGCTGTCGCTCGGCGCCAAGGCCGGGCTGGATCCGGCGCAGATGTGCGAGGTGATCAATGCCGGCACCGGCCGCAACAGCTCGACCGATTCGAAATACCCGCGGGAGGTGCTGACCGGCCGCTTCGCCGTGGGCTCGACCAACCGCATCGCGCAGAAGGACATGTCGCTCGCCATGGCGGAATTCGCCGCCCTCGGCGTGCCGGCGCCGCTGACCGGCCTGGCGCGGGAGATCTGGTCGATGGTCGAGGCCGCGCAGGGGCCGCAGGCCGACATGACCACGGTGGCGAAGCTGTACGAGGGCTGGACCGGCGTGCCGCTGCGGGCGCGCTGACGATGGGAGGCCAGCAGCCCATCCTGATCGCCGGCGGCGGCATCGGCGGCCTCGCCGCGGCGCTCGGCCTGGCGCGGAAAGGCATCGCCAGCATCGTGCTAGAGAAGGCGGCGACGCTGGGCGAGATCGGCGCCGGCATCCAGCTCGGCCCGAATGCCTTCCATGCCTTCGACACGCTCGGCGTCGGCGACACCGCCCGGGCCATGGCGGTCTATATTGACCAGCTGCGGCTGATGGATGCCATGGCCGGCGGGGAGATCACCCATATCGACCTGGGCGAGGGCTTCCGCCGCCGCTTCGGCAACCCCTATGCGGTGATCCACCGCGGGGACCTGCACGGCGTGTTTCTCCGCGCATGCCGCGAGGACCCGCTGATCGAATTGCGCACCGCCTCCGAGGTGGTGGACTTCGACCAGGACGGCGGCAGCGTCACCGCCCGGCTGGCGACGGGCGGGACCGCGACCGGCGCGGCGCTGATCGGCGCCGACGGGCTGTGGTCGAACATCCGCCGCCGGGTGGTGGGCGACGGCGCGCCGCGGGTCTCCGGCCACACGTCCTACCGCTCGGTCATCCCGACCGAGCGCATGCCGGATGACCTGCGCTGGAATGCGGCGACGCTCTGGGCCGGGCCGAAATGCCACATCGTCCACTACCCCTTGCAGGGCTGGAAGCTGTTCAACCTGGTTGTCACCTATCACAACGATGCGCCGGCGCCGGTGGCCGGCCAGCCGGTCGCCTTCGAGGAGGTGATGCAGGGCTTCGAACATATCCATCCGCGCGCCCAGGGCATCATCCGGCATGGCAGCGACTGGAAGAAGTGGGTGCTCTGCGACCGCGACCCGGTGGAGCGCTGGGTCGATGGCCGGGTCGCGCTGCTGGGCGATGCGGCGCATCCGATGCTGCAATACTTCGCCCAGGGCGCCTGCATGGCGATGGAGGACGCGGTCTGCCTCGCCCACATGCTGGAGGCTCATCCGGGCCGCATCGAGGCGGCGCTCGAGGCCTACCGCGCCCGCCGCCTGCTGCGCACCGCCCGCGTGCAACTGATGTCGCGCGCCATCGGCGAGCATATCTACCACCCCGCAGGCGTCCATGCGCTGCTGCGCAACGCGGTGATGTCGGCCAGGTCCTCGGCGGAGTGGTACGAGGTGGTGGCCTGGCTCTATGGCGGGACCGGGCTGGATCCGGCGGGGTAGGAAGGTTGGGGAGGAAAAAGCATCTCCTTCCCAAACCCCACCTGTCTTTTGTGGGGCGGGTCGCGCCGCGCGGCCGGTGCCAACCCACAGAAATAGATGAGGGGTCTGGGGAGAATACTTTCTCCCCAGCCTTCCTTTCACCAATCCTCCGCATGCCGCGCGAGGAAATCCACGAACACCTGCACCCGCGGCAGCCTGTGCCGCCCCGGCGCCGTCACCGCCCAGACCGGCACCTCCTCCGAGACGTGTTCCGCCTCGAACAGCGGCACCAGCCGTCCCTCGGCGATGTCGCGGGCGACGATGAAGCTGCTGACCCGGATGATGCCGAGCCCGGCGAGCGCCATGTCGCGCAGCGCCTCGGCGCTGTCGGTGGTGGCGATGCCGTGCACCGTCAGGGTCTGCAGCCCCGTCGCGGTGCGGAAGGGCCAAGCGGTCAGCCGGGCCAGGCCGCGCAGCACCAGGCAGTCGTGCGCCAGCAGGTCCCCAGGCGCCGCCGGCCGGCCGCGGCGGTCCAGGTAGTCCGGCGCGGCGCAGACCACCCGGCCGCCCCCGGCGATCTTGCGGGCGATCAGGGAGGAGTCGCCGAGCGGGCCGGTGCGCAGCAGCACGTCGACCTGTTCCGCCACCAGGTCGACCCGCCGGTCGGTCACCGTGAGGTCCAGCGTGATCGCCGGGTAGCGTTCGAAGAAGGCCGGCAGCAGCGGGATCAGCCGGTGGCGGGCGAAGGCGGTGCCGGTATTGACCCGCAGCAGTCCGCCGGGCCGGCCACGGCCGGCGGTGACGTCCTGCTCGGCCGCGGCGATGAGCGAGAGGATGTCGCGGGCGCGGGCCAGGTAGGTCTCGCCCTCCGGCGTCAGGGCGATGCGCCGGGTGGTGCGGGTCAGCAGCCGGACGCCGAGCCGCGCCTCCAGCCGGCCGAGCTGCTTCGACATGGCCGAGGGGGTGAGGCCGAGGTCGCGCGCCGCAGGCGCGAGGCCGCCCAGGTCGACGATGCGGACGAAGGCGGCCATGTCGGAAGGCTGGCTCATTCTGTCCTGCCGGTCATCAGTGTCAGTCCAACATGCCCGATTATCGCTGGAGGGGACCAGATCCATCTTCGCTGCATGAGATGACCCGGATGAGGTTGAGACCATGCACATCGCCCGTTTGACGCCGCCCGCGCTGCCCGCCCTGGCCTCGGTGCCCCTGGCGGAGGCCGCGGCCCCGCGCGGCATCTGGCCCGCCTGGCTGGAGACGATCCTGGCCCGCCGGACCGAACGCCAGCAGTTGCTGGCGCTCGAGGCGCGCGACCTGCGCGACATCGGCCTGACCCCATCCGAGGCCCTGGCCCTGGCGCAACAGCCGCTGTGGCCCCGCTGACCATCCCGAGGAGACGAAGCATGAGCCAGACGCTTGCCGAACGCCCCGCCGCCCGGCCCGCTGCCGTGATCGAGGCCGCGCTGAACTACCTCGGCCCGGTCGAGGGCCGGCCCTTCACCTACACCTACCTGCCGCCCGCCGGGCAGCCGCGCAGCAACATCGAGGCCGCGCCGCACCGCGTCGCCATCCGCGACCTGCGGCCCCTGGCCGGGCAGGTCTCGCTGGACCGCGAGGGCTTCGCCGTCGCGCGTGGCGCCAGCGCGCTGCGCGACTTCGACGACGAGGCGGCGATCCGCGCGATCTACTACCCCGAGAGCGCGCGCATCCTGCAGGCCGCGACCGGCGCGGCGCGGGTGCACATCTTCGACCACACCATCCGCCGCCAGGCCCCCGGCGCCGAGGACCGCGCCGGCGGGGCCCGCCAGCCCGTCGCCCGGGTCCATGTGGACCATACGGAATGGTCCGGCCCGCAGCGCGTCCGCGACCTGCTGCCGGAGGAGGCCGAGGCGCTGCTGCGCGGCCGGGTGCAGATCGTCAACCTGTGGCGGCCGATCGCCGGGCCGGTGCGCGACATGCCGCTGGCGGTCTGCGACGCCACCACCGTTGCCCCCGCCGACCTGGTGGCGAGCGACCTGCTCTACTCCGACCGCCGCGGCGAGACCTACCAGGTGCGTTTCAACCCGGACCATCGCTGGTACTGGCTGCCGGAGATGACGGTGGAGGAGGCGCTGCTGCTGAAGGTCTACGACAGCGCGCGGGACGGGACGGCACGGTTCTCGCCGCATACCGCCTTCGCGGATCCCGGCGCGCCGGCCGATGCGCCGCCGCGGCAGAGCATCGAGCTGCGCGCGCTGCTGTTCCACCCGGCCTGACACGCCGATTGACAGGCGGCGCCCCGCGGCCCGCAATGCGGGCGGGAGAACAACAGCGGGGCGTCGCCATGGACCACCCGATGCACGCCGCCGCGGCGCCCGACCCGCCCGCCCGGGCCCGCGCGCTCGCCGCGGCGATCTCGGCGGCGGCCCCGGCGATCGAGGCCAGCCGCCGCATCCCCGCCGAACTGGTCGATGCGCTGCACCGCGCCCGCCTCTTCCGCATGCTGCTGCCGCGCAGCGCGGGCGGCGACGAGGTGCATCCGGCGACCTATCTGCTGGCGATCGAGGAGACGGCGCGGCACGACGCCTCGGTCGCCTGGAACCTCTTCGTCGCCAACAGCACGGTGCTGATCGCCGCCTATCTGGCGCCCGACGTGGCGCGGGCGATCTTCGCCGACCCGCGCGCCGTGCTCGCCTGGGGGCCGCCGAACGAGACGGTGGCCGAGGCGGTGCCGGGCGGCTACCGCGTCTCGGGCCGCTTCGACTTCGCCAGCGGCTGCCGCCTGGCGAGCTGGATGGGCGCGCATTGCCGGGTGCGGGAGGCCGATGGCACATTCCGGCAGAACCAGCATGGCCGGCCGGCGATCCGCACGCTGATCTTCCCCGCCGAACAGGCCCGGCTGCTGGACAATTGGAACCCGATCGGGCTGCGCGGCACGGCGTCCGACTCCTACACCGTGGACGACGTCTTCGTCCCCGAGCCCTTCAGCAGCACGCGGGAGGACCCGGCCCTGCGGCGGGAGCCGGGGGCGCTCTATGCCTTCACCCAGCAGGGGCTCTATGCGGTGGGCGTCGCCGGCGTGGCGCTCGGCACCGCCGGGGCGATGCTGGACCATTTCATGGCGCTGGCCATGGCGAAGAGCCCGCGCGGCCAGGCGCTGCTCGCCGACGATGCCGTGGTGCAGGGGGAGGTGGCGCGGGCCAGCGCCAGGCTCGGCTCGGCGCGGGCATGGCTGCTGGCGATGCTGGGCGAGATGCATGCAGCGGCCGCGCTGCCGGTCGAGGAACGCGCCCGGCTGCGGCTCGGCTGCGCCCAGGCGATCCAGGCGTCGATCGAGGTGGCGGACTTCACCTACAAGGCGGCCGGGGTGGATGCGATCTTCCCCGGCAGCCCCTTCGAGCGGCGTTTCCGCGACATCCACACCCTGTCGCAGCAGATCCAGTCGCGTGCCGCGCATTTCACCGCGGTGGGGCAGGTGCTGCTCGGCCGCGCGCCGGTGGGGTTCCTGTAGCGGTCAGCCGCCGAGGCTGTCGGGTTCCGGCACGACGCGGTCGGCGGCAACCGTCCCGTCCGGCGCGGCCGTCGCCGCCCAGCTATCCGTCACCGTCAGGCCCGTCGGCGGGAAATCCTCCGGCTGGCCGGGCGCCGGCGTGTCATCCGGCGGGGCCTGGTTGGGTGCGTCGGGTTTGCCGTCGGGCGTTTGCCGTGCCGTGGCCATCAATGCCTCCGCAGGTTGCGATCCACTGCCTTGTACAACCCCGGTTCATGGATCGCGTTGCATGCCAGCACGCCTGGGCGCGGCGCCTCATCGGACATGCTTTTCCCTGCCCGACGCGCACTCAGCCGAAGGTCACGCTGAACAGCGACAGACCGGGCTGCTCCGCGGTGAACTCCAGCCGGTGCTCGCCGTAGGCCTCGCCGTCCAGCAGGGTGTACAGCGTCGGCCGGCCGATGCTGGACGCCACCGGCGCGCCGCCGTCGATGCTGACGCGGATCGGCACCTCGCGCGTGGCGCCGGCCACAAGGTGCAGCTTCGCCGCGGAGAAGCGCAGCCGCAGCCCGCCGCGCGGCGATTGCAGCGACAGCGCCTCCGCCTCCCGCAGCCAGGTGCCGTCCAGCTCGTACTGGTTCAGCCGCAGCGCGGCGGCCGGGCCGAAGCCGTAGGTCGCGGCACCCGGCCGCGGCGACTGCGCACGCGCCTGCGGGGTCGGGTGCTGCGCGCCGAAATAGATCTCCGGCGAGGCGATGCGCGACAGGTCGGGATCGTCGCCGGCCGGCGCCGGCGTGGTCCGTGGCGGCAGGCCGAGCAGGCCGCGGATCGCCGCTTCCATCTCCCGCGCATGGCCTTCGCCCTCGCGCAGCAGCACGATCCGGCCGTCGCGGTCGAGCAGGTAGAAGGCCGGCCAGGCGCGGTTGTTCCAGGCGCGCCAGGTCTCGAAGCGGTTGTCCTGGCCGACCGGGTAGCGCAGGCCGAATTCGCGGACCGCGGACTCGACGTTGTGGCGCTGGCGCTCGAAGCCGAATTCCGGCGTGTGGATGCCGATGACCTGCAGGCCGGCGGCGCCGTATTCCGCCTGCCAGCGGTTCAGGTAGCGGAAGGTGCGGCGGCAATTGATGCAGGAGTAGGTCCAGAAATCGACCAGCACCACCTTGCCGCGCAGCCCGGCGATGCTGAGCGGCACCGGGCTGTTCAGCCAGCCGTCGAGGCCGGCGAATTCCGGCGCCGGCTGCGCCCGGGCGACGCTTGTCGGCAGCAGCGCCGCGGCGGCGATGATTCGGCGTCGGCTGGGCATCGGGTTGCTCCCTTGCCGCGGGTCAGCCGCGGTCCACGTCCAGCACCGCCGCCGCGAAGGCCTGCGGCGCCTCCTGCGGCAGGTTGTGGCCGATGCCGCCGGCGATGGTGCGATGCGCGTAGCGCCCGGTGAACTTCGCCGCATAGGACGCCGGGTCCGGATGCGGCGCGCCGTTGGCGTCGCCCTCCAGCGTGATCGTCGGCACGCCGATCGTGGGGGCCGCGGCGAGGCGCCGTTCCAGCGCGTCGTAGCGCGCCTCCCCGGCGGCGAGGCCGAGCCGCCACCGGTAGTTGTGGATCACGATGGCGACGTGGTCCGGGTTGTCGAGCGAGGCCGCCGAGCGGGCGAAGGTGGCGTCGTCGAACCTCCAGGTGGGCGAGGCGGTCTGCCAGATCAGCCGGGCGAATTCCCGCGTGTACCGGGCATAGCCGAGCGCGCCGCGCTCGGTGGCGAAGTAGTACTGGTACCACCAGGCATGTTCGCCCAGCGGCGGCAGGGGCATCCGGTTGGCTTCCTGGCTGCCGATCAGGTAGCCGCTGACCGAGATTAGCGCCCGGCAGCGCTCCGGCCAGAGCGCCGCGACGATGCCGGCGGTCCGCGCCCCCCAGTCGAAACCGGCGATAAGGGCCCGGGCGATGCCGAGCGCATCCATCAGGTCGATGACATCCACCGCCAGCGCTGCCTGCTGGCCGTTGCGCATGGCATCCGCGGCGCGGAAGCGCGTCGTGCCATGGCCGCGCAGGTGCGGGACGATGACGCGATGGCCAGCGGCGGCGAGCGCCGGCGCGACCTCGGCGAAGCTGTGGATGTCGTAGGGCCAGCCATGCAGCAGGATGACCGCGGGGCCTTCAGCGGGCCCGAGCGCGACATAGCCGACGTCGAGCGCCCCGGCCGTGACCTGCGCCAGCAGGCCGAAGGCGGGCTGCGCGTGGACTGGGCGGGACCAAAGGAACGGCGCGGCCGCGGCGGCCGCGAGCAGCCGGCGACGGGGCGGATCGGTGGCACCCGGCATGGGGCTCTCCTGCGCAGCGCACAGGGATAACGCCGATGGCTCACCCGGCGTTGCCGCTGGCAGGCGAGGTTGGGGAGGGGAAAATGTTCCCTCCCCAAGTCCCATCCTTCCTCTCTGTGGGTTGGCACACGCCGCGCGCCGGGTGCCAACCCACGGACATAGATGAGGGGGTCCGCGGGAGAATACTTTCTCCTCCGGCCCTACCCCCAGGCCCGCCAGAAGAATACCGCGGTCATCAGCGCGCTGTACGCCACCACGACGCCGCGCAGCCAGGCCGCCGGGATCCGCCGCGCCAGCACTGCGCCGAAATAGCCGCCGATCACCGCCGCGACGAGCATCACCGCGGTCTCCGGCCAGCGCACCGGGCCGGCGACGGCGAAGCAGAGCACGGCGACCGTATTGGCCGCGCTGACCAGCAGCGTGCGCCCCGCGCTCATCGCCCTGATGTCGACCTGGCCGAGCAGGCTCCAGACCGCCATCATCATGATGCCGACGCCGCCGCCGAAATACCCGGCATAGACCGAGAGCAGCACCTGGGCACCCACCAGGAAGCGCGGCCCGATCACCACCTGCCGCTGCCGCAGCACCTCGCCGATCCGCCGGCCGAAGGCGAAGGCCAGGGTGCCTGCCAGCAGCAGCCAGGGCAGGATGGCATCGAAGGCCGGCTGCGGCGTCACCAGCAGCAGCACCGCCCCGACCAGCCCGCCGCCCAGGCTGATCAGCACCAGGCTGCGCAGCGGGATGCCCTCGAAGGACTGGAAGTCGCGCCGCCAGGCCCAGGCGCTGGCCAGCGTCCCCGGCAGCAGCGCCACGGTGCTCGAGGCATTGGCGACGGCCGAGGGCAGGCCGACGAAGACCATGGCCGGGATGGTGACGAAGGAGCCGCCGCCGGCGGCGGCGTTCATCGCGCCGGCCAGCAGCCCGGCGGCGAACAGGATCAGCGGGGCGTCCATGCGCCCAGCCTGGACGCCCCGGCGCCCCGCCGCCAGGGGGGCGGCGAGGCAAGGCGGTTGTCGCGCCGCGGCAGGCTTGGGAAGCTGCCCGGCCGGGCGCCCGGCCCGGATGCGAGGACCGCCGCCATGCCTGCCTGGCCACACCCCCGGACCACTGCCCGGCCGCCTTACGCCGCCGGGGACCGCTAGGCCGATGCCGGTCCTGGTCTTCGGCTCGGTCGTCGCCGACCTGGTCTTCGCCCTGCCGGCGCTGCCGGCGCCGGGGGTGACGGTGCTCGGCCCCGGCTATGCCGCGCTGCCGGGCGGCAAGGGCGCCAACCAGGCGGTCGCCGCGGCGCTGGACGGGGCGCCCGCCGCCTTCGCCGGCGCGGTCGGCGCCGATGCCATGGCCGAGGTGGCGCTGGCCGGGCTGCGCGGGGCGGGGGTCGACCTTTCCCGCCTCGCCACCGTGGCCGCGCCCACCGCTTGCGCCGCGGTCTGCGTCGATCCCGCCGGGCGCAACCAGATCGCGGTCGGCAGCGGCGCCAACCTCGCGGCCCGCGCCGCGCAGGTCGAGGATGCGGCGCTGGGCCCGGCCACCGTCCTGCTGCTGCAGATGGAGGTGCCGCCGGCCGAGACCGCCGCCCTCATCCGCCGCGCCCGGGCGCGCGGCGCCCGCATCCTGCTGAACCTGGCCCCGGCCGGGGAGATCGAGTCCGGGGCGCTGCGTGCACTCGACCTGCTGGTGGCGAACGAGCACGAGGCGGCCTGGCTGGCCGCCCGGCTCGGCTGTGGGGCGGATGCCGCCGGTCTGCACCGGGCGCTCGGCATCGGCGTCGCGGTGACGCTGGGAGAGGCGGGGGCGGAGGCGGCGACCGCGGCAGGCCGGCACCGCATCCCGGCCTTCCCGGTGCGGGCGGTGGACACCACCGGCGCCGGCGATGCCTGGAGCGGCGTGCTGGCCGCGGCGCTCGACCGCGGGATGCCGCTGGAGGCGGCGATGCGTCGCGCCTCGGCCGCGGCGGCGCTGGCCTGCAGCCGGTCCGGTGCGGCGGCGGCGATGCCGGCGGCGGCGGAGACCGACCGGCTGCTGGCATAGTATATCTTATCCGCCATGTGCGCCGGCGCACCGCAGCAATGTCGCCGACCGGGCATTCTCCGCTTGCTGGATCACCAGCCCGTGGAGGATTGGCATGGCCGATTTCGTCATCGTGGTGGCCGCCCTGGCCGGCATTGCTTCGGCCAACCCGGCCCCGCCGGTGGTCCCGAACAATGCCCCGACAGTCGGCTTCAGGACCTATGCGACCGTCGAGGCCTGCGAGGACGCCGCCGCGCATCTGAGGGCACGGCCCTGCACCCGGTTGGTCTGCCTGCCGGTCGAGACGCAGATGGGCGAAATGGCGAGCGCGTATTAGGCGAGGCCGGGGAGGAAGTATCCTCCTTGGGCGCTTATGTCTGTGGCTTGGCACCTGCCGCGCGGCAGGTGCCAAGCCACAGAACGCAAAGGCGGGGTTGGGGGAGGAAATGCTGTTTCCTCCCCGACCTTGCTACTCCACCACGAAGCGCGGCGCCGTCGCCCCCGCGCCCTGCAGCTTATCCCACAGCCGGGCGGCGATGCGCCGGTAGGCCTGCGCCTCCTCGGTCTCCGGCCGCGCCGCGACGATCGGCGTGCCGGCATCGGCTAGCAGCCGGATGTCGATCTTCAGCGGCAGCTCGCCGAGGAACTCGACCCCCATCTTGGCCGCTTCCGCCCGCGCCCCGCCATGGCCGAAGATGTCCGCCCGGTCGCCGCATTTCGGGCAGCAGTAGTAGGACATGTTCTCGATCACCCCGAGCACGGGGACGTTGACCTTCTCGAACATCCTCACTCCGCGCCTTGCGTCCAGCAGCGCCACGTCCTGCGGCGTCGAGACGATGACGGCGCCGGCGAGCGGCACCCGCTGGCTCATGGTCAGCTGCGCATCGCCGGTGCCCGGCGGCATGTCCACCACCATGATGTCGAGCGCCCCCCAGGCGACCTGGCCCATCATCTGTTCCAGCGCGCCCATCACCATCGGCCCGCGCCAGATCATCGGCGTCTCGGCATCCACCAGGAAGCCGATCGACATCGCCTTCAGCCCCCAGCGCTGCAGCGGGATGATGGTGTTGCCCTCGGTGCGCGGCTTCTCCTGCGCGCCGAGCATCTGCGGCAGCGAGGGGCCGTAGATGTCGGCGTCCAGCAGCCCGACGCGCAGGCCCTGGGCGGCGAGCGCGACCGCCAGGTTCACCGCCGTGGTGGACTTGCCGACGCCGCCCTTGCCGGAAGCGACCGCGACGATCTTCCCGACGTCCGGAAGCAGCATGGCCCCCTGGCCGGCCGGCGCCTTCGGCGCATGGCCATGGCCATGCCCGCCCGCGGCCGGCGGCCCGGCCCGGCCGGCGCCGCCCGGCTTCGGCCCGGGATCGGCGCGATGGGCGGTCAGCACCACCGTGGCGCTCAGCACGCCGGGCACCCCGGCGGCCGCCCGCTCGGCCGCCTGGCGCAGCGGCTCCATCTCCCGCGCCCGCTCGCGCGGCACGGCGATGGCGAATTGCACCAGCCCGTCGCGGGCGGTCAGGCCCTGCACCAGCCCGGCCTCCACCACGTTCCCGCCCCCCACCGGGTCGCGGACCGTCAGGAGAGCCTGCCGCACCGCCTCGACCAGAGACTCGCCCATCGCTTGAAAAGCCCTCTCGATCCAACAATATCGCCCGAACCCGCGGCACGCCGGTCGGGGCGCGTTCGCGTCGCCCCGCCCTGGCGTGATATGGACGGGCACCGCCGTGGCATCCAGCCCCTATCCGGGGCGCGGGCACCCGGTGCAGAACACGCAGATCCAGACCAACGACAAATGGAGGCCGGCTCGATCCATGGCGCTGAACAACGGCGGACCCAGCCCTTGGGGTAATCCCCGACCGGGCGGGCCCTGGGGGTCGCCTCCGCCGACCCCACCCGGTGGCGGCGGCCGCGGACCCGGACCCGACCTCGACGATCTGATCCGCCAGGCGCAGGACGCGGTCCGCCGCGTCATCCCGAGCGGTGTGGGCGGCGCCGGCGGCAAGGGCCTCGCCATCCTCGGTCTGATCGTCGTGGGGCTCTGGGCCGCCAGCGGCTTCTACCGCGTCCAGCCGGACGAGGAAGGCGTGGTGCTGCGCTTCGGCGCCTTCAACCGCACCGCCGGCCCCGGCCTGAACTACCACATCCCCTGGCCGATCGAATCGGTGCAAACGCCGCGCGTCACGACCGAGAACCTGGTCTTCATCGGCTTCCGCTCGGGCGATGCCGCCTCGGTCCGCGGCCCGGTCGGGCGGGACGTGGTGGAGGAATCGCTCATGCTGACGGGCGACGAGAACATCATCGACATCGATTTCGTGGTGCGCTGGCGCATCCGCGACGCCGGCGACTTCCTGTTCAACACCCGCAACCCGGAGAACACGATCAAGTCCGCCGCCGAGAGCATGATGCGGGAAGTGATCGGCCGCACCCCGATCCAGCCCGCCCTGACGGAAGCGCGCGGCCAGATCGAGGACCAGGTCCGCGCCGGGACCCAGGCGATCATGGACCAGTACAAGGCGGGCGTCGCGATCACCCAGGTCCAGCTGCAGAAGGTCGACCCGCCGGCCGCGGTCATCGAGGCCTTCCGCGACGTGCAGCGCGCCGCGGCCGACCGCGAGCGCCAGCGCAACGAGGCCGAGGCCTACCGCAACGACATCATCCCGCGCGCCCGCGGCGAGGCCGAACGGATGATCCAGGAGGCCCAGGGCTTCCGCGACAGCCAGGAAGCCCGCGCCAAGGGCGAGGCGGCGCGCTTCGTCAGCGTGCTCGGCGCCTACAGCGCCGCGCCCGACGTGACCCGCCGGCGCCTGTACATCGAGACCATGGAGGAGATCCTGCGGCGCAACCCGAAGGTCATCGTCGACGACCGGCTGCAGGGCCTGGTGCCCTTCCTGAACCTGGGCGACACGGCCCGGGCCGGCGGTCGCCCCGCCCCGGCAGCGCCGGCCGCCTCGGGGCCGCCGCCCTTCGTCAACAGCCGCCCGCAGGGAGCCGCCCGATGAACCGCCTGATCATCGGCGCCGCCCTGCTCGGCGGCCTCGTCCTCGCCGCGGCGTCGTCGCTGTTCGCGGTGCACCAGACCGAACAGGTGCTGATCACCCAGTTCGGCCAGCCGATCCGCGTCGCCGACCAGCCCGGGTTGAACTGGAAGATCCCCTTCATCCAGACCAACATCAGCTTCGACCGCCGGCTGCTGGACTTCGACGCGCAGGGGCAGGAGGTCATTCTCGGCGACCAGCGCCGGCTGGTGGTGGACACCTTCACCCGGTACCGCATCACCGACCCGCTGCGCTTCTACCAGACGGTGGGTGCGACCGAGGCCGGCATCCGGCTGCGGCTCGGCCCGATCGTCTCCTCCTCGCTGCGGAACACCCTGGGCAACGAGCCGCTGCTGTCGGTGCTCTCGGCCGACCGCGCCCGGGTGATGGGCGAGATCCGCCAGCGGGTGAATGCCGAGGCGCAAAGCTTCGGGATCGAGGTGACGGATGTCCGCATCCGCCGCGCCGACCTGCCGGAGGAGAACACCCAGGCCATCCTTTCGCGCATGCAGTCGGAACGCGAACGCGTCGCCCGGGAGCAGCGCGCCGAGGGTGCCGAGCAGGCCCAGCGCATCCGCGCCGCGGCCGAGCGCGACCGCACCGTGCTGATCGCCGAGGCGCAGTCGCGCGCCGAGACGCTGCGCGGCGAGGGCGAGCAGGTCGCCATCCGGATCTTCGCCGGGGCCTACCAGCGGGACCCGGATTTCTACCAGTTCTGGCGCACCATGCAGGCCTGGCGGGAAGCCTTCTCGGACGGCGAGTCCCGCATGCTGCTGAGCCCCGATAGCGATTTCTTTAAGTATTTCCGCAACCTTTCGCCTGACGGGGTGCCGGCGGCGCGGTGACCCGCCACGCCCGCTGAACGACCGGCGCGCGGGGCAGCCCGCGCGCCGGGCACGGGTGCCGGCGCGATGGCCGGCACGCCCCCCCGTGACCGAGCCTTTGACCACGAACGGCGTTCACCCCGTTCCCCCTATCCGCTGTCGAGGATCCCCCGATGCGCCTTTCCCCCGCCGTCCTGGCCACCCTCCTCGCCACCCTGCCGCTGGCGGCGGGGGGCCAGCCGGCTCCGGCGCCGGCCGATGCCGCGCCGCAGAATGCCCCTGCGGCGGTGCCGATGCGCGACGCGCCGTCCTCCTTCGCGCCGCTGGCCCGCCAGTTGCTGCCATCGGTGGTCAACATCTCGACCACCCAGTCGGTCCAGGCCCGGGCCAACCGGCCGGACGCGCCGGACCTGCCGCAGGCCCCGCCCGGCAGCCCGTTCGAGGAATTCTTCCGCGACTTCTTCAACAAGAACCGGCCCGAGGGGCAGGGGCCCGGCGGCCCCGGCGGCCCCGCCCAGCCGCAGCGGCCGCGCCGCGCCCAGTCGCTGGGCTCCGGCTTCATCATCGACACCAGCGGCATCGTGGTGACCAACAACCACGTCATCGACGGCGCCGACGAGATCAACGTCATCCTCTCGGACAACACCTCGATCCGCGCCAAGCTGCTGGGCACCGACCCGCGCACCGACATCGCGGTCCTGAAGATCGAGACCGACAAGCCGCTGCACGCCGTGCAGTTCGGCGACAGCGACACCGCGCAGGTCGGCGACTGGGTGCTGGCGATCGGCAACCCCTTCGGCCTGGGCGGGACGGTGACCGCCGGCATCGTCTCGGCACGCGGCCGGGACATCCGCCAGGGCCTCTACGACGACTTCATCCAGACCGACGCCGCCATCAACCGCGGCAATTCCGGCGGGCCGCTGTTCAACCTGGAAGGCAAGGTGGTTGGCATCAACACCGCCATCTACTCGCCCTCGGGCGGGTCGATCGGCATCGGCTTCTCCATCCCCTCCAACCTCGCGCGCAACATCACCGCACAGCTGCAGGAGCCGGGCGGCAAGGTCCGCCGCGGCTGGCTGGGCGTGAACATCCAGCAGGTCACCGACGAGATCGCCGAGAGCCTCGGCCTGAAGGGTGGCGGCCGCGGCGCCCTGGTGGCGCGGGCGCAGGAGGACGGGCCGGCCGCCAAGGGCGGCATCAAGAACGGCGACGTGGTGCTGCGCTTCAACGGCGCGGAGGTGAAGGAGATGCGCAACCTGCCGCGCATCGTCGCCGACACCCCGGTCGGCCGCGCCGTGCCGGTCATCGTCTGGCGCGACGGCAAGGAGCAGACCCTGCAGGTCACCGTCGGCGAGCTGCCGGGCGAGGTGCAGCAGGCCGCCGCCACCCCGCCGCCGGCCAACCGGCCGACCGAGCTCTCCGGGCTGGGCCTGCGGGTCGGTCCGATCTCGCCCGAGGCGCGCGACCGCTTCTCGCTGCGGCCCGAACAGAAGGGCGTGGTGATCATGGAGGTCGCGCCGGACAGCCCGGCCGCCGAGCGCGAGCTGCGGCCCGGCGACATCATCGTCGAGGTCCAGCAGGAGCGGGTGAACACCCCGCAGGAGGTCCAGGCCCGGCTGGAGGCGCTGCGCAAGCAGAACCGGCCGACCGCGTTGCTGCTGATCGAGACGGCGCAGGGCCAGCGCTTCGTGCCGCTGCGGCTGCGCGGCGAGAAGGGCAGTCCGGGCTGATGCCGGCGCCCGCGGCGTCTGGCCGCGGGCTGCAGCCGATGTCCCGCGCCAGCGGCGCCTGACCGCATGGCGCCCTACCGATCTCGCCGTCCGGCATTCCTGCCCGGGCGGCGATCGTCGTTCCGGGCCGGCATTCGGTTCCGGCAGGCACCATCGATAGTCACCGCTGCCGCTTGGCAGGGCATCGGTCTGCCTGGTCAGCCGGAATGCTGTCGCATCCAGCTGCCGCAGCCGTTCCCGGCCGGCTCGGGCAGAAAGCTCGGCACTGCCTCACGCATTGCTTGAGCAGGCGTTGAATATCAAATATTATATAATTATCCTGTGGGATAGAACTTTTTTAGTTCATCTCTTTCCGGGGCAATTCCGGCCCCGCGCAGCGCCACGCATTCCGCGGTGTCATCCCAGCCCATGCCCGATTCGTTGCTCGACCAGGACCGCTTGCAGCCGAGCGACGATTGGCAGACGCCGCGTCCTGCCGCTCCGGGCCGGCGTCCGCTCGGGCTCCGCCGGCACCTGGTCGGCATCCTGCTCGCCGCCCTGCTGCCGGTGCTGGCCGCCGGCGGCCTGGCACTGGGCAGCGCGGCGGAGGCCTACACCAACGCCTTCGAGGCACGGCTGCGCGATACCGCCCGCGCCCTGTCGCTGGCGATCGACGCCGATATCCGCGGCCGCATCGAATCGCTGACCGCCTTCGCAACCTCGCCCGCCTTCGGCGACGGCAGCCGCATCGCCGACCCCGTCGCGGCGCATGCGCATGCCGGCCGGGTCGCCGTCGTGACCGGCATGCGGATCGCGGTGGGGGATGCCGAAGGCCGCTTCCTGCTTCATCACCAGGTGACGCCCGGCGCCCCGCTGCCCGAGACCGGCATCGTCGCGGAGGTGCTGCGCGCCGCCATCCGGCAGGAAGGCCCGGTGGTCTCCGACCTGATGACTGGACCGCTGGTCCGCCGGCCGGTGGTCGCCGTGGTGGTGCCGGTGCCGCGCGCCGATGGCGAGCCGCCCGCCCTTTCGGCCGGCGGCTCGCTCGACCCCGAACATTTCGACGCGATGCTGGCGGCGCAGCGGCTGGAGGCCGGCGCCACCGCCACGCTGTTCGATGCCGCCGGCGCCGTCATCGCCCGCTCCGACGGCCGCTTCCGCGGCACCGTCCTGCTGCCCGAGATCAAGGCGCTGCTCGGTGGCGCCGACGGCATCTTCCGCCGCACCGGGCTGGACGGGGAGGAGAAGCTCTTCGCCACCGCCGCGCTGGCAACGGCGCCGGGCTGGACCGCGACCGTCGCGGTCCCCTACGCCACCTACCGCGCCAGCTGGCAGGGGCCGCTGCTCGGCATGGCCGGCGGCATCGGCCTGGCGTTGCTGGCGTCCGGCGGCCTCGCCTCGCTGCTCGCCCGGCGGCTGCTCCGCTCGCTCGGCTGGCTGGCGGCGCATGCCCGCGGCGTCGCGCTCGACCCGGAGCGCCGCCGTGGCACCGCGGCCGACCTGCCGCCGGTCCCGGTGACCGAGCTGGAGGCGCTGCGCCAGGGCTTCGCCGCCGCCGAGGCCGCGCTGCGCCGCCGCACCGAGGCCGAGCGCCACGCCTATGCCACGCTGGCCGAGAAGGAGGCGATGCTCGCCACCGCGCAGCAGTTGACCGGCGTCGGCGGCTGGACCTGGGAGATCGGCGACCCGGCGGAGCCCGGCTCCGGCAGCCTGCGCTGGACCGAGGAGACCTACCGCATCTTCGGCCTGTCGCCCGGCGCCGGCATCTCCATCGCGGCATTCCTCGACGCCGTGCCGCCGCCCGATCGCGAACGGGTTCAGGCCAGCATGCAGGCGGCGCTGCGCAGCGGCCGGCCCTACCGGACCGAGCACCGCATCCTCCGCCCGGATGGTTCGGTGCGCATCGTCGAGGAACTGGCCTCGCCCGAGCCGGACGTCGGCGGCCGGATCCGCCGGGTGGTCGGCTCCTGCCAGGACGTGACCGACCGCCGCATGGCGACGGCGGCGCTGGCCGACAACGCGGCGCGCTTGCAGGATCTGCTGGCGACGCTCGACCTGGCCGCCTGCATGGCACGCGACGTCGACGGCACCATCCGCTTCTGGTCGAAGGGCTGCGAGCTGCTCTATGGCTGGACCGCGGCCGAGGCGATGGGGCGTGACGTGCATGCGCTGCTCGGCACCGTCTTCCCGGTCCCCCGCGCCGAGGTCGATGCGGCGCTGGCACGCGACGGCGCCTGGATAGGCGAGCTGCGCCACCGCCGCCGTGACGGCGAGGAAGTGGTGGTCGCCGCGCACAAGGCGCTGCGCCGCGACGCCGCCGGCCGGCCGGTGGCGGTGGTCGAGGGCGTTACGGACGTCTCCGCCCTGCATACGGCGCGGGAGGCGCTGGGCGAGAGCGAAGCGCGGCTGCGGCTGGCGCTGGAAGGCGCCGGCCTGGGCATCTGGGAGCAGGAATTCGCCCGCAACCGGCTGCGGCTGGACGCTCAGGCGTCGGCCATGACCGGCGGCCTGCTCCCGGCCGGTGTCTGGCTGGGCTATGACGGGGCGGAATTCGCCGCCTGGCGGGAGGCCGTGCACCCGGCCGACCGGGCCAGGCGCGAGGCGTCGCGCGACGCCCTGGTCGCCGGCGGCGAAGGCCTGATGGCGATCGAATTCCGCGTCCGCATCGGTGCCGCCTGGCGCTGGATCGCCTTCCGCAGCATCGTCGCCGAACGCGACCCGGTCCACGGGAACGGCCAGCGCGTGCTGAGCGTGGTGCGCGACACCACCGAGGCGGCGCTGCGCGTCAGCGAGGCGCGGCTGCGCTCGGTGGTCGATTCCGCGCTGGACGCGATTATCGTGGCGACGCAGGAGGGCGTCATCGTCTCGGCCAACCGGGCGGCGGCGCGGATGTTCGGCCATCCCGGGCCGGAGGCGCTGGTCGGCCAGGATCTCGGCGTGCTGATGCCGGCCGGGGAGGGGGCGCAGCACGCGGCGCGGCTGGCCAGGATGGTAGCGGCGCCGGGTGCCCGGGCCATGGCGCCGGGCCGGACGCTGACCGCCCGCCGCGCCGATGGCAGCACCTTCCGGATCGAGGCCTCGGTCGCCGGCTTCGAGGCCGGCGGCGAGCGCTTCGTCACCGGCATCCTGCGCGACGTCACCGACCGGATCACCGCCGAGCGGGCGCTGGCCGAGAGCGAGGCGCTGCACCGCGCCACCTTCGAACATGCCGCGGTCGGCATCGCCCAACTTTCGCTCGACGGCACCTGGCTGCAGGTCAACGACCGGGTCTGCGCCATCACCGGCCAGCCGCGCGAGGCACTGCTCGGCCGCAGCATGTGGGACCTCACCCACCCGGACGACCGCGCCGAGGGACTGGCCCGGGTCGAGGCGCTGAAGCAGGCGAGCGACGGCCACTACACGCGGGTGAAGCGTTACCTGCGGCCGGACGGCGGCACGGTCTGGGTCAACCTCACCGTCTCGATCCTGCGCGACGCCGACGAGGCGCCGCGGCGGCTCATCTCGGTCATCGAGGACATCTCCGCCCGGCAGCAGGCGGAACATGCCCTGGCGTCGAGCGAGGCGGAATTCCGCGCCACCTTCGAACAGGCCGCGGTCGGCATCGCCCATGTCGCGCTGGACGGCACCTGGCTGCGGCTGAACGACCGCTTCTGCAGCATCGTCGGCCGCACCCGTGAGGAGATGCTGGGCCTGACCTTCCGGCAGATCACCCATCCGGACGACCTGGCCGCCGACCTGGAGCAGGGGCAGGCGCTGCTGGACGGGACGATCGAGATCTATGCGATGGAGAAGCGCTACCTCAGCGCCGATGGCGGCACGATCTGGGTCAACCTCACCGTCTCGTTGCTGCGCGATGCCATGGGGCGGCCGGACCGCTTCGTCTCGGTGATCGAGGACATCGCCGTGCGCAAGGCGACCGAGGCGGCGCTGGCCGGCAGCGAGGAACGCTACCGCACCCTGTTCGAGCGCATGGAGGAGGGCTTCACGCTCTGGCAGGCGCTGCCCGACGCGGCCGGCGCGATCGCCGACTTCCGCCTGCTGGAGCGCAACGACGCGATCGACCGGCTGACCGGCCGGCTGCCCGCGGCCTGCATCGGCCGCAGCCTGCGGACGCTGTTCCCCGACATGGCGGAGGACCTGTTCGCCGCGCTGGTCCGCGTCGCCGAGACCGGCGAGCCGCACGCGATCGAGGGGATGGCGGGGTCAACCGGGCGCTGGTTGAACCAGCGCATCTTCTCCCCGGGACCGGGCCGCGTCGCGAGTCTGGTGCGCGACGTGACCGAGCGGGTCCAGGCCGAGGCGGCGATCCGCGACAGTGAGGCGATGCTGCGCCGGGTGCTCGACAACCTCTTCGCCTTCGTCGGCGTGCTGGCGCCGGACGGCACCCTCCTGGATGCCAACCGGGCGCCGCTGGAGGCCGCCGGCATCACGCTGGAGGCGGTGCGCGGCCAGCCCTTCTGGGAGGCCTACTGGTGGTCCTACGACGCCGCCGTGGCGGCGCGGGTGCGCGCGGCCTGCGAAGCCGCCGCGGCCGGGACCGCCACGCGCTTCGATGTCGATGTGCGGATGGCGGAGGACAGCCGGATGACCATCGACTTCCAGGTGGCGCCGCTGGTCGACGGCGCCGGGCGGGTCACCCACCTCATCCCCTCGGCGGTCGACATCACCGAGCGCAAGCGGTCCGAGGAGGCCAAGATGCTGCTGGCGCGGGAGGTCGACCACCGCGCCAAGAATGCGCTGGCGGTGGTGCAGTCGGTGCTGACCCTGACCCGGACCGAGGATCCGGCTGCCTTCAAGAAGGCGGTGATGGGCCGGATCGCGGCGATGGCCCTGGCGCATACGCTGCTGGCGCGGGAGAACTGGAACGGCGCCGACCTGCAGGTGCTGCTGGGCGAGGAGCTGGCGGCCTATCGCGGCGGCGGCGGGCTCGAGGCGGCGGTGCAGCTCGACGGGCCGCTGGTCGGCCTGGCGCCGGGCGCGACCCAGGCGGTGGCCATGGCGATCCATGAATTGGCGACCAACGCGGCGAAATACGGCGGGCTGTCGGTGCGCGGCGGGCATGTCTCGGTATCCTGGTCGCGCGACCCGAGATCCGACGGCCTGTCGCTGGTCTGGCAGGAGCGCGGCGGGCCGCCGATCCTGGCGCCGCCGGACCGCCGCGGCTTCGGCACCGGCCTGATCCAGAGCACGGTGGTGCGGCAGCTGCAGGGCAGCCTGGAGATGCGCTGGGACCCGGGCGGGCTGCGCTGCGTGCTGGGCCTGCCGGGCAAGCAGGTCATCTGGCGGACGCGGGCACCGCCGCGGCTCCGGTGAGAAAGCGAGGTCGGGGAGGGAAACGGATTCCCTGCCCGAACCCCTCCCTTCCTTTTCGTGGGCTCGGCACCCGGTGCGCGGCGAGTGCCAGACTCACGAAAACAGAGGCGGGTCCAGAAAGGATGCGTCCTCCCTGGCCTTGCCCTCAGCCGGCCAGGATCTCCGCCGCCCGGTAGCCTTGCGCGAAGAGCAGCCCGCGCAGGTCGGCATGGTCGAGCTTCGCCCGGGCCGCGGCCGCCACCACCGGCTTGGCGTGGAACGCCACGCCGAGCCCGGCCGCCTGGATCATCGCCAGGTCGTTGGCGCCGTCGCCCACCGTCAGCGCGGCTTCCAGCGGCAGCGCGTGCTCGGCGGCCAGGCGCTTCAGCGCCGCCAGCTTGGCGTCGCGGTCGAGGATCGGCTCCCCCACCTTGCCGGTGAGCTTCCCATCGGCGATCTCCAGGGTGTTGGAGTAATGCGCATGGAAGCCGACCAGCGCCGCGACGCGGCCGGTGAAGAAGGTGAAGCCGCCGGAGACGAGGGCGCAATGCGCGCCGTTCGCCCGCATGGTGGCGACCAGCGCGCGGGCGCCGTCGGTGAGTTCCGTCGCCTCCCAGGTCCGCTCCAGCGCGGATACGTCGAGGCCCGCCAGCATGCCGACGCGCTCGATCAGCGCGGTGCGGAAGTCGAGCTCGCCGTTCATGGACCGCCGGGTGATCCCGGCGATCTTCTCCTTCAGCCCGGCGAAGGCGGCGATCTCGTCGAGCGTCTCCGACGTGACGATGGTGCTGTCCATGTCGGCCAGCAGCAGCCGCTTGCGGCGGCCCGCGGCGGCAGTGGCGATCACGTCCACCGCGGCGCCGTCGAGCGCCTGGGTGGCGACCGCGATCGCCTGTTCCGCCGCCAGCCCGCCGAAGGGGATGTCGGCGGCTTCCTCCGGCGCCAGCCAGTCCGGCGTGCCGGCATCGGCGCCGAGCGCCTGCAGCGCGGCCCGGGTGCGGAGCAGATGGGGCTGGCCGAGGCCGCTCGGGGGCGCGATCAGGGTGAGGATCTGGGACATGCGGCGCCCGGTATGGCGAAGCGTGCGGCATGACGCAATCACGCGACGCCAGGGCCTTGATCGTCGCCGGGCCCACCGCCAGCGGCAAGTCGGCGCTGGCGCTGGACCTGGCGCGGCGGCTGGGGGGCGTGGTGATCAACGCCGATTCCATGCAGCTCTATGCCGAGCTGCGGGTGCTGACGGCACGGCCGACGCCGGCCGAGGAAGCCGCGGTGCCGCACCGCCTGTACGGCGTGCGCCCGGCGGCCGAGGCGGCCAGCGTCGCCTGGTGGCGCGGCCAGGCGCTGGCCGAGATGGACGCGGCGCGGGCGACGGGGCGGCTGCCGATCCTCTGCGGCGGGACCGGGCTCTATTTCCTCTCGCTGACCGAGGGGCTCTCGGCGCTGCCACCGGTGCCGGCCGAGGCCCGCGCGGCGGCGCGCGCGCTGCTGGCCGAGATCGGCGCGCCGGCGCTGCATGCCCGGCTGGCCGCCGCGGATCCGGAGACCGCGGCCCGGCTGCGCCCCGGCGACAGCCAGCGGCTGGCCCGGGCCTGGGAGGTCTGGGCCGGGACGGGCAGGGGGCTGGCCGCCTGGCAGCGGCAGGGTGCGCATACCGGCCCCGCGCCCTGGCGCTTCGCCGCCGTCCTGCTCGACCCGCCGCGCGACAGGCTGCGCGCGGCGATCGCCGCACGGTTCGACGCCATGCTGGCGGGCGGGGCGCTGGCGGAGGTGGCGGCGCTCGGCGCGCTCGGGCTCGATGCGGCGCTGCCGGCGATGCGGGCGCACGGGGTGCCGGAGTTGCTGGCGCACCTGGCGGGCCGGGTGCCGCTGGCGGCGGCGCGGCAGCGCGCGGTGCTGAATACCGGGCAGTATACCAAGCGCCAGGCGACCTGGTTCCGGCACCATCCGCTGGCCGACCCGAGGCTGGCGCATATCATCCATGCGCGAATGGGCAGTCAGGCGCAATTTCAGGAAAGCGAAGCGCCGGAAATCTTCGCGTTTCTTCACCGGGGGCGTTGACGCGGCGCAGCAGGGGGCGTAACCCTCCGCGCCTCGCCGGCCCCGGAAAAGCCGGGCGGCGAGCCGCATCCGAGGAAGACGCCATGTCCGCCACCCTGCAGACCCCGACCGAGGCCCGCACCATGAACGGTGCGGAGATCGTCCTCCAGGCGCTGAAGGACCAGGGCGTCGAGGTCATCTTCGGTTATCCCGGCGGCGCGGTATTGCCGTTGTACGACGCGCTGTTCCAGCAGAACGCCATCCGCCATATCCTGGTGCGGCACGAGCAGGCGGCGGTCCACGCGGCCGAGGGCTATGCGCGCTCCACTGGCAAGGTGGGCGTGGTGCTGGTGACCAGCGGCCCGGGCGCGACCAACGCCGTGACCGGCCTGGTGGATGCGCTGATGGACAGCATCCCGGTGATCTGCCTGACCGGCCAGGTGCCGACCCACCTGATCGGCAACGACGCCTTCCAGGAGGCCGACACCACCGGCATCACCCGGCCCGCGACCAAGCACAACTACCTGGTCAAGGACATCGGCAAGCTGGCGTCCACGGTGCACGAGGCCTTCTACGTGGCAAGGTCCGGCCGGCCCGGCCCGGTGGTGATCGACCTGCCGAAGGACATCCTGATCGGCAAGGGGCCGTATTCCGAGGCGCCGAAGACCGCGCACCGCAGCTACCGGCCGATGACCGAGCCGGACGCCGCGCAGATCCGCGCCGCGGTGAAGCTGCTGAAGAACGCCAAGCGCCCGATCGTCTATGCCGGCGGCGGCGTGATCAACGCGGGGCCGGAAGCGTCGCGGCTGCTGGGCGAGTTCGTCCGCATGACGGGGATGCCCTGCACCAACACGCTGATGGGGCTCGGCGCCTATCCCTCCACCGATCCGCAGTTCCTCGGCATGCTGGGGATGCACGGGACCTTCGAGGCCAATCTGGCGATGCATGGCTGCGACGTCATGCTGAACATCGGCGCGCGGTTCGACGACCGCGTCACCGGGCGGCTGAACGCCTTCTCGCCCAACTCGAAGAAGATCCACGCCGACATCGACCCGTCCAGCATCAACAAGAACGTCAAGGTGGACGTGGCGATCGTCGGCGACGCGGCCCGCGTGCTGGCGGCGCTGGTCGAGGCCTGGAAGGAAGACAGCGCCCAGCAGGACCGCGAGGCGATGGCCGGCTGGTGGCGGCAGATCTCCTCCTGGCGCGAGACGCGCTGCCTGCAATACGTCCAGCAGGGCAGCATCATCAAGCCGCAGCACGCGGTGAAGCGGCTCTACGAGATCACCCGCGAGATGGGGCAGGAGACCTTCATCACGACGGAGGTCGGCCAGCACCAGATGTGGGCGGCGCAGTATTTCGGCTTCGAGAAGCCGAACCGCTGGATGACCAGCGGCGGGCTGGGCACCATGGGCTACGGCCTGCCGGCGGCGATGGGCGTGCAGATCGCCCATCCGGATGCGCTCGTCATCGACATCGCCGGCGAGGCCAGCATCCTGATGAACATCCAGGAGATGGGGACCCTTGCGCAGTACCGCCTGCCGGTGAAGGTCTTCATCCTGAACAACGAGTACATGGGCATGGTGCGGCAGTGGCAGGAGCTGCTGCACGGCAGCCGCTACTCGGAAAGCTATTCCGAGGCGCTGCCCGACTTCGTCAAGCTGGCCGATGCCTTCCACGCCAAGGGCATCCGGGTGACGCGGGCCGAGGACCTGGACGCCGGCATCCGCGAGATGCTGGCGCATCCCGGCCCGGTCATCGCCGACATCGCGGTGGCCAAGGACGAGAATTGCTTCCCGATGATCCCGTCCGGCGCCGCGCACAACGAGATGATCCTGGCCCCGGGCCAGGAGGGCGGGGTGGCCGGCGTGACCGACGAAGGCAAGGTCCTGGTCTAGGGCATCCGGCGCCATCCCCCCGGCGGGGGGATGGACTCGTCCCGGCAGCTTCCGTAATGCACGCCCCGACCGAAGAATGATCATGCCCGACCCCAGCGAGACCACCCTGCGCAATGCCACCATCGCCGTGCTCGTCGAGAACGAGGCGGGCATCCTGGCGCGCGTCGTCGGCCTGTTCTCCGGCCGCGGCTACAACATCGAGAGCCTGACCGTGGCGCCGGTCGATGCCGACCGGCGGCTGTCGCGCATCACCATCGTCACCCGCGGCACCGACATGGTGATCGAGCAGATCAAGTCGCAGCTCGATCGCCTGGTGCCGGTGCACAAGGTGAGCGACCTGACGCTCGAAGGCCCGCATCTCGCGCGCGAGATGATGCTGATCAAGGTGGCGGGGCGCGGCGAGCACCGGATGGAGGCGCTGCGCCTGGCGGATGCCTTCCGCGCCCGCGTGGTGGATGCGACGACCGAGAGCTTCGTCTTCGAGATGACGGGGGCGGGCGAGAAGCTCGACGCCTTCATCGACCTGATGCGGCCGATCGGGCTGACCGAGGTCTCGCGCACCGGCGTCGTCGCCATCGCGCGCGGCCCCGGCAGCCTGCAGGCCTGAGACGACTATCCTGTAGAGAGAAAGGGAGTAGCGCAGCCATGCGCGTTTACTACGACCGCGATGCGGATGTGAACCTCATCAAGTCGAAGAAGGTGGCCATCATCGGCTTCGGCAGCCAGGGCCATGCCCATGCGATGAACCTGCGCGACAGCGGGCAGAAGGACATCGTCATCGGCCTGCGCGCCGGCGGCTCCGCCCAGAAGGCCGAGGCCGCGGGCTTCAAGGTGCTGCCGCCCGCCGAGGCCGCGAAGTGGGCCGACGTCATCATGGTGCTCACCCCCGACGAGGGCCAGGGCGACCTCTACCGCGACCACCTGCACGCCAACATGAAGCAGGGCGCGGCGCTGGCCTTCGCGCATGGCCTGAACGTGCACTTCAACCTGCTCGACCCGCGCCCCGACCTCGACGTCTTCATGATCGCGCCGAAGGGCCCGGGCCACACGGTGCGCAGCGAGTACCAGCGCGGCGGCGGCGTGCCCTGCCTGGTGGCGCTTGCCCAGAACCCGTCCGGCAACGGGCTCGAGATCGCGCTCTCCTATGCCAGCGCGATTGGCGGCGGCCGCGCCGGCGTCATCGAGACCACCTTCAAGGAGGAATGCGAGACCGACCTGTTCGGCGAGCAGACCGTCCTCTGCGGCGGCCTGGTCGAGCTCATCAAGGCGGGCTTCGAGACGCTGGTCGAGGCCGGCTACGCCCCCGAGATGGCCTATTTCGAGTGCCTGCACGAGGTGAAGCTGATCGTCGACCTCATCTACGAGGGCGGCATCGCCAACATGAACTACTCGATCTCCAACACCGCCGAGTACGGCGAGTACGTGACCGGCCCGCGCATCATCACCGCCGAGACCAAGGCCGAGATGAAGCGCGTGCTGGCCGACATCCAGACCGGCAAGTTCGCCCGCGACTGGATGCTGGAGAACAAGGTGAACCAGGCCAGCTTCAAGGCGACCCGCCGCAAGCTCGCCGAGCACCAGATCGAGGACGTCGGCGAGAAGCTGCGCGCCATGATGCCCTGGATCAAGAAGAACGCCCTGGTCGACAAGGCGAAGAACTGAGATGGCGCGGGGGGCGGGTCCGGCGGTGCTGGTCCGCCCCCTGCGGCCGGCCGACCGCGCCGCGCTGCTGGAACACGCGGCGGCGCTCAACCTGCACGAGCAGCCCTTCTCCGGCGACCGCAACCTGGCGCCGGACGGGGCCGCGGCCAGCCTCGACCACATCCTTGGCCGCGTCGCCGCGACCGGCGGGGCGGCCTGGGTGGCGGAAGCCGGCGGGCAGGTGGTCGGCCATCTCTGCCTGACCCTCGATACCATGCCGGCCTATGTCGCGGCGGACCGGCGCGCGATCGCCTATGTCAGCGACGCCTATGTGCGCGACGCGGCGCGCGGGCGCGGCATCTTCCGCGCCCTGCTGGCCGAGGCGGAAGCCTTCGCCGCCGCCCGGGGCGCGACGCGCATCATGATCGGCCTGCTGGCGGGGAACCTGCTGGCGGAGCGGGCCTATCGGGCCGCCGGGTTCCAGCCCTATGCGCTCGAGCTCGCCAAGGACCTGCCGCCGCCGGCTTGACCGCGACCGGCGCGCGGGCCGACCCTTCCGGCATGAACGACGCTTCGCATGTCCTCGCCGCCGAGACCGAGCATCCCCGCGACTTCCTGGGCTACGGCGCCAGCCCGCCCGACCCGCGCTGGCCCGGCGGGGCGCGCCTCGCCCTCTCCTTCGTGCTGAACTACGAGGAGGGGTCGGAGAATACCGTGCTCAACGGCGATGCCGGCAGCGAGCAGTACCTGCACGAGGTCCCCGGCGGCGCCGCCCGCCCCGAGCGCGACCTGAGCACCGAGACGCAGTTCGACTACGGCGCCCGCGCCGGCGTCTGGCGCATCCTGCGGCTCTTCGCCGAGCGCGGCCTGCCGCTCACGGTCTACGGCGTCGGCCGGGCGCTGGAACTCAACCCCACCGTCGCGCGCGCCTTCGCCGAGGCGGGGCACGAGGTGGCGTCGCACGGCTGGCGCTGGATCGACTACCGCACCGTGCCGGAGGAGGTCGAGCGCGCCGAGATCGCCCGCTGCGTCGCGGTGATCGAGCGCACCACGGGGACGAAGCCGGTCGGCTGGTACACCGGCCGCATCAGCCTGCGCACGAGGCGGCTGGTCGCCGAGCATGGCGGGTTCCTGTACGACAGCGACAGCTATGCCGACGACCTGCCCTACTATGTCCGCTGCGCCGGCAAGCCTTTGCTGGTGGTGCCCTACACGCTCGACAACAACGACATGAAATTCGCGGTCCCCCCCGGCTTCACCTCGGGCGACGGCTTCACCCGGCACCTGACCGACAGCTTCGACTTCCTGCTGCGGGAAGGCGCCAGGGCGCCGAAGATGATGTCGGTCGGGCTGCATTGCCGCCTCGCCGGCCGGCCCGGCCGCGGCGCGGCGCTGGAGCGGTTCCTCGACCACGTGGCGCGCCACCGCGACGTCTGGGTCTGCCGCCGCGCCGAGATCGCCCGCCACTGGCTCGCCACCCACCCACCGACGGAGTGACCGCGATGTACCCGCTGGAAAAGCGCGAATTGGTCGCCGAGGCCACCGGCCTGCGCATGCAGATCCTGACCCTGGCGGCGGGGCAGGAAGTGCCCTGGCATTGGCATTCCGAGGTGACCGACACCTTCTGGTGCATGGACGGCCCGATGGTGATCGAGACCCGCGCGCCGAACACCGTCACGGTGCTGCAGCCCGGCCAGATGCATGCGGTGCCGCCCGCGACCGCGCATCGCGTCACCGGCCAGGACGGCGGGAGGGCACGCTTCGCCATCCTGCAGGGGGTCGGGACCTACGATTTCAGGCCGGTGGGCTGAAGCGACAGACGCTCGGGGAGGAAAAGGCACGTCCTCCCCGTGGGACGCATGCGTCCGACCCAAGCTTTGCTTTTCGTGGGCCTGGCACCCGCCGCGCGGCGGGTGCCAGGCCAGACCAATGGAGGCGGGGCCAGGGAGGATGCGTCCTCCCTGGCCTTGCTTCCCTACGCCATCCGCCCCGCATTCCGCGCCGCCAGGATCGGCCGCACCAGCCGCCCGAACCGCTCCGCCTCCTCGTCGTGCAGGTAGCCCGACAGGCAGAAGCTGTGGCAGCCGATATCGATGAAGCGCTGCAGCACCGCGGCGCATTGCCCCGGGTCGCCCACCACCGCGACGCCGGCGCCCTGGCGTACTTTCGCCAGCCCCGCCCAGAGGTTCGGCGCGATCAGCCCGCCGGTTTCCGCCAGCAGCGCCTGCACCCGCTGGTTCGCCACCGAATTCGCCACGTTGGCGCGCACCGCGGCGCTGCGCTCGGCGCCGACGCCGCGGACGAGGTCGTCCGCCGCGGCCCAGGCCTCGGCCTCGGTCTCGCGGCAGATGATCTGGAGGCGCATCCCGAACCCCAGGGCATCCTCCCGCCCATGGTCGCGGGCCAGGGCGCGGATCTCGGCCATCTGGCCGGCGATGGTCTCCGGCCGGTCGCCCCAGAACAGATGCACGTCGGCATGTTCCGCCGAGATCGCCCAGGCCTGGGCGCTGCCGCCGCCGAGGTAGAAGCGCGGATGCGGCTGCTGGAAGGGGGGCGGGATGACGCGGGCACCGCGCAGGGTGTGGAAGGCGCCGTCCCAATCGATCGGGCCGCGCGCGGTCCACAGCGCCTTCATGATGGCGACCTCCTCCGCCATCAGGGCGTAGCGGTCCTCCTTGCCGTACCTGATCCCGTCGGCGGCATTCTCCGCCTCCGACTGCCCGGCGATCAGGTTCACCGCGACGCGCCCGCCGGTGAGCTGGTCGAAGGTCGTCACCATCTTCGCCAGCATCACCGGGTTGACGTAGCCCGGCCGCGCCGCGACCAGCATGCGGATCGAGGCCGAGCGCCCGGCCAGGAAGGCGGTGGTCACCCAGGCCTCCCAGCAGGCGGTGGCGACGGGCACCAGCATGTAGGCGAAGCCGGCGGCCTCGGCGGCGGACACCACGCGGTCGAACATCGGGGTGCCGGCGGGGACCACGTTCGTCCCTTCCGCGTAGCGGGTGGTGTCGCCGTTGCTCGGCAGGTACCAGCCGAATTCCAGCGGTCGCATGGGCTCTCCGTCGTGCTGCCTCGGCGGCATCCTGCGCGGCGGCGGCGCCCGGCGCCAGCGCCCCCGCGCGCTGTGCCCAGCGGCACAGCAATCCTGGCATTCGAAAGGCAATAGTCCGCTCGTCGGCGGGGCCAGTCCGGACCGCCATTGAAGGAGAGACGACCATGTTGCGCAAGCTGACCCCCGCTGTGGCCCTGGCCGCACTGTTCGGCCTGACCCAGCCCGGGACCGCGCACGAGATGCAGGTCCTGCAGGGCGGCGAGAATTTCGAGGTGCTGTGGACCGGTGGCTTGCGGGACAACCTGGCCGGCGGCGGCACGGCCCTGCTCATGGGCGGCGGCGACGACGGGAGCGTGACCTACGCGCCACGCAGCACACAGGGCCAGGCGGCCTTCGCCACGCTGCAGGGCGGCGGCGACGATCGCACCCTGACCCGCAGCCCGGCGGAGGCGCCGACCAGCCTGCTGGCGCTGCGGGACACGGCCTCGCCACGCCGCCGCTGACCTGGCGATGCGGTGCGACCGGCGGGGCGGTGCCGGGGACGGCGCCGCCCCGTTCCGTATCCGCGGGGCGCGTGCTCCGGCGGAGTGCCCGACCTGCGGAGGCGCTGCCGGTGACCCGCCTCGTCCGGCATGGCGTAGCGGCACCGCCGGGCCGCGCGCAAGGATTTCTGGCTTTTATTCCTAGATCATGCCAGGCTGGCACCGCCAGGGGCGGAGCCATGCCCGGCCGCCGACCGGGGCCGGGCGATCGCGCCGCCGAGGGCGCGCTTCAATTCCTCACATCGTCAATTCCCCAACCGGAGCGGCGGGAAACCCGCGCCCGGCCTGGCCCGGGCCGGATCGGGGCCGGATCGGCCTCAATCATCCTGAGCCGGATTGAGAGGAATCGTGGGGTTTTGCCGCCTCAGATCCTCAGGCCGCCTCGCTCGGCCGCGATCAGCGCCTGGAAGCGTCGGACCACCGCGGGCAGGCCCTCGAAGATGCTCTGGCCGATCAGGAAATGGCCGATGCTGACCTCCGTGACCTCGGGCATGGCGGCGATGGCGCCGACCGTCTCATAGGTCAGGCCATGGCCGGCATGGCAGTGCAGGCCGGCGGCGGCGGCCGCCGCCGCGCCGGCCTTGAGCCGCGCCAGGATCGGCGGGCGGTCGGCCGCGGCGGCATCGGCATAGGTGCCGGTATGCAGCTCGATCGCCTGGGCGCCGATTCGGGCCGCGGCCTCGATCTGCCGCGGGTCGGCCTCGATGAAGATCGAGACCTCGATGCCGGCGCCGGCCAGGCGCTTCACCGCCTCGGCCAGGGCCGGGCCGGCGGCGATGACGTCGAGCCCGCCCTCGGTGGTCAGTTCCTGGCGCTTCTCCGGCACCAGGCAGCAGGCCGGCGGGCGGAGGCTTGTGGCGATGCCGACCATCTCCTCGGTCGCCGCCATCTCGAAGTTGAGGCGGGCCTCGACCTCGGCGGCGACGCGGTGCAGGTCCTGGTCGCGGACATGCCGGCGGTCCTCCCGCAAATGCATGGTGATGCCGTCGGCGCCGGCGGCCATGACGATGCGGGCGGCCTCGACCGGGCAGGGGAAGTCGCCGCCGCGGGCATTCCGCAGGGTGGCGACATGGTCGATGTTCACGGAAAGGCGCATCGGAGTCATGGGGTTGCCTTCTGGCGATGGGCCGCGATCTCGGCCGCGAGGCGGAGGGCGGCGACGAGGCTGCCAGGGTCGGCCAGGCCGCGGCCGGCGATGTCGAGCGCGGTGCCGTGGTCCGGGCTGGTGCGGACGATGGACAGGCCCAGCGTCACGTTCACCCCGCCAGTCATGTCGAGCGTCTTGATCGGAATCAGCGCCTGGTCGTGATAGAGGCCGAGCGCCACGTCGTAGCCCGGCCGGGCCTTGGCGGTGAACATGGTGTCGGGCGGGATCGGGCCGCGGGCGTCGATCCCCTCGGCGCGGAGGGCGGCGACGGCCGGTGCCACGATGTCGCGGTCCTCGGTGCCGAGGGTGCCGTCCTCCCCGGCATGCGGGTTGAGGCCGGCGATGGCGAGGCGCGGGGCGGCGATGCCGAAGTCACGCCTGAGGCCGGCGGCGGCGAGGCGGGCGACCTCGACGATGAGGCCGGGGGTGAGGCGGGCGATGGCCTGCTTCAGCGGCTCGTGGATGGTCACCGGCACCACGCGGAGTTCCGGGCAGGCGAGCAGCATGACGGGCGGGACCCCGGTGCCGGCGATCTCGGCGAGGTATTCGGTATGGCCGGGATGGGCGAAGCCGGCGGCGTAGAGCGCCGATTTCTGGATCGGGTTGGTGACGATGCCGGCGGCGTGCCCGGCCTTGGCGAGCGCCACCGCCTCGTCGATCGCGGCGATGACGGCGGGGGCATTGGCGGGGTCGAGCTTCCCCGGGACCGAGGCTTTCGACAGCGGCCGGTGCAGCACCGGCAGCGCCTCGGCGAAGATCGCGGCGGCCTGTTCCGGCGCCTCGATCCGCCGGATCGGTGCGCCGGTCAGCCTGTCGGCATCATCGATCAGGAAGAAGCCCGGCCCGGCATGGCGCAGCAGGTGCCAGGCCTTGACGGCGATCTCCCCGCCGACTCCGGCCGGTTCGCCCATGGTGACTGCGAGTGGTGCCTGGCTCATGCCGGTGATGTAGGCCCGGCAGGCCTGCCGGCAAACCCACAGATCCCACAGATATAGAGGGGGCGCAGGGGGATACCTCCCCCTGCGCTTTCTTCGTCAGTCTGCCGCGAAGCAGTAGATCAGCCCGGCCCCGCCGGTCGCCTTCAGCGCGTCCATGTTGCAGGCGCGCGACGGATGCGAGGTGTTCCAGGACTTCATCGGCGCCGAGTCGTTCAGCCCGATGCGGTCGGCATGCCCGACCATGGCGTTGCCGGCATCGCTGCTGGTCCAGTTGGCGCAGGTGCGGTCGTCGCCGGCGGGGAAGGCGGTGCCGTCGGCCTGGGTGCCGGTGAGGATGTCGTGCATGTTCGGCGTGTCGCCGCGGCCGTTGACGACGGCGCCGGCCTCGGTGAGGGCGGTCTGCTTGGTCAGGCCGGCGGCGCCCTCGTGCAGGTCGGCCAGGTCCTTGGCGACGACCTCGCCCTTGGCATTGCGCCAGGGGCCGCGGCCGATCCGGTCGCGGGCATTCACCGCATTGGCGCCCTGGGTGCTGAGATAGGCGCGCCAGGTGCGGTTGCCGGCGCCGGCGGCGGTGGCCAGCGCCTTGCAGTGCGCATCGGCGCCGGCGAGGCCGCCGAGGTCGCCGCCCTTGCCGGGATTGGCGCTGGTGACGAAGAAGCTCATCTGCGCCGGCTGGGCATTTGCGCGGGTCGGGGCCAGGCCGGGCGCGAGGGCGAGCGCGGCGAGGGCCGCGAGGGTGATGGCTTTCATGGTGGTCCTCCCATTGTGCGGCCGAGCCTAGCATCGGCCGCGGCGTCGTTACACCGTGACCCTATCGCGATCCGCTTGCGCCGCCGCAATGCCAGGCCCGGCCGGCATCGGCTAGGTCAGCGGCATGCTTGCCGATTGCCTGCACGATTTGGCCGCCCTCGGACCCGGCGGATTGCCCGCGTTGCTGGGGGCCTTGTTCCTCGCCGGGCTGGCGGGGGGCGTCAGCCATTGTTCGACCATGTGTGCGCCCTTCGTGCTGGCCCAGGCGGCGACCGGCGCCGGGGCGGGCGGGGGGCGGCTGCAGCGGTTGGCCGGCGCCGCGCTGCTGCCGTACCAGGCCGGGCGGATGCTGGGCTATGGCGCGCTGGGGGCGCTGGCCGGCGGGGCGGCGGGG
The DNA here is from genome assembly GCF_042666655.1 of Dankookia sp. GCM10030260. Taxonomy (NCBI): domain Bacteria; kingdom Pseudomonadati; phylum Pseudomonadota; class Alphaproteobacteria; order Acetobacterales; family Roseomonadaceae; genus Dankookia; species Dankookia sp. GCM10030260. Next base: position 677,665 of record NZ_JBHTDE010000001.1, read on the forward strand.
TTGCTGAGCCTGGCCAGCGGCATGCGCTGGGTGCTGGTGGGGCTGCTGGTGCTGGCGGCGGTGCTGATGCTGGCGCAGGCCTCGAAGCGCCTGGGTGGCTGGGTGCCGCGGCTGGCGACGCCAGGGCTGCCGTGGGCGATGGAGCGGCGGATCGGCGCGCTGCTGGCCGACCCGACGGGCTGGCGGGGGGTGCTGCTGGGGGTGCTGCTCTCGGCGCTGCCCTGCGGCTTGCTCTATGCGGCGCTGGCGGCGGCGGCGGGAAGCGGCAGCGCCCTGGCCGGCGGGTTGGCGATGATCGCCTTCGTGCTGGGGACGGTGCCGGCGCTCACCGGGGTCGCCCTGCTCGGGCGGTTCTTCGCGCGCCGGCAGGGCCCCTGGATGCGCAAGGCGGGCGGGGCGCTGTTCGCGCTCAACGGGGTGGTGCTGCTGGCCATGGCGGTGCGGCTGGCGGCCTGATCCAGGGCTGGGACCGGTCTCCCCGCTGGCGACGGCGTCTCGGGGTTAAGCGGATTTTCACCGCGCGTCTCATATCCTGGGATCGTCCCTGGGAGTGAGGTCGCATGCCGCGCAATCTGCTGGTCTCCGGGGTGCTGCCCGCTCGCCTGGCCGAGAATGCCGGCGCGGCGGATTGGGTGGCGACCCTGTCGCTGTCCGGCGACCTGGCGGGGCTGGCCTGGGTGGAGGTGCTCGGGCCGGCGGCGCTGAACTTCAGCGCCAGCCTGCTGCCGGGGCTGGATGCGCTGCGGCTGACGCCCGCGGCGGCGGTGGATTTCGAGTCGCTGGCCGACCCGGTGCTCGGCTTCTCGCTGCGCTTCGGCTTCGCCGATGGCAGCGTCTGGGACGACCCGGTCGGGCGCCGCGTCACGGTGACGGATGTCGACGACACGGCGCCGACCGCGCTGGGCTTCGCCAGCGGCGGCACGCTGGTGGCGGGGGCGATCGGCGCCGTGATCGGCCGGCTGGCGGTCACCGACCCCGACACCGCCGGCGGTTTCCGCTTCACCTTCGGCGACGACGATGCCTGGCGCTTCGAGGTGGTGGACGGCGTGCTGAAGCTGCGCGACGGCATCTCGCTCGGGCTGGATGACATGCCGCAGCGGCCATTGATCGTCGAGGTCTCGGACGGCCACCAGTCGGCCGCCTTGCTGCTCTGGATCGGCGTGGCGGACCCCGATACGCGCCTGGCCGACCTGCCGGAGGGGGAGACGCGCGGCGGCTTCGGCCTGGTGGATACCGGCACCGCGCTGGCCCTGCGCGAGAGCCGCGACGTGGCGCGGCTGGATGCGCTGGGCGATGGGGAGCAATTGCTGATCCTGGGGGAAGGCATCCAGGTGGTGCTGCCGGCGGTGCAGCGCGTGCGATTCGCCGACGGCTTCCAGGACATCGGCGCCGGCAGCACCGGGGTGCAGGCGGCGGCGCTGGTCCAGGCGCTCGGCGGCCAGGCGGCCGAGGCCCAGGCGCTGGGGGGGCTGGTGGCGCGGGCGGAATCCGGGGTGGCCTGGGTGGACCTCGCCGCATCGCTGCCGGCGCTCGCCGGCAGCGATGCGGCGGCGGTGACGGCGCTCTACCACAACGCGCTCGGCCGTGACCCGAGCGGGGCGGAGCTGGCCGCGGACATGGGTCGGCTGGCGGCGGGCGTCAGCCGGGCGCAGCTGGCGGTGGATCTGGCGCTGGGCACGGAAGCGCTCGGCCGCCAGCCGGCGGGCGGGGTCTGGGTGGCGGATGGCCTCGGCGCCGACGACGCCTGGCGGGCCGGGACGGGCGGGCTGCCCGACCCGGCCCCGCCTCCGCCGACGGCGACGGACCCGGTCTGGCTGCTGTGATGCCCGGCGTCCGGGCGCGGGCGCCTTCCGCCGATCCGCCCTATCGGATGACGATATCCTTGTAGGCATGCCAGGTCGCGTGCCCGACCAGCGGGAAGACCAACACCAGCCCGAGGTAGAAGGGCACCAGCGCCAGGCCGGTGAACAGCACGATCAGCCCGGCCCAGAGCAGCATCGCCCGCCAATTCTCCAGCACCGCCTGGACCGACACGGTGATCGCCTCCAGCGCCGAGATGTCGCGGTCGACCAGCATCGGGATCGAGACCGCCGAGACCGCGAAGCTGGCGGCGGCGAGGATGCAGCCGAAGCCGGTGCCGATCACCAGGAAGGGCAGCAGCTGGCCCGACTGCAGCATCGCATAGGGCAGCCGCTCCAGGCTCGGGATGCCGCTCATGCCGAAGAACAGCATGAAGATCAGCCCGGCGATGCGCACCCAGAACAGGTGCAGCACCAGCAGCACGACGCCGATGAAGGCGATCTGCCCGCCGTTGCGGCGGAAGGGGGCGAGCATGTCGGCGAGCGTCGGCGCGATGCCCTGCTCACGCAGCCGGCTGGTCTCGTACAGGCCGGCGGCGACCAGCGGGCCGACCATGAAGAAGCCCGAGGTGGCGGGCAGGATGGCCCATAGGGTCCCGGCTTCGAACAGCAGCAGCGAGACCACCCAGCCGGCGAGGCAGACCGCGCCGCCATAGGCCAGCGCGATCGGCTTGGTGGCGAGCATGTCCTGCCAGCCGGCGGTCAGCCAGATCCAGGGCCGGTCGGTGGCGACCTGCCGCACGCGCGCGGCCTGCGGATCGGTAAGCGGAAGCGTTTCGGTGTTCATTTGGCGTCCTCCCCAGGAGCACGGACCCGTGGGCGCGGCCTCGATATATCAACATGACGGTTTCCTGCCCACACAAGCTTGATCCGGATCAAGGACGCGGCACGCGGTCTCGCCTCATCTGCGGCCAGCACGCGGCGCGAGGACGGAGTCTGTCCGCCGAGCCGCCGCGTCCTTTGAGGAGATCCGCTTCATGGCCGTTGCGGGCTATGCAGACCCTGCCACCGGGCACGTCCCGGAGCGGGAATTCGAAATGGTGGAGGGGCCGATCAAGGCCTTCGCCATCGCCACCGTGTTCTGGGGCGTGGTCGGCTTCCTGATGGGGGTCGTCATCGCCTCCGAGCTGGCCTGGCCGCTGCTCAACCTCGACCTGGAATGGACCACCTTCGGGCGGCTGCGCCCGGTTCACACCTCGGCCGTCATCTTCGCCTTCGGCGGCAACGCGCTGCTCTGCACTTCCATGTACGTGGTGCAGAAGACCTGCCGCGCCCGGCTGTTCGGCGGCGAGGACATGGGCTGGTTCCTGTTCTGGGGCTACCAGTTCTTCATCGTCACCGCCGCTCTCGGCTATGTCCTGGGCGTCACCCAGGGCAAGGAATATGCCGAGCCGGAATGGTACGTCGACCTCTGGCTGACGGTCGTCTGGGTCGCCTACCTGATCGCCTTCGGCGGCACGCTGCTGCGGCGGCAGGAGCCGCACATCTACGTGGCGAATTGGTTCTACCTGGCCTTCATCATCACCGTGGCGATGCTGCACCTGGTGAACAACCTGGCGCTGCCGATCGGCGGCGGCTCGGGCAAGTCCTACGTGGTCTGGTCCGGCGTGCAGGATGCGATGATCCAGTGGTGGTACGGCCACAACGCGGTGGGCTTCTTCCTGACCGCCGGCTTCCTGGGCATGATGTACTACTTCATCCCGAAGCAGGCGGAACGCCCGGTCTACAGCTACCGGCTGTCCATCGTGCACTTCTGGACGCTGATCTTCCTCTATATCTGGGCCGGTCCGCACCACCTGCACTACACCGCGCTGCCGGACTGGGCACAGACGCTGGGCATGGTCTTCTCGATCGTGCTGTGGATGCCGTCCTGGGGCGGCATGATCAACGGGCTGATGACGCTGTCGGGCGCCTGGGACAAGCTGCGCACCAATCCCGCGCTGCGCTTCTCGGTCACCGCCGTCGGCTTCTACGGCATGTCGACCTTCGAAGGCCCGGTGATGTCGATCAAGGCGGTCAACGGCCTGTCGCACTACACCGACTGGACCATCGGCCACGTGCATTCCGGCGCCATGGGCTGGGTCGGCTTCGTGACCTTCGGCGCGCTGTACTACCTGTTCCCCAAGCTCTGGCGGAAGACCGCGCTGTACAGCGAGAAGCTGGTGTCCTGGCACTTCTGGGTCGCGACGCTCGGCATCGTCCTCTACATCACCGCCATGTGGGTCAGCGGCATCATGCAGGGCCTGATGTGGCGGTCCTACGACGAGCTGGGCTTCCTGCAGTACAGCTTCGTCGAGACGGTGGCGGCGATGCACCCCTACTACGTGATCCGCGTGCTCGGTGGCCTGCTCTACCTGAGCGGCGCGCTGATCATGGTCTACAACCTTTGGATGACCGTGCGCTCCGAGACCCTGGCTGAGCCGGCATCCGCCGTGCAGCCCGGCTTCGCCGCCGCGGCGGCCGAGTGAAGGAGGGCCGATCCATGTTCCGCTTCCTCCGCGACCACGGCATCATCGAGCGCAACCTGATCCTGATGGGTGTGCTCACGCTCATCACGGTCTCGATCGGCGGCCTCGTCCAGATCGTGCCGCTCTTCACCATCGAGACCACGATCGAGCGGGTGGAGGGCATCCGCCCCTACACGCCGCTCGAGCTCGCCGGCCGCGACATCTATGTCCGGGAAGGCTGCTACACCTGCCACAGCCAGATGGTCCGCCCCTTCCGGGACGAGGCCGAGCGCTACGGCCCCTACAGCCTGGCGGCGGAATCCATGTACGACCACCCGTTCCAGTGGGGCTCGAAGCGCACCGGGCCGGACCTGGCGCGGCTGGGCAACAAGTACTCCGACGACTGGCACGCCGCGCATCTGCGCAGCCCGCGCGCGCTGGTGCCGGAGAGCATCATGCCGCCCTACGCCTTCCTCGACCGGCCGCTGGATACCGAATCGATCAAGGCCAGGCTGCAGGCGCAGCAGGCGCTCGGCACGCCCTACACCGACGCCATGGTCGCCAATGCCGTGGTCGACCTTGAAGCCCAGGCGCGGGCCGATGCGGACGGCGCGGGCCTGGCCGGACGCTACGCCAAGGCCCGGCAAGGCAACTTCGACGGCAATGCCGCCGTGGTCACCGAGATGGACGCGCTGGTCGCCTACCTGCAGATGCTGGGGACGCTGGTGGAGTTCCGCGACGTGACGCCCGAGCAGGTCCGGCAGCAGTAGGAGCGCGCGGCAATGGACCCCATCAGGCTGCAGTCGCTCCTCTCCACCATCTGGGTGGTGTGGTTCTTCGTGCTCTTCCTCGGGATGCTCTGGTACGTGATGCGCCCGTCGAAGAAGCAGCATTTTGCGAGCCTGGCCGACATCCCGCTGCGGGATGAGGCCGAGCCCGCGTCCCGATCGCGGAGGGCACCTGGCCCGGAGCGTGAATCGGGCCGCGCCACCTTCGGCAGGAGCACCTGACGATGCCGACCAAGGTCGAGAAAGACAGCGTCACCGGCCGCGAGACCACCGGCCATGAGTGGGACGGGCTGAAGGAGCTGAACACGCCGCTGCCGAAGTGGTGGCTGTATGTCTTCTATGCATGCATCGCCTTCGGGCTGGTCTGGGTGGTGATCTACCCGGCCTTCCCGGTCAGCGGCGCGACCGGCCTCTCGGGCTGGACCGCGCGCGGCGCCATCGGGCCGGAACTGGAGGCCGAACGCGCCAAGCAGGAGCCGATGCTGGCCAGGATGCGCGCGGCAACGCCGGCGGAGATCGCCGCCGACCCGGCGCTGCGGTCCTACGCGCTGGCCGGCGGCCGAATCGCCTTCGCCAACAACTGCGCCGCCTGCCACGGCTCGGGCGGCCAGGGCGCGGTGGGCGGCTTCCCCAGCCTGGCGGACGACGACTGGCTCTATGGCGGCGGGTTCGAGGCGATCCACGGCACCATCGCGCACGGCGTGCGCAACGGCGTCGATGCCGATGCCCGCGGCATCGCCATGCCGCGCTTCCTGGCCGACGGGCTGCTGACCGCGGCCCAGGTCGGCGACGTGACCGAGCACGTGCTGGGCCTCACCGGGCGGGCGACCGACCCGGCCGCGGCCGAACGGGGTGCCGCGGTCTTCGCCGAGAACTGCGTCAGCTGCCACGGCGAGAAGGGCGAGGGCAACCGCGACATGGGCGCCCCGCGGCTGAACGACCAGGTCTGGCTCTATGGCGGCGACAAGGCGAACATCCTGCGCAGCGTCGGCTATGCCCGCGCCGGCGTGATGCCGAACTGGTCCACCCGGCTCGATCCGGCCATCGTCAACATGCTGACCGTCTACGTCCACGCTTTGGGCGGCGGCGAGTAAGCGAGGGCATCATGGGCGAGGTGAAGTCCGCCGACCGCACGCAGCCTGGGGTGGCGCAGGCAAGCCCTGCGCCGCTCTATGCCAACCGCCAGAAGGTCTACCCGAAGGCGGTGAAGGGCCCGGTGCGGCGGGCGAAGTGGCTGATCCTCGCCCTCTGCCTGCTGCTGTACTACGCGGTCCCGCTGATCCGCTGGGATCGCGGGCCGGACCTGCCAGACCAGGCCGTGCTGGTCGATATCGGCAATGCCCGGCTCTTCTTCTTCTGGATCGAGATCTGGCCGCAGGAGGTCTACTACCTGACCGGCCTGCTGGTGCTGGGCGCCATCGGCCTGTTCGCCGCGACCAGCCTGTTCGGTCGCGTCTGGTGCGGCTTCGCCTGCCCGCAGACGGTCTGGACCGACCTGTTCATGTGGGTGGAACGCCGGGTGCAGGGCGACCGCAACGCGCGGATGAAGCTGGACCTGCAGCCCTGGTCGGCCGAGTGGCTAGGCAAGAAGGCCATCACCCACGCGGTCTGGCTGGGCATCGCCATGGCCACCGGCGGCGCCTGGATCATGTACTTCAACGACGCGCTGGAGATGACGCCGCGCTTCCTCACCGGCCGGGCCAGCCTCGAGGTCTATGTCTTCTTCGGCCTCTTCACCGCCACCACCTATGTGCTGGCCGGCTGGGCGCGCGAGCAGGTCTGCACCTACATGTGCCCCTGGCCGCGCTTCCAGGCGGCGATGCTGGATGAGAATTCGCTCGTCGTCACCTACCGCGACTGGCGCGGCGAGCCGCGCGGCAAGCTGAAGGGGGAGGGCCGCGGCGACTGCGTCGACTGCATGGCCTGCGTGCATGTCTGCCCGACCGGCATCGACATCCGCGACGGCCAGCAGATGGAATGCATCGGCTGCGGCCTCTGCATCGACGCCTGCGACGACGTGATGGGCAGGCTCGGCCGGCAGAAGGGGCTGATCGCCTTCGAGACGCTGACCAACCTCGCCGCCGCCGAGGCCGCGGCGAAGCCGCTGCCGCCCGGCCCGGCGCGGCAGGCCTGCGGGATGCAGGCGCGGACGCCGCTGAAGGTCGTCCGGCCGCGCACCCTGCTGTATGCCGCGGTGCTCGGCCTGGTGGTCGCCGTCATGGGCGGGTCCTGGCTGCTGCGGCAGACCACGTCGCTGTCCGTGCTGCGCGACCGGGCACCGAATTTCGTCCGGCTCTCGGATGGCGGCGTGCGCAACGGCTATGCGCTGAAGCTCGGCGACAAGACCCGCGACGTCGAACGCTACGCGCTGGTGCTGGACGGCCCGGCCGGGCTGCAGCTGGTGGTGCAGGATGCGACGCCCGATGCCGCCGGCCGCCCGGTGCTGACCACCCGGCCGGACGGCATCAGCCAGTGGCGCGCGCTGGTCACCGCGCCGCCCGCACTCAAGCTGCCGGAGAACGTGCCCGTGACCTTCAAGCTGATCGGGGCCGACGGCCGCACCGCCGTGAGCACCGCCAGCGTCTTCCTGGGACCGAAGCCATGAGCACGACGATTTCCCCCCGCCGCAGCGCCTGGATCCCCTGGGTCTTCGTCGGCGGCATGCTGGTGGTGGTGGCGGTGAACGGGGTGATGGTCTTCGCCGCCGTCGACACCTTCACCGGCGTCACCACCGGCTCGGCCTACGACAAGGGCCGCGCCTACAACCATGTGCTGGCCGAAGCCGCGCGGCAGGATGCGCTCGGCTGGCGGGACCACGTGACGCTGTCGGACGGCGTGCTGCGGGTCACCGTGCGGGACCGCGATGGCAAGCCGGTGGCCGGCCGGCTGGACGGCGTGCTGCGCCGCCCGGTCGAGGGCACCGAGCAGCGCCTCGCCGCCGAGGCCGTGGCGCCCGGCGAGTGGCTGGCGCCGGCCGCGCTGCGCGCCGGGCAGTGGGAGGCGCGGCTGCGCCTGACCGCGCCGGATGGCAACCGCCGTGACATCCGCCAGCGGGTGATCGCGCCGTGAGCCTCCAGGCCCGCCTCGCACCCGCGACGACCGCCGCCGGCTGCGCCCATTGCGGCGCGCCGGTGCCGGGCGCCGCGCGCTATTGCTGCGCCGGCTGCGAGGGGGCGCATGACCTGGTCGCCGGGCTGGGGCTCGACGCCTTCTACCGCCGGCGCGAGGCCGCCGATGGCGGGCTGCGGCCCGCGGTGGATGCGCCCGCGGTCGATTTCACCAGCTTCGTGCGGTCCGGGAAGGGCGAGCAGGCGATCGACCTGATGGTCGCAGGGCTGACCTGCGGCGCCTGCGTCTGGCTGGTCGAGCAGGCGCTGGCGGCCGAGCCGGACGTGACGCGCGCCCGGGTGGCGCTGACCACGCGGCGGTTGACGCTCGGCTGGCGCGGCGACGCCGCCCGGGCCAACGACTTCGTCGCCCTGCTGGCGCGGCTCGGCTTCCGCGTCGCTCCCTGGTCGCCGGCCTGCCTGCGGGCGACCGAGGATGCCGAGGGGCGCGAGCTGATCCGCTGCCTTGGCATCGCGTCCTTCGGCGCGATGAACATCATGCTGGTCTCGGTCGCCGTCTGGGTCGGCTGGGACATGGGCGAGGCGACCCGCGCCGCGCTGCATTGGGTCGCCGCGCTGATCGGGCTGCCGGTGGTGCTGGTCGCCGGCCTGCCGCTGTATCGCAACGCCCTCGCCGGCCTGCGGTCCGGCCGGCTCAACATGGACATGGCGGTCTCGCTCGGCGTGCTCGCCTCGGCCGCGATGTCGCTGAGCGAGGTGCTGCGCAACGGCCGCTACACCTTCTTCGACGGCGCGACGATGCTGATCGCGCTGCTGCTGGCCGGCCGGGTGCTCGACCGCGCGGCGCGGCGGAAGGCCCGCCAGGCAGTCGCCGAATTGCTGGCGCTGCAGGACGGCACGGTGACCAGGCTGGCCGAGGACGGCACCGCCACCGCCGCGCCGGCCGCCAACCTCCGCGCCGGCGACCGCATCCTGGTCGCGGCAGGGGAACGCCTGCGGCTCGACGCCACGCTGGAGCAAGGCGAGGCGCTGCTGGACGCCAGCGCGACCAGCGGTGAGAGCCTGCCGCGCACATTCGCCGCGTATGAGCCGCTGCCGGCCGGCGCGGTCAACATGGGCGCGCCCTTCGTCGCCCGCGTCACCGCGGCCGCCGCGGATGGCTCGCTGGCCGCCATGGCGCGGCTGCTGGAACAGGCCGAAGTGGCCAAGGGCCGCTACGTCGACCTGGCCGACCGGGTGGTGCGCTACTTCGTGCCGGTGGTGCATGCGGTGGCCGCGCTGACCTTCCTCGGCTGGTGGCTGCTGGGCGGGGTGGTCTGGCAGCAGGCGCTGGTCGCCGCCGTCGCGGTGCTGATCGTCACCTGCCCCTGCGGCTTTGCCATCGCCCTGCCGGCGGTGCAGGCGGTGGCCGTCGGCGCGCTGTTCCGCCGCGGCGTGCTGGTCGCCAGCGGCACCGCGCTGGAACGCCTGGCGGCCGCCGACCACGCCGTGCTGGACAAGACCGGGACGCTGACCGAGGGCCGCCCGACCCTGCTGCCCGGTGCCTGGACCGAGGCCGAATTGCGCGAGGCCGCCGGTCTGGCCCGCGCCAGCCGCCACCCGCTGTCGCGTGCCCTGGCCAATGCCTGCCCGGATGCGCCCTTGGCGCCGGGGGTCGAGGAGGTGCCGGGCCGCGGCCTGCTGGCCGGTGAGCGCCGGCTGGGCAGCGCCGCATTCCTCGGCCTGGGCGGGCCGGATGTCGGGCTGACCCTGTGGTATGCGGGCCCCGGCCGCGCCCCGGTCGCCTTCCGCTTCGCTGACCGGCTGCGCGCCGATTCCGCCGCGGTGGTCGCCGACCTGCAACGGCTGGGTCTGACCAGCGAATTGCTGTCCGGCGACGCCGCGCCGGCGGTGGCCGCGGTCGCCGCCCAGGCCGGGATCGAACACTGGACCGCGCAGGTGGTGCCGCAGGCCAAGGCGGCGCGGATCGAGGCGCTGCGCGCCGCCGGCCGCCACCCGCTGATGGTCGGCGACGGCATCAACGACGCGGCGGCCCTGGCGCTGGCGCATGTCGCCGCCTGCCCGGGCGACGGCACGGACCTGGCGCAGACCGCGGCCGACCTGGTGCTGCGGGCGGAGGGCCTGGGCGCGCTGCCCGGCGCCATCCGCACCGCGCGGCGGGCGCAGCGCTTGGCGCGGCAGAACATCGTCTTCTCGCTGGCCTACAACCTGGTGGCGGTGCCGCTGGCGATCGGCGGGCTGGTCACCCCGCTGTTCGCCGCGCTGATCATGTCCTCCTCCTCCCTCATCGTGATCGGCAACGCGCTGCGCGCCGGCAAGGAGACTGCATGAACATCCTGGTCCTGCTGGTGCCGGTGGCCCTGTTCCTCGGGCTGCTGGGGCTGGCCGCCTTCCTCTGGAACCTCCGCACCGGCCAGTACGACGACCTGGACGGCGCCGCATCCCGCATCCTGTTCGACGACATCCCCCGCAAGGAGCCCCGCCAATGAACGGCAGCAGCATCTTCTTCCTGGTCTTCTCCGGCCTGATCGCCCTGGTCGGGCTGCTCGCCATCGGCATGGCGCACGACTACCTGCAGTTCTTCGGCTTCGCGCTCTTCCTGTTCGGCCTGCTGTTCGGCTTCGGCTGCATCAAGCGGCATTTCGACGCGCAGGACGCCGCGAAGCACTGAGGCGCCGCACGCCGGCCTGTTGCTCGCGGAGCAGATCCACGCGTCCGGGCATGCGCCCTCCCGCGATCTGCTCCTACGGCGCCGGCGTCCAGCTCTGCTTCAGGCTGCGCAGGGTGAAGCTGGTGCGGGTGTGGCGGACGCCGGGCAGGCGGTACAGCTTCTCCCGCAGCAGGCGCTCGTAGCCCGCGGTGCCGCCGACCGCGGCCTTGATGACGTAGTCGTACTCGCCGGTGACCAGCCAGGCCTCGATCACCTCGGGCATCTCGGTCACGGCGCGCTCGAAGCGCCGCAGGCTCTCCTCGTCGTGGCGTTCCATCATCACCTCGATGATGACGGTATCCGGCAGGCCGAGCTGGGCCTGGTCGAGGATGGCGACATAGCCCTTGATGACGCCGGACTGCTCCAGCCGCTTCACCCGGGTCCAGCAGGGGGAGGGCGAGAGGCCGACCTGCTCGGCCAGCTCCGCATTGGTCAGGCGGGCGTTGCCGTGCAGGGCGCGGAGGATCCGGCGGTCGATGGCGTCCATCGCAGAAGCTTCTGCCGCGATGGGGCTGACAGGCAAGGGGGCTGTGCTAGCCTCTCGCCATGCCTCGTGAAATCCGCCTGAACGCCTTCGACATGGCTTGCGTCGGCCACATCCAGCATGGCATGTGGACCCATCCGCGCGACCGCTCCACCGACTACCGGCGGCTGGACTACTGGACCGGCCTGGCCCGCACGCTGGAGCGCGGCCTGTTCGACGGGCTGTTCCTGGCCGATGTCGTCGGCCTCTACGACGTGCTGGGCGGCAGCCCCGATGCCGCCATTCGCCATGCCGTGCAGGTGCCGCTGCTCGACCCCATGCTGGTGGTCCCGGCCATGGCGGCGGTGACCCGCCATCTCGGCTTCGGCGTCACGGTGAACCTGACCTACGAGGCCCCGGCGCTGTTCGCCCGGCGCTTCTCGACGCTCGACCACCTGACCGATGGCCGCATCGGCTGGAACATCGTCACCGGCTATCTCGACAGCGCGGCCCGCGCCATGGGCCTGCCGGCGCAGCTGGCGCATGACGCGCGCTACGAGGCGGCCGAGCAATTCATGGCCACCGCCTATGCGCTGTGGGAGGGCAGCTGGGCCGGGGATGCGGTGCAGGCCGACCGCGCCACCGGCGTCTATGCCGACCCCCTGAAGGTCCGCGCCATCCGCTCCGGCGGGATCGAGGCGATCCATCTCTGCGAGCCCTCACCGCAGCGGACGCCGGTGCTCTACCAGGCCGGGGCGTCCGACCGCGGCCGCGACTTCGCCGCGCGGCATGCCGAATGCGTCTTCCTCAACCCCTCCAGCCCGGCGAACGTCGCGCGGATGGTGGCCGACCTGCGCGCCAAGGCGGCGCCGCGGCCCCTGCGCATCTTCGTCGGCGCCACGCTGATCCTCGGCCGGACCGAGGCGGAGGCGGAGGGCCTGCTGGCAGAGTACCGCGACCATGCCAGCATCACCGGCGCGCTGGCGCATGCCGCGGCCTCGCTCGGCATCGACTTCGACCGCTTCGGCATGGACGAGCCGATCGCGGCCAGCGGCAGCAACGCCATCTCCTCCAACGTCGAGGCGATGGCGCGGGTCTTCGGGCCGGGCTGGACCAAGCGGCACCTGATCGACCAGTTCATCCTCGGCAGCCGGCAGAAGCCCATGGTCGGCACGCCGGACGCAATCGCCGAGCAATTGATCGGCTTCGCCGAGGCGACCGACGTGGACGGCTTCAACCTGTCCCGCACCGTGATGCCGGAATGCATCGAGGCGGTGGCCGACCTGCTGGTCCCGGCGCTGCAGGCGCGTGGCGCCTACAAGACCGCCTATGCCCCGGGGACCTACCGGGAAAAGCTGTTCGGCGCCGGCCCGCTGCTGGCCGCGCCGCATCCGGCGGCAGCCGCACGGGGCTGAGTGCAAAACGACGAAAGATCCTTCCGTTCTTTCGGCGGTGCAGCACGAACTCCGGCAGGACTTGCGGGTGGACCCGGTGCATCCTTCCGGCTGAGCCGGTCCGCCCGGGGCCTTGCCGCGCCCCCCGGGCCGCCCGACATACCGATCAAAGCCGGGTGGCCGAGGCTACCCTTCCGGGAGAGAGATGATGGGCAGCATCCAACGCCCCGAAGCCACCCTCGAGGACCGCTGGGAGAAAGCGGGCGAGACGCTGCTGCTGACCGGCATCCAGGCGCTGGTCCGGCTGCCGCTGGTCCGCCACCAGCTCGACAAGGCGATGGGCTGGAACACCGCCGGCTATGTCAGCGGCTACCGCGGCTCGCCGCTCGGCACCTATGACCAGCAGTTGATGAAGCAGGCGAAGCGCCTGGCCGAGGCCAGTGTCGTCGTCCGCCCGGCGCTGAACGAGGACCTGGCGGCGACCGCGGTCTGGGGCACCCAGCAGGTCGCGCTGTATGGCAACCAGCGCTACGACGGCGTCTTCGGCATCTGGTACGGCAAGGGGCCGGGCGTGGACCGCAGCGGCGACGCACTGCGGCATGCCAATTCCGCCGGCACCGCGCCGCGCGGCGGCGTGCTGGCGCTGGCCGGCGACGACCCGTCCTGCAAGTCGTCGACCATCACCTCGGGCTGCGAGTATTCCTTCATGGACGTCGAGATGCCGGTGCTCGACCCGGCCGGCGTCACCGAGATCCTCGATTTCGGGTTGAAGGCGCTCGACATGTCGCGCTTCGCCGGCCTTTGGGTCGGGATGAAATGCGTGGCGGAAACCATGGACGGCGCCGGCACGGTGCTGGTCGACCCGGCCGCCTATGCCAGCATCCGCCCGGATTTCACCTTCCCGGCCGATGGCGTGCATATCCGCCTGCGCGACCACGCCATCCCGCAGGAGGAGCGGCTGCGGCACTTCAAGCTGCCGGCGGCGCTCGCCTTCGCCCGGGCCAATGGGCTGAACCGCATCGTCATGGACAGCCCGCAGGCCCGCTTCGGCATCGCCGCGCGCGGCCGCGGCTATGCCACGCTGCGCCAGGCGCTGCACGACGCCGGCATCACCGAGGAGCTGGCCCGCATGGCGGGCCTGCGCATCTGGAAGGTCGGGCTGGCCTGGCCGTTGGACGCGGTGGGCGCCCGCGAATTCGCCCGCGGGCTCGAGGAGATCATGGTGGTCGAGGACCGCCGCCCGGTGATCGAGCCGCAATTGCGCGAGGCGCTGTACTACGAAGCCTCCCGTCCGCGCATCGTCGGCAAGACCGACGAGCAGGGCCGCCGGCTGCTCTCCGACCTGACCGAGCTCGACACCGGCGCGGTGCTGCGGGCGCTGGCGGCACGGCTGCCGGAACAGCTGCAGACCGAGCAGCTGCACGACCGCATCCGCCAGCTCGACCGCATCGCCCAGCTGCAGGCGCCGCCGATCCACGACCGGACGCCGCATTTCTGCCCGGGCTGCCCGCACAATACGTCAACGCGGGTGCCGGAAGGCAGCCACGCCATGGCCGGCATCGGCTGCCACACGCTGGCGATCTACATGGACCGGCAGACCGACCTCTACAGCCACATGGGCGCGGAGGGCATGGCCTGGCTCGGCATGGGGCCGTTCGTGTCCGAGAAGCATATGTTCGTCAACATCGGCGACGGCACCTATGCCCATTCCGGCAGCCTCGCGGTGCGCCAGGCGATCGCCGCCGGCGCCAACATGACCTACAAGATCCTGGTCAACAGCGCCGTCGCCATGACCGGCGGGCAGACGCCGGAAGGCGAGCTCGGCGTGCCGGAGATCGCCGCGCAGATGGCGGCGGAAGGGGCGGCGAAGATCGTCGTCGTCTCCGACGACCCGGACCGCCACACCGGCGATGCGCGGATGCCGAAGGGCACCGAATACCGCGAACGCCGCGACCTCGACCTGGTGCAGCGGGAGCTGCGCGAGGTGCCGGGCGTCACCATCCTGATCTACGACCAGCAATGCGCGACGGAGCGCCGCCGCAAGCGCAAGCGCGGCACCCAGGCGGTGGCGACGAAGCGCGTGGCGATCAACCCGCGGGTCTGCGAGGATTGCGGCGACTGCTCGCGCACCTCGAACTGCCTCGCGGTCGAGCCTGTCGAGACCGAATACGGCCGCAAGCGCGCCATCGACCAGAGCGCCTGCAACCAGGACCTGTCCTGCGTCGAGGGCTTCTGCCCGTCCTTCGTCACGCTGGTCGGGGCGGAGCCGGTGAAGAAGGCCGTGCCGAAGCTGGGCGAGGCGGTGCCGGAGCCTCAGCGGCCCGAGGTGCGGGCGGGCGAGCCGGCCTTCAACATCCTGCTGGCCGGCGTCGGCGGGCAGGGGGTGACGGCGCTCTCGGCCATCCTCGGCATGGCGGCGCATCTGGAAGGCCGTCCGTCGCGCTCGGTCGACATGCTCGGCCTGGCGCAGAAGGGCGGCGGCGTCTTCGCCCAATTGCGCATCGGCCGGGCCGGCGCCGATCCGTCCACCATCGAGGCGCCGCGCATCGGCATGGGCCAGGCCGACCTGCTGCTCTCGGCCGACATGGTGGTGGCGCATGGGCGGACCGCGCGGCCGCTGCTGGGCGCCGACCGCACGGCGGCGGTGCTGAACGTCGACCTGCAGCCGACCGCGCAGTTCGTGCTGAACACGGCGACGACCTACGACCGCCCGGGCATGCTGGCCAGCATCCGGGACGCCTGCCGCGAGGTGGTGACGGTGCCCGGCGTGCAGGTGGTGGAGGAGGCGCTCGGCGACCTCATCTATCTCAATGTCTGGCTGCTCGGCATCGCCTACCAGAAGGGGCTGGTGCCGCTGAGCGCCGAGGCGATCAACCGGGCGCTGGAGCTGAACGGGGCGCAGATCGAGCGCAACAAGGCCGCCTTCGCCCTGGGCCGGGAGGCGGCCCTGGCGCCGCCCGTCCCGGTGACGCCGGAAGCCGAGACGCTGGACGCGCTGGTGGCGCGGCGGGTGGCCGACCTGACCCTGTATCAGAACGCCGGCTATGCCCGCGGCTATGCCGATTTCGTCGCCAAGGTGCGCGCGGCGGAACAGGCGGCGGTGCCGGGCGAGCAGCGGCTGGCCCGCGCCGTGGCGATGCAGCTCTACCGGCTGATGGCCTACAAGGACGAGTACGAGGTGGCCCGGCTGCACAGCCTGACCGACTGGAAGGCTTTCCTCGACCAGCACTTCACCGGCACCCAGCGCGTCGAGCTGAACCTAGCGCCGCCCTTCCTGGCCAAGCCCGACCCGGTCACCGGCGTGCCGCGCAAGATCGCCTTCGGGCCCTGGATGCTGAAGGCGATGGGGCTGCTGCGGCACGGCAAGGCGCTGCGCGGCTCCGCGCTCGATCCGTTTGGGAAGACCGAGGAGCGGCGGATGGAGCGGGCCCTGATCGGCGAATACCGCGCCGGGATCGAGCGGCTGCTGCGGCTGCTCTCGCCGCAGACCCATGCCAAGGTCTGCGACTGGGCCGAGGCGGCGGCGGGCATCAAGGGCTACGGCCATATCAAGGCGCGCAACGCCACCGCGGCGCGGGAGCGGATGGCACAGATCGAAGCCGGGATCGGCGCGCCGGCGCCGCTGGCGATGGCGGCGGAATAGGCCATCAGGGGCGGCCCGCCGCGCTGGACGAAACCATCCCGCTGGCGCGATATCGGCGACCGGAGGAGACACCATGCCGCTCGATACCCAAGGCCCCTCGGCCGCCGCCTTCGATCTGCCCGAGGCCACGCGCGAGCTGCGCGAGACCGCGCTGGCCTTCGCCAGGGACCGGCTGGCGCCCAAGGCGCTGGAATGGGACCAGGCGCGGCATTTCCCGGTCGAGGAGATGCGCGAGGCCGCAGCCCTCGGGATGGCTGCACTCTATGTCCGGGAAGAGAGCGGCGGCGCGGGCCTGACGCGGCTCGACGCCGCGGTGGTGTTCGAGGCGCTGGCGATGGGCTGCCCCGCCGTCTCCGCCTATCTCTCGATCCACAACATGGTCGCCTGGATGATCGACCGCTTCGGCGACGACGCCCAGCGGGCGCGGTATCTGCCGGACCTGATCCCGATGAAGGCGATCGCCAGCTATGCGCTGACCGAACCCGGCTCGGGGTCGGACGCCGCGGCGCTGCGGACCCGGGCGCGCAGGGACGGCGGCGACTACGTCCTCGACGGCACCAAGCAATTCATCAGCGGCGCCGGCGTCTCCGACCTGTACCTCACCATGGTGCGCACCGGCGGCGAGGGCCCGGGTGGCGTCTCCGCCCTGCTGGTCCCGAAGGAGACGCCGGGCCTGTCCTTCGGTGCGAACGAGAAGAAGATGGGCTGGAACGCCCAGCCGACCCGCGCGGTGATCTTCGAGGGCGCCCGGGTGCCGGCCGCGGCCCTGCTGGGGGAGGAAGGGCAGGGCTTCCGCTTCGCCATGGCCGGGCTCGACGGCGGCCGGCTGAACATCGCCGCCTGCTCGCTCGGCGGCGCCCAGGCGGCGCTCGACATCGCGCTCGGCTATGTCCAGGAGCGCCGCGCCTTCGGCAAAGCCATCGCCGATTTCCAGAACACCCAGTTCCGCCTGGCCGACATGCAGACCGAGCTGGAAGTGGCGCGCACCTTCCTCTGGCGCGCCTGCGCCAAGCTGGATGCCAAGGCGCCGGACGCCTCGGCCTTCTGCGCCATGGCCAAGCGCTTCGTCACCGACACCTGCTCGAAGGTCGCCGACGATGCGCTGCAATTGCTGGGCGGCTATGGCTACCTGGCAGAATACGGGATCGAGAAGATCGTCCGCGACCTGCGTGTCCACCGTATCCTCGAGGGCACCAACGAGGTCATGCGCCTGATCATCGCGCGCTCGATGCTGGGACGGCGAACGTGACGCCGTCCGGTGGCCGGAGCGCCGCAGGGCGCGGAGGGCTGAACCGGCCGGCCCGCTCCGCAGGGGCGGCGGGTAGCACATCCGGTGGCCGGAGCGCGGCAGGGCGCGGAGGGCTGAACCGGCCGGCCCGCCCCGCGGGCGCCAAGCCATGATCCTCTGGGGCTACTGGCGGTCCTCGGCGGCCTACCGCGTGCGCATCGCGCTGAACCTGAAGGGCCTCGCCGTCGAGCACCGCTTCCTCCACCTGCGGCGCGGCGAGCAGTGCGCGGCGGAGGCCCTGGCGCTCAACCCGCAGGGCCTGGTCCCGGCCCTGGTGCTGGACGATGGCAACGTCCTCACCCAGTCGCTGGCGATCTGCGAATACCTCGACGAGATCCAACCGGCGCCGCCGCTGCTGCCGCACGCCCCCGTCGCGCGCGCCCGCGTCCGCGCCTTCGCCCAGGCGATCGCCGCCGAGATCCATGCGGTGCAGAACCTCAGGGTGCTGAACCGGGTCAAGGCGCTGGGCCACGACCAGGCGGCGGCCAATGCCTGGGCGCAGCACACCATCGCCGAGGGGCTGGCCGCCTGCGAGGCGCTGCTGCGCGACCGGCCCGGTTCGGTGCGGCAGGGCCCCTTCTGCTTCGGGGCGGCGCCGGGCCTGGCCGACCTCGCCCTGGTCCCGCAGTTGTACAATGCCCGACGTTTCGGCGTGGACCTCACGGCCATGCCGCGCCTGGTCGCGGCGGACGCCGCCTGCCTGGCGCTGCCCGCCTTCGCCGCGGCGGCGCCGGAGCGCCAGCCGGACGCCGAATAGGCTTGCAACCAGCGCGCGAATTACGCACATCTACGCAATGGTCAAACGATACGCCCTGGTGGCGCTGCTGCTGCTGCCGGCCGCCGCGCAGGCGCAGCAGCGGGTGGTGGTGCCGGAGGGCGTGGCGGTCGCCGTTCCCGCCCGCGGTGCGCCTGCCGCGCCGCGCGCAGCCATGCCGCCGCGGCTGCGCACCGCCCGGCCGCTCAGCCCGGCGGTGGAACTCGGCGCGCCGCCGGAAGCCATCGCGCTGGTGCCGCTGGCCGCGGCGGCGGCGCTGGCCGTGGCGCTCTCGGGGGGCGGCGGCGGTGGCGGCGGGGTTTCGGCCCCGGTGCGGACCCGCTGATCGCCGGCGCCCAACCGCGGCAGTCAGCACTCTCCAGCCGAACATGCATGTCCCCTGGCCTTCCGCGCCATGGGCGGGTGGCCGCCCCGCGGCGGCTGCCGGCCGAACGAGGATGGCGGAGGATCGGGCGCAGGCGTCCGGCGGGAGAATCCGGCCTTACGGGCCTTGCTTACGCCAAAGGATCAGCGCCGCGTCGTCCCGCGGCGAAGCTCCCGGCCGATATTGGCGCGCGCCCGGGACTCGAAGGCGGCGTGCAATTGCGGGTGCCGCAGCAGCCGCGGCGCGGCGCCCAGCCGCGACAGGAAGGCGCGCTGGCCCTGGGTGAAGGCGGCGTCGTCCAGGTGCCGCGCCTCGGCCCGCAGGCCGCGGCCGTTGCGGTCGAAGGTCGCCGGCTCCTCGCCGATCGGGCTGAGGTCGAGGTCGAGCAGCCAGAGCCGCGTCATGCCGCATTCGCCGCGGGGCACCGGCGTGTTCAGGTGATCGGCGGTGGCGAGGATGGTCCCGGTGACCCAGGCGATCTCGGCCGGGGTGAAGCCACGCAGCTGGCGCGCGGCCAGCCGCCACAGATCGGCCGAGCGGGCTTCGTTGTCCTCGGCGCCGGGGACCAGGATGGCGTCATGGAACAGGATGGCGGCGGCGATCAGACGGGCCACCCGTGGCCGGCGCATCGGCCCGGTGCGGCCGAAGCGCAGGTGCCGTGCCCAGAGCACGGTCAGGTGCTGCAGCCCATGATAGCTCCGCCAGGGAGCCGCCATGCGCCGTATCAGGTCGGTGCGGACCGCCGTCGGCAGGTCCACCGCCTCCAGAAGGGACCGGAGGCCGCGCGGCCGGTTCACGGCAACGCCTGGACCAAGGCAGGGCGCGCGGCGCTGGGCCGTGCCGCGGCCTGGCCGTCGCGCGGTCTGGACGTGGGTTGCCGAAAGGCGGGGTTCGCTGGGGAATCGCTTGGGCGAATGCGCTGTCACTCCTGTTCGAACGCGGCGCGGTGCCCTTCGGTTCGGCCATGCGATCCGCGGCATCGTGGCGCTTTATCAACCTCTGGGCGGGGTAGATTTCTACTAATTTCATCGTTGCGGAGTGCGGGCTGCTTGGTCGCGGCGCCTGGCCCGCGCCGCCCCGGTGTCATGCGTCGCCGGTGCCGCGCGCCGCGCCACCTGCCGGCCACGCCAGGCAACGTCGCGCCGCAGCGTCGGGGGAAGCCGGTTTCGGCGGGATAGGGGGAGGTTCTGCCGCGATGCCGTCGCCGCTCCGTCCCCGGCGGGAAGGCGGCCGGATCGTTCCCTGGCCGCCACTTACTGGCGATATGCACCGACATCGGAACAATCATGCCGCTGCCGGCGCCGCGCATGATGTGCGCTGGCGCACAGCGCAGCTTGCATCCGCGGCCCCTCTGACGTTTCCTGGGCCACGCAAGGACGAGTGCCGCATGCCATGGCCCAGGGCTCCGACGACGAACGGCTCACCCGCTTCCCGATGTTCCGGGAAGTCGATCCGGCCCTGCTGTCGGAGGCCTCGCGGCATGCGCGCTGGCGCCGGGTGCAGCCCGGCGAGGCGGTGATCGACTACGACGACACTTCGGACGAGGTTTTCCTCATCATCTCCGGCACGGTGCGGATCGCCATCCATTCGGCCAGCGGGCAGGAGGTGATCCTCGGCGAGGCGGGCGCCGGCGAGATCTTCGGCGAGATGGCGGCGATCGATGGGCAGGCCCGCTCGGCCAATGTCACCGCGGTGCACAGCTCGGTGCTGTGCTGCCTGCCGCGGGCGACCTTCCTCGACCTAGTGCTGAAGACGCCCGCGGCCGGGCTTCTGCTGCTGCGGCTGCTGACGGGGCGGCTGAGGCTGCTGGACGCGCGCAATGTGGAGCTCGCGGTGCTGCCGGTGCGGCACCGGCTGATCGCCGAGCTGCTGCGGCTCGGCCGGCCGCGCGAGGACGGGCAGCTGCGCATCACCCCGCCGCCGGCGCAGCACGTGCTGGCGGCGCGGATCGGCGCGCGGCGGGAAGCGGTGTCGCGCGAATTGTCGGCCATGGCGCGGGAAGGCCTGGCGACGGTGAGCCGGCAGAGCATCCTGCTGCCGAAGCCCGATGCGCTGCGCGAAGGGCTGCGCAGGGCGATGGCGGGCGACGCGGGCAAGGGCGGCAAGAAGGGCTGAGCCGGAGCGGCAGCAAGGCCAGGAAGGACGTATCCTCCCTGGACCCTCCTCTATATTTGGGAGTCTGGCATCCGCCGCGCGGCAGCTGCCAAACCACAAGAAGGCAGGGTGCGGCTTGGCGAGGGAATGCTTTTTCCTCTCCAGCCTTTCCTTCTTCTACTCCGCCGCCACCGGCCGCTTCACGCGCCGCTCGCCGACCAGCGCCATCGCCATGGTCGCCACGATGAAGAAGACCGAGGCGGCGAAGACCAGCAACGGCTGGCCGTTGTCCATCAGGCTGCCGTAGAGGATCGGCCCCACCGTCCCGCCGATGTTGAAGCCGGTGGTGACGATGCCGAAGACCCGCCCGACCGCATCCGGCGGCGCCGCGGCGCGCACCAGCATGTCGCGCGACGGCATGATCATCCCCGACAGGAACCCGGCTGCGCCGAGCGCCGCGACCAGCGCCACCGGCCCGAGCGGCACCAGCCCGACGAGGGCCACCAGCGCCCCGGTCAGCCCGAAGCCGAGCGCCGCCACGTCGCCATGCCGGGTCGTGCGGTCGGCCACCACGCCGCCGGCCAGCACGCCGAAGGCGCTGAGCAGCATGAAGGCGCTGAGCGCCACGTTGGCCGCGGCGAAATCCACCCCGCGCCCGTTGACCAGCGCGGCGACCGAGAAATTCTGCACGCCCCCCGTCGACAGGCTGAGCAGGGCGAAGAAGACGGTCAGCATGATGACGGCAGGCGTCAGCACGGACCCGCCCGCTGCCGTCGCCTTGGCCTTGGCGGCCGCCCGCGGCGCCGCGGCCGGGTCGCCCGCCAGGGCGAGCGGCAGCGCCACCGCGGCGCCGATCGCACCGGCCGCGAACAGCGCCGCCGACAGCCCGCCATAGGCCGAGACGCCCAGCATCAGCGCCGGCGCCAGGGCGCCGCCGAGATAGCCGGAAAAGGTGTGGATGGAGAAGGCGCGGCCGATCCGCGCCTCGCCGATGCCGCGCGACAGCATCTCGTAGTCCGCCGGGTGGTAGACCGAATTGGCCAGGCCCAGCGCCGCGGCCGCGGCCAGCAGCATGGGGTAGGTCGGGAACAGGCCGAGTGCCACGAAGGCCGCCGCCCCCAGGGACAGCCCCGCCACCAGCACCCGGCGCGAGCCGTATCGGTCCACCGCGAAGCCCATCGGCGCCTGGACCAGGCCGGAGACGATGTTGAACAGGGTCAGCGCCAGGCCGAGCTCGACGAAGCCGACGCCGAGCCGCGCCTGCAGCAGCGGGAACAGCGGCGGCAGCACCAGGATGTGCAGGTGGCTGACCAGATGCGCGGCGGAGACGAGGCCGAGCGTGCGGGTCTCGGCCGGGGTCCAGGCGCGTTGCCGGTCCATGCGGTGGCGTTCCCTCGATGATCTTGCCGGAGAGATGGGGCGTCCCGGCTTGGCTGCCAGGATCGGCCAGGCGGCCCGGCTGGGGAAGTGGCCGGTTCCCGGGGCAGAGTCCCGCCCCGGGCATGGGTCAGCGCCGCAGCCGGCGGATCTGGTAGCTGTCGAAGGTGAATTCCGACAGCTGCAGCCACTGGTAGGCGTCCTGCTTGAAGGCGAGCATGTCGCGGAGGATCTCGGCATAGACCGGGTCGGCCTTCGCATACTCCTCGTGCATCTTCATGGTCTCGTCGTAGCAGGCGTCGAGCACGCTCTGCGGGAAGGCCCGCAACTGGGCCCCGCCGGCCACCAGGCGCTTCAGCGCCTGCGGGTTGACCGCGTCGTACTTGGCCAAGCCGAGCGAGGTGGTCGCCGCGGCGGCGGTCTGCAGGATGCTGCGCCAGGCCGGCGGCAGCTCCTCGTATTTCTGCTTGTTCACGAATAGCGAGAGGATGCCGGTGCCCTCCCACCAGCCGGGATAGTAGTAGTAGGGCGCAACCTTGTAGAGGCCGAGCTTCTCGTCGTCATAGGGGCCGATCCACTCGGCGGCGTCGATGGTCCCGCGCTCGAGCGAAGGGTAGATGTCGCCGGCGGCGATCTGCTGCGGCACCGAGCCGAGCCGGGAGAAGACATGGCCGGCCAGCCCGCCGATGCGGAATTTCAGGCCCTTGAGGTCCTCGGGCGACTTGATCTCCTTGCGGAACCAGCCGCCCATCTGCGCCCCGGTGCTGGTCAGCGGCCAGCAGAGCACGTTGTGCTTGGCGTAGAGCAGGGTGTTGAGCTTGTCGTTGCCGCCCATCTCGTACAGCCAGGCCATCTGCTGCCGGCTGTTCAGCCCGAACAGCAGCACCGTGCCGAACATGAAGGCCGGGTCGGTGCCGATGGAATAGGACGACGCGGTGAAGCTGGCCTCGACGAAGCCCTTCGAGGTGGCGTCACGGGCTTCCAGCGCCGGGACGATCTCGCCCGGGGCGAAGATGCGGATGGTGAAGTCGCCGTCGGTCGCCTCGCTGACCATGCGGGCGAAGTTGGTCGCCGCGCCGTACAGCGTGTCCAGGTTGCGGGGAAAGCTGGAGGTGAGCCGCCAGGTGAGCTTGGCGCGGCCCTGGGCCAGCGCCGGCGTGGCGAGGCCGGTGGCGGCCGCCGGCAGCGCGGCGGCCTTCAGTACGGAGCGTCTGTCCATGGCTCGGTCCCTTCCCGGATGGGCGTCTTCGCGCGCCCATCACGCGGGGAGGCTAGCGCGGCGACCGGCAGCGGCGATACCCTCGGCCGACCGGACCGGAGTTCCCCCATGCGCCCGAACAGCCTGCACGCCGCCGACCTCGCCCATATGGTCCACCAGCAGACGGATCTCGGCGCGCATGCCAATGACGGCGCGGTGCTGATCGCCCGCGGCGAGGGCGTGCATGTCTGGGACACCGAAGGGAAGGAATACATCGAGGCGATGGCCGGCCTCTGGTGCGCCAGCCTCGGCTTTTCGGAGAAGCGCCTGGCGGATGCCGCCTACAGGCAGTTGCTGACCCTGCCCTACTACCACACCTTCTTCCAGAAGGGGCACGAGCCGAGCGTCCGGCTGGCGGAAGAGCTGACCGCGATCGCGCCCCCGGGCCTCAACCACGCGATGTTCCAGTGCAGCGGGTCGGAGGCGAACGATGCCGCGATCAAGCTGGCCTGGTACTATTTCAACGTCACCGGCCGCCCGGCGAAGAAGAAGATCATCGGCCGGATCCGCGGCTACCACGGCAATACCGTGGCGACCGCGTCGCTGTCGGGCCAGCCGCACATGCAGGCGGATTTCGACCTGCCGCTGGGCGACCGCTTCCTGCACGTCTCGAACCCGAATTTCTATCGCGCCGGCCTGCCCGGGGAAACGGAGGAGGAATTCAGCGCCCGCATGGCGGCCGAACTCCAGGCGCTGATCGACCGCGAGGGGGCCGACACCATCGCCGCCTTCTTCGCCGAACCCGTGCAGGGCGGGGGCGGCGCCATCACGCCCCCGCGCGGCTATTTCGAGGCGATCCAGCCGATCCTGAAGCGCGCCGGGATCCTCTTCGTCGCCGACGAGGTGATCTGCGGCTTCGGCCGCACCGGGCATTACTGGGGCTGCGAGACCTACGGCATCGAGCCCGACATGCTGAGCTGCGCCAAGCAGCTCACGGCGGCCTACCAGCCGCTCTCGGCGCTGCTGATCTCGGACCCCATCCATGCCGCGCTGCTGGAGGGCAGCAAGCGCAACGGCAGCTTCGGCCATGGCTATACCTATGGCGGCCACCCGGTCGCCTGCGCCGTGGCGCTGGAGACGCTGGCGATCTACGAGGAGCGCGACATGGTCGGCCATGTCCAGGCCGTCTCGCCCGCCTTCCTCGGCGGGCTCGGCGCACTGCGCGACCACCCGCTGGTCGGCGATGTCCGCGGCGTCGGCCTCATCGCCGGGGTCGAGCTGATGGCCGACAAGGACGCGCGCGAGCCTTTCCCCGCCGGCGCCAAGGTCGGCCTGCTGGTGCAGGAGAAGTGCCACGAGGCTGGGCTCATCGTCCGCGCCATCGGCGACCGCATCGCCTTCACCCCGCCGCTGATCATCACCGCGGCCGAGATCGGCGAGATGTGCGCCCGCTTCCGCGCCGGGCTCGACGCCGCCTGGGCCGAGCTGCGGGAGCGCCGGCTGGCCGCCGAATAGGCGGGATCAGAAAGCTTCGCTTTTCTTCTCATCGGCTCCCGGCCTAGCCTTCGCAGGTCGGAACAAGACGACGGAGGAAACGCGAATGCGGATGACGATCACGGCGGCCGTGGCTGGCCTCGCCCTGCTGCCCTGGCTCGGCCAGGGGACGGTCAAGGCGCACCAGCCGGGCGACCATGCCCCGACGCAGCTGGCCCAGGCGCAGCCCGCGCCGGCGGCGCCGCCCGCCGGCAACTGGTACCCCTCGAAATACGGCGCCGACGACCAGATCGGCGCGATGAACCTGCTGACCCCGCAGAAGGTGCTGGAAGCCGCGAAGCTCGTGACCCGCGGCCAGGTCTACCGGCTGGGCGTGCCGGTCGGGCGGGAGACGCCGGCCTTCCCGCCGCGCAGCGCCGCGGTCACCGTCATGATGCCGGACCAGTTTGGCGGTGCCATCGTGCCGTCCGAGAACAAGATGTCCTACGTGGACGACATGTTCAGCGGCTGGCTCGGCGTCGGCAGCCAGCTCGACAGCTTCGCCCATCTCGGCATCGACAACGTCTTCTACAACGGCAACAAGGCGGCCGACTTCATCCGCACCACCGGCGTCACCAAGCTCGGCGTCGAGGGCATCCCGCCGATGGTGACCCGCGGCGTGCTGGTCGACATGGCGCGCGCCCGCGGCAAGCCGATGCTGGCGGAGGGCGAGATCATCGGCGCCGACGATCTGCGCGCGGCGATGCAGGCGCAGGGCGTCACGGTCCGGCAGGGCGACGTCATCCTGATCCACACCGGCTGGGTGGGCCTGCTGGAATCCGACCCGGCCCGCTTCGGCAAGGGCGAGCCGGGCATCGACCTCGGCGCCGCGGAATTCCTCGCCGGGCTCGGCGTGGTCGCGGTGGGCGCCGATACCTGGGGCGTGGAGGCGGTGCCCTTCAAGAATCCCAACCGGGTCTGGGAAGGCCACCAGCACCTGTTGGCGAAGAACGGCGTCCACATCCTCGAGGTGATGGACACGCGGGGCTTGGCCCGCGACCAGGCGACCGAGTTCCTATTCGTGCTGGGCCAGCCGCTGTTCAAGGGCGCGGTGCAGTCGATGATCAACCCGATCGCTATCCGCTGAGCCCTGCTGCCGGGGGCCGGTCCTCAGCCGCGCCCCAGCAGCATCCGCCGCAGCACTGCGTCGCGCAGCACCAAGTGGTGCCAGAGCGCGGCGGCGACATCGGCCGCCACCGCCAGCAGCAGGCGGTTAGCCAGGACCTCGTGCGCCTCGCCCCAGACGCGGCCGAAGGGCGGGGTGAAGGGCGGCGGCATGGGGATGAGCCCGAACGGCGCGAGGGGCCGGCCGCGCACCCAGCGGTCGAGGACGCCGCTGAGCGGCACCGCGAGCGTCGGGGCATAGAGCGTGACATCTGCCGGGTGGACGGCCCGCGCCTGCCAGGCCGGGGTCCCCGGCGGGTCCGGCGGCGCCGGGTTCACGGCCCGCCGGTACAGCCGCAGCAGCGACAGCCCGATCACCGGCGCGTCGAGCCCGGCATGCCGGTCGAGCCCCGCCTGCCGCGCCGGCCCGCGCGGCAGCAGGTCCTCCATGAAGTTGCCGAGCAACCAGGCGGCCGCGACCAGCCCGGCGATGCCCCAGTGCAGCAGGCGGGCCGGGATGCCGTGGCCCGTCGGCGTGTCGCGGATTGCCATGCGGCGCAGGCCGCGCCCGTTGGGCGGCGGCGTCCTTGCGCTGGCGCAAGGACGGCTATCTCCGCCGCGCCTTCCAGACCTGCCAACCGACCAGGGCGACGACGCATAGCGCGAGGCCCGCCCCGATCGGCCCGGCCCAGTATTCCACGAGGTGGAAGCTGTCCTGCAGCAGGTAGCCGGCGAGCGCGAGCCCGCCGGTCCAGATCGCCGTCCCGACCGCGGTCCAGATGTAGAAGACGCTGCGCGGCAGGGCGACCAGCCCGGCCGGGATGGAGATGCCGGTGCGCAGCCCCGGCATCATCCGGCCGATGCAGACCGCGGCGGGCCCGTTTCGCCGCAGCGCCGCCTCGGCCTGGCCGATCTCCTCCCGCCCCAGCCGGGTGAAGCGGTGCAGCCGGTCGATGATGCGGTACATCCGTTCGGTGCCGAAGGCGCGGGCGAGCTCGAACCACACCGCATTGCCGGCCAGCGAGCCGGCGAGGCCGGCCAGGATCACCCCGGGCAGGGACATCTGCCCGCGTGCCGCGGCGACGCCCGCCAGCGGGATCACCATCTCGGATGGCAAGGGCGGGAACAGGTTCTCCGCCAGCATCAGGGCGAAGACGCCGAGCAACCCGCCCGCGGCGACGAGGTCGGTGAGCCAGTCGATCATGCGGCCTCGATCATGCGGCGCGGCGGAACAGCATCAGCGTCACCCAGCGGCCGCGGGTGTAGTTGAAGCCGGTGACCTGGCCGATCTCCTGCAAGGGCAGCGCCAGGGTCGCGGCCTCGTGCTGGAAGTCGCGCTCCGCCCGATCGCCGACCGCCACCACCCGGCCCGGCCCACCGGCGAGGAAGCGGGCGGCATCCCCCCCGGTGCGCAGCAGGCTGGTCTCCCCGCCCACCGCGAACAGCACCGAGGGCTCGGAATGGCTGGTGATGCCGAAATCGCGGGAGGCCAGGCCCGGCGCCTTCGCCTCCAGCACCGCGGCCAGGCGCGGCGCGATCCACAACGGCTCGAGCCGCGGCGCCACGGCTTCCAGCACCACCGCATAGAGCGGCACCGCGAGCAGCGCGCCGAGCAGCCCGGCCCGGCCCCAGGCGCCGCTCCAGGCGGCGCGGGCCACCACCCAGACCAGCGCCGCGCCCAGCGGCAGCAGCAGCAGCGCCGGCCCGAAGATTTCGCGCAGCAGGAACCAGCCGGCCGCTTGCGCCGCCAGCGCCAGGCCGAGCGCGGCCAGGGCCAGCGCCGCGAGGGCGAACCAGCGCCACCAGCGGGCTGGTCGGCGGCGGAGCGGGTCCATCGCCCAGGCGGCGCCCAGCAGCATCAGCGCCGGGTACATCGGCATGGTGTAGTGCGGCAGCTTGGTCGAGACCGCCTCGAAGACCAGCCAGGAAGGCACGATCCAGGCCAGCAGGAAGCGGGTCGGCGGGTTCAGCCGGTCGCGCCAGGCGGTCGGCAGGGCACAGAGCACGATCCAGGCGCCGGGGAAGGCGGCGATGCCGAAGGTCAGCAGGTAGAAGCCGGGCGGGCCGCCATGCTTCTCCTCCCCGCTGCCGATCTTCGACAGCATGTCGCCGCCCACCGCCTGCTCGAAGAAGCGGCCCTCGGTGGCGATGCCGATGGCGACGAACCAGGGCGCCGCGGCGGCGACCATCAGCGGCAGGCCCCAGCCCGGGCGCAGGGCGCGCAGCCAGGGCGCCCGCTTGTCGATGACCGCCAGGGTGATGCCGGCCAGCAGCGGCACCATCGGCCCGACCGGGCCCTTCAGCAGGATGCTGGCCCCCAGCACCAGCCAGAAGCCGGCCGCCTGGCGGGCGGTGAAATGCTCCGGCCGCAGATAGGCCTGGGCGAAGATCCCCATGGCGGCGGCGACGCTCGCCAGCAGCGCGGCGTCGGTCTTGGCGATATGCGCCTCCGCCACCAGCACCAGGCAGGAGGCCAGCATGGCGGCGCCGAGGAAGGCCGCCCGCCGGCCGACCAGCGACCGCCCCCAGTGGAAGGTCGCCAGCACGGCCAGGATGCCGCCCAGCAGGCTCGGCAGCCGGTAGGCCCAGATGTCTTGGCGGGTGCCGAGATGCGCGGCCTCCACCAGGTGGACGGAGGCCGCCTGCAGCCAGTGGATGCCGGCCGGCTTCTTGTTGCGCTCCTCCGCCCCGACCCGGAGCCGGACATAGTCGCCGCTGTCCAGCATCTGCTTCGTCGCCTGGGCAAAGCGGGCCTCGTCGCGGTCGGTCGCCGGCAGGGTGAAGAAGCCCGGCAGCCACAACAGCAGGCAGAGCAAGACCAGCGCCAGGCGCGGCCGGCGCAGCAAGGCCTCCGGCAGGGCGCCGAGGGAAGGGTCGGTACGGGACGGCACCAGGAGATCCATGGGCGCGCGGACTAGCATGGGCGGCGCGCGGGGGCCATAAACCCCGGCTTCATGGCCAATCCTCCGCCCCATCCTTCGCAGAGTCCCGCAAGGCGCGCCGCCGCCGCCCTGCTCGACGCCGTCATCCTCCGCCACCGCTCGCTGGAGGAGGCGCTCGACGCGCTGCCCACCGACGGCAAGCCGCACCGGGTGCGCGGCAAGGGGGAGGCGCGGCCGGGCGCCGCCGTCTCGCCGCGCGACAAGGCGGCAGCCCACCGGATCGCCGCGGCCGTGCTGCGCCGGGCGGGCTCGCTCGACGCCGTGCTGGAGCCCTTCCTGCGCAAGGAGCCGCCGGAGACGGTGCGCAACGCGCTCAGGATCGGCGCGGCGGAGCTGCTGCTGCTCGGCACTCCCGCCCATGCCGCCGTCGGCAGCGCGGTGGACCTGGTGCCGGCGCCCTTCGCCGGGCTGGTCAACGCGGTGCTGCGCAAGGTGGCCGAGGCCGGGCCGGAGGCGCTGGAGGGGCTGGACGCCGAGCGGCGCGACACCCCGGGCTGGCTCTGGACCGCCTGGCACAATGCCTATGGCCCGGCGGTGCGCGGCATCGCCGCGGCGCACCGGATCGAGGCACCGCTCGACCTCAGCCTGAAGCCGGGCGCCGCGGCGCCGGAGGGCGGCACGGCCTTGCCGACCGGCAGCGTGCGCTACCCGGCCGGCACGCGGGTGACGGAACTGGCGGGCTTCGCCGAGGGCGCCTTCTGGGTGCAGGACGCCGCCGCCGCCCTGCCGGCCCGGCTGCTGGCGGTGCGGCCGGGGGAGCGGGTCGTCGACCTCTGCGCCGCGCCGGGCGGCAAGACCGCGCAACTCGCCGCCGCCGGGGCGGCCGTGACGGCGGTGGAGCGCGACCCCAAGCGTGCCGTCCGGCTGCAGGAGAACCTGACCCGGCTGCAGCTGCCGGCCGAGGTCGTGGTGACCGATGCGCTGGGCTGGAATGCGGGCGGCGCCCTGTTCGACGCGGTGCTGCTGGACGCGCCGTGCAGCGCCACCGGCACCATCCGCCGGCATCCGGACGTGCCCTTCCTGAAGCGCGCCAAGGACATTGCCGGCATGGCCGAGCTGCAGCGCGGCCTGCTGGCCGCGGCGGCGAAGCGGCTGGCGCCGGGCGGCCGGCTGGTCTTCGCCACCTGCTCGCTGCAGCCGGAGGAGGGCGAGGCGCATCTGGCCGCGGCCGCCGCGCTCGGCCTGGCCGTCGACCCGGTGCGGCCGGAGGAGGTGCCGGGGCTCGCCGCGGCGATCACCCCGGCCGGCACGCTGCGCACCCGACCGGACCTGTGGCCCGAGCATGGCGGCATGGACGGCTTCTTCATGGCGCGCTTCCGCAAGGACTGACGCCGCTGCCGCTTGACGCAACGGCGCCGGCAGTTTCTCCTCTCCCCAATTCAGAAGCCGCGCGCAGCAAGCAGCACGGCGAGGGGGAGACGCAGGACGGCCGGGGCATGTCCCGGGCCGTGCGACCTTCCCCCCGCCGCCCCGCATGATGCGGCGTCGACGCACCGGGAAGGAACAATAGAATGTCGAACAGCGGGTCATCGCGCCGTACGCTCCTCCAGGCCGGGGCCGGACTAGGTCTCGCCGCCACCGTGCCGGCCACGGCGCGCGCCCAGACCGCCCCCGCGCGCGGTGGCGACCCGCTCCGCGTCGGCGTCCTCACCGACCTGTCCGGCCCCTTCGCCGGCGCCGGCTCGGTCCCGCTGTTCCAGGGCGCCGAGGTGGCGATCGCCCTGTTCAACGAGCGCGGCGGCGTCGATGGCCGCCCGGTGCAGGGCGTCTCGGCCGACAGCCAGTCCAAGGCCGACGTGGCGATCAACGAGGCCGAGCGCCTGCTGGGGCAGGAGAAGCTAGAGGTCGTGACCGGCATCTACTCCTCGGCCCATGCCGTGCCGCTGTCCGGCCGGTTCGAGGCGCAGAAGAAGATGATGTGGATCACCTCGGCGATCGCGACCGCGGTGCTGAAGGACAAGAATTTCCGCTACGTCTTCCGCCCCACCGTGCATTCCGACCAGTATGGCGAAGGCTCGGTCTCCGTCATCCATGAGCATGCCCAGGCCAAGCTCGGCATGGCGCCGGACAAGGTCAAGCTCGGCGTCATCTACGAGGACGGGCCCTACGGCACCGGCGTCGCCTCGGCGATCGAGGCGAACGCCAAGCGCTTCAACATGCCGACCGTGCTGAAGGAGGCCTATTCGTCCACCACGCCGGACCTGTCGACGCTGGTCACCAAGCTGCGGCGGGAACGCCCGGACGTGGTCTACCAGGTCGGCTACAATCCCGACATCACGCTGTTCCTCAAGCAGGCCAAGTCGGGCGGGCTGCGCTTCAAGATGCTGATCGGCCATGGCGCCGGCTGGTCGCAGATCGACAAGCTGTGGGACACCTTCGGCGCCGACGTGAACTACATGTGCAACGTCGACCCGGCGGCGACCCAGATGCTCGACTGGTCCAAGCTGCAGCCTGGCGTCGGCGACCTGGCGAAGACCTTCGTCGAGCGCTACGGCGCCAAGCACCAGGTGCGCGACCTGCCGCCGCATGCCTCGATGGGCTTCAACAACACCTGGATCTTCCTGGAGCACGTCCTCAAGCCGGCGGTGCGCAAGACCGGCGGGATGACGGCCGACGCGCTGCGCGAGGCGGCGCTGGAGGTGGATGTCCCGGTCGGCGGCACCATCCAGGGCTATGGCGTGAAGTTCGAGCCGCCCGGCTCCGCCATGGCGGGGCAGAATGCCCGCAGCATCGCCGTGGTCATGCAGTTCGAGAATGCCAAGTCGCGGGTGATCTGGCCGAGCGCGATCGGCGTCCCGCCGGTGCTGCCGCTGCCCGCCGGCCACACCTACGCGCTGCGGTAAGGTGCCCGGCAACAGCGCGCCGCTGCTGCAGGTCGAGGGACTGACGAAGAAGTTCGGCGGCTTCACCGCCGTCGACAACGTCTCCTTCGCCGTGCCGCAGGGCGAGATCCTCGGGCTGCTCGGGCCGAACGGCTCGGGCAAGTCCACCACCTTCAACTGCATCGCCGGCATGCTGAAGCCGACCGCCGGGTCTGTGCGGCTGGCCGGGGAGGAGATCGGCGGCCTGACGGCGGATGAAAGCTGCCGGCGCGGCATCGGCCGCACCTTCCAGATCCCGCGCCCCTTCCGCGGGCTGTCGCTGCTGGAGAATGCGACGCTGGCGGCGCATTTCGGCGCCGGCGGCAGCATCGACAAGGCGGAGGCCGAGCGCCGCGCGCGCGACGCGCTGCGGCTGGCGCAATTGCCGGACGACCCGCAGGCGACCGCGCACGGGCTGGGCGCGGCCGGGCTGAAGAAGCTGGAATTGGCCCGCGCGCTGGCGACCCAGCCGAAGCTGCTGCTGGCGGATGAATCGCTCGGCGGGCTCGACACCGGGGAGATGCGCCAGGCGGCCGAGATGCTGAAGCGCATCCGCGACGAGCGCGGCATCACCGTCGTCTG
The DNA here is from genome assembly GCF_042666655.1 of Dankookia sp. GCM10030260. Lineage (NCBI taxonomy): Bacteria > Pseudomonadati > Pseudomonadota > Alphaproteobacteria > Acetobacterales > Roseomonadaceae > Dankookia > Dankookia sp. GCM10030260. Next base: position 710,155 of record NZ_JBHTDE010000001.1, read on the forward strand.
GGTGGAGCACATCATGGGCGTGCTGCTGTCGGTCGTGGACCGGGTGGTGGTGCTCGACCATGGCGCGGTCATCTTCAAGGGCACGCCGGCCGAGGCGCAGGACGACCCCAAGGTCGCCGAGGTCTATCTCGGCCCGCCGGAGACACGCGCCGCATGAGTGCCGCATTGACCATGCCTGCCGGTGGGACGCTGGAGCTCTCGGGCATCCAGGCCGGCTACGGCGACTTCCAGGCGCTGTTCGGCGTCGGCCTGCGGGTCGAGCCGGGCGAGGCGGTCGGCGTCGTCGGCCCCAACGGCGCCGGCAAGACCACCCTGCTGCGCGTCATCTCCGGCCTGATCCGGCCGCGCGCCGGCACGCTGCGCTACGGCGGGCAGGACCTGACCCAGGTGCCGCCGCACGAGCTGCCGGGCCTCGGCATCGCCCATGTGCCGGAGAACCGCCGGCTGTTTCCGCACCTGACGGTGGAGGAGAACCTCAAGGTCGGCGCCTTCACCAAGGCGGCGCGGGCGCATTTCGACGCCCGGCGCGACCATGTCTACGACCTGTTCCCGAAGATGAAGCAGCGGCGGCACCAGCTTGCCGGCACCATGTCGGGCGGCGAGCAGCAGATGTGCGCCATCGGCCGGGCGCTGATGTCGGGGCCGAAGATCCTGCTGCTGGACGAGCCCTCGGCCGGCCTCGCGCCCATCGTCGTGCAGCAGGTCTTCGAACTCGTCCGCCGCATCCGCCAGGAAGGGCTGACGGTGCTGATCGTCGAGCAGAACGTGGCGCAGGTGCTGCGGGTGGTGGACCGCGCCTATGTGCTGGAGACCGGGCGCGTCGCCGCCGAGGGCCGTTCCGCCGAGCTTGCCGCCGACCCTGCCATCCGCCGCAGCTATCTCGGGGGCCACTGACCCATGGATCCGTTCTTTCTCGAAGCCCTGGTCAACGGCATCCTGCTCGGCGGCGTCTTCGCCCTGCCGGCGCTGGGGCTGAACCTGGTCTTCGGCGTCGTCGACGTGGTCTGGCTCTGCTACGCCGAGCTGGTCATGGTCGGCATGTATGCCGTCTGGTTCCTCTATACGCAGCTCGGCTGGCCCTTGTGGCTGGCCTTCGCCGCCTGCCTGCCGATCATCGCGCTGTTCGGCGTGCTGCTGCACCTGCTGGTGGTGCGGCCGCTGCTGACCTCGCCGCCGATCAACCAGGTGCTGGCCACCGGCGGCGTGCTCTTCGTGTTGCAGGGCGCGGCGACCCTGGTCTTCTCGACCGAGTTCCGTTCGCTCGGCGTCGACATGCCGCCGATGGAGGTGGGCGAGGTCTTCGTCAGCGGCACCAAGCTGGCGGCCTTCTGCGCCGCCCTGCTCGGTGCCGGCGTCCTTTGGGCCTTCCTGAAATTCACCTATGTCGGCACCGCCATCCGCGCCATCGCGCGCGACCGGGAGGTGATGCCGCTGATGGGCGTCGACCCGCGGCGCATCTACCTGATCGCCTCGGCCGTCGGCGGCGCGCTGGCGGGTCTCGCCGCCTGCCTGCTGGTGGTGCAGCTCGACGTCCATCCCTTCGTCGGCCTGTCCTTCGGGCCGATCACCTTCATGATCTGCGTCATGGGGGGCCTCGGGAACATGCTGGGCGGGTTCCTCGCGGCCTTCCTGATGGGGCTGATCATCTCGGTCGGCGGCTTCTGGGGGACGACGGAGTTCTCCTACGTCATCGCCTTCGCCTTCTTCATCGTCACCATGTTCGTCCGGCCGCAGGGGCTTTTCGCACGATGAAGGACTATCTCCTGCCGGCGGTGGTGCTGGCCGCGCTCGCGGCGCTGCCGCTGGCCTCGCCGCCCGACTATGCGATGCATGTCCTCATCACCATGGTGCTGACCGCGCTGGCCGGCACAGGCTGGGCGATGATGGGGCGCTACGGCCTGGTCTCCTTCGGCCATGGCGCCTTCCTCGGCGCCGCGGCCTACACCATGGCGATCCTCTGGAATAGCATCGGCCTGACCCCCTGGCTGGGCATCCCGGTCGGCGTCGCGGTCGCCGTGCTGATGGGCATGCTTCTGGGCTACCCGGCCTTCCGGCTGCGCGTCGTCGGCCACTACTTCGCGCTGGTGACGCTGGCCGCCGGCGAGATCGTCCGCATCCTGATCGTCGCACTCCGCGACATCACCGGCGGCTCGCTCGGCATGACGCCGGACCAGGCGCCGCCCGGCGGCGGCTTCCTGGCGATGCAGTTCGACAAGACCGGCTTCTGGTGGCTGTCGCTGGCCGCCTGGGCGGCCGGGCTGCTGGCCTGGCGGCTGCTCGACCGTTCGATGTCCTCGAAGGCGCTGGCGGCGATCTCGGAGGACGAGGATGCCGCCGCCTCCATCGGCATCCGGGTGACGCGGGAGAAGATGAAGGTCACGGTGATCTCGGTGGCACTCGCCGCGACCGCCGGGGCGCTGACGGCGCAGTACCGGCAATACCTCAATCCGGAATCGCTGGCCGGCCTTGGCATCTCGCTGCAGATCGTCTTCGGGGCGATTGCCGGCGGGATGTATGCGCCGCTCGGCCCGACCATCGGCGCCGCCATCACCATCGGGCTGGAGGAAGGGCTGCGGATCGGCTTCGGCACCGAATTCACCGGCGGGGCGCCGCTGGTCTATGGGCTGCTGCTGGTGCTGTTCATGCTGTTCCTGCCGCGCGGCATCGCCGGGCTGTTCGAACGCCGCGCCAAGCCGGCCGCGGCGAAGAAGGCGGCGGGCGAGGCGACGGCCTGAAGGCCGCGTGCCGGACGGCCCGGCACGGGTCGTCCGGCGCGTCACGCGGCGGCGAACAGCTCCTCCACATCCGCCTCGGTCAGCTTCAGTGCGCCGCCGTGCTCGGCGTCCAGCACGGACGCGACCAGCGCGCGCTTGCGGTCCTTCAGCATCTCCATCTTCTCCTCGATGGTGCCGAGCGTGATCAGCCGGTGCACGAAGACCTGCCGGGACTGGCCGATGCGGTGGGCGCGGTCGGTCGCCTGGTCCTCCACCGCCGGGTTCCACCACGGGTCGTAGTGCACCACCGTGTCCGCCGCGGTCAGGTTCAGCCCCACCCCGCCGGCCTTCAGGCTGATCAGGAAGACCGGTACCTCGCCGGCCTGGAAGCGCCGCACCGGCGCCTCGCGGTCGCGGGTCTCCCCGGTCAGCAGCACGTAGGGGGTGCCGGCCTTGCGCAGCGCCGCCTCGATCAGCGCCAGCATGGAGGTGAATTGGGAGAAGATCAGCACGCGCCGGCCTTCGTCGAGCAGGATGCCGAGCAGGTCCAGCAGCCGTTCCAGCTTGGCCGAGCCGGCCTTCTGCGCCGAGGCCAGCGCCAGCAGTCGCGGGTCGCAGCAGGCCTGGCGCAGCTTCAGCAGCGCATCCAGGATGATGATGCCGGACCGTGCCAGGCCCTTCTCGGCGACCGCCTGCTTGACCCTGGCATGCATCGCCAGCCGGATCGCCTCGTAGACCGCGCGCTGCGGCGGCGCCATCTCGATCGGCTCGGCGATCTCGGTCTTCGGCGGCAATTCGGTGGCCACTGCCTCCTTGGTCCGGCGCAGCAGGAAGGGCCGCACCCGGCGATGCAGTGCCGCCTGGCGTTCCGTGTCGCCATGCTTCTCGATCGGCGTGCGGTAGCGGGCGCGGAAGCTGCGGGCACTGCCGAGGAAGCCCGGCGCGAGGAAGTCGAACAGAGACCAGAGCTCGCCCAGGTGGTTCTGCAGCGGGGTGCCGGAGAGGCAGAGGCGTTGCCGCGCCCGCAGCTGCAGCGCCTGCCGGGTGGTCTCGGCATTCGGGTTCTTGATGGTCTGCGCCTCGTCCAGCACCACCACGTGCCAGTCCTGCGCGGTCAGCGCCTCCTGGTCCCGGGTCAGCAGCGGGTAGGTGGTCAGCACCAGGTCATGCGCGGCGATTCCGCCGAAGCGGGCCTTCCGAGCCGGCCCGTGCAGCGGCAGCACGCGCAGCCCGGGGGCGAAGCGCGCCGCCTCGCGCAGCCAGTTCGGCACCAGGCTGGTCGGGCAGACGATCAGTGCCGGCCGGTCCAGCCGTCCCGCCGCCTGCTCAATCGCCAGATGCGCCAGGGTCTGCACCGTCTTGCCGAGGCCCATGTCGTCCGCCAGCACCCCGCCCAGCCCGGCGCCGCGCAGGAATTGCAGCCAGGCGACGCCCTGCGCCTGGTAGGGCCGCAGCGTGCCGGTGAAATCCGCGGGCAACGCGACCGGCGGGATCGACCCTTCCGCCGCGCGGAGCTGGGCGCCGAGCGCCCGCAGCGCCTCCCCGCCCTGCCAGGTGATGCCGGACCCGGCCTCGATCCCCGCCAGCTCCGCCGCGTCCATCCTGGTGAAGCCGATGCGCCCCGTCTCCGGATCGAGCCCGCCGCCCTCGAACAGCTCCATCAGGGACTGCAGGATCGGCAGGATCTGCTCCCGCGGCACCGCCAGCAGCCGCCCGTCGGGCAGCGGCAGCAGGACCGGCCCTTCGGCGAAGTCCTCCTGATCCACCCCGGCGGCCATCAGGGCGAGCAGCACGGGGACGAGGTCCACCTGCTGCCCGTCGACCGTCACGCCGAGATGCAGGTCCAGCCAGTCGATGCCGGAGCCTTCCTCGAGCCGCGCCTGCACCGGGCCCTCGGGCTCGACGAGGCGGATGGGGAACTCGGCGGCGACCTCCACCTCCCAGCCCGCCATCCGCAGCGCCGGGATTTCCTCCCGCAACACGAAGAGCCAGTCGGGGTCGTCCTCCGTCTGGTCGTCCAGCAGGAAGGCGTCGGCGCAGCCGGATGAACCAAGGAGCATCCCCGTGGCGACGAAGCCGATGCCTAGCAGCCGCGTCACCGCGGCGCGTTCCGCCGCCGCGTCGCGCCGCAGCCGGTAAAGCCGCCCGTCGCGCGCGACCAGCTCGGCGCCCGGGCGCGGCGGGCCATGGGCGGCGCGCATGTCGTGCGCCACCAGCAGCGGTCCGTAGCGGAAGCCGAGCCGCGCCAGGGGCAGGCTGACCTCCGGCTGGGCGAAGCCCTGGCCCGGCAGGCCATGGCCATAGCCGCGCATCATGTAGGCCGCCAGCCGGCCGGCGGTGAGCAGCAGCCGCGGCACCGGCGGGCCGGACAATGCCTCCGGCGCGTCGAGCACCGCCGGCAGGGCCAGTGCCGGGGCCGCGAGCCGCCGGCCCAGCTCGGCCGCGACCAGCGGTGCCGCCTCGGCCGGGATGGGCGGCGCCAGCAGCAGCCGGGCCGCGACATGCGCCGGCACGCCGAGATCGACCGTGCCCAGCTCGCCGCTGCCCGGGTCGGCATACCAGGGCGCCGGCAAGGCGAGGCCGAGCAGTCCTTCCGCCAGTTCCAGCGCGGGGCGCTGGCGCCCGTCCTGCTCCAGCCGCCAGGCGAGACTGCCGGGCCATGCCGGGCCCTCCCGCAGGGCTGGCCCCTCCAAGGCACCCCAGCGGCCCCGGCCGGTGGCGATGATCCGGCGCAGCAGGTCGGCCGGATCCTCGTCCCGGAGAATGCCCTCGGGCGCATGGCGCAGCAGGTCGGTGCGGCGCAGGATCTTCCGGTCCGAGGGGCGCAGGTACCGCGCCGTCCCCGCCTGGGCCTGGACGCCCTTGCCGGTCCCGTAGCTGCCATCCTTCCGCAGCGTGACCATGAAGGCCGCGATCCTGAGCGAGGGCGGCCCCACCGGCCGGTCCAGCGGCGCCACGACGTAGACGACCCGCTGCCGGATGTCGGCGGGATAGGCCTCCGGGTCGTCCTCGCTGATGGCTCCCAGTTGGCGCAGCCAGTCGGCGACCTCGGGCGGCATCGCCGGGGCTTCGGTGGGTCTCGGCGGGGTTGGGGACGGCGGCGCGCCGCGCTCGCCCCGGACAGCGAAGAGCGCCGCGGCGACATGCTTGCAGTCGATCCCGGCCGGGCAGGTGCAAACGCCTTCGAAGGCGGTGCTGCCGTCGCGCCGCCGGTGCAGCGAGATGTGCTGGACATAAGGGCGCGCGGCCGTGCCTTGCACCGCTGCCTGGATCATGTGCCCATCGGCGGAGATGGCGGCGCGACGCACCGCGCCACGCGCTGCATAGGCACGGCCGGCCTCCACTGCTGGTCGCGAGAGGATACGGAGCAACGCCGCGTCATCGGGCAGGGGAGGCGGGGCGGGGTTCGGCATCGCCGCCATCCTGCCGCCGCGGTTGGGTGAAGGCCATGCCTGACCGGCCCCGCTGCGCGGCTCATTGACACGGGCCCGGCCCGGCGGGGCCAGGCCGATGGGCTTCTCACCAGCCGACTGTCCCCGCCCGACCCCGATCCGGCACATTGCTGTCGACGTCGTTTGGACCATGAGCGAAGACGATCCGCGCGCGATCGAACCGCCGCAGAAATCCCCTGTCGGCATGGCGGTGCGCACCACCACGGAGGCCGCGGTCGAAGTGAAGGACCGCGACGGATGGGCGGGCGAGGTGACGGGGCGTGCCAAAGCGCGCGACAGGGTGCTTCGTCCTACCGTCACCATGTCCGGCACCACGGCCGGGCTCGGCGAGTGGGTGGTGCGCACGTCCACCGATGGGTTGCACGAACCGCACGTTGATCTCGAAGGGGCTGCTGCAGCCCTCGGCGCCGAGCACCCGCTGTCCGCTGTCGAGGAAGCAGCGGAAGGGCTTGAAGGGTTCGGCGTGATTGAACCGAGCCGCTACATAGGTGGCGCGATCCTGCGACCCGGCTGGACTGTCTTCACCGCATTTGACCCGCAGGTGAAGGATTGGGACGTGGAAAAGCATGCACGTGCGCTTGCTGTGCTCGCCGTGCAGATGCGCGAGGAGCTGTCGGCGCATGACATGGAACAGCGCCGCGGCTCTGAGCGGCGCCGCTTCGATCCGCCGCTGTTTTAGGCCGCTCACGATGTTCGATCCGGGATGGGTCAGTCAGGAGCGACAACCCGACTACCCTGCGTCCTTTGCCCATCTGCCTGGGGGTGCTCGGGCGCGGCTGCGACGCCTGGCTCGTGGTGGCCAGCATGTCGGATCACTGCTTTCACACGCCCGCCGCGGCCGTGGACGGGCACCGCGACGTGGACAGCTGCCGTCGCCGCCAAAGCGGCGGTGAGCCGGTCGGCCATGACCATCATCGGCATTGCGAACGCGACGAGGCACGTGCTGCGGAAGCCGGGCCGGGCCGGGCCGGGCCGGGCCGGGCCGGGTGGGGTTGGGTGACGTGTTCGCCGATGACATCGCCTGCGGCAATCGACGATGGGGCTGGCCGATCAACGGCCGCGAGGTGATGGGCGAGGTCGCACCGAACAATCTGCGGCTGCTCTGCGCCTTGCTTGAACAGGCGACCCGCCATTGGGCTGAAAGGTCGCCGCGCTGCCAAATCAGCCCTGAGGTCCCGTCCCGGAACGGCTTGGACAGGGCGCTTAAGCAGTTTTGCAAGGTTGCGGCGCACGGCAGGGTCGCGGCCCGCCATGTAGTTCCTTCACCATGTCTGAGATGCGATCCAGGAGCGGCCCTTCCCGACGCGTCGGCGGTGCTGGGAGGATTGTGGGGCCGACGCGAACAGGAACCCGTAAAGCTTCAATCCTGTCAGAGGCTTGAAGCGATATTCTGGCGGAGAGGGTGGGATTCGAACCCACGGTAGGCTTGCACCTACTTCGGTTTTCGAGACCGACGCGATCGACCACTCTGCCACCTCTCCGTGGCCGGTGCGGCCTATAAGGGCAGCGGCGCCGGCACGCAACGCCCTTCCGGGGGGCGGCGGACACGGCCGCACCCGGCCGCATCACGCCGTTGACGCGGCCGGCCCGGTCCCGCTATAAGCCGCGCCTCCCGACGGTGCCCCTGGCGTCGCCGGCGGCCCTTCATGGCCGATACTTTCACCAGAACTCTTCCGGGGCGCAGCCGTCCCGGCACGTAATCCTGGCACGACCAGGTGGGGCCGCACGATGACCTTCGCAGTGATCCGCACCGGCGGAAAGCAGTACCGGGTAACGCCGAACGCCGTCCTGACGGTCGAGAAGCTGGAAGCCGAGCCCGGCGCCACCATCACATTCCATGATGTTCTCGCGCTCGGTACCGAGGCCGGGCTGACCATCGGCGCCCCGACCGTTCCGGGCGCCAGCGTCACCGCCATCGTGGTCGAACAGACCCGCGGGCCGAAGATCATCATGTTGAAGAAGCGCCGCCGGAAGAACAGCCGGCGCAAGCGTGGTCATCGGCAGGACCTGACCACCCTGCGCATCGGCGACATCGCGGCCGCCTGAAGGAGATCGACAGATGGCACACAAGAAGGCTGGCGGTTCTTCCCGCAACGGGCGCGACAGCGCCGGCAAGCGCCTCGGCGTCAAGCTGTTCGGCGGCCAGGCGGTGACCGCCGGCAACATCATCGTGACCCAGCGCGGCACGAAGATGATGGCCGGCCCGCATGTCTATGTCGGCCGCACCCATTCGCTGCACGCCGCCATCGACGGCCGGGTGAAGTTCACCCGCCGGGCCGAGGGCCGGGTGCATGTCTCGGTCGAGCCGATCGCCCAGGCTGCCGAATAATCAGCCCAACCGCCTTCGCGTGTTGGTACGGGGGCCTCGCGGCCCCCGTTTGCATTTTCAGGGTTCCATTCCCCCATGAAGTTCCTCGACGAAGCCAAGGTCTGGGTGAAGGCTGGTGACGGCGGCGACGGCGTGATCGCCTTCCGCCGCGAGAAGTACATCGAATTCGGCGGCCCCGACGGCGGCAACGGCGGCAAGGGCGGCGACGTGGTGATCGAGGCGGTGGACGGGCTCAACACCCTGATCGACTACCGCTACGCGCAGCATTTCAAGGCCCGCAAGGGCGGCAACGGCGCCGGCCAGGACCGCACCGGGGCCGGCTCCAGCGATGTCATCCTCAAGGTTCCGGTCGGCACCCAGATCCTCTCGGACGAGAAGGACGTGGTGCTCGCCGACCTGGACGAGGTCGGCAAGCGCATCGTCATCGCCCGGGGCGGCGACGGCGGCCATGGCAACGCGCATTTCAAGTCGCCGACGAACCGGTCGCCCCGCCGGGCCGATCCGGGCTGGCCGGGGGATGAGCGCTGGATCTGGCTGCGGCTCAAGCTGATCGCCGATGTCGGGCTGGTCGGGCTGCCGAATGCCGGCAAGTCCACCTTCCTCGCGGCCGTTAGCGCGGCGCGGCCGAAGATCGCCGACTACCCCTTCACCACGCTGATCCCGCAGCTTGGCGTCGTCCGGCTGAATGCGTCCGAGGAATTCGTCCTGGCCGACATCCCCGGCCTGATCGAGGGCGCGCATGAAGGTGTGGGCCTGGGCGACCGCTTCCTCGGCCATGTCGAGCGCTGCGCGGTGCTGCTGCACCTGGTCGATGGCAGCCAGGCCGATCCCGCCGGCGCCTGGCGCACGGTACGGGAGGAATTGCAGCAGTATGGCCAGGGCCTGGCCGAGAAGCCCGAGTTGCTCTGCCTCAACAAGGTCGATGCGATGACCCCGCAGGCGCGGTCCAGCCGGGTGAAGGCGCTGGAACGCGCCGCCGGCGTGCCCGTCATGCTGATCTCGGGGGCGACCGGGGAGCAGGTGCCGCAGGTGCTGCGCGCCCTGGCCGATATCGTCGCCCGGGCCCGCACCGAGCGCGCCGAGCGGCCTGCAGCGGCCCCGGTGCTGCCGGCACGGACGGTGGTCCGGCCGATCGAAGCCCTCGACTCCGGGCAATAGCGACGCGGCCAGGGAGGGCGCGCGAGTGCCCGGCCCTGGCTGACCGGGCCTGCCGACCCCGTCTCGATCCTGCCAGATCGGCTTCCCTGGCCCCGGCGCGGCCGGTTCATCCGGCATGCTGCGGCCCATCCGATGGCCTGCGTCGGCGATTGCCGGCTGAAGCCAACAGCGCTGCCGGCTTAGGCACCCGGGGGGGGGCGTCCCGCCTCCGGGCCTTCGGCATGCCTGGTGGCCATCGCCACCGTGGCCCTTGGCGCCAGGAGGCTGGCCCGTCCGGGCGACGTGCCGGCGCTTTCCCGCCTGTGCAGGACCGCATCGACGGCCATCGCCAAGTGGTTGAATCCGCTGTCTGCCTGATGCGCGACCGCCACAGTTTTCATTCTAAACTTGAACGAAAAACGTGATCAGGAGATCACGGTTCCGCGATTGCGCGCGTAGATTGAATATCGCATATCGTGTTTCGGCACGGATCAATCACCTTTCTGTGCTTCACGTAACAGTGAGGACATAGCCCGAACCCTTTCGGAATGCCGCCGACGAGTCGCGTCCGCTATCTCAACCTTGGGTTGATGATGGTCGGCTTCTCACTCGCTGTGCGCAATTTCCGCAGGCAAAGGGCTGAACGCCTCCGAGCAACGCAGGAAGCCTGATCATGGCCGAGACCCTCGACCTGACCCAGTTCACCACCGTTTGGGACGAAAGCTTCGACAACGGGACGGGCATACTCAGCCGCACTTGGGGTCCCGGGATCGACACCAGCGTTGCCGGCCAGATCACCATTTCCAGCACGCCCGACAACCAGGATAGCGGCGCCATGGTCCCGCCCTCGGGTCCGGCAAACTCAGGGTACGGCTACGGGCTCTACAGCTTCACCCTGTCGATGGGGCAGGGCGATGCCCCGGGGCCCTATGCGCTGCTGTGGCCGGGCACCGACGTATGGCCGGGCCCGGAACTCGACCTGATCGAGCTGCTGCCGGGCGGTACCGCCTACTCGACCATCCATTGGAAGGGCGCAGACGGGTCGAACCAGTTCAAGTCCTATTACATGGACGGGGTCGACGTGAAGCAGACCCACACCTACTCCATGCTGTGGCAGCACGGCCGGCTGACCGGCTTCGTCGACGGCGTGGAGATGTGGACGACCACCGACCACGTCCCGGCCGATTATGCGCATGGCGGCGAGAATTCGGCGCCCGGCATCGGCATGCAGACCTGGTGGTCGACGAATGCCCAGCACGGCAGCGGCTACGACAACACCATCACCCTCTATGACCTGGACTACCGCCAGGCCAACAGCACCTTCACCGACGGCACGGGCCCCGGCACCGGGACCGGCGGAACCGGCGGCGGCACCGGGACCGGCGGCAGCGGCGGCACCGGGACCGGGACCGGGACCGGCGGCAGCGGCGGCACCAAGCCGATCGTCCAGACCATCGGCAGCGGCAACGACAGCCTGGTCCTGAAGCTCAGCCAGGACGCCTGGCAGGGGAACGCCCAGTACACGGTCACCGTCGACGGCAAGCAGATCGGCGGCACGCTGACGGCGGGCGCCACCCAGGGCAGCGGCAACGACAGCCTCACCGTGAAGGGCGACTTCGCCGCCGGCGCCCATTCGGTCACCGTCACCTTCCTGAACGACGCCTACGGCGGCAGTTCGGCCGCGGACCGCAACCTCTTCGTCGAGGGCGTCAGCTTCAACGGCACCGCCCTGGCCAGCGGCACCGCCGACCTGTTCTCGAACGGCGGCGCCTCCTTCGCCTTCAGCAAGGCGGCGGTCGCCAGCGTCGCCAGCACCACGCCCGGCGACACTGCGCCGGCGGTCAAGTTCGGCAGCGCGCCGAGCTGGAACAAGACCGCCTGGGAAGGCCATCTCCCCTTCGGCGGCGCCGACTACCACACCTTCGGCGCCACCGGCGTCTGGAACGACACCCCGGCCGTGGAGATGGCGCCGACGGCCTGGAAAGCCGGCTTCGCCAGCAAGCTCGCCTTCGACAACTTCGTGCAGACCAACATCGACCTGCGCGCCGCCGGCAGCCAGGCGCTCGACGTCATGCTGGTCAGCGCCAAGCGGGGCACGGCCACCCTCGCCGACGGCAACGACCATGTCACCTGGGTGGCGCACAGCAACGGCGCCGGCGCTGCCGCCAACACCATGACCATCAAGACCGGCGCCGGGGACGACGTGGTCACGGTGACCGCCGCGGGCATCTCGCCGCTCGCGGACTACGACCGCGTCGGCAACGGCAGCCTGTACAACCCCGCCTATGACGGGCGCTATTCCATCGCCGACGTCACCTTCGGCTCGGGCAAGGACAGCGTCACGGTCGAGGGCATGGCGAAGCTGGTGCTGCATGCCGGCAGCGGCGCGGCGACCGCGGTCGGCGGCGGCGGCAACGACCTGTTCGACGCCGGCACCGGCACCGGCAACTTCACCGGCGGCGCGGGCAAGGACATCTTCGCCTTCAATGCCAAGGACGGGCATGCGGTGATCCAGGACTTCACCGCCGGCATCGACAAGCTGAAGTTCACCGGCCTGACCAGCGCCGACATCCATACCAAGGCGGCAACCGAGGGCGGCGTCTCCGGCCTGCTGGTCACCTATGACTCCGCCGGCGACAGCGTCTTCCTGGCGCATGTCACCAAGCTGGCCGCGGCGGACATGATGTTCGCCTGACGCCGAGATCCTGCCGGGCCTGCGGGCCCGGCAGCCCATGAGGGGCGTCCCCGCGAGGGGGCGCCCTTTTCCTTGTGCGGTCCCGGCATGCTATGCGCCCGCCCATGCAATCCCTGGACGACATCGCACCGGTGCTCCCCGCCTTGGCGGGTGCGCGGCGCGTGGTGGTGAAGATCGGCTCCGCCCTGGTGGTGGAGGAGAAGACCGCGGCGCCGCGCGCCGGCTGGCTGGCCAGCGTCGCGGCCGATGTCGCGGCCCTGCGCGCCCGCGGGACGGAGGTCATCCTGGTCTCCTCCGGCGCCATCGCGCTCGCCCGCCGCGCGCTCGGCCTGACCCGCAAGAAGCTGAAGCTGGAGGAGAAGCAGGCCGCCGCCGCGGTCGGCCAGATCCGCCTGGCCGGGGCCTGGGCGGATGCGCTCGCGGCCCAGGGGCTCGCGGCCGCGCAACTCCTCCTCACGCTGGAGGACAGCGAGGACCGCCGCCGCTACCTCAATGCCCGTGCCACCCTCGGCACCCTGCTCGAGCTCGGCTGCATCCCGGTGATCAACGAGAACGACACGGTGGCCACCGCCGAGATCCGCTTCGGCGACAACGACCGCCTGGCCGCCCGGGTGGCGGAGATGACCGGCGCCGACGTGCTGGTCCTGCTGTCCGACATCGACGGGCTCTACACCGCCGACCCGCGCCGCGACCCGGCCGCGGCACATCTGCCGGTGGTGGAGCGCATCACCGACGAGATCATGGCCATGGGGGGCGACCCGCCGCCCGGCTATTCCTCGGGCGGGATGCGTACCAAGCTGATCGCCGCCCGCATCGCCACCGGCGCCGGCTGCGCCATGGCGATCGCCCTCGGCCAGCGCGACAACCCGCTGCGGGCGATCGAGGAGGGCGCGCGCTGCACCTGGTTCCTCGCCTCGCCCGAAGGGCGCTCCTCCCGCAAGCGCTGGATCGCCGGCTCGCTTGCCCCGCTCGGCAGCCTGGTGGTGGATGCCGGCGCCGCCCGCGCCTTGGCGCGCGGATCATCGCTTCTGCCGGCCGGCGTCCGGGCGGTGGAGGGCAGTTTCCATCGCGGCGACCCGGTCAGCGTGCGGGACGAGACGGGGCGCGAGCTGGCGCGCGGCCTGGCCGCCTACGACATGGAGGACGCCCGCCAGATCGCCGGCCATCGCAGCGAGGAATTGGAGACGATCCTCGGCTGGCGCGGGCGCGACGAGATCGTCCACCGCGACGACCTGGTGCTGATGCCCTAGCGGCTCAGCCGCGCGCCCAATTCGATGCCGCGCGCCCCGCCGCGACGCCGGTGCTGAAGCAGGCCTGCAGCAGGTAGCCGCCGGTCGGCGCCTCCCAGTCCAGCATCTCGCCGCAGGCGAAGACGCCGGGGTGGCGGCGCAGCATCAGATGTTCGTCCACCGCGTCCCAGCCCAGCCCGCCGGCCGAGGAGATGGCGCGGTCGAGCCCGATCGGCGCGGTCAGCGTGAGCGGCAGCGCCTTGACCAGGCGGGAGAGCGGCGCCGTGGCGCCGGCATGCAGGGCTTCCTGCACCAGGCCGATCGCTACCGGCGGCAGGCCGGCGCGGCGCAGGTGGTTGGCCAGCGACAGGGCGCCGCGCGGCCCGTCCAGCCGGGCGGCCAGCGCCGCGGCCTCGATGTCGGGCCGCAGGTCGAGCGCCAGGGTCACCGGGCCACCGGCCGCGATCGCTTCCCGCAGCGGGCCCGAGAGCGCATAGACCGCGCCTCCCTCGATCCCGGCCGCGGTCACCACCGCCTCGCCGCGCAGCGTCGTGCCGTTGTAGGACAGGGCGATGCGCTTCAGCGGCGCGCCGGCGAAGCGGCCACGGAAATGTTCCGACCAGGCGATGCGGAAGCCGCAATTGGCCGGGCGCAGCGGCGCCACCCCCTCCAGCAGCCCGGCCCAGGCGCCGTCCGAGCCGAGCCGCGGCCAGGAGGCGCCGCCGAGCGCCAGCACCGTCGCCGCCGGGCAGAGACGCACCGGCCCTTCCGGCGCATCGAAGGCCAGCGCGCCATCCTCCCAGCCGAGCCAGCGATGCCGCGAACGCAAGGTGACGCCGAGACCGGCGAGCCGGCCGAGCCAGGCGCGCAGCAGCGGCGAGGCCTTCATGACCCGCGGGAAGACCCGGCCGGAACTGCCGACGAAGGTCTCCTGCTCCAGCCCCCCGGCCCAGGCGGAAAGGGCGGCGGGCGGGAAGGCCTCGACGAAGGGGGCCAGCCGGTGGCGCGCCGCGCCGTAGCGGGAGAGGAAGGCCGGCAGCGGTTCGGAATGCGTCAGGTTCAGCCCGCCGCGGCCGGCGATCAGCAGCTTGCGGGCGGGGGAGGGCATGCGGTCCAGCACGACGACCCGCGCCCCGCCCAGGGCGGCGACCTCCGCTGCCATGAGGCCGGCGGGGCCGGCGCCGAGGACCGCGACGAGGGGTTGGGCATGGTGTTCCGACATTCGGCCTTCTAGAGCGGATCGCCGCAGGGCGGAAACGCCCGGAGGCCTGAATCTGCTCTGGAATCAGTACGCTAGACCATCCTCGGGCTTTCCTGTCAGCCTGGGGATAGGTCCGGGGCCGGTCGCGGCAGGGAAGCTGCCGCAGGATGGACCGGCGGCGGCAACGGCGCCGGTGAACCTTGGGGCCCGACGGCCGTTATCGCCGCCGAACCGAATGGGACGGAGAATCGGATGGCCGACAGTTATTTTTCCAGCCTGCGCTCGGGCGCACGCGATGCGCGCGACAGCGCCGAGAATTACGGTCGCCGCGCCGCCGGCAGCCTGCGCGACACCGGCGAGCGTCTGCGTGACCGGGGCGAGGATGCCCGCGGCGAAGTCTCGCGCCTGTGGTCCGACCTCGAGGACCTGGTCGAGAAGCGGCTTGGTCCGGCGGCGTCCGAGGCTGGCCGTTCGGCCAGCCGCTACGCCGACCAGGGCCGCGACTTGGCGATGGATTATGCCGCGCAGCTGCGCGACGTGACCCGGTCGCGCCCGCTGGTGGCGATCGGCATCGCCGTTGCGGCGACCTGGGTCATCACCACGATGCTGCGCAGCAGCAAGCGCTGACCGGATGGGCGCGGGGGGCTTGCCGCCCCCCGCGCCTAATCCAGCGTGATCCGCGCCGCCTGGGCCACCTCGGTCCAGCGCGCGATTTCGGCCTGCAGGTATTGCCCGAAGGCCGAGGCCGGCAGCGGCATGATCTGGGCGCCGATGCCCTCCAGCTTCGCCTGCACTTCGGGCAGGGCCAGCACTGCCCGGGTCGCGGCATCGATCCGCGCGACGACCGCGGGCGGCGTCTTGGCCGGGGCGAAAAGCCCGACCCAGATCCCCATCTCGAAGCCCGGCAGGGTTTCGGCCAGGGCCGGCACTGTTGGCAGGCCCGGCAGCCGCTGCGGCGCGCTGGTCGCCAGCGGCCGCACCTGGCCGCCCTGGGCCAGCGCCATCGCCGCGATCACCGGGTCGAACAGCACCTGCACCTGGCCGGCCACCAGCGCGGTCTCGGCCGGGGTGGTGCTGCGGAAGGGCACGTGCAGCAGGTCGATCCCGGCCTGCGCCTTGAACATCTCGGCCGCCAGGTGGCTGGAGGTGCCGTTGCCGCCGGACCCATAGGTGAGCTGCCCAGGCCTCGCCTTGGCCAGGGCGATCAGTCCGGCGAGGTCGGTGACCGGCAGGGATGGATGCACCAGCGGCAGGTTCGGCCCGGTCGCCACGCCGGAGACCGGGGCGAAGTCGCGCACCGGGTCGTAGGGCAGGCGGGCCCCGTAGAGCGGGACGTTCATCGCATGGGTGCTGATCGTGCCCATCAGCAATGTGTAGCCATCGGGCGCGCTGCGGGCGGCGGCCTCGGTGGCGATGATCCCGCCGGCGCCGGCGCGGTTGTCGATCACCAGCGGCTGGCCGAGCCGGGCGCCCAGGGGCTCGGCAATGATCCGGCTGGCGATGTCGGTGGCGCCGCCCGGGGCGAAGCCGACCAGCAGCCGGATCGGCCGCTGCGGCCAGTCGGCCTGCGCCATTGCGCCGCCGGGCAGGGCCAGGGCCGCCGCCAACATGCTTCGCCGCCGGAACGCCATGCGCCGGTCCCTCCCGTGTTTGCCTCCGCCATGGCAGCATGGCCGCCACGCTTCGGCCAGCGCTCGACGCGGGTCGGCGGGCACCCAAGATAGGGCATACGATGAACCACCTTGCCCCGGTCACCTTCTTTCCCGCCAAGCGCCCCGCCCCGCCGCCGGAGCGGCGCCTGACGGTCGTCTCCCCCTTCGAGCCGAACGGCGACCAGCCGGCGGCGATCAAGACGCTGGTCGCCGGACTGCGGGCGAACGAACGCGACCAGGTGCTGCTGGGCGTGACCGGCAGCGGCAAGACCTTCACCATGGCCAAGGTGATCGAGGCGGTGCAGCGGCCGACCCTGATCCTGGCGCCGAACAAGACGCTGGCCGCGCAATTGTACGGGGAGATGAAAAGCTTCTTTCCCGACAACGCGGTGGAATACTTCGTCAGCTACTACGACTACTACCAGCCGGAAGCCTACGTCCCGCGCACCGACACCTACATCGAGAAAGACGCGCAGATCAACGAGCAGATCGACCGCATGCGGCACAGCGCGACGCAGATGCTGCTGGAGCGGAACGACGTCATCATCGTCGCCTCGGTCTCCTGCATATACGGCATCGGCTCGGTCGAGACCTATTCCCGGATGGTGGTGAAGCTGGAGCTCGGCGGCCGGATCGACCGCGACGTGCTGGTCAAGGGCCTGGTCGAGCAGCAATACCGCCGCAACGACAGCTTCTTCGCCCGCGGCACCTTCCGCATCCGCGGCGAGACGGTGGACATCTGGCCCTCCCACCTCGAGGACCGCGCCTGGCGGATCAGCCTGTTCGGCGACGAGGTGGACGGCATCCGCGAATTCGACCCGCTGACCGGCGAGACGACGGCCGACCTCGAACGCGTCTCGATCTATGCCAACAGCCACTACGTGACGCCGCGGCCGACGCTGCAGCAGGCGATCATCTCGATCAAGCAGGAACTGCAGGAGCGGCTGCTGGAGCTGGAAGGCGCGGGGCGGCTGCTCGAGGCGCAGCGGCTGGCGCAGCGCACCCAGTTCGACATCGAGATGCTGGAGACCACCGGCGCCTGCAAGGGGATCGAGAACTACTCCCGCTACCTCACCGGCCGCGCGCCCGGCGAGCCGCCGCCGACGCTGTTCGAATACCTGCCGGAGAACGCGCTGCTGGTGGTGGACGAGAGCCACGTCACCATCGGCCAGCTCGGCGGGATGTACCGCGGCGACTTCGCGCGGAAGTCCATCCTCGACGAATTCGGCTTCCGCCTGCCGTCCTGCAAGGACAACCGGCCGCTGAAATTCGAGGAGTGGGAGGCCTACCGGCCGAACACCGTCTTCGTCAGCGCGACGCCGGGGCCCTGGGAGATGGAGCGCACCGGCGGCACCTTCGCCGAGCAGGTCATCCGCCCGACCGGGCTGATCGACCCGGTGACCGAGATCCGCCCGGTGGAAGGCCAGGTGGACGACCTGCTGGCCGAATGCCGCGAGCAGATCAGGAAGGGCGGCCGCGTCCTGGTCACCACCCTGACCAAGCGCATGGCCGAGGACCTGACCGAGTACATGACGGAAGCCGGCATCCGGGTGCGCTACCTGCACTCGGATGTCGACACGCTGGAGCGGATCGAGATCATCCGCGACCTCCGCCGCGGCGGCTTCGACGTGCTGGTCGGCATCAACCTGCTGCGGGAGGGGCTGGACATCCCGGAATGCACCCTCGTCGCCATCCTCGATGCCGACAAGGAAGGCTTCCTCCGCAGCTTCACCTCCCTGGTGCAGACCATCGGCCGCGCCGCCCGCAACGTCGAGGGCCGCGTGGTGCTCTATGCCGACCGGATGACCGACAGCCTGAAGCGCGCGCTGGAGGAGACCGACCGCCGCCGCACCAAGCAGATGGCCTGGAACGCCGAGCACGGCATCACGCCGACCACCATCAAGCGGCAGATCGCCGATGTCATGCAGTCCGTCTACGAACAGGACTACGTGACGGTCGAGGCGGTGGAGGGCGACAAGACCGCCCAATTCGTCGGCAAGGACCTGCGCGCCTCGATCGCCGAGCTGGAGAAGCGCATGCGCGCCGCCGCCGCCGACCTGGAATTCGAGGAGGCCGCCCGGCTGCGCGACGAGGTCAAGCGGCTGGAGGCGCTGGACCTCGGCCTGGAGCCCAACTTGGCCGGGCGGTCGCTGCAGGATGCCACCCCCCGCAGCGGCGCGGCCAAGCCGGCCCGACCGAAGCAGGACTGGAAGCCGAAACCGATGGGCCCGGGCGGCGGCGGCTACGATCCGGAGAAGCGCGGCGGCCGCGGCCGGCGGGCGGCGGCCGGCAAGGCACGGTAGCGGGGAACGCCCCGCCATCCCCCCGCGTTCGCCTCGCGAACCGAGGGGGACATGTCCGATGGGCGAATATACCGGCCGTATCGAGATCGCCCGGCCGCCGGACGAGGTCTTCGCCTTCCTCGCCGAGTTGCGCAACATGCCGCGCTACCTGCCGACGGTGACCCATGTCGGCCCGCAGGGGCGCCACGAGCAGCACGACGACGTCGCGGTGGAGGGCGAGGCCGGTGGCCACCCCTACCACAACGATGGCTGGCTGAAGGCCGAGCCGGAGGCGCGGCGGATGCGCTGGGGTTCGCACACCATGAAGGATTATGGCGGCGCCCTGGCGGTGACGTCGGCCGCGGGCGGCGCGGTGATCGAGCTGACGCTCAGCCTGACCCCGAAGCCCGAGGTGGCGCAGCGGATGCAGGCGGAGCACGGCAGCGTCGACGCCGGGATGCGGCGCTCGGTCGACCGGACACTCGGCAGCATCAAGGCCTGCTGCGAGCAGGCCGACGCGCCGCCGCGCGACATCGCCAATGACGAGGACCCGGCGGAAGCCCGGCCCTTCGGCAGCAGCGCGACGCCGAATTCGGGCACCTGACGCAGGACGCATGCCGCGGCGCGATGCCTGCTCGCGCCGGGCGGATCCTCAGCGGCCCAGCTCGATCCCGCACTCGCCCAGCAGCGACCCGGCGTTGCCGCCGGCGCGCTGTGCCACCTGCGCCACCTGCAACGCATCCTGCGGCTGCAGCGTCTTCACCAGGCAGCTGGTCAGCCCGACGGTATCCAGCGTCAGCCCGCCTGCGGCCAGGCATTTCGCCGCGGCACTCGCCGCCCGGCCGCAGAAGGCGCGCTTCTCCTCCGCCGTCTGCGGCCTGGACAGGCCGGGGATGGCATTGCCCAGGCCGGGGATGTTCGGCAGCCCCTGCGCGACGGCCGTTCCCACCAGCAGCGGTGCCATCACCAGGCCCCAGGCGATGCGCATGGCGATTCCTTCCGTTCGAACGGCGCGCACCGTCCTGCGCCGAGGCGCCCCGGTCAACCGGCCGCACCCGGTTTCCCGGCGGCGGCTTTTCCGCTAGGACCCGCGGCGTGCCACCCCCATCCCCGATCCCCTCGAGCATCCCGCGCGCCGCGCTGGTCACCGGCGGCGCCCGGCGCCTTGGCCGCGCCATCGCGCTGGCGCTGGCCGAAGCCGGCTTCGACATCGCCGTCCACTATGCCGGCAGCCAGGCCGAGGCCGCGGAGACCGCCGCCGCCGTCCGGGCGCTCGGCCGCCGTGCCGTCACCCTGCAGGCCGACCTGGCGCGGGAGACGCAGGTCACGCCGCTGCTGCCCGCCGCCGCCGCCGCGCTCGGCCCGATCGGCGTGCTGGTGAACAACGCCAGCACCTTCGAGCGCGACGAGTGGCACGACGCCACCCGGGAAAGCTGGGACGCGCATATCGAGCCCAACCTCCGCGCTCCCTTCGTGCTCACCCAGGCCTTCGCCCGGGCGCTGCCGGATGCGGCGGAGGGCCTTGTGCTCAACATGCTGGACCAGCGGGTCTGGTCGCTGACGCCGCATTTCGTCTCCTACTCGGTGTCGAAGGCCGCGCTCTGGGCACTGACCCAGTCGATGGCGCTGGCGCTCGCCCCGCGCATCCGGGTCAATGCCATCGGCCCCGGCCCCGCCTTGCCCAGCCCGCGGCAGAGCCAGGCGCAGTTCGACCGCCAGGCCGCGAGCGTCCCGCTGCGCCACGGCACCGGGCCGGAGGAGATCGGCCGTGCCGTGCTCGCCATCCTCGCCATGCCGGCGATGACCGGGCAGATGATCGCGCTCGATGGCGGGCAGCACCTGCAATGGTCGCCAACCCCACCGGCCGCGGAGCCCGAGGAATGAGCTTCGCCCCGGATGCCGCCCGCGGCCTGCGCCTGGTCTTCGTCCGCGGCCTGTCGCTGCAGGCGCGGCTTGGCGTCTACCCGCATGAGAAGGCGGCGCCGCAGCGTGTCGTCGTGGGCGTGGAATTGGCGGTGGAAGACGATGCCGCGCCGCACGGAGTCGGCGCGGACGAACTGCGCCGGGTGGTGGATTATGAACGGGTGGTGAAGGCGGCACGCGCGGCCGCGGCCTCGGGCCACACACTTCTGGTGGAAACCCTGGCCGAGCGGATCGCCGAGGCGGCATTGTCAGATTCGCGTGTGCAACGCGCCCGTGTCACCGTGGAAAAGCCGGACGCCTTTCCCGACGCCGCCGCCGTCGGGGTCGTGATCGAACGTATTCGCGGATGAGACATGCTTCGCCGTGGAAACTGTCCACTGCGCTCGCGAGATCGGCAACAGCGCCAGCGGTTGAAATCGGATGTTACAGTTGACCTATTCCATAACAGACCGAAATGATGAAACCGTTGTAGATCAGTATCTTATTAAAATGCGAAAAAATTGGGCATTGTCATGTGACCGGCCTGTGACGGCCGAATTTGCGGCTCTCATGGCATCGCATCCACAGACTTATCCACAGGATCCGTGGAGAACCCCGTCTTGCGGCGAAAAGCCGCGGCGCCCTAATCGCTGCGCATGAGTCAAGTCGAATTCGAGGCAACCGACCCTGCCACCGACCCTCCGGTGATGCAGGGCGTCCGGGTCATCGAGACCGCGCTGGCCACCCTGCCGCACACCCCCGGCGTCTATCGCATGCTGGATGCCAAGGGCGACGCGCTCTATGTCGGCAAGGCGCGGGCGCTGCGGAAGCGGGTGGTCGCCTATACCCAGGTCGCCCGGCTGCCCGAGCGCCTGCGCCGCATGGTGCACGAGACCCGCAGCCTCGAGGTCATCACCACGGCCTCGGAGGCCGAGGCGCTGCTGCTCGAAGCCAACCTGATCAAGAAGTTGCGGCCGCGCTACAACATCGTCCTGCGCGACGACAAGTCCTATCCCTGGCTGGTCCTGACCGAGGACCACCCCTATCCGCAGATCACCAAGCACCGCGGCGAGCGCCGCAAGGGCGCCAGCTACTGGGGCCCCTTCGCCAGCGCCTGGTCGGTCAACCAGACCCTGACCGCGCTGCAGCGGGTGTTCCTGCTGCGGTCCTGCCGCGACACCGTCTTCGACAGCCGCGACCGGCCCTGCCTGCTGCACCAGATCAAGCGCTGCTCCGCCCCCTGCGTCGAGCGCATCAGCCAGGAGGACTATGCCGGGCTGGTGGCCGAGGCGAAGCAATTCCTCTCGGGTGAGACCCCCTCCATCCAGAACGCCCTGGCCAAGGAGATGGAGGAGGCCGCCGAGAAGCTGGAATTCGAGCGCGCCGCGGCGATCCGCGACCGCATCCGCGGCCTGACCCATGTGCAGGGCCGCGACCGCATCAACATGGAAGGCCTGGGCGATGCCGACGTGGTGGCGCTGCACCAGATGGCCGGGCAGTCCTGCGTCCAGGTCTTCTTCTTCCGCGGCGGCCGCAACAACGGCAACCGCCCCTTCTTCCTGAGCAAGGGCGATCAGGGGCCGGAGGAGGTGATGGGCGCCTTCCTCGGCCAGCTCTACGACGACCTGCCGCCGCCGCCGCTGGTGCTGCTCAGCCATGCGCCGCCCGAGCAGGACCTCATCGCCGAGGCGCTGAGCATCAAGGCCGGCCGCAAGGTCGAGCTCCACCGTCCCCAGCGCGGCGACAAGCGCGCCGCGGTCGAGCATGCCGAGACCAACGCCCGCGAAGCCCTGGAGCGGAAGATGGCCGAGGGCACGGCGCAGGAGGCGCTGCTGCAGGGCGTCGCCCGGGTCTTCGACCTGCCCGCCACGCCGGAACGCATCGAGGTCTACGACAACAGCCATATCCAGGGGACCAACGCCTATGGCGTCATGGTCGCCGGCGGCCCCTCGGGCTTCCTGAAGCAGGCCTACCGCAAGTTCTCCATCAAGGGCGACATCAAGGGCGGCGACGACTTCGCCATGATGCGCGAGGTCTTCGAGCGCCGCTTCGGCCGCGCCCTGAAGGAGGACCCGGAGCGGGCAGGGGGCTCCTGGCCCGACCTGGTGCTGATCGACGGCGGGCTCGGCCAGCTCAACGCGGTGCGCGACCTCTTCGCCGAGATGGGCGTGCACGACGTGCCGCTGGTCGCCATCGCCAAGGGCGAGGACCGCAATGCCGGCCGCGAATGGTTCCACCAGCCGGGCAAGCCGCCCTTCCAGCTGCCGCCGCGCGACCCGGTGCTGTACTACCTGCAGCGGCTGCGCGACGAGGCGCACCGCTTCGCCATCACCACCCACCGCGCCGGCCGGTCGAAGTCGCTCATCAAGAGCGAGCTGGACGAGATCCCCGGCGTCGGCCCCGCCCTGAAGCGCCGTCTGCTGAACCACTTCGGCAGCGCCCGCGGGGTACGCAACGCGGCGCTGGACGACCTGGCGAACACGCCGGGGGTGGGGCCTTCGGTGGCGCGGAAGATCCACGACCACTTCCATCCGGGGACCAACTAGGCGGCCCCCGGGGACCACCTGGCTGGCCACCTGGATGGCCACCTGGATGGCCATCTGGATGGAATGTCACGTCCTCGTCGCCGCCCGGGCCATTCCCGCGGCGTCCCGGGCTTGCCGCGGGGCGGGCGCTCCGCCATGACTGCCCGCCCCATGCCGACCGATCTCCCCAACCTCCTGACGCTCTCGCGCATCGCCGCCATCCCGTTGCTGGTGGCGCTGGTGGCCCTGCGCACGCCGCTTGGCGATGTCGGGGCCTGCGCGGTCTTCTCCGCCGCCGCCATCACCGATTATTTCGACGGCAAGATCGCCCGCCAGCGGCAGACCGTCTCCGGCTTCGGCCGCATGCTGGACCCGATCGCCGACAAGCTGCTGGTCGGCGCCGCGCTGATGGTCCTGGCCGGGCACGACCGGCTGACCGGCTGGACGCTCTATCCCGCCATCATCATCCTGCTGCGGGAGATCCTGGTCTCCGGCCTGCGGGAATACCTGGCGGGCCTGCGCATCGGCCTGCCGGTCTCCCGCCTCGCCAAGTGGAAGACCGGGTTCCAGATGGGCGCGCTCGGCACCCTGCTGGGCGGCGACACCGCCGCCGGCGTGCTGCACCTGTCCTTCCTCCCCGTGTCCAGGATCGGCGAGGCGATGCTTTGGGTCGCCGCCGGGCTGACCCTGGTGACCGGGCGGACCTACCTCGAGGCCGGGCTGCGCCACGCGGAAGCCGATCCCGGCCCCAGCCTGCCCGAGACCCGGCCTTGAGACCGGCACATGGGCAGCGCATCTTCCCGATAGAGTGTCGGCACAGGGCCCCGCAGCCGGGGCAGCAGGAGTAGGTCATGCGACGGATTGGCGTAACCTCGGCAAGGCTGGCCACGCTGGGCCTGGGGCTGCTGCTCGGTGCCTGCAGCGCCTATGACAACTCGACCACCTGGCTGAACAACAGCGGCGTGAAGGCCACCGACGGCATCGCCAATGCCGGCGCCTCGATCGGCATGCCCTGGGGCCGCTCACGCCCGACCCTGCCGGAGGGCAGCGCCACCATCGCCCGGGTGAGCGGCGCGCCGGTGCAGATGGCGACGCTGACGCCCGAGTCGGGCGATGTCTGGCCGGTGCCCGAGGCGCCGCGCTCCACCCTGGCCAACCCGGATGCGGCCATGCGCGGCATCCCGACCTACCGGCCGGGCGATTTCGACCGGCCCTCCGCCCCTGCCGGGCGGTCGCAGTGGCAGCCGACGGACCCGCCGAACCCGGCGCCGCTGCCGCCCAACCTGCGCAGCGGGGCGTCCGCCCCGGGGCCGCGGCTGGACCCGCAGCCGGTCCCCGGCCCCCAGGCTGTCGCACCGCCGCTGCCCAACGCCAGTGCGCCGCCGCCCCGCCGGGCCGATGGCCGGGTGATCATGCTGCCGCAGGGCGGCGCCGCGGTGACCAGCGGCGGGACCGACCGCATCCAGGGCTACACGGCGCCGGGCGGCGTCAGCGGCACCGCGGTGATCGACGGCAACACCACGACCCTGTTCGACCCCAGCGGCCGGATCCAGACCGTCCCGACCCAGCGCTGAGGACCGGCATGCGGGTCCTCTATTTCGCCTGGCTGCGGCAGAAGGTGGGTGTGGCGGAGGAGGAGGTCTCCCCGCCGGCCGAGATCCGCGACGTCGCCGGGCTGGTCGCCTGGCTGGCCGGCCGCAGCCCGGGCCATGCCGCCGCCTTCGCCCAGCCGAAGCAGGTCCGCGCCGCGGTGAACCAGGAATTCGCCAGCCCCGACGCCCCGGTCGGCGCCGCCGACGAGGTCGCGTTCTTCCCCCCGGTGACCGGCGGGTGAGCGGGTCGGTGACGACCACCGTCCGGGTCCAGGCCGAGCCCTTCGACCTGGCCGCCGAGAGCGCCGCGCTGACCGCCGGGCGGGTCGATGTCGGCGGGCTGGCCAGCTTCGTCGGGCTCTGCCGGGCGGATGACGGGCTGGCCGCGCTGGTGCTGGAACACTATCCGGGCATGACCGAGCGGGCGATCGCCGGCATCGCGGCCGAGGCCTGCGCCCGCTGGCCGCTGACCGGCTGCACCGTCATCCACCGCCATGGCCGGCTGGAGCCGGGGGCGCCGATCGTCCTGGTGCTGACCGCCTCCTCCCACCGCACCGCGGCGCTGGAAAGCTGCGCCTTCCTGATCGACTGGCTGAAGACCCGGGCGCCCTTCTGGAAGCGCGAGGAATTCGCCGACGGCGCGGAACGTTGGGTCGAGGCCAAGGCCGAGGACGATGCCGCCGCCGCGCGCTGGGGCGCCGCGCCTTGACCGTCGGGTCCCTGGCGCGGGTGGAACTGGCGTGCCGCGACCCCCATCGCCAGCGCGAATTCTTCAGCCGAATCCTCGGCCTCGAGCCGACCGAGCCGGGCAATGCCCTGCGCTTCACCCTGGGCGGGGTGGAACTGGTGCTGCGGCCGCGCGGCGATGCGCTCTTCGCCTCGGCCCGCGGCGGCGAGGCCGGGACCCTGCTCGCCTTCCCGGTGGCGGATGCCGAGCTGGAACGCTGGCACCGCCGCATGCTGACCGCCCGGGTCGCGGTGCTGGACGCGCCGGGCCCTTCCGGCGCGCCGCCGCGGCTGCTGCGGGTGGCCGACCCCGAGGGCAACGTCATCGAGCTTTTCGCCGCGGCGTGAAGGCCCTGGCGGGGATCGTCCTGGGGGCGGCGCTGCTGGTCTGGCCGGCGGCGCTGAACCGCTATCCGCTGGTCTTCAGCGATACCGGCGCCCTGCTGGCGCAGACCGTCGAGGGCTGGGCGATCTGGGACAAGCCGCTGGTCTACGGACCGTTGCTGCATGCCTTCCACTGGCGGATCACGCTCTGGCTGCCGTTGGCGGCGCAGGGGCTGGTGCTGTCCTGGCTGCTCTGGCTGGTGCAGCGCAGCCTCGGCGGCGTCGGGCCGGGCCGGCATGTCCTGCTGTGTGCCGGGCTGGCGGCGGCGACCGCGGCGCCCTGGTTCGCCGCGCTGCTGCTGCCGGACTGGCTGGCGCCGGCCCTGGTGCTGGCGATCTTCCTGCTGGGCTTCGCCGAGGCCGGGCTCGGCCGGGTGGAACGCGCCGCACTCGCCCTGCTGGTGCTGCTCGCCGCCGCCGCGCACCTGTCCCACCTGCCGGTCGCCGCCGCCCTGGTGCTGCTGGTGCTGGCGGTTCGGCGGGCCTTGCGGCCGGCGCTGCGCTGCGCGTGGCCGCTGGCCGGCGCCGTGGCGCTGCTGCTGGCGACCAATGCCTGGTCCCAGGGGCGCTGGGCGGTCTCGCCGTATGGCGCGGTCTTCGCGCTCGCCCGACTGACCGCCGATGGCCCGGCGGCGCGCACCATCGAAGCCCGCTGCCCCGCGGCCGGTTGGCATCTGTGCCGCTGGGCCGGGCGGCTGCCCGCCGACAGCGACGATTTCCTCTGGTCGGGCAGCGGCCCGGTCTGGGCGGCACGGACCGATGGCGCGCAGCCCGGTGGGCCGATTTCCCTGGCGCCGGAGGCCGCCGCGATCCTGGCGGAGACGCTGCGGCGGGAGCCGCTCGGCGTGCTGCGGGCCGCGGCGGGCAATGCCTGGCGGCAGCTCGGCATGGCCCGGGTCGGCGACACGCTGGGGCCGGAGAACCTGCAGGCCTCCGTCGCCCGGCAGCTGGCGCTGGGCTTCCCGCCGGCCGAGCAGGCCCGCTTCGCCGCCTCGCTGCAGGCGCAGGGGCGGCTGGGGCCGGCCGCGGCGCCCTTCCTGCTGCTGCATCCGCTGGTGCTGCTGCTGGGGGCGGCGGGGACGCTGCTGGCCTGGCGGCGGGCGGCCGGGATGCGCCCGCTTGGGCTGGTGCTCTGCGTGCTGGTCGGCATCACCGCCAATGCCGCGGCGACCGGGGCGCTGTCCGGGCCGCATGACCGCTACCAGGCGCGGATCGCCTGGCTGCTGCCGCTGGCGGCGCTGCTGGCCGGCCCGCTTGCCCGGCGCGACGACGCCGGGAAAGGCGCCCCGGCGTGACCTCGCGCCACGGGCTCGAGATCCGCGCCGCCGCAGCGGCCGAGGCGCCCGGCCTCGCGGTGCTGCTGGGCGCCGCCGGGCATGTCATCGACCCGCGCGAGCTGGCAACACGGCTTGATGCGATCCGCCAGGGGCCGGGCATCGCGCTGGTCGCGCTGGAATGGGGCCCGCCCAGCGGCCTGGTGGTGCTGCACTGGTACCGCCGGCTGGAGGAGGCGCGCCCCGTCGCCCAGGTCACCACGCTGCTGGTCGGCACCGAGGAGCGGCGCCGCGGCATCGGCCGGCTGCTGGTCAAGGCGGCGGCGCAGGCGGCGCGCAATGCCGGCTGCGGGATGCTGGAATTGGCGGCGCCGGAGTCGCCGGAGCTGGCGGCCTTCTGCCTGGCCACAGGCTTCATCCCGGCCGGGCCGCGTTTCCTGCGGCCGCTGCGCAAGGCGGGGTAGCAAGGCCAGGGAGGAGGCATCCTCCCTGGACCCTCCTTTAATGTTGTGGGTTGGCACCCGCCGCGCGGTGGGGCCAAGCCCACAAAAAGGAAGGGTGGGGTTTGGGGAGGGAATGCTTTTCCCTCCCCAACCTTCCTTCACCCCTGCAGCAGCGCCCAGACCCGCGGCGGCGTCAGCGGCATCTGCAGCGTATCGGCCGCCGCCGCATGGCCGTTGCGGGCCAGCGCATCGGCCACCGCATTCACCAGCGCCGGCGTCGCGCCGATGGTGCCGAGCTCGCCCACCCCCTTCACGCCGAGCGGATTGGTCACGCAGGGCACCGACTGGTCGAGCTTGGTGACATAGCCGGCGATCATGTCGGCCCGCGGCAGGGCATAGTCCATGAAGCTGGCGCTCAGCGGCTGGCCGGATTCCGGGTCATAGACCACCGCCTCGTACATCGCCTGGCCGAGGCCCTGCGCCGCGCCGCCGGCGATCTGGCCCTCGACGATCAGCGGGTTCACCACCCGGCCGGCATCGTTGACCGAGGCATAGGAGACGATCTCGACATCGCCGGTGTCGGGGTCGATCTCCACCTCGCAGATATGCGTGCCGTTCGGCCAGGTCGGGCCGCCGACGCTGCTGGTGCTGTCGATGAAGATATGCTGCTGCGGCTGCTTCGCCGCCAGCTCGAACAGGCCGATCTGCTTGTCCGTGCCGGCGACGCGGAAGGCGCCGGCGACGTATTCGAGGTCGACGGCGGCGGCTTCCAGCGCCTCCGCCGCCAGGTCCTTGGCGGTGGCCACCGTCTTGTCGGAGGCGACCTTCACCGCCGAGCCCGCGGTGAACAGCGAACGCGACCCGGCGCTGCCGAAGCCGGTGCCGCGGTCGGTGTCGCCGAGCACGATGCGGATATTCTCCAGCGGCACGCCGAAGACGTCGACCGCGAGCTGCGCATAGCTGGTGGCGATGCCCTGGCCCATCTGCTGGGTGGTGGCGTAGATCTCGATCTCGCCGCTGCCCTTCACCGCGACGGTGACGCGTTCCTCGAAGACATTGGCGCCGGTCCATTCGAGGAAGCTGGCGATGCCGCGCCCGCGCAGCTTGCCGGCGGCCTTGGAGCTTGCCTCGCGCGCCGCGAAGCCGTTCCAGTCGGCCAGCGCCAGGCCCTCATCCAGCACCTGGGCGAATTTCCCGCTGTCGTAGGTCTGCCCCATGGCGTTGGTGTAGGGCATCAGCGCCGGGTCGATCATGTTGCGGCGGCGGAGCTCGGCCTGGTCCAGCCCCATCTTGCGCGCCGCGGTGTCCATCAGCCGCTCGATGATGTGGATCGCCTCCGGCCGCCCGGCGCCGCGATAGGGGCTGGTCGGCGCGGTGTGGCTGAGGATCGCGGTGAACTCGAAGTCGATGGTGCGGATGTCGTAGATGCTGGTCGAGACCCACGGCCCGATCAGCAGCTGGATGGCGACGCCGGCGGGGCGGGTATAGGCGCCCATGTTGGCCAGCGTCCGCACCCGCAGCCCGGTGACCTTGCCGTTCGCGTCCAGCGCCATGGCGACCTGGCTGTCGGTGTCGCGGCCATGCGTCGCGGAGAGGAAATCCTCCATCCGCGTCGCCGCCCATTTCACCGGCCGGCCGAGCAGCTTCGAGGCATGGGCGACGACCGCATCCTCGGGGTAGGCGCCGGTCTTCATGCCGAACCCGCCGCCGACATCGCCGACCAGCACGCGCATCTTCTCGGCCGGCAGGTTCAGCACCTCGGTGCAGATCTGGTCGCGGGTGGAGGACGGCGTCTGCGTGCTCATCGTCACCGCGATGCGGTCGGTCGCGGCGTCGTAGGAGGCGACCATGACGCGGGGCTCCATCGAGACCGGCGCCAGGCGCTGGTTGACGATGTCGAGCGTCACGACATGCGCGGCGGCGGCGAAGGCGGCATCCGCCGCGGCGCGGTCGCCGTATTGCGTCTGCGCGACGACGTTGCCGGTCGCCGCCGGCCAGACCTGCGGCGCGCCCGGCGCGGCGGCGGCCGCGGCCGTCGTCACCGCCGGCATTTCCTCGTATTCGACCACCACCGCCTCGGCGCCGTCGCGCGCCGCGGCCATCGTCTCGCCGACCACGGCGACCACCGCCTCGCCGGCGAAGTGCGCGGCGCCCACCGCCAGCACCGGACGCGGCGGCGCGGCGAGCGGCGAGCCGTCCGGCCGCTTGAAGGGCAATTCGATGCCGAGCCGGCCGAGGCCCGCGGCTTCGAGATCGGCGCCGGTGATCACCGCCAGCACGCCGGGGGTGGCCTTGGCCTCCGTCGTGTCGATCGAGACGATCCGCGCATGCGCATGCGGCGAGCGCAGGAAGACCATGTGCGTCTGGCCGGGATGCGAGAGGTCGTCGGAGAAGGACCCCGCGCCGCGCAGCAGCGGCCCGTCCTCGATCCGCCGCACCGCCTGGCCGCTGCCGAAGCGGCCGAAGCCGCCATCCATGCCGTCTGCCATGATCCTGCCCTCGCTTGGTTGCGGCCAACCTATCGGCCGGCGCCCCATGGCGGCAAGCCAGGTGTCGCAAGCGGGGGGCTTCATCCCAGGCCCGTCCGCGCCCATGCTGCGGCACCGGGAAGGAACCAGCCCATGACAGATACCACGCAGCAGGCCGCCGATATCCTGATGGCCGTCCGCCAGGGCGGCCCGAAGGTCGCCGGGCTCGGCGCCGCCGCGCCGCAGACCGAGGCCGCCGCCTTCGCGGTGCAGGCGGAGATCCTCAAGCGCCTCGGCGCCCGCATCGGCGGCTGGAAATGCGCCGCGCCGCCGGGCAAGCCGACCTCGGCCGCCATGCTCGACGCGGGCTTCATCCGCCCCGGACCGATGCATTGGCCGGTGCCGGCGGGCGGGCAGATCGGCATCGAGACCGAGATCGCCTTCCGCCTCGGCCGCGGCTTCCCGAAGCGCGACTCGCCCTACACGCTGGCGGAGATCCGGGACGGCATCGAAGCCGCCTTCCCGGCGGTGGAGATGGTCGCCAGCCGCTACGTCGATACGTCCAAGGTGACGCTGGCCGAGGCGATGGCCGACAGCATCGCCCATGCCGGGCTGGTGCTGGGCGCCGCGGTGCCCGGCTGGCGCGAGATGGACCTGAAGGGCCTGACGGTGAGGCAGACCTGCGGCGGCACCGTCCAGGTCGAGAAGGTCGGCGGCAACCCGTCCGGCGATCCCTTCACCCCGCTGCTCTGGCTGGCCAACTACCTGCCCAGCGTCGGGCTGGCACTGGAAGCCGGCCAGGTGGTCACCACCGGCAGCTGCACCGGGCTGCTCTACGTCGATGGCCATCAGCGTGTCACCGGTGGCTTCGCCGGCTTCGGCGAGGTGGTCGTCGACCTTGATTGAACCCTTGGTGTCGCGGCGGGTGCCCCTGGCGCTCGCCGCGGTGGTTGCGCTGAACCTGCCGCTCGGCACGGTCTATGCCTTCAGCGTCTTCATCCGCCCGCTGGAGGCCGAGCTCGGCCTGACCCGCGCGGCGCTTTCCGTGGTCTTCGGCCTGGCGATCCTCGGCTTCACCCTGGGGATGAATGCCGGCCCGCTGCTCTACCGACTCGCCTCGGCGCCGCTGCTGATCGCGGGCGCTGCCGGGCTGGCCGGCTTCGGCATCGTGCTGGCGGCGACGGCCGAGGGGATCGTGCAGCTCGCGCTCGGCTATGGCGCGCTGTTCGGCTTCGGCGGCGGCGTCGCCTATGTGGTGCTGCTGCAGGGCGTCAACCTGATGCTCACCGGGCGGCGCGGGCTGGTGAACGGCTTCATCGTCAGCCTCTACCCGCTGGGCGCGATGATCGGCGCGCCGGTCTTCGGCTGGGCGCTGACGGAATACGGGCTGCGCGCCACGCTGGGCGGGCTGGCGGTGACGCTGGCCGTGGCGGGGCTCGCCGGCGCGCTGCTCGCCGCGGCGTCGGGCATGCGGATGGCGGCGCCGGCCGGTGGCGTGGCGCCACCGCCGGCGGCACGGCAGCTGTCCATCTTCCTGCGGCTCTGGCTGGTCTTCTTCCTCGCCGCCGCGGCGGGGCTGACGGTGCTGGGCCAGGCCGCCGGCATGGTCGAGGCCTATGGCGGCACCAAGGCGCTGGCGCTCTCGGCCACCACCGCCATCACCGGCTGCATCGCCGCGGCGCGGATCGGCGGCGGCTGGCTGGCGGACCGCATCCCGGCGCCGCTGGTGATGGTCGCGGCCCACGTGCTGGCGCTGTCCGCCGACGTGCTGCTGGTGCTGTTCCCCGGGCCGCTGCTGGCGGTGGCGACGCTGGCGATGATCGGCATCGGCTATGGGCTGGTCAGCGGCAGCGTCGCGGCGGCCATCGGCATCTACTGGGGCGCGGCGCAGTATGGCCGGCTGGCCGGGCGGCTCTATGCCGCCTGGTGCGTCGCCGCCATCACCCTGCCGGTGGTGGCCGGCCGGGTCTTCGACCTGACCGGCGGCTATGCCGCGGTGATCATGATCGCCACCGCCGGCAACCTGCTGGGCGTGGCGATCGCCGGCAGCCTGCCGCGGCGGGCGCAGGGCTAGAGCTCGCCCGCCAGTTCCAGCAGCTCCCGCGTCCTCGTCACGCGGGTGCCCCAGACGCGGTCGAATTCGGCGACCAGGGCGCGCAGGGCGGGGGAGGCGATGGCCGCCTCCGCCGTCGCGGCATCGGGGAATTCGTAGAAGGCGCAATGCACCTGCGGGTCGGTACGGCTCCAGCAGCGGCGGGCGCGCAGCGCGCCGAAGCCGCGCTTCGCGTCGGGCAGGTGCTCGGCGGCGTACCAGGCATCGAAGCGCGGGATGTCCGCGGCATCCTCGACCACCGCGCGGACCATCAGCCAGGTCGTGCTCATGCCATTGCCGCCTTTTCGCCCACCGGCGGCGGCGGGATGCCATCCCGGCCGTGGCCCGCTGCGCCGCCAGGCCGGTCGGCCCGAGGTCGTGCCCTCCGCCGGGGCGGCGACATGACCATGCGCCTGCCGGCGCCGAAGCTGGCCGGCATCCTCGGCCAGCCGATTACCGCCAGGCTGGATGAGGGAAACGCCCCCGAGCTGCGCGGCCGGAAGCCAACCCGCGACGTGGCCGCGGCGCCCGGCCGGAGCAGGCTGGGATGGCGCCGCAGCCGCCTCAATCCGCTTGAACCGGGCTCAAGCCGCCTCAATCCGGTTGAGGCCCGGACCGAGCGGCCCAAGGGCAACCACTTGGCGGCGCAGGGGAAACCGCGCAGCCGGGTTTTAGGATTGAGCGAATAAGCCGCCCGGGCGGTCCCCTGCGGGTTTCGGACAAACCCCCTCCGGCCGACGTCCCCGGAGGGCGGCGACGGGTGTTGCGGCAGGGGGAGGAGGGGCGGATGCGGCATTCATGGACTATATTCCTAAATCGCGGCAAAGGGAAGCGTTTCCGCCGGCCGCCCCCGGCCTCAGGGCCCGCTCGCCCAGCGCCGCTCGTCCGGCGTGCCGCCGGCCAGCCGCGCGCGGTCGGCCAGCCCCATCGAATCCCAGCGGCCGGACGGATCGTCCCCGGGCGGCAATTGCCGGGCGATGCGGGCCTGCTCGGTCAGGGTCAGTTCCGACCAGAAGCGGGTCAGCCAGGGATGCTGCCGGACCGTCTGCCGCAGCTGGGCCTCGGCATCCTCCGCCGGCGCCGCGGGGCGGGCGGCCGCGGGGGCCGGCACCGGGTCGGGCCGCGGCTCCATCACCATGATGGTGGGAGGCTCGGCGGGGGGCGCCACGGCGGGCGGCGGCACGGCCGGGGGCCGCGGAGCCGGGGCGGCGGCGCGGCGCGGCGGCGGCGCCTGCTGGCCGAAGCGCTGCGGCTCGAAGATCCGGTCGAGCACGGTGACCCGGTTCATCGCCTCGCAGCCCGCCAGCGGCAGGAGCAGGCAGAGCAGGGCGACGGATCGCCGGCCGTTCGATGCAAAGGGGGCGCGCATGATCGGCCCTAACGACCGGCGCCCGCCCGGGATGCCTGGAAGGCCGCTGGCGATGGCGCTTGACGCTTCACCTGTTGGGGCGCCCATGGCACGCAGCGTGCATACAATGTCGCATGCCCCTGGATCGTCCCGGCATCGGCAGTGGTTGCAGCCCCATCCCCGCCGGCGATCCACGGCCGCGCCGGCCTGGCCGGTCCGCGCCCGCAAGAAGGCCCGCCGGACCCAGTCCGGCGGGCAGTTTGACTTGAGGGAACGGGAGGAAGGGCATATCGCCCAGGCCCATTCCTACGCGCCATGCCGCGCCGCTGCTGTGCCGCAGCGCACGTCGCGAGGCACGACCGATCGACGCGGCTGCCGCAATTGCTGCAGTGCCCGCGAACTTTCCGCCCTGCGATGGGTTTTCCCCGCGTCACGGATGACGCGACGTCGAGAGGACCGCATGACGCGCGCCATCCAGGCCAGCCTCGACCCCTTCCACTGCCCGCCGGCCCGGCGCTGAGGCTCCCGAACGCATGCCCGTCCTCACCGTCCGCCACGTCACCACCTACCGCTACCGCCAGCCGGTGGCCTTCGGCGAGCACCGCATGATGCTCCGCCCGCGCGAGGGGCACGACCAGCGGCTGTTCGAGGCGCGGCTCGACATCACCCCGAAGCCGGCGGAGCTGCGCTGGCTGCACGACGTGTACGGCAACAGCGTCGCCATCGCCCGCTTCGGCGGCCGGGCCAAGGAGCTGCGCTTCGACAGCGAGGTGCGGCTCGACCACCGGCCGCACAACCCGCTCGACTACCAGCTCGAGGACTATGCCAAGACCTTCCCCTTCGCCTACGGGATGGAGGAGGTGCCCGACCTGGCGCGCTCGATCGAGCGGCACTGGCGCGACGACGAGCGCGCGGTGGACCGCTGGGCGCGGCGCTTCCTGCGCCGGGACGGCCCGACCGGGACGCTCGAGATGCTGGAGGCGATGACCCACGGCATCAAGGCGGAGCTCAGCTACATCCCGCGCCACGAGCGCGGCATCCAGGACCCGGTGAAGACGCTGCGGCTCGGCAGCGGCACCTGCCGCGACTTCGCCGTGCTGATGATGGAGGCGGCGCGCTCGCTCGGCCTCGCCGCGCGGTTCGTCTCCGGCTACCTCTACAGCCCCGGCGTCGAGGGCCGCGGCGAGGCGCGGGTCGGCGGCGGCGCCACCCATGCCTGGGTGCGGGTCTACCTGCCCGGCGCCGGCTGGGTGGAATTCGATCCCACCAACGCGATCGTCGGCAATCGTGATCTGATCCGGGTGGCCGTCGCCCGCGATCCCGCGCATGCGCTGCCGCTGTCCGGCACCTGGACCGGATTCCCCTCCGACAGCCTCGGGATGACCGTGGATGTCGCCGTCACCAGCGAGGCGAAGCCGGTGGTCGCGGCCCGTCCCCGCGCCGCCGCGCTTTGATTGCATCGTTTCATCAACCGAGAGGAGATAGCGCCATGCAGATTCGCGCCGGCTTCGAGATCGCCTACGACTGTCCCCAGCCGACGCCCATGCTGCTGGCGCTGAGTGTCCATCCCTCGCGCATGCCGGACGTGATCGGCCCGCACCGCATCACCTTCGACCGGCCGATCGGCGCGACCGAGTACCGCGACAGCTTCGGCAACATCTGCACCCGCATCCTGGCCCCGACCGGGCGGCTGACCATGTCCTGCGACTTCCTGGTGCACGACCCCGGCACCCACGACGCGCAGGTGCCGGAAGCGACGCAGCACGCGGTGCAGGACCTCCCGGACGAGGCGCTCGTCTTCCTGCTCGGCAGCCGCTACTGCGACACCGACCGGCTTTCGGAGACCGCCTGGTCGCTGTTCGGCGGCACCCCGCCGGGCTGGCCCCGGGTGCAGGCGATCTGCGACTACGTGCACGACCGCATCACCTTCGGCTACGAATTCGCCGACCCGACACGCACCGCCTTCAGCGGCCATGCCGAACGCCGCGGCGTCTGCCGCGATTTCGCGCACCTCGCCGTCACGCTGTGCCGCTGCATGAACATCCCGGCGCGCTACTGCACCGGTTATCTCGGGGATATCGGGGTGCCGATCCTCGACGTGCCGGGCGATTTCAGCGCCTGGTTCGAGGTCTATCTGGGCGGCCACTGGCACACCTTCGACGCGCGGCACAACGTCCCCCGCATCGGCCGCATCCTGATGGCGCGCGGCCGCGATGCGACCGACGTGGCGATCGCCACCACCTTCGGCCCCTGCACCCTGTCCGGCTTCCGGGTCATCACCGACGAGGTCCCGCCGCCGGGGCCGCTGGCCTGGGCGGCGCAGCCGGACGACCGGATGAACGCGGTGCCCGACCTGCCGGGCGGCCCGGCCACGCTCGGCCAGGGCCTGTCCGACGACCGGGGCCGGCCGATCGGATGAGGGATGCGCCGCCCGCGGTCACCGCGCTGAACGAGGGCGGCGCCTCGCCCTTCGTGCTGGTCTGCGAGCACGCGTCGAATTTCATCCCGGCCGGGTATGCCTCGCTCGGCCTGCCGGCGGCGGAGCTGGAGCGGCACATCGCCTACGACATCGGCGCGGCGGACCTGGCCCGGCGGCTCTCGGTCCTGCTGGACGCCCCCTTGTTCCTGGCGGGCTATTCGCGGCTGCTGATCGACCTGAACCGGCCCTGGGCGGCGTCGTCCAGCATCCCGGAGATCAGCGAGGCGACGCCGATCCCGGGCAATGTCGGCATCGACGCGGCGGAGCGCGCCCGGCGCCAAGCGGCCTGGTTCACCCCCTTCCACGACCGCGTCGCCGGCTTCCTGGCGGGGCGGCCCGGCGCGGTGGTGATCGGCGTGCACAGCTTCACGCCGGTCTACCTGGGCGAGGCGCGGCCCTGGCATGCCGGCATCCTCTACGGCCATGCCACCCGCTTCGGCCGCGCCCTGGTCCGTGCCCTGGCCGCGGACCCGGCGCTGGTCGTCGGCGACAACGAGCCCTACCGGATCGAGCTGGAATACGACTACACCGTGCCGGTGCATGGCGACGCGGCGGGCCGCGACGCCGTGCTGCTGGAGGTCCGCCAGGACCTGCTCGGCGACGATGCCGGCCGCGCCGCCTGGGCGCATCGCCTCGCCGCGGCGCTGCCCAGGGCGAGGGGCTGACGGGTCAGCTTGCGGCGGGCGCCACCGACAGGCCGCGCACCTTGTGCTTCTCGATGAAGCCGGCGACGAGGCCGGAGGCCTTGGCTTCCTCGACGAAGGCGCTGAGCCAGGCGGCGCCGGCCGCATTCTCCCGCCCCGTGCCGATCGCCTGCTGCACCGCCATGAACTGGCCGTCCAGGATGCGGGCCCCCGGCAATCTCTCGATGTCCGTGATCAGGCCCGGCCGCAGCCCGGCATAGACGTCCATCTTCTCGTCGAGGAACTTCTGGAAGGCGGCACCACCGCCGCCCGGCACCAGCACCAGCTCGGCATGCTTGATGTTGCGCTCGAGCCAAAGCGTATAGGCCGCACCTGCGCCGCTGCAGATGCGCACGCCCTTGCGGTCCACCTGGTCCATGCCCGTGATCGGCGAGCCGGCCGGCACCAGGTAGGTCGCCTCGATCTCGCAATAGGCGGCGGTGAAGGCGATCTTCGCCGCGCGCTGCGGCTCGGCGCCGATATTGGCGATGTCCCAGGCATTGCTGCCGGCGGCATCGGCGATCTCGTTCGGCCGCGCATGGGGCACCAGCGTCACCGGCACGCCGAGCCGCCGGCCGATCTCCCGCGCCATCTCCGGCGAGACGCCGTCCGGCCCGCCATCCGCGGTGCGGCCGGTGACGAGCAGGAAATTGCCCATGTTGATGGCGGCGCGGAGCACCCCGGTGGGGGCCAGCTGGGCGACGATCTCGGGGGTCATGCGGGGCGTTCCATCGCTGCGGGATTGGGCGCGCGCGGGCGGCGGAACGAGGCTGGCGCCCCAGGACGCCAGCAAGGCGCGGCGCTGCGGCATCGTCGTTTCCTCCCGCCCGTTCGGCTTGGACGAGGCGATTAGACGCCGATGGCTGCGGGCCGTCCAGTTCGGGGGGCAAGGCCAGGGAGGAAGTATCCAGCCTGGCCCCTCCTCACTTCTTGTGGGCCTGGCACTCGCCGCGCGGCAGGTGCGAGACTCGGAAAAAGGAAGGGAGGGGGTTGGGGAGGGAATACTTTTCCCTCCCCAACCTTGCTTCCTATCCCTCCGCGAGGCCGAGCGGCCTTTCGGCACGCTGCGCCCGGCCCAGCGCCCGCGTGCCGTCGGCGGCGAAGACCTGCGCCGTGGCGATGTGCAGCCGGCAGGCCGCCCCGCGTCGGGGCCAATCCGCACCGTCCGGCGCCAGCACGGCATCCAGCGCCAGCCCGCCGGCCTCCACCACCAGGCGCAGCTCGCCCTCGGCCGTGGCGCGGATCAGGCTGACCACGGCGCCGCCCTCGCCGGGTCGCGCGACCAATTCGCGCGGGCGGAGGAAGGCCGTGGCACGCCCATCCGGCAGGGCGACGCGCAGCGGCGGCAGGGGCAGCGCGCCGA
The DNA here is from genome assembly GCF_042666655.1 of Dankookia sp. GCM10030260. Taxonomy (NCBI): domain Bacteria; kingdom Pseudomonadati; phylum Pseudomonadota; class Alphaproteobacteria; order Acetobacterales; family Roseomonadaceae; genus Dankookia; species Dankookia sp. GCM10030260. The sequence goes on from NZ_JBHTDE010000001.1 coordinate 748,125, forward strand.
AGCGCAGCAGGCCGCCGCGCACCTCGCCCTCCAGCCGCGTCGCATGGCCGATGAAGCCGGCGACGAAGGGGCTGGCGGGGGCGGCGAGCAGAGCCGGCGGCGCGTCGAACTGCACCACCCGGCCGCGCTCCATCACCGCGACGCGGTCGGCGAGCTCCATCGCCTCCTCCTGGTCGTGCGTCACCAGCAGGGTGGTCAGGCCCAGCCGGTCGTGCAGGCCGCGCAGCCAGCGCCGCACCTCGCGCCGCACCAGCGCGTCGAGCGCGCCGAAGGGCTCGTCCAGCAGCAGCAGGCGGGGCGAGATGGCCAGCGCCCGGGCCAGCGCCACGCGCTGCCGCTGGCCACCCGAGACCTGGTCGGGGTAGCGGCCTTCCAGTTCGGGGATCTGCACCAGTGCGAGCAATTCGCGCACCTGCCGGGCGATCTCGGCCGCGGCGGGGCGGGTCACGCGCGGGCGGACGCGCAGGCCGAAGGCGACGTTCTCGAACACCGTCATGTGGCGGAACAGCGCATAGTTCTGGAACACCACGCCGATCTGCCGCTCCCGCGCCGGCACGCCGGCCATGTCGCGGCCGGCGATGCGGATCGCGCCGGCATCGGCGCCTTCCAGCCCGGCGACGGCGCGCAGCAGGGTGGACTTGCCGGAGCCCGACGGGCCGAGCACGGCGACGAATTCGCCGTCCCTCAGCGCCAGCGAGACGCCGTCGAGCGCGGCGGTGCCGCCGAAGCGGCGGACCAGCCCGCTGACCTCCAGCGTCATGGCGCGACCGCCGCGGCGCGGCCGGTCAGCCGCTGCAGCACCGCCTTGGCCGCCAGCGTCACCAGGCCGAGCAGCGCCAGCAGGGCGGCGACGGCGAAGGCGCCGGCGAACTGGTATTCGTTGTAGAGGATCTCGACATGCAGCGGCATGGTGTTGGTCTGCCCGCGGATATGGCCGGACACGACCGAGACCGCGCCGAATTCGCCCATGGCGCGGGCGTTGCAGAGCAGCACGCCGGACAGCAGCGCCCATTTGACGTTGGGCAGGGTGACGCGCGTGAAGCTTTGCCAGCCGGTCGCGCCCAGCGTGGCCGCGGCCTCCTCCTCCTGCCGCCCCTGTTCCTGCATCAGCGGCAGCACGGTGCGGGCGACGAAGGGGAAGGTGACGAAGAGCGTCGCCAGCACCAGGCCCGGCAGCGCGAAGATCACCTGGATGCCGTGGTCGCGCAGCGACGGGCCGAGCCAGCCCTGCAGGCCGAAGATCAGCACGAAGACCAGGCCGGCGATGACCGGGGAGACCGAGAAGGGCAGCTCGATCAGCGCGGTCAGCAGGCGGCGGCCGGGGAAGTCGTGCTTGGCGATGCACCAAGCCGCGGCCAGCCCGCCGATGGTGTTGAGCGGCACCGCGATGGCGGCGACCAGCAGGGTCAGCCGGATGGAGGCGAGGCTGTCGGGTTCGGCGATCGCCGCCCAGGCCAGGTCCCAGCCGCGCCGCAGCGCCTCGGTGAACACGGCGGCCAGCGGCAGGCCGAGCAGCACCACGCCGACCAGCAGCGCCAGCCCGCCCAGCAGCAGGTGCAGCCAGCGCGGCGGGTCGATGGCGGGGCGCGCCGTCATGCGCGGCCCCGGCGCAAGTGCCGCTGCCACAGGTTGAGCGCCAGCAGCACGGGGAAGGCCAGCAGCAGCATCGCCAGGCCGATCGCCGCGGCGCCGGCATAGTCGAACTGCTCCAGCCGCACCACGATCAGCAGCGGGGCGATCTCGCTGACCATCGGCATGTTGCCGGCGATGAAGATGACGCTGCCGTATTCGCCGACGGCGCGGGCGAAGGCCAGGCCGAAGCCGGCCAGCAACGCCGGCAGCAATGCCGGCAGCACCACCCGCGCCAGCACCTGCGGCCGCGTCGCGCCGAGCGTCGCCGCGGCCTCCTCCGGCTCGGCGCCCAGGTCGCGCAGCACGGGTTCCACCGTGCGGGTGACGAAGGGCAGGCCGACGAAGACCAGCGCCGCCACCACGCCCCAGGGGGTGAAGGCGACCTTCCAGCCGAAGGCCGCGGCCAGCGGCGCGCCGAGCCAGCCGTTCGGCGCGAGGATCGCGGTCAGCGCGATGCCGGCGACCGCGGTGGGCAAAGCGAATGGTAGGTCGACCGCCGCATCCAGCAGCGCCCGGCCGGGGAAGCGCAGCCGGACGATGGCCCAGGCCAGCAGCAGCCCGAGCGGCAGGTCGATGGCAGCGGCCAGCAGCGCCGCGCCGAAGGACAGCCGCAGCGACGCAAGCACGCGGGGTTCGGTGAGCGAATGCCAGACGCCGAGCGGGCCGAGTTCCCAGGGCCGGATCGCCAGCGCCGCCAGCGGGATCAGCACGATGACCGAGAGCCAGGCCAGGGTGACGCCGAAGGCTAGGCCGAAGCCCGGGATGGCGCGGGCCCGGGCAGGCCGTTGCAGGCGCAGCGTCGCGCTCATCGGCCCGGGCGGTAGAGACGGTCGAAGGCGCCGCCATCGGCGAAATGGGCTTGCTGCGCCCGGGTCCAACCGCCGAAGACGGCATCCACCGTGACCAGCTCCATGGCCGGGAAGCGCGCCGCATTGGCTTCCAGCAGGGCGGCGTCGCGCGGCCGGTAGAAATGCTTCGCCGCCAGCGCCTGGCCATCCGGCGCGTAGAGGCCGCGCAGGAAGGCTTCCGCCACATCGCGGGTGCCGCGGCGATCGACGTTCTGGTCCACCACGGCCACCGATGGCTCCGCGAGGATAGAGAGCGGAGGATAGACGATCTCCAGCTTCGCCTGGGGGAATTCCTGCAGCGACAGATGCGCCTCGTTCTCCCAGGCCAGCAGCACGTCGCCCTGGCCACGCTGGGCGAAGCTGGTGGTGGACCCGCGCGCGCCGGTGTCCAGCACGGGAACGTTGCGGAACACGCGGCCGAGGAATTCCGCAGCCGCCTGGTCGTTGCCGCCGGGCTGGCGCAGCGCCCAGGCCCAGGCGGCGAGGTAGTTCCAGCGGGCGCCGCCGGAGGTCTTCGGGTTGGGGGTGATGACCGCGGTGCCGGGCTTCGCCAGGTCGCCCCAGTCGCGGATGCCCTTCGGGTTCCCCTGCCGCACCAGGAAGACGATGGTGCTGGTGTAGGGCGCGCTGTTGTGCGGCAGGCGGGTGATCCAGTCGCGCGCGATCAGCCCGCGTTCGGCGATGGCATCGACGTCGTAGGCCAGCGCCAGCGTCACCACGTCGGCCGGCAGGCCGTCGATCACCGAGCGCGCCTGGCGGCCGGAGCCGCCATGCGAGGTGCTGATGCGGACCGGCTGACCACCGCCGGCCTGCCAGGATCTGGCGAAGCCGGCATTGTACTCACGGTAGAATTCCCGTGTCGGGTCATAGCTGACATTCAGCATCTCGCGCGGCGCCTGGGCGCGTGCGGCCGGGGCGGCCAGCAGCACCGGCGCGGCCAGCAGGGCGCGGCGCGTGGGGGGGAGGGATGATCCGGGCATCGAGGCAACCTCCTCTCGGTCAGGCCGTGGCAAGACCTATAACAACATCGAAGATCGGTATAATAAGAAAAACACGATCGTATGAAGATATTATGGCTGCCCGATCATGGCCTCTGCAGCGGCATGCAAGACCACTCAAAACTTTTGCGCAACATAACGCGTCGTAGGTTCGTGGTTTTCCGGCGCGCGGGTCGGCTGGGCGCCGGTCGGTCGATTGAACAGCGGCGCCGGCCGGTCCTATGCTGACCGCGGGGACGGGCCCCCGAAGACGGGAAGGACGCGCCGATGAACAAGCCGCTGACGACGCCGGTCACCGACTACGGTCCGGAGGAGGCCGCCATGCGGGACTATCTCCGGGCCGGCGAGGCCCGCGCCATGGCGCTCGGCAACCGCGGCCCGATCCGCTTCGACAGTGACGGCCGCATCCATCCCGACATCGTCGCGGCCTATTGGCGCTGCGGCTTCTATGTCTTCGAGGGCGTGGTGCAGCCGGAGGAGCTCGCCGATATCGAGGCCGACATCCAGGATATCCTGGCGCGGCTGCCCAGCGAGCGCGGCTCCGCGGTCGACGCGCAGGGCCGCCCGGCGCTGGCCGCCGGCAACGCCGCGCCGACGCTGTTCTGGGCGCGGCCGCTGGGTGACCCCATGGGCGGCACGGCGGCCGCCAACGGCCGGCATCCGGTGAAGATGTTCGAGCCGCAGGCCTCGTCCGACGCGCCGAAGGAGATCGTCTACCTCATCCTCGGCTCGCTGCAATTCTCCGAGGCCGCGCTGCGGCTCTATGGCCATCCCGGGCTGCTCGCGGTGGCGGCGGCGGTGAACGGCGACGACTTCGTCCCCTTCAACGAGGCGCTCTTCATCAAGGAGCCGGGCCGCGGCGCCTCCGTCGCCTGGCACCAGGATGGTGTGACGCATTGGGACAGTCCCGAATTGGACCAGGGCACGCACGGCTTCAACTTCATGGCGCAGCTCTATGGCTGCACCGCGGCGAACGGCGTCTGGGTCGTGCCGGGATCGCACAAGCTGGGCCGTGCCGACATCAAGGCGCGCGTCGCCGCCGCCGGGACCGAACGGCTGCCGGAGGCGGTGCCGATCCTCTGTGCCCCGGGCGACGTCGCCATCACCAACCGGCAGACCGTGCATGGCAGCTTCGCCAATACCAGCAAGGACTGGCGGGTGACGCTGAATTTCGGCTTCCACCGCCGGCGTTCGGTGCTGGGCGTCGAGGCTGGCGGCGTGCACAACGCCCGCGCCGTCTACGACGATGCGCGCATCCGCGAGCGCGCCCGGGTGATCGGCTATGCGATCGATGCGCGTGGCCGGCGCTTCCCGCAGGAGACGCCGTACCGCTACCGGCCGCATGTCGAGGGCGGCGAGACCTGGCGCTGGGATGCGGCGGCCAAGGCGGGGATGCGCGACTACAACCTGCTCGACCTGAGCATCTAGGCGGTCCGATGACCGAAGGGGCGAAAGCCCCGCAGGCCTGAACCGGTCCGCCCGTCTATCGCGCCGGAGCAATGAGGCGGGCGAAGGCGGCAGGCAGGTCCGCCGCCGCTGCCTGGTCCAGCACCTCCGGCACCGTGCCCTCGGCGCGCACGCGGCCCTCCGCCAGCATCACCACGCGCGCCTCTTCCGGCACCTCCTCGATCAGGTGCGTGGCCCAGAGCACGGCCAACCCCTGGCTGGCGCAGAGGCCGCGCACATGCTGGCGCACCGCCGCGCGGCTCGGCATGTCGAGTCCCGTCGTCGCCTCGTCCAGCAGCAGCAGCGCCGGCCGCGTCAGCAGCGCCCGCGCCACCTCCGCGCGGCGGCGCTGGCCGCCCGACAGCGCGCGCACCGTGCTGCCGGCGCGGTCCGCCAGCTCCACGCGTTCCAGTTCGTGCAGCGCGCGGCGCCGCGATTCGGCGCGCGGCAGGCCGTGCAGCGCGCCGTGGTACAGCAGGTTCTCGATCACCGAGATGTCCGGGTCGAGCGTCGGCTGCTGGAACACCACGCCGAGCCGCGCCAACGCGGTGCCCGGTTGCTCGCGCATCTCGGTGCCGAAGATCCGGACGCTGCCGGGCGGCGGCGCGTCGAACAACCGGGTGATGAGGGCGAAGAGCGTGGACTTCCCCGCGCCGTTCGGGCCGAGCAGCACGGCGAATTCGCCAGGCATGACGCGGAAGGCGGCATCGTGGAGCACCTTGCGCGCGCCATAGGCGAAGGACAGCCGCGCGACCTCGAGGGCCGGTGCGGCATGGCTGCTGCCATCCATTGCGGTACTGCTGTGTTGATCCGGTCGCATGCTTTTCCCTGCCGCAGCATCCCGCGGCTTCGTGTGCCCGGCAAGCCTCGCCGGCTTGAACCATCGTGCTATCCGGCGGATGACGCTTGTGTGTCGTAGCCGCAAGACGTGCCTGGCCGGGAGGGGAAATGAACGTTGTCAAAGGCCGCGGGGCTATCCCCGCGACATGCGTGGCGCTGTCCGTGGCGCTGCTATCGCCGGGCATGGCGCGGGCGCAGGACGCGGCGACCACGCTGCCCACCGTCGAATCCGTCGCCGTGTCGCCGCTGCCCGCCGGCGGCGTGCCGCGTGACCGCATCGCCGGCAATCCGCGCAGCCTGACCGCCGCCGACCTGTCGCGCGAGGGCCGGCCCGACCTGGTCGACAGCCTGGTGCGGCTCTCCGCCGGCGTCACGGTGAACGACGCGCAGGGCAACGGCTTCGCGCCCGATGTCTCCTATCGCGGCTTCGCCGCATCGCCGCTGGTCGGCACGCCGCAGGGGCTCGCGGTCTACCAGAACGGCGTGCGCATCAACGAAGCCTTCGGCGACACGGTGAACTGGGACCTGATCCCGTCGAACGCCATCCGCTCCGTCGACCTGATCGGCAGCAACCCGGTCTTCGGGCTGAACGCCATCGGCGGTGCCCTGGCGCTGCGGATGAAGACCGGCTTCGATTCGCCCGGCGCCCGCGTCGACATCTCCGGCGGGTCCTTCGGCCGCGCCGCCGTCGGGGTGGAATACGGCAAGCAGGTCGGCAACTACGCCGCCTACCTGGCGATGGAGGGGCTGAGCGACGATGGCTGGCGCAATGCCTCGCCGTCGCGGCTGCGGCGGCTGTACGGCGATATCGGCGCGCGCGGCGAAAGGGCGACGCTGAACCTGTCGATCGGCGCCGGCAGCACCGCGCTTGGCGGCAACGGGCCGGCGCCGGTGCAATTGCTGTCGGGCGACCGGCGCAGCGTCTTCACCTACCCCGACCGCACCTACAACCGCATGGTGACGCTGCAGGCGCGGGGCACCTACGAGCTCGCCGAGGCCTGGAGCCTGGAGGCCAATGCCTATGTGCGGACCTTCCGCCAGCGCACGCTGAACGCCGACATCGCCGAGGCCGAGCGCTGCGACGACGACGATCTCGCCGGCCTGGTCTGCACCGAGTCCGAGCAGGCGCTGCGGACCACGACCGGCGGCACGGTGAGCGCCGACCTGCTGGGCGATAGAGCGCCCGGCGCGGTGAACCGCACCGGCACCAACACCACGGGCACCGGCGGCGCGGCGCAGCTCGTCTCGACCGAGCCGTGGTTCGGCCGTCCGGCGCGCGTCGTGTTCGGCGCCAGCTACGACCATGCCAGCACGGATTTCTCGGGCAGCACCGAATTCGGCAGCGTCACCGCGGACCGCACCGTGGCCCCCAGCGGGCTGATCCTCGACACGCCGGGCAGCGGCATCCAACCGGTGCAGCTGAAGACCACCAACGCGACCTGGGGCATCTTCGGCACCGGCACCTGGGAGCTGACCTCGCGCCTGGCGGCGACGCTCGGCGGCCGCTTCAACACCACGCAGGTGCAATTGCGCGACCAGATCGGCACCTCGCTCAACGGCGACCACAGCTATTCGCGCTTCAACCCGCAGGCCGGCCTGACCTACCGGGTGCTCGACCGCGTCACCGCCTATGCCGGCTATGCCGAGGCGAACCGGGCGCCGACGCCGGCGGAACTGGCCTGCGCCGACCCGCTGCAGCCCTGCACGCTGGGCGCCTTCTTCCTGTCGGACCCGCCGCTGAAGCAGGTGGTCAGCCGCACGGTGGAGGCCGGCCTGCGCGGCACGCTGCCGCCGGCCTGGTTCGGCGGCCGGGCGAACTGGAATCTCGGCATCTTCCGCACCGACCTGACCGACGACATCCTTCTGGTACAAAGCGAGATCCAGGGCCGCGGCTACTTCCAGAATTCCGGCGACACCCGGCGGCAGGGGATCGAGGCCGGGGTGACCTGGCGCGACGAGAGGCTGGCGCTGGCGCTCGACTATGCGTTGATCGACGCGACCTTCCGCACCGCGCAACGGTTGCCGAGCCCGAACAACCCCTTCGCCGATGCCGATGGTGCCATCCCGGTGCAGGTCGGCGACCAGATCCCCGGCATCCCGCGCCAGCGGCTGCGCTTCGATGCGGAATGGCGGGCGACGGAGATCTGGCGCATCGGCGGCACCGTCATCGCCAATGGCAGCCAGTACCTGCGCGGCGACGAGGCGAACCTGGTGAAGCCGCTGGCTTCTTACGCCACGGTCAACCTGCGCACCAGCGTGCAGCTCGCGCCGGGGATCGAGGCCTATGGCGTGGTGCGCAACCTGCTTGACCAGAAGTCGTCCAGCTTCGGCACCTTCTATGACCTGGAAACGGCGGGCGCGCTCAACCTCGGGCTGACCGATCCACGCACGGTGACGCCGAACCTGGCGCGCGCCTTCTATGGCGGGATGCGCTTCGTCTTCTGAGCGCTACTCGTCGAGCCGGAAGCGCACCGGTACCTCGACCCAGGCCTCGATCGCCCGGCCGCCCTGCAGGGCCGGCGCGATCTCCCAGCGCCGCGCCGCGGCCTGCGCCGCCTCGTCCAGCAGGCGGTTGCCGGCGGAACGCAGCAGGCGGATCTCCTGCGTCGTGCCATCGGCGGTGACCCGCAGGCGCAGCAGCGCGGTGCCTTCGATGCCGGCGTCGCGCGCACGGTCCGGATAGGGCGGCGGCGCCGGCGGGCGGCGGAAGCGTGGCGCGCCGGACAGCACGGGGATGGCCGTCGGCTCGACGGCAGGCGCCGGCATCGCGATGGCTGCCTGCTGCGCGGCGGCCGGCACGGGCGCACGTGCCGCGGCACGGGGCGGCGCCGGCGGCAAGGGCGGCGGCAGCGGCAAGGCCGCGGCTTGCGCGGCCGCGGGGGCAGGATGCGGCACCGCCAGGCTTGCGGTCTGCGTCGGTGCCGCGAAAAGCGCCGTGGGGTCGGCCGGCAGTTCCGCCGCTTCCATCTCGGGGATCGGCAGCGGCGGCAGGCCGATGGGTGTGGGCGCCGGCGCTGCCGGCATGGCCGGCGCGCCGACCTGCGTCGCCAGCGCATCCTCCGGCTCGATGCCATCGGCCGCCGGCCCTAGCGGCGCGATGTCCGCCGAGATGCCCGGTCTCGCCGCCGCCGGCGCTTCGGCTTCGGCGGTTGCCGCCGGCGGCAGCCATAGCATCTGCACCACCGGCCCCGCACCGGGCGGCGCCGGCGTCGTGCGCCAGGCGAGCGCGGCGAAGGTCAGCGCGCCGGCGGCGGCATGCAGCACGACCGAGCCGGCCAGCCCGGCGCCGAGCGGCCGCTTGCTGCGCGTCGCGCGCCGTTGCGTCATGCCTGCACGTTCTCCCCGCGCCTGCATCGCGGCGCTTGCCGGCATGCTGCAACGCCAGCGCCGCCAAGGCCAACCGGCGCCGTGGCCGCATGCTTCGCGTTCGCGCGAGCAGGCCTCGGCTGCCAAGATCGCGCCACAGGGTGCCCGACCGAACTCCGGGGCCCCGATATCCTCCGCGCGGTCACATGCCCCGCCGGGTTCGGGCGAATGGCGGCTCCCCGCCCGAATGCCGCGCCGACGAAGCCGGGCAAGGCCGGGCGCCAGGGACTGCAGCGGGGCTGGACGCCAGACACGTCAAACCCCGCCGCCTGCCCCGCTAAGGACAGCGTCGTTGCGAACCGCGCCTCACGCCGCAGCGCGCCGTGCCAGCATGCCGCGCTGCGGGTCGTAGCCGAGGACCGCTGCGCCGCCGAAGACCAGCAGCGCCACCGTCACCGCGGCGCAGGAGACCGGATCGAATTTCCCGTAGAGCGCGAAACGGATGAGCTCGACCGCCTGGGTGAAGGGATTGGCCTGGCAGATGTACCACAGCGGCAGGCTGGCCTCCTGCACCCGCCAGAGCGGATAGAGCGCGGAGGAGGCGAAGAACATCGGGAAGATGACGAAATTCATCACCCCGGCGAAATTCTCCAGCTGCTTGATCCAGGACGACAGCAGCAGCCCGAGCGCGCCGAGCATCATCCCCGCCAGGACCAGCGCCGGCAGCACGGTGAGATAGCCGATCAGCGGCGGCTCGACCTCCCAGAACCGCGCCACGATCAGGAACACATAGACCTGGGCGATGCCGACCAGCACGGCGGCCAGCAGCTTGCAGAACAGCAGCCACCAGCGCGGCAGCGGGCTGGTCAGCAGCACGCGCATGCTGCCGACCTCGCGGTCGTAGACCATGGACAGGCTGGACTGCATGCCCTGGAACAGCAGCACCATGCCGGCCAGGCCGGGGACGATGTAGACCTCGTACAGCACGTAGGTCTCGTAGGGCGGGCTGATCGAGACGCCGAGCACGAAGCGGAAGCCGGCGGCGAAGATCGCCAGCCAGACCAGCGGGCGAACGAGAGCGGAGAAGAAGCGGCCGCGCTGGTGGATGAAGCGCAGGGCTTCCCGCCGGACGATGCCGGACAGGCAGCGGAGCCAGCCGGCGGCGGGGATTCCGGTGTGTTGCATGCGTCGCCTCCCCGGCCAGTCTCGCCCGCCCGGCAGGGCTCCGCCAGGGGCCGGGACGGGCCAGGGGATGACATTCCGCCATGGGATGGCTAGGACGCTGCCTCGGCCCGTTCGCCCAGTGAGTCCCCCGCATGACCGACACCCCGCCCGACCGCCTGTCCACCGATCCGGCCAGCCCCTTCTACAACGAGGAATTGCTCGCCCGCGGCGTCGGCATCCGTTTCAAGGGCGTCGAGAAGACCAATGTCGAGGAATACTGCGTCAGCGAAAGCTGGGTGCGGCTATCGGTCGGCAAGTCGGTGGACCGCCGCGGCAAGCCCATCACGATGAAGCTGCAGGGACCGGTCGAGCCCTATTTCCGCGACCCCGAACCACCCGCGGCCTGAGCGCGGGCGGCGCCGTTGACCCAGCATGTCCTGACGCTGTCCTGCCCCAACCGGCCGGGCATCGTCGCCGCGGTCTCCACCTTCCTGTTCGAGGCGGGGGCGAACATCGCCGAGGCGCAGCAATACGACGACCCGGAATCGCAACGCTTCTTCGCCCGCATCCTGTTCGACCACCCGGAGGGCACGGCCGACGAGGTGGCGCTGCGGGCCGGGCTGGCACCGATCGCCGGGCGCTTCCGGATGGACTGGACGCTACGCAACCTGGCGGAACGGCCGCGGGTGATGCTGCTGGTGTCGAAATTCGACCACTGCCTGGCCGATATCCTCTATCGCTGGCGGATCGGCGAATTGCCGATGGTGCCCTCCGCCATCGTCTCGAACCATGCGCGGGAGACCTTCGCGCATCTCGATTTCGACGGCATCGCCTTCCACCACCTGCCGGTGACCAGGCACAGCAAGATGGAGCAGGAGGCGGCGATCTGGGCGCTGGTGCAGGAGACGCGGACCGATATCGTCATCCTGGCGCGCTACATGCAGGTGCTGTCGGACGGGCTGGCGGCGAAGCTGGCGGGGCGCTGCATCAACATCCACCATTCCTTCCTGCCCGGCTTCAAGGGGGCGAAGCCCTACCACCAGGCGCATGCGCGCGGGGTGAAGCTGATCGGCGCCACGGCGCACTATGTCACCGCAGCCCTCGACGAAGGTCCGATCATCGAGCAGGACGTGGAACGCGTCACCCACCGCGACAGCCCGGAAGACCTGGTGCGCAACGGCCGCGACATCGAAAGGCGGGTGCTGTCGCGGGCGTTGCGCTGGGTGCTGGAGAGCCGGGTGATCCTGAACGGGTCGAAGACCGTCGTCTTCAGTTAGATCATTCAGTCCGGGGTGATGTTCCCCGCCTTCACTACCTTGGTCCAGCGGGCGATCTCCTGCTGCTGGAAGGCGGCGAATTCCGCCGGGCTATTGGCGACGATGTCGAAGCCGAGATCGGTCAGCCGCGGCGCCACCTGCGCACTTCGCAGCGCCTCGGTCGCGGCGGCATGGATGCGCTGCAGCAAGGCCGGCGGCATGCCGGGCGGGCCGCCGAAGCCCTGCCAGGAATAGACGACGAAGTCGCGCAGCCCCGCCTCGATCGCGGTCGGCACCTCCGGCAGGATCGGGCTGCGCGTCTCCGCCGTGGTCAGGATCGGCTTCAGCCGGCCGTCGCGGATATGCGGGATCACCGAACCGAGGTTCTGGAACGACACCTGCGTCGTGCCGGCGATGAGGCTGGTCATCGCCGGGCCGCCGCCGGAATAGGGGACATGCGCCATGTCCGTCCCCGTCGCCAGCTTGAACATCTCCCCGGTCAGGTGATCGGACGAGCCGACGCCGCTGCTGGGGTAGGCGGCCGTCTTCTCGTTCTTCTTCAGCCAAGCGATCAGCCCGGGCAGGTCGTCCACCGGCACCGATTGCGGGTTCACCACCAGGACGTTCGGCGTGCGCACGGTCTGGGTGATGCGGGTCAGTTGCGTCACCGGGTCGTAGCCGAGGTTCGGCCGCAGCGCGACGTTGATCGCCCAGGTGCTGATCGGCGCATGCATCAACGTCGCGCCGTCGGGCGCCGAGCGGATCACCTGCCGCGCGCCGACCTCGCCGGTCGCGCCCGGCCGGTTCTCGACGACGAAGGGCTTGCCGGTGGTCTGCTGCAGGTATTGCGCGATCGACCGGCCGATGATGTCGGACGAAGACCCCGCGGCGAAGGGAACGATGATGGTGACCGGCTTGTCCGGCCATTCCACCTGTGCCCGCGCGCGCAGCGCGGGCATGGCGAGGAGGCCGCTGGCCCCCAGCAGGGTACGACGATGCATGGTTGCTTTCTCCCGGCGAGGCTGCGTCAGCGGCCCTTGGCTTTGCGCCATTCGGCGAATTCGACCAGGTTCCGCTCATCCGTGGCCGGATAGAGGCCGCGGATGCTGCGGCCCTCGGCCACCTTCTCGGCCACGAAATCCTCGTAGGCGGTCATCTCGGTCGCCTCGGCGGCGATCTCGTCCGCGATCGCCGCGGGGATGACGATGACGCCGTCGCCATCGCCGACCAGCACGTCGCCCGGGAAGACCGGGGCGTCGCCGCAGGCGATCGGCTCGTTGATGCCGATCGCCTGGTTCAGCGTCAGGTTGGTCGGCGCCGAGGGGCGGGTGTGGAAGGCGGGGATGCCCAGCGCCGTGATCTCCGCGCTGTCGCGGAAGCCGCCATCGGTCACCACGCCGGCGACGCCGCGCATCTTGAGGCGCCCGATGAGGATCGCGCCGGCCGAGGCGGCGCGGGCATCCTTGCGGCTGTCGAAGACCAGCACGGCGCCGGGGGGGCATTCCTCGACCGCGACGCGCTGCGGATGCGCCGGGTCGCGGAAGACGGCGAGGGTGTTGAGGTCCTCCCGTGCCGGGATGTAGCGCACGGTATAGGCCTCGCCGACCATGCTCCCGGCCGGCGTATGCAGGGGCAGGGCGCCCTGGATCATCTGGCCGCGCAGGCCGCGCTTGAACAGCGCGGTGGCAAGCGTCGCGGTGCTGACCCTGGTCAGCTTCGCGCGGGTCTCGGCGGAAAGGGCCATGTCAGTAGATCACCGGCTCGGGGACGGGCGCGCCGAAATCGGTGCGCAGGAAGTCGAAGTCGCAGCCCTGGTCGGCCTGCTCGATATGCTTGGTGAAGGCCCAGCCATAGCCGCGCTCGAAGCGCGCCGGCGGCGCCACCCAGGCGGCACGGCGGCGCGCCAGCTCCTCCTCCGGCACGTCCATGTTGATGGTCCGGGCATCGACGTCGAGGGTGACGACGTCGCCGGTCCGCAGCAAGGCCAGCGGGCCGCCGACATAGCTCTCTGGCGCCACGTGCAGCACGCAGGCGCCGTAGGAGGTGCCGGACATCCGCGCATCCGACAGCCGCAGCATGTCGCGCAGCCCCATCTTCAGCAGCTTCTTCGGCATCGGCAGCATGCCCCATTCCGGCATGCCGGGGCCGCCCTGCGGGCCGGCATTGCGCAGCACCAGCACGCTGTCGGGGGTGAAGTCGTAGCTCTCGTCGTCCACCGCCTGCTTCATGCTGGGATAGTCGTCGAACACCACCGCCGGGCCGCTGTGCTTCAGGAACTTCTGGTCCATCGCCGCCGGCTTGATGACGCAGCCATCCGGCGCCAGGTTGCCCTTCAGCACCGCCAGCGACCCCTCGCCGTAGATCGGGTTCGCCGTGTTGCGGATGACGTCGTCGTTGTAGACCTTCGCCCCCTCGATGTTCTCGCCGAGCGTCCGGCCGGTGACGGTGAGGCAGCCGAGATGCAGGTGCTCGGTGATGTTGCCCATCAGCGCGCGGATGCCGCCGGCATAGAAGAAGTCCTCCATCAGGTACTTGTCGCCGCTGGGGCGGACGTTGCCGATGACGGGCACCCGGCGGCTGTAGCGCTCGAAATCCTCGAGCCCGATATCCTGGCCGGCGCGGCGTGCCATGGCGATCAGGTGGATGATGGCGTTGGTCGAGCAGCCCATCGCCATGGCCACCGCGATGGCGTTCTCGAAGGCCGGCCGGGTCTGGATGCGCTGCGGCGTCAGGTCCTCCCAGACCATCTCCACGATGCGCCGGCCGCTTTCCGAGCACAGCCGGATATGGCCGGCATCGGCGGCGGGGACCGAGGAGCCGCCGGGCAGCACCATGCCGACCGCTTCCGCGATCGCCGTCATGGTGCTGGCGGTGCCCATGGTCATGCAGGTGCCGTGGCTGCGGGCGATGCCGGCCTCGACACCCAGCCAGTCCGCCTGGGTGATCTTCCCGGCGCGCAGCTCGTCCCAGTACTTCCAGCTGTCCGAGCCCGAGCCCAGCGTCTTGCCGCCCCAATTGCCGCGCAGCATCGGCCCGGCGGGGACGAAGATCGCCGGGATGTTCATGCTGGTCGCGCCCAGCAGCAGGCCGGGCGTTGTCTTGTCGCAGCCGCCCATCAGCACCGCGCCGTCGACGGGGTGGGAGCGCAGCAGCTCCTCCGTCTCCATCGCCAGCATGTTGCGGTACATCATCGTGGTCGGCTTGACGAAGCTCTCGCTGACCGAGATCGCCGGGAGCTCGACCGGGAAGCCGCCGGCCATCAGGATGCCGCGCTTCACGTCCTCGGCCCGCTGCCGCAGATGGGTGTGGCAGGGGTTGAGGTCGGACCAGGTATTGACGATGGCGATGACCGGCTTGCCGGTCCATTCCTCCGGCGCGTAGCCCATCTGCATGGCGCGGCTGCGGTGGCCGAAGCTGCGCAGGTCGGCCGGGCCGAACCAGCGGGCGGAGCGCAGCTCGGCGGCCTGCTTGCGGGGCGGCAACTCGGTCATGGACGGTCCCTTCTCATGCGATGACGGGGGTGTGTGCCGGCCTTCCGGCCAGCACCGCGGCGTTGTTGTCAAGGGCCTGCAGGCCCCGCGCGCGGCCGGCCGCCTACGGCGCCGCTGCCTTGCCCCCGCTTCGCCGGGCTCGGCCGCGTCCGCGCCGCGCCGCCGGATCAGGGCTGACCTCACGCGGCCGGCATCACCGCCGCGTCATTGCCGGTCAGCGCCGCCTTGCCGCCCCTCCGGCCCGGCCGCTAGAACCGTGCATGATGCCGCCCCGTCCCGTCCGAGTCGCCCCATCGCTCCTCGCTGCCGATTTCGCCCGGCTCGGCGAGGAGACCCGCGCCGTCGCCGCCGCCGGCGCCGACTGGCTGCACCTCGACATCATGGACGGGCATTTCGTCCCGAACATCAGCTTCGGCCCGGTGATCGTGAAGGCGCTGCGCCGGCACGCCACGATCCCCTTCGACGTCCACCTGATGATCGCCCCGGCCGATCCCTACCTGCAGGCCTTCGCCGAGGCCGGGGCCGACCTCATCAGCGTCCACCCGGAAGCCGGGCCGCACCTCCACCGCACGCTGCAGACCATCCGGGCCCTGGGCAAGCAGTCCGGGGTGGTGCTGAACCCGGCGACGCCGGTCTCCTCGATCGAGAACGTGCTCGAGCTCTGCGACCTGATCCTGGTGATGTCGGTCAATCCGGGCTTCGGCGGGCAGTCCTTCCTCGAAGGCCAGCTCGGCAAGATCGCGGTCCTGCGGCAGATGATCGATGCCCATGTCGCCCGGGGCGGGCAGGCGATCGCGCTGCAGGTCGATGGCGGCGTCACCGCCCGGACCGCGCCGCGCTGCATCGCGGCCGGGGCCGACGTGCTGGTCGCCGGCACCGCGGTGTTCGGCGCGCCGGACTATGCGCAGGCTATTTCTGCCATCAAGGGGATGCCTTGATGGCGCGGGCGGGGGTAGGCCGATGCGCGAGCTGATCCGGGGCACCCGCCGCTTCATCTCCGGCCTCAAGCCGGTGAAGGTGCCGGACGCGCCGGCGCGGTCCTTCCGCGACCTGTGGCCCGGCGATGCCGGCCGCGGCGCCCGCCTGCTGCGCGCGGAATTCGAGGTGCTGGGCACCACCCGGCGGCTCGAGCCGGGTGGCGACGGCTGGACCGAGTCCGCCGGCCCGGTCACCTGGCGCGCCGCCGCGCATGGCTTCGCCTGGCTGCGCGACCTCCGCGCGCTGGGCACCGACACCGCCCGGATGCGCGCCCGCGACCTGGCCGAGGACTGGCTGGCGCGCGGCGCGGCCGAGACCCTGGCCCAGGCGCCGGAAGTCGCCGCCGCCCGGGTCTCCGCCTGGCTCGGCCATTGGGATTTCCTTGCCGCCACGGCGGAGGACGGGTTCCAGAAGAAGCTGCTGGTCCGCCTCGCCCAGGACGCCCGCGGCGTGGTCGGCAGCCTGCCGGCGGAGGCGATGCATCGCGGCGCCCTGGTGACGCTGAAGGGCGCCATCGCCGCCGCCGTGGCGCTGGAGGAGGAAGCCTGGATGACCCGGGCGCTTCGCTTCCTGCCCGGTGAACTGGAACGCCAGTTCCACCCCGATGGCGGGCATGTCGAACGCTCCCCGGCGCAGCTGCTGCTGGCGCTGCAGGACCTGATCGAGATCCGCAACCTGCTGCATGGCGCCGGGCTGAACCCGCCGCCGCTGCTGGCCACCGTGCTGGAACGCGCCGGCCAGGCGCTGCGGCTGTTTCGCCACGGCGATGGCGGCCTCGCCCAGTTCAACGGGACGCGGGAGGACGGGCCGGGCCTCGTCGACCTGGTGCTGACCCAGGGCCAGGCCCGCGGCCGCGCGCCGCTGCTGCTGGAGGAGAGCGGCTTCCACCGGCTGCAGGCCGGCCGCACCCTGATCATCGCCGATGCCGGCGCGCCGCCGCCGCTGCGGGCGCGCGACAACGCCACCGGCCTGCCGCGCGGCGCCGACCGCTTCGCCCATGCCGGCACGCTCAGCTTCGAGATGTCGATCGGCCGCGACCGGCTGATCGTGAATTGCGGCGCGGCACCGGCGGCCGAGACCGATTGGCGCGACGCGATGCGCGCCACCGCGGCGCATTCGACCCTGGTGCTGGCCGATACCAACTCCTCCGAGTTGAAGGACGAAGGCCTCGGCCGCCGGCCGGAGCGGGTCGAGGGCGACCGGCAGGAAGCCGACGGCGCGCAATGGCTGGACGCGGTGCATGACGGCTGGCGCAAGCCCTTCGGCGCGCAGCACCGCCGGCGGCTCTACATCGACCGCAACGGCGACGACCTGCGCGGCGAGGACCTGATCGAGATGGCCGAGCCGGGCACCCCGGTGCCGGGCTTCCTGCTGCGCTTCCACCTGCATCCGGCGGTGATCGCCACGCCGCAGATCGACGATGCGGCGGTGCTGCTGAAGCTGCCCTCGAACCAGTTCTGGCGGCTGCGGGCCAAGGGCGCCAAGGTCGCGGTGGAGGAGAGCCTCTATCTCGGCGGCGGCGAGCCGCGGCGGACCAGCCAGATCGTGCTCACCGCCGAGCCGGGCGCCAACACCGTACAATGGGCGATCGGCCGGGTGCCGGCGGCGGGCGGCGAGGCAACGGAGGGCTGAACCGGGGCGACAGCGGCCTGCGGGCGAAAGCCAACGCGGCACCGCCGTGGCAGCCTGATGTCAGCGCCGCTCCATGCGTCCGGGCGCGCGCGCCCACCGGCGGCCTGCGCTACAGTGGTCTGCGTTCGAAAGCGAAGGCCGCACCGCTGCGACTCGTTGTTTCCAGGGCGGATGTACGCGCCCGGGTGTTCACGCCCGCCCGCGATCCGTTCTAGAGCCCCAGCAGGTCGAGCGTCCGGCCCACCACCTTCTGCTCGGTGTAGCATTGCAGCGCCCTTTGCCGGCCGGCCTCGCCCAGTCGGGCGCGGCGGGCCGGATCCTGCGCCAGCGCCTCCAGCGCGGCGGCCAGCGGATCCACCGTGCCGGGCGGCACCAGCAGGCCGGTCTCGCCCGCCACCACCATCTCGCGCGGGCCGCGGATATCGGTCGCCACCACCGGCAGTCCGCAAAGCATGGCCTCGATCACCGACATCGGCAGGCCTTCGAAATGCGAGGGCAGGGCGAAGACATCCGCCCCGGCCAGCAGCCGCGGCACGTCGGTGCGGTAGCCCAGCCGACGGAAGCGCGGGCCGAGCTCGGCCGCCGCGGCGGCGAAGAGCGGTTCCATGTCCTCGCCATGGTCGCTCGGCAGCCGGTCGCCGACCACCCAGAGCACGCAATGCGGCGGCAGCGCCCGCAGCGCGGCCAGCAGTTCCGGATAGCCCTTGTGCCGCACCAGGCGGGAGACGGCGATGATGACGCAGTCGCCCTGCCGGGCGCCGAGCTCCGCCCGCACCGCCAGGCGCGCCGCCGGGTCGGGGCGGAAGGCGGCGGGGTCGCGGCCGTTGCCGACCGCCACCGGCTGGCGGTGGATGCCCAGGCGGCGGGCGTCCACGGCCTCCTCCGCGCTGACGGTCAGGTAGGTGTCGGTGATCCGTCCGGCGGCGAATTCCAGGCCGAAGGACAGCGCCCGGCGCCACCAGGGGCCAGGCTGGTTGAACAGGAAGCCGTGGCAGGTATAGGCGATCCGTGGCCTGCCATGGCGGCGCGCGACCCGGGCGGCCAGCCGCGCCAGCACGCCGCTGATCGGCATGTGGCCCTGCACCAGGTCGAAACCCTCGGTGCGGAAGATGCGCAGCAGGGCGCGGAAGGCGCGGTACTGCGCGACCGGGTTGAGCGAACGGGCCATCGGCACCGGGATGATCCGGAACCCCTCGCTCCGCGGCAGGTCGAGCAGCGGTCCTTCGGCGCAGAGGCCGACGACCTCATGCCCGCGTTCCCGCGCGCCGCGCATCAGCGGCAAGAGGAAATGGCGCAGGGCGAAATCGACGTTGATGACCTGGGCGACCTTCACCCGTCCTGGATAGGACGCCGCCGCTTACGTTTCGCTTCACCACCCGGTCAGATGCGACCACACGGATCACATAGGAGAGAGGTTCACGAGAAGAGCCGGCCGCGCAGCATCCGCAGCCCGAGCTGCGCCGCGATGGCACCGTCCAGTGCCAGCCGCACCAGCTTGGGCATGCCGGGAAAATTCTGCCGGAAGTAGCGCCGGAAGCTGCGCGCCTTGTGGCGTTCCACCACCGCCTTGGGCGCTTCGCTGGTGCCGCCGAGATGCCGCACCACGACATCTGGGGCGAACAGGATCTCGCCGCCGCCGCGGCGGAACCGCAGGCAGAGGTCGAGATCCTCGACATGCAGGAAATAGCCCTCGTCGAAGCCGCCGATGCGCCAATAGGCCTCCCGCCGCAGGAACATGCAGGCGCCGCTGATGGCCGGGACCGGGGTGATCCGCGCCGGCAGCGGGGTGCGGTGCAGGTTCAGCCGCAGGCCGGGGCAGAGCCGGTGCAGCCGCAGCGCCTCGACCAGGGCGGAGACCGGGGTGAGCAGGCGGCGCCGGCTGCCGGCCTGGTCCTGCCCGGCCCCGTCCAGGATGCGCGGGCCGATCATCCAGGGGGACGGCAGCGTTGCGGCATGCCGCCGCAGCCGCGCCAGCGCATCCGGGGCCAATTCGCCATCCGGGTTCAGCAGCAGCAGGGCGTCCCCACGCGCCGCCCGGGCACCGAGGTTGCAGGCGGCGCCGAAGCCGATATTGCCCTGGCCGGTCAGCAGCCGGAGCCGTGGCTCGCGCGCCGCCCAGGCGGCCAGCATCGCCGCCGTCTCCGGCGGGTTGCCGTTGTCGACCAGCAGCACTTCCACCGGCCGGTCCTGTGCCAGGGCGGAGGCGACCGCCCGCTGCAGCGCCGGGCCGGTCTGGTAGCTGACGATGACCACCGAGGTCAGCGCCGCCCCGGTCGCCGGCCCGGTCGCCGCAACGGGCCGCGGCGGGGCGGCGGTCCCGGCCACCGCGTTCATGGCGCGGTGCCGCGCGCGGGCGGCAGCGGCGCCAGGGCGAACCAGGCCGCCATGGCGAGGTCCTGCACCCGGCTCTGCCGATAGAGCCCGGCCTGGCGCGCCAGCCGCAGCCGGCCGAGCGGGCCGCGCCCGCGCATGCCGCGCAGCAGGACGAGGACGCGTCGTGCCTCCTCCGCCAGCAGCGGCTCGACCGCCGCGAGGCAGTCCAGATGCGCGCCGACCATCGCGGTGAAGCCGCGCGGGCCACGCCGCAGCGCCCGGCTCAGGCGGTCGAGCAGCGGCGGGTCGGCGCCGATCGTGTTGCCGCCGTGCTGGCGGTAGAGCAGCGCCGGTTCGGGGTCGAACAGCACCCGCCCGCCGGCGCCGGTCACCAGGATATAGGCCCACCAGTCATGCATGGAGCCAGGCGGCGGCGGTGGCGCGGCGAGCAGCAGGGCGCGGGCCGCCGGGTTCAGCACGATGGTGCAGCCGGTGGCGATGTTCTGCACGATGGCGTTGCCGAAGCCGGGCGGCCGGCCGGGCAGGCTGCTCTCGCCGAGCGGCCGGAGCGCCGCGTCGACCAGCCGCTGCCGGGCGCATGCCAGCGCCGGAATGCCGGGCGGGACGGCGTCCAGCGCGGCGACGGCGCGGGCGGTCTTGGCCGGCAGCCAGACATCGTCCTGGTCGCAGAAGGCGAAGAAGGGCGCGTCGTCCGGCGCCGCGGCCAGCAGGGCGAGGAAGCCGCGGGCGGCGCCGAGCCGGCCTTCCGGCTGGTCCAGCCGTCGTGCCGCGGCGCCGGTCTGCCGTGCCCAGGCGCCGATCACCTCGGCCGAGGCGTCTTCGGAGCCGTCGTCGCGCCAGAGCAGGGAGAGCGGTGGGCCGGCCTGGTCGCTGAGGCTGTCCAGCTGTTCGGGCAGGAACCGGGCGCCGTTGCGCACGGCCATGAGGACTGCGCCACCGGGGCGGGCCATCGAAGAATGCCTCGAAACGACTTGGTCCGGGCGGACCGGCCAATGGATCGGGGCGCACGATGCCGATTCCGTGATCAAATATCAACCAAAAGTTGATATTACCGGTTTGCTACCTTTAAACAGCAGTTCAATCAGGCACGGTTGCCTTGTCGCGGAGGCGTCGCTAGTTCCGCGTATGCTTTTGATTTTGCTGAAGAAACTCTATCGACCTCTTCATATGAACAGGTCTGCATCCGTGGCCTGTTTGCTCGCCTGGCTGGTCGCCTGGCCGGCCTGGGCGCAGCATGGCGGTGGCCTTGGCGTGGCGCCGCCGCCGGGCCCGGCCGAGGCGGCGATCTTCCCCGACCTCGCGGCACGGCAGCAGGCGCTGGAAGCGGCAGGCTGGATGGTCCGCGGCCAGTCGACCTTCGTGCAGCAAGTCCACCCGGCCTTCCGCGCGCCCTATCGCGGCGAGAACAGCCTCGGCGCCGGCGCCCAGGGGCGCAACACCCTCTCGCTCGATGTCCTGCTCGGCCGGCGGCTTTGGCAGGGGGCCGAGGTGATCGTCGACCCGCAGGTCTCGCGCGGCTTCGGCCTGTCCGGCACCCGCGGCCTGGCGGCCTTCCCGAACGGCGAGGCCTTCCGGGTCGGCAGCGACATGCCGACCCTTTATGTCGCCCGTGCCTTCCTGCGGCAGACCATCGCCCTGTCCGGCGAGCGGAGCCCGGCGGAGCACGACCCGCTGCGTTTCGCCGGCAGCCTGCCGCGCGAGCGGATCACCCTCACCGCCGGCAAATTCCCGGTCTTCGATATCTTCGACGACAACCGCTATGCGCATGACCCGCGCACCCAATTCCTCAACTGGGCCTTCGCCTCTGCCGGGGCCTTCGATTTCGCCAACGACGCCAAGGGCTTCACCAACGGCGTGGCGCTGGAATGGGAGTCCGGCGCCTGGGGTCTGCGCGGCGGCGCCTTCCAGGTGGCCAAGCGGATCAATTCGCTCTCGCTCGACCCGCAGCCATTGCGCGGTTTCCAATTGCTGGCCCAGGCCGACCGTTTCTACGACTGGGGCGCGCGGCCGGGGGCGCTCCGCCTGCTGCTCGGCCTGTCCCGCACCCGGGCGCAGCGCTGGGAGGCGCTGGTCGAGGGCGACATCACCGCGACCGAGGTCAGCCCGACCGGCGCCTCCACCACCAAGACCATGGCGGTGCTGAACTGGGAACAGGAATTGCGCGACGACCTCGGCGCCTTCGCCCGGGCCTCCTGGAACGACGGCCGGACGCAGAACTGGATGTATACCGAGATGGACTGGGCGGTCTCCGCCGGCCTGTCCTGGACGGGGCAGCGCTGGGGACGGGCGGCGGACACGGTCGGCCTGGCCGGCAATGTCGGCGGATTGTCGCCCGGCCATAGGCGTTTCCTCGAGGCCGGCGGGATCGGCTTCATCACCGGCGACGGCAGGCTCCGTTACCGGGCCGAAGTGGCGGCCGAGGCCTATTACCGCTGGCGCGCCGCGCCGGGCACCGATGTGACGGCCGACCTTCAGGTCTTCGGCAACCCCGCCTACAACGCCGATCGCGGCCCGGTGGCGGTGCTGGGGCTACGGCTGCGCACCGCGTTCTGAACCTTGGCCTGCCGCCCGGCGTTGCGCCTCGAACCACCGAGGCTCCGCCGATGTCCGCCACCACCCGTTTCGCCCCGCCCGGTCCGCTCGGCTTCGGCGGGGCGCCGCTCGGCAACATGTTCGCCGCGATCGACGAGGCGACCGCCGAGGCCTCGCTGGGGGCCGCCTGGGATAGCGGC
Source organism: Dankookia sp. GCM10030260 (assembly GCF_042666655.1). Lineage (NCBI taxonomy): Bacteria > Pseudomonadati > Pseudomonadota > Alphaproteobacteria > Acetobacterales > Roseomonadaceae > Dankookia > Dankookia sp. GCM10030260. Next base: position 770,782 of record NZ_JBHTDE010000001.1, read on the forward strand.
GTCCGCTACTACGACACCGCGCCGCATTACGGCGCCGGCCTGTCGGAGCACCGCTTCGGCCATGTGCTGCGGCAGCGGCCGCGCGAGGAATTCGTGCTCTCGACCAAGGTCGGCCGGCTGCAGATCCCCGACCGCAACGCTCCCCGCACGGTGCAGGTCTTCGTCGACGCGCTGCCCTTCCGCCCGGTCTACGACTACACGGCCGACGGCACGCGCCGCTCGATCGAGGACAGCCTGCAGCGGTTGGGGCTGTCGCATATCGACATCGCCTATATCCACGACATCGCCGAGGACACCCATGGCGCGGCCTGGGAAGGCCTGTTCGACCAGGCGATGGACGGCGCCGCGCAGGCGCTGACCCGGCTGCGGGAGGAGGGGGTGATCCGTGCCTGGGGCCTCGGGGTGAACCTGACCGAGCCCTGCCTGCGGGCGCTGGACCGGGCCGACCCGGATGTCTTCCTGCTGGCCGGCCGCTACAGCCTGATCGACCATGCGGCGCTGGATGCGCTGTTCCCGGCCTGCGCCGCGCGCGGCGTGCACGTGGTGGTGGGCGGGCCGTTCAATTCCGGCCTGCTCGCCGGTGGCAAGACCTTCAACTATGCCGTGGCGGCGCCGGCCGAGGTGATGGCGCGCGACCGGGTGGCGGCGGTCTGCGGCCGGTACGGGGTCGATATCCGCGCCGCGGCGCTGCAATTCTGCGCCGCGCACCCGGTGGTCGCCTCGGTCATCCCCGGCGCCAAGGGCGCGGCGCGGGTGCGGGAGAACGCCGCGCTGATGCGGGCGCCGATCCCGGCCGATTTCTGGCAGGCGCTGAAGGCGGAGGGACTGCTGCCCGAGGCGGCGCCCACCCCCTGACCGCCTGCTGGCACGCCGATTGCGGACCCGGGGCGGTGGCGGCCGCCCGGGGATGATCCGGGGCGGGGCCGCCCCCTGCGCGGGCATCGCCGCGCCGGCCCTGCGCAGATCGAAGGCACCGCCATGCTCCGCCGTATGCTCCTCACCGCCGCCGCCGGCAGCCTTGCCGCGCCCGGCCTGCTGCGCGCCCAGGCCGGGCCATGGCCGAGCCGGCCGGTGCGCATCATCGTCCCCTACGCGCCGGGCGGGGCGTCCGACATCATTGTCCGGCCGCTGACCGAAGGCCTGGAGAAGGCCTTCGGCAAGCCCTTCCTGGTGGACAACCGGACCGGCGCCGGCGGGTCGGTCGGCACCGCCGCGGGCGCCATGGAGAAGCCGGACGGGCACACGCTGCTGGTCAGCAATACCGGGCCGCTGGCCATCGCCCCGGCGCTGTTCCCCAACCTGGCCTATGACCCGGCGAAGAGCTTCGCCTGGGTCGCCATGCTGGCCGGGGCGCCGATCGCCTGCGCGGTGAGGGGCGACGGGCCGATCCGCTCGATGCAGGACTATGTCGCGGCGGCCAGGGCGAAGCCCGAGGCGGTCAGCTTCGGCTCCTCCGGCGTCGGCACGCTCGGCCACCTGACCGGCGTGCTGTTCGGCATGGAGGCCGGGGTGCAGATGCTGCACGTGCCCTTCCGCGGCGCGGCGGAGGCGCAGCAGGCGGTGCTGTCGGGCAATACCGAGAGCCTCTGGGACACCGTAGGGGCCAATGCGGCGGCGATCCGGGCGGGCGGTCTGCGCGGCTTGGGGATCTCCGCCCAGGGGCGGATCGCCGCGGTGCCCGGGGTGCCGACGCTGGCCGAGCAGGGCTTCCCGCGGGTGGTCGCCACCAACTGGTTCCTGCTGGCGGCGCCGGCCGGGCTCGACCCTGAGATCGCCGCGAAGCTGCGCCTGGCGGTGCAGGAGGCACTGGCCGGCGCGGTGGTGAAGGAACGGCTGGAGGCGGCGGGGATCGTCTCGCTCGGCACCCCGGGCGCGGCCGAGATCGGCGGCTTCGTGGCGCAGGAGGCGGAGCGCTGGGGCAAGGTCGTGCGCAGCGCCGGGATCAAGCCCGCGTAGAGCGGACCACCGGGGCGAGGCCCGGTGGCCGGATTCGCGCCCGCAGCCGGTTCCGGCCGCGGGCGATCTGGTCTATGCCGCGGCCCTTCCCGGAGTTGCCCCGATGACCGATCCCGTCCCCGTTCGCCGCGCCCTGCTGTCGGTGTCCGACAAGACCGGCCTGGTGGAATTCGCCCGTTTCCTGGCGGGGCAGGGGGCGGAGATCCTGTCCACCGGCGGCACGGCGAAGGCGCTGCGCGAGGCCGGCATCGCGGTGAAGGACGTGAGCGAGCACACCGGCTTCCCGGAGATCCTGGACGGAAGGGTGAAGACCCTGGTGCCGCAGGTGCATGGCGGGCTGCTCGGCCGGCGCGACCTGGCCGACCACCGGGCGCAGATGGCCGCGCACGGCATCGCCCCGATCGACCTGGTGGCGGTCAACCTCTACCCCTTCGAGGCGACGGTGGCGAAGGGCGCCGGCTTCGACGACTGCATCGAGAACATCGACATCGGCGGCCCGGCGATGATCCGCAGCGCCGCCAAGAACCATGCCCATGTGGTGGTGCTGACCGAACCCGGCCAGTTCGCCACGGTGCAGGCGGAGATCGCGGCCACGGGCGGCACCCGCCTGGCGACCCGGAAGGCGCTGGCCGCCGCCGCCTACGCCCGGACGGCCGCCTACGACGCCGCCATCAGCGGCTGGTTCGCCGGCCAGCTTGGCGAGGAATTCCCGCCGCGCCTGGCCTTCGCCGGCATCCTCAGGCAGACGCTGCGGTATGGCGAGAACCCGCACCAGCAGGCCGGCTTCTACCTGGACGGCACGGCACGGGCCGGCATCGCCACCGCGACCCAGGTGCAGGGCAAGGAGCTGTCCTACAACAACCTGAACGACACCGACGCGGCCTATGAATGCGTCGCCGAATTCGACCGCCCCGCCATCGTCATCGTCAAGCACGCCAATCCCTGCGGCGTGGCGGTGGATGACAGCCTGGCCGCCGCCTGGGACCGCGCGCTGCTCTGCGACCCGGTTTCCGCCTTCGGCGGCATCGTCGCCGCCAACCGGACGCTTGACGCCGCCGCGGCCGAGAAGATCGCGGCGATCTTCACCGAGGTGGTGGTGGCGCCCGACGCGGACGAGGGCGCGAAGGCGGTCTTCGCCCGCAAGAAGAACCTGCGCCTGCTGCTGACCGGCGGCCTGCCCGACCCGGCGGCGCCCGGCCTGACCTTCCGCAGCGTCGCCGGCGGCTTCCTCGCCCAGTCGCGCGACGCCGGGCGGATCACCGCCGAGGGGCTGAAGGTGGTGACGCAGCGGGCGCCGAGCGCGCAGGAGCTGGAGGACCTGATCTTCGCCTTCCGGGTCTGCAAGCACGTCAAGTCCAACGCCATCATCTATGCCAAGGGCCTGGCCACCGTCGGCATCGGCGCCGGGCAGATGAACCGGGTGGAATCCTCCCGCATCGCCGCCTGGAAGTCGGAGGCCGCGGCCAAGGCCGCCGGCCTGGCCGAGCCGCTGGCCCGCGGCAGCGTCGTGGCGTCCGACGCCTTCTTCCCCTTCGCCGACGGGCTGGAGACGGCGGCGGCCGCCGGCGTCACCGCGGTGATCCAGCCGGGCGGGTCGATCCGCGACGCCGAGGTGATCGCCGCGGCCGATGCGGCGGGGCTCGCCATGGTCTTCACTGGAATGCGCCACTTCCGCCACTAAATGCGGCGGGGCTTTGGGGCTGGACCATGGAACGCTTGATCGACGGCTACCGCCGCTTCCGCGCCGAGACCTGGCCGCGCGAGAAGGCGCGGTTCGAGGAATTGGCGGCGCAGGGCCAGAGCCCGCGCACCATGGTCATCGCCTGCTCGGACAGCCGGGTCGATCCGCAGATGATCTTCTCGGCCGGGCCGGGCGAGCTGTTCGTGGTGCGCAACGTCGCCAGCCTGGTGCCGCCCTACATGCCGGACGCCGCCTTCCATGGCACCAGCGCCGCGGTGGAATTCGCCGTGCGGGTGCTGCGGGTGAGCGAGCTGGTGGTAATGGGCCATGCGCTCTGCGGCGGCGTCCGCGCCATCCTGGAAGGCCCGCCGCCGGAGGCCGGGGACTTCGTCGCCGGCTGGATCAGCATCGCCGCCCGCGCCCGCGACGTGGCGCTGCGCTGCGACATCCCCGAAGCGCGGCAGGAGGTCGGGGAGCACGAGGCGGTGCGGATCTCGCTGGCCAACCTGATGACCTTCCCCTTCGTGGCGGAGGCGGTGGCGGCCGGGCGGCTCACCCTGCGCGGGGCGCATTTCGGCGTGGCGACGGGACGGCTGGTGTTGTTGCAGCCCGATGGGTCTTTCGCGGCGGCCTGAGCAAGGCCGGGGGAGAAGGTATTCTCCCCCGGACCCCCTCATCTATTTCTCCGAGTTCAGGCCCGGCCTGCGGGGAGGGGTACTTTTTCCTCCCCGCGATTTTCGCCCGGTGCGAGAGTCGGGGCCGCGACTCGGGGGATCGCCTTGCCTGACTGGCTGCTGCCGCTGCTGGTGCCATTGGCCGCCGCGCTCGCCGGCGCGCTGCTGGTCGGCACCCTCGCGCTCGCCTTCCGCCCGCGCGGCGGCGGGGAGGGCATGCTGATCCTCGCCGACCGGATGGAGGCGCTGTCGGACCGGCTGGACGCCGCCGTCGCGGCGCAGAACGAGCGCCTCGGCCGGGCGCTGGCCGACAGCGCCGACCGCACCCAGGACAGCGCCCGGCGCATCCACGAACGCCTGGCCGTCATCGACGCGGCGCGGGCGAATATCGAGGCGCTGGGCGGCCAGGTGACCAACCTCGCCTCCATCCTCGGCAACAAGCAGGCGCGCGGCGCCTTCGGCGAGGTGCAGCTGCGCGACATGCTGGCCGACCGCCTGCCCGCCGATGGCTGGGCCTGGCAGTTCAGCCTGGCCAACGGCACCCGCTGCGACGCGCTGATCCGGCTGCCCTTCCCACCGGGCCCGATCGCCATCGACAGCAAATTCCCGCTGGAAGCCTGGCAGGCGCTGCGCCGCGCCCCGGACGAGGCTGCCCGCCTGGTCGCCGAACGCCGCATGGCGGCCGATATCCGCAAGCATGTCGACGACGTCGCCCGCAAATACATCTGCCCCGGCGAGACCGCCGAGGGCGCGCTGATCTTCCTGCCCTCCGAAGCGCTCCACGCCGACCTGCACGCGCTGTTCGGCACCCTGGTGGCCGAGGCCGGGCGGCGCGGGGTCTATCTCGTCTCCCCCGGCACGCTCTGGGCGGTGCTCGGCGCCATGCGCGCCCTGATGCGCGACGTCCGCCTGCGGGCCGAGGCACAGGCCTTGCGTCGGGAAGTGGCGAAGCTGGCCGAGGAGACCGGGCGGCTCGACCGAAGGGTCGCCAGCCTGAAGCGGCATTTCGCGGAGATGCAGGTGGACGTGCAGCAGATCGAGACCACGGCGCAGAAGATCACCGCCGCCGGGGCGCGGATCGAGGCGGTGGAGATGGACCCGCCCGCCGCCGCCGCGCGCGCCGCCGAATGAGCCTGCTGCAATTCCAGGCGCTGCTCGGCCTGCCGCTGCTCTGCCTGCTGGCCTGGGCCTGTGGCGGCTGCCGCCGGGGGGTGCGGCCGCGGGTGGTGGTGGCGGGGCTGTTCAGCCAGCTGGCCGTCGCCGGCGCCCTGCTGCACATCCCGCCGCTGCGCGCCGGCTTCGCCGCCGTGGGCGACGCGGTCGATGCCCTGGCGCGGGCGACGCGGGCCGGCACCACGCTGGTCTTCGGCTATCTCGGCGGCGGCCCGCTGCCCTTCGCCGAACTTGCGCCCGGCGGCAGCTTCATCCTGTTCTTCCAGGCCCTGCCGCTGGTGCTGCTGGTCGGCGCGCTGTCGGCGGTGCTGTACCACTGGCGCATCCTGCCGCTGGTGGTGGATGCGCTGGCCGGCGGGCTGCGCCGGCTGTTCGGCCTGTCCGGCGCCTGCAACCTTTCGGTCGCCGCCAATGTCTTCGTCGGCATGGTCGAGGCGCCGCTGCTGATCCGGCCCTGGCTGGCGACGCTGACCCGGGCGGAGCTCTTCGTCTCGATGGTCGCCGGCCTCGCCACCATCAGCGGCAACATGCTGGTGGTCTATGCGACCATGATCGCGCCGGTGGTGCCCGACGCCGCGGGGCAGTTGCTCACCGCCAGCCTGATCGCGGCGCCGGCCTCGATCCTCGCCGCGCTGCTGATGCTGCCCGAGAGCGAGCCTGCCGCGGTCGGGGCGGAGGGGCCGATGCCGCGGCTCTATGACGGCACCATGGATGCGCTGGTGCGCGGCACCGCGGACGGGCTGACCCTGCTGCTCGGCATCATGGCCTCGCTGGTCGTCTTCGTGGCGCTGGTGGCGCTGCTGAACATGGCGCTGGAGCCGCTGGCCGGCCTGACCCTGCAGCGCCTGGCCGGCTTCGCCTTCTGGCCGCTGGCCTGGGCCATGGGCGTCCCGGCCGCGGAATGCGCGACGGTGGCCGAGAGCCTCGGCATCAAGGTCGTGGTGAACGAGTTCGTCAGCTACCTGCAGCTGGCCGCCAGCGGCGGGGCGGGTCTGGCGGAGCGGTCCCGCATCATCCTCACCTATGCGCTCTGCGGCTTCACCAATTTCGCCTCGGTCGGGATCATGGTGACGGGGATGTCGGCGCTGTGCCCCGAACGGCGGGCCGAGATCACCGGGCTGGGGCTGAAGAGCCTGGTCGCGGCCAGCATCGCCTGCTGCATGGCCGGTGCGACGGTCGGCGTGCTGACGGCGCCATAGCGGCTGGGAACGCCGGAGGCCGCCACCATGTTCAGGGGGGCATGCCGCAGGACGTCGCTTATCCCCCGCTCGACCGCCCGAAGCCCGTCGCCGATGGCGTCTGGGTGGTGGATAGCGGCCCGCTCCGGGTGCTCGGCCTGCCCGTCCCGGTGCGGATGGTGGTGCTGCGGCTGGCCGATGGCGGGCTCTGGCTGCATTCGCCGACCCGCTTCTCCCCGGCCCTGGCAGCGGCGCTGACGGCGCTCGGCCCGATCCGGCACCTGGTCTCCCCTGGCACGGCCCACTGGACCCAGATGCAGGCTTGGCAGGCGGCCTTCCCGGAAGCGCGGCTCTGGGCGCCGCACGGGGTGGTGGAGCGGGCGCGGGGCCAGGGCACCGTGCTGCGGGCGCATGGCACGCTGGGGCCGGAGCCGCCGGCGGACTGGGCCGGGCAGGTGGCGCAGGAGACGCTGGCCGGCGCCGGCTTCGTCGAGGTGGCCTTCCACCACGCCGCCAGCCGCACGCTGGTGCTGTGCGACACGGTCCAGGCGATGGAGCCGGCCCGGCTGCCCTGGGCCATGGGGCTGCTGGTCCGGGCGCTGGGCGCGGCCGGGCCGGCCGGCGGCACGCCGCGGCATGTCCGGCTGGTGATGAGGCGACATGCCGAGGCGAACCGTGCGGCTGCCGAGCGACTGCTGGCCCTGGCGCCGGTCAGGGTGGTCTTTGCCCATGGCGCCTGGTTCGCCGAGGATGGCGCGGCCAGGCTGCGCGCAGCCTGGCGCTGGATGCTGAAGTAGGGGGGTGGGTGGTGGAATTGATCTCCATGGGCGGCCTCGAGCTGCGCTTCCTGCAGAGCCGGGAGGCCACCGGCGCCGATGTCGACATGTTTGAGATGACAGTGCAGCCGCAGGCCCGCATGCCGGTGCCGCATTACCATGAGAATTGGGACGAGGCGGTCTACGGCCTGGCCGGGGTCGTAACCTTCACGGTGGCCGGGGCGGAGGTGCCGCTGGGGCCGGGCGAGAGCCTCTTCATCCGCCGTGGCGTTGTACATGGCTTCCGCAACGACGGGCCGGCGCAGGCCAAGTGCCTCTGCCTGCTGACGCCCGCGATGCTGGGGCCGGCCTATTTCCGGGAGATGGCAAAGCTGCTGGCGCGGCAGCCGCCCGACAAGGCGGCGATGGGCGAGGTGATGCGTCGCTACGGATTGGTGCCGGTGATGCCGGCCTGAACCCGCCATGCCCAGGCCGGTCGTGCACGGTGGACCGGACGGCGCGCTGCCCGGAAGGTCGGCACGATTGCAGCCCTCCCGGGTGCCGGCGCCCTGGTCACGGGTGGATCATGTCGAGGAAGGGCATCCCCGGCTCCGAGACATAGACGATGACCACGCGGAGCGGCCCCTGGGTGCGGTTGAAGCCGGTCATCCGCACGCCGTGCGGCTCGACCAGCGCTTCCCCGGCGCGGACCAGGGCCGGTGGGCGGCCCTCCATTTCCAGCGTGAAGGTCCCTTCCAGGACGTAGACGGTCACCGGGTGGCGGTGGGTATGGAAGACGGTGCGGTCGCCCGGACGGAAGCTGGCGGTCAGCACCTGCACCTCCTGCTGCTCCCCGCGCGGCATGCCGGTGACGACCTCCCGCAGCAGCAATTGCGGTCGGGCGAGGGAGGCCTCCTGCGCCGCCAGCGGCGTGGCGGCCAGCGACAGGACCAAGGCGAGCAGCGGACGCATGGCGCGGTCTCCGGACGGGCGGAAGGTGAATGCCCGGGCGAGGGCGCCGGGTCCCTCCGCCGCTGGAGAGGGACATGCGTTGCATCGTGCCTGGCCGCATGGAACGCTCGATCCATGTTCGCCGCGCGCGACGCCTGTCTGCCCGACCCGGAGGAAGCATGAGCCACCTCGTCCACCGCAGCCTGCGGCAGGATCCGCCCATCGCCGTGCGCGGGGAGGGGATCTACCTGTATGACCGCGACGGCCACGCCGTCATCGACGGCTCCGGCGGCGCCGCGGTCGCCTGCCTCGGCCATGGCGAGCCCCGGGTGATCGCGGCGATCAAGGCGCAGCTCGACCAGCTCAGCTATGCGCATACCGCGCTGTTCTCCTGCGAAAGCGCCGAGCGGCTGGCCGACATCATGGTCGGCCATGCGCCGGGCGGGCTGACGCATGCCTATTTCTGCTCCTCCGGCTCCGAGGCGAACGAGGCCGCGATCAAGCTGGCACGGCAGTATTTCCTGGAAGTGGGCCAGCCCCAGCGCACCCGCTTCATCGCGCGGCGGCAGAGCTACCATGGCAACACGCTCGGGGCGCTCTCGGCCAGCGGCAACGCGATGCGCCGGGCGCCCTATGCACCGCTGCTCTCGCCCGCCTTCAGCCATGTCTCGCCCTGCTACGCCTACCGTGACCGCGGCGACGACGAGACCGACGCACAGTATGTCGCGCGGCTGGTGGCCGAGCTGGAGGCCGAGTTCCAGCGGCTCGGCCCCGACACGGTCATCGGCTTCATCGCCGAACCGGTGGTGGGTGCGACGCTCGGCTGCGCCACCGCGCTGCCCGGCTATTTCGAGGGCGTGCGGGCGGTCTGCGACCGGCACGGCGCGCTGCTGATCCTCGACGAGGTGATGAGCGGCATGGGCCGCACCGGCACGCTGCATGCCTGGGAACAGGAAGCGGTGACGCCCGACATCCAGATCGTCGCCAAGGGGCTCGGCGCCGGCTACCAGCCGATCGGCGGCATCCTGGTGCATGGAAGGGTGATCGAGGGGCTGGCCGCCGGCAGCGGCGCCTTCATGCATGGCCATACCTACCAGGCGCACCCGGTGGCCTGCGCCGCCGCCGTCGCGGTGCAGCAGGTGATCGCGGAGGACGGGCTGCTGGACAACGTCCAGGCCATGGGCGCGCTGCTGGAGCAGCGCCTGGTCGAGCGCTTCGGCAACCACCGCCATGTCGGCGACATCCGCGGCCGCGGCCTGTTCTGGGCGATCGAGTTCGTCACCGACCGCGCGACGAAGCAGCCCTTCGACCCGGCGCTGAAGCTGAACGAGCGGGTGAAGCGGGAAGCCTTCGAGAATGGCCTGGCCTGCTACCCGATGGGCGGAACGATCGACGGGCGGCTTGGCGACCATGCCATCCTGGCGCCGCCCTATATCGTCACGCCCGACCAGGTGGACATGATCGTCGACCGCTTCGGCGCGGCGGTGGACGCGGCGCTGGCCAGTTGCAATCCGGGAGCAAGGTGATGAAGGCGTGGCTTCTCGCGGCGACCATCGTCGCCGCCGCGCTGGGCGGCGCCGAGGCGCAGACCTTGGCCGCGGTGAAGCAGCGCGGCACGCTGAACTGCGGCGTCTCCCAGGGCTTCGCGGGGTTCTCCGCGCCCGACAGCCGCGGCGAATACCGCGGGCTGGATGCGGATTACTGCCGGGCACTGGCCGCCGCCGTGCTGGGCGACGCCACCAAGGTCCGCTTCTCCCCGCTCACCGCCCAGGCGCGCTTCACCGCGCTGCAGACCGGCGAGATCGACGTGCTCTACCGCAACAGCACGCAGACCTTCCTGCGCGATGCCTCGCTCGGCCTCAACCAGGGGCCGGTGAATTTCTACGACGGCCAGGGCTTCGCCGTCCGCCGCGATGCCGGCGTGGACAAGGTGCAGCAACTGGACGGTGCCAGCATCTGCGTCGCCCAGGGCACCACGCATGAGCTCAACCTGAGCGACGTCTTCCGCGCCCGGGGGATCAAGTTCAGCCCGGTGGTCTTCGAGCGTGTGGACACGATGTACGACGCCTTCTTCGCCGGCCGCTGCGACGCGATGACGCAGGACGCCTCGGCGCTGGCCGGGGCGCTGACGGTCGCGCGAGATCCGGCCGCCTACCGGGTGCTGGAGGAGGCGATCAGCAAGGAGCCGCTCGGCCCCTTCACCCGCAACGGCGACGACCAATGGGCCAACATCGTGATGTGGCTGCACATGGGCCTGCTGGAAGCCGAGGAGGCCGGCGTCACCCAGGCCAATGCCGAGGCGCGCGCCAAGGAGCCCAACGCCACCGTGCAGCGGCTGACCGGCGCCAGCGGCGAATTCGGCAGCCGGCTCGGGCTCGACAACGGCTGGATGCTGGCGGCGCTGAAGGCGGTGGGGAATTACGGCGAGATCTTCGAGCGCAATGTCGGCCAGGGCAGCCCGCTGAAGCTGAAGCGCGGCTTGAACGGCCTCTGGACCCAGGGCGGGTTGATGTATGCGATTCCGTTTCGCTGACCCGGGCTGGCAACCTTTTCCGCAGGCGTCGCGTTTCGTTGCCGGAAGCCGGGGCGTGCCTGCACCGGCCGAAGGAGGACCAGTCATGGACAAGGATCGCATCGAAGGCGCTGCCAAGCAGGTCAAGGGCGCCGTGAAGGACATGGCCGGCAAGGTCACCGGCGACACCAAGCTGCAGGCCGAAGGCAAGGCCGACAAGGCCGAAGGCAAGGTGCAGAACACCGTCGGTGGCGCGAAGGATGCGGCGCGGGACGCCGTCGACCCCGACCGCACCTGAACCGGACGGCCCGGCGGGCAACCGCCGGGCCTTGACCCGCGGGTCGTCGGCCGGGGCCGCCTTGACGCCTCGGCTGTACCATGGCTGCGAGCGATGCCCTCATGGGCTCCCCCGTTTGGCCATGGCCGGGAATTCCGCGCTGACCTGACCTGCCCGATGCCGGCTTGCCACGTCGCGGTTGTCGCCAATCGGCGCCTCCCCCCCCCCCTAAAACGTTGCTGCAGCGGCCGGCCGAGGTTTCCCACGGCAACCGTGTGGCGCCCCGTGCCCGCGGCAGGTTCGTGCGGGCGGCCGACCTCGATCCGGCGTTCCGCCTGTCGCGGGCCAGGATGTGGAAGCCGCATCTCCAGTCGACCGTGATCGGCTACGCGACCCAAGTACCGGGACGAATGATATCGGCTACGACAGGCTGGCCGTGGCAATCGCGGCGGCTCCGGGGCGATGACCAAGCATTTCACAGGATGGCATTCTGCTGATGCGGCAGGAGTCACCGCTTTACGATTTCGCAACCCCATCCCGACGAGACTGGGACGCCAGGCGGCCGTGATGCCGCCGCCCGGGCAGGCCAGCCAGGAAGGGTGGTGCGACGGGATGACCCTGCGCGTGAGATATGTCGGGCTGGACCGCATCGCCGCGGTCGTGGCGCCCACGGACCGTTGCATCGCGGTGCCGGAATACCTTTTTGCCGCGGCACAGCAGCTTTGGCCGGACCGCAACGTGCTGCCCTATTACGGGCTGCAGCCGGACGATCCGCTGCCCGACCTCGCCATCCTGCACAAGGCGCTGCTGAACCGGCTGAGCCGGCCGGCGCTGCGGGCGATCCTCGATGCCGGGCGGCCGGTCTTCGCCTCGGAGGATTTCCTGCTGGTCCGCAGCGCCTTCTGCGTCGCGGCCGATTCGGTGCGGCTCGACTGGCTGGAGGACGCGGCACGGCTGCGCGCCTGGGCGGCCGCACCGGCGCCGCTGCCGCCCGACCCCGGCGGCACGGCGCTGATCGCCTCGGCCTACGGGCTCGGCAATATCGGCGACGATGCGGTGACCCTGGTCGCCGGGCGGATCGCCGCCCAGGCCGGCTTCCGCCGGGTCATCCTGGCTGGCGCCGTCGCCAGCTTCGACCTGGTGCGGGAGGCCGACCTGGTGATGCTGGGCGGCGGCGGCCTGCTGTACGACACCGCCGATGGTGGTGCATCCCAGGCGCAGAACGTCGCCTATTACGCCGGCCTGCTGCGGCATGCGCAGGATCTCGGCCGCGCCACGGCGGTGCTCGGCATCGGGGTGCAGGGCATCCACACGCCGCTCGGCCGGACAGCCTATGCCGCGGTGCTGCGGCGCGCCGCGCATGTCTCGGTGCGCGACCCGGGCGACCTGCAGGTGCTGCGGGAGGAGGTGGGGGTTGACCAGGCGGTGCTGGCCGCCGATCTCGGCTTCGGCCTGGCCTCCTGGGCCTGGCCGCCGGCGCCCGCGCAGCCGCGGCGCCTGGCGCTGGTCGTCCCCAGTGTGCTCAGCGCCCGGCTCGGGGCAGAGGCGGATGCCGCCTGGATCGGCCTGATCCACGCCCTGGGCGAGGCGCAGGAGGTGGTGATCGTCCAGCATAGCGACGACGACCGCGCGCTCTGCGCCCGGCTGGCCGATGCGACCGGCGCCCGGCTGGAGGTGCTGACCCGGCACGGCGTGGTGCACAGCGCCGAACTCTACCACCGGGCCGCGACGGTGGTCACCGCACGGTACCACGGCCTGATCTTCGGCCTGCTGGCCGGCTGCCGGATGCTGCCGGTGACCACGCCCGGCGGCAAGCAGGGCAGGCTGATCCGCTGGGCGCTGCCCTCGCTCGGCGGCGCGCTGACGCCGCTCGACCGCTTCCTGGGCGGCGAGCCGGCGGCGCTGCTGGCCCAGGCGGCGCAGCCCGACCCGTCCGAGGTCGCCGCGCTGCAGGGGCGGGTGATGGAATTGCCGGGCCAGCTTGCTACGGCATTGGGTGCCCGGCCGCGGCTGGAGACGACGATGGAGGCGATCCGCGCTGCGCTCGCCGCGTGAGTGTGGGGGGAGAATGAGGCAAGGCCAGGGAGGAAGGATTCTCCCTCGATCCGCCTTCACTTCCCTGGGTCGCTGCTCGCCGCGCGGCAAGTGCCAAGCCCGCAGGAATAGCCGGCCAAGGGGAGATCTGCGTGTGGAAGCGAACGATCTTGCCGCGGCAAGCGTCCTGCTCTGCCCGGGCGGACTACCGCACCAGGATCTCGACGGCCTCGATCGCCGCCTGGAAGCCCTCCTCGCAGAACAGGCGCACTTCCAGCGTCTCCATGTCCCGCTCGCCGCCGAAGGGTAGGTCGAGCCAGGCGCCGGCCACGCCGATCATCCCGCCATCCACCTGCCGTTCGGCCAGCAGGTGCCGCCCCGTGCCGCAGGCGACATCCATGCGGGCGCGTCCCTGCGCCGGCAGGCCGGCGCGGAAGCGCAGCCGGGCGAGATAGGTGCCTTCCGCCAGGGTGATGTAGGGGCCGAACAGGCCGGTGCCGGCGGCACCTTCCAGCAGGATCGCATCACCGTCCCGCCGCCCGACCACGGTGTTCAGCCGCGTGTCGCCGCCACCGGCACGGAACACCGGCTGGTCGTGCCGCCGCGCTTCCCAGAGGGTCAGCCAGCCGGGATCGGCGCAGGCCTGGCGCAGCCCGTGCCAGCCGCATTCGGCCAGGGCACGCGCGAAATAGTCGTCGCGGAAGCCCAGCTCCAGCCAGCCGTTCCTGCGGATGGCCCAGAGCGAATTGCCGTCCAGCCGCAATCCCCAGGGCATCGGGAAATCCTGGGTGATGGGCTCGCCGGCGAAGAAGACGCGGCCTTCCGGCACCACCGTGTCCTGCAGCGCGCGCAGCAGGCGCAGGTGGTCGGCGCAATGGTGGAAGCATTCGTAGAATAGCGCGGCATCGAAGCGCCGGTCGCAGCGCTCGGCCCAGAGGAAGTCGTCGTTCACCACCTCGATCTCGACGCCTTCCTGCGCGGCGCGGCGGCGGATCAGCTCGCAGAAGCGTGGCTCGATATCCACCGCCGTGACCCGGTGGCCGAGCTTCGCCAGGGCCAGCGTGGCGTTGCCCCAGCCGGGTCCGAATTCGACGATGCGCGAGCCCGGCGGCAGCGCCATGGCGCGGATCAGCCAGCCGATCGCCATCAGCTGCTCGCCGGTCGTCGTCGAGCTGCCGGTGGAGAAGGGGAAGGGGCGGCGGAGCGCGGCCTCGATGTCGAAGGCGGTGACCTCGTTCGCCGTCTCGTAGTCGCGGCCGGCAATGTCGCGGTAGAGCGCCAATTGCGCCTGGCGATAAGCTTCCGAGAAGGGGTCGGGCGGCAGGCCGCCCGGCGGGTCCATCCGGAGGCCGTCGAAGACGGCGCGCATGGCGTCGTCCGACACCGCCTCGGCGCGGTTGCACGCCTCGATCCTGGCATCGAGTTCCTGGGTGCTGCGGATCACCTGCATGCGGCCTGTCTCCCCTTTTGGTGCGGCGGGCGCCGGCATCATCACGACCAAAGGGTTAAGCAACCCCTTCGCCTCAGTCCCGGGGATGGGCGATCTGGCCGAGCACGACCCAGGGCTGGGTTTCCGAATTCGCCTCGCTCGACAGCCAGGAGCTGCGGATCTCGACGCCGTCGGCATGCTCGCGCGTGCCGAGCGCCACCTGGCGCAGCAACAGCGGCTTCAGCACCGCCAGGCGCCCGGCGTGCCTGGCGTGCAGCGCCCACAGCCCGGCCGCGGGGCTTTCGCGCAGCGCCCGGAACAGCCGGAGCGTCAGCCCGGCGTGGAAATTCCGGAAGGCATCGCTCAGGCGCGGCCGGCCGCCATCGCCGGTCCGGCGGATGCCCAGCGTGTCGGCCTTGCGGGTCTCGCCCAGCCCTTCGATCGTCCCGGTGACCAGCGCATAGGCCGCCATCCCGCGGTCGATCGCCGCGGCGATATCCAACTCCGGCAGCCAGGGCGCAGCATGGGCCAGGGCCAGCAGCGCGGCGCTGTGGCAATCCACGTGGATGTCGCGGCTGCTGCGCAGGCCCATCAGGAAGCCGCCGGCCTCCCCGGTTTCGGGGTGGTGCAGCGGCTGTTCGAATTGCAGCAGCACCTCGACCAGGGCGGCGAGGTCGGCGCGGTAGCGGGCCTCCCCCGTCGCCCGCAGCATGGTGGCGGCGGCCATGATGACGAAGGCGATCTGGCGGGAAAAGACCGTGTTCTCGCCGCGCCAGAAGCCGTCCATGAACTGCGCCCGGTAGGCGTCGAGGCAGCAGTCGGCCAGGCCCTTCGACTCGGCGGCCAGGCCCCGCGGCGCCGCCGCTTCGCCGGCCGCCAGCACGGCGAAGCATTCGGCGAAGGCGTTGATCTCGACGCCGTAGTCGTAGGAGACCGAGAGATCGCGCGGCCAGGCCTCGGGCGGTGCCGCGGCGGCTTCGCGCATCAGGCGTTCCTAGGCCGCGGCCTCCGCATGGATGCCGCCGGCGGTCAGCAGCTTGTCCTCGGCCACCACCAGCCGGGCGCCGGCCGGGGAGGTTGTAGGCGGCGACCACCCGGTGCTGCCGGCCCGCATCCCGCTGCACCACGCGCAACTCGCGCAGTCGGCCGGGGTCGAGCGGCCGGGTGTGGATGGCCAGCGCGAAGCCATGCATCTCCTCCTGCCCGATGCCGTAATGGCTGGCACGCTCGGCCGGCAGCACGAGGCTGCCCGGCGCCTCCGCCCGGTGCCAGCGCGCCACGCCCTCCGGGCCGAGCAGGCCGATGCGGCCGTAATGCACGTTGTTCTCGCCATGGCTGAGGTTGTCATGGCCGATGCTGAGGGTGACGTCGGCGACCGCGATCCCCGGGTCGAGGTCGAGCGCCGCCTCGACCCGCACCCGCATGGAGCCGGCCGCGACGCGATGGGTGCGGGTGGTGCGGCCGAGGCGGTGGCGGGTGCCGTCCACGTCGAAATGCAGGTCGCCGGCACGGTGGGCGCGGAGGACCCCGTCCTCGAGCCGGCTGCCGGATTCGCTGATCGCCTCCCCGACATCCAGGGAGAAATGCCGGTCGCCGTGGCGGAAGCTGACGTAGTTGCCCGTCAGGTACAGGTTCCGCGCGGCCCGCCCGTCATGGAAGCGGATGCCGAGCATGCCGCAGCCAGGTCCCCGCCTGATCGTCGCCGGCTGCGCGTTCCAGCCGCGGCGCGCCGATGCGGCGGAAGATGAAGGGCCCGTCGCACATGTCGATGAGGAAGCGGAGGATCGCCGTCGTCTCATCCGGGGATTGCCGCCAGAGGGCGGGGTGGGAGAGCAGTTCGAGGACCTTGGCGTTGTCGTCGGCCGAGGCCGAGACGTCGCCGCCGGCCGATATTCGGTTTCCACCACGGCCCGGGTGAGGCCGGGGGCGCCGGCGCACTGGCGGAACCGGCGGCGGAGGAGGATGGCGGCTGCTTGCGCAGGGGCCGGCGCGGACAAGGGATCGCTCTCTCCTAGCTACCTCATGGATGCTCTG
Source organism: Dankookia sp. GCM10030260 (assembly GCF_042666655.1). Lineage (NCBI taxonomy): Bacteria > Pseudomonadati > Pseudomonadota > Alphaproteobacteria > Acetobacterales > Roseomonadaceae > Dankookia > Dankookia sp. GCM10030260. The sequence goes on from NZ_JBHTDE010000001.1 coordinate 787,436, forward strand.
AGCGATACGGCAACGGACGCTTATACCGGGTTGAGGTTGTGGCTGCCCGCGATCCGCAATATATATAGAACCGTAATGGTCTGGACCGGCGGCGGCCCCGGTGAGGAGTCTGGCAATCAAGCGTACATCAAGCCAGGGCACAGTTCGGCAGGCCGATGACCGCGAGAAAATTCGGCCGGTCGGTTGCGTGGCGAGGTTGCCCTGCCGAGTGCTCCGGAACCACAAATATTAGCCGGAAGGCAATGGGAAACTTGTAAGCAATGGTTGTGCATCTACCGGTCCTGGTCGATGTTGAATCGCGTGCTGATGGGGGATGAATGTCAGATTGGATGTTCGGTGGCAGTGCCCAGGGCATGACGCGCCATCCCCCTACCCATCCTTTGCTGAGCGATGAGATCGAGAGTGCGGGCGGTGCGATTCCGTTGTCATGGGTGCGATCCTCTGTCGGGACGCCCCTGGGCAATTTCGGCGATGCGGCCAGCGCCGTTGTTGTCGCGGCCATCGCCGGCCGGCCGGTGACCCATCGCGCCTTCAATTCGAAACGCCGACGCATCGTGGCGATCGGCACCATCGGTCAAGGCCAGTCCGCCGGGGCGGTTCATGTGTGGGGCACCGGCTTCGATCCCAAGCGTGCGCCGGTCGAGCCGCGCGATGCCGCCTTCTTCGCTGCTCCCGATGTCGAGTATGCCATCCATGCGACGCGGGGCCCCTACAGCCGCGGCGTTCTGTTGCGGGCCGGAATTCCAGCGCCCGACGTATATGGCGATCCAGCCTGGTTCCTGCCGCGCATCCTGCATCCCAAGCCGGAGCGGCGGCACGAACTCGGCGTGATCATGCACATCTCCGAACTCGAGACGCCGAGCGTCACAGCCAACCCATTGTCCCACCTGATGCGCTACCGGGGCGGTGAGGCCGAGGGGGTGCACTTCATCTCGACCTACCACCAGCCGACCTGGCAGGGTTTCCAGGACAAGCTGGCGGAACTGCTTTCCTGCAAGCGCATCATCTCGCGCAGCCTGCACGGGATGCTGCTGGCGGACGCCTATGGCATCCCTTGCCTCTACATGTCGGACGGCGAGCCCGGGATGCAGCGGCTCGACATCGAGGCCGGCTATGGATCCGTGGATCACCGTTTCGCGGATGCCTATCGCGGCTTCGGACGGACCCGCCTTGCGGCCTTCGGCCTACCGAAGGATCAGCCTTCGCCCTGGGCCGAGGTGATGGTCGCGGCCGACCAGATGTGGGAGCCGATTGCATTCTCGGGCAAGGCGCTGTTCGAAGCCTTCCCGGTGCGGCCTGCGGTATCTTTCGACGATGGCATTTGGCCGTTTCCGACGGAACTTGCGGAGGCACTTCCGTGGTAGGCCACCGCACTGATGACCCGAGTGATTCTGCGGCCTGTCCCGTTTCGAAACCAGGCTCTTGGAGTTTGTAGAAAATGAAGAATTTGGGGGCCTTCGGTGCCCAGGAACTTATTACGCATGCGCCCGATGGTGAGGTGACCAAGAAGATTGGCTCTTCGTTCTTCAGGGGCGAGCATTGTAATTTCAATCCGTACTTAGCCGATCACAAGGCTCCGGACTTCATCGAGCGTTTCCTGCTACGCGGCTGGATGCCGGAGCATCGTTCGATCGACCGCAGCACACGGCTCACCGCCTTTGGCTCCTGCTTCGCCACCAATATCACCAGGCATCTGAGCGAGATTGGATACAACGTCGCCAAAGACCGGGACCCAGGCATTTACATCTCCTCCATGGGTGAAGGCTTGGTAAATGTTCACAGCCTGCTCGGTCAGTTCGAGTGGGCCTTGGAAGGCGTCGACCCACCGCAAGGCCTCTGGCACGGCTACAAGGCCGAAGAGTATGGCTGCAACGACAGCATACGTGAGCAGACCCGCCGGGTGATGCTCGATACGGATTTTTTCGTCGTCACCCTTGGTCTTTCCGAGGTCTGGTACGATGAACAAACCGGGGGCGTGTTCTGGCGGGCGGTCCCGCAGCAGCACTACGATCCGGCGCGCCACCGCTTCCGCGTCTGCAGCATGATGGAAACCAAGGCGGCGCTGCAGCGGATTCATGACATCGTCAGACGGCGTATTCCCAACGCCAAGCTGCTCTTCACGCTATCCCCGGTCCCGCTGGCGGCGACCTTCCGACCTGTCTCCTGCATCACCGCGAACTCGGTTTCGAAGGCGATCCTGCGGGCGGCACTGGACGAGATGCTGCGTGACGCCGGCGACCACCTGAACCAAGATCTGTACTACTGGCCGTCCTATGAGATCGCCAATGACCTGTTCCTCTCCCGCTTCGGGCCGGACGGCCGGCATCCTCACAAGGGCATCATCGATTTCATCATGAAGTTGTTTGAGGCTGTCCACTGCAAGACCGAGGTCGGTCTCGAGGACTTGAATCGCCTGTATCAGGAAGCGCGCGCAGCGAACCTGCGCACCGCCGCCGTTTAGTGCAACGTGCCGGTTGGAGGGCGCCAGCCGGCATGTCGGCATAAACGAATCGGCCACCCGAATGCTGCGCACTGTCAGGTGCGGCGCAATCGCGTCTACGGGCAGATTTACGGTGACCAAAACGGGCGCTGTGATCCCACACCTGCGCGCAGTAATGCGGCAATCGCTGGCAAGCAACCAAGCCCTGGCGGAGGAAAGGCGACTTGAAGCGGATATGCGGGCCGCTAAAGCAGGCGCCTGCGGAGACGATTCACCCCCCCCGCGCACTGCTTCATTCGGCCAATGCGGCGTTCGAGACGCATTCGGCGGAGACGCTGCAGCAGTCGTTGACGCTGACCATGAGCATGACGCTGCCATACCAAATCAGACTTGGCCTTGCGGAGATTGCCTGGCAGGCACCACTGATCGATCCGATTCACTTGGCGCCGGTAAGTGAATCCCGCCGCGATTTTGCCTGCGATCGAGCGATTTGCTGATACTGGGACGTAAGATTCGTAGCGAGTTTACGTCGGGCGGGTCCGCGCCATCCTACACCGCCCGCCGCGCCTTCAGCGCCGCCGCCAGCGTTCCCTCGTCCAGCACGTCGAGCGCACCGCCGATCGGCACGCCCTGGGCCAGTCGCGTCACCGCCACCCCGGCCGGGCGCAGCCGGTCGGTCAGGTAATGCGCCGTCGTCGCGCCATCGACCGTCGCCGGCAGGGCCAGGATCACCTCCCGTACCGGCTCGGAGCCCGCCTCGATCCGGGCTAGCAGGGGCTGCACCGCCAGATCCTCCGGCCCGATGCCGCCCAGCGCCGACAGCGTGCCGCCGAGCACATGATACAGGCCGCGATGCGCATGCGCCCGTTCCAGCGCCCAGAGCTCGGAAACACCTTCGACCACGCAGATCAGCCCCTGGTCGCGCTGCGGGTCGCGGCAGATGCCGCAGGGGTTGGCGGCGTCGAGGTTGCCGCAGATCCGGCAGGGCTGCACCGCCGCGGCGGCGGCCTGCAAGGCGGCGGCCAGGGGCAGCATCGCCTGATCCGGCTGCATCAGCATCTTCAGCGCGGCCCGCCGGGCGCTGCGCCGGCCGAAGCCGGGCAGCCTGGCCAGCAGGCCGATCAGATGGTCGATGGGGTTGTGGTCGGCCATCCGTCACGCTCGCGCGGCAGCGCGGGCGGCGCCGGTCAGAAGGGCAGCTTCAGGCCGCCGGGCAGGCCGCCCGGCAGGTTCAGCCCGGCGGTCGCCTTCTGCATCTCGTCGGCCATCTGCGCCTCGACCTTCTGCTTGGCGTCCGCATGGGCGGCGACCAGCAGATCCTCCAGCACCTCGCGGTCGTCCATCAGGCTCGGGTCGATCGAAACGCGCTTCAGGTCGCCCTTGCCGGACAGCGAGACCTTGACCATGCCGCCGCCAGCCTGGCCGTCGACCACGGTGGCCTCCAGCTTGGCCTGCATCTCGGCCATGCGGGTCTGCATCTGCTGCGCCTGCTTCAGCATGTTGCCCAGGTTCTTCATGGCATCGCCCTATCGTTCATCATCGGGGGGTGGAACATCGTCGAAGTCGGCGGGTTCTTCCAACTCGACGGAAGGGATGTCGCCGGGCTCCGCCTCGGGCTGGTCCTCGGCCTGCACCGGCAGCGCCATGGCGCCGCCGAGGCCGTAGGAATCCGCCCCGGCGTCGCGCACCGCCTCGATGCTGGCGCCGGGGAAGGCCGCCAGCACGGCCTGGACCAGCGGGTGGCTCTGCGCCACGGCGCGGCGGCCGGCCTCGGCGGCGCGGCCCTGGCTGGCCAGGGTCGGCTCGCCCTCCGCATTGCTCAGCGCGACGGTCCAGCGGCTGCCGGTGGCGTCCGAAAGCAACTCGGTCAACTGCGCCGCCAGGTCGCGCGGGGCGGCCGGCAGGACGCGAATCTCCAGCCGGCCGGGCGCGACCCGCACCGGATGCACGCTGTGCACCAGATGCGCATGCAGCATCGGCTTCTGGCCGGAGGCGAGCGCCACCACCTCCCGCCAGGAGGCCGGGTTGGCATTCGCGGCCGCCGCGACCGCATCGACCAGCACGGCCCCGCCGCCGCCCATGGCGCGCATCCCGCCGCCGCCGCCGTTCGGCGCGGGGCGCGGCGCGCCGGCCGGGATGCCGCCGGCGCCGTCCGTCAGCCGCTTCACCAGGTCGCCCGGCGTCGGCAGTTCCGCCACATGCGCCAGGCGGATCAGCACCATCTCGCAGGCGGCGCGGCGGTCGGGCGCCTCGTTCACCTCGCCCAGGCCCTTCAGCAGCATCTGCCAGGTCCGGGCGAGCACGGGGACCGAGAGCTTGCCGGCCAGCGCGGCGCCGCGGGTCCGCTCGCCCTCGGTCAGCGAGGGGTCGTCCTTCAGCCCGGGCACGCTGCGCAGCCGGGTCAGGGTATGGGTCAGCTCCAGCAGGTCCTGCAGCACCACCGCCGGGTCGGCGCCGCGCTCATGCGCCCGGTCCATCAGGGACAGCGCGGCCGGCGTGTCGCCGGCCATCAGCTGCTCCATCAGGTCGAGCACCAGGGCACGGTCGGCCAGGCCCAGCATGTCCCGCACCGCTTCGGCAGTGACGCTGCCCTCCGGTCCGCCGAGGGCGATCGCCTGGTCGAGCAGCGACAGGCCGTCGCGCACCGAGCCGTCCGCCGCACGGGCCAGCATCGCCAGCGCCTCGTCCTCGACGGTCACGTGTTCCAGCCCGGCGATGCGGGAGAAATGCGCCCGCAGTTCCGCCTGCGGCACGCGCTTGAGGTGGAAGGTCTGGCAGCGCGACAGGATGGTGGCCGGGACCTTCCGCAATTCGGTGGTCGCCAGCATGAATTTCACCTGGGCCGGCGGTTCCTCGAGCGTCTTCAGCAGCGCGTTGAACGCCGCCGTGGACAGCATGTGGACCTCGTCCAGGATGATGACCTTGTAGCGTCCCTGGGCCGGGCGGTAGCGCAGCCGCTCGCGCAGCTCCCGCACGTCGTCGATGCCGTTGTTCGACGCCGCGTCGAGCTCCTGCACGTCGGGGTGGCGGTCGGCCAGGATCGCCTTGCATTCCGGGCAGACGCCGCAGGGCTCGGGCGTCGGGCCGCCGGTGCCGTCGGGGCCGATGCAGTTCAGCGCGCGGGCGATGATGCGGGCGGTGGTGGTCTTGCCGACGCCGCGCACGCCGGTGAGCATGAAGGCATGCGCCACGCGGTTCTGCGCGAAGGCGTTGCGCAGCGTGCGAACCAGCGCGTCCTGGCCGATCAGCTCCTCGAAGTTGCTCGGGCGGTACTTGCGGGCGAGGACGCGGTAGGGCGTGCCGACGCTGTCGGCCACGGGCGCCGCCACGGGCGGTGGTGGCGGTGGTGCCGCGGCCTCGGGTGCCGGCGGCGCGAAGGCATCACCGAACAGGCCGGGACCCTCGGGCGGCGGCGGCTCGGGCAACGGCTCCCGCAGCAGCGCCGCCTCAGGCGGGGGCGGATCCGGCGTCTCGGCGGGACCGAACAGGGTGGAGGACATCCGTGCGGCGGGATCCTGTGAGGCGGTGGCCCGCCGGGCCGTGCATATCCTTCAGGGAGCAACCCCCGAAAGGTGGAAGGCCGACTGACGACCCGAGCGAGAACCCGTTACGGCTGCTTCCTTCCGGACCTGACCGGGTTGGCGAGGAGCCCGTCCGCGCCGACCTTCCGAAGAGACCATATCATGCCCAGGGGGGGCCTGCACAATGCCCCGGGCCGGAATGGTTGACCGCGGCCGCCTCAGCGAGGCGCGAGGCGGGCGATCAGGGCCTCGGCGCCGAGCGACTCGTCGAGCCGTTCAGCCGGGGGCAGGTCGGTGGCCTCCGGCAGGGCGCGCATGTCGAGGTCGAGCACCTGCCGACGTGCCGCGGCGTGGATGTCCGGCACGTCGAGGTACTGCGCCATGCTCGGGCTGAAGCGCCGCGTCGCGCCGACAAGCAAGACGGTGATCGCGTTCCGCCATTTCCGCGCCGCGCTGTGACCCGGCCAGGCGGCGATGTTCAGGGCATGAACCATCGCTTGGCGCAGCAGGACATCGACCGCCTGGGCTTCGCCCCGCCCCACCGATCCGACCTCCTCGATCACGGTTGCCCAGTCGAGGTCGTTCACCCGCCCCCCGGCCGCGACCCGGCGCAGCCGCTCCGCCTGGGCGGTCGACCAGGCCAGGATGTCGCGGTGGTAGAGATCGTCCGGCATGGCACCCTCCGCCCATGGCAGTCGTCCGGGCCCTTCCTGGTTTCACGGCCATGGTTGCCCGCCCGGCGCCCGCATGGCAGGGTCCGCACCGCATGCTCTCCATCCCCGCCAGCCGGCCCAACGCCTATACAGGCAGCCCCCTCGACCGCGCCGCGCTGCGCCGGGAGGATGCCGACTGGATCGCCGCCGCCCTGGCCGATCCGGACACCCTGTTCACGCCGGTCTGGCGCAGCCGCAGCCTGATGAAGGGCGTCCAGGAGGGCACTCCCGAAGCCGTGCTGCTGACCGGCGCCGCGGCCGAGGCGGTGCGGATGGCCGGCGGCCCCTGGGCCTTCCTCGGGATCTGGGACGAACGCCCGGTCTTCGCGGTCGACTGCTCGGACGCCGACGACCCGCTGCCGCTGCTGCCGGACGGCATGGGCGGCTTCACCGACCTTCGCGCCGTCGCCGGCCTGCTGCCGGCCGGCGAGGCCAGCGTGCTGGCCCATGCCCGCGGGCTGATGCACTGGCGCACCAAGCACCGCTTCTGCGGCATCTGCGGGCATGGCTGCGCGCCGCGCTCGGCCGGGCATGCGATGGTGTGCTCGAACTGCAACGCGCAGCATTTCCCGCGCACCGACCCGGCCGTCATCATGCTGGTGGTGCGCGGCGACGAATGCCTGCTCGGTCATTCGACACGCTTCCCCAACACCAGGATGTACTCGACGCTCGCCGGCTTCGTGGAACCGGGTGAGAGCCTGGAGGAAGCGGTGCGGCGCGAGGTGCTGGAGGAGGCGGGGATCGAGGTCGGCGCGGTGCGCTACCATTCGTCCCAGCCCTGGCCCTTCCCGTCGTCGATCATGCTCGGCTTCCATGCCGAGGGCCTGTCCGAGGCGATCACCATCGACCCGGAGGAATTAGCCGATGCCCGCTGGTTCAGCCGGGCGCAGTGCCTGGACCCGGCGGCGCATGGCTTCGCCCTGCCGCGGGCGGATTCCATCGCCCGGCGGCTTATCGAGGACTGGCTCGCCCACGTATGAGGCCGCTGCTGCCGATCGCCGGATTGCTGCTGCTGGGTGCCTGCAGCCTGTTCGGCCCGCCCGGTCCGCCGCTGCCGCCGGAGGACGAGTCGCCGGATGCCAAGGCCTGCCGCTCCGAGGCGCGCAACAGCCCGGAGGTCCAGGCGCTGGCCCGGCAATTCTACGAGCCCAACCAGCTGAACGTCGACCGCATGAAGGGCGAGGTCAACCGCGCCCAGGGCCGCGCCTATCGCGACTGCATGCGGGCGCGCGGCCATGGCCCGCAGGGCGGCGTGGAGCCGCAGGTTCCGCGCTGAGCCACCGGGCCGGGCGTCAGTGCGCCTCGGCCCAGCTCCGACCGGTGCCGACCTCGACCGCCAGCGGCACGCGGAGGCTGACGACGCCCTCCATCACCTCGCGCACCAGGGCCGAGGTCTGCGCCACTTCGGCCTCCGGCACCTCGAAGACCAGCTCGTCATGCACCTGCAGCAGCATGCGCGCCGCGAGGCCGGCCTGCCGCAGCGCGCCGGGCACGCGGACCATGGCGCGCTTGATCACCTCGGCCGCGCCGCCCTGGAAGGGGGCATTGATCGCGGCGCGCTCGGCGCCGGCGCGGCGGACCATGTCGCGGGCGCCGATATCCGGGATCCAGAGCTTGCGGCCGAAGGAGGTCGAGACGTAGCCCTGCAGCCGGGCCTCCTCCTTCAGCCGCTCCATGGCGTCGCGGATGCCGGGATACTGGCTGAAATAGGCGTCGATGATGCCTTTGGCCTCGCCCGGGCCGATGCCGAGCCGGCCCGCCAGGCCGAAGGCCGACATGCCGTAGATGATGCCGAAGTTGATCGTCTTGGCGCGGCGCCTGGCTTCCTTGTCCACCGCGTCTGGAGCCAGGTGGAAGATGTCGGCCGCCGTCCGGCTGTGGATGTCCTGGCCGGTGGCGAAGGCTTCCCGCAGCGCCGGCACGTCGGCGAGATGCGCCAGCAGCCGCAGCTCGATCTGGCTGTAGTCGGCCGACATCAGCACATGGCCGGGTTCCGCCACGAAGGCCTGGCGGATGCGCTGGCCCTCGGCGCTGCGGACCGGGATGTTCTGCAGGTTGGGCTCGGTCGAGGCGAGCCGCCCGGTCGAGGTGTTGGCCATCGAGAAATCGGTATGGACGCGGTTGTCACGCGGGTCGATCGCCGCCGCCAGCCCGTCCACATAGGTCGATTTCAGCTTCGCCAGCTGCCGCCAGTCGAGCACCGTGCGGGCCAGCACGGCGCCGATGTTGCTGCCCTGGGTGGCGACCTCCTCCAGCACCGCGGCGTCGGTCCCCCAGGCACCGGTCGCCTTGCTGCGGCGGCCGCCGGACAGCTTCATCTCGTCGAACAGGATTTCGCCCAGCTGCTTGGGCGAGCCGACGTTGAAGGGCCGGCCGGCCAGCTCGTGGATCTGCTGCTCCAGCGTCACCATGCGCTGGGCGAAATCCTCGCCGATGCGGGCCAGTTCCGCGCCGTCCACCTTGATGCCGGCAATCTCCATGTCGCGCAGCACCGGCACCATCCGGCGCTCGACCTGCTCATACAGCGCGAGGGAGCGGTCCTCCCGCAGCCGCGGCTTCAGCAGGTGCCAGAGCCGGAGCGTGACGTCGGCATCCTCGGCGGCATAGGCGGTGGCGCGGTCGAGCGGCACCTGCGCGAAGCTGATCCGGGCCTTGCCCGTGCCGGTCACCTCGTCGAAGGAGATCGGCTTGTGGCCGAGATGCAGCACGGCGAGCTCGTCCATCCCATGCCCGTGCTTGCCGGCCTCCATGGCGTAGGAGATCAGCATGGTGTCGTCGACCGGGGCGACGGCGATGCCGCCGTTCTCCGCCCGGCAGAGCACCTCCATGTCGTATTTCGCGTTCTGCAGCACCTTCAGCACGCTGCGGTCGGTCAGCAGCGGGCGCAGCGCGTCCATTGCCGTATCGAACGGGATCTGCGCCGGCGCTGCGTCGGCTGCCGCCAGCATGTCGCCCTGGGTGCCGCCGGCGGCGACGTGCCGCAGCGGGATGTAGCAGGCGCGGCCGGGCGCGGTGGCCAGGCAGACGCCGACGAGGTTGGCGCGCAGCGCGTTCAGGCTGTCGGTCTCGGTGTCGAGGGCGACCACGCCGGCCTTCGTCGCCTCGGCGATCCAGCCCTGCAGCGCCTCGATCGTGGTCACCGTCTCGTAGCTGCCATAGGGCGCGGTGCCCGGATCGGCCGCCGGCAGGGCGGCCGCGGCCTGGGCCGCCGCCATGGCGCCGTTGCGCGCCCGCGTCCCGGCATCGCCGGCCGCGTCGCCCAGCCCCATGCGGGCGACGACGCTGCGGAACCCCTGGTCCTGCAGGAATTTGGTCAGCGTGGCGGCGTCGGGGGCGCGGACCTCCAGCTGCTCGATCGCCAGGGTCAGCGGGGCGTTCTCGTCCAATGTGACCAGGCGCTTCGAGATGCGCGCCTTCTCGGCATTCTGCTCCAGCGCCTCGCGCCGCTTCGGCTGCTTGATCTTGGCGGTGTTCGCCAGCAGGCCCTCGAGGTCGCCGTATTCGCCGATGAGCTGCGCCGCGGTCTTGATGCCGATCCCCGGCACGCCGGGGACGTTGTCGGTCGGGTCGCCGGCCAGGGCCTGGACGTCCACCACCTTGTCCGGGGTGACGCCGAACTTCTCGAAGACCTCGGCCTCGCGGATGGGCTTCTGCTTGATCGGGTCGAGCATCTGCACGCCCGGCCGCACCAGCTGCATCAGGTCCTTGTCGGAGGAGACGATGGTGACCTCGCCGCCGGCTTCGGAGAAATGCTTGGCATAGGCGGCGATCATGTCGTCCGCCTCGAAGCCCGGCAGCTCCACCTGGGCGACGCCGAAGGCCTCGGTGGCTTCCCGGATCAGGGCGAATTGCGGGACCAGTTCGGGCGGCGGATCGGGCCGGTGCGCCTTGTAGGCGGGGTAGAAGTCGTTGCGGAAGGTCAGCCGGCTGGCGTCGAACACCACCGCGAGGTGGCTGCCCCGATGGTCGGTCAGGAAGCGGCTCAGCATCTGGGTGAAGCCGAAGACGGCATTCACCGGCGTGCCGTCCGGCCGGGTCATCGGCGGCAGGGCGTGGAAGGCACGGAAGATGTAGCCGGAGCCATCCACCAGGACGAGGTGCTTCGCCCCGGGCGGCGTCACCGGCACGGCTTCCGCCGCGGCGGCGGCCTCGGCCAGGGCGTTGCCGGCTGGCCGCTGCGCGGCGGGGCCACGCGCCCGGCCGGCCGCCGGAGGCGCCGCGTCCTCAGTGATGGCCGTCATCCCCCGCACCCGGCTGCAGCACATAGGTGATGGAGCAATAGGGGCAGGTCACCTGGGTCTCCCCGGCCGCCATCGGCAGCCAGACCCGCGGATGACCGAGGCCGCCGACGCCGACCTCCCCGTCGCAGGGCACGCTGCGGGAGGTGACCTCGATCCGCTGCTCGGGCGTGACGCCCTGGATGGGCTTCGGCGCATAGCCGGTCTGGTTGCCGTCGCGCATCGGGCTTTCCTTCATGGGCAGGGCGGGCATGGACAAGGCGGGGTCGGCCCCAACATAGTCGGCGGCGCCGCCATCGGCCAGATAGGCCGGCGAGCGAGGAGCAGATGGCCCGCGCGTGACCGCCCACCGCCTCCTGGCCTTGCTGCTCCTGATCGCTGCCTGCACCCCGGTGGTGATCCCGGCCGGGCCGGCGGTGACCACGCCCGCCATCACCGACGACGCGCTGCTGATGCCGGACGGCGCCCGGCTGCCGCTGCATCGCTGGCTGCCGGACGGGCCACCGCGCGCCGTGCTGCTGGCACTGCACGGCTTCAACGACGCCGCCGGCAATTTCATGGCGGAGTCCGCCGCCGGCTTCACCGCCGCCGGCATCGCCGTCTATGCCTACGACCAGCGCGGCTTCGGCGCCGCGCCGCATCCCGGCATCTGGGCCGGCGCCGCGTCCCTGGCGGCCGATGCGACCGCCGCCGCCAGGCTGGTCCGTGCCCGGCATCCCGGCCTGCCCTTGGTCATGCTGGGGGAGAGCATGGGGGGCGGCGTGCTGGTCCTGACCGCCACCGGCGCGGCGCCGCCGCCGGCCGATGGCTATGTGCTGATGGCCCCGGCCTTCTGGGGCCGCGACGACATGCCGGGGCCGATGCGCTGGGGGCTTTGGCTGGCGTCGCGCACCATCCCGCTGGTCGGCTTCCCCGGCACCGCCGGCGGCATCAAGGCGAGCGACAACGAGGAGGCGTTGCGCCGCTGGGGCCGCGACCCGCTGACCCTCAAGCTCACCCGGGTCGATGCCGCGAGCGGCCTGGTCGACCTGATGGATGCGGCGGTCGCCGCGGTGCCGGCCTGTTGCCGCACGGCGTTGCGGCCCGGTCCGGCGCCGGTGCTGATCCTGCTCGGCGCCAAGGACAGCATCATCCCGACCCGCGTGGCGCGGCGGGTGGTGCAGGGCATGCGCGACGACCAGGCGGAGCGCGTCGCCTACTACCCCGAGGGCTGGCACCTGCTGCTGCGCGATCTCCAGCGGGACGTGGTGACGCGGGACATCCTCGCCTGGCTGGCGGCACCGGGGGCGCCGCTGCCCTCCGGGGCGGACGCGGCCGCGGCGGAATGGCTGGCGAAGGCGCCATGAAAGGCAAGGCCAGGGAGGCGGCGTCCTGCCGTCGGACGCAGGCGTCCAACCCTCCTCTGTTTTTGTGAGTCGGCACCCGACGCGCGGCAGGCGCCAAGCCCACGGAAAGGAAGGGAGGGGCTCGGGAAGGGAACGCGTTTCCCTGCCCAACCCTGCTTGCCGTCTTCCCCGCCACCCTCGACTCCTGCCGGCTTACGGGCCATCTGGAGAGGATGGACCTGACCACGACCCTTGGCCTGCTCGGCTTTCTCGGCGCCTGCTTCGTCGCCGCCACCACCGGCGCCTTCTTCAAGCCGGGGGCCTGGTATGCCGGGCTGGCGAAGCCATCCTGGAACCCGCCCAATTGGCTGTTCCCGCCGGCCTGGGCGGTCCTCTACATCTCGATGGCGGTCGCCGCCTGGCTGGTCTGGCGGGAGGCCGGCTTCGCCGGCGCCGCCCTGCCGCTGGGCCTCTGGTTCCTCCAGCTCGGGCTGAACGCCGCCTGGTCCTGGCTGTTCTTCGGGCTGAAGCGGATGGACCTGGCGCTGGCCGAACTCGTGGTCTTCTGGCTGGCGATCGTCGCCACGATCGTCGCCTTCGCCCCGGTCCACCAGGGCGCCGCCTGGCTGATGGTGCCCTATGTCGCCTGGGTCAGCTTCGCCGGCTGGCTGAATTTCACCCTGCTGCGGCTCAACCGGGGCCGCGTCGCGGCCTGAGGACCCGGCCGGCGGGCCTTCAACCGCCGCTCAATCGGCCCGCGGGTGCGCCTTCTTCCAGGTCGCCAGCAGCCCGGCGGCATCCACCGCGGTGTAGCGCTGGGTGGTGGACAGGCTGGCATGGCCCAGCAACTCCTGGATCGCCCGCAGGTCGGCGCCGCCGCCCAGCAGATGGGTGGCGAAGGAGTGCCGCATCGCATGCGGCGTCGCGTGTTCCGGCAGGCCGGCCAGGCGGCGGTAGTCGCGCAGCGATTTCTGCGCCACGGCCGGGTCCAGCCGGGCGCCGCGTGCCCCGAGGAACAACGGCTCCCCCGCCGCCGCGCCGGGGCGCAGTGCCAGGTAGGCGGCGATCGCCTGCCGCACCGCCGGCAGCACCGGCACCAGCCGCGGCTTGGATCCCTTGCCGGTGACCCGCAGGGCGGATTCGCCGCCAGGCAGCGGCGCATCGCGGATATCGAGCGCCAGCGCCTCGGCGATCCGCAGGCCGCAGCCATAGAGCAGGGTAAACAGCGCACAGTCGCGGGCGGCCTGCTCGGCCGGGCGCATCGCGCGCTCCGGGTCGTGCACCTGGCCGACCTTGGCCGCGGCCTCCAGCGCCTGGCCAGGGGTGAGGGCACGCGGGACGGGAGGCTTCAGCCGTGGGCCGCGGATCGTCGCCAGCGCCACCGGCTCGATCCCCGCAGTCCGCGCCAGGAAGCGCAGGAAGCCGCGCACCGCGGCGAGCTGCCGGGCGCGGGTCGCGGCGCCGGCGCCGGTGGCGGCCCGGGCGGCGAGCCAGGCGCGGATATCGGTCGCGCGCAGCCCGGCCAGGGCCTCCAGCCCCGGCTCCTCGCCCAGATGGCCGGCCAGGAAGCCGAGGAAATCGCCGAGGTCGCGGCCATAGGCCTCGACCGTATTGGCCGCCGCGCGCCGCTCGCGCGCCAGCCAGTCGAGGTAGCGGGCGCGCGCCTCGGCGCCGGTCATGCGGCGGCCGGCGTCAGCGGGCCAGCGCCGCCGCCACCGCGCGGCCGAGGAAGGCGAGGGTCGCGGTCGCCTGCCGCGCCGGCAGGGCATGCGGGTCGCGCGCGCCGAGGGTGAGGATGGTCGGCGTCCCGGTCCAGACCGGCACCCGCACCAGGGCGTCGCGGGCGACGAGCGAGGCGGCTTCCTCGTGCAGCGTCTCGGTCTCGGTCGGCGCGGCGCGGACCACGGCGTCGCGGCCCGGGCCCATGAGCCGGGCGACGGCGCCGCGGGGCAAATGGATCATGCCGCGGCGGTCCGGCTTCTCGCTCAACAGGTTGCAGGTCTCGATGCCCAGCAAGGCGGGCAGTTCCTGGGTCACCGTCTCGATCACGTCGGTGCTGCGCATCAGGGCGAGCACCGCGAGCCGGACCCGGATGGTCAGGCCGTAGCCGGCGCGGCCGGCAGTGACCGCGGCATCCACCTCGGCCTCCAGGCTGCGGACCCGGCGGCGTTCGGCGGTCAGCATCGCCGCCATGTGGTCGGCGACGCGTTCGCCATGGATGCGGCGCGGCGGCGACAGGCTGCGGAACAGGTCGGGGCGCTCGGCCAGGAATTCGGGATGCGCGTGCAGGAAGGCCACCACCGCATCCGCCGTCGGCAGGTCCATCTCCGCCTCCGACTGGGGACTGGCGCCGGGGAGCGTCGCGTTCACAGGATGCTCTGCCCGGTCTTCTGCCAATCGGCGAGGAAGGCCGCGAGGCCGCTGTCGGTCAGCGGATGCTTGAGCAACTGGCGAATGACCGCCGGCGGCAGGGTCGCCACCTCGGCGCCGAGCTTGGCGGCCTCGATGAGGTGGATCGGATGGCGGATGGATGCCACAAGGACTTCTGTCTTAATGTGTGGGTAGTTGCGGTATATTTTCAGGATGTCGGCGATCAGCAGCATGCCGTCGGTGGCGATGTCGTCGAGCCGGCCGACGAAGGGCGAGATGAAGGTGGCGCCGGCCTTGGCGGCCAGCAGTGCCTGGGCAGGGGAGAAGCAAAGGGTGACGTTCACCAGGGTGCCTTCGCCGGACAAGGCCCGGCAGGTGCGCAGGCCGGCCTCGGTCAGCGGCACCTTGACGCAGACATTCGGCGCGATCTCGCGCAGGTACCGGCCCTCGGCCAGCATGTCGTCGTATCCGGTCGCGGTGACCTCGGCCGAGACCGGGCCGGGGGTGAGGCCGCAGATCTCGGCGATCACCTCGGCCATCTTGCGGCCGGACTTGGCGATCAGACTAGGGTTGGTGGTGACGCCATCGACCAAGCCGGCTTCGGCCAGCGACCGGATCTCCGACACCTCGGCCGTGTCCACGAAGAATTTCATGGCTGGGGAAATCCTTTAATGTCGTGCGCGATAATCGATGCCACGGCATATTATTGCGCATCTGTTGTTTGCCAGGATAGCCGATGCTCACCCACCCGGGAAAGCACCGCGGTATGAAAGACACGCCCACCGTGTCGGCTAGGACACGCGTATCCGTATTGCTGCCCCTGCCACTGGCCGGGGCTTACGACTATGCAGTGCCTGCTTCCATGGCACTCCGTACAGGGGAATTCGTCTCCGTTCCGCTCAACCAAAGAGAAGTAATGGGTGTGGTCTGGGACGCCCCGGAGGCGACCGAGGCCAAGCCGGTGCCGGACCGGCGGTTGCGGCCGGTCGCCTCGGTCCTGCCGGCGCCGCCGATGACCGCCAGCCTGCGCCGCTTCATCGATTGGGTGGCGGCCTATACGCTCAGCCCGCCCGGTGCCGTGCTGCGCATGGCGATGAGCGTCCCGGGCGCGCTCGAGCCGCCGGCGCCGCAGGCCGGCTGGACGCTGGCGCCGCCCGGCAACAGCCGGCCGCGCATCACCCCGGAACGCCAGCGGGTGCTGGATGTGCTGCGCATGGGGGAGGTGCATGCCGGCGCCCTGCTGGCCCAGGCGGCCGGCGTCTCGCTCGGCGTGCTGCGCGGCATGGCGGAGAACGGGCTGCTGCGCCCGGCCCTGCTGCCGCATCCCAGCCGCTTCGCCCGGCCCGATCCGGCGCATCCCGGCCCGGCACTGGGTCCCGTCCAGGCCGCCGCCGGCGCCGCGTTGCGGGAACGGGTGGCGGCGCACCGCTTCGGCGTGACGCTGCTGACCGGGGTCACCGGGTCCGGCAAGACCGAGGTCTATTTGGACGCGGTGGCGGAATGCCTGGCCGCCGGCCGGCAGGCCCTGGTGCTGCTGCCGGAAATCGCGCTGTCGGCCCAGTGGCTGGAGCGGTTCGAGAAGCGCTTCGGCGTGGCGCCGGCGCTGTGGCATTCCGAGATTACCGCCCGCACCCGGCGCGACACCTGGCGGGCGGTGGCGGAGGGTGCGGCGCCGGTGGTGGTCGGCGCCCGCAGCGCGCTGTTCCTGCCCTTCCCGGAACTCGGCCTGATCGTGGTCGACGAGGAGCACGAGACCGCCTTCAAGCAGGAGGAGGGCGTGGTCTACCACGCCCGCGACATGGCGGTGGTCCGTGCCCGGCTGGCCCAGGCCGCCTGCGTGCTGGTCTCCGCCACGCCGAGCCTGGAGAGCCTGACCAATGTCGAGGCGGGCCGCTACCAGGCGCTCGACCTGCCGGAGCGCCATGGCGGCGCCACCCTGCCGGCGGTCGAGGTGATCGACCTGCGCCGCACCCCACCCGAGCGCGGCCGCTTCCTGGCGCCGCCGCTGGTCGAGGCGGTGACCGCGACGATCGAGCGGGGGGAGCAGGCGATGCTGTTCCTCAACCGCCGCGGCTATGCCCCGCTGACCCTCTGCCGGCATTGCGGCCACCGCATGCGCTGCCCGAACTGCACGGCCTGGCTGGTCGAGCACCGCGCCAAGCGCCTGCTGCAATGCCACCATTGCGGCCATGCCGAACCCCCGCCCGCCGAATGCCCCGAATGCGGCACCGCCAACAGCCTGACGGCGGTCGGCCCCGGGGTGGAGCGTGTCATGGAGGAAGCGACCGCGCTTTGGCCTGACGCAAGGCGGCTGGTCATGGCCTCCGATACCCTGCCGGGTCCCGCCGCTGCAGCCGAGGCGGCGCGCGCCATCCAGGACCGCGAGGTGGACCTGATCATCGGCACCCAGATCGTCGCCAAGGGCTGGCATTTCCCGCACCTCACTTTGGTCGGCGTGGTGGATGCCGATCTCGGCCTGGCCGGCGGCGACCTGCGGGCGGCGGAGCGCACGGTGCAGCTGCTGCACCAGGTCGCCGGCCGTGCCGGGCGGGCGGAGGCGCCGGGCCGGGTGCTGCTGCAGAGCTTCTCGCCCGAGCACCCGGTGATGCAGGCGCTGATCTCCGGCGACCTCGCCGGCTTCATGCAGGAGGAGGCGGCGATGCGCCGGCCCGGCCATTGGCCGCCCTTCGGCCGGCTGGCGGCGCTGATCGTCTCGGCCGAGGACGAGCGCGAGGCCGACCGCACCGCGCGCGACCTCGGCCTGGCGGCGCCGGGCGGGGAGGGGGTGCAGGTGCTGGGCCCGGCGCCGGCGCCGCTCGCTTTGCTGCGCGGCCGCCATCGCCGCCGGCTGCTGCTGAAGACCAGGCGCGACATCGCGGTGCAGCCGATATTGCGGGAATGGCTGGCGCGGGTGCCGGTCCCGAGCCATGTCCGGGTGCAGGTGGATGTGGACCCGGTGGGGTTCCTCTGAGCTACAGCGGTTTGCGTTCGAAGGTGAACGCGGCACCGCTGTATCTCTTTGTCTTAAGAGCAGATTCACGCGTCCCGGCGTTCACGCCCGGCCGCGATCTTTTCTGGGCTGCGACGCGGGAGGGTGAGCGATGCCCGACGACCTCTACGACACCGACATACTCGCCTGGTCGCAGGCCCAGGCGGACCGCCTGCGCCGTGTCGCGGCCGGGGAGCGGGTGAACGACCTCGACTGGGCGCATGAGGTCGAGGATGTGGGGAAGTCCGAGCTGCGCGCCATCACCTCCAACCTGCGCACCGCGAACGCCCATGCGCTGAAGGCCGGCGCCTGGCCCGACAACATCGCGGTGGACCATTGGAAGGGCGAGGTCGCAACCTTCCTGGCGAATGCCCGGGACCGCTTCGAGCCGGGCATGCAGCAGCATGTGGACCCGGCGATCCTCTATGCCGATGCATTGGCCGACGTCCTGTCGATCGGCACGATGGGTGGTCGGGAAGCGCTACCCTTGCCCGAGGCGGTGCCACTGACCAACGCCGAGTTGCGTGACCGTCGCTTCGGCGCCGCGCTGCTGCTCGACCGCATCCGCGCGGCGCCGGCCGCACCCTAACGCCGAGCGGCAGTCGCGCTGCGCCGCCCCAGCAGTAGCACCCAGGCCGCCACCAATTGCAGCCCCGCCGCCAGGGCGGGCGGCGCCGCGGCGCCCCAGCCCTGCAGCGCCGCGCCGAAGATCGCCGGGCCGAAGGCGTAGAAGGCCTGGTTCACCGCGGTCAGCAGGGCGAGCACCGCGGCCACCTGCTCGGCCGGCCATTCCGCCTGGGCGATCAGCGGCGGCAGCGACAGTAGGTTGCCGATCCCGAGGCCGAACAGCAGCACGCCCACGACCAGCGCCACCGCGCCGTCGCCGGCCAGGACCAGCACCAGGCAGCCCGCCGCCTGCAGCAGGAAGTTGGCGCTGCCGGCCAGCCGCCGGTCCAGCCCGGGCGGCAAGGCCACCCCCACCACGGTCCGGCCGACCACGGCGCAGGCGGTCGCCAGGCTCATCGCCACGCCCGCCCCGGCCTCCCCCAGCGCCGGGGCCAGGATGGAGAACAGCGTGGTCAGCAGCCCCATCTGCGCAACGAGCCCGAGGGCGAAGGCCAGCGACAGGCTGCGGAACGGCCCCTGCCGCCAGAGCGGCCCGGCCGGCGCGGCGAGCGGGCGCGCAGGCGGCGGCCCCGCCGCGCCATCCGGGTAGAGCCCCATCGCCGCCGGAGTCGCGCCCAGCCAACGCCCGGCCAGCACCCAGCCGACGGCGGCAACCAGCAGCGCCACCCAGGCGGAGGCGCCGGCGAAGCCGCAGGCGGCGATCAGCGCCGCCCAGAAGGGGGTGAACAGCACCCCGCCGAAGCTGGCGCCATTGAAGGCCATGGACAAGGCGGCGCCGCGGCGGCGGTCGAACCAGGGTGCCACCATGGCATTGATGGCGACGCCGCTGGTCAGCGCCCAGCCGAGCGCGGTCAGCAGCGCCGCCGGCAGCATCTGCCAGGGCGCCGTCGCATGGCCCCAGGCCAGTGCGCCGGCGGCGCAGGCCAGCAGCCCGGTGCGCGTCACCGCGACCAGCCCGAAGCGCCGGTGCAGCCCCGGCAGCCGGGTGACGATCGCGCCGCTGGCCAGGAAATGCAGGGTAATCGCCGCCGAGATCAGGGACAGCGGCCAGCCCTCGCGCGCATGCAGCGCATGCAGGTAGACCGAGGGTCCGTAGAAATTGATTCCCCAGCTGAACACCGCGACCACGAAGGCCGCCGCGACCACCTGCCAGCCGAAGAAGACCCCCGCGCGCTGCGCCATGTTTCGGCGATCCTCCCCACCCGTTCCGGCCCTGATTCGCGGCGAAGCCTGACACGGCCGCGGCTTTCCCGGCTTCGTCGCGGGGCGAATTGACCCGGCCCGGCCAGATTGCGGGGGCGTGAACCCCATGGTAAAGGCCTCGCGCCGCACCGGTTGTGAAGCTTGGTGGCGGACCCGCGCACGCGCACCTTCAGGAACAGGACCGGGAAAGCCCGTGGCCTCCGCCGAGACCATTTCCGCCTCTGCGTCCAACCCATCCGGCCTGGCCGGGCGCTATGCGCTCGCCTTGCTGGGTCTCGCGGATGACCGTCGCCAGACGGATCCCGGGACGGTGGACCGCATCGCCGCCGACCTCGAACGCCTCTTCGCGCTGTGGCGCGACGACGAGGGTTTCCGCGCCTTCGTCGCCGATCCCCGGCTCGACAGCGTGTCGCAGAAGAAGGGCGCCTTCGCCGTTCTCGACCGCGTCGGGATCGGCGCCGAGGTCCGCAACCTTATCGGCGTGCTGATCGCCAACCGCCGGCTCGGCCGCCTGCCGGAGGTCGCGCAGGCCTTCGGGACGCTGCTCGCGGCGCGGCGTGGCCAGCAGCTCGCCCAGGTCACCAGCGCGCATCCGCTGAGCGACACGCAGCGCGCCCAGCTCAGTGCGCGGCTGACCGAAGCCGGCTTCTCCGGCGTCAAGCTTTCGGAGCAGGTGGATCCCACGATCCTCGGCGGACTGATCCTGCGGATCGGCTCCCGGCTCTATGACAACAGCATCAAATCCAAGCTGCAGCGACTGCAGTACGCTATGAAGGGGGCCGCCTGACCATGGACATCCGTCCCGCAGAGATCTCGGAAATCCTGAAGCGGCAGATCGCTGGCTTCGACACCGAGGCGAATGTGGCCGAAGTCGGCACCGTCCTCTCGGTCGGTGACGGCATCGCCCGCGTCTACGGCCTGCAGAACGTGATGGCCGGCGAGCTGGTGCTGTTCCCCAGCGCCGGCATCAAGGGCATGGCGCTGAACCTCGAGCACGACAACGTCGGCATCGTGATCTTCGGCGACGACCGCGGCGTCAAGGAAGGCGACACGGTCGAGCGCACCGGCGACATCGTCGACGTGCCGGCCGGCCGCGGCCTGCTCGGCCGCGTGGTCGACGGCCTCGGCAACCCGATCGACGGCAAGGGCCCGCTCACCGACGTGACCCGCATGCGCGTCGAGGTGAAGGCCCCCGGCATCATCCCGCGCAAGTCGGTGCATGAGCCGATGCAGACCGGCATCAAGGCGATCGACGCGCTGATCCCGATCGGCCGCGGCCAGCGCGAGCTGGTGATCGGCGACCGCCAGACCGGCAAGACCGCCGTCATCATCGACACCATCATCAACCAGAAGCCGATCAACGCCGGGACCGACGAGAGCAAGAAGCTCTACACGATCTACGTCGCGGTCGGCCAGAAGCGCTCCACCGTCGCCCAGCTGGTCCGCACGCTGGAGGAGAACGGCGCGCTGGAATACTCGATCATCGTCGCCGCCACCGCCTCCGACCCGGCGCCGATGCAGTTCCTGGCGCCCTATACCGGCTGCACCATGGGCGAGTATTTCCGCGACAACGGCATGCACGCGGTCATCTTCTACGACGACCTGTCGAAGCAGGCCGTCGCCTATCGCCAGATGTCGCTGCTGCTGCGCCGTCCGCCGGGCCGCGAGGCCTATCCGGGCGACGTCTTCTACCTGCACAGCCGCCTGCTCGAGCGCGCGGCGAAGATGAACGACGATTTCGGCAACGGCTCGCTGACCGCGCTGCCGGTGATCGAGACTCAGGCGGGCGACGTCTCGGCCTATATCCCGACCAACGTCATCAGCATCACCGACGGCCAGATCTTCCTGGAGACCGAGCTGTTCTTCAAGGGCATCCGCCCCGCGGTGAACGTCGGCCTCTCGGTGTCCCGCGTCGGGTCCGCCGCGCAGATCAAGGCGATGAAGCAGGTCGCCGGCAAGATCAAGCTGGAGCTCGCGCAGTACCGCGAGATGGCGGCCTTCGCGCAGTTCTCCTCCGACCTCGACGCCTCGACCCAGGCGCTGCTGGCCCGCGGCGCGCGGCTGACCGAACTCCTGAAGCAGCCGCAGTTCAAGCCGGTGCCGGTCGAGGAGCAGGTGGTGGCGATCTTCGCCGGCACCCGCGGCTACCTCGACCGCATCCCGGTGAACTCGGTGGGCCCCTTCGAGACGCGGATGCTGGGTGAGCTGAAGTCGGCCGCACCCGAGATCCTCGAGGCGATCCGCACCGACCGCGAGATCAAGAAGCCGACCGAGGACAAGCTGGTCGCCTTCCTCGACGGTTTCGCCAAGTCCTTCGCGGCCTGAGGCCGCAGGCAGAAGGGACTTAGCCGATGGCGAGCCTCAAGGATCTGCGCATGCGGATCAACAGCGTGAAGAACACGCGGAAGATCACGCAGGCGATGAAGATGGTGGCGGCGGCGAAGCTCCGCCGCGCCCAGACACAGGCCGAGGCGGCACGCCCCTATGCCGAGCGGACCGAGGCGATCCTCGGCTCGCTCGGTTCGGCGGTCGCATCGACGCCGGGCGCCCCGCCGATGCTGGTCGGCACCGGCGCCGACCGGGTGCACCTGCTGGTCGTCGTCACCGCCGATCGTGGCCTGGCGGGCGGCTTCAACACCAATGTCGGGCGTCTTGCCCGCGCCCGCATCCGGGCGCTCGAGGGCGATGGCAAGGTGGTGAAGATCCTGACGGTGGGGCGCAAGGGTGCCTCCTACCTGAAGCGCGAATTCGCCAGCCGCTTCGTCGGCGAGATCACCTTCATGGGCAAGAAGCGGGTCGAGTTCACCGATGCCGAGGCCATCGCGGTCCGCGTGACCGAGATGCTGGAGGCCGGCGAATTCGACGTCTGCTCGCTGATCTACAACCGCTTCCGGAACGTGATCAGCCAGATCCCGACCGACCAGCGGCTAATCCCGGCGCCGCTGCCGGAAGGCGAGGCGGCGGCCGCGACCGGCCCGCAGGCATTGTACGACTACGAGCCGGACGAGGAGGCGATCCTCGCCTCGCTGCTGCCGCGCAACCTGGCGATCCAGATCTACCGTGCCGTGCTGGAAAGCACCGCCGGCTTCTATGCCAGCCAGATGACCGCGATGGACAATGCCACGCGCAACGCCGGCGACATGATCAACCGGCTGACGCTGAACTACAACCGCACCCGCCAGGCCAACATTACCCGCGAGCTGATCGAGATCATCTCCGGGGCCGAGGCGCTGTGATGCGATCGTGGAGCGCCGCAGGCGCGGAACGTGAATCGCAGAACCGATAGACAAGGGATTGGCACGATGAAGAACAATGTCGGGCAGATCGCCCAGGTCCTCGGCGCCGTGGTGGACGTGCAGTTCCCGGGCGAGCTGCCGGCCATCCTGAACGCGCTGACCACCAAGAACGGCGACAACACGCTGGTCCTCGAAGTCGCCCAGCACCTGGGTGAGCGCACCGTCCGCTGCATCGCCATGGACATGACCGACGGCCTGGTCCGCGGCCAGGAAGTGGTCGACACCGGCGCCGGCATCTCGGTGCCGGTGGGCGCCGGCACGCTCGGCCGCATCATGAACGTCATCGGCGAGCCGATCGACGAGCGTGGCCCGGTGCCGCACGAGAAGACCTACACCATCCACCGCGAGGCCCCGGCCTTCGAGGACCAGGCCACCGCGGCCGAGATCCTCGTCACCGGCATCAAGGTCATCGACCTACTCGCGCCCTACATCAAGGGCGGCAAGATCGGCCTGTTCGGCGGCGCCGGCGTGGGCAAGACGGTCACCATCCAGGAGCTGATCAACAACATCGCCAAGGGCCATGGCGGCGTGTCGGTCTTCGCCGGCGTGGGCGAGCGGACGCGCGAAGGCAACGACCTGTATCATGAAATGGTCGATGCCGGCGTCATCAAGCTGGGCGACGGCAACACGGAAGGCTCCAAGGTGGCGCTGGTCTATGGCCAGATGAACGAGCCGCCGGGCGCCCGCGCCCGGGTCGCGCTGTCCGGCCTCTCGGTCGCGGAGTTCTTCCGCGACGAGCAGGGCCAGGACGTGCTGTTCTTCATCGACAACATCTTCCGCTTCACCCAGGCGGGCGCGGAAGTCTCGGCGCTGCTGGGCCGCATTCCCTCCGCGGTGGGCTACCAGCCGACGCTGGCGACCGACATGGGCGCGCTGCAGGAACGCATCACCTCGACGAAGAAGGGCTCGATCACCTCGGTCCAGGCCATCTACGTGCCGGCCGACGACCTGACCGACCCGGCGCCGGCGACCTCCTTCGCCCACCTCGACGCGACCACCACGCTGAACCGCTCGATCGCCGAGCTCGGCATCTTCCCCGCCGTCGATCCGCTGGACAGCACCTCCCGCGCGCTCGACCCGCGGATCGTCGGCGACGAGCACTACCGCGTCGCCCGCGAGGTGCAGCGCATCCTGCAGACCTACAAGTCGCTGCAGGACATCATCGCCATCCTCGGGATGGACGAGCTGTCCGAGGAGGACAAGCTGGTCGTGGCGCGTGCGCGCAAGATCCAGCGCTTCCTCAGCCAGCCCTTCCACGTGGCCGAGGTCTTCACCGGCACGCCGGGCGTCTTCGTGAAGCTGGAGGACACCGTCCGCAGCTTCGCCGCGATCTGCGCCGGCGAATACGACCACCTGCCGGAAGCCGCCTTCTACATGGTCGGCACGATCGAGGAAGCGGTGAAGAAGGGCGACACCCTGAAGGCCGCCGCCTAAGCGGCCCTGGCGCGGGCCCCGGCCCGCGCCGCTGGCTGATCTGGCTGAGTAAGGACCCTAGGACATGGCCACCTTCCTGCTCGAACTCGTCTCGCCGGAGAAGCTGCTGCTCTCCCGCCAGGTCGAGATGGCGACCATCCCCGCCGCCGAAGGCGAGATGGGCGTGCTGCCCGGCCATTCGCCGATGATCGTGACGCTTCGCGGGGGTGTCATCCGCGTGCGGGAGAACGGGGCCGAGACCGAGACGCTCTTCGTCGGCGGCGGCTTCGCCGAGGTCTCGCCGGAGCGTGTCACCGTGCTGGCCGACGAGGCGACGCCGCTCGCCAGCCTGTCCCGCGCGACCGCCGAGCGCCGCATCGTGGAAGCCGAGGCGGCGCTGAAGGCCGTGACCCCTGAGGATACCGAGGCCAAGCGCGACCTAGCGCTGGACCGGTTGCGCTCGGCCCGCGCCATGCTGGACGCCGCCCAGGCGGCCTGAGCCCGGGCGCTGCGGTTGAACCGACCGGGCCGGGGCGGCGACGCCCCGGCCCTTTTCGTGTCGGCGGCATAGCGCCCCCGCCACACTGAGGCTTTTTTGTTCGCAACGCTGTGCCCGGCATGCCACATGGCTTGAATCCGCTGCCGCCCTGGCGAACATGGAAGCGACGGCAGGATGGCCGTGAATTCGCGCGACGGCCCTCCAGCGCGCATCATGGGGGATGTTCGGCCCGCAGCGGGCCGCGGGGACAGCATGAAGCATTGGCGTGTCGAGCAGGTGAGTTGGGACCGCTTCGATCCGTCGAAGGTGGACCCGGAGATCGTCCCGCTGGTCAAGGCGGCGGCGATGGTCGAGCGCAACGGTGACGACTATGCGATCTATCTCAAGCGGGTCTTCCGTGGCGACCCGGACTTCCATCTGGCCGCCGAGAACTGGGCGCTGGAGGAGGTCCAGCACGGCGATGCGCTCGGCCGTTGGGGTGAGATCGCCGATCCGGGCTGGAACTACGCCGAGGCCTTCGCCCGCTATCGCGCCGGCTACAAGATCGACATCAACGCTGACGCCTCGATCCGCGGCTCCCGCACCGGCGAGCTGATCGCCCGCTGCATGGTCGAGACCGGGACCAGCAGCTACTACACCGCCCTGGCCGAGGCGACCGAGGAGCCCGTCCTGAAGGAAGTCTGCCGGCTGATCGCGGCCGACGAGTACCGCCACTTCAAGCTCTTCTACGACCACATGAAGCGCTACCTCGCGCGGGAAGACCTGTCATTCCTGCAGCGGCTGAAGGTCGCCGCCGGGCGGATCGGCGAGTCGGAGGACGACGAGCTCGCCTTCGCCTTCCACTGTTCGAACGAGGATCCCTCGACCCCCTACAGCCATGACCGCTGCATCGCCGGCTATATGGGCCGGGCAATGAATTTTTATCGTTTTCGGCATATTGAACGCGGCATGGGCATGGTCTTCAAATCGGTCGGGCTTGAACCGCGCGGCAGGCTCTCGGCGCTCGCGGCGCGCGGCGCCTGGCGGCTGCTCTGCTGGCGGCGGGACCGGTTCCGTGCCGCGCTGCTCCAGGAAGCCGCCCCCGCCCTGGCCCAGGCCGCCTGACGCTGCGCCCGCGCCGCCGCTCCCTCCTTGCCGGCGCGGGGGTCGCGTTGCTCGGCCGCGGCGCCATGGCGCAGGCGGCGGGTGGCCTGGCTGCACGGGCCCGGGCGCAGGGCATCTTGTTCGGCGCCGCCATCAACACCGCCCGCCTGGCCGACGCCGCCTATGCCCGGCAGATGGCGACCGAAGCCCGCATCCTGGTCCCGGAATGGGAGGCCAAATGGGCCGCCCTGCAGCCGGAGGAGGGGCGGTTCGACTTCGCCCCGCTCGGTACAGTGCTGGACTTCGCCGCGCGCAACGCCCAGCAGGTCCGCGGGCACGCGCTCGTCTGGCACCAGGCGATGCCCGATTGGCTGGCCCCCGCCCTGGCCGAGGGGCCGGTGCGCGCCCGCGCCCTGCTCGCCGCGCATGTCGATGCCGTGCTGGCCCGCACCGCGCCGGTGATCCGCGACTGGGACGTGGTGAACGAGGCGGTGGCCAATGCCGGCGGCCCCTTCGTCGCGCCGACGCCGGCGATCGGCGACCTGCGCGACACGCCCTGGCTGCGGGCGCTTGGCCCCGGCTACATCGATCTGGCCTTCCAGCTGGCACGGGAACGCGACCGCACCCTGCGGCTGACCTACAACGACTACGGGATCGAAGGCGACACGCCCTTCGCCGAGGAGAAGCGCCAGCGCGTGCTGCGCACGTTGCGACGGATGGTGGGTGCGCGGGTGCCGGTCGATGCGCTCGGCATCCAGGCGCATCTGATCATGGACGAGCCGTTCCGGCCGGAGCCCTTCGCTGCATTCCTGCGCCAGGTGCGCGCCCTCGGCCTGTCGGTCCTGCTGACCGAGCTCGACGTGCGGGAAGCGGCGGTGGTGCCGCTCGACCTCGCGGCGCGCGACGCGGCGGTGGCGGCGCGGGTCGAGGCGGTGGTCGGCACGGCGCTGGCGGAAGGCTGCCGCACGGTGCTGACCTGGGGCCTGTCCGACAAGGACAGCTGGCTGGCGACCGACAAGGACGTCGCCCGCAAGGATGGCGGCATCCATCGCGGCCTGCCGCTGGATGCCGAGGGCCGGCGCAAGCCGATGTGGCAGGCGCTGGCCCGGCTGTTCGAGGCGCCGCCTACCGCGCCGCCGCGGTGAAGGCGAAGTTGTCGTAGGCGTTGTCGGCGATCCGCGCCCATTGGAACTGGTCATCGCGGTAGGGCTTGTAGCTCTCCCAGATCCGCCGGAACCGCGCATCCTTGGCGGCCATTTCCTCGATCATCTCATGCGTCGACTTCCAGGCGGCCTGCATGACGTCGCGCGGCCAGGCCCGCAGCTGGGCGCCGGCGGCGACCAGCCGGCGCAGGGCCAGCGGGTTCTGGTGGTCGTAGCGCGCGATCATCTCCAGCTCGGTCTCGATGCAGGCGACCTGGATGGCGGATTTGTAGGCGTCCGGCAGCGGGTCCCAGGCCTTCTGGCCGATCACCAGGTGGCCGCGGGCGCAGGGCTCCCAGAAGCCCGGCCCGTAATAGTATTTCGCCACGCGATGGAAGCCGAGCTTCTCGTCGTCGTAGGGCCCGACGAATTCCGCCGCGTCGATCGTGCCGCGCTCGAGCGAGGGGTAGATGTCCGAGGCCGGCACCAGGGTGGGCACCGCGCCGATCCGCTGGAACACCCGGCCGCCGAGCCCGGCGACGCGGAATTTCAGCCCCTGCATGTCGGCCAGCGACTTCACCTCATTGCGGAACCAGCCACCCATCTGGGTCCCGGTATCGCCGCAGAGGAAGCCGACGCAGTTGAACTCCTTCAGCATCTCGGCACAGAACTCGTTGCCGCCGCCGCGCTTCATCCAGGCGCCCTGCTGGCGGTAATTCCCGCCGAACGGCATCGAGGTGAAGAAGCTCAGCGCCGGGTCCTTGCCGATATAGTAGTACAGCGCGGTCTGGCCGCATTCGATGGTGCCGTTCTGCACCGCGTCCAGCACCTGCAGCGGCGGGGCGATCTCGCCGGCGGAGAAGGCGCGGATCTGGAAGCGGTTGTCGGTCAGCTCCGCCACGCGCTTGCTGATCGTCTCGGCGCCGAAGAACAGGATGTCGAGATTCTTCGGGAAGCTGGATTGGAGCCGCCAGCGGATTTCCGGGTTCTGCGTCTGGGCAAGGGCGGGCGTGGCGAGGGCGGGCGCGGCGGCGGCCGCGCCGAGGATGGATCGGCGATTCATGAACGCATTGCTCCCCGGTCTTCTTGCGCGGGGAGAGTAGTGCATTGCGCCGGCCGCGCAACGCTCGCCCGGCCCGGAAGGGCGTCACCGCGCCCACCGTCGGTGGACCTGCCCGTTGGCCCTGCCCCTACCGCGGACCGCCCGGCCAGCTGACATGAAGGCGGCAGGCCTGCCCTCGGAGCCGCCGGCAGCGATGATGCCGGGCTCGGACGGGCGGCATCGGACGCTGGCGGGCGAGAGGCACGGTGGGCTTGGCCTGGTCGGACATGGCCCGGCCGGATGGAACAGGCAGGCACGGAGAAGTGCCACGTGCAGGCAGGCGGCGGCGATGGCACCGACGAAGGCCGACGCCACCGCTGTTTCCGTCCGGAAGCGAACGCGGCACCGCTGCAGCCTCCTTCTTCCAGCGCAGATCCAGGCGTCCGCGCGTGCACGCGCTCACGCCATCCGCACCACAAGTTGCCTTGCCTTCCCGCGTGCCCGCGCCCCGACATCGGTGAGCGGCGACCGACCGAAACGCCGGGCCATGTCCATGGGAAGACTTTGGGGTGAGAGGGCGTCCGGGACACAACCTGTGGTTAAAAGCTCAGTAGTAATAACGGTTCCGTGATTTAGCTGCATATGCTACATTAATTTGTGACACCCGAGTGCTCCACGGTGGCCCCAGCGGCCCATGCCGACGTGAATTCGGCGAAATTACAGGTCTCTAGCCGCCCCTCTCCGACGTGCGGCCCACCCAATCGTCTGTTTTGATGCGAAGTCGATACAATAATGGATATTGAGATATATTCGATGCGGTGAATGAATGTCGCCGCCGGGACTAAAAAGACTACTGCGATTAAGGGTTGCGGTCGATGAAAGTCATTAAACCAAATGTGCTGGCGGCAGCTGCGCTGCTGTGCGTCGTCGCTGCTGCGCCTGCCGTTGCGGGGCCGGGAAACTCCGACTTCGGCCGTGGTGGCGGAAACGGGATCGGCAGTGGTGGTCGCGGTGCCCCGGGGCCGCTTGCCGGGGCCGGGCTGCCCTTCCTGCTGATCGCCGCTGCGGCTGGCGCCGGAAAGCTGATCCGCTGGCGGCGGGAAGACAATCGCCAGGAACAAGGCCAGCAAGCACAGCGCTGAACGACCGCGCGTCGAGCGCTGATGCATCTGTCCGCAGCTCCGACGTTCCCAACCGGGGGCGACGGCGCAGGGGCTGACCGTGTCGCGACATCGGTCAGCCTCTCCCGCGGCGAGTTGTTCGCCGCGCTGAGCGTGCTGGGCTTTGCGAACGGGATCACCGGCCGCGTGCAGGGCTCGCTCCTGAAAGAAGGTTTGGCACTGGCGCTTGCCGGTACCTTCGATACGAGTGCGATCGTCTGGGTCGCCTTCTTGGCCTGCCCGGTCATGTTCCTCCGTGGACCGCGGGAGGCACCACGCCGGCTCGACCTGATGGTGGCGGCCGGCGTCCTCGCCTCGGTCATGCTGCCCATCGCCCCGCTGAGCTGGGTCGCGCTGACCGCGCTCGCACTCTACATCCTGCTCAACCCTTTCGCGCCGGACCGCGCTCGTTCCCGGTCTGCCGTGCCCCCGTCTTCCGCGCATCGCGGGGCCTGGATCCTCCTGGCCATCACGGGCTCGATGTTCTGGGGGCGCGTGCTGCTGTTCTCCGCGAGCGCGCCGGTCCTGGGGGCCGATGCCCAGCTTGTCGGCTGGCTCGCCGGGGTGGAGACGGCGGGCAACACGGTGCGCTTCGCAGACGGTGAGGGTTATGTCTGGATCGCGCCCTACTGCTCGTCGATCAGCAACATCTCCCTGGCTGTTTTATGCTGGGTCATGTTCTCGCAGTTCCGCGGCCTGGCATGGACCCTGCGGACCACGGCTTGGTGCCTCCTCGCCGCGCTTTCCGTCGTGGTCATCAACGTGACCCGCATCAGCCTGATGGTCCTGCACAAGGAGCAGTTCGATCTCATCCATGGGCCGGTCGGTGCTGCCGTCGCCAGCTGGCTGAGCGTCGCGGCGGTGCTCGGGATCTGCATGTGGGGGACGCGTCGTGCGCGCGCCGCTCTGGCTTAGCCTTTTTCTGCTGCTGCTCGTCGTGAGCGTTGCCGGCAAGGTGGTTGCCGGCACCCAGTCCCTGTCCGGTGTCGAGGAGGCCTTGAAGAACACCGCCATGGGGGCGGAACGGGTGGCCAGCTTCCTCGAGCGTCAGGGCTTCCGGGTGGGCGAGGTCGAAAGCATGCCGGACGTCCCGCTCGTGCTGGCCACGTCCGGCGGGTGTCGTCTCGTGACGGTACTCGCGGCGCCACAAGGGTGGCACCGCGACATCACCCATCAGTTTGCCTCGGCTGGCGACCAGGTCTTCTTCGTCTTCGATGCGACGATCTACCAGGATCAGCCGAAATGGCCGCCCTGGGTGCACCACTATTGGCAGGTGCTGAACTATTACGTGGGCCGCCGGGTGCCGACCCGACCGGTCCTGGGGATCGTCGCCTCCGCAGCCTGCGATCTGCGGGGCATGCCGTGGCGGGAGATCGCCGAGCTGCCCTGACGCCTGATGCCGGGTTCCCTTCGGCATCAGGCGCATGGCGACGGTGGAACGGGTGCTTGGGCGTCGCACCGCCGCGAGGCGCCGGAGCAGGCACGAACCGTCGCCGTCCAGGCCATGCCGAGGGTCAATCCCGCCCGCGGAGCGGAATCTCCTTCAGCCGCAGTGCCGCCACCAGGCAGAGCGCCGCGAAGCCGGCGGCGGCCAGGAAGACCAGCGAGAAGGCCTGCGCCGCCTCCGCCGGGTCGGCCGCCGCGCCGTGTTCCGGCAAGCGCCCCAGCAGCAGCGCCGAGAGGATCGCCACCCCGAAGGCACCGCCCATCAGCCGGAAGAACATCATGCAGGCCACCGCGATGCCGCCGTCGCGCGCATCGACCGCATTCTGGATGGTCACCGTGATGGGGGAGAACTGGCAGCCGAAGGCCATGCCGAGCAGCAGCGTCGCGCCGGTGTCCAGCAGCAGCGAATGGCCTAGCCCCACCCAGGCGATCAGCAGGCACATGAGCGTGGCGGTGGACGACCCGATCAGGGTCAGGAAGCGGTATTTGCCGGTCTTCGTCACCGCCTGTCCCGCCAGGAAGCTGCCGGTGACGCTGCCGAGCGTCATCGCGATCATCCGCAGCCCGGCATCCTTGGCCGAGAGCCCGCCGACCATCTGATAGTGCAGCGGCACCAGCACGGTCAGCGACATCATCACCATGGAGGCCAGGCCGGTCACCGCGATCGCCATGCGGAAGATGGCGTTGCCGAACAGGTGCAGCGGCAGCATCGGCTGCGGCGCCACCCTTTCCTGCGCGATCAGCCAGACCAGGAAGACCGCGCCGAGCGCAAAGCAGCCCCAGGCCTCGGGCGCCGCCCAATGCCCGGCGCGTTGCACCAGGGTGATCCCGATCAGCACCGGTGTGCAGGACAGCAGGATCAGCAGCGCCCCCAGCCAGTCGATCCGCGGCCGCTTGTCGGGCCGCGGCAGCCGCCGCAGCTGGAAATAGGTGGCGGCGAAGGCGGCGGCGCCGAGCGGCAGGTTGATCCAGAAGATCCATTGCCAGGACAGGTACTCGACGAAGAGGCCGCCCAGCACCGGCCCGCCGATATTCGCCGTGGCGAAGGTGGCGGACAGGTAGCCCTGCACCCGGCCGCGTTCCCGCGGCGGCAGGATGTCGCCGACCACCGCGAGCGAGATCGCCCGCAGCCCGCCGCCGCCGAGGCCCTGCAGCACCCGCGCCGCGACCAGCGCGCCCATCGACGGGGCGAGGGCCGAGCAGACGGCGCCGAGCGCGAAGATCGAGATCGAGACCAGCAGCACCGGCCGCCGGCCATAGAGGTCCGACAGCCGGCCATAGATCGGCGTGGTGACGGTGGAGGCGATCAGATAGGCGCTGACCACCCAGGGCATCAGCGACCAGCCGCCGAGGTCGCCGGCGATGGTCGATAGCGCGGTGGCGACAATGGTCTGGTCGAGGCTGGACAGGAACAGCGCCAGCATCAGCCCCATGACGATCAGCCGCACCTCGCTCGGGCTGAAGCTGACGGCCGGGGCAGGGAGGTCGGGTTGGTCGCGCACGATGCCGGCAGGCTAGCCCGCCGAGGCCCCGGGGGATACCGCCCGGGGCGCCGCGCCTCAGCTCCGCGCGGCTTCGGCGAAGGCGAAGGTTTCGTAGGGGTTCTCCGCCACGCGGAACCACTGGTACTGCTCGTTCCTGAAGGCCCGGTAATTCTCCCACACCTTCTTGAAGTTCGGGTTCTTGGCCGACAGGTCCTCGTACAGCCCGTGCGACTCCCGCCAGGCGGCCTGCAGGATCTCGCGCGGCCAGGCGCGGAGCTGGGCGCCGCCGGCGATCAGGCGGCGCAGCGCCGGCGGGTTCCAGGCGTCGAACCGTGCATTCTGGTCGGTGTCGATCTCGGCAAGCGCCACCTCGATCGCGGCGCGGTACTGTGCCGGCAGCGTCGCCCAGGCCTGCTTGTTGGCGATGAAGCCGCCCATCGAGCAGGGCTCCCAGAAGCCCGGCGCATAGTAGAAGCGGGCGATGCGGTTCAGACCCAGCTTCTCGTCGTCGTAGGGGCCGATGAACTCGGCGGCGTCGATGACGCCGCGTTCCAGCGCCGGGTAGATGTCACCCGGTGCGATCTGGGTCGGCACCGCGCCAAGGCGTTCGAAGAGCAGGCCGCCGAGGCCGGAGATGCGGAACTTGAGGCCCTTGACATCCTCGAGCGACTTCATCTCCCGCCGGAACCAGCCGCCCATCTGGGTGCCGGTGTCGCCGAAGTTCATGAAGATGCAATTGAAGTTGGCGAACATCTCGTCCGCCAGCTTCTGCCCGTCGCCGTAGCGCATCCAGGCGGCCATCTGCCGGCGGTTCATGCCGAAGGGCACGCAGGTAAAGAAGGCCAGCGCGGTCTCCTTGCCGTAGTAAAACAGCGCCGGGGTATGGCCGCATTCGACCGAGCCCTGCTGCACCGAATCCAGCACCTGCAAGGCCGGCACGATCTCGCCGGCCGGGAAGGGGGTGATGCGGAACTTGCCGTCGGTCAGCTGCGCGACGCGCTGGCTCAGCTTCTCGCAGCTGCCGTACAGCACATCGAGGTTGCGGGGGAAGGAACTCGGCATCCGCCAGCGGATTTCCGGGTTCTGGGTCTGCGCGATGGCGGGCGCGGCCAGCGCCGCGGCGCCACCCGCAGCGCCGAGGAATATTCTGCGGTCCATGATTAGCCTCCCTGGAGCCGACGTTACGGCTACCGTAATCATATGTCCGAAAGTTCGGTTGTCGACAAGGACGCATCGGTTGCATCCCGCGGTGGCGCGGCCGGCCCTTCACCGCGTCCCGGCCGCGGTGCACTCTGCGCCCCTACCGAGGAGCCCGATCCGATGCCAGCAGCCCCTGCGAAACCCGTCCTGCTCACCGGCGCCTCCGGCAATCTCGGCCGTGTCCTGGCGCGGGAGCTTGCGGCGCTGGGCTGGACCCTGCGGCTGACCGACATCGCCGCCTTCCCGGACCCGGTGCCGGACGGCGCCACATTCACCCGCATGGACCTGGCCGATGGCGTCGGGCTGCTGCGGCTGGCGGAAGGCTGCGGTGCCATCCTGCATTTCGGCGGCATCAGCGTCGAGCAGCCCTTCGGCACCGTGCTCGGCCCGAACATCCAGGGTTTGTATCACGTATACGAAGCGGCCCGGCGGGAAGCGGCGCGGGTGATCTTCGCCTCGTCGAACCACTCCATCGGCTTCCACGAACGCCCGCAGGGCAATGCCGCGAAGCTGGACGTGGACTGCGCCTTCCGGCCCGATGGATTCTACGGCCTCTCGAAAGCCTATGGCGAGCTGATGGGGCGCACCTACTGGGACAAGCACGGGGTGGAGAACGTCAATTTCCGCATCGGCTCCTGCTTCCCGGAACCGGTCGAGGCGCGGATGCTGGCGACCTGGCTGTCCTTCGCCGACCTGGTCCGGCTGTGCGAGGCCGCGGTCACCGCGCCGCGCTCCGGCCACTGCGTCATCTGGGCCTGCTCGAACAACCCGGCCAGCTTCTGGGGCCGCGACCACCGCGACCGCATCGGCTGGCAGCCGCGGGACAGCGCCGAGGCGTACCGCGACAAGGTCGGCCACATCACCTCGGGCAACCCGGTGATCGAGCGCTACCAGGGCGGCGGCTATACCGCGATCGACTATTCCCGCACCAAGCCCTCGGCGGCCGACGCCTTCGACCTCGATTGATGGACGGCACGCGGGCATCGGGCGCACTCGCGCTTGCCGGGGATGGGTGGGAGGCGGTGCTGCTGCCGGGGCAGGGCGCTGCCTTCGCGCGCCTCGCCTTCCGGGGGATCGAGGTGCTGGCGCCCCTGCCGCTCGGCGCGGACCCCAATGCCAGCTTCGCTGGCGCCTTCATCATGGCGCCCTGGACCAACCGGCTGGACGAGGGCCGGCTGCGGGTCGGCGGCACCGACTGGTACCTGCCCGTCAACCGCCCGGCCGACGCCACCGCGATCCATGGCCTGGTGCGCGACGCCGCCTGGACGGTGGCGGAGGTCAGGGCCGGCCATGCCGTGCTGGTGCAGCAGGGCGATGCCGCGGCCGCCGGCGTGCCCTGGCATTGGCAGGCGCGGCTCGAGGTGACGCTGGACGTCGATGGCGCCCGGCTGACGCTCGGCCTGACCAATGCCGGGGCGGAGCCCTTCCCCTTCGGCTGCGGCTGGCATCCCTTCTTCGCCCGGCCGGCCGGCACCCGGCTGCGCTTCGCCGCCACCACGCTGTTCGCCCGCGACGCCCGCTGCCTGCCGATCGCCGCCCAGCCGAGCCCCGGCATTGATGGCCCCGAGCGCGACTATGAAGGGCTCGACACGCATTTCGCCGGCTGGGACGGTGCCGCGGAGATCGCCCGCCCGGACCTGACGCTGCGGCTGGAGGCCGCAGGCGCCTGGGCCGCCAACCTGCAGGTCTTCGCGCCGGGCGGCAGCCATATCCTCTGCGTCGAGCCGGTCAGCCATGTGCCGGATGCGCCGAACCGGCCGGACTTCGCGCGTTTCGGCCCGCTGTCCCTGCTCGCGCCCGGCGAGTCGGTGCAGGCCGCGCTGCGCATCGCCGCGATCGGCTGAGGGACGCGCCCGGGAACGCTTGCCGTGGCGTGACGTTGCCAGCCGCAACCGCCACACACGGGATGCAGAATGGCCGGCGCCGCGCAGAAGTCCGATCCCGCACTCTGGGACAGCGTGAAGTCCGCGATCACCGCGGGTGACAAGGGCGGCAGGCCCGGCCAATGGTCGGCGCGCAAGGCGCAACTCGCCGCCGCCGAATACCGCCGCCGCGGCGGCGGCTATCTCGGACCGAAGTCGGCCGACAACCACTTGGCGGCATGGACGCGCGAGGACTGGGGCACGCGCTCCGGCGAAGACTCGCTCGAGACCGGTGAGCGGTATCTGCCGAAGGCGGCGCGCGCCCGGTTGTCGGCCGACGAGTACGACCGCACCACCGCCGCCAAGCGTCGCGACCTGGCGGCGGGCCGGCAGTTCTCCGCCCAGCCCGCCGATGTCGCGGCCAAGGCCGCGGCGGCGCGACACAAGACCACAGGGAAAGGACACGGTATGGCGGATTCCGAGGATGACGCGGCGCGGGCCTTCCATGACCTGGTGAACATGGAGGCGGCCGCGCTGCGCCGTTGGCTGGACACCGACGAAAGCCGCGGCGTCGGCATGACACAGGACGGCGAGACGGAGGCGGTAGGCCACCAGTCGGGCCGGCGGATCCTCGCCATCCTCGAAGGCGAGGCGCCGGACGCGGCCTTCCAGCACAAGGTGGTCGGCTACATCCGTCGCCATCTGGCACAGCGGCCGGGCGGCGACATCGCGCAGACGCGCTGGCGGTATTCACTGATGAACTGGGGACACGACCCGATGCAGGACGGCGACACGCAGACCGAAGGCAACGCCATGCCGGAGGCGGACGACCAGGAGGCGGCGCAGGACGCGGCGATGCAGCCGGACGATGCGCCGGAGGCAACGGCACCGCGCCGTCGCGCCCGTCGCGCCAAGCCGGAGACCGACGCGGCGGAGGCGACGCCGCGGAAGCCCCGCGCCCGCCGCGCCAACGAGGATACGCCGAGCGCCCGCCGCACATCCGCGACCGCGAAGCGCGCCGCCACGGCGGCCAAGCCTGGCCGGGCAAGCACCGGCACGGCGAAGCGCAGCACCGCGAAGGCGGCTCCGGCCAAGCGCGGCACCGCCGCCAGCACCCGCAGCGCGGCTGGTCGGGCGGCGCAGAGCGACGGTGGCCGCAAGGGCGGCAGCGCCAGCACCCCGCGCAAGGCCGCCGCGGCGCGCAGCAACGGCGCCAAGGGCGGCGCGGCACGCAGCAGCACCGCGCGGGGGAGCGGCGCCGCCACGCGGCGGACGGCGGCCGCGACGTCCAAGCGCGCTGCGGGGACCACGACGAAGCGCACCGCCGGGACGGCCACGAAGCGCGCCTCCAGCGGGACTGCGAAGCCGGCGACCACCAAGCGTGCTGCCGGCACGCCAGCGAAGCGTGCCTCGACGACGAAGCGGGCCTCCGGCACGGCGAAGCCTGCAACCACCAAGCGCGCGACGGGCGCGGCCGCCAAGCGCACCACCGGTGCAGCGACGAAGCGCACCACCGGTGCAGCGACGAAGCGCACCACCGGTGCGACGACGAAGCGCACCGCCGGTGCGACGACGAAGCGCACCGCCGGTACGACCGCCAAGCGCGCCACCGGTGCGACCGCCAAGCGCACCACTGGTGCGACGGCGAAGCGTGCCACCACGACGACAACCAAGCGCACCGCCGGCGCCGCGACCAAGCCGGCGGCCACCAAGCGCAACGCCGCGGCGCCGAAACGCGCCACCGGGGCCGCGGCCAATGGCGCCAAGCGTGTCACCGCCAAGCCGGCCAGCCCCAAGCGCGGCGCCGCGGGCCGCACCCCGTCGGCGGCCAAGGGGGGCCGGGCCAGCAGCGGCACCCGGCGCGGCAGTCCCACTCGCGGCCGCGACTGACCGGACGGCTACCGCCGGGCCGCTCGGCCGGCCCGGCGGTTGACTTCCCCAGATGCGTTACGCGGGGCTCCTCCAGCAACCCCGGCGCGAAGACATGGCGGCGTCTACGCGGCTTTACACTCCATTGGCTTGCCGCACTGCGTGGTCCATGGTGAACCCCGTCGGGGCTCGCCCACATGTGCCGCTGCAGGGGTCAAGACACCGCCATGACTGCCACCACCGCCGCCGAGGACCTCATCTTCGGCCTGACCCGCGTCATCGACCTGCCCGGGCTGACCGCCGCCGGCAGCGCGCCTCTGGGGGCGGAGGACATCGCCGCCATCATCGGCGAGGCCGACCGTTTCGCCCGCGACTTGCTCTGGCCGCATGCGATGGCCGCCGACCGGCATGGCGCGGTCTACGAGAACGGCGTGGTTCGCACCCCGCCGAGCTACCAGCCAGCCTACCAGGCCTGGATCGAGGGCGGCTGGCAGGGCCTGGCGGCCCCGGCCGAGGTCAACGGGATCGAGACCGGCGGGCAGGAGCTGCCGCAGGCGCTCTGGCTGGCCGTCGCCGAGCTGGTGACCGCCGGCGACATGTCCTTCAGCCTCTGCCCGCTGCTCAGCATCGGCGCGATCGAGGCGATCGCCCGCTTCGCCTCGCCGGCCCAGCAGGAGGCCTGGCTGCCCAAGCTGGTCAGCGGCGAATGGACGGGCACCATGTGCCTGACCGAGCCGCAGGCCGGCTCCGACCTGTCGCAGGTCCGCAGCAAGGCGGAGCCAGACGGGACGGGCGGCTACCGCATCACCGGGCAGAAGATCTACATTACCTGGGGCGAGCATGACCTCACCGCCAACACGCTGCACCTGATCCTGGCGCGGCTGCCGGATGCGCCGGCAGGTACCAAGGGCATCAGCCTGTTCGCCGCGCCGAAGCTGCTGCCCGACGGCACGCGCAACGCGCTGCGCTGCGGCGGGCTCGAGAAGAAGATGGGCATCCATGCCTCGCCCACCTGCGTCATGCTGTTCGAGGGCGCCGAGGCGCAGCTGGTGGGCGAGCCGAATCGCGGGCTGAACGCCATGTTCGCGATGATGAACGCCGCCCGCCTCGGCGTCGGGGTCGAGGGCGTGGCGCAGGGCGCCCGGGCCCTGGCCCTGGCCGAGCCCTATGCCGCGCAGCGCATCCAGGGCGGCCAGCCGATCGACCGGCACCCAGACGTGGCGCGGATGCTGGCGGAGATGCGCGCCATCACCTTGGCCGGGAGGCTGCTGGCGCTGGAGGCCGGCGCCGCGCTCGACCGGCACCGCCTGCTGGGCGACGCCGAGGCGGAGACGCGGGTGGCCCTGCTGACCCCGATCGTCAAGGCCTGGTGCACCGACCGCGGCGTGGATGTCGCCTCGCTCGGCATCCAGGTGCATGGCGGCATGGGCTTCGTCGAGGATACCGGCGCCGCGCAGGTGCTGCGCGACGCCCGCATCGCGCCGATCTACGAGGGCACCAACGGCATCCAGGCGATGGACCTGGTCGGCCGCAAGCTGTTCCGCGACGGCGGTGCGCATATGCGCGGCCTGCTGGCCGAGGTGGCGGCGGCCGATCCGAGGCTGGCGCCGGCCGTCACCGCCATGACCCGGGCGACCGATTGGATGCTGGACCGCGGGATGCGCGACGCCAATGCGGCGCAGGCCTCGGCCGCGGCCTATCTGGATGCGGCGGGCTGGACGCTCGGCGGCTGGATGCTGGCGCGTGCCGCGGCGGCCGATGACCGCTACGCGCCGCTCACCGCCTTCTACCTGGCGCGGCTGCTGCCGCGGGCGGCGGCGCGGGTGGCCGAGATCGAGGCGGCGGACAGCCTGCTCGCCTTGATGCCGGCGGCCTGAGCGGGCGCGATGGTGGTGCGGTTCGGCCACATCCGACCAGCACGGTGGGCGGCGCCGTCGCGTTATTGCGCTGCGGCACCCTTGCGGTTGGGTCACCCGGCCGCATGTCCCGCCTATCTCTCACCGAGAATCCTATGACTATGTGCAGGAAACGCCGCCGCGCATGAACGCTCCGCTCGCCACCCCCGCCCTCAAGGCCAGCCGGCCGCGCATCGCCATCGTCGGCGCCGGACCGGGCGGGCTTGCCTCCGCCATGCTGCTGGCGGCGCAGGGCGCGCAGGTCACCATCTTCGAGAAGGACAAGGTCGTCGGCGGCCGCACCCGGACGCTGTCGACGCCGGAAGGCTTCCGCTTCGACCTCGGCCCGACCTTCTTCCTGTATCCCCGGGTCATCGCCGAGATCTTCTCCAGCGTCGGCGCGCGGCTGGAGGACGAGGCGAAGCTGATCCGGGTCGACCCGCTCTACCGGCTGTTCTTCGAGAATGCCGCGAGCCTCGACGCGACGGCCGATCCGGTGCGCATGGAAGCCGAGATCGCCAAGCTCTGCCCCGAGGATGCGAAAGGCTTCCGCCGCTTCATCGCCGAGAACCGCGCCAAGCTGGAGGTCTTCCGGCCGGTGCTGGAGAAGCCCTTCGGCTCGATCTTCCGCTTCCTGCACCCCGAGGTGCTGAAGAGCCTGCCGCTGCTGCGGCCGCATTCCACGGTGGACAAGGACCTGGCGCGGCATTTCAGCCACCCGCTGGTGCGGCTCGCCTTCTCCTTCCAGACCAAATACCTGGGGATGAGCCCGTTCCGCTGCCCCAGCCTCTTCACCATCCTCAGCTTCCTCGAATACGAGCACGGCATCTGGCATATCGAAGGGGGCTGCGGCTCCATCTCGGACGCCATGGCGCGCGTCGCGCAGCGGCTCGGCGCCGAGATCCGCTTCGAGGCGCCGGTCGAGCACATCGCCTTCGAGGGCAGGAAGGCCAGCGGGCTGACCGTGGGCGGGGTGCACCACGCGGCGGATGCGGTGATCGTCAACGCCGACTTCGCCCATTCCATGCCGTACCTGGTGCCGGAGGCGCTGCGGCCGCGCTGGAAGGACGCCAAGATCGAGACGGCACGCTATTCCTGTTCGACCTTCATGCTCTATCTCGGCATCGAGGGTTCCTACCCGGCGCTGGCGCACCACACGGTGATGCTGTCCGAGGGCTATCAGCGGAACATCCGCCAGCTGGAAACGGGCATCCTGCCAGACCAGCCCAGCCTCTATCTGCACAACCCCAGCATCCTCGACCCGACCATGGCGCCGCCCGGCCATTCGGCACTGTACCTGCTGGTGCCGGTGCCCAACCTGCGCGATGCCAAGGCGCAGGGGTTGGATTGGAAGACCGAGGCGCCGCGCTTCCGCCGGCTGGTGCTGGACCGGCTGGCCAAGCTCGGCCTCGCCGACCTCGAATCGCGCATCCGGTATGAACGCATGGTCACGCCGCTCGAATGGCGCGACGAGTATGCGGTTGGCCATGGGGCGACCTTCAACCTCAGCCACGACCTGGCGCAGATGCTCTGCTTCCGGCCGCAGAACCGCTTCGTCGGGACCGAGGGCGTCTATCTGGTCGGCGGCGGCACGCATCCCGGCAGCGGCTTGCCGGTGATCTACGAGGGTGCGCGGATCACGACGCGGCTGCTGGCCGAGGATCTCGGCCTGCGGCCCGGCCCGGCGGTGCCGTCCATGGGTGGCCTCGCGCCGGCGCTCGAGCCGGCGCGGTAAAGGCTGCTTCCGCCGGCGCTCGAGCAGCCGGCGCGGTGAAGGCTGCTTCCGCCGACGCTCGAGCCTGCGCGGTGAATGAATCATTGGCCGGCGACTGAGCCGGCACGTTGAACGAGACGAGTAAGGGAGGAACGGCCATGACCTCGCATGTGGTGGTGGTAGGGGCCGGGCTCGGCGGCCTCGCCGCGGCGGCGACGGCGGCGGCGCGCGGCCACCGGGTGACGGTGCTCGACAAGAACCCCTGGCTGGGCGGCAAGGCGGCGGTGCTGAACCTGCCCGACCCCGAGCGCCCCGGCAGCAACCAGGGCTTCCGCTTCGACATGGGGCCGACCATCCTGACGGTGCCACGCGTGCTGCGGCGGATCTATGCCGAGGCGGGCCGCGACCAGGCGCAGGATCTGCCGCTGATCCGGCTCGACCCGCAATGGCGCTGCTTTTTCGACGACAACACCCGCATCGACCTGATCGAGAATGTCGATGCCATGGCGCGGTCGATGGATGCCTTCGCGCCCGGCAGCGGCCAGGGCGAAGGCTATCGCCGCTTCCAGCAGGTGGCGGAGAAGCTGCACGAGGTCTCGGAGAAGTTCTTCTTCTG
Organism: Dankookia sp. GCM10030260; assembly: GCF_042666655.1. Classification (NCBI taxonomy): domain Bacteria; kingdom Pseudomonadati; phylum Pseudomonadota; class Alphaproteobacteria; order Acetobacterales; family Roseomonadaceae; genus Dankookia; species Dankookia sp. GCM10030260. The sequence goes on from NZ_JBHTDE010000001.1 coordinate 828,583, forward strand.
GAAGCCGGTCGAGGGGATCGGCGACACCATGGACATGCGGGCCAATTTCAACCCCGACACCATGCGCGACGTGATGGCGCTGCGCATGGGCCAGACGGTGGCTAAGGTGATCCGCGGCCATGTGCCGGATGCGCGCCTGGCGCAGATGCTGGACCATTTCTGCCAGTATGTCGGCTCCTCGCCCTATCTCGCGCCAGCGGTGCTGTGCAGCATCGGCGACATGCAGGCGACCGAGGGCGTCTGGTACCCGAAGGGCGGGACGCGCGCCGTGGCCGTCGGCTTGGCGAAGCTGGCCGCGGACCTTGGCGCCGACCTGCGCACGGGCGTGGAAGTGACCGGCTTCGATATCGAGAACGGCGCCATCAAGGCGGTGAAGACCGCCTCCGGCGAGCGGATCGCCTGCGATGCCGTCATATCCAACATGGACGCCATCCGTACCTACAAGGAACTGGTCGGCGGCGCGCCCGGCCGGACCTATGCGAAGAAGGGGTTCGAGCCGGCCTGCTCCGGCGTGGTGCTCTATCTCGGCCTGAAGAAGCGCTACGACCATCTGGCGCACCACTGCTTCGTCTTCTCCCGCGATGCGGAGGAGGAGTTCGACGCGATCTACAAGCAGGGCATCCCGGCGCCCGACCCGACCGCCTATCTCGCGGCGCCCTCCTGCTCGGACGACAGCGTGGCGCCCGAGGGCGGCGAGGCGCTGTACGTGCTGGTGCACACCCCCTACCTGCGGCCCGGCCATGACTGGTCCAGGATGTTCGCGCCCTACCGGCAGGTCATCCTCGACAAGCTGAAGCGCACCGCGGGGATGGAGGACATCGAGGAGCGCATCGTGGTCGAGCAGGCGCTGACGCCGGTCGACATCCACGAGCGCTACAAGGTGCTCGACGGCGCCATCTATGGGCTGGCCAGCCATGGCCGCTGGGCCGGTGCCTTCAAGCCGTCCAACCGGTCGAAGCAGGTCAAGGGCCTCTACCTCGCCGGCGGCGCGGCGCATCCCGGGCCGGGGATGCCGATGGTGATGATGTCCGGCTGGATTGCGGCCGATGCGCTGGACCAGGATCTCGGCGGCCGCGGCATGAGCGCCGCGGCCGAGGAGGCCGGGCAGCGCGACGCGCTGCGGGCGCGGCTGGCGGCCGAGTAGCCATGGCCAGGGGGCGCACAGGGGAGGGGGCATCGCCGGTCGCGCTGTTCTCGCCGGCGCGCTTCGCCTTCTACCGCTTCATGTTCGCCGGCTTCGCGCGCAAGCACCTGCGCGCGGTGCGGGTGGCCAATTGGGGGCTGCCACCGCCGGACGATTCGTCCCGGCCGCTGGTGGTCTATGCCAACCACCCCTCCTGGTGGGACGGCGTCGCCTTCATGCTCTATTCGACCGAGCTCTTCCCGGGCCGTCGGATGTTCATCCCGATGGAGGCCGAGGCGCTGAAGCGCTACGGCTTCATGACCCGGATCGGCGTCTTCGGGGTGGAACAGCAATCGGCGCGCGGGGCGGTGGCCTTCCTGCGCACGGCCAAGGCGGTGCTGGCCGAGCCCGGCGCCATGCTGTGGATGAATGCGCCCGGCCGATTCATGGATGTGCGGGAGCGGCCGGTGCCGATGGCGCCCGGGCTGGTGCGGCTGGCGGAATATGCCCCCGACGTGCGCTTCCTGCCGATGGCGATCGAATACCCCTTCTGGTCGGAACGCTCGGCCGAGATGCTCTGCGGGTTCGGCACGCCGATCGACGGGGCGGCGCTGGCGGCGTTGGACCGCGAGCCGCGCGGCGAGGCCCTGGCCCGCGCCCTGGAAGCGACCATGGACCGCCTGGCCGAGGATGCGGTGGCCCGCGACCCTGCCCGCTTCCGCCCCGTGATCCGGGGGCGTGAGGGCATGGGCGGCATCTACGAACGCTGGCGGCATGTGTCGGCCGTGGCGCGCGGCAAGCCCTTCGACCCGCGCCACGACCCAAGCGTCGGAGGAAACGCATGAAGATCCAGAAAAACAGAGGGGGTCGGACGCATACGTCCAACCGTGGGGAATACCTTCGCCGCGGGTCTTCCCCCTGATGGACTGGACCTGGCTGTGCCTGGGCCTGACGGCGCTGCCGGCGGCGCTCGGCGTCCACAACCTGCGCCGCTTGCCTTTCCTGACAGGGGATCGGGCCGACGGTCTTGTCTCCGTCCTGATCCCCGCCCGCGACGAAGCGGTCAATATCGAGGCCTGCGTCACGGCCGCGCTGGCCAGCCGCGGCGTCGCGGTCGAGGTGGTGGTGATGGACGACGGCTCGACCGACGGCACGGCGGAGATCGTCCGCCGCCTGGCCGCGGCCGACCCGCGCGTCCGCCTGGCCGCGGCGCCGCCCTTGCCGCCGGACTGGACCGGCAAGGTGCATGCCTGCGCCCGGCTGGCGGAGGCGGCGCAGGGCGACTGGCTGCTGTTCATCGACGCCGATGTGCGGCTGGCGCCGGGTGCTGCGGCGGCGATGGCGGCGCATGCGGCGGCGAAGCACCTGGCCATGGTCAGCGGGGTGCCGCGGCAAATCATCGGCAGCCTGGGTGAGGCGCTGACGGTGCCGGGGATCAATTTTCTGCTGCTCGGCTACCTGCCCGGCGGCGGGCGGGCGGAGACGGTGCGGCCCGACCTGGCGGCGGCCTGCGGCCAGCTCGTGTTGTGCGAGCGCCGGGCCTACGAATCGATCGGCGGCCATGGCGCGGTGCGCCGGGTTCTGCACGAGGGCCTGGCCCTGGCCCGGCTGTTCCGCGCGCAGGGCCACCGGACCGAGGTGGTGGACGGCGCCCCGCTGGCGACCTGCCGGATGTATCGCGGCTTCGCCGAATGCTGGGGCGGCTTCCTGAAGAATGCCCGGGAGGGGATGGCGACGCCGCTCGGCCTGCCGATTTGGACGGTGCTGCTGGCCGGCGCGCATCTCTGGCCCTGGGCGCTGCTGCCGGAGATGCAGGCCGTCCTGGCGATCGCGCTGATGCTGGCGCTGCGGGCGGCGGTGACGATTCGGGCGCGGGAGCCCTGGTGGACCATCCCGTTGCACCCGGCGACCATGCTGGTGGCGCTGGCGATCCAGTGGTGGGCCTTGGCGCGCTGGGCGATGGGCCGGCCGGCGGGCTGGAAAGGCCGCGCATATCCGGCCACAAAGGCGGCATGAATGCCCCGGGCCCCGTAACCGCCAGCCTCGCCGTCTCCGCGACGCCGACCCGCGACCACGACGCGGAGAATTTCCCGACCGCCTCGCTGCTGCTGGCGAAGCCGCTGCGGGCCAAGGTGATGGCCTTCTACCGCTTCGTCCGCGTCGCCGACGACATCGGCGACAGCCCGGACCTGCCGGCCGAGGAGAAGATCCGCCGGCTGGACGCGATGGAGCGGGCGCTGGACGACCCGGCGAGGGGCCTGCCCGAGGCCGCGGCGATGCACCGCGCCGGCGTCGGCGTGGCGGAGGCCCGGCTGATGCTCTCCGCCTTCCGCCAGGATGCGGTGCAGACCCGCTACGCCGACTGGGCGGCGCTGGAGGACTACTGCCGCCGCTCGGCCGACCCGGTCGGGCGGATGCTGCTGCGGCTGCACGGGGATGGCGACAATGCCGCGGCCAATGCCGCGGCGGATGGGCTCTGCACCGCGCTGCAGGTGCTGAACCACCTGCAGGACCTGGTGCCGGACCGTGACTCGCTCGACCGGATCTACCTGCCCGAATCCTGGATGGCGATCGCCGGCGGCGAGCAGGCCTTCTTCGACCCCGCCAATGCGCCGCGGCGGCGCGAGGTGCTGGACGCGGCGCTCGACCGCGTGGAGGAGGCGCTGGACCGCGCCAGCGCCCTGCCGCGGCTGCTGCGATCCCGCCGGCTGGCGATCCAGAGCGCGATGACCATCGGCTGCGCCCGCCGCCTGCTGGCGAGGCTGCGGAAAGCCGACCCGGTGCTGGGGCGCGTCGCGCTCAGCAAGGCGGATTTCGCCAGGGCGCTGGCCGCGGCCTTCTCGCTCGGCCCGCGGGATGCGCCCATCGTCGCGTCGCGCGTCTCCCGCGCCGGCTCCTCCTTCGCCCGCGGCATGGCAGCGCTGAAGGGCGGCCGGCGGCGGGCGCTCTGGGGCGTCTATGCCTTCTGCCGGGCGGTGGACGACATCGCCGACGGCGCCATGCCGGAAGCCGAGAAGCGCCGCTTCCTGGCGGACTGGCGGCGCAAGCTGGCGGCGCCGGACTGCGTGTTGTCGCGCGAGCTGGCCTTCGCGCGCGAGGCCCATGGCGTGCCGCTGGCCGAGTGCGAGGCGATGATCGCCGGCATGGAGACCGACAGCGCCGACCGTCTCCGGCTGGCGACCGAGGCCGATCTCGACCTCTATTGCCGCCAGGTCGCCGGCAGCGTCGGCGCCATGAGCGTCCGCATCTTCGGCGCGCCGCAGGCCGAGGGCTTCGGCCTGGCACTCGGCCACACCTTCCAGCTGACCAACATCCTGCGTGACGTGGACGAGGATGCTCTGCGCGAGCGGGTCTATATCCCGCGCGACCTGCTGGATGCCGCCGGCATCCCGGAGGGGCCGGCGACGGAGATCGTCGCCCACCCGGCCTTCGCCGCGATCTGCGCCAAGCTCGGCGAACGGGCGGCTGAGGGCTTCGCCGCGGCCGAGCGCGACATCCGCGCCTACGACCCGCAGGCGCTGCTGCCGGCGGCGGTGATGATGTGGGGCTACCGGCGGCTGATGGATCGGCTGGTGCTGCGCGGCTGGGCCGGGCCGCGGCCGCGGCCGAAGCTGACCAAGGGCGAGAAGCTGCGCATGGCCTGGATGGCGCTGGGCTTCGGCCGCACCCCATGACCGTCCATGTCATCGGTGCCGGGGTCGCGGGCCTCGCCGCCGCGCTGGCGCTGGCCGAGGCCGGGCGCCCCGTGCTGCTGCACGAAGCCGCGCCCAATGCCGGCGGCCGCTGCCGTGCGCTGCCGGACGGCACCGACAACGGCACCCATGCGCTGCTCGGCGCCAATGCCGCGGCGCTCGGCCTGCTGGCCCGGATCGGCGCGCTGGAGGGCTGGGTGGAGCCGGAGCCGGCCGGCCTGCCGGTGCTCGACCTGCGGGACGGCCGGGCCTTCCGCGTCGCGCTCTCGCCGCTCGGCTGGGGCAATCCGGCGCTGCGCCCGCCGGGCCTGACCGGCGGGGCGCTGCTGGCGCTGGCCGGGCTGGCCTTGCCGGGGCGGGACCGCGCGGTCGGTCCGGCCATGGCGGCGCATCCCGAATTCCTCCGTGGCTTCGTCGATCCCCTGGTCGTCGCCGCGCTGAACACGCCGAGCGAGGAGGCCTCCGCCAACCGGCTCGGCGCGGTGCTGCGGCGGCTCGGCGGCCGTGGCGCGACGCGGCTGCTGGTGGCGCGGCGCGGGCTGGGGCCGGACCTGGTCGAGCCGGCGCTGGCGGCGATCGCGCGCGCCGGCGGGACCATCCGCTTCGGCGCCCGGCTGCGTCGGCTGGTGGTGCAAAGCGGGCGCGTCGCCGGCCTCGACTTCGGCGAGGATGCGGTGACGTTCGGCCCCGGCGATGCCGCCCTGCTGGCGACGCCGCCCTGGGAGAGCCAGCGGCTGCTGCCGCAGCTGGATACGCCGGCCGGCTATGCGCCGATCGTCAACCTGCATTACGCCCATCCCGGCCCCGGGCCGGTGCGGTTCCTCGGCATGCTGGATGCGCTCTGCCAATGGGTGCTGGTGCGGCCGGCGGGCGTCTCGGTCACCGTCAGCGCCGGCGACGACGCGGCGCGGCAGGACCAGGCGGTGCTGGGCCCCCGCGCCTGGGCGGAGTTGCGGCAGGCGGCGCTGGCCTTCGGCCTGGCGGGCGACTGGCCGGAGGCGCCGCCGCCCTGCCGCGTGGTGAAGGAACGCCGCGCCACCCCGCGCCACACCCCGGGCCCGCCGCTGCGCCCGCCGCTGCTGCCGCTGGGCAACCTGGCCCTGGCGGGCGACTGGACCGACCCGGTGTTGCCGGCGACGATCGAGGCCTCGGTCCGCAGCGGGGAGGCGGCGGCGCGGGCCTTGCTGCGATAGTCCGCCTGGATCGCCGGTCCGGGATGGGCTGGAAAGCGGCGGTGCCCGGGCGCACCTGTGGCGAGGACATCGAGGAAAAGCCGTGCCGGACACAGCCCTGCCGCCCGAGGCGACCATCGACCCCGCCGCCGCGCTGGCCGCGCTGCGCGTCGTCGTCGCCCGCGACGGCGCCCTGCCGCTGGACCGGCGCCGCGACCTGCTGCGCGCGCTGGCCGCCCTGCTGCTGCGCGAGGCCGATGCCGTCGCCGCCGCGTTGGATGCCGATTACGGCGGCCGCAGCCCGGAGGAGACGCTGCTCGCCGAGGTGAAGCTGACCGTCGATGCCGCCCGCCACGCCGCCGCCCGGCTGCACCGCTGGGCGAAGCCGCGCCGGGCCGGCGTCCCATTCCCTTTCCTGCCCGCCCGCGCCGCGGTGGAGCCGGTGCCGAAAGGCGTCATCGGCATCATGGCGCCCTGGAACTACCCCCTGCAGCTTGCCCTGCTGCCGGCGATCGACGCCATCGCCGCCGGCAACCGCGTCGTCCTCAAGCCGGCCGAGGCGACCCCGCGCACCGCCGCCCTGCTGGACGCGATGGTCGCCGAAGCCTGGGGGCCAGACATCGCCCGTGTCGTCCAGGGCGGGCCGGAGATCGCCGCCGCATTCGCCGCGCAGCCCTGGGATCACCTGGTCTTCACCGGCGGCACCGAGACCGGCCGCCGCGTCATGCAGGCCGCCGCCGCCAACCTGGTGCCGCTGACGCTCGAGCTGGGCGGCAAATGCCCGGCCCTGGTCCTGCCCGGCGCCGACCTGGCCCGGGCGGCGCAGGCGATCCTCGCCGGCAAGGTGGTGAATGCCGGGCAGACCTGCATCGCCCCCGACACCGTCCTGCTGGTCGGCCACAGCGCCGCCGCCTTCGCGGCCGCCTGCCGCGCCACCGGCATCGCCCTGCCGGACACGGTGGTGGTGAACGACCGCCAGGCGGCGCGGCTGGAGGCGCTCTGTGAGGGCGTGGCGCTCACCCCGCTCGCCCCGCCCGGCCCCGGTCGCCGGCGTGCCCTGGCCCTGGCCGCGGCGCCGCCCGACCACCCGCTGCACGCGACCGAGATCTTCGGCCCGGTGCTGGCGGTGCAGCCGCTGCCCGACCTCGCCGCCGCCATCGCCTGGATCGCCGGACGCCCGCGCCCGCTCGCGGTCTACCTGTTCGGCGCCACGCCGCGGGAGGAGGCCGCGGTCGCCGCCGGCACCCGGAGCGGCGCCCTGATTGCGGGACGCTGCATCGAATACGCCGCCTTCCCCGACCTGCCCTTCGGCGGCACCGGCGCCTCCGGCTTCGGCCGGCGCAACGGAGAGGCGGGGTTCCTGGAATTCAGTCTGCTCCGCGCCCGGGTCTCGCATGGGCGCTGGAGCCTGGCGCGGCTGCTGGACCCGCCGCGCTCCGAACGGGGCAGGGCATTGATCCGGCGGGTGCTGCGGTAGGCAAGCGGCGGGGGAAGTATCCCCCGCGCCCCCTCTATGTCTGTGGCCCTCAGGCTGCGGTGCAGCCTGAGGGCTTGACCTTGCGGACCGTGCTCGCAGGGTGCTTCAGCAGCTTCTCGGCGGGGCGGATCGGGCGGCGGACCAGGTCGCCGCCGCAATTGGGGCAGCGGCCCTGCAGGACGCCGTCGGTGCAGGCGGCGCAGAAGGTGCATTCGTAGGAGCAGATGCGCGCCTCAAGGCTCGCCGGCGGCAGGTCGGTGCCGCAGCACTCGCAGCAGGGGCGGAGTTCGAGCATCGCGGAAGCCTCCCGGATTCGCCACGAAGCCTCCCCGGCCACTCCGTGCCGGTCAAGCCACGAACCTCCACCCACCGCCCGGCGTTGACCGCGGCATGACCGAGAAGACAACCCCCAAGCCCACCCGCCCCGGCGAAGCCCCCGACGATCCCGGTCGGCTCGCCCCCGAACGCGCCAGCGGGACCATCGACCGCCCCATCGGCACCGGTGACGCCCAGCCCGGCGACAGCGCCGAGCGCGCCGCCGAGCTCGGCGGCCCGGTCGACATCTTCCCGACCCGGCGCGATCGCACCGGCCTGGAAGGCCCGCTCAGCACCGACAAGCCGGACTGATCAGCGGCTGCGCTCCAGCAGCCGCACCAGCCCATGGATGCCGGCCAGCATGGGGGCCGGCACCGCCAGCCGCTGCGCGAGTTCCACCAGGCAGCCCAGCACCGGCCCGGTTTCCAACGGCCGCCCCGCCTCCAGGTCCTGCAGCATGGAGGTGCGGAAGGCGCCGAGCCGGCGGGTGGTGACCAGGCGTTCCGGGATCGATTGCGCGATCGGCAGGCCGATCCGGTCGCCGATCGCCGCCATTTCCCGCATCATGCCCTCGATCAGCCCGGCGACGCCGGGATCGTCCAGCATCGCCAGCATGTCGGCCCGCGACAGCGCGCTCAGCGGGTTCATGTTGGAATTGCCCCAGAGCTTGAGCCAGACCTCCATGCGGATATCCGCCACCGCCTGGGCCGGGATGCCACCGCGGTCCAGCGCGCCGACCAGCGCCGCCAGCGCCACGTGGTGCCGGCCGGAGGGATCGCCGTAGAGCATCCGGTCCTGCTTCATCAGCCGGATGACACCCGGCGCGTCGACCCGGCTGCCGACATGCGCGACGCCGCCCAGCACGCGGCCGACCGGGATGGCCCGCGCCAGCGCCCCGCCGGGATCGACGCTGTCCAGCACCAGCCCCTCGGCGGGGCCGCCGAAACCCTGCAGGAACCACCAGGGCAACCCGTTCTGCGCGGTGGCGACCAGCGTGCCGGGGCCGAGCAGCCGCTCGACCAGCGGCAAGGCGGCAGGCAGGTCATGGCTCTTCAGCCCGAGCAGCAGGATATCCGCCGGCGGCAGCTCCGCCGGGTCGTCCGAGGCGGTGACCGGGAAGGTCTCCCGCATCCCGCCCTGCTGCAGCGTCAGGCCATCCGCCCGCAGCGCCGCCAGGGTCGCGCCGCGCGCCAGCACCGCGACCGGCACGCCGGCCCGCGCCAACCCCGCCGCCAGCCAGCCGCCCACCGCCCCGGCGCCGAGAACCGTCACCCGCATCGCTGATCCCCCCTATAGAGCGGGGACAATGGACCATTCCGGGCGGCGCAGGGCATGCCGGCAGCCCGCCGCCGCGCTTCAGCCCCGCATGATCGCCACGACATCGCCCTCGGCCACCGCCTCGCCTTCCGCCACCCGCCATTCCAGCAGGGTGCCGGCCTTCGGCGCCGCCACGGGGATCTCCATCTTCATCGATTCCAGCAGCATCAGGCTGTCCTCCGCCGCCACCGCCTCGCCCGGCTGCACCAGGATCTTCCAGACCGAGCCGGCGATCTCGGCCTTCACGCGGATCTCCGCCATGCGCTTCTTCCCCCTTGGACGTCGCCGGCCATTCGACGGGCGCCGGCGGGCAGGGTCAAGCCGGGTTGCCGGCGCCCGGCCGCGGTGCTGCCATGCCGGCAAGAGCGCACCGGAGGAACTCCGCCATGGCCCTACCGCCCCTGACCAACCCGGTGAAGCAGAAGCTCGCCGCCGGGGGAACCGTGCTCGGCCTCGGCGTGCGGATGTCACGCTCGGCCGAGATCGCCCGGATCGCCCGCGCCACCGGGCACGACTTCCTCTTCATCGATGTCCAGCACAGCCTGTTCAACCTCGAGACCATCGGCCACATCGCCCAGGCCGCGGTCGCCCTCGGCGTCGCGCCCTTCGCCCGGGTGCGCTCGGTGCATGACGCCGAGGTGCAGGCGCTGCTCGACAACGGGGTCACCGGCATCGTCTATCCGGACGTGAACACCGCCGAGGACGCACGGGCCGCCGTCGCCGCGGTGCGCTTCGCCCCGCTCGGCCGCCGTAGCGTCACCGGCGGCTATCCCTACTACGACTTCGCCGCCGTCCCGCCGGCCGAGGCACTGCCCGCGGTCGATGCCATGACCTTCCTCGCCTGCATGATCGAGACGCGCGAAGGCGTTGCGAACGTCGAGGCGATCGCCGCCACGCCGGGCATCGACGTCATCCATGTCGGGATGAACGACCTGCTCACCGACATGGGCAAGCCGGGGCAATACGCCGATCCGGAATTGCAGGCGGCGATCGACCGCATCATCGCGGCCTGTCGCGCCAACAAGGTGCATTTCGGCTGCGGCGGCCAGCGCGACCCGAAGGCCCAGGCGGCGATCATCCGGCGCGGTGCGCGGTTCCTGACGACGCAGACCGATATCGGCCTGCTGTCCGCCGGGGCCGGCGCCTGGACCCGCGGCATCCAGGCAGCGCTGGAGGCGGGATGAAGCAAGGCCAGGGAGGAAGTATCCTTCCTGGACCGTCCTTTATTTCTGCGGGTGCGGCGGATGCCGGACTCACAAGCCTCCCCAGCCTTGCCTCACGGCTTCACCGGCACCAGGAACTTCCCGAACATCCAGCCCTGCGGCTCTTTATCCCCGACCTCCACCCAGTCGTCGAAGCTGCGGCTGAACTCACGCAGGACCTCGCCCTGCGGCGCGGTGCGGAGGATCGGCGCCTTGTTGTTCGGGCTGCTGCGGATATTCGCCGCCGCCCGGACCGTCAGCCGCGGCGTCCGCTCCGGCGCCACGGCGGCGGGCGGCGGCGGGACGGCAGCCGGCACGCGGTCCCGCAGCGGCGGGACCACGGTCGGCGCCGCAACCGGCTCCGGCGGCCTGGGCGCGTTGGCGGCGACCCGGGCCGGTGCCGATGGGACTGCCGGGGCCGGTGGCGGCACGACCTTGGCAGGGGCTGCCACGCCGCCGCCCGTCGGCATGGGGGCCGCGGCCGGCGCGCCGCTGCGGTCCGCGACCACCGCGGCGGGTGCGGCCGTGCGCTCCGGCGCGGTCGAGAACACCACCGCGGCCACGACCACCCCGCACAGCCCGGCGAGGCCGAGCGCCACCGGCAGCACCGGCCAGCCGGTGCGTGGCGGCTCGATCATTGCGGCGGGGTCGGCGGGCGTCAGGCCGGCGCGCTGTGCCGCGACCTCCCGGCTCAGCATCGGCGGGGTGACGGCGCGGTCCTGGGCCGGCGCGGCCAGGCCGTCGCGCAACGGCCCGCGCGAGGCGAGGGCCCGGCGCACCACGCTGACCCAGCCGTCCCCACCCGGCAGGTTCAACACCGGCAGGGTGGCGAAGGACTGCGGCAGCAGCGTGTCGAGCCGGTCCAGCTCCTCCGGCTGGAGCTGAAGGTGCACCACGGGCAATTGGCCGGGGAAGATCGCGGCGAAGCGGGCGGCTTCGAGCCGGGTGCGGAAGGCCGGCTCGGCCCCCACCGACTCGCCCGGGGCGATGTCGATCAACGCCACGCCGATTTCCGGATGCAGCAGCACATGCGGCACCCGCAGCACCTGACCTTGCACCGAGCTGAGGTTGCACTGTTCGAGCCCGATCCAGCCTGGTGGGATGACGGGACCGTTCGGCGCCGCCATCGCTGCCGCATCGCGGCTGAGAATTGGCTTCTCCAGTTGGTAAAGCCTCTCGCGCTGCTGCATCATGGATTGAACCGTCCCCCTCGACGCACGTCCTCAACGCGCCCCCGCGCGCCGAAGTCCCCTGATCGTATGTTTGTATACGCCCAGTGCGCCGGAAAGGCAGCAGCCGTTTGCAATGACGCCGGTTTGGAATGTTGCGCCGCAGCGCGCCGGCGGCGCTAGAGGCGCCAGCCGGTATGGATGGCGACGATGCCGCCGGTGAGGTTGCGGTGCTGCACGCGTTCCAGCCCCGCCGCCCGCATCATGCCGGCCAGCGTCTCCTGGTCGGGGAACATGCGGATGCTCTCGGCGAGGTAGCGGTAGCTGTCGCCGTCCTGCGCCACCCGTTCGCCCAGCGCGGGCAGCACGCGGAAGGACCAAGCATCGTAGACCGGGGCCAGGGCCGCGACCTCGACCCGGCTGAATTCCAGGCAGTGGAAGCGCCCGCCCGGCCGCAGCACGCGGCGGACCTCCCGCAGCACGGCCGGCTTGTCGGTGCAGTTGCGCAGGCCGAAGGCCATCGAGACCTTCTCCATGCTGCGGTCCGGCAGCGGCAGGTGCTCGGCATCGGCACAGAGGAAGGTCAGGTTGGCGGCGAGGCCGCGGTCCAGCGCGCGGCCCTGTGCCACCTGCAGCATGGACGGGTTGATGTCGGACAGGATGACCCGTCCGGCGCCCTTCTCCAGCGCCCGGAAGGCGATGTCGCCGGTGCCCCCGGCGAGATCGAGCAGCGTCTCGCGCGGGGAGGCGGCGATGGCGGCGACGAAGGCCTGCTTCCAGGCCCGGTGCATGCCGAGCGACATCAGGTCGTTCATCAGGTCGTAGCGCGGCGCCACGCTGTCGAAGACCTGGCGGACCATGCCGGCCTTGGCCGCCTTGGGGACCTCGCGGTAGCCGAAGTCGATGGTGTCGTCACTGGGGGGGGTGTTGCGTTCGGTCATGCCCGGCCACCATAGCGCCGCGAGGGGAACGGGGACATATGCCGGAACTGCCGGAAGTCGAGACGGTGATGCGCGGCTTGCGCAAGGTCCTGGAAGGTCGGCTGATCCGCGCCGCCAGCATCGCCCGCCCCGACATGCGCTGGCCCTTCCCGGATGGGCTGGCGACCAGGCTGGCCGGCAGCCGGGTGGAAGGCTTCCGCCGGCGCGGGAAGTACATGCTGATGCGGCTCTCGGGCGGCGACAGCGTGCTGATCCATCTGGGCATGTCGGGCCGCATGGTGGCCCGCCCCGCCGCGGACCTGCCCAATGCACCGATCGCGCACGAGCACCTGGCGCTGGAGACCGAGGAGGGCATCCGAGTCGGCTTCGTCGATCCGCGCCGCTTCGGCAGCGTCGACCTGGTGCCGACCGCGGCCGAGGACGCCCACCGGCTGCTCGCCGGCATCGGGCCCGAGCCGCTGGAGGAGGCCTTCACCCCGGAGGTGCTCACCAAGGCCCTGGCCGGCAAGCACACCCCGATCAAGGTGGCGCTGCTGGACCAGAAGGTCGTCGCGGGCTTGGGCAACATCTATGTCTCGGAGGCGCTCTACCGCGCCGGCATCTCGCCGAAGCGCCTGGCCGCCAGCGTCGCCGGGGCGCGGACGCTGCGGCTGGTGCCGGCGATCAAGGCGGTGCTGGAGGAGAGCATCGCGGCCGGCGGGTCCTCCCTGCGCGACTACGTCCAGGCCGATGGCGGCATCGGCTTCTTCCAGGAACGCTTCAAGGTCTACGACCGCGAAGGCCTGCCCTGCGACGACTGCCCGGGCTTGCCCACCTGCCCCGGCATCCGCCGTTTCGTCCAGTCCGGCCGCGCCACCTTCCATTGCCCGCGCAGGCAGCGGTGATAGGTTGCGGCTCGATGCGAGGGAGGCACCCATGGCCGAATACGAGATGATCCTGACCGAGGTCGCCGGGCGGGTGGCGGTCATCCGGCTCAACCGGCCGAAGGCGCTGAACGCGCTCTGCGACCAGCTGATGGACGAGCTCGGCCAGGCGCTGCGCGGCTACGACGCCGACCCCGCCATCGCCGCCATCGTCATCACCGGGTCGGAGAAGGCCTTCGCCGCCGGTGCCGACATCAAGGAGATGCAGGGCCGCAGCTACCCCGCCATCTACGTCGACGACTTTATCGGCAAGCGCTGGGAGGCGGTGACCTATGTCCAGAAGCCGGTCATCGCCGCGGTGGCGGGCTTCGCGCTGGGCGGCGGCTGCGAGCTGGCGATGATGTGCGACATCATCCTGGCCGGGGACAATGCGAAGTTTGGCCAGCCGGAGATCAACCTGGGCGTCATCCCCGGCGCGGGCGGCACCCAGCGGCTGACGCGCGCCATCGGCAAGGCCAAGGCGATGGAAATGATCCTCACCGGCCGGATGATGGACGCCGTGGAGGCCGAGCGCGCCAACCTGGTCGCCCGCGTGGTCCCGGCCGCCGAGGTGGTGGCCGAGGCGGTGACGCTGGGCGAGAAGATCGGCGCCCTGTCGGCGCCTTCGGTGGCGATCGCCAAGGAGGCGGTGAACCGCGCCTATGAGACGACGCTCGCCGAAGGGGTAAAATTCGAACGGCGGATCTTCCAGTCGCTCTTTGCCACGGCCGACCAGAAGGAAGGCATGGCGGCCTTCGCCGAGAAGCGGAAGGCCCAATTCCAGAACCGCTGACGCGGCGGGCAACCGCGGCGGTGTCCCGTTCGCTTGACGGGGCCACCGGCTGGCCTGTAGAAACCCGCTCCCCGCGTGCCGTCGGTACGCCCTCCCATCACTCTGTTTTGAGTCAAAGTCACCCATGGCGAACACGGCCTCTGCCCGCAAGCGCATCCGCCAGACGGAAAAGCGCACCCTCCGCAATCGTGCGCGGAAGTCCCGGGTGCGCGGGTTCATCCGCAAGGTCGAGCAGGCGATTGCCGGCGGCGACAAGAGCTCGGCGCAGGACGCGCTGAAGGCGGCGCAGCCCGAGATGCAGCGCGCCGCGACCAAGGGCGTGTTCCACGCCAACACCGTCGCCCGCAAGCTGTCGCGGCTCTCCGCCCGCATCAAGTCGCTGGAAGCCGCTGCCCAGGCGTGAGCCGGGCAATTTTTCCGAACCGTGATTGAGTTGGTGTCGGCAAGAACAGGTTGATCCTGTTCTTGAAACGCCCTGTCGGTTTACCAGAATCCTTGGATTTACTTACTGTTTTTCTAAGGAATATATTCAAGCGGTACTCTGTTTTCACTCAATACCGGCGAGTTACTATTTGCGCCGACTTGGTGTCCGGAGTAGCATCCGACAGCCAGGGCGGCGGGCACGTTTCCCCCGAAACAGCACGCATCCGAGTGACCTGGCATCCCGCCGCGGAACCATCTTCCGGGCAGGACGGTTCGGCGTGTCCGGCGCCTGTAGGCGTTGGGAGCAGAAGGAGGCCGGCGGATTGCCCCCAGAGACGTCCGGACAAATGGTCGCCTGCTGGGCCCGCATCCGCGGGCGCCTGCGTGACGAGGTCGGCGAGGTCGAATACCGCACCTGGCTGCGGCAGATGACGCTGCACGGGATCGATGGCGAGGAGGCGGTGATCCTGCTGCCGACCCGCTTCCTGCGCGACTGGGTGAACAGCCATTACGGCGACCGCCTGCGCGCCCTGTGGCAGGCCGAGGACGGCGCCGTCCGCCGGGTCGAGATCCGCGTCGCCCAGGCGACCGTCGGCGCCGGCGCCGAGCCCGCCTATGCCGAAGGCGCCGCCGCCCCGCTGCGCACCGAAGCGCCAGGCCTGGCCGAAAGCCTGGCGCCGCCGCCGCGCCCGCCCGAATTTCGCACGCCGGAGCCGCGCTCCGACTGGGTCGTGCCGCTGGAGGCGCGCTTCACCTTCGACACCTTCGTCGTCGGCAAGCCGAACGAATTCGCCCATGCCTGCGCCCGCCGGGTGGCGGAACGCCCGGCCAGCCCGGGCTTCAACCCGCTGTTCCTCTATGGCGGCGTCGGCCTGGGCAAGACCCACCTGATGCACGCCATCGCCTGGGCGATCCGCGAGGGCGATACCCACCGCACCGTCGCCTACATGAGCGCCGAGAAGTTCATGTATCGATTCATCGCCGCGCTGCGGTCGCAGTCGACGATGGAGTTCAAGGAGACGCTCCGCGCCGTCGACGTGCTGATGATCGACGACCTGCAATTCCTGATCGGCAAGGACAATACGCAGGAGGAGTTCTTCCACACCTTCAATGCGTTGGTGGACCAGGGCAAGCAGATCGTCGTCTCCTCCGACAAGCCGCCCTCCGACCTGGCGGGGATCGAGGATCGCCTCCGCACCCGGCTCGGCTGCGGCATGGTCGCCGACCTGCATGCGACGACCTACGAGCTGCGGCTGTCGATCCTGCAGGCCAAGGCCGCCGCGGCGCAGGTGCTGGTGCCGGCCAAGGTGATGGAACTGCTGGCGACCAAGATCACCACCAATGTCCGCGAACTCGAAGGCGCGCTGAACCGGCTGGTGGCGCATGCCAACCTGTTCGGCCGGCCCATCACCATCGACAGCGCGCATGAGGTGCTGCACGACGTCCTCCGGGCGCATGAGAAGCGGGTCTCGATCGAGGAGATCCAGCGCAAGGTGGCCGAGCACTACAACCTGCGCCTGACCGACATGGTCTCCGCTCGCCGGGCACGGAACGTGGCGCGGCCGCGGCAGGTGGCGATGTACCTGGCCAAGCAGTTGACCCAGCGCTCCCTGCCCGAGATCGGCCGGCGCTTCGGCAATCGCGACCATACCACGGTCATGCACGCCGTCTCCCGCGTCTCCGAGCTCATGGCGGCCGATGCCGGCTTCGCTGAGGATGTGACGCTGCTGCGGAAGATGCTGGAGACCTAGCGGTCAGGCCCGGGGAGTTCGCCCGGGGCCGGATTATCGCCCGGTACGGCCCGAACCTGCGCCGGAAGCGTAACGCCGCCCTTGGTCTGGCGCGGCGAAAACCCTACCTTATCGGCTCGAATCGAGGCTGCTAGAAGCCGGGCCGGGAGACGCAGCGCCGGCGTGCGGCGCTGATAGACTGGCCGGCCCACCCGGACGCGGGTGGCAATCGGCAGCGGCTGGACGGATCGTCGGGGGAGCCTGGGTGGCATGAAGTTCACGGTGGAACGGGCGATCCTGCTCAAGGCGCTGGCGCATGTGCAGAGCGTGGTCGAACGCCGCAATACCATCCCCATCCTGGCCAATGTGCTGATCTCGGTGCAGGACGGCGGGCTGAAGCTGACCGCGACCGACATGGAGATCGCGGTGGTCGAGGACGTCCCCGGTGTCCAGGTCTCCCGCCCCGGCCGCACTACGGCGCCGGCCGCGACCCTCTATGAGATCGTCCGCAAGCTGCCCGAAGGCGCCAAGGTCGAGCTCGACCATGCCGGCGGCGATGCCGCGCTGAAGCTGCGCGCCGGGCGCTTCAACACCGACCTCTCGGTGCTGCCGGTCGAGGATTTCCCCTCGATGACCGAGGGCAAGCTGCCGCACAGCTTCAGCCTGCCGGCCGGGCAGCTGCGCGAACTGGTCGACCGCACGCGCTTTGCCATCTCCACCGAGGAGACCCGCTACTACCTCAACGGCATCTACCTGCATTCGACCGAGAGCGACGGGGTGCAGGTGCTGCGCGCCGTGGCGACCGACGGCCACCGCCTGGCCCGCGTCGAGGAGCCGCTGCCCGACGGCGCCGGCGGCATGCCCGGGGTCATCATCCCGCGCAAGACGATCAACGAGCTGCGCAAGCTGGCCGAGGAGACGCAGGACGAGATCGCCATCCGCCTGTCGGACACCAAGATCCGCTTCGACATCGGCAGCGTGCAGCTGACCAGCAAGCTGATCGACGGCACCTTTCCGGAATACGACCGCGTCATCCCGCGCGGCAACGACAAGATCCTGCGGGTCAACAAGAAGGAATTCGCCGAGGCCGTCGGCCGCGTCGCCGCCATCAGCAGCGAACGCTCCCGCCCGGTGAAGCTCTCGCTCGACCGCAACCACCTGCTGCTCTCGGCGTCGAGCGCCGAGCAGGGCCAGGCGCAGGAGGAGCTGGAGGGCGACGTGGTGAGCTACGAGAATTCGCCGCTCGAGATCGGCTTCCAGGCCCGGTACCTGAACGACATCACCGACCAGATCGGCGACAAGGTCGAATTCCGCTTCGCCGACGGCAGCGCGCCGACCGTGGTGACGGATGCGGCCAAGCCCGAGGCGCTGTACGTGCTGATGCCGATGCGGGTCTGATCACCGTCGCGGCAGATGATGCGGCTCGCTAGGCTGTGTCTATCCAGGGTTGAGCAAGGCCGAATAATCTGCTTCTGCGGGGCGGGCCAGGGAAAACGGGGTAGGGCCTTTCCTTTCCTGGCGGCAGCCTGACCGGGCTGCCTCCCCCGCTCCCCCTCGGGGTCTAGGCCGGGCCGATCGCCCCCGCATCGCGCAGGGCGGCGATCTCCGCCGCGGCGAAGCCGAAGCCTTCCAGCACCGCCGTCGAATGCTCACCCAGCAGCGGCGGCGGCGACCGCACCATGCGTGCCTCGCCATTGAACTGGATCGGCTGCGCCAGAGTCTTCAGGGTGCCGAGCGTCGGGTGGTCGTAGTCCATCACCACGCCTCGCGCCGCGGTCTGCGGATGCGCCAGCATGTCGGCCAGCGTGTTGATCGCGGCGCAGGGGATGCCGACCCGGCCGCAGAATTCCACCCAATGCGCCGCGCTCTCCGTCGCCACGATCTCCTGCACCAGCGCCACCGTCTCGGCGAAATGGGCAACCCGGTCGGCATTGGTGCGGAAGCGCGGGTCCTCGGCCAGGTCCGGCCGGCCGATGCCGGCGGCAAAGCGCCGCCAGAGGTTGTCGCTGGCGATCCCGATCAGCACCGGCCCGTCCGCGGCGTCGAAGGCCTGGTAGGGGCAGAGCGATTCATGGCCCGAGCCCGACTTCTCCGGCAGCGCGCCCTTCTCCCAGTAGATCTGCAGCGAGTAGCCGAGCAGCGCCGCCGCGGTCTCGAACAGCGAGACCTCCAGCCGGCAGCCCTTGCCCGTCCGGCCGCGCTCCAACAGCGCGGCGAGGATGCCGGAGAAGGCGTTCATGCCGGTCGACTGGTCGATCGGCGAGAAGGGGCTGCGGATCGGCCCGCCGCCGCGTTCCCCGGTCATCGCCATGATGCCGGAGAAGGCCTGCAGGATCACGTCGTAGCCGAGCCCCTTGGCCAGTGGTCCGCTACGGCCGAAGCCGGAGATGCTGCAATGGATGAGCCGCGGATTGGCCGCGCACAGCGCCTCCGCGCCGATGCCGAGCCGTTCGGCGACGCCGGTCGCATAGCTTTCGATCACCACGTCGGCCTCGCGCGCCATGCGCTGCGCTGCGGCTTGGCCTTCCGGCGTCTTCAGGTCGAGTGCGAGGCTGCGCTTGTTGCGGTTGGCGCTGAGGAAGACCGCGCCCACCCCGCCGCGGAAGGGCGGCCAGCCCCTGGTGTCGTCGCCCACCCCCGGCGGCTCGATCTTCACCACGTCGGCGCCGAGGTCGCCCAGCCACTGGCCGCACAAGGGACCTGCCAGGACCTTGGAGAAATCGAGGACGCGGAGGCCCGTGAGCGGCGTCATCTCAGTAGGATTTCGGCTGGCCGAGCACCCGCTCGGCGATGAAGGACAGGACAAGCTGTTCCGAGACCGGTGCGATGCGGGTGATCATCACCTCACGCAGCAGGCGCTCGACCACGTATTCCTTGGCGTAGCCCATGCCGCCATGCGTCATCACCGCCTGCAGGCACGCATCGTAGCCGGCCCGGCCGCCGAGCAGCTTGGCCGCATTCGCCTCCGCCCCGCAGGGCCGGCCGTTGTCGTAAAGCCAGGCCGCCTTCATCGCCATCAGCAGGGCCGATTCCAGCTTGGTCCAGCATTCCGCCAGCGGGTGCTGGATGCCCTGGTTCTGCCCGATCGGCCGGCCGAAGACGACGCGTTCCCGCGCGTAGCGGGAGGCGCGGTCCAGCGCGTCCTGGCCGATGCCGATCCCCTCCACCGCGACCAGCACGCGTTCCGGGTTCAGGCTGTCCAGCAGGTAGTTGAAGCCGCGGCCCTCCTCGCCGATGCGGTCCTCCTCCGGGATGAACAGGTCGTCGATGAAGACCATGTTCGAATCGACGGCAGCGCGGCCCATCTTGGGGATCCGCTTGACGTCGATCTTGCTGCGGTCGAGCGGCGTGTAGAACAGCGTGATGCCCTCGGTCGGGCGCCGCGCCTCTTCCTTCCGCACGGTGCGGGCCAGCAGCAGGATCCTGTTCGCCACCTGGCCGGTGGAGGTCCAGAGCTTGCGCCCGTTGACGCGGTAGCCGCCCGGCACCTTCTCGGCGAAGGTGGTGATGCTGGTGGTGTCGAGCCCGGCATTCGGCTCGGTCACGCCGAAGCAGGCTTGGTCGCGCCCCTCGACCAGCGGCGGGATGAAGCGCGCCTTCTGCTCCGCCGTGCCGTGCACGACGATGGGGTGCGGGCCGAACATGTTGATGTGCAGCGAGGAGGCTGCGGCCATCCCGCCACCGGACCGCGCGACGGTATGCATCATGATCGCCGCTTCCGTCACGCCGAGCCCGGCGCCGCCATGTTCCGTGGGCATGGTGATGCCGAGCCAGCCGCCTTCCGCCATCGCCTGGTGGAATTCGCGGGGGAAGCGCGCCTCGGCCTCGCAGTCCCGCCAGTAGTCGTCGCCGAAGCGGCGGCAGACAGCGGCGACGCCTTCGCGAATCGCCTCCTGCTCGGGCGAGAAACCGAAATCCATGACGTGCTCCCTGGGCGCAGTTGCCGGAGGTTGGTACGCGGGCCTACCCTCGGCAAGACCATAATAATCGAGGGGAGGGGGCCCGATGCCCGGTCTGTGGTTCGAGGAATTCGA
The DNA here is from genome assembly GCF_042666655.1 of Dankookia sp. GCM10030260. NCBI lineage: Bacteria > Pseudomonadati > Pseudomonadota > Alphaproteobacteria > Acetobacterales > Roseomonadaceae > Dankookia > Dankookia sp. GCM10030260. The sequence goes on from NZ_JBHTDE010000001.1 coordinate 848,873, forward strand.
GGTCGGCCAGCAATTCCGCCACGTCATGCGGCGGACCATCACCGAGGCCGACAACGTCTTCTTCTCGGCGCTGACGCACAACCCCGCGGCGCTGCACCTAGACGAGGAATACTGCCGGACCGAGACGGAATTCGGCCAGCGCATCGTCAACAGCGCCTTCACCCTCGGGCTGATGGTCGGCATCACCGTCGGCGACACCACGCTCGGCACCACCGTCGCCAACCTCGGCTGGGACGAGGTCCGCTTCCCCAAGCCGCTGTTCCACGGCGACACCATCCGCGTCGAATCGGAAGTCCTGTCGAAGCGCGAGAGCAAGTCTCGGCCAGGCCAGGGCATCATCGAGTTCGTGCACCGCGCCTTCAACCAGAGAGAGGAGCTGGTCGCGCATTGCCGCCGCTCCGCCCTGATGAAGGGCCGCCCCGCATGAGCGCGCCGCCGCGGTCCTGGCTCTTCGTCCCGGGCGACAGCGAAAGGAAACTGGCCAAGGGCAGCGAGAGCGGCGCCGATGCGCTGATCCTCGACCTCGAGGACTCCGTCGCCGCCGGCCGCCGCCCGCTGGCGCGCGGGATGATCTGCGAATACCTGGGCGCGCGGGCCCGCCGGCCGCAGCTGTGGGTGCGCATCAATCCGTTGGATGGCGAGGGCCTGGTCGATGCCGCCGCCGTGGTGCGCGCCGCCCCCGACGGGCTCGTGGTGCCGAAGGTCAGCGGCCCGGCGGAGCTGCTGCGTGTCTCCCACTGGCTGGATGCGCTGGAGGCGCGGGAGGGGCTGCCGCCGGGCGGCATCCGCCTGCTCTCGGTGGCGACCGAAACCGCCGCCGCCGTGCTCGGCCTGTCCGACTATGCGCGCATCGCGGTGCCGCGGCTGCACGGGCTGACCTGGGGGGCGGAGGACCTGGCCGCGGCGCTCGGCGCCAGCAGCAACCAGGATTCCGGCGGCGGATTGTCGCTGACCTACCGCATCGCGCGATCCGCCTGCCTGGTCGCCGCCGTCGCCGCCAATGCCCAGCCGATCGACACGCTGGAGCCCGACTTCCGCGACGAGGCCGCGCTGCACGCCGCCTGCGCCGCCGCAAGGCGCGAGGGCTTCACCGGCAAGATCGCCATCCACCCGGCGCAGGTCGCGCCGATCAATGCCGGTTTCCAGCCGACCGCCGAGGAAGTCGCCTTCGCCCGCCGCGTGGTGGAGGCCTTCGCGGCCAATCCGGGGATCGGCACGGTAGGGATGGATGGCAGGATGCTCGACATGCCGCATCTGCGGCAGGCGGAGCGGGTGCTGGCGGCGGTGCGGTGAAGGAAAGGCCGGGGGAGAAGGTATTCTCCCCCGGACCCCCTCATCTATTTTTGTGAGCCTTGCGTGCGCCGCGCGGCGGCAGCCAACCCACAAAAGGGAAGGGTGGGGCTTGGGGAGGGAACACCTGTTTCCCTCCCCAACCTCTTTTCAGAACGGCACGTCGCCGCACACCGTCACCCGATGCATCACCCGCGTCTCCGCCGGATAGTCGTTGATGGCAAAGTGCATGGTGCAGCGATTGTCCCAGAAGGCGAGCGACCCGCTGGCCCAGCGGAAGCGGCAGGTGAATTCCGGCCGTGCCGCATGCTGCATCAGGAAGTCGATCAGCGGCCGGCTCTCGGCCTCGGTCATCTCCTCGAACCGGTGCAGGTGGCCGCCGACGAACAGCGCGCGCCGCCCGGTCTCCGGATGCGTGCGGATCAGCGGGTGCGTCGAGACGGTCTGCGTGCTGCCCGGATCCACCACCTTCATGCCGATCTTGTCGGCGTAGAATTCCTTGCGCGTCTTGCCGTCGTGGCTGCTGAAATTGTCGCCGCGATAGACGCCTTTCAGCCCGTCCAGCATCCGCTGCATGCCCGGCGACAGCGCCTCATACGCCAGATACAGGTTGGTCCAGAGCGTATCGCCGCCGGCCGAGGGGATCTCCTTGCCATAGAGGATCGTCCCCATCGCCGGGCGCGGCGTGAAGGCCTGGTCGGAATGCCAGGAGCCGCCGAAATTCGTCTTGTCGGCCGGCGTCTTCACGATCTCCAGCACCTCGGGGTGGTCGTCCATCCCGGCCATGTAGGGGTGCAGGTGGATCTCGCCCCAGCGGCGGGCGAAGGCCAGCTGCGTCTCCGGCGTCAGCCGCTGGTCGCGGAAGAAGATCACGCAATGCGCCAGCAAGGCCTGGCGGATCTCGTCCAGCACGTCGTCCGGCAGGTCCTGCCCCAGGTCGACCCCGGTCACCTCCGCGCCGAGCGAGCCGGCGATGCGGCCGACTTCGATATGGCGGTATTCGCTGTTGCGCAGCCCGTCCATGACCGGTTCCTCCCGTTGGCTCTTGCGGCAATTGGTGGCCGAAGCCGCGCTGTGGCGCAATGGCTTCGATCCTCCCGCCCTTCGCAGCCGGCGATCCTCGGTCTAGCCTGCCCAGCTTGCGGGAGGGACGAGCCGGAATGGCCGATGACGGGCAGCGCGGGACCCTCCCATCTCCAGCGAGCGAGTCCCCCATGGCCTTCACCAGTATCGGCGTCACCACCTCCGGCCATGTCGCCACGGTCGAGATCCAGCGGCCGCCGAACAATTTCTTCGACATCACCCTGATCGAGGAGATCGCCACCGCCTTCGAGGCCGCCGATGCCGACCCCGTCGTGCGCGCCGTGGTGCTCGCGGCGCAGGGCAAGGCGTTCTGCGCCGGCGCCGACTTCGCCCGCCGCGACGTCGGCGACGAACGCCCGGGCCGGCACCTGTACAAGGAAGCGATCCGGCTGTTCCGCACGAGGAAGCCGATCGTTGCCGCAGTGCAGGGGCCAGCGATCGGCGGCGGGCTCGGCCTCGCCTGCATGGCGGATTTCCGCGTCACCTGCGCGGAAGGCCGGTTCAGCGCCAATTTCACCCGGCTCGGCTTCCATCCCGGCTTCGGCCTGACCGCGACGCTGCCGCGCCTGGTCGGCCAGCAGCAGGCGGCGCTGCTGTTCTACACGGGGCGGCGCATCGGCGGGGAGGACGCGGTGCGGCTCGGCCTCGCCGACCAGCTCGTGTCGCTGGCGGAAGTGCGCGACACGGCGATGGCGCTGGCCACCGAGATCGCGCAATCCTCGCCGCTCGGCGTCGCCGCCACGCGGCAGACGCTGCGCCGCGGCCTGGCCGATGCGGTGGAGCAGGCAACCGAGCGGGAGCTGGTCGAGCAGGATTGGCTGCGCAAGACCGCCGACTTCAAGGAAGGCATCAAGGCGACCGCCGAGCGGCGCCTGCCGGAATTCCAGGGCCGCTGAAGGATCAGGACGATGACGAAATTCCCCTTCGACGAGAACGAGTTCTTCCAGGCCGGCAAGGAAGTCTGGTTCGAGATGCGCGGCCCCGAGGTCGCGCAGAAGGCGATGGACGAGGCCGGGCAGCACGAGATGACCCGCGACCTCCGGCAATACCTGTTCGAGCATTGCTTCGGCGCGGTCTGGAACCGTCCCGGCCTGGACCGCTCGACCCGCAGCACCATCACCATCTCGGTGCTGACGGCGCTCGGCCGGACCGAGGAGCTGAAGTCGCATATCCGCATGGGGCTGAACAACGGCCTGACGCGGGAGGAACTGAAGGAGATCTTCCTGCATGTCGGCATCTATGCCGGCGTGCCGACCGCCGTCGCGGCGGTGCGCGCGGCGATGGAAGTCTTTTCCGAACTCGACAAGGCGAAGGGCTGACACCGGCATGACCGAAGAATTCCGCCCGCACTCGTCGCATTGGGGCGCGTTCACCGCGGCCTGGCGCGATGGCGAACTGGTCGTGCGCCCGCACGCCGATGATCCCGACCCGAACCGTATCCTGCAGAACTTCCCGGGCGCGCTGCGGCACGAGGCGCGCATCGCCCTTCCGATGGTCCGCCGCGGCTGGCTGGAGGATGGGCCGGGTGCCGATCCGCGCCGCGGCAGGGACGAGTATGTCGCCGTGTCCTGGGACCGCGCGCTGGACCTGCTGGCGAAGGAACTCGCGCGCACGGCGCCGGAGCGGGTCTTCGGTGGGTCCTACGGTTGGTCCTCGGCCGGGCGCTTCCACCATGCGCAGAGCCAGGTGCATCGCTTCCTGAACAGCACGCTCGGCGGCTATGTCCGCAGCGTCAACAGCTACAGCGCCGGCGCGGCGGGCGTCATCCTGCCGCATGTGCTGGGGCCGATGGAATCCGTCAGCCGCCACAACGTCACCTGGGACCAGATAGCGGAACACAGCGACGTCGTGCTGGCCTTCGGTGGCCTGGCGCTGAAGAATTCCATGGTCGCGGGCGGCGGCATCAGCAAGCACATCGAGCGCGGGTCGATGCAGGCGGCGGCGGCGCGCGGCTGCGCCTTCATCGGCGTCGGCCCGCTGCGCGACGACATGCCGGCCGAGGCCCGGGCCGAATGGCTGGCGATCACGCCGAACACCGACACCGCGCTGATGCTGGCGATCATGCATACGCTGGTCGCGGCCGGTCTGCACGACCGCGGCTTCCTCGACCGCTACACCACGGGCTGGCCGGTGCTGGAAGCCTATCTGCTCGGCCGCGGCGACGGCCAGCCGAAGAACGCCGCCTGGGCCGCGCCGATCACCGGCATCGCTGCCGAGGCCATCACCGCCCTGGCGCACCGCCTGGCGGGCCGCCGCGTGCTGGTCACCGTCTCGCATTCCCTGCAGCGGGCGGAACACGGCGAGCAGCCGGTCTGGGCCGGCATCGCGCTGGCCTCGGTGCTGGGGCAGATCGGCTTGCCCGGGGCCGGCTTCAACTATGCGCTCGGCGCTTTGGGCCATACCGGGCGGCGGTACAATGCGGTATCGACCGCCGCGCTGTCGCAGGGGCGCAACAAGGTCGGCGCCTATATCCCCGTCGCGCGGATCAGCGACATGCTGCTGAACCCGGGCGCGGAGTTCGAATACAACGGGCAGGTGCTGACCTACCCGGATATCAGCCTGGTCTACTGGGCTGGCGGCAATCCCTTCCATCACCACCAGGATCTAAACCGGTTGCGCGAGGCCTTCCGTCGCGTCGACACGCTGGTGGTGCACGAGCTCGCCTGGACCGCGACGGCGCGGCATGCCGACATCGTCCTGCCGGTGACCATGACGCTGGAGCGAGAGGATATCGGCAGCAGCCAGACCGACCCGCTGATGGTGGCGATGCACAAGCTGGCGGAACCCTATGGGGAAGCGCGGGACGACTACGCCATCTTCTCCGACCTTGCCGCGCGGCTGGGCAAGGAAGCCGAATTCACCGAAGGCCGCAGCGCGCGGGACTGGCTGCGGCACCTCTATGACCGCACCGCGGACGACCTGCGCGCCAAGGGCTTCGATGCGCCGGAATTCGACGCCTTTTGGCAGGCCGGGCACCTGATGCTGCCGCAAGGCCCTGACGATGGCGGGATCCTCGGCGCCTTCCGTCGCAACCCCGAAGACGATCCGCTGCCGACGCCGAGCGGGCGGATCGAGGTCGCCTCGGCCACCATCGCCGGCTTCGGCTATGCCGACTGCCCCGGCCATCCGGCCTGGCTGGCGCCGCGGGACGTGCCCGCGGCCGAGGCACCGCTGCGGCTGGTGGCGAACCAGCCGGCCACGCGGCTGCACAGCCAGTTCGACTTCGGCGGCCATAGCGTCGAGATGAAGCGCCGCGGGCGGGAGGTGATGCGCATACATCCCACGGACGCCGCCGCACGCGGCATCGCCGATGGCGACATCGTCCGGCTGTTCAACGCGCGCGGCGCCTGCCTGGCCTCGGCCGCGGTGACGGAGGACGTCATGCCCGGCGTGGTGCAATTGCCGACCGGCGCCTGGTACGATCCGGAGGATCCGGCGGAGGACGGGTCGCTTTGCGTGCACGGCAACCCGAACGTGCTGACGCGGGATGCCGGCACCTCGCGCCTTGCTCAGGGCTGCACCGGGCAGCTGACCACGGTGGAGGTCGAGCGCTTCACCGGCAACCTGCCGCCGATCAAGGCCTTCACCCCGCCGGGGGCCGTCGCCGCGGAGTAGCCGCTACCGGGGATGGCGCCGGCGGAAATCCTGCGCCATCTCCTCCAGCGTCACGAAGCGGACGCCAGGGTGCTTCAACATGTGGCCGATGAGGCGTTCGAGCATCATCAGCACCTGTGGCCGGCCCGACACGTCCGGGTGGATGGTCATCGGCACCACGGCGTAGTCGTATTCGCGGTAGATGAAGTCGAAGTGGTCGCGCCAGATCTGCTCCAGCGCATGCGGCGAGACATAGCCGTGGCTGTTGGGGAACTTCTTGATGAACATCATCGGCGGCAGGTCGTCGAGGTACCAGCTCGCCGGAATCTCGACCAGGTCGGTCACCGTGCCCTTGGTGAAGGGCTTCATCCAGGCCTCGGCCGGCTGGGCATAATCGATCGGCGTCCAGGCATCGCCGGTGCGGACGTAGTAGGGCGTGCAGTCGTGGTGCATCAGCGAATGGTCGTAGGCGATGCCGCGCTCGACCAGGATCTCGATCGAGGCCGCCGAGACCTCCCACCACGGCGCGACATAGCCGACCGGCTTGCGGCCCCAGTGCTTCTCGATCAGGCCGATGCACCTGTCGAAGATCGCTTCTTCCTGCGCGCGGCTCAGCGCGAGCGGGTTTTCGTGGCTGTAGCCGTGCAGGCCGATCTCGTGCCCCGCCTTCGCCACCTGGTCGGTCTGGGCGGGGAAGGATTCGATGGTGTGGCCGGGAATGAACCAGGATTGCGTCAGGCCGAAGCGTTCGAACAGCTTCAGGATGCGCGGCATGCCGACCTCGGCGGCGAAGACGCCGCGGCTGATGTCGCCGGGGCTGTCCTCACCCATGTAGCTGCCGAGCCAGCCGGCGACTGCGTCGCAGTGGATGCTGAAGGCGCAGAGGATCTCTTTCGGCATGGTCGCTCTCCCGTGTTGCCGTCAGGTGGGAAGGTCAGGGAGGGAAAGGTATTCCCGCCCCGAACCCCTCCCTTCCTTTTTGTGGGCTTGGCACCTGCCGCGCGGCGGGTGCCGGCCTTCCTTCAGAACGCCGCGGAATTGCTCGCCCGCCAGCGCTCGATCTCGGCGATGCAGGCGGCGCTGTCGATGACATCGGCATAGCGCCGCTCGACATCCTTGAGGTTCTGGTCATGCGCCGCCTGGTCGTGGTCGCCGACGCAATCCTGCGGCACCATCACCCGGAAGCCCAGCGAGAAGGCATCGATCACGCTGGCCCGAACGCAGCCCGAGGTGATGCAGCCGGCCACGATCACCGTATCCACCCGCTCCTTCGTCAGGATCGCCGCGGCCGGGGTGGCGAAGAAGATCGAGGGCGCCGACTTCATCAGCACCACGTCCGGCCCCGCGGCGGCGATGCGCGGGTCGAGCTCGACCGCCGGCGTGCCGGCCAGCAGGTCCAGCACCGGGGCGATCTTCCAGTGCGGCGCGGCGCGCGGGCCGTCATAGCCATTGACGCAGGCGATCACCGGCAGGCCGGCGCGCTTTGCCGCCGCGATCAAGGGCACCGTGTTGCGCACCGCGGCATCGACCATCGGCGCGCCGCCCATCGGGAAGTCCGGGTCGATAAAGCCGCGCTGGAAATCGACCACCACCAGGCCCGGCTTGGCGCCGAACCCGATGGGCCGGCTGCCGTAGCCGCGCTGCGCGTAGATGTCGGGCATGGTGCCTCCTGGTTCCGCGCCGCAGAACTAGCAAGCGCCATGCCCGGGCGTCAGGTCAGCGGCTCATGCCGGGGGTGGTGGCCGCTTTCTTGGCCTGGTCGGCCGGCATGGACAGCTTCACCTTGCCGCCCTCGACGGCCGCGATGCTGCTTGCGGGGATGTAGTGGTGGTGCTGGCCACTGCCGTCCGGGTCGTCCTTCTTGGTCAGCTTGATGCGGTCGCCGTCCATGTGGTCGACGGTGCCGACATGCTGGCCGTCGCTGCCGACGACTTCCATGTGTTCCTTCACCTGCGCTGCATGGCCGCTCATCTGGTATGTTCCTTCCGTGTGTGGCCCCGGTTGGAAACGGCCCAGGCGGTCAAAGGATGCGGCGGGGTCAGGCGCCCATCAGCGCCAGGCCCTCGGCGACCGAGACGAATTCGCCGCCGCCCGCGATCCGCGCCGCGCCGAAGCGCTGCTCGAAGATCCGCCGCACGGCCGGCACCAGGGATGTGCCGCCGGTGAGGAAGACCCGGTCCACCGCGCCGGCGGCGATCCCGGCATCGGCCAGCGCCGCATCCACCGCCGCGCCCATCCGCGCCAGGTCGGGGGCGATCCAGGCCTCGAAATCGGCGCGGGCGATCGGGGCTTCCACCCGGAAGCCTTCGTGCCGGAACGACAGCACGGCGCTTTCCGCCCGCGACAGCGCCGCCTTCACGCCGGAGACGGCGCGATACAGCGCATAGCCCGCCTCCTCCTCCACCAGCATCACCAGGTGGCGCAGGCGGTCGGGGTGCTCGGCGGTGCGGGTCACCTCGGCGATGTCGGCCATGACCTTGGGCGCCCGCATCAGGGAAAGCTGGTGCCAGCGGGCGAAGGCGAGGTACCACCCCGCCGGGATCGGCATCGGCTTGCCCCAGACCGTGTACTGGTCGCCCTTGCCCAGCAGCGGCGAGACCACCCGGTCGATGATCCGGTAGTCCAGGGCATCGCCGGCGATGCCGACGCCGGCGTGGCCGAGCGGGGTGACGCGGCGCGGCGGGCCTGGCTCGAACCGCAGGACGGAGAAGTCGCTGGTGCCGCCGCCGAGGTCGCCGACCAGGACCGTCGCCGGCCCGTCGAGGCTGGCGGCGAAGCGATGGCCGGCCGCGGCAGGTTCCAGCGCCACCTGCACGTCGGCGAGGCCCGCGGCGGCGAAGGCGGCGCGCAGGCGCCCCTCGCCGAAGGCATCGTCCGCGGTTTCCCCGGCGAAGCGGACCGGGCGGCCGACGACGATGCGGGCGCCGGCGAGCTCCGCCACGAAGGGCGCCAGCAGGTCGCCGAGGAAGGTGGCCACCAGCGCCTCCAGCGTCCAGGCGCGGCCATGGATGCGGGTCTCGCGGAAGCTGCGCTGCGCCAGATACGATTTCATCGACATGATGAGGCGGGAGGCGAGCGGGTCTTCCAAATAGGCCTCAATCGCCGCCGGGCCGGCGGCATGGCGGGTGCCGGCGGAGCCGGCCTGCCAGAGGCAGAGGACGGAGCGGAAGACCTCGCCGGCGGCATGGCTGAGGGAGACGGTGCTGCCGTCCGGGCGCAGGGCGGCGACGACGCTGTTGGTGGTGCCGAAGTCGATTCCGATGGTCGGGCGCATGGGGCGGGGGTGGAGCAGGTGGGGAGAGGGGTGTCTAGGGGGAAGGCGCGGACTAACCCTCGACGTCTCTTCCGACATCCATTCAGCGCGACCGAATGCCGGGCCTTGGCCGATGGAGAACCGCTGGCTTTGGAATGGTCAGGCACGGTGCGCCGACGCCGCAAGGCAGGCAGCACCTTTTGACCAGGGCGATGTAAAAACGACCTGACGCGACGGCAACCGGCAACTCCCCCGGATCGCTCCATGCCGGCCTGCCGGATGTTGCGCGGGGACCAGCGCTCCCAGCGCGTCCTGCAGGCTCGGTCATCGCCCGCTGCGGGACCGCGACCGGCGGCCGGCTGCGCAGCCCGCATCATGGGGTGGCCATGCTCCAGCCGAGTTCGCGCAACACCATCCAATTGGCTTCCTTCACACGCACTTTTGTGTGCGAGGACGAGTTTGCAGTGGCATTTCAGGTTGTAACTATACCTTATCCGCCAGGGGCTTGCCGGGGGATCTTGCCATGTCGACGCATCTGGCGGGGCAAATTGCTGCGCCGCTCAACCTGGCGATGAAAGACGCCGATCGCGGCGTGCAGCGGCTACCGGAAGGTTGGTGGGTCGGCTGGGACTGTGACATCGGCGGCTTCCCCGGCCACCCCGTGCGCGTGCCGCTGGTCGTGCTGCATCCCGCCTTCGGCATTGCCCTCCTCGGATCGGAGAAAGACGTCGACAACGCTCACCAGGTCCTCGGCCGACGGCTGGCCGAGGCGCGGTTCGGCGCCATATTCGCCGGGCACCTCCCGGTCCTGGCCGGCACGATCGGGTCGCCGGAGCTGCCGCGGCTGGTTCCGATCCTCATGGATGCCTTTGGCCGGGTGCAGCCGCTCAACCTTGCCGGTGGCGACGCCTGGGTCGCCACGGTCGCGCGGCTGGTCGTGCCGTTCGACAGGTGCTGGACGGACAACCTCGAGGGGCTGCCGCCAGCCGGCAGCCCGGGGCGGATCGCGCCGGCCGAGGCGCAGTTCTCCGCATCGTATTGTGGCCCGGCGGCGGTGATGCCGCTGCGTCGTGTGGTGGCGCCACAGCCCGAGGTGGCGGCACCCGAGCAGACGCTGCCACTGCCCGATCCGAACTCCTTCGAGCGCCGCCGCTGGCCCTGGGCGCTCTGCGTGGTGGCTTCGGCAATCGCCATGGTGCTGTCGCTGGAACTTTCCTATCCGGACGAGGCTCCGGCCCCCGATGCGGCATCCGCCAGCCTCGGCGCCGCGGCGATCCCGCCGGCTCCCGTCGCGGCGAGGTTGCCCGTGCCGGACAGCGACGGAGCCGTGGCCTCGATCGCCGATGCCACGCGCCCGCTGGCAATTCCGGTGCCGGTCGAAGCCGCTTCCGCCGCCGTGGTGCCGCGGCCGGTGGTCCTGCCGGCCGCGTCGTCGCGGACCAGCGTGGCTCCGCCGCGCACCGCCAGGGTGCCGCGCCCGGAGGCAGCCAGGCATGCCCAGGTGCAAGCCGCCAAGGCGAAGGCCATGCCTGTGGTGAAGCCCGTCTCCACCAGCCGCCGAGAGGCGGCCAAGCGGGGTCAGGCGAACGGTCGATTGCGCGGCTGAGTTCCGACGGACGCGGACGGGCTGATGGCCGACATCTTGGGCGGCCCCGCAGCGCGGACCGGCGCCCGACGGGTCGCCGTCTGCTTCGCGCCCGTCTCGGTCAGCAGGGCCGAGGGGACCGATGTCCGCTCCTGGGCAAATGCGCAGCGACCTTCAAGGTCCGGCGTCGGCGCGGAGCGGATCGCCATGTCTGCTCCGGCTCGACCCGCTTCCTGCCCATAGCCGACCTCGCTGACCTTCGTCCCTGCCTTGCCCCAACGTCCCCGCCACCGCCTTCATGCACCGCTCGGGCATCTCCCACGCCGCAAACCCCCGCTCCACCCCATCCTCCGGCACCACCATCCCCACCCCGCCGGCCCGGAGCACCGCCCCCGGGATCACCAGGTTGCTGCGGCGGCCCGAACCCGCCCGCCGTCAGCCCCGGTCGGGTCCGGCACCGCCGCGACCTGCCGCGCGCTCCGCTCGGCAAACGGCACCACGCTGCTGGAACACCCCAAAGGCCAGCTTTCCCGCATCGGCCGAGCCGCGGCGGAACGGCGTCAGCTTGGCGATGATCAGGTCGCAGGCCCGCATCATCGCCAGTCCTTGGCGAAGGTCACCCGCCAGGCCTCCGCCTCCGGCATCGCCGCCAGCGAGGCCATATCCTCATTCAACGGCGGCCGCCCCTCGATCCCAGGGCGGGGGCAGATCGCCACCTTGCGCGCGGCCTGCGCGGCGGCGTCGGCCAGGAAGACATCGGGGCCGGCTCCGCGGGTGAGGGGCCGCGCAGCATGCCGGCGCGGCGGGACGCGGAAAGCGCCGCGCGCTATCCTGCCGCATGGCCCGCCTGCTGATCGTCTTCCATTCCCGCACCGGCGCCGCTCGGCAGATGGCCGAGGCCGCCGCCCGCGCCGCCGCCGCCGAGGCCGAGTGCCGCATGCTGCCCGCCGAGGCCGCCGGGCCGGCCGACCTGCTGGCCGCCGACGGCTACCTCTTCGCCGGGCCCGAAAACCTGGCGGCGCTCTCCGGCCCGATGAAGGACTTCTTCGACCGCTGCTACTACCCGGTGCTGGAGAGGCTGAACGGCCGCCCCTACGCCCTGCTCATCGCCGCCGGCTCCGACGGCACCGGCGCCGCGCGCCAGGCTGCCCGCATCGCCACCGGCTGGCGCCTGCGCCCGGTGGCCGAGCCGCTGATCGTCTGCACCCGGGCGCAGACGCCGGAGGCGATCCTGGCCCCGAAGCACCTGGCCGAGGCCGACCTGCGCCGCTGCGAGGAATTGGGCGCGGCCCTCGGCGCCGGCCTGGCGCTCGGCATCTTCTGAAGCCGCGCTCGGCGGTTTTCGTTGCGCCCGGCGCCGGAATCTGCGATGGGAATATCATCAGCGGCCGCATCGCGTCCGGGGTGCGGCAGCGGGGCGGGCTTCAGGCGCTCAATGCCTCAAATCCTGAAGCGTGGTCCGCGCAAACCCGCGGATTTCGGGCGCCGCCGCCGATCGGCGCCGCTGCGGCCTCAACTCCTTTGAGCCGGATTTCAGGCTTTTGCCGCCTCAAATCCGCATGGCCCCGCCGCCACGGGCGGCTGTTCCGGCAGGCCGATCCGGTGGAAGCTGCACCGAACGGGAGGAAGGAACACGTCATGGCGGATGCAGGCAGCCCGGTCACCCTGGTGACCGGCGGGGCGGAGGGGATCGGCTGGGCGATCGCGCAGCGCTTCGCCGCCGGCGGCCACCGCCTGGTCATCGCCGACCTGCGGCCGGACGCGGCCGAGGCCCGCGCCCGCACCCTGGGGGAGGGGCACCTGGCGCTCGGCTGCGACGTGGCCGCGGAGCCCGCAGTGGTGGCGATGGTGGGCGCGGCGCTGGCGCGCATGGGCCGGCTCGACGTGCTGGTGAACAATGCCGGCATCGCCGACACCTTCCTGCCGACGGTGGAGCAGGGAGCGAACCTTTTCATGCGCCAGCTCGACATCCACCTGAAGGGCACCTTCGTGGCGAGCCGCGAGGCGGCGAAGGCGATGCTGGCAGCGGGTGGCGGCGCCATCGTCAATCTGGCCTCGATCGCCGGGCTCACCGGCCTGCCGCGGCGCAACGGCTATGCCGCGGCCAAGGCGGGGATCATCGCGCTGACCCGGACCCTGGCGGCGGAATGGGGCCATGGTGGGGTGCGGGTGAACGCCATCGCCCCCGGCTACGTCCGCACCGCGCTGGTCGAGGCGCTGGAGCGCGCCGGCAAGATCGACACCGCGGCGATCGCCCGGCGGGCGCCGCTGGGACGGCTGGCGCGGCCGGCGGAGGTGGCGGAGGCGGCCTGGTTCCTGGCCTCGCCGGCGGCGAGCTACGTCACCGGGGTGACGCTGCCGGTGGATGGCGGGTGGATGGCCTACGGCGCGGCGGGGGACGCGCCCGACTGACGCCGCCAACGCTTCCGGCCGAGGGTCAGGCGCCGTCCGCGATGCCGTACTGCACGGCATGCTGGGATGCCTGCGGCGGCAGCTCCAGGCCGCGGCTCACCTTGCCGGGCGGCAGGGTGAAGCCGACCTGCAGCCCGCCGGCCTGCCAGTCGAATTCGATCGTGCCGCCAAGCTGGCGCTCGACGAGCTGGGTGATGAGCCGGGAGCCGAAGCTGAAGGTCTGCGGCTCGTCCGCCAGGGTCGGGCCGCCGGACTCGGCCCAGGTGAAACGCAGGCCGTCGCCCGCAGCGGCGAAGCCCCAGACGAGCCGCACCCGGCCCTCCGGCCGGGAGAGCGCGCCGTGCTTGGCGGCGTTGGTGGCCAGCTCGTGCAGCAGCATCGCCATGGGCTGGACGGCTTCGGCCACCAGGTTGGCGGCGGGACCCGCCAGCACGACCCGCTCGGCATAGGGGGCAAGCTCGCCCTCGGCGATCGCCTTCACGTCGCCGCCGCTCCAGGCCGCCTTCGACAGCAGCGAATGGGCCCGGGCCATCGCCGCGATGCGGCCGACAAGGACCGTGGCGAACTGGTCCGGCGGCACGGCGCGCGGGGCCAGCTGGGCGAGCGACAGCGCCACCGCGAGCGCATTCTTCGCCCGGTGGTCGACCTCCCGCATCAGCAGGGCCTGGCGTTCGTCGGCCTGCTGCTTGGCCAGGTCCCGCGCCCGCAGGGCGTCGTCCGCGGCTATGAGGCCGCGCCGCAGCGCCTCGAACTCGGCGACGCCCGAGGCCGGCGGGAAGAGCCGGGGCGTCGTGGCGCCGGTGGTGCCGAGCGCTTGCACGGCGCGGACCAGGGCGGTCACCGGCTGGATCAGGCGACGCGACAGCCAGACCGCCAGCATGGTCCCCAGCAGGACCAGCAGGCCGCCGCCCAGTGCCAGCATCTCGAGCGGCCGGCGCCAGCTGGCGACGTAGTTCGACCGCAACTCGACACTGCCGATGACCCAGCCGGGCACGGTGCCGAGGCGGGCGAAGCCGAGGACTACCGCCTGTCCCGATACCGAGATACCTTCGAGGAAGCCGGCGGCCCGGCCCGCGGTGCTGGTGGTGAACCACTCCGGTGCCTGGCGACCGACATAGGCCTCGTGCTCGCGGGAACGGGCGACGACGCGCTGGCTGGAATCGACGAGGACGTCGAAGCCCATGCCCCGGGACGACTGCCCTTCCAGCAGCCGGGCGATGCGTTCCGGCTGCAGGCGCGCCGCCAGGACGAAGCGGACCTGCCCGGCCCGCTCGACCGGGACGGCAACCCCGACCACCGGCCGCTGTGCCACCGCGCCGATGACGAGGTCCGTGACCAGCGGCTTGCCGGTTGCCGCCACGGCCCGGAAATCCGCGGCCGAGATCCGGCCGGCCGGTGCGCCCGGCGGCAGGGCGGTGTTGATGATCTGCCGCAGGCTGCCGCCATCCAGCAGGGTGACCGAGGTCGAGAGCGCGGCGGAGGCGCGGCGGGCTTCCACCTCGAAGGCGTCGAGATCCGGCACCAGCCCGTCGAGCGCGGAGGAGCCGGCGAGGGTGGCCATGGTGGCCCGATAGGCGCCGATCTCGCGGTCCATGGCGAGGGCGAGCGCCTGTGCCGTGCTGACCATCCCGGCCTGAAAGGCCTCCTGGTAGGCTGCGACAGCACGCTTGGCCACGGCGGTGCCCACGCCGAAAGCCGGAATGAGCATCGCCATAGCAAGGGCAATCAGATAAAATTCAAAACGCAATAGTAATTTCTTTGGTTTGGCATTTGCTGAGGGCATTATATGTAACTGCTGTGGGTCCTTCCGGCCAAGACGGCAATCAAAAGCAAATCGGGCTGATATTGTACACTCTTCGAAGGTTGCAAAGAATACCAGATAGCCTTGATGAGCTTGTTCTGTTCAGCGGTGGGTCGGCGGGATGAGGCGCGTATCGCGCCTCGCTGCCCGGCTCCTGGTCGGCCTTGCCCCGCCGGCGCCCAGCCTCCGCGTAGCCACAGCTTTGTCCGAAGGTGCCATGCGTCTCGACCGGGCACGGCGCGCCGGCAGCGCCCCGCCGATGCCCCAGTCATTGCAGCTTGTGCGCGATTCGACCGTGGGTTTTATCGGCCGCAGCGCGACATGGCCGATCCACCACGTCCTGTCCCGCCGGGCTGCAGGGGCCTGCCCCGGCGCGTCGTGCACCCATGCGCACCCATTGTCCGGCCCGGGCGTTGAACCAACCCGCACCCCACGGCATTCTCCCCCCGACGCCGCCAAGGGAGGGACCGCACCATGAAGACACGTGCCGCCGTGGCCTGGGAGGCCAAGAAGCCCCTCACCATCGAGACCGTGGAACTGGACGGCCCGAAGCCTGGGGAGGTGCTGGTCGAGATCATGGCGACAGGCGTCTGCCACACCGATGCCTACACGCTGGACGGCCTGGATTCGGAAGGCCTGTTTCCCGCCATCCTGGGGCATGAGGGCGCCGGGATCGTGCGCGAGATCGGCGCCGGCGTCACCAGCGTGAAGGTCGGCGACCACGTCATCCCGCTCTACACGCCGGAATGCCGGCAGTGCAAAACCTGCCTCAGCCAGCGCAGCAACCTCTGCACCTCGATCCGCGCGACCCAGGGCAAGGGGGTGATGCCGGATGGCAGCAGCCGCTTCAAGTGCGAAAAGGCGCAGGTCTTCCACTACATGGGCTGCAGCACCTTCTCGAACTTCATCGTGCTGCCGGAGATCGCGGTGGCCAAGGTCCGCGAAGACGCGCCCTTCGACAAGATCTGCTACATCGGCTGCGGCGTCACCACCGGCATCGGCGCGGTGATCTACACCGCCAAGGTCTGGCCGGGCGCCAACGTGGTGGTCTTCGGCCTGGGCGGCATCGGGCTGAACGTGATCCAGGGCGCCCGCATGGTCGGCGCCGACAAGATCATCGGCGTCGACATCAACCTGGCGAAGCAGGAGATGGCCCGCAAGTTCGGCATGACCCACTTCGTCAACCCGACCGAGGTCGGCAACGACAAGGTGGTGCAGGCGATCGTCGACCTGACCGGCGGCGGCGCCGACTTCTCCTTCGACTGCACCGGCAATGTCAACGTCATGCGCCAGGCGCTCGAATGCTGCCACCGCGGCTGGGGCGAGAGCATCATCATCGGCGTGGCGGAAGCCGGGAAGGAAATCGCCACCCGGCCGTTCCAGCTGGTCACCGGCCGCGTGTGGCGCGGCTCGGCCTTCGGCGGCGCGCGCGGGCGGACCGACGTGCCGCGCATCGTCGACTGGTACATGGAGGGCAAGATCAACATCGACGACCTGATCACCCACACCATGCCGCTGGACAAGATCAACGACGCCTTCGACCTGATGCATGCGGGCAAGTCGATCCGCTCCGTGGTGGTGTTCTGAGCGCGCCCGAGGTCGTCTCCCGCGCCCGCTGCTTCGGCGGCGAGCAGCGCGTGCTGCGCCACGCCTCGGCCGAGACCGGGACGGCGATGCGCTTCGCGGCCTTCATCCCGCCGCAGGCGCTGGACGGGGCGAAGGTGCCGGTGGTGTGGTTCCTCGCCGGCCTGACCTGCACGGAGGAGAATTTCACCGTCAAGGCCGGGGCGCAGCGCGTCGCGGCCGAACTCGGCCTGCTGCTGGTGGCGCCCGATACCTCGCCGCGCGGCGAGGACGTGCCGGACGATGCGGAGAAGGCCTACGATTTCGGCCTCGGCGCTGGCTTCTATGTCGATGCGACGCAGGAACCCTGGGCGCGCAACTACCGCATGCGCAGCTATATCGAGCGGGAATTGCCCGCGCTGGTCGCCGCCGGGCTACCCGCCGACATGGCGCGGCAGGGCATCATGGGCCATTCCATGGGCGGGCACGGCGCGCTGACCATCGCGCTGCGCAATCCGGGGCGGTTCAAGGCGGTTTCCGCCTTCGCGCCCATTGCCTCGCCGCTGCGCTGCCCCTGGGGGGAGAAGGCGCTGGGTGGCTACCTAGGCCCCGACCGCGCGGCCTGGCGTCCATACGACGCCACCGCGTTGATCGAGGACGGTGCCCGCGTCGCCGAAATCCTGGTCGACCAGGGTTCGGCCGACGGCTTCCTCGACACCCAGTTGAAGCCGGAATTGCTGGAAGCCGCCTGCGGCATGGCCGGCATCCCGCTGACCCTGCGGCGGCAGCCGGGCTACGACCATTCCTACTTCTTCATCGCCTCCTTCATGGAGGACCATCTGCGCTGGCACGCGGCGCGCCTCAAGGCCTGAACCGCGCCGCCGTCACCGCGTCGCCGGACAGCGCCGCGGCGATCGCCGCCCGGGCCTCGGGCGTCTCCGCCAGCGCCACCACCCGGTCGAACCAGGGGCATTGCCCGCGCACCCGCGCCTGGAACAGCCGGTCCAGTGCGGCCGCCACCGGCGACCGGCCGCTGCAGCAGCTGCAGGCCACGGCATGGGCCGGCGTGGCGTCGAAGCTGCCCATGGTCACGGCGCCCTCCGGCAGGGCCGGGGCCGGGGCCGCGGTAAGCACCGCCGAGTTCGGCCCCGCCGCCAGCGCCGCCGCCAGCGCCGCCGCGCTCTCCGTCACCAGCAGGGGAATCCGCGCATCCAGGGACCAGGCCACGTGTTCAGGCTCCGTAGAGGTTGCTGGACATAAGGATATGTTTATGTCATTTCTACACCCATGGACAAATTCCTGGCCCAGCTGCGTGCCGCCGCCGAGCCGACCAGGCTTCGCCTGCTGGCTCTTTGCGCCCGCGGCGCCTTCTGCGTGACCGATCTGTGCGAAGTGCTGGGGCAATCCCAGCCACGCCTCTCCCGCCACCTGAAGCTGCTGGTCGAGGCCGGGTTGCTGGAGCGCGTGCCGGAAGGCGCCAACGCCTATTTCCAGGTCCCCGGCAGCGCCGGCCTGGTGCACCAGCTGCTGGCCCGCATGCCGGAGGACGACCAGATGCTGGCCGCCGACCGCCGCCAGGCCGCCCGGCTGGCGGCCGAACGTGCCCGCGCTGCCTCCGACAGCTTCCGCCGGCACGGTGCCGACTGGGACGAGATGCGCGCGCTCGGCCTGCCCGCCGAGGCGATCGAGGCGGCGCTGGTCGCCGCCCTGCCGGAGAAGCCGGGCCGGGTGCTGGATATCGGTACCGGCACCGGCCGGCTGCTGGAATTGCTCGCCGGCCGGGCCGAGGCGGCGCTCGGCGTCGATGCCAGCCGCGACATGCTGGCGCTGGCCCGCGCCCGGCTCACCGAACGCGGCCTGGGTGGCCATTGCGCGGTGCGCCAGGCCGACATGTACCGGCTGCCGCTGCCCGATGCCGGCTTCGACGTCGTCGCCCTGCAGATGGTGCTGCATTATGCCGAGGATCCCGCCGCGGCGCTTGCCGAGGCGGCGCGGGTGCTGCGGCCCGACGGGCTGCTGCTGGTGGTGGACCTTGCCGCGCATGAACGCGGCGAGCTGCTGGAGCACCACGCGCATCGCTGGCCCGGCTTCGACGATGCCGGCATGGCCGGCTGGCTGGGCGCGGCGGGCTGCGCCTGGCTGCCGCCGGTCGAGATCGCCGGGCCGCTCGCGGTCCGGCTCTGGCCGGCGCGGCGAATGCCGGGCGTCGTCGCCGCCGTGCCTGCGCTTACCTTCTGATATTTTGCGGAAAGTACCCCTCTCATGTCCCGTCCCCCCCTGCTCGAAGCGCTCCGCAACCGCGTCCTGCTTTGCGACGGCGGCATGGGCAGCCGCGTGCAGGCGCTGACCCTCGACATCGACAAGGATTACTGGGGCAAGGAGAACTGCACCGACGTGCTGAACCTCTCGCGCCCCGACTTGGTGCGGGAGATCCACCGCGGCTACTACGAGGCCGGCGCCGACATGGTGCTGACCAACAGCTTCGGCGGGTCGCCGGTCACGCTCGGCGAGTTCGAGCTGGAGGACCGCGCCTTCGAGATCTGCAAGGCCTCGGGCGAATTGGCGCGCGAGGCGGCGGAGAGCTTCGCCGACGGCCGCGACCGCTGGGTGATCGGCGATATCGGCCCGGGGACGAAGCTGCCGAGCCTCGGCCATATCGGTTACGACGCGCTGCAGGCGGCGCTGGAGGTGCAGTGCCTCGGGCTGATCGCCGGCGGGGTGGATGCCATCCTGACCGAGACCAACCAGGACACGCTGTTCATCAAGGCGGCGGTGAATGCCGCCAAGGCCGCGTTGAAGCAGACGGGCAAGGACATCCCGATCTTCGTGCAGGTCACGGTCGAGACCACCGGCACGCTGCTGGTCGGGCCGGATATCCATGCGGCGTCCACCGTCGTGCATTCGCTGGACGTGCCGCTGATCGGGCTGAACTGCGCCACCGGCCCGCAGGAGATGGCGGAGCATGTCCGCTTCCTCAGCCAGAACTGGCCGGGGCTGATCAGCGTGCAGCCGAATGCCGGCCTGCCCGAACTGGTCGACGGCAAGACCCACTACCCGCTGGGCGCGGCCGAGATGGCGAGCTGGATGGAGCGCTTCGTCCGCGAGGATGGCGTCAACCTGATCGGCGGCTGCTGCGGCACCTCGACGCCGCACATCGAGGCGCTGGATGCGATGCTGCGGAAGCATGGCGAGTGGCGCCCGACGCCGGTGGCGCGGAAGCACCATTGGGTGCCCTCCGTCGCCTCGCTGTACGGCGCGGTGCCGCTGCGGCAGGAAAACGCCTATTTCTCCATCGGCGAGCGATGCAACGCCAATGGCTCCAAGGCCTGGCGGGAACGCCAGGCGGCGCATGACTGGGATGGCTGCGTCGCCATCGGCCGCGAGCAGGTGGGGGAAGGCTCCAACAGCCTCGACATCTGCACCGCCTTCGTCGGGCGCAACGAGATGCAGGAGATGAACGAGGTCGTCACCCGCTTCACCTCCTCGGTCAACGCGCCGCTGGTGATCGACAGCACCGAGACGCCGGTGATCGAGGCCGCGCTGAAGCTGCATGGCGGCAAGCCGATCATCAACTCGATCAACTTCGAGGATGGCGAGCACGCCGCCGAGGAGCGGCTGGTCCTGGCGAAGAAGTTCGGCGCCTGCGTCATCGCCCTGACCATCGACGAGGTCGGCATGGCGAAGACCGCCGAGGACAAGCTGCGGATCGCGACAAGGCTGGTCGACTTCGCCTGCAACAAGCACGGCCTGGCGCAGTCCGACCTGCTGATCGACCCGCTGACCTTCACCATCGCCACCGGCAACGAGGATGACCGCAAGCTCGGCCAGTGGACGCTGGAGGGCATCCGGATGATCCGCGACGCCTTCCCCGACATCCAGATCATCCTCGGCCTGTCCAACATCAGCTTCGGGCTGAACCCGGCGGCACGGCACGTGCTCAACAGCGTTTTCCTGGATCACGCCGTGAAGGCCGGCATGACCGGGGCGATCGTGCATGTCAGCAAGATCAAGCCGCTGCACCTGATCCCGCCGGAGGAAGTGCAGGTGGTCGAGGACCTGATCTTCGACCGCCGCTCGGAGGGCTACGACCCGCTGCAGAAGGTGCTGGAGATCTTCTCCGGCCGGAAGGCGGCGGACAACGTCAAGAAGGTGCGGGCGGAGACGGTCGAAGGCCGGTTGAAGGACCGCATCGTCGACGGCGACCGCAAGGGGCTGGGCGAGGAGCTGCAGGACGCGCTCGACGCCGGCAACACCCCGCTGTCGATCATCAACGATGTGCTGCTCGACGGCATGAAGGTGGTGGGCGAGCTGTTCGGCGCCGGAAAGATGCAGCTGCCCTTCGTGCTGCAGTCCGCCGAGACGATGAAGGCCGCCGTCGCCTATCTGGAACCCTTCATGGAGAAGATCGAGGGCCAGGAGAAGGGCACCATCGTCCTCGCCACGGTGAAGGGCGACGTGCACGACATCGGCAAGAACCTGGTCGACATCATCCTGACCAACAACGGCTACCGGGTGGTCAACCTCGGCATCAAGGTCCCGCTGGCCGACATGGTGGCGGCGGTGAAGACCCACCGGGCGCATGCGATCGGCATGAGCGGGCTGCTGGTGAAGTCCACCGTGGTGATGCGCGAGAACCTGGAGGAGATGGCCCGCATCGGGCTCGAGGTGCCGGTGCTGCTGGGCGGTGCCGCGCTGACCCGCAACTATGTCGAGGACGACTGCGTCCGCGCCTATGCCGGCGGCGAGACATCGGGCCGCGTCGCCTATGCGCGGGATGCCTTCGACGGGCTGCACCTGATGGACAAGGTGACCGGCAACGGCTTCGACGACTACCTGGCCGCGATCCAGACGAAGCGCGTCGGCAAGGCGCGCAACGAAAGCCGTACGCTCGGCACCGCCGACCCGCGCGGCTTCGCGCCGGTCGATATCAAGTATGCCCAGGAACGCCGCCGCCGCGTCACCGCCGGCGAGCCGATCCCCGATCCGCCCTTCTGGGGCGCCCGGGTGCTGGAATCCGCGCCGAAGGCCGTGGTGCCCTTCATCAACGAGCGCAGTCTGTATCAATTCCAGTGGGGCTTCCGGAAGCAGGGCCGTTCGCTGGAGGATTTCCTCGGCTGGGCCAAGCAGGAGCTGCGCCCAGTGCTGAAGCGCATGCTGGCGCTGACCGAGGCGCAGAACATTTTGCGGCCGCAGGCGATCTACGGCTACTGGAAATGCGCCGGCCAGGGCAACGACCTGGTGCTGTTCGAACAGGACGGCATGACCGAGGTGTGCCGCTTCACCCTGCCGCGGCAGCCGAAGCAGGACGGCGAGTGCATCGCCGACTTCATCCGGGACATCGAGGACGGGCCGAACTCACGCGACGTGATCGGGCTGCAGGTGGTCACCGTCGGCCAGAAGGCCTCCGACATGGCGCGCGACTGGTTCGAGGACAACCGCTACCAGGACTACCTGTACCTGCACGGCCTTTCGGTGGAGATGGCCGAGGCGATGGCGGAATATGTCCATAAACGCATCCGCTCCGAGCTCGGCTTCGCCGGCGAGGACGACCGCGACATGGACAAGATGCTGGCCCAGGGCTACCGCGGCGGCCGCTACAGCTTCGGCTACCCGGCCTGCCCGCGGCTGGAGGACCAGGTGCCGCTGCTGAAGCTGCTGGAGGCCGAGCGGATCGGCGTGAGCATCAGCGACGAGTGGCAGCTGCACCCGGAGCAGTCGACCAGCGCGATCGTGCTGCACCACCCGCGGGCGAAGTACTTCTCGGTCTAACGGTTGGCGGCTTTGTGCGAGCCGACATTCTCGTGCCACTCGATCGGCAGCCCGTCCCAGGTGGCGAGCTGCTTGCCCGGCCATTTCCGCCGCACATAGACCTGGAAGCCATCCGCGGTGGCTTCCACATAGCCTGACTTGCCGTCGTTGAGCCGGAGGTGCTGCGCCAGCGCCTCCGCCTGTTCCCGCATGTAGCTCTCGCTCATCGCCGTGCTCCTTCCGCTATGCCTATATGGGAAGCGCGACCGCCCCCTGCATCAGCCGTCGTTGCGTGCGGAATACCACCGCGCTGTCCGCCTGCCAGCCGGCCTTGTCCCGCCGCACCTCGGCGCCGACGGTCAGCATGCCGGAAGGATGCGCGACGCGGACCTCTTCCGGCCGCGCACCGCGGGCGGCCAGGGTATGCGCGATGCTGCCCTCGATCCGGCAGGCGACGGCCAGGCAGAGCGCGCCGGTCATCGGCACCGCGCGGTGCGGCCGTTCCATCGACAGCATGCGGATGGTCACGTCATGGCCGGCCGGGTCCAGCACCGTGCCGTCGAGGATGCGGGCCGCGGTCGGGACGGCCAACAGGGCGACGCGCGGATTGGCGAGACCCACGGCTTCCTCGGTCGCCGCGAGGCCCATGGCGACACCGGCGATGCGGCGGATGCGGTCGAGCAGCGCCATCAGATCGGCGCGCGCCTCGATCGCCTCCGGCGCTTCGACGCCGGTCAGGCCGAGATCGCGTGCATCGACGAAGACCGCCGGGTTGGCCGCATCCACCAGGCTGGCGCGCAACCGCCCGAAGCCGGGGATGTCCAGCACGTCCACCGCATTGCCTGTCGGCAGCAACCCGGCGCATTGCGAGCCGCCGGGCGAAAGGAAGTCGAGCCGGATGCGCGCGCCGGTGCCGGCGACGCCGGCGATGGCGAAGTCGCCGCGAGTCTCGGCGCGGCCGTCGCGGACGGGGAAGCGCGCGTGGATGAGCTTTCGCGTGTTGACCTGATGGATGCGGACCAGCGCCTCGCCATCCGCGACGTGCACCAGGCCTTCGTCCACCGCGAAGGGGCCGACGGCGGCGGAGAGGTTGCCGCAATTGCCCTTCCAGTCGACCACCGGCCGATCCACCGAGATTTGGGCGAAGGTATAGTCCACATCGGCCTCCGGGCGGGTCGGCGGGCCGATGATGACGCCCTTCGACAGCGACGAGATGCCACCACCCATGCCGTCGAGCTGCCGCCCGTTCGGGTCGGGGCTGCCGAGCACGCCGAGCAGGATCGGGTCGATCGCCGCGCGGTCGGCCGGCAGGTCGCGGGCGTGGAAGAAGACGCCCTTCGAGGAGCCACCACGGATGAAGGCGGCGGGAATGAAGCGCTGGGTCATGCCGCCTGCGCCGCCAGCACGCGCCAGACTTTTTCGGGTGTCACCGGCATGTCGATATGGGCGATCCCCAGCGCGTCGCAGATCGCCGAAACGATTGCCGGCGGCGCGCCGCAGGCGCCGCCCTCGCCGGCGCCCTTCACGCCGAGGTCGTTGTTCGGACAGGGCACGATGTTGAAGTCGAGGTCGAAGCTCGGCGCGTCGCTGGCCCGCGGCATGCAGTAGTCCTGGAAGGTGGCGGTCAGGAACTGGCCACTCTCCTTCTCGTAGACCGCGTGTTCCAGCAGCGCCTGGCCGATGCCGGACATGATGCCACCATGCGACTGGCCATGCACCAGCATCGGGTTGATGACGTTGCCGACATCGTCCACCGCAGCATAGCGGACGATCTCAACGCGCCCGGTCTCCGTGTCGATCTCCACCTCGGCCACGTGGCAGCCATTGGGGAAATTGCATTCGGTGCTGCGGGTATAGAGCAACTGCTCGTCGAGCCCGGGCGCCTCGCCCCCGGGCGGCGATTGCGCCAGCTCGATCACCTGGCGCCAGCCGGTGCCGAGGTCGGTGCCGGCGACGCGGAAGCGGCCAGCCTCGAATTCCACGTCGTCCACGCTTGCTTCCAGCAGATGCGCCGCCAGCCGCCGCCCCTTGGCGATGACGAGCTCCGAGGCCCGGGCGATGGCGACGCCACCCATTTGCGAGGAGCGCGAGCCACCAGTGCCGTTGCCCTTCTCGACCACATCGGTGTCGCCCTGGATCAGGCGGACCTTCTCGAAATCCACGCCGAGCTTCTGGTGCAGGATCTGCGCATAGGCCGTCTCGTGCCCCTGGCCATGGCTGAAGGTGCCGACGGTGACGGCGACGCCACCGTCCGCCTCGAACCGCACCCGCGCCCATTCGCTGGGCTGGCCGCCCGAGGCCTCGATGAAATAGCCGAGGCCGATGCCGCGCCGCTTGCCTTGCGCGGCCGAGGCCGCGCGCCGCGCCGGGAAGCCGGCCCAATCGGCCAACGCCTGCGCCTTGGCCTGGGTCTCGGCGAACAAGCCGCTGTCGATCGCGTTGCCGACGACATTGGTATAGGGGATCTGCTCCGGCCGGATGTAGTTGCGCCGGCGGATCTCGTCGCGGCCGATGCCGAATTCGGCGGCGCCGAGGTCGTAGAGCCGTTCGAGCACATAGGCCTGCTCGGGTCGCCCGGCGCCGCGATAGGCGTCGGTTGGCGTGGTATTGGTGAAGACGCAGCTCACCTGCGCATTCAGCGCCTGCACGTCGTAGACCGTGCCGAGGATGCGGCCGCCGGCCACCGTCGGCACGCGCGGGCCGAAATCCTGCAGGTAGGCGCCCATCGCCGCCATGGTGCGGATGCGCACCGCCAGCGTCTTGCCGTCAGCGTCGAAGGCCATCTCGGCCTTGGTCACGTGGTCGCGGCCATGCGGGTCGCACTGGAAGGTCTCGGTCCGGCCGCTGACCCACTTCACCGGCCGTCCCAGGCGTTTCGCCGCCCAGAGCACCATGCCGGATTCGGGGAAGATCTTGCCGCGCAGGCCGAAGCCGCCGCCGACATCCGGGGAGATGACCCGCAGCTTCTCCTTCGGCACCTGCAGGATCAGCCGCGCCAGCCCGTCCTGCACCCGGATCACGCCCTGGGTCGGCGAGTGCAGCGTGTAGCTTTCCGTCGCCGCATCGTATTCGCCGAGCGCGACGCGCGGCTCCATCGGGTTGCCGACCAGGCGGTTGTTGACGAGTTCGAGCGAGACGGTGCGCGCGGCGCGGGCGAAGCCGGCATCCGCCTCCGCCTCCCGCCCGCTGTCCCACAGCACGCAGAGGTTGCTGCCGTTCTCCTCCCAGATCACCGGCGCATCCGGGGCCAGTGCGCCGCCGGTGTCGGTGACGCTGGACAGGATTTCGTAGTCGACCTCGACCAGCTCCGCGGCATCCTGCGCCTCGGCACGCGTTTCGGCGATCACCAGGGCGACGGGGTCGCCGACGAAGCGGACCTTCTCCGTCTGCAGGATCGCGCGCGGGGTCGGGAACAGCTTGGTGCCGCCCTTGCCGGGGACGTCCACCATCACGGGGAACTGGCCGATGCCGTCGGCGGCGGCGTCATGCCCGGTCAGCACCGCGACGACGCCCGGCGCCGCCTGCGCCGCCGCGACGTCGATCGACAGGATGCGGGCATGCGCGTGGGGGGAGCGCAGCACGTAAGCCTGTGCCTGGCCTGGCCGGTTGACGTCTTCGGTGTAGGTGCCGCGGCCGGTCAGCAGCCGGACATCCTCCTTGCGCCGCACCGGCTGGCCGATCCCGAACTTGTCCATGGTCCCGCCCCTCGCTTCCGGGGGAGGAAAGCCGCCCCGGCCGGGCCTGTCGAGGGGGGTGGCGCGACGGCCCGGAATGGGCGAGGAAAGGGGCAACAGGGCAGGAGGAACGGGCCATGGCCGGCTTGCGGTTCGAACTGCGGGACACCCCGCCGGAAGCCGAAGCGTTGCGCGCGGAACTGCGTGGCTTCCTGGCCGAGACCGGGCGCAACTGGAGCCCGATGGTCCGCGGCTATTCCTGGATGGGCTTCGACCGCGACTTCTCGCGCGAGGTCGGCAAGCGCGGCTGGATCGGCATGACCTGGCCCAAGGCCTATGGCGGCGGCGAGCGCACCGCGCTGGAGCGTTACGTGGTGCTGGAGGAGATGCTGGCGGTCGGCGCTCCGGTCGGTGCCCACTGGATCGGGGATAGGCAATCCGGCCCGCTGATCCTTCGTCTCGGCACCGAGGAGCAGCGGCGCGAATTCCTGCCCCGCATCGTCTCCGGCGACCTCGCCTTCGCCATCGGCCTCTCGGAGCCCGACAGCGGCTCCGACCTCGCCAGCCTGCGCACCAAGGCGGAAAAGGTGCCGGGCGGCTGGAAGATCAACGGCCGCAAGGTCTGGACCACCAACGCACATCGCTGCGACTTCATGATCGCCCTGCTGCGCACCGCCCCGGCCCCGGACCCCAAGGCGCGGCACCAGGGGCTGAGCCAGTTCCTGGTGGATTGCCGCGCCTCCGGCATCACCATCCGCCCGATCCTCGACCTGGTGGGGGAGGAAGGTTTCAACGAGATCACCTTCGACGACGTCTTCGTCCCTGACGGCATGCTGGTCGGCCGGGAGGGCAACGGCTGGGAGCAGGCGACCGCCGAGCTGGCCTTCGAGCGCGCCGGGCCGGAACGCTACCTGTCCTCCTTGCCGCTGCTGACCGCGGCGCTCGACGACCTGCGCGACGAACCCGCGGCGGCCGAGACCGTGGGCCGCCTGCTCGCCCGCGCTGGCACGTTGCGGCAGATGTCGCTGGCCGTCGCCGGCATGCTGCAGGACGGCAAGACCCCGGCGCGCGAGGCCGCGCTCGTGAAGGATGTCGGCAACGACTACGAGCAGGCGCTGCCCGAGACACTCCGCAGGCTCTTCGATCCCGCCCGCACGCCCGAGGAGGTGCAGGAGATGCAGCGCATCATGACCATGGTCGCCCGCAGCTATAGCCTGCGCGGCGGCACCCGCGAAATCCTGCGCGGCATCATCGCCCGCCAGCTGGGGCTGCGCTGATGTCGGACGATCTTCGCAGCATCCTGCTGGAGCAGGTGGAGCGCCTGCTGGCCGACAGGGCCGGCCCCGACCTGCTGCGCGCCAACGAACGCGGCGTCTGGCCCGGCGCGCTCTGGGCGGAGGCCGAGGCGCTTGGCCTGCCGACCGCGCTGGCGCCGGAAGCGCTGGGCGGCGCCGGGTTGGGCTGGGGCGATGCGGTGGCGGTCTGGCAAGCGCTGGGCCGGCATGCCTCGCCGATCCCGCTGGGGGAGAGCATGGTCGCCGCGGCGCTGCTGGCCGCCGGCGGCATCGCGCCCCGGGCCGGGCTGCTGGGTCTGGCGGTGGGCAATGCACCGATCGCCTGGGGCCGGCAGGCCGCGGCGGTGGTGATGGTCTCGGCCGGCACCGTGCTGCTGCAGCCGGGCCCTGCCACCCGCCAGGGCAAGGCGCCCTACAGTCGCGAACC
Source organism: Dankookia sp. GCM10030260 (assembly GCF_042666655.1). Classification (NCBI taxonomy): domain Bacteria; kingdom Pseudomonadati; phylum Pseudomonadota; class Alphaproteobacteria; order Acetobacterales; family Roseomonadaceae; genus Dankookia; species Dankookia sp. GCM10030260. The sequence goes on from NZ_JBHTDE010000001.1 coordinate 876,598, forward strand.
GGCCGACCTCGCCGCGCCGGGCGTGCCTTCCGAGGAAGGCCGGCTGCCGGATGGCTTCGGCCCCGATGCGGCGCTGCTGGCCGGCGCGCTGCTGAACGCCGCCCGCATCGCCGGCGCGCTGGAGGCGGTGCTCGACATGACGGTCGAATACGCCAATACCCGCAAGCAATTCGGCCGGCCGATCGGTGGTTTCCAGGCGGTGCAGCAGTTATTGGCACGCTGCGCCGGCGAGGTCGCGGCCGCCGGCGTCGCCGTCGCCAATGCCGGCCGCGCCGCGGACCAGCACGGGCTGGCGGGCGCCGAATTCGAGATTGGCTCGGCCAAGGTGGTGGCCGGGGAAGCCGCCGGGACCGGCGCCGATATCGTCCACCAGGTTCACGCCGCCATCGGCTTCACCGATGACCATCCGCTGCATCTCTTCACCCGCCGCATGTGGGACTGGCGCGACGGCTGCGGCGCGGAGCGCGTCTGGGCGGCACGCATCGGCAAGGCCGCCTTGGCACGCGGCGGCGCAACGCTCTGGGCCGACCTGACGGCCCGCTGAAAAGGGAAGCCCCCAACAATGTCCGACTATGTCAGCTACGAACAGGATGGGCCGATCGTCACGCTCACCCTGAATGCGCCGGACAAGCGCAACGCCATCTCCACCTTCGCCGATTGCGATGCGGTGGTCGCCGCCGTCCACCGGGTGAACCGCGACCGCTCCGTCCGCGCCGTGATCCTGACCGGGGCCGGCACCGCCTTCTGCGCCGGTGGCGACCTGAAGGCGATGCGCGACCGGCGCGGCATCATCGAGGGAAGCCATGCCGACCTGCGGGAGAACTACCGCCGCGGTGTCCAGGCCATGGCGAATGCGCTGTACGACTGCGACGCGCCGACCATCGCCGCGGTGAACGGCCCGGCGATCGGCCTCGGACTGGACGTCGCCTGCATGTGCGACATGCGCATCGCGTCCGAGAAGGCGAGCTTCGCGGAAAGCTTCGTCAAGGTCGGCATCGTCCCCGGCGATGGCGGGGCCTGGCTGCTGCCGCGCGTGGTCGGCATGTCCGTCGCCTGCGAGATGAGCTTCACGGGCGACGTGCTGACGCCGCAGGAGGCCAAGGAGGTCCGCCTGGTCTCCCGCGTCGTCCCGCACGAGGACCTCATGGACGCCGCCCGGGCGCTGGCCGGCCGCATTGCCGCCAACCCGCCGGAGATGGTGCGGATGACCAAGCGCCTGCTGCGGGAGGGCCAGCATACCCGCCTGTCCACCCTGCTGGAGATGTCCGCCGCCTTCCAGGCCCTGGCGCACAGCACCGAGGACCACAAGGAAGCCGTCGGTGCCATGTTGGAAAAACGGAAGCCGACCTTTACAGGGCGCTGATGCAAGCACCTCTCCCGCGCGCCGCCGTCGCCGCGCTCGAAAGCTCGAAGATCCGCGAGGTCTACAACGACGGCGCGGATATCCCCGACCTCATCCCGCTGTGGGTCGGGGAGCCGGATATCCATACGCCGGACTTCATCAAGCAGGCGGCGGCGGAGTCATTGGCGGCGGGGGAGACCTTCTACTCCTCCAACCTCGGCATCGACCCGTTGCGCGACGCCATCGCGCGCTACCAGCAGCGCAACGGCCGGACCGTGACGATGAACCGCGTCTGCGCCACCAGCGCCGGCGTCAATGCCATCATGCTGGCCTGCCAGACGGTGCTCGATCCGGGCGACAAGGTGGTGACCCTGGCACCGCACTGGCCGAATATCGGCGCCATCCCGCTGATCCTTTCGGCGCCGGTCGAGACCGTGCCGCTGCACCTGGCGCAGGGGTTGTGGCGGGTGGACCTGGACCGGCTGCTGGCGGCCATCACCCCGGACACGCGGCTGGTGCTGCTGAACTCCCCCGGCAACCCGACCGGCTTTGCCCTGACGCGGGAGGAGCAGCAGGCGATCCTGGCGCATTGCCGCCGCACCGGCACCTGGATCCTGGCCGACGAGGTCTATGAGCGTCTGTACTACGAAGGCCCGCGGGCGCCCTCTTTCCTCGACATCGCAGGGCCAGAGGACCGCGTCATCGCGGTCAACAGTTTCTCCAAGTCCTGGGCGATGACAGGCTGGCGCCTGGGCTGGCTGGTGGTCCCGCCGACGCTGACCGATTCGGTCGCCAAGCTGGTCGAATACAATACCTCCTGCGCCCCGGTCTTCGTGCAGCGCGCCGGCGTCGCGGCGCTGGACCAGGGCGACGACTTCATCCTGGAGGTCGCGGCGCTGTACCGCCGGCTGCGCGACAGGACGGCGGCGGCGCTCAACGGCGTGGCGGGCGTCACCGCGCCGGTGGCATCCGGCGGGATGTACAGCTTCTTCCGGGTGGAGGGCCTGACCGACAGCCTGGCCGAGGCCAAGCGGATGAGCCGCGGCGCCAAGGTCGGGCTGGCGCCGGGTTCCGCCTTCGGCCCGGGTGGGGAGGGGCATTTCCGACTGTGTTTCGCGCAGCAGGAAGCGACGCTGGAACGCGCGCTGGAACGGGTGACCGGCTGGCTCCGCCGAGGCTGAATGCGGCGGGCCGGCGCTTCACCGCGGCGGTGGCGGCGGCCAGGACGATCGTAGCCTAATTCTTGGCTTTCTCGCCTTGCATCACTTGGCCTATCACCTGGGCCGTATCGCCCTGCATGCGTTGCATCAGGGCGACGAGCTCTTGCGCCGTCTGCAGCCCCATCGCCTGGGCGCGGTCCAGCATCGCCATCATCGCCTGTGCCGCTTCGGGCGGGGCACTGACCTCGGCCAGGCGACGGGCATTCTCGGTCATCTCGTCCAACGCCCGGCGCGTGGCCTGGGCATGCTGCTGCGCCGCGGCCTGCATCCAGGTCATCGCCAGGTGGTTGGCGGCGGCGACCATCTCCATCCCGCGCCGCTGCAGGGCGAGCAGATCCTCCGGCCCGGTGCCGCGGGGCGGCGGCACCAGGGGCCGGAATCCCGATGCTCGCGGTCGCTCGCCATCCATGGCCCTCACCCTGATCGATCCGGTCCGGCGAATGCTGTCGCCGTCGCTCGCGCCAGAATGGCAAGTCCTGCGGCGGAACGCCAGATGCAGCCCGGCGCGCCGTGGCGCGTTGCCTTGCCATGGCAACGGAGGCCAAAGATGGCACAACACCTGACTGCCATGCTGGAGAGCCAGCGGCATCAACCCGTGGCGCTGGCAGTGGTGCGGGACTGCATCGCCGCCTGCCTGGATTGCGGCGCGGCCTGCACCAGTTGCGCCGATGCCTGCCTGGCCGAGCCGATGCTGGCCGGGCTGGCGCCCTGCATCCGGCTGGATCTCGACTGTGCCGATATCTGCCAGGCGACGGCGCGGGTGGTCGGCCGCCTGACTCGGCCGAACAAGGCAAGCATGGCCGCCATCCTGCAAGCCTGCATCGCGGGCTGCGAGGCCTGCGCGGCCGAGTGTTCCAAGCATGCCGGCATGCATGCGCATTGCCGCATCTGCGCCGAGGCCTGCAGCGAATGCGCGAAGGCCTGCCAGGCGCTGCTGGACGTGATGCCGTAACGGGAGGCGGTGATGGCGAAGGAAACGAAGGCACAGCGCGAGACGGTCGAGCGGGTCATGCGCGAATGGAAGGACGGCGCGCTGGAGACGAGCCGCGGCGCGCCGGTGACGTCCCAACAGCAGGCAGTGGCGATCGCACTGCACGAGGCGGGCCAATCGCGCGACGAGACGCCGGCGAAGAACCGGAAGAACCTGCGCACCACCAAGGCGCGGGAGGCCAAGGCCAGCGAGACGCGCGAGGTGCTCTATGCCGAGGCGACGAAGCGCGGCATCCCCGGCCGGTCGCGCATGACCAAGCAGGAACTGGTCAGGGCGCTGCAGCCGCGCTGACCGGCGCGGCTGCAACCGGCAGGGTTCAGCCGCGGGCGATCCAGGGCATCTTCGACGCGGCGATGGTGACGAACTGGATGTTCGCATCCAGCGGCAGGTTGGCCATCATGACGATGGTGCTGCCGACATGGGCGACGTCGAAGGTCGGCTCCACCTTCATCTCGCCGTTGGCCTGCTTGACCCCCTTCGCCATTCGGGCGGTCATCGGCGTCGCCGCATTGCCGATATCGACCTGGCCGGAGACGATGTCGAACTCCCGGCCATCCAGCGCCAGCGTCTTGGTCAGGCCGGTGATGGCATGCTTGGTCGAGGTATAGGCGACGCTGTTCGGCCGCGGCACATGCGCGCTGATGCTGCCGTTGTTGACGATGCGGCCGCCGATCGGGTCCTGGGTCTTCATGATCCGGAACGCCGCCTGGGCGCAGAGAAAGGAGCCGGTGAGGTTCACCTGCACCACCCGCGCCCAGTCCTCGTATTTCAGCTCCTCGATCGGCCCGGCTGGAACATTGCCGCCGGCGTTGTTGAATAGGAAGTCGAGCCGGCCCCAATCGGCCTTCAGCCTGTCGAACAGCGCATTGACCGAAGCCGGGTCGCCGACATCGGTCGGGACGGGCAGGGCGCGCGGCCCGGCATTGCCGGCGAGGCCGACGGTTTCGGCCAACGCGTCGGCCCGGCGTCCCGCCAGTGCCACGGTCCAGCCATCGGCCAGCAGGGCCAAGGCGGCAGCCCGGCCGACGCCGGAACCGGCGCCGGTGACAACGGCATACTTGGTGGTCATTGCGGAGTCTCCTTCAGGAATTCGGCCCGCGACCCATGCCGATGGGCTGCCAACGACGCAAGGCGGTATCCTGCAGCACGGACGGGTTGACGCAGCTCATCGGCCATTTGCCGGACAGGACCAGGGCCAACTCATGCCCGACGCGGCGCTTGCGGGCCTCGTCGAACCGGGCGGAGGCGCTGGCGACATGGGCGGTCAGCGTCACGTTCTCCATCCGCAGCAGCGGGTTGTTGTGGCTGGGCGGCTCGACTTCCAGCACATCGAGCGCGGCATGGGCGATCCAGCCTTCCTGCAGCGCCTTGATCAGCGATTCCTCGTGCACCGTCGGGCCACGGCCCACATTGACGAAGATGCCGCTGGGCTTCATCAGCCGGAAGTGCTCCTCCCGCAGCATGTGGGTGCATTCGGGGCGCGCGGGCGCGTGCATGGACACGAAGTCCGACTGCGACATCACCTCGTTCAGGGTCGCCGGCAGCACGCCGTGGTCGGAGATGGTCATCTCCTCGACGAAGGGATCGTAGGCGATCATGCGCAGGCCGAAGGGCGCGGCGCGCTTGGCCACCGCCCGGGCGACCCGGCCGAAGGAGATGAAGCCGAGCGTCATGCCCATCAGCCGGGGGATCTTCAGCAGGGCCGGGCGGCCTTCCTTCCAGCGGCCCTCGCGCACCATGCGGTCCTGCTCCAGCAGGCGGCGGAAGCCGGCCAGAAGCAGCATCATGGCGTGGTCGGCGACCTCCTCGATGAAGGTGTCGGGGACGTTGGTGACGGGGATGCCGCGCGCGGTCGCCGCCTTCACGTCGACGCTGTCGACGCCGACCGAGCCGAGCGAGATGACCCTGCAGTTCTCCAGCGCGTCGATGATCTCGCGGGTGATGGCGATGCCCTTGCCATAGATCGCGTCCGCGGTCTTCGCCGCGGCGATGAAGCCGGCGGTGTCGGTCGGCGCCTCGACGATCTCGGCATCCATCCCGGCCAGCGCCTCGCTCTCCAGCGCATAGCCGCCGCCGGCCACGGTGAAGCTGGCGCCGGCGGGCGTGACGATCCTGTACTTGGCCATTCCTGTGTCCCTCTTATTTGGGGGGCCGCGCGCGGATCGCGGCCTCGTTCACCTCGACGCCCCAGCCCGGCCCGGTCGGCATGACCAGGTCGCCATTCTCGATGGTCGGCGGCGTCGTGAATTCATCGCGCCAGGCGACGCTGTCGATGTCGATCTCCATCACCCGGAAATTCGGGATGCAGGCCGAGAAGGTGGCGCTGATCGCGCTGCACAGGTTGCCGTAGAAATTGTGCGGCGCGCAGTTGACCTCGTAGACGTCGCAGAGCGAAGCGATCTTCATCGACTCGCCCAGGCCGTTCCAGATGACGTCGACGATGCCGACATCCATCGAATACTGCTCGAGGTAGGGGCGGAAATCGCGGCGGCCGTGCAGCGTCTCGGCGCTGGCGATGGGGCAGGGCGCCATGCGCTTGATGGTGCCGAGCGCCTGCGGGTCGTGGATGTCGATCTCCAGCCAGGTCAGGTCGAAGGGCGCGACGGCCTCCGCCACCCGTTGGAAGCCTTCGGTCTTGAAGTGGAAGTTGGTGTCGAGGTGGATGCCCATGTCGGGCCCGACCGCGTCGCGGATGCTGCGGAGATGCGCGCGGAGTTCGGCCAGCAGCCGGTTGTCCCAATTCAGCTCCGGCCAGCCGCTATGGCGGCCGAAGCCGGGGGAGTACTGGAACAGGTTGCCGTCGGACCCAGGCACAAGGATGTTGGTCTTCAGCGCCTTGAAGCCTCTATCCTTCACCTCGGCCGCGTGGCGCGCCACATCGCTGCGGGTCCGCACCGGCGGCACGCCGAGATGCGCCGCATTGCGGGCCCGGTAGCTGGCGAAATGCGACCAATAGACCGGGATGCGCTCGCGGATCGGGCCGCCGAACAGCGCGGCGACGGAGATGCCGCGGGCGCGGGCAGCGATGTCGAGCAATGCATTCTCGATCGCCGCGATCGCCTGCTGGTTCAGCCCGCCGCGCGACTGGCGGGTCATCACCTGCAGCCAGGCCGTCACCTCCTCCCACCGGCAGGGATCTCGGCCGATGATCAGGGGCGACAGCGCATCGATGACCGAGGAGAGGCCGGCGGAGCCGAAGCTCTCGCTGTATTCCGACCAGCCGACCAGCCCGTCATCGGTGGTGACCTTGAGGAAGGAGAACAGACGCCAGCCGGCATCCGCGCGCAGCGTCTCGACCCGGGCGATCTTCATCGCTTCCTCCGCTTCCGTCCCGACCGAAACCAAGCATGCCGGTCGCCTATCCACAAGCCGCCGCAGGGGGGGTAGCCTTGCCGGCCAAGCATAGGAGGGGACCATGGGGAAGCTGGACGGCCAGATCGCCTGGGTGACGGGGGCGGGCAGCGGCATCGGCGAGGCGGTCGCGGAGCGCTTCGGCGCCGAGGGCGCCACGGTGGTGGTCACCGGCCGCCGCAAGGACCGGCTGGAGGAAGTGGCGGAGCGCATCCGCGCCAAGGGCGGCACCGCGCATGTGCAGGCGGCCGACCTGATGCAGGCGGCCGAGGTTCAGCGTGTCGCCGAATGGATCGGCGCGACGCTCAAGCGGCTGGATGTGCTGGTCAGCAACGCCGGGCTGAATGTGACGGCGCGGAGCTGGCAGAATCTCACCCCGGAAGGGATCGACCAGCTGATCCACGGCAACCTGTCCTCCGCCTTCTATGTCGCGCGGTCGGTACTGCCGATCATGCGGGCCCAGGGCGGCGGGGTGATGATCCACACGGCCTCGATGGCCGGGCGCAATGTCGGGCCGATGAGCGGCGCCGGCTACAACGCCGCCAAGCACGGCGTGGTGGCGATGAGCCACAGCCTGAACATGGAGGAATGCGTCAACAACATCCGCAGCACAGCCTTCTGCCCGGGCGAGGTCAACACCGAGATCCTGAAGAAGCGGCCCAACCCGCTGAGCCAGGAGGACCTGGACCGCATGCTGCAGCCGGAGGATTGCGCCGAGCTGATCCTCTACGCCGCGACCCTGCCGGCGAGCGTCACGATGAACGAGGTCTGGCTGACGCCGACCTACAACCGCGGCTATGTCGCGGCGCTCGGGCGGAAGCTGTAGCCGGGAAGGGCGCCGCAGCGATGCGGCGCCCAGCCGCGCTATTCGATGGTGATCTCGCCCTGCATGCCGTGCTCGGCATGGGTCTTGCCGTCCGCCATGCGGATGCCGCAGCGCAGGTCGGTGATGCGGCCGGCCTGGACCGGCACCAGCCACCACTCGGCGCTGTGGCCGGGATAGACCTCGATCTCGCGGATGCTGCCCTTGATCTCGGCCAGCACCGCGTCCTTGCCATCGGCGCCGCGCTGGGTCAGCTGCACCTTGCGGGTCCAGACGCTGGCGGCGAAATTATCCGAGGTGAAGTAGTGCGCCTCGGTGCCGCGGTTGCGCAGCACCAGCTTGTAGAGCTTGCCGGTCTCGAAGCGCAGCTTCGAGGGCGAGAAGGCGAGCGGCGCGTCCGGCGTGCCGAGGTCTACCACCATCTCGATCGGCGTCTGCCGGGACAGGTCCACCGCCGCCTGTGCCCTGCCGATCATCATCGTCGCTGCGGTGGCGAGAAGCCCAACGGCGCCGCGGCGCCCCATGTCCTGCATGCCGATCCATCCCTTGCCGTTCGCCGGGACACCTGCATGCTTGTTCAGTTGAACAGGCATGCAGGAAAATACAGATATCCCAGCGGCTTATGTTTGATGCCGGATCGGCTGCAGTGCAAGCCGCGGCGCCGCTATTCCTTCACCGCGCCGGTCAAGGACGACACGTAGTAGTCGACGAAGAACGAATAGAAGATCGCCACGGGCAGCGAGCCCAGCAGGCTGCCCGCCATCAGCGCGCCCCACTGGTAGACGTCGCCCGAGACGAGCTCGGTCAGGATCGCCACCGGCACCGTCTTGCTCTCGCTGCTCTGGATGAAGGCGAGGGCGTAGATGAACTCGTTCCAGGACAGCGTGAAGCTGAAGATGCCGGCCGAGATCAGGCCGGGGACGGCCAGCGGCAGGGTGATCTTCATCAGGATCTGGATGCGCGTCGCGCCGTCGATCAGCGCGCATTCCTCCAGCTCGTAGGGAATCGACTTGAAGTAGCCGATCAGCAGCCAGGTGCAGAAGGGGATCAGGAAGGTCGGATAGGTCAGGATCAGCGCCATCGGCGTGTCGAACAGCCCGAGCTGGAAGACCATGGTCGCCAGCGGGATGAACAGGATGGACGGCGGCACCAGGTAGGCAAGGTAGATTGCCAGCCCGACATACTGGCTGCCGCGGAAGCGCAGGCGCTGGATCGCATAGGCCGCCAGCGTGCTGGCGAAGAGCGACAGGATGGTGGCACAGATCGACACCGTCATCGTCGTCACCAGCCAGCGCGGATAGGCGGTGTTGAACAGCAGGTGCCGGATGTGGTCGAGGGTCGGCGAGCCGATCCAGAAGGGGTTGTAGGTCTTGTAGTCGTAGAGCTCGGCATTCGGTTTGAAGGCGGTGATCCCCATCCAGTAGAAGGGGAAGAGCAGGATCAGCACGAAGCAGGCCAGCGGCACGTACAGCATGACCACACGGCGGGACTTGCTGTCCCAGGACATCGCCTCGGGCTGGGCGGTCGCGGCATTGCCCTGCGTCGCGGTGGCGGCGGCGTCAGTCATTGGACTCTCCCTGCTGCCACTTGCGCCGGGCGAGGGCGAAATAGCTGAACAGCGTGGCGGCGACGAGGAAGGGGATCATCGAGACGGCGATGGCGGCACCCTCGCCCAGCTGGCCGCCGGGGATGCCGCGCTGGAAGGCCAGGGTCGCCAGCAGATGGGTGGAGTTCACCGGGCCGCCGCGGGTGATGGCATAGACCAGCTGGAAATCGGTGAAGGTGAAGATGATGCTGAAGGTCATGACGATCGCCAGGATCGGCAGCAGCATGGGGAAGGTGATGAAGCGGAAGCGCTGCCAGGCGGTCGAGCCATCGAGCAGCGCGGCCTCATAGAGGCTGGGCGAGATGGTCTGCAGCCCGGCAAGCAGCGAGATCGCCACGAAAGGAATGCCGCGCCAGATGTTCGCGGCGATGAGCGAGAAGCGGGCCGGCCAAGCGCTGCCGATGAAGTCGATATTGGTGGTGCGCCAGCCCAGGACATCGACGAAAAGATAGGAGAGGATGCTGAACTGCGGGTCGTAGATCCACCAGAAGGCGATGGCCGACAGCACCGTCGGCACGATCCAGGGCAGCAGGATGATGGCCCGCAGCAGTGACTTGAACGGCACGTGCTGGTTCAGCAGCAGCGCCAGCCACAGGCCGAGGCCGAATTTCCCGATCGTGGCGACGGCCGTGTAGAAGACGCTGAAGAAGACTGCGTTCCACCAGAGCTTGTCTTCCAGCAGGTACTGGAAATTCTCCAGCCCCACCCAGACCCCGCTGCGGCCGATCGTGGTATCGGTGAAAGCCAGGAAGATGCCGAGGCCCAAGGGGTAGGTAAGGAAGACCAGCAGCAGCCCCACCGCCGGCAGCATGCAGGCCAAAACGAGGAAGGGCTTGTAGTCGAACAGTCGGACCAGCCAGCCGGGCTCCCGGCGTTGGCGGATCCATTCCGGGGCGGTGGTGACGGACATCTGGCCCTTCCTCCCTAGCTATGCCGCCCTAGCGGCGGAAGATGCGGCGGGCACGGCGTTCGGCTTCGCGCGCCGCTTCCTGCGGCGTCGATTGGCCGGAGGCGACGGCGGCGTACATCTGCACCGTCAGGTACTCCGCGTTGGCTTGGCCGGAGGCTTCCGAGATCGGACCCTTGTAGCCGTTCCAGAACCTGTTGTTCATGCTGTCACGGAAGATCGCGATCTTCGGATCGCTGGTCCAGACCGCGGCATCCTTGTAGGCCGCCAGCGGATGCGCCCAGTAGCCGAGATTGGCGTTCAGCCAGGGCTCGTACTGCTCCTGCTCCAGCATGAACTGCAGGAAGGCCTTGGCGGCATTGGGGTAGCGGCTGTGCTTGAACACCATGGCGTTGAGCGTCAGCGGCGCGCTCGGCCAGCTGCTGGCCTGGCCAGCCGGCATGGGCGAATGCTCGGTGTCGGCGGCGATCGGCGCGGTCGCCGGGTCGTTCTTCAGCGAGAAATACAGCGAGACGCCGTTCGAGGTGACCGACAGCTCGTTCGCCGCATAGGCACGGTTGTTGCTGATGTCGCCCCAGGCCAGCGTGCCTGGTACGAAGGTGGGATACAGCTCCTTCAGGTAGGTCAGCGACGCAATCGTCTGCGGGCTGTTGATCGAGACCTTGCCTTCCTCGTCGATGATCGAGGCGCCGTGTGACCAGAGCAGCCAGTTGGCGGTGCCGTTGCCGTCGCCCACCGCATTGCCCAGCGCGAAGCCGGCCGGCTTGCCCGCCGCCTTCAGCTTCTTGCACATATCGAGGAATCCCGGGAGGTCGGAGGGCGGGGTCTTCAGCCCGATCCCCTCTATCGCCGACTTGCGCCAGACCAGCGGGCCGGCGGTGCCGCCGAAGGGCAGGCCGATCCAATTGTTGGTGCCGTGCTTCTTGCCGTACTTCTCGCCGACGAACATCCAGCCGCCGTACTTCTTGCCGAGGTATTCGGCGACGTCGGAGAGCTCGACCAGCTTGTCGGCGTAGATGTGCGGCGCGTCGCCGAAGCCGATGATCATGTCGGGGCCGGCGCCGGTATTGGCGGTGACGGCGGTCTGCTGGGTGATGTCCTCCCAGCCGACGAAGTCGACGCGGACCTCGACCCCGGTCGCCTTGGTGAAGGCGCTAGCGCCGGCGCGGAAGATGTCCTCGTCCGGTTGCACGAAGCGGACCGGGCGCAGCATGCGCAGCGTGGCGCCCTTCTCGATCGGCAGGCTCGGCGGCGTGGCGCTGGCGGCGGTGACGCGGGTCTGGGCGAAGGCGCCGCCGGCGGACAGCGCCGCGGCGCCGACGCCGAGCTGGAGAGCGCTGCGGCGGGTGATGAGGGTCATTCCTGGGTCTCCCGGATGGTGGTGGTTGCTATTGGCTGATGCGGCGGCCGGTGCCGCCGTCGAACAGGTGGACCAGCGACATGTCCGGCATGATGCGGATGGTGTCGCCCGGCCCCGCGGTGATGCGTTCGCGGAAGGTGCAGTGGATCGGCGTGTCGCCCAGCCGTGCCATGACCTGGGTCTCCGACCCGGTCGGCTCGACCAGGGTCACCGTCGCCTCCAGCCCGCCATCCGGCGTCAGCATGATGTGCTCCGGCCGCATGCCGTAGACGCCGGCATTGCCGCCGGCGCCGGGCGGCAGCGGCAGCAGCGCGCCACCCTCGGCCTCGAACCCGCCATGGCCGATGCGGCCGCGGATGAGGTTCATCGCCGGGCTGCCGATGAAGCCGGCGACGAAGAGATTGGCCGGGCGGTCATATAGTTCCAGCGGCGGGCCGGCCTGTTCCACGTTGCCGCCGTTCATCACGACGATCTTGTCGGCCATGGTCATGGCCTCGATCTGGTCGTGGGTGACGTAGACCGTGGTCACCTTCAGCCGCTGGTGCAGCTCCTTGATCTCGGCCCGCATCTGCACGCGCAGCTTGGCGTCGAGGTTGGAGAGCGGCTCGTCGAACAGGAAGACCTGCGGGTGGCGGACGATGGCGCGGCCCATCGCCACGCGCTGCCGCTGGCCGCCCGAGAGCTGCCGCGGATAGCGGTCCAGCAACTCGCCCAGGCCGAGGATGGCGGCGGCGCGCTGCACCTCGGCTTCCATGATGGCGGCCGGCGCCTTCGCCAGCTTCATGGAAAACGCCATGTTCTGCCGCACCGTCATGTGCGGGTAGAGCGCGTAGTTCTGGAAGACCATGGCGATGTCGCGGTCCTTCGGCGGGACCAGGTTCACCACCCTTCCGCCGATGGCGATCTCGCCGGCGCTGATGTTCTCGAGCCCCGCCAGCATGCGCAGCAGGGTGGACTTGCCGCAGCCCGAAGGCCCCACCAGCACCACGAACTCGCCGTCCGAGATGTCGACGCTCACCCCATGCAGCACTTCGAAATTGCCGAAGGACTTGCGGACATTCCGGATGTCAACCGTCGCCATTCTGCCTCCCCCGATCGGGCGCGCCGCGGGGCCGCCCGTCCTGTCTCTCTGGTTGTCCCGGCCCGGTCAGAGGCGCGAGACGGCGGTTTCCTTGGAGGTGATGAACTCCAGCAGCACCGGGATGCCCGCCTGGGTCTTCTCGATCCCCCGGCGGATCGCCGGGATGATCTCGGCCGGGTCGGTGACGCGTTCGCCATAGCCGCCGAAGGCGCGCGCCATGGCGGCATAGTCGCCGGAGATGTCGGTGCTGCGGTATTTCTCGGTGGAGACCGGCATCACCTTCAGCTCGATCGCCATGGAGAAGTTGTTCAGCAGGATGGACATGATCGGGATGCGCTCGCGCACGCAGGTCTCGAAGTCCATGCCGGTGAAGCCGATGGCGGCATCGCCCCAGACATTGATGCAGAGCTTGTCGGGCGCCGCCAGCTTGGCGCCCATGGCGAGGCCGAGCCCGTAGCCGAGCTGCGTGGTCTTGCCCCAGCCGAGGTAGGACAGCGGCGTCGTCGCGCGCCAGAAGGGCGAAAGCTGGTCGCGCGGGCTGCCGGCGTCATGGGTGATGATGGTGTTGTCGCGGTCCACCGTGTGCTGCAGGTCCCACAGCACGCGATAGGGGTTCAGCGGCGCGTCCTGCGATGCCAGCTTCGGCATCCACTGCGCCAGCCAGGGCTCCCGCTGCGCCTGGATCTCGGCCGCGACCGGCGCCGCATCGCGCGGGGCCGGCACCAGGCTGGCCAGTTCGGCCAGCAACGCGTCGAGGGTCAGCGCCGCGTCGCCGATCAGCCCGAGATCGGCCCGCACATCCTTGTTCAGGTGCATCGGGTCGAGCGTGGCGTGGATGATCTTCGGACCTTTGGGCATCTTCACGCCGAAATTGGTCTCGGTGAAGGAACACCCGATGCCGAAGATGAGGTCGGCCTTGTCGAGGAAATGCCGCACCGGCTGCGGGATCGCCAGGCCGCCCGAGCCGAGCGACAGCGGATGGTCCTCGTTGAAGCTGGACTTGCCGCCGAGGCTGGTGGTGACCGGTGCCGCCAGCAATTCCGCCAGCGCCTTCAGCTGCGGCCAGGCCTCGGCCCAGTGCACCCCGGTGCCGGCATAGATCACCGGGCGCTTCGCCGCGGCCAGCAGCGCCGCCGCGCGCTTCACTTCGGCCGGGTCTGGGCCGTAGCGCGTCGCCATGACGGGGATGTAGTCAAGCGGCTCCGGCACCTCCTCGTTCCACATGTCGGTCGGGATCTCGACCAGCACGGGACCGCCGCGCCCATTCTTCAGTCGGGTGAAGGCGCGGCGGAAGATGTTCGGCACCTCGGCCGCCAGCACGATCGGCTCGGCACTCTTGGTGATGCCGCGCATGGCGATGGTCGAGTTGAAATTCGGGTCGATATGCGCGATCCGCCGGGCATAGCCCATCGGCAGCACCAGGATCGGCACGCTCTCGCCATAGGCCTGCGCCACGCCGCCATAGGCATTCTCGCTGCCCGGCCCATGCTGCATGCAGAAGGCGCCGATCTTGCGGCCGGAAGTGACGCGGGAGATCGCATCGGCCATGTGCAGCCCGATGCGTTCCTGCCGCACCATCACCGGGCGGATGTTGGCGGCGGCGGCATGTTCGATGAGATGGTTCACCGGATAGCCGGTGAGGATCTCAATTCCCTCGCGCTTCATGATCTCAGCGATGGCGTCGCCCAGCTTCATGGATTTGCTCCCCCGTCGGGCTGTGCGCGCCCGTTCGCCTGCGGCCGGTGTCCCGGTCCGCATCCGTTTCCGCGTCCAGCCTAGCCTTCGTCGCGCACGGCACGCAACCGGCCGGCCAACGGCGGCTTCCCGGCGCCACGAATCCCGCCATACTGCACCGCATCATCCGCTGCTGGGGGATTGCCGATGCCGTCCGAGACCACCCAAGCCGAGTTCGACGCGCTGGTCGCGCGCGCCGGCCTGACGCTGACGCCGGCACAGAAGGCCGGCATCCATGCTGCCTGGGGCGGGATCGAGGCGATGCAGCGCCTGGTGCGTTCCCCCGCGCCGGCTGCCGAGGCCGAGCCCGCCACCACCTTCTCGACGGAGCCCGGCCGATGATCCCGACCATCGCCGAGGCCGCCGCCGCGATCGCCGCGAAGACCCTCTCGCCGGTCGAACTGACCGAGGCCTGCCTCGCCCGCACCGAGGCGCTGGACGGCACCCTGCACGCCTTCATCCGGCTTGATGCCGCCGGCGCCCGCGGCCAGGCCAGGTCGGCCGAGGCGCGCATCATGAAGGATGGCCCGCGCAGCCCGCTGGACGGCATTCCCTTCGCCCACAAGGACATCTACGGCACCGCGGGGATTCCCACGACGGGACATTCCAAGGTGCTGAAGGACCATGTGCCGGCCGAGGACGCGACCACCGTCCGCCTGCTGGCCGAGGCCGGGGTGGTCATGCTCGGCAAGCTGTCGACGCATGAATTCGCCTTCGGCGGCCCCAGCTTCGACCTGCCCTGGCCGCCGGCGCGCAACCCCTGGAATCCCGACCACTTCCCCGCCGGGTCTTCCTCCGGCACGGGTGCTGCGGTCGCCACCGGCATGATCCTCGGCGGCACGGGGTCGGATACCGGCGGGTCGATCCGCGGCCCGGCGGCGCTCTGCGGCATCACCGGGATCAAGCCGACCTACGGGCTCTGCTCGCGCGCCGGGGTGCTGCCCCTGGCGCAGTCGCTGGACCATACCGGGCCGATGGCCTGGACGGTGGAGGACTGCGCCATCCTACTGCAGGCCATGGCCGGGCACGATGCCGCCGACCCCGCCTCCGCCGACCGCCCTGTGCCCGATTTCCGCGCCGAACTGGGCCGCGGCGTGCGCGGCCTCCGCATCGGCCTGGTCCGCCACTTCCACGAGCAGGACAACCCGGTCAGCCCGGCGACCCTCGCCGGCATCGAGGCGGCGGCGGCCTTCTTCAAGGCCGAAGGCGCCGTGGTGCGCGACGTCACCCTGCCGAGCCTGGCCGACTACAACGCCTGCGGCTGGCTGATCCTGCTCGCCGAGGCCTGGTCGGTGCACGAGCAATGGATGCGCCGCGACCCTTCCCTGTATGGCGAGCTGCTGCGCGACCGGCTGGTGGCGGGCGGGCTGCTCTCGGCCGGCGACTACCTGGCGGCGCAGAAGAAGCGGCGCGAACTGATCGCCGCGACGCTGGCGGCGACCGCCGATCTCGACATCCTGCTTACCGCATCCGCGCCGGGCGAGGCGCCGCGGATCGACGCCGTGCCGAAATGGGCCTTCCTGGAGAAGCCAAACTTCACCATGCCCTTCAACGTCACTGGCTGGCCTGCCCTGACGCTCTGCACCGGCTTCGGCGAGGGCGGGCTGCCGGTGGCGATGCAACTGGTCGGCAAGCCCTTCGCCGAGTCGACCGTCTTCCGCGCCGGGCAGGCCTATGAGACGGCGCATGCCTGGCGGGCGAAGCGGCCTGCCTTGGTGGCATAGCACGACCCATGGCGGGGGAGGGCGAATGGGAGGCCTGGATGGTCGCGGCGCAGGCCGGCGACGCCAGGGCCTATGACGCCCTGCTCCGTGCCGCGCTGCCGCTGCTGCGCGGCGTCGCCCGCCGCCGCATCCGCGATGCGGCGGAGGCCGAGGATGCGGTGCAGGACGCCCTGCTGACCATCCACCGGCTGCGCCATGCCTATGACCCGGCGCGGCCGATCCGGCCCTGGCTGGTGGCGATCTGCGAGCGCCGCGCGATCGACAGGCTGCGCCGCAGCGGCCGCCGCCAGGGCCGTGAGACCCCGATCGACGATTTCGGCGAAACCTTGGCCGCCCCCGGGGCGAACCAGGGGGAGGCGAAGGTGGCCGCGGCCGAGTTGCGCGCCGCGGTCGCCGAATTGCCACAGGCGCAGCGCACCGCGCTGGGGCTGGCGAAGCTGGAGGACCTGCCTTTGGCGGAAGCCAGCGCGCGATCGGGGATGTCGGTGGGCGCGCTGAAGGTGGCGACGCATCGGGCGGTGAAGGCGCTGCGCAGGCGCCTGGGCGTGGAGGACTGAGTGGAGAGCGAGCAGCTGATCGACCGGCTGGCGACCGGCTTGCAACCGGTCCGCCGCCTGCCGCCGCCCGGCCTGCAGGCGCTGCTGTGGTGCGCCCTGGCGGTGCTGGTGATCGGGCTGGCGGCGGCGGCGGAGGGGCTGCGGCACGATCTGGCGGAGCGCATGGCGCTGCCGCAGGAGCAGGCGCAGTTCCTTGCCTCGATCGCCACCGGCCTGGCGGCGGCGCTGGCCGCGGCGATGCTGGCGCGGCCGGACCGCCCGGCCGCCTGGGCGCTGTTGCCGGTGGCGCCGTTGGTGCTGTGGCTGGGCGGCCTGGGCTGGGGGTGCTTCGCCGATCTCGGGCGCATGGGCCCCGCGGCCTGGACCATGGGCACCAGCTGGGGCTGCCTGCGGTTCATCCTGCTGATGGGCACGCCGCTGACGGTCGCGCTGTACCTGCTGCTGCGGCATGCCGGGCCGGTGCGGCCGCTGCCGGTGCTGCTGCTGGGCGGGCTTGCCTCGGCGGCGCTGTGCTCGGCCGGGCTGAGCCTGTTCCATCACCTGGATGCGATGCTGATGGTTCTGGTCTGGCATGGCGGGGCGGCGGCGGTGCTGGTGGTGCTGGGCTGGGCGCTCGGCCGGCCGCTGCTGCTGCGGGCGCCATCGGCGTGAGCCAAGTCACCCGGCGGTAGGCGCCCGGTGCGCGGATGTGCCATGGCGGCGGCATGAGCATCCTGGACCGCATCGCCGCGCTCGACTGGGCGCGCATCGCCACCGACCTCGACACCCATGGCGCGGCCGCGACCGGCCCCTTGCTGACGCCGGCGGAATGCTCGGCGCTTGCCGCGCTCTATGCCGAGGAGGACGGGTTCCGCAGCCGCGTGGTCATGGCGCGGCACGGATTCGGCCGCGGCGAGTACCGGTATTTCGCCAACCCGCTGCCCGCTCTGGTCGGCGGGCTGCGGGCCGGGCTCTATCCGCGCCTCGCGCCGGTCGCCAATGCATGGCATGCGGCGATGGGCCTGCCGCGCCGCTTCCCGGAAGACCTCGCCGGCTTCACCGCGCAATGCCACGCTGCCGGGCAGACCCGGCCGACGCCCCTCCTGCTGCGCTACGGCCCGGGCGACTACAACTGCCTGCACCAGGACCTGTATGGGGAGCAGGTCTTCCCCCTGCAGGTCGCCATCCTGCTGTCCGAGCCCGGCCGCGACTTCGCGGGCGGCGAATTCGTCCTGACCGAGCAACGCCCCCGCATGCAGTCCCGCGCCGAGGTGGTGCCATTGGCCCAGGGGGAGGCGGTGGTCTTCGCCGTCCACCACCGCCCGGTGCAGGGCACGCGCGGGGTCTACCGCGTGAACCTGCGGCACGGCGTCAGCCGGATACGGTCGGGGGAGCGCTTCACCCTCGGCGTGATCTTCCACGACGCGGCGTGAGGCGGGTGCCCCGACCGCGCCGGTCCGCACGGATCGACGATACCGCCGCCGGCAGGTTCGGAGACCGGATGGCGAAGGGCGCGAGCGCAAGGAGGCCCGAACCTACGCCGAGAGCATCACGCCAGACCGATGCGGCGTGCATTTTCGAACGCAGACCGCTGTAGCCTGTCCTTGGCCGGGAGGAGAGACGCCGCCATGGGGATTCGGTGGAGCACCGGGCTTTGTCCCGTCATGCTGCTTCTGGTTGGCTGCGCCGGGACGCCGGACTCCGGACCGCATCCGGCGGCGCCGGCAGCTCGCCCGGCCCCGCACGCGGCCGATCTCGCTGCCCCCGGCCGTCCAGGCTGGACGGTTGACGGTGCTTCCGGCTGTTGGCTTTGGAATGCCGCACCCCGCTTCGACGAGATGGTGACCTGGACGGCGGTGTCACCGAACGGCGTGACCTCGGCGAGCGCTGCTTGCCCGGACGGGCCGGCCACCGGCCGTGGACGTGCCGAATGGCACTGGCGGGAGGGCAGCCGGCTACGCAAGGCTTCGGCCCACGGACTTTACGGGAATGGCCGCCTCGACGGGCCGGGGGAGGCCATTGCGGCGAACGGCGACCGTCACGAGGGCACTTGGCGTGCCGGCCGGCCGGACGGCTTCGGCATTCGTGTCTTCGCGCCCGATGCCGATGGCCGGGAGGCGGTGGCGGGCATCCCGCCGGGAGCCTGGCGCATCCGCGTCCGCGCCCGCCGCTACGAAGGTGAGTGGCGCGACGGCAAGCCGCACGGCCAGGGAGTCCTGGTGTTCGCCGATGGCGCTCGCTTCGATGGCGAGTTCCGCGATGGCCTGGCGGATGGCCCGGGCGAGTACGCCTCCCTGCGAGGGCCGGCACGGCGCGGCGTGTGGCAACGCGGGTGCCTGATGACCGCCGCGGGCGCGGAGAGGGCTGGCGCGGATCTGCAGATCGGCGAGACCGGCGCGATCTGCCCGCCGAAGCCAGCAGCATCGGCAGGCAGCACCTCGCCCAAGCGGCCTGGCTCATGAGACGAGGCTGCCTCAGCAACCGGTGATGCGGCCCGAGGCGATGCAGTCCTGGTAGCTCATCGACCGCTGCAGCACGGGGAACAGGAAATAGGCCCCGACCAGCACGGCCAGGACGACGGCGAGGCCGATTATCCCGACCAGGTCTGGGCCGCGGCGCTTCTGTCTGTCCGGCACCAGGCCCCCTCAGCTCCTGCTATGCGGCAGCATAGGTGCCCGGCCACCCTGGGCAAACCCGCCCCGGCTTCCCCCTGGCGCCCGCGATGCTACCCTGCCGCCAAAGCCCAGGGGAAACGCCATGCCGGACCATGCCGGACACGCCACCAACGCCACCGTCGCGCTCCGCCTCGCCGAGGCCTTTCGCCGCCATGGCGTGACCCTGACCTTCGGCCAGTCGCTGCCCAGCGCCTTCCACCTCGCCGCCCCGCATGTCGGCATCGACCAGAAGGTCTACCGCCAGGAGAATGCCGGCGGGACCATGGCGGACGGCTATGCGCGGATCTCCCGCAAGGTCGGCGTCGTCACCGCGCAGAACGGCCCGGCCGCCACCCTGCTCGTGCCGCCGCTGGCCGAGGCGCTGAAGGCCAGCATCCCGGTGCTCGCCTTGGTGCAGGAGGTCAGCCGCGACACCACCGACCGCAATGCCTTCCAGGAGTTGGACCACCTCAACATGTTCGCCCCGGTGGCGAAGTGGGTACGGCGGATCGATCGCGCCGACCGGCTGGACGACTATGTGGACATGGCCTTCACCGCGGCGACTTCGGGCCGTCCGGGCCCGGTGGTGCTGCTGGTGCCGGCCGACCTGCTGACCGACCCCGCGGCGGCGATGTCCTCCCTGCTGCGGCCGCGGGCGATGTCGCTTGGCCGGATCCCGCTCGACCGGACCGTGGCCGATCCGGCGGCGATCGCTGCCGCGGCCGATGCGCTGGCCGCGGCGAAGCACCCGCTGGTGGTCGCTGGCGGCGGCATCCACCTCTCGGGCGCCGCGGCGGAACTCGCTGCCTTGCAGGAAGCGGCGCATCTGCCTGTCGGCACCACCGTCATGGGCAAGGGCGGGGTGGACGAGACCCATCCGCTCAGCCTCGGCGTCATCGGCTATGTCATGGGGCAGGGCTCCCGCACCGGGGAGATGCGGCCGATCGTCGACCGCGCCGATGTCGTGCTGCTCGTCGGCAACCGTACCAACCAGAACGGCACGGACAGCTGGAAGCTGTTCTCGTCGAATACCCGCTTCATCCACCTCGACGCCGATCCGATGGAGGTGGGCCGCAACTACGAGGCGATGCGCCTGGTCGGCGACGCCAAGCTGACTCTCGCCGCGCTGGGCGAGGCGCTCAAGGCCCGCGACCTCTCGACCCACGTCGCCGCCCGCCCCGGCCTTGAAGCCGAGATCGCCAGCGCCCTCACCGGCTGGCGCCACACCATCGCTGACCTCACCACCCGCGACGCGAAGCTGCTGCGGCCGGAACGGCTGATGGCCGAGCTCGATGCCATGCTGCGGCCGGAGGACATCGTCGTCGCCGATGCCTCCTACTCCTCGATCTGGATCGCCAACTACCTGACCGCCAAGCGCCCCGGCCAGCGCTTCCTGACCCCGCGTGGCCTCGCCGGCCTTGGCTGGGGCCTGCCGATGGCGATCGGCGCCCGGATCGCGGCGGAGGAGGCGGGCAGCGGCGCCCGCGTGGTCTGCCTTTGCGGCGACGGCGGCTTCGCCCATTCCTGGGCCGAGTTGGAGACCCTGCGGCGCATGGCGCTGCCGATCGTCACCATCGTCTTGAACAACGGCATCCTCGGCTACCAGAAGCATGCCGAGGAGGTGAAATTCGGCGAGCACACCAAGGCGGTCAACTTCACCGCGGTGGACCACGCCGCCATCGCCCGGGCCTGCGGCGTGCTGGGCGTCCGGCTCGAGCACAGCGGCGAGATCCGCGGCGCGCTGGAGACCGCCCTGGCCGCCGGCCACCCGACGCTGATCGACATGGTGACCGACCCGGACGCCAAGCCGCCGATCTCCTTCTATGCCGGCCACTATCCGGAGCCCTTCTGATGCTGGCGCTGAGGAAGACCCGGGCCGAATTCGGCCTCGAATTCCAGGATGTCCCCGACCCGCCGCCGCCCGGCCCGGGAGAGGTGGTGCTGCGGGTCGATGCGGTCGGCATCTGCGGCTCCGACGTCCATGCCTACGAATGGACGGCGGGCTACGAGTTCATGGTCCCGCACCTGCCCTTCAGCATGGGGCACGAATTCGCCGGCACCATCATCCGCAACGGCACCGGCTCCGGCTTCGCCGAGGGTGACAGGGTCACCGTCATCCCCTTCGTCTTCTGCGGCGCCTGCGCCAACTGCCGGACCGGCGACACCCGCAACTGCCTGAACCGCCAGGGTATCGGCCTGACGCGGGACGGCGGCTTCCAGGCCGAGGTCCGGGTGCCGTCGCGCTGCTGCGTCGCCCTGCCGGAAGGGCTGGATGCCGAAGTGGCGGCGCTGACCGAACCGCTCGGCGTCGGCGCCGAGGCGGTACTGACCGGGGCGGTCGGCCTCGGAGACACGGTCCTCGTGCTCGGCCCCGGCACCATCGGCCAGGCCATCGCCCTGTTCGCAAGGCTGGCCGGCGCCGCCCGGGTCATCGTCGCCGGCCGCGCCGATGCGCCGCGCTTCGACGTGCTGCGGGCGCTGGGCTTCACCGAGCTGGTCGATGTCGCCGACGGCCCGCTGCAGGACCAGGTCCTGGCGCTGACCGGCGGCCGCGCCGTCGACGTGGTGCTGGAGGCGACCGGCGTGCCGCAGACCCTGGTCGAGGGCATGTCGGTGCTGAAGAAGGGCGGCGTCATCGTCGCCGCCGGCATCCACGCCGCCCCGCTCACTTTGCCGCTGACCGACTTCGTCCGCATGCGCCACCAACTCCGCGCCTCGCACGGCGCCGAGCGCCGCACCTGGGACCGCGTCCTGGCGCATCTCTCCCGCGACCCGGAGGCGTTCCGCCCGATGATCACTCACCGCCTGCCGCTCGACCGCGGGATCGAGGGCTTCGAGCTCGCCCGCCAGCGCGCCGCCAGCAAGGTGATCCTGACGCCATGACCGCGCCGCAGCACCGCCTCGCCCTGATCACCGGTGCCGCCCGCGGCATCGGCGCCGGCATCGCCGCGAAGCTCGCCGCCAACGGCCACCCCGTGGTGCTGGCCGACGTGATCGACGAGGTCGAGGCCACCGCCGCCGGCCTCCGCGCCCAGGGGTATGAGGCCCGCGCCATCCGGCTCGACGTGGCCGACGAGCAGGCGGTGGCCGCCCTGCCGATCGCCCTCGGCGCCGATTGGCAGCGCTTGGGCATCGTCGTGAACAATGCCGGCATCTCGCCCAAGGCGGCGGATGGCCGGGCGCGGAAGATCCGCGACATGCCGGCCGAGGAATGGCGCCGGGTGCTGGCGGTCAACCTGACCGGCGCCTTCCTGGTCTCGCAGGCCTGCCTGCCGCCGCTGCGGGTGCGGCGCTGGGGGCGGATCATCATGCTGACCAGCCAGGCCGCGCGGGCGAAAAGCCAGATCGCCGGCGCCCATTACGCCGCCGCCAAGACCGGGCTGATGGGCTTCGCCCGCAGCTTGGCCGTGGAGTGCGGCCCGGACGGGATCACGGTGAACTCGATCGCCCCCGGCCGGATCGACACGCCGATGGCCCGCGGCACCACCGATGCGGCCAATGCCGCCTTCCTGGCGCAGGTGCCGATGGGCCGGGTCGGCACGCCGGCCGACGTGGCCGAGGTCGCCGCCTTCCTCGCCTCGGACGCCGCCGGCTACCTGACCGGCGCCACCATCGATGTCGGCGGCGGCAGTTTCATGCCCTAGCCGGCGGCAAATGGACCGCCACGGTCCATTCCTTGACACCCCACCCCCCGGCAGGCTTCATCCCGGCGCCTGACGCGCCGACCCTGCTTGGGGGCCGCTCCGCGGGCGCCCAACCCTGCGGTGGTTTTCCTTGAGCACATCCATGGCGAAGAAGAAGTCCGGCGGCTGGCTGGAGAGCGTCAAGACGATGCTCTATGCCGGCCTGATCGCCATCGGTATCCGGACCATCGCCTTCGAGCCCTTCAACATTCCCTCGGGCTCGATGATCCCGACCTTGCTGGTCGGCGACTATCTCTTCGTCTCCAAGTACTCTTACGGCTATTCCCGCTACTCGATGCCGTTCGGGCCGAACCTGTTCTCCGGCCGCATCTTCGGGTCCGTGCCGAAGCGCGGCGATGTCGCCGTCTTCAAGCTGCCGCGCGACCCCAGCCAGGACTACATCAAGCGCATCGTCGGCCTGCCGGGCGACCGCATCCAGGTCAAGGGCGGCATCCTGCATGTCAACGGCCAGCCGGTGAAGCGCGAGCTGGTGGGGGATTCCGAGCTCGACCGCTGCTACCGCGAGCCGGCCAAGTACTACCGGGAGACCCTGCCCGAGGGCCGGGTGCACGGTATCCTCGAATGCACCGACCAGGGCAGCGCCGACAACACCATCGAATTCCGCATCCCGGCCAACCATGTCTTCGGCATGGGCGACAACCGCGACAACAGCCAGGACAGCCGTTACCTCGACGCCGTCGGCTTCATTCCGGTGGACAACCTGGTCGGCCGGGCGGAATTCATCTTCTTCTCGATCGACGGCTTGCAGGCCAGCCTGTTCAAGCCATGGACTTGGCCGATGGCGATCCGCTGGAACCGGCTCTTCTCCGGCGTTCGATGAGCCAGCCTGCATGAGCGAGGAGGCCGCCCACGCCGCCCTCGCCGCCAAGCTCGGGCACGACTTCGCGCGGCCGGAGCTGCTGCGGCAGGCGCTGACCCATTCCTCTTCCACGCAAGGGGCACGGCTTTCCTCGAACGAGCGCCTGGAATTCATCGGCGACCGGGTGCTCGGCCTGCTCATGGCGGAATGGCTGATCGAGCGATTCCCGAGCGAGCGTGAGGGCGACCTCGGCAAGCGGCTGTCCTTCCTGATCTCGGCCGAGACCCTGGCCGGCATCGCCGAGCGGCTGGAGATCGCCGCCGCCCTGAAGATGCCGGAGAGCTACCGGCAGCAGGGCTTCCGCACCTGGGTGAACATCCTGTCGGATGCGCTGGAGGCGGTGCTCGGCGCGCTCTACCTCGATGCCGGGCTGGATGCGGCGCGCGGGCTGGTCCGCCGCGAGTGGCACGACCTGCTGGAAGGCCACCACAAGCCGCCCCTGCCGGCGAAAAGCCGGCTGCAGGAATGGACCCTGGGGCGGGGACTCGGCTTGCCGGTCTATACCCTCACCTCCACCGAGGGGCCGCCGCACAGCCCGGTCTTCAAGGTGGTCGTCGCCGCGGCGGGCCGCGCGGCGGAGGGGGCGGGTGCGACCAAGCGGGCCGCCGAGCAGGCGGCGGCGGAGGCCTGGCTCTTGGGGCTGACACGGACATGAACGAGGACCAGGACCTGCCCCACCCCCCCGAGGACAGCCGCCCCGCACCGGGACCGACGCGCTGCGGCTTGGTCGCCGTGGTCGGCGCGCCGAATGCCGGCAAGTCGACGCTGGTGAATGCGCTGGCCGGCAGCAAGGTGACGATCGTCTCGCCCAAGCCGCAGACCACGCGATTCCGCATCCGCGCCGTGGTGATGCATGCCGGCGCCCAGATCATCCTGGTGGACACCCCCGGCATCTTCCAGCCGCGCCGCCGGCTGGACCGCGCGATGGTCGCCGCCGCCTGGGGCGGGGCGCAGGATGCCGACCGTACCTTGCTGATCGTCGACGCCCGGGCCGGGCTGACCGATGCGGTGCGCGCCATCGTCGAACGCCTGGCGAAGTCGCCGAAGCCGATCTGGCTGGCACTGAACAAGGTGGACCTGGTCGAACCGCCGCGGCTGCTGCCGCTGGCCGCCGAGCTGAACGCCATGCTGACCATCGAGGAGACCTTCATGATCTCCGCCGAGAAATCGCGTGGGCTCGACCGGCTGCTGGAGCGTATGGCGGCCGACATGCCCCCCGGCCCCTATCTCTTCCCCGAGGACGAGCTCTCCGACCTGCCCAACCGCATGCTGGTGGCGGAGATCGTGCGCGAGCAGATCCTGCGCCAGACGCATGAGGAGGTGCCGCACCATGCGACGGTCGAGACCGAGAACTGGCAGGAGCGCAAGGACGGCAGCGTCCGCGTCGACTGCACCATCTATGTCGGCCGCGCCACCCAGAAGGCGATCCTGATCGGCGATGGCGGCGCCAAGGTGAAGGCGATCGGCCAGTCGGCACGGCGGGAGCTGGAGGCGCTGCTGGAGCGCCGCGTGCACCTCTTCCTCAACGTCAAGGACCGGCCCGGCTGGGACGAGGAGCGCGGGCGCATCCGGGCGCTGGGGCTGGAGGATATGGGGTAGGGCGGATCGCCGACGCTACGCCTTCAGGAAGGCCAGCAGGTCGGCGTTGAAGCGGTCCCGGTGGGTGCTGGCGATGCCGTGCGGCGCGCCCTCGTAGACCTTCAGCTCCGCATGCCTGAGCAGCTTCGCCGAAGCCCGCCCGGCGCGGTCGATCGGCACGATCTGGTCGTCGTCGCCATGGACCACCAGCACCGGCCGGTCGATCCGCTTCAGGTCCTCGGTGAAGTCGGTCTCGGAGAAGGCCTTGATGCAGTCGAGCGCGGGTTTGAGGCCGCATTGCATGCTCATCAGCCAGAAGGCGTCGCGCAGCCCCTGGGAGACCTTCGTCCCCGGCCGGTTGGCACCGTAGAAGGGCCCGCTGAGGTCCTGGTAGAATTGCGAGCGGTCGCCGGCGACGCCGGCGCGGATGGCGTCGAAGACCTCCATCGGCAGGCCTTCCGGATTGGTCGCGGACTTGACCATCTGCGGCGGCACCGCGCCCAGCAGCACCATCCGGCCGATCCGCCCGGTGCCGTGCCGGCCGGCATAGCGGGTGATTTCGCCGCCGCCGGTCGAATGCCCGACCAGGCTGACGTCCTGCAGCGCCAGCGTCTCGATCAGCGAGGCCAGGTCGTCGGCATATTCGTCCATGTGGTGGCCGTCCCAGGTCTGGCCGGACCGGCCATGACCGCGGCGGTCATGCGCGATGGCGCGGAAGCCGGCCGAGGCGATGGCGACCAGCTGCTCGTCCCAGGCATCGGCGTTGAGCGGCCAGCCATGCGAGAAGACCACCGCCGGGCCGCTGCCCCAGTCCTTGTAGAAGATCTCCGTGCCGTCCTTGGCGGTGATGCTGGGCATGCGCGTGCTCTCTCCATCGGTCACCCGGTCGGGTGTACGTTCCGTCCGGCGTCAGCGTTCCGCGAAGGGGCGCGGCCGGGTGGGAGCGGCCGGCGTGAAGCGGGTCCAGCCCGGCACCTGGGCGGCCAGGTTCACCTCGCGCCATTTCGGATGCCGAGGCGGCTGCAGGAAGGTGGGAAATTTGGCGGTGAAGGCCTCGACGAAGCGGGCGACCTTGCGGTGCCGTTCGGTCGAGGCCGGCCAGGCATAGACCGCCATGACGGCACCGACCGCGATGGTCTCGACCGTGCCGCCCTCCGGCACCAGGGCCGGGTAGTCGGCGGAGCGGAATTCCGCGGGCAGGTAGGTCTCCAGCAGCGCCGGCGTCGCCGGCACCGGCAGCAGCCGCAGCCCGCTCTCGGCCGGGATGCCGCCGAACAGCCGGGCCGGCTTGCCGGCGACATAGACCAGCGCGGCGATCTCGCCGCGCCGCAGCCGTTCCAGCGCGGTGTCCTGCGGCTCGTGCGTGGCGGCTACCGGGATGCCGAGCGCATCGAACAGCAGCGAGGCGGTCATCGCCGTGCCGCTGCCGCGGACGTCGACATTGACCGGCTTGCCGGCCAGGTCCTCGATCCGCGCGACGTCCTGCCGGGCCAGGACATGCACCTCCTCGTCGTAGAGCTTGGCGATGTACTGGATCAGGCTGTCGACGCCCGGCAGCAGCCTCTCCCGCCGGGCGAAGGCCAGCACGTCGGACTGGACGATGCCGATGTCGACGCCGCGCAGCACCAGGATATCGGCGATGTTCTGCAGCGAGCCCTTGCCGATGATCGGCAGCACCCGCAGCGCGTCGCCGTCGTCGAGCACCGCGGCCAGGTCGGCGGCGATGCGCACATAGGTGCCGTCCGGTCCGCCGGAGATGATGCCGACCGTACCGGCATTGGCCCGGAGGGCGAGCGCGTTCAGCGTCGGCGTGATGCCTTGGGCGAGGGCGGGGCCGGCGAGGCCGGCAGCGGCGGCGCCCATCAGCAGGCTGCGGCGGGGCAGGGTCATGGGCGCTCCTGGGCAGCGAGGGTGTCGGCGCGGCGGTACCATTCGGCCGCGGCCGCCGGATCGGGACGGATGCCGCGTGCGCCGAGGCCGGCGAGCACCGCCGGGTCGTGCGTCCGTCCGGCAGCCCGCGCCGCGGCGGCGCTGCCGGCCTCCGCCGCACGTTCGTAGAAGCGGCGGGCGCCGGAGACATCGCCGAGTGCCAGCAGCGCATCGCCGCGCCGCAGCAGGCCGGCGAGCAGCGCCGGATCGGCCGGCGGCCGGCGCGGCGGCGCTGTCGCCAGGGCCGGCTCCGGCGCGGGGGATGGAACCGGGTTCGCCGGCGGCGAGGCCGCGCCCGCCTGCGCCGGGGACGGGGGCACGGGTGGTGGGGTTGCGGCTGCTGCTGCCGGGGCTGGGTCCGGGCCCGCAGGCGGTGAGGCTGCTACCGCTGGTTCCGGCATGGCGGCAGGCTCGGGGGGCGCCGTCGGCGCGGTCACCACCGCCGCATCCGGCGCCGGGGATCGGTCCCGGGCCGTAGGCGGCGAGGTCGCCACCGTCGGCTCCTGCGCCGGAGAGGGCATGGGAGGCGGGGGCGACGGGTTTGCGACTGCCGGCCCCAGGGTCGGAGACGGGTCCTCGGCCGCAGGCGGCGAGGTCGCCAGCGTCGGTTCCTGCGCCAGAGAGGGCGCGGGAGGCGGTGGCGGCGAGGTTGCGACCGCCGGTCCCGGGGTCGGAGACGAATCCTCGGCCGCCGGCGGCGAGGTCGCCATCGTCGGTTCCTGCGCCGGAGAGGGCGTGGGAGCCGGGGACGGCGGGTTTGCGACCACCGGTCCCGTGGTCGGAGACGGGTCCTCGGCCGCGGGCGGCGAGGTCGCCACCGTCGGCTCCTGCGCCGGGGAGGGCTCGGGGGCCACGGGCGACGAAGCTGCCGGCACCGGCTCCGAGGTCGGAGACGCGGCCACCGTCGGCTCCTGCACGAGAGAAGGTTCGGGGGGCGCGGGTGGCAGGGTTGCCCCTGCCGGTTCCGGGGCTCCCGGCGGCGAGGTTGCCGCGGTCGGATTCGCCGGCTCAGCCACCGGCTGGAACAACGCGGCGGCCGCCTCACGGTCCGGGGCCGGCCGATCGGCGAGGGGCGGCCCCGGCAACGCGGCGATCGCCGGCGGGTCTGACGGGGTGGCAGGCACGGCGGGCGGCGGTGGCACGGCGGGCGGCAATGCCTCGGCACTGTCGACGGCCCTGGCGTCCTCGGCCGATGGCGCGGCGATCTGGGTGGGGTCAGGCAGGTTCAGCACGGTGTGCAGGATCTCTGCCTGCCTCCGCTCGGCACTCCGCGGGGCGTTGCTGGCCGCGGCCTCGATCGGGACCTCCGCCCCGGTCGCCAGGCTTGCCGGCACGCCGGCGAGATCGCCCGGAGGCACCGAGGCCTGCCGCTGCATCAGGAAGACCGCCCCCAGCACCCCGGCCAGGGCAAGTCCGGCAAGCCCGGCGACCCGGCCACGAAGCATGGACCTGGGCGCCGGATCGGGTGCCCCCGCCTGCAGCGCGCGTCGCACCGCCGGCATCCAGCCATCGCCGCCGGCCAGTTCGAGCGGTGGCTGCGCCGCGAAGGCCGCGGCCAGGAATTGCGGCAGCGCGTCCAGTGCGTCGCGCGGCAGGGGCGCATGCACCACCGGTAAGTAACCGGCGAAGATCGCCGCGAAATGCCCCTGCGCCAGCCGCTGCCGCAGCCGCGCCGGCGCATCCGGTGTCCAGCGCGGCGACGCTTCCAGCAGCGCCACGCCCCGCGCGGGATGCAGCAGCACGACATCGATGATGATGGGGGACGCGGCGCTGCCGCCGATCACGACCCGCGGCAGCACAACCCAGCCGCGTTCGAAGTCCGCGAGGAGGGGTGCTGTGCCGGTGGCGTCCTGCGACACGGCAAAGTTGGGCAGGGCGGTGGCCTCCTCCCATTAGGCGGACCGTCAGTATACAATGCTGCCGTGCAGGCCGCTGCGTGCGCCCTCTTCAACCCTGGGCGAGGACCCGGCGCAGCGCGAGGCCAATCGGCACCATTGCCGGAATGACCTGGCGGGTGAAGTGGCCGACCACGGTCAGCACTGCCGCATGCCGGCCGTCCGGCACCTCGCCCTGCAGCGCCAGGGCGGGCCGCAGCGCATCGCCCTCGCGTTCCGCCAGCCGCACCGCGGCATCCCGCCCGGCCGCGATCGCCGCGGGGTCGAGCGCGGCGCCGAGCCAGCCGGGCAGCGCCGGCGGGATGGCCGGCCAGTGGGCGAGATGAAGATAGAGGCTGGGTACCACGCCGCCCGCACCATGCCGCGCCGCCAGGCCGAGCACCGCCGCGGCCAATGGCGGCGGCAACTCGGCCAGCTTCGGCAGCGGTGGCGGCGGCGGCAGCATGGGCAAGGCGGCGATCGCCGGCGGCGGCGGGCCGGGTTCGGTGGGCGCGCCTTCCAGCGCGCGGCGCAGCGCGGTCAGCAGGATCAGGTTGGTCAGGTTGCCGCGGTTGTAGGTCTCGACCAGCGCGGCGACATCCCGGCGCTCCGCCGCGTCCAGCGCGCCGTCCGGCAGCGGCGTGGTGGCCGGCAGCGGCAGCGCCGCCGCCAGCCTGTCCCGCGCGCCGGCGAGGCGCCCATCCTCCAGCGGCGGGCGGATCGCCTGCCAGACCCAGGGCAGCACGCCGGGCAGGGTGGCGAGGTGCCGGTGGATCAGGTTGACCAGCGGCACGCCGCTGGCCGCCCGCAAGGCCGCATAGATCGCGGCGATTTCGGGCGGCGCCTCCGCCTCGCGCAGTTCGGGAAGCGCCGCCGCGGCCATCAGAGCACGGAGACGTTCATCGGCGTCGCGTACCAGCCGAACCCCTCGCCTTCCTTCACCACCCGCCCGAGGCCGGGCCAGGGGAAGTGGTAGGACAGGATCTGGTGCTTGTCGGTCGCCAGCCGGTCGAGCATGCGGGTGCGGGTCTGCGCCGACAGCTTGGGGTCGCTGTCATAGGCGAATTCCCACATCGGCCGGCGCAGCAGCAGGACCGGATGATGCGCCAGGTCGCCGGTATTCACGACGGTCGTGTTGCCCGAGGTGACGGCGTAGCAATGATGCCCCATCGTATGGCCGGGCGTCGCGATGGCGACGACGCCGGGCGCGACCGGTTGCCCGTCCTTCACCATGACCATGCGGTCACGATAGGCCAGGAGGTTCTTCTTGGCGCCGTCGATGAAGGTGACCATGAATTCCGGTCCCTTCTTGTTGGCGTCGTCGGTCCAGAACTTCAGGTCGGTCTCGCTGATGGCGACCTGCGCGTTCGGGAAGACGCGGTTGCCGCTGGCATCCACCAGCCCCCAGCAATGGTCGCAATGCGCGTGGGTCAGCACGACGAGGTCGATCTGCTCCGGCTCGATGCCGGCCGCGCGCATGTTTTGCAGCATGCGTCCCGCAGTGGGGCCGAACATCTTGCTCGCGGGCCCCATGCTCTCGCCCATGCCGGTATCGAAGAGGATGAGTTGCCGGCCGGTGTTGAGGATGAGGATGTTCTGTTCGAGCGGCGTATCGTCGAGCGGCAGGAAATTGCTGGTCAGGAGGCTGCGCAGTTCGGCGACCGGGGCCGACGGGAAGGCCGGCTCCGGCTTGCCGATCGGCAACAATCCGTCGGACACGACGGTCGCCTCGAACTCACCGATCCTGAACCGCTGCCAGGCGGGCGGCAGCACGTTGCGGAAGGGTGCGGCGGCCATGGCAGGCAGGCCCGGCAGCAGGGATGCGGCCGCGGTTGCGGCAGCCGCGCCGAGCAGGCCGCGGCGGCTGATGGTGGACATGGAATTTCTCCTCCCCCAATGGGACTCCGCGGCGTGGCGCGGAAGCGCAGCATGCCACAGCCGCCGCGGGTGTCCCGTGCAATTTCCGGCCCGCATGGCCGCATTGACGTCCGGGGTTGGCTGCCGCCACCCTGCCGGCAAGAGGAGGACGCGCATGCCGCAATTGGCCTACTGGGCGGATCGCCAACCGGAAAAGATCGCCGCGCACTTCCCCGAGTCCGGGCAGGCCATCACCTATGCGCAGCTGCATGCGCGGGCGCGGCAGGTGGCGCATTGGCTGATCGGCCTCGGCCTGCGACCCGGCGACGGCATCGCGCTGCTGCTGGAGAACCGGCCGGAGTTCCTGGAGATCGCCGAGGCGACCCGGCTCGCCGGCCTCTACTACACGCCGCTGTCGATCCACCTGCGGCCGCACGAGGTCGCCTATGTGCTGCAGGACAGCGGCGCGACGCTGCTGATCGCCAGCCCGGCCCTGGCGGCACTGGCGCAGGACCTGGTGGCGGAGGGCGCGGTCGGCGACCGGCCGCGCTACGCGCTGGCCGAAGGCATCCCCGGCTATGCCAGCTACGAGGACGGCGTTGCCGCGCAGGACCCGGCGGCGCCGCTGCCGGAGCGGCCGATGGGCCGCGAATTCCTCTATTCCTCCGGCACCACGGGCCTGCCGAAGGGCATCCGCCGGCCGCTGATCCCCCATGCCGACCGCGACGCGCCGGAATGGGACATGACGTGGAAGTCGTTCTACGGCTTCGGCGAGGACACGGTCTATCTCTGCCCCGCGCCGCTCTACCACGCCGCGCCCAACCGCTATGTCTATCGCACGCTGACCGAGGGCGGCACCGTGGTGGTGCTGAAGAAATTCGATCCGGCCCAGTGCCTGGCGGCGATCGAGCGCTTCCGCATCACCCACAGCCAATGGGTGCCGACCATGTTCGTGCGCGTGCTGGCGCTGCCCGAGGACGTACGGCGGGCGCATGACCTCTCCTCCCACCGCACCGCCATCCATGCGGCGGCGCCCTGCCCGCAGGCGGTGAAGCGGGCGATCCTCGATTGGTGGGGGCCGATCCTCTGGGAATACTATGCCGGGTCGGAGGGGATCGGGACCACGGTGATCTCGCCGCAGGACTGGCTGCGCAAGCCGGGCAGCGTCGGCCGGCCGGTGAACGGCGTGGCGGTGCACATCACCGGCGAGGACGGCGCCGATCTGCCTCCGGGCGAGACCGGTACCATCCGCTTCAGCGGCGCGCCGCGCTTCGCCTACCACAACGCGGCGGAGAAGACGGCCGCCTGCTACGACGCGCGCGGCCGGGCGACGCTGGGCGACCTGGGCTGGCTGGACGAGGACGGCTTCCTGTTCCTGTCCGACCGCCGGGCCGACCTGATCCTGTCGGGCGGGGTGAACCTCTATCCGGCGGAGATCGAGGCGGTGCTGGCGCAGCACCCGGATGTGGCGGAGGTTGCGGTGGTCGGCGTCCCGCATCCGGAGATGGGGGAGCAGGTGCATGCCGTGGTGGTGCCGCGTCACGGCAAGGCGCTGGAGGCCGCCGCGCTGGACGGCTGGTGCCGCGACCGCCTCGCCGGGATGAAGCGGCCGCGCAGCTGGGAGGTGGCCGAGGAATTGCCGCGGAGCGAGGCCGGCAAGCTGCTGCGGCGGATCCTGAAGGAGCGCTACCTGCCGGCGGGGACATGATCGTCCGCGGCTGGATCATCTGAAACCGTGGCTCACGTGGCCTGCCTACCGATGGCCCGCCCGGCTCAGAAGCTGCTGAGGAAGACCAGCCGGGCGAGGGCGAATTCCATCGCGGCCAGGAAGCCGCCGATATAGCCGATGACCAGCACGACGGCGGCAGCGTCTTCCCATTGGTGCCGTCGCCGCTTGAAGGCCGGGACCATTGTCGTTCTCCTGCATGGCGGATTGCCTGCAGGCGATATGCGCCGCGCCGCGGCCGGTGGCTGTGGCGCGGCGCACAGGATGCCGCTGCCGCTTACCCGCTGCGCAGCCCGAGCCGTTCGACGCGCTTTTCCTCGAGGTCGATCGTCGCGGCCATGCTGCGGGCATAGTCGGCGCTGTCCAGGTATTCGACCGGCTGGTCCAACCGCGCCAGCACCGCGAGATGCGCGGGGTCGTGCAGCGCGCGGCGGAAGCCTTCGTGCAGCACGGCGAGGATCGCCGGGTCGAGCCCGGCCGGCGCCACCAGGCCGTAGGGCGAGGTGACGACCATGTCCTTGTAGCCGAGCTCCAGCAGCGTCGGCACCTCGGGGAAGCGCGCCACGCGGTCGCGGGTCCAGACATTCAGGTAGCGGAGCTTGCCGTCGGCGACGAGCGGCGCGCTGCCGGTGCCGGCCGCCTGCACCTCGATATGGCCGCCGAGCAGGGCGGTGGTGCCTTCCGATTCGCCGCGGAAGGGGATGTGCTCGACCTCGAGCTTCTCCCGCTCGGCCAGGTCGATCATGGTCAGATGCGGCGTGCCGTTGGCGCCGGTATTGCCCCAGCGATGGCTGTTCGGCCGCGCGCGGGCATCCGCCACCAGTTCCGGCCAGGTCTTCCAGGGGCTGTCGGCGCGGACCAGCACACCGAAGGTGTAGCCGGTCAGGTGCAGCACCGGCGTGAAGTCGCGCCGCGGATCGTAGGCCATCTTCTGCATGAAGGGCAGCCGCAGCGCCGGCAGGGTCATCTGCGAGACGAGATAGCCGTCCGGCTTGGCCCGCGCCACCGCCGCCGCGCCCAGCGTGCTGCCGGCGCCGGGGCGGTTCTCGGTCAGCACGGTCTGGCCGAAGGCGCGGGTTGCCGCTTCCGCCAGGCCACGCATCTGCACGTCGGTGGCGCCACCGGGCGGGAAGGGGACCAGCACGGTGATGGGCCGGTCAGGGAAGCGAGGCTGGGCACGCAGGACGGTCGGGGCCACGACTGCGGCTGCCGCGCCCAGCAGGGCGCGGCGGGAGGCGATCATTCGCGGCGTCTTCGTCAAAGCGTCCGGCCGATGATCTCGCGCATCACCTCGCTGCTGCCGCCGTAGATGCGGCCGACGCGGGCATCGGCCCAGGCGCGGCCGATCTCGTACTCCGCCATGTAGCCGTAGCCGCCGTGCAGCTGCAGGAAATCGTCGAACAGCTTGTTCTGCATCTCGGCGCCGAGCAGCTTGGCGGTGGCGGCAAGCTCCACCGTCAGCTCGCCCCGCAGGTGCAGCGCCAGGCAATGGTCGGCGAAGACCCGGTACATCGCCGCCTGCGCCTTGGCATCGGCCAGCTTGAAGCGGTTGTGCTGGAAGTCGATGACCGGCTGGCCGAAGGCCTGGCGCTCCTTCACGTAGTCCACGGTCTTCTGCAGCATCACCTCCATCCCCATCGCCGCACGCACGGCAATCACCAGGCGTTCCTGGGGCAGGTTGCGGATGAGGTAGGAGAAGCCCTTGTTCTCCTCGCCGAGCAGGTTCTCGACCGGTACCCGCACATCCTCGAAGAACAGCTCCGAGGTGTCCTGTGCATGCAGCCCGATCTTTTCCAGGTTCCGCCCCTTGGTGAAGCCCGGCGTGCCGGCGGGGACGCAAATGAGGGAGATGCCCTTCCGCCCCGCCGCCGGATCGGTCTTCGCGCAGAGGATGACGAGGTCGGCCAACTGGCCGTTGCTGATGAAGGTCTTGGAGCCGTTGATGACATAGTGGTCGCCGTCGCGCTTCGCCGTGGTGCGCATGGCCTTGAGGTCGCTGCCCATGCCCGGCTCGGTCATGGCGATGGCGCCGATGATCTCGCCGGAGGCCATCTTCGGCAGCCATTCGCGCTTGCGCTCCGGCGTCGCCAGATCCTCGATATAGGGGACGACGATGTCGGAATGCAGCGGGAAGCCGGGGCCAGTGCAATTGGTCCGGGCGATCTCCTCGATGACGATGGCGCTGTAGCCGAAATCGGCGCCGGCGCCACCGTATTCCTCGGACAGCATCGGGCAGAGGATGCCGGCCTCGCCCGCCTGCCGCCACACCTCGCGCGAGACGATGCCGTCGCGTTCCCACTGGCGGTGGTGGGGCACCACGTTCTTCTCGAAGAAGCGGCGCACTTGGTCGCGGAACATCTCGTGGTCAGTGTTGTAGACGGTGCGCGGGCCGGTCAGGCGGGCGCTGCCCGAAGCGGGAATCGTGTCCATGGCGTCTCTCCCTGCGATGCGTCAGATCGCGCCGGCGGCGCGCAGCGTGTCGATCTCGGCGGCCGAGAAGCCGGCGTCGCGCAGCACCGCCTCGGTGTGCTCGCCGCGCAGCGGCGGCGGGCCGCCGATCCCGGCGGGCGTTGCGCTGAAGCGCGGCGCCGGGCTGGGCTGCACCACGCCGTCCCGCACCGCGAAGGTGCCGCGCGCCGCGTTGTGCGGATGCGCCGGCGCCTCCTCCATGTCCAGCACCGGCGCGACGCAGGCATCGGTGCCGGCGAACAGCGCCGCCCAGTCGTCCCGCGTCCGGGTCAGGAAGATGCCGGCGAGCTTCGCCTTCAGCCCGGGCCAGGCGGCCGGAGTCATGCGGTCGGGGAAATCCCGCGCGTCCAGACCGAGCTTTTCGCAGAGCAGGGCGAAGAATTGCGGCTCGATCGGCCCGACCGAGAGCCAGCGGCCATCGGCGCAGGCATAGGTGTCATACCAGGGCGCCGCGCCGTCCAGCATGTTGACGCCGCGCTCGTTGCGCCAGCGGCCGCGTGCCTTCATGGCATAGATCGGCGCCATCAGCAGCGCCGCGCCGTCCACCATGGCGGCATCCACCACCTGGCCGCGGCCGGTGGATTTCGCGCTCAGCAGCGCTGCCAGCAGGCCGACCGCCAGCAGCATGCCGCCGCCGCCGTAATCGCCGACCAAGTTGAGCGGCGGCACCGGCCGCTCATCCGGCCGGCCGATCGCCCAGAGCGCGCCGGTCAGCGCGATGTAGTTCATGTCGTGCCCGGCGGACTGCGCCAGCGGTCCATCCTGCCCCCAGCCGGTCATGCGGCCGTAGACGAGCCGCGGGTTGCGCCCGAGGCAAAGCTCGGGCCCAAGGCCGAGCCGTTCCATCACCCCGGGGCGGAAACCCTCGATCAGCGCATCGGCGCCCTCGACCAGCCGCAGCGCGGCCTCGATCGCCGCCGGGGACTTGAGGTCGAGGGCGATGGAGCGGCGGCCACGACCGGTGAAATCCTCCCGCGCGCCGGGCGGTCCCTCGGCCCGGTCGATGCGCACCACCTCGGCGCCGAGATCGGCCAGCAGCATGCCGCAGAACGGGCCAGGCCCGATACCGGCGAATTCCAGGATGCGCAGGCCCTTGAGCGGTCCCATTCGTTCCCTCCATCTGGAGGGAGACTAGCAGCCGCCGCCCGCATTGCCAGCGCCGGGACGTCAGTCCTTGGCGCTGCCGCTTGCGGATTCCGCCTGGCCGTTGCGCGCATTGCCACGCTGCTGCCCGCCCAGGCGCCCCGCCTCGCTCGCCTTGCCGCGGTCGTTGGCGAAATTGGCCGGATTGTTCTGCCGACCCTGATGCGTGCCGCCGATATGACCGGCCTCGCGCGCCTTGGCCGGATCGTTGGCGAAATTCGCAGGATTGTTCGCCTTGCCCTGGTGCACGCCGCCGAGATGCCCGGCCTCGCGCGCCCGGTCGCGGTTGTTGGCGAAATTGCCAGGATTGCTCGCTGCGCCCTGGCGCGAGCCGCCGAGTTGGCCGGCCCGCGATGCCTTTTCCCGGTTGTTGGCGAAGTTGCCCGGATTGTTGTTCCGGTTGCCGCCCTGCGGCGCCTCGCCGCTGGAACCCGCCATGAAGCTGTCCTTCCATTTGCTCCCGTTGGTGCCGGCGATGCGATCACCGCCGGCGCGGGGACAACGCCGGCGGCGCCGCTGGGATGCGTCGCCGCCGGTCCCGGCAGCGGAAGATGCGCCGCCGGATCAGCCTTGCCCGGCTAGCCTTGTCCTGCCTGGGGCGGCGGCATCTCGCGCGGGCCGGGCGGATTCTGCGGCGGCAGTTCCGGCCCCGGTCCCGGCGGCAACGGGCTGGGCCCCGGCGACGGCGAAGCCGGGCCCGGCGGCATCGGCGGAATTTCCGGCCCGGGGAAGCCGGGCGGGGCGATTGGATCGGATGGGGGCATGCGTTCCTCGTGCTCCGGATGGGTTCGGCACAACGCGGCACCGGGCCGGCTGTTGCGCCGGGCGGGCTCTCGCCGTTGGCGTGCCCGCTGGCCGCGGCCTGCGCGTCCCGCTGGAATTCGGCGCCGGTGCCGGCGCGGCATGGCGAGGGCCGGCGCCGCATGGCATAAGCGGCGAAGCGAATCGGCCCAGCAAGGCAACGAGACGGTACCGTCGGGCCAGCAGCCGACGATGACTGACTCCTGCGACGCGGCCCGGCGCATTGGAGAGAGGCACCGTCGCATTGGCACAGCCGGCGGAACGCAATTCTGGGACCGACGGTCCGGCCGCGCAGGTGACCTGCGCCGGTTGCGGCGCCGCGCTCGTGGCCTCCGCGCGGTTCTGCAGCGAATGCGGCCTGCGCCAGCAAGGCGGTGCCGTGTCGCCGCGGCATGGTGCGCCGCGCTCCCGCGAGTTGCGGCCGATGACCGTGCTCTTCTGCGACGTGGTCGGCTCCGCCGCCATGGCCGCCGGGACGGACCCGGAGGAGTTCACCGAGGCGATCGCCCGTTTCTATCGCGTCACCGCGGACGTGGTCGCGGCGCATGGCGGACATCTCGGCCGCCTCGTCGGCGATGGCGTGCTGGTCTATTTCGGCTACCCGATGGCGCAGGAGAACGATGCCGAGCGGGCGGTGCGCGGAGCGCTCGGTATCCTCGACGCGGTGGCGGCGCTGCCGATGCGCACGGGCCAGCGCCTGGCGGTGCGCATCGGCATCTCGACCGGCCTGGTGGTCATCGCCGACGTCGCCGATACCGGCGACCCGCGCAACCTCGACGTCTTCGGCGAGACGCCGAACCTGGCCGCGCGGTTGCAGGCGCTGGCGGAACCCGGCACCGCGCTGCTGTCCGAGAGCGTCAAGCGGCAGGTCGGCGCGCTGTTCGAATTCCGCGATCTCGGCGCGCATCCGATGAAGGGCTGGCCCGACCCGGTCCCGGTCTGGCAGGTGCTCGGTGTCTCGCGCAGCGCCGACCGCTTCGCCGCCCGCGCCGCCGGCAGCGTGCTGCCGATGCTCGGCCGCGCCGCGGCGCTCGACCGGTTGCTGGCGCTGTGGCGCTCGGCCCAGGCAGGCGAGGGGCGGGCGGTGCTGGTCTCGGGCGAGGCCGGCATCGGCAAGTCGCGCCTGGTGGCGCAACTGCTGAAGGAGGCCGAGGGCAGGATCGCGCTGCGCTATTTCGCCGCGCCGCATCAGCAGGGGATGCCGCTGCAGCCGGTGCTGCAGCAGCTGGAACGCGACGGACGGATGCATCCCTCGGATGGCCCGGCGCAGCGGGTCGAGAAGCTGCGCAACCTGCTGCCCGACCTGCCGGCGGTGGACCTGGCGCTGATCGCCGAGCAGCTTTCGCTGCAGGGACATGGGCTGGGCTCGATTCCGCCGATGCCGCCGCAGCGGCGGCGGGAGCGGCTGCTGCAGGCCTTGGCGCAGGGGCTGGCCGCCACCACCCGGCTTCGGCCGGTGCTGATGGTGCTGGAGGATGCGCATTGGGCGGATCCGACCACGCGCGAACTCCTCGCCTTGTGGATGGACCAGGTGCCGCGGCTGCGGGTGCTCGCCGTCGTCACCGCGCGGCCGGAATTCGTCCCGGCTTGGCTCGGCCTGCCGGGGGTCGAGCGCCTGGCCCTGGCGCCGCTGGCCGAGGCCGAGGCGGCGGAGCTGGTGCGCGGCATCGCCCGCGACGTACCGCTGCCGCCGGCGATCGCCCGCGACATCCTGCGCCGCGCCGACGGCGTGCCGCTGTTCCTGGAGGAGCTGACCCGAGCCGTCACCGAGCAGATCGCCCAAGGCGGCGGCGCCGGGGACCGTGCGCCGCATCGCACGACGGACCGCGCCAGCGTGCCGGTCTCGCTGCACGCCTCGCTGCTGGCGCGGCTCGACCGGCTGGGCGAGGCCCGGGCGGTGGCCGAGGTCGCCTCCGTCATCGGCCGTGAATTCGATGCCGCCCTCCTGGGCCCCGTGCTCGACCGCGACGCGGCGGAGCTCGCACCGATGCTGGAACGGCTGGTCGAATCCCGCGTGCTGCAACGGCGCGGCGGCACCTACCGGTTCAGCCATGCGCTGATCCAGGATGCCGCGCTGGGCATGCTGCCGCGGGAACGCTACCGGGCGCTGCATGCGCGGGTCGCCGACATCATCGAATCGCGCTTCCCGGACAGCGCGGCGGCGCAGCCGCAGGTCATCGCGCATCACCGCAGCGAGGCGATGCAGCCGGACCAGGCGGTGACCTGGTGGCAGCGCGGGGCGCAGCAGGCGATGCGCCGTGGCGCGATGGAGGAAGCCCTGGCGCAGCTGCGCCGCGGCATCGCCCTGCTGCAGGCCCTGCCGGAGGACCCGGCGCATGCGCAGGTAGAGCTCGACATGCAGCTGCTGGTCGGCAACGCGCTGCTGAGCCTGCGCGGCCACAGCGCGCTGGAGACCGGCCGGGCCTACGACCGCGCCCGCCACCTGGCGGAGACGCTGCCAGGCCAGCCGCAATTGCGCAACGCCATGCACGGCCAGTGGAGCCATGCCTGGATGCGCGGCCATATCGGCCTGGCGCTGGAACGGGCGCAAGCGCTGCTGGACTACGCCGAGGCGCGCGAGTCGCATGGTGGCCTGGCCATCGCCTGGAGCGCGATGGGGCACTCTCAATTCATCCTCGGACGCTTCCCCGCGGCGCTGGAAAGCCTGCAGCGGGGGTTGGACTACGACGCGCGCACCGAACGCGACCGGCGCTACGGGCTGGCGCTGCAGGCCACGGTGATCAGCACGCGCTGCTACGCCGCCTGGGCGCGCACCTTCATGGGGCGCCTGGGCGAGACGCGGCGCGACCTCGAGGCGACGCTGGCCGCGGCCGAGGCTGCCGCCTTCCCCTTCGCCATCGCCAACGCGCACTACGCGCTCGGGCGCTATGATTACGACACCGGGGCGGAGGAGGCCTGCATCGCCCGGCTCCGCACCACCATCGCGCTCTGCGAGGAGCACGACATCGAATACCTGGCGATGGCGGCGAAGGCGATCGTCGGGCTGCTGCTCGGCCGCCGCGGCGAGATCGAAGGCGGCCTCGCCCTGGTGCGGGAGGCGGTGGCCTGGAACCGGGCGACGGAGGCGCTGACCTTCGTGCCGAACTACCTCGGCATGGAGGCGGAACTGATGGCGCGGGCCGGCGACACCGGCGGCGCGCTGCAGCGCATGACGGAGGCCTTCGCGCTGATGGCCGAGAGCGGTGCCGCCTGGGAGGCCGCGGTGCTGCTGCGCCAGCGCGGCGAGATCCTCGGCCGTGCCGGCCGGGCGGCGGAGGCCGAAGCGGAGCTGCGCGCGGCCGTGGCCCGGGCCACGGCGCAGCGGGCCGGGCTGTTCGGCCTGCATGCGGCGATATCGCTCGCCGCGCTGCTCGATGGGGCAGGCCGTGCCGCCGAGGCGCGCGGCGTGCTCGACGCCGCGCTCGCGCCCTTCGCGGCGGAAGCCGGGCCAGTGGTGCAGCGCGCGC
Source organism: Dankookia sp. GCM10030260 (assembly GCF_042666655.1). Classification (NCBI taxonomy): domain Bacteria; kingdom Pseudomonadati; phylum Pseudomonadota; class Alphaproteobacteria; order Acetobacterales; family Roseomonadaceae; genus Dankookia; species Dankookia sp. GCM10030260. The sequence goes on from NZ_JBHTDE010000001.1 coordinate 917,334, forward strand.
GGGCGATGCGGGAGCGGCTCCGTCAGCCCTTGGCGTAGCTGATGCCCATGCCGGCCGAGGGATCGTTCTGGATGCCGTAGGGCGGGATCGGGTAGCGGATGCCGTTCTTCGCCAGCGCCTTCATGCCGTCCACCGCCTGCCGCAGGTCGGCCGGCTTCAGCGCCATCAGCATCTCCTCGTCCGGCACGCCGCCATAGCGCCGCTCGGCGAAGCAGGGCAGCGAGAGGCTCGGCTCGCCGGTCGCCAGCGCGCGGCCCCAGCTGTCGGCACAGGCGGTCTCGCCCACCACGGACCATTCGAACTTGCGGTAGTTGCGGTACTGCAAGCCGTTGATGAGGATGATCATCTGCCCCGGCGTCGCATAGACCATGGCGATGTCCGGCGGGTCGAGCCGGCCGCTGTCGAGCGGGCTGACCGCCATGGCCTGGAAGCGGCCATGCGGCACGCAGGTCAAGGCTTCCTGCCGGGCCTGGGCATCCTGCTGCGTGCCGTGCCAGACGCCGACATACTTCTCGCCCCGCCGCCAGTCCTGGTCCTGCGGCGCCAGGCCGATCACCGCCTGGCACTGCGCGCCGACCAGGTCGGCCGCGGTGATGCCCACGGTCCAGCCGAGCCGCGATGCCATCGAGACGATCTGGTCGGTGGTATGCTTGGTCTTCGGCCGGCGGATACGCGGGATCGCCTCCATCTCCGCCGCCGTTTCGAACAGCTTCATGCCGATGACCGTGGTCTTCAGCCGCAGCAACGCGTTGAGCTCGACCAGCAGGCGCTGGGTCTCGTTCGGTTCCGACTCGGGCATGCTGGCGCCTCCCTATTCCACCCGCAGGTTGGCGGCGCGGATCACCGTGCCCCATTTCTGCAACTCGTCCTCGATCAGCGTTGCCATCTGCGCCGGCCCGCGGGTCCAGACCGTGGCGCCGGCGCGACGGATGCGCTCCGCCGTCCCGGGGCTTTCGGCGATGCGGATGATGGTGGCCGCGAGCCGGTCGCGGATCGGCGCGGGCAGCGCGGCGGGGCCGACGAAGCCGAACCAGACATAGACCTCGACGCCGGGAAAGCCGGCCTCGGCGAAGGTCGGCACATCGGGCATGGCCGGGTCGCGCTCGGTCCCGGTCACGGCCAGGGCGCGCAGCCGGCCGTCCTGCACATGCGGCAGGACGTTCGGCAGGTTGTCGATCGCCAGGGTGATCCGGCCGCCGAGCAGGTCCGCCAGCCCCGGCGCGCTGCCGCGGTAGGGCACATGGGTGATGTCGATGCCGGTGCGCACCTTGAACAGCTCGGCTGCCAGATGCGGGCTGCTGCCGGCGCCGGAACTGGCGAAGCTGAGCTGCCCGGGCTTCGCCTTCGCCGCCGCGACCAGGTCCGCCACGCTGCGCATCGGGCTGTCCGCCCGCACCACCAGTGCGTTCATCACCCGCGCCACCACCGCGATCGGCGCCAGGTCCTTGCGCGAATCATAGCCGGTATTGGCGAACAGGAAGGGGTTCATGCAGAGGTTGGCGGTGTTGGCGACGACGATGGTGCCGCCATCCGGTGCCGCCTGTGCCGTCGCCGCCAGGGCGAGCGAGCCGCTGGCGCCCGGCCGGTTCTCCACCAGCCCGGGCTGGCCCAGCAAATCCTGGAAGCGTTCGCCGATCAGCCGGCCGAGCGAATCGTTGATCGCGCCCGGTGTATAGGGGATCAGGATGCGCACCGGCCGGTCAGGCATCCAGGACTGCGCGCGCGCCGGCAGCGCGAGCAGGGCAGGGGCGGCCAGCAGCGAGCGGCGGGCGACGCGCATCGATTCGTTCCTCCCAGGGTGTTGCCGGGCAGGCTACACCGATCGCAGGCGCTGCCGCAGTTCGAATTTCTGGATCTTGCCGGTGCTGGTCTTCGGCAGCGGGCCGAAGCTGACGCGCTTCGGGCACTTGAAATGCGCCAGGCGCTCGCGGCACCAGGCGATCACCTCGGCCTCGGTCGGCGGGTCCTTGTCGGGCGCGGGGGTGACGAAGGCATGCGGTACCTCGCCCCATTTCTCGTCGGGTTGCGCGACGACGGCCGCTTCCATGATGGCGGGGTGGGCGTAGAGCACTTCCTCGACCTCCAGCGTCGAGACGTTCTCCCCGCCCGAGATCACGATGTCCTTGGCGCGGTCCTTGACCTCAATATAGCCGTCCGGGTGCACCACGCCGAGATCGCCGGTGTGGAACCAGCCACCGTGGAAGGCTTCGGCATTCGCTGCCGGGTTGCGCAGGTAGCCCTTCATCACGGTATTGCCGCGCAGCATGACCTCGCCGAGCGTCGCGCCATCGCGCGCGACCGGCGCCATGGTGCCGGGATCCAGCACCGTCGCCTGCTCCAGCATCGGATGATTGACGCCCTGGCGCGCCATGAACGCGGCCTTGTCGGCCAGCGGCATCTCCTCCAGCCCTGGCTGCCACAGGCAGATGGTGGCCGGGCCATAGCATTCGGTCAGGCCGTACAGATGCGTCACCGCGAAGCCCATCTGCTCCATCTGCGCGATGACGGGGGAGGGCGGCGCGGCGCCGCCGGTGGCGATGGCGACGGGCTCGGCCGGGCGGCGCTTCACCGCATCGGGCGCGTGGATCAGCATGGTCAGCACCACGGGCGCGGCGCACATATGGGTCACGCCGTGCTCGGCGATGGCGGCGAAGATCGCGTCGGGGCGCACGCTGCGCAGGCAGACATGCGTGCCGCCCTGCAGCGTGACGGCCCAGGTGTAGGTCCAGCCGTTGCAATGGAACATCGGCAGCGTCCAGAGATAGACGCTGCGCGGGTTCAGCCCGAAGGCCAGCGCGTTGCCGCAGGCATTCAGGTAGGCGCCGCGATGATGCGTGACGACGCCCTTCGGGTTGCCGGTGGTGCCCGAGGTATAGGAGAGCGCGATCGCCTCCCACTCGTCCTCGGGCAGGCGCGGCGGCTGCTGCGGGTCGGCGGCGGCGAGGAAGGCCTCGTAGTCGATCGGGCCCAGCGCCGGCCCTTCCGGGGCTTCGGAATCGACGATGTCCACGACAGGGAGCGGCGCCGCCATCCCGGCCAGGGCCACGCCGGCGACGCCGGTGTATTCGCGGTCCACCAGCAGCAGCCTGGCCTGGCTGTGCTGCAGGATGAAGCCGATCGCCGCGGCGTCGAGCCGGATGTTGATGGTCAGCAGGATGGCGCCGGCCATCGGCACGCCGTAATGCGCCTCCAGCATCTCCGGGATGTTCGGCGCCAGCACGGCGACGACATCGCCCGGCGCGATGCCGGCGCCGCGCAGTGCCGAGGCCAGGCGGCGGCTGCGATCCGCCATCTCAGCATAGGTGATGCGCCGCGCGCCATGGATGACGGCGACGCGCTTCGGGTAGATCCGCGCCGCCCGCTGCAGGAAGGAGATGGGCGAGAGCGGCACGTGGTTGGCGGCCAGTTGCGGCAGCGTGTTCGGGTCGTCCATCGGAATTCTCCTAGCCCGCCTTGCCGAGTGCCTTGGGCGCGCTGATGCCGCAGCGCAGCCGCGTCAGCGCGAGCAGCGCCGCGGCGACCGGGGCATGGGCGGGTGCGCCGGGGTCATGGGCGCCGGCGCGGATGGCGTGCGCCAGGCGTTGCAGCAGGTCGCCGGGGTCGGCCGTGGGCGCGTCCATGCACGCGCGCAGCGCGGCCAGCGCCGGGCCCTGGTCCGCCACGGCCTCGCGCCGGGCAATCACCATGGCATTGGCCACCATGCGCGCGTGGAAGCGCTGCGCCTCCGGCAGATGCGGCAGCAGCTCCTTCAGCAAGACCTCGCGCGCGGTGTCCAGCAGGTTGCCGCCATCCGGGCGTTCCAGCATCAGGCGACTCCCGTCATGCGCAGCACGTCCATCTCGAGTTCCGGCACGATATGGCCGGTCAGCGCGAGCTCGAGGCTGGTGTCGCCGGACAGGTGCCGACCGGCCTGGTCGGCGGCGACGACGGCCCAGCGGATGGTGGCGGCCAATTCCCACCACAGCACGCGGTCATGCTGCACGGCACGGCCGCTGGCGGCCTCGTAGCCGCCATAGAAGGCCGCGCGTGGGCCGATGCCGCCGGCTTCCTGCGCCAGCGCGCCGAAGCGCCAGCAGGGCGCGCAGAACCAGCCATGGTCGGCATGCGGGTCGCCCCAGGCGGCGAACTCCCAGTCGAGCACCGCGGAGACCCGGTCGCCCTCCACCATGTAGTTGCCGGTGCGGAAATCATTGTGGTTCAGCACGGTCTCGCCTGGCGGCGGCGCGGTGCGTTCCAGGTGGCGCAGCCCCCATTCCAGCACCGGCCGCGGCGTGCCGGCGGTGTCCAGTGCGGCGCGCTGCGCGGCGATGAAGGCGATGTGCGCATCGGCCGGCGGCTCGCCGAGAAAGGGCAGGTCGGTGCGCGGCGGCCGGATGGCATGGATGCGGGCGAGTTCGCGGCCGAGGCCGTCCGCCAGGGCGTTGCCCTGCGCGGCGCGGACCAGGCGGTGGCCGGCGGCGATGCCCTCCACCCGCTGCATGACGAAGAAGGGCGCGCCGGTGACGTCGCGCGCGGTGCAGCAGAACAGCGGCGCCGGCACCGCGACGCCGGCGGCATGCGCCGCCTGCAGCAACGCGAATTCCGCCGTGCGCGAATGCGAGACGGCGAGCACCGCGGCATTGTCGGTGCGCAGCACCCAGCGCTGCGGCGAGCCGCCAAGCGTCGCGTCGAGCGCCCAGTTCTGCTGCACCGCGCCGCCCGAGAGCAGCACCATGCCGGTGATGACGACCGGCGCGCCCGCCGCCGTGCTCAGCCAGGCGGCGAGCCGCGCGCGGGCGGCTTCATCCACGCCAGGCACCCCAGTTGAAGAAGTCCTTGCCCTGCCGTCGGAGGAAATTGGTCAGCACCATCCGATGCACCTCGGATGCGCCATCCACCAGCCGCGCCTGCCGGGCATAGCGGTACATCCACTCCACCGGCGTGTCCTTGGAATAGCCGCGCGCGCCAAGCAATTGCAGCGAGGTATCGACCGCCTTGTGCAGCGCATCGGCGACCACGACCTTGGCCATGGAGACCTCCTTCCGCGCCAGGCTGCCGTTGTCCAGCAGCCAGGCGGCGCGCATGGTCAGCAGCCGGCCGATATCGAGCTCCATCGCCGCCTGGCCGATCATCTGCTGCACGCTTTCCTTGTCGATCAGGGTGGCGCCGAAAGCCTTGCGGGTCTCGATCCGCGCCATGGCGATCTCGAGCGCGCGGCGGCCCATGCCGGTCCAGCGCATGCAGTGCGTCAGCCGGGCGGGGCCGAGGCGGATCTGGGTGGCGCGCAGCCCGTCGCCGACCTTCATCAGCACGTTGTCGTCGGTGATCTCCAGCCCGTCGAATTCCAGCTCGCAATGGCCGCCGTGCTCCTCGGGCCCCATGATCGGGATGCGGCGGAGGATGCGCCAGCCCGGCTGGTCGGCATGGAACAGGAAGGCGGTCAGGCCGTTGCGGTCGTCCTCCCCGGTGCGGGCCATGAGGATGAAGTGCTTCGCCGTCTCGGCGCCGGTGATGTAGTGCTTGCGGCCGTAGATGCGCCAGCGGTCGCCGACGCGCTCGGCCCGGGTATAGGTCATCGAGGGGTCGCTGCCGCAGCCGTCGGGCTCGGTCATGGCGAAGGCGCTCTGCACCGTGCCGTCGATGATCGGCTGCAGCCAGCGCTCCTTCTGCGCCTCGGTCCCCACCATGTTCAGCAGGCGCATGTTGCCGTCGTCCGGCGCGGCGCCGTGGAAGACCACCGGCCCGAAGATGGAGCGGTTCATCTCCTCGTAGCAGGCGGCCAGCGTGACCATATTCTGACCACCGCCGCCGCGTTCCTGCGGCATGCCGAGCGCCCAGAGGCCCTTGGCCTTGACCTCCGCCCGCAAGGTGTCGAGCAGCGGCTTGGCGATGTTCTCATGCGCATCGTAGCTCGCCGGGTCGGCTTCCAGCGGGATGATGCGCTCCTCGACATAGGCGCGGATGCGCAGGCGGAGCTCGTCGGCTTCGGGGGAAAGGGCGAAGTCCATATGCGTCGTCCTGTGTTCTGGCGACCGGAGTCACGCCTTCGGTCGTTCCGACCTCCGGCGATCCGATCTAGAGCGGGTTCACGGAATGGCCGCCGTCCACCACCAGCGCCGCGCCGGTCATGTGCGTGCCGGCGGAGGAGGCGAGGAGCAGCAGCGGGCCGGTCAGGTCCTCGGGCTGGCCGAGCCGGCGCTGCGGCACCCGCCTGACCACCGCCTGCCCGGCTTCGGAGGCGAAGAATTCGGTGTTGATCGGTGTCTCGACATAGCCGGGGCAGAGCGCGTTGACGCGGATGCCGTGGCGGGCCAGCTCGACCGCCATCTGCTTCGTCAGCTGCACCAGCCCGGCCTTCGACGCGGTGTAGCCGGCCACGCCCTGCAGGATGCGCAGGCCGCCGATCGACGCGATGTTGACGATGCTGCCGCCGCGCTTCGCCGCGACCAGGCGCCGCGCGCCCTCGGTCGCCACCAGGAAGCAACCGCGCAGGTTCACGTCCAGCACGCTGTCCCAGTCCTGCTCGGTCTGTTGCAGGACGGGCCGGGATACCGCGATCCCGGCATTGTTGACGATGATGTCGCAAGGCGCGCCGAAGGCGGCCTCGGCCGCGTCATAGGCGCGGGCGACGGCGGCGCCGTCGGTCACGTCCAGCGGGACCGCGGCGACGCGGGCACCGAGTTCGGCGGTAAGCGCCTCCAGCGCCTCCGTCCGCCGCGCCGCGAGAACGACATTCGCGCCGGCTGCGTGCAGCACGCGGGCGAAATGCGCGCCGAGCGCGCCGGAGGCGCCGGTGACGAGCGCGGTCGCGCCGCCGAGCGAGAAAAGCTGGGCCGGGTCCATCATGCTGCCGGGGCCTGCGCCCCGTTTCCTCCCCTGTTGGGTTGCGGGCCGGCAATTGACACCCGGCGGCCCGGCCCGGCAAGTCAGCCAGGATTGAGGTTCATCGCCGCGACGATCGGCGTCCAGCGGGCGATCTCCGCCCGTACCAGCGCCCCTGCCGCGGCAGGCGAGGTGTCGGGCCAGCCCTCGCAGCCGGCAGCGGCCAGGCGTTGCTGCACCGCCGGGTCCGCAAGCGCGCGGCGGGCGGCATCGCTCAGCGTCGCCACGACCTCGGGCGGGGTGCCGGCGCGGGCGAACAGCACCTGCCAGATGGTGATGTCGTAGCCGGCGACCCCGGCCTCGGCCAGCGAGGGCAGCTCGGGCGCCACCGCGGAGCGCCCGGCGGTGGAGACCGCCAGGCCGCGCACCCGCCCGTCGCGGATCAGCGGCAGCAGCATGGTCGGGCTGTCGATGGTCAGTTGCAGCCGGCCGGCGACGACATCCTGCACCGAAGCCGCGGCGGCGCGGTAGGGCACGATGGTGAAGCCGACACCGGCGCGCTGGCGCAGCAATTCGCCGGCCATGTGGTTGCTGCCGCCCGGGTTGGCCGCCCCGTAATTCGCCGCATCGCCCTTCGTCCGCAGCCAGGCGAGCAGTTCCGGCACGTCGCGCGCCGGCACGTCCGGATGCACCACCAGGACGAAGGGCTGCCGCGCGACCAGCGCTACGGGGATGAAATCCGCCACCGGGTCATGCGGGAATTGCGGGTAGATGGTCTTCATCACCGCATGGTTGTTGGTGCCGAGGAAGATCGTATGGCCGTCCGCCGGGGCGCGCTGGAAAGCCTGGGCGCCCACCGTGCTGCCGGCGCCGGCGATGTTCTCCGGCACCACCGGGCGGCCGAGCAGGGGGCTCATGGAATCGGCCAGGATGCGGCCGACGATGTCGGTCACGCCGGCGACCGCGACCGGGATCACCAGCCGGATCGGGCGGCTGGGGAAGCGGTCCTGCGCCAGGGCGGAGGCAGCCAGGAAGGGCGTGGCAAGAAAAACGCGGCGGGTTGGCATGAGGCGAGTATCCGGGCGGGCTTGCCGGCATTGCAAGCCGCGCGCCACGATAGGCGAAGGCATAGGAATCCGCGATGTCCCCCATCACCCTGCAGGAGCCTTTCCGCGCCGTCTTCTATGCACCCTTCTATGCGGCGCTGGCGCGCGGCGACTATGCGGCGGAAGGCGTCGCGGTGACGCTGCGCACCGGCACCATCCCGGCCAATGCCAAGGATGCGGTGCTGGCCGGCGTCGCCGACCTCGCCTGGGGCGGGCCGATGCGCATCCTGCTGGCGCATGAGGCCGACCCGGCCAGCCCCTTGCGCAATTTCGGCGCGGTGGTGATGCGCGATCCGTTCTTCCTGGTCGGACGCGCGCCGCGGCCGGGCTTCGCGCTGGGCGACCTGGCGGGGCTGACCCTGGGCACGGTGTCGGAGGTGCCGACGCCCTGGTGGACCCTGCAGGAGGATATCCGCCGGGCGGGGCTGGACCCGGCGACAATCCGCCGGGTGACGGACCAGGGCATGGCGGCGAACCTGGCCGCGGTGCTGGAAGGGCGCCTGGACGTGGCGCAGCTGTTCGAGCCCTTCGTGACCCAGGCGGAGGAGGCCGGCGCCGCGGTGTGGCACGCGGCGGCCGGTCGCGGCGTGACCGGCTACACCACCTTCACCACCACCACCGCGCTGCTGCAATCGAAGCGCACCGAGTTCAAGGCGATGCTGCGCGGCCTGGCGCGGACCCTGGCCTGGGTCGCGGCGAACCCGCCCGAGGCTCTGGCGGCCTGCATCGCGGAGTTTTTCCCCGACATGCCGCAGCCGCTGCTGGCGCGCTGCCTCGCGCGCTACGAGGCGGTCGGCCTCTGGACCGCCGACCCCTTCTACCCGGAGGAGGCCTTCACCCGGCTGGAGATGGCGATGTTCACCGCCGGCGCCATCACCCGGAAGCCGGGCTTCGGCATGACGGCGGACAACGGCATCGTCGCGGAGGCGCTAGCTCCGGGTTGAGATCACCTCGGCCTCGATCGCCGCCAGCAGCCGGGCCGGGAAGTGGCGCGGGATGCGCTCGCCGATCAGCACGATGCGGCTGCGGCGGTCGGCGCCCGGCCAGGCCTCCAGCCATTCCAGCGGGTGCACCATGTGCTGGATGGCGTGCAGCACGGCAGGGCGGTCCGGCTGCTCGGCCAGGGCGACGAGGCCCTTGAGCCGCAGCAGGCGGGCGCCGGCATGCTCCGCCAGACCTTGCAGCCAAAGCGTCAGCGCCAGGGCCGGGACCGGCGCCTCGCGCTCGATGACGATGGAGGCAAGGCCGGCGGTATGGCGCGCCGCCCAGTCGGGCAAGTCGGCAGGGCGTGGCGCGGCGGCGAACAGCCAGTCCGGGTCGGCCGCGCCCTGTACCGCCTCGCGCAGCGGCGCCGCCGGGTTCAGCGCGCGGATCGCATCCGTCGGCGTTGCGGCCAGGTCGGGCTTGGTGACCAGGATGCGGTCGGCCAGCATCACCTGCCGCTGCGCCTCCGGGTGCCGCGCCAGGGTCGCCGCGCCGTGCAGCGCATCGACCAGCGTGACCACGCTGCTCAGCGCATGGGTCGCGCCGAGCGCCTCGTTCGTCATCAGGGCATGCAGGATCGGCGCGGGGTCGGCCAGGCCCGAGGTCTCGATCAGCACGCGGGCATAGCGCGGCACCGCGCCGGCCTCCCGCCGCTGCAGCAGGTCGAGCAGCGTCTGCGTCAGGTCGTCCCGCACCACGCAGCAGAGACAGCCGGTGGAGGCGCTGACGAAGCTTTCCTCGCTGGCGGCGATCAGGTCGTGGTCGAGCGGGATCTCGCCGAATTCGTTGACGATGACGGCGCTGTCGGCCCAGGCGGGATCGCGCAGGATGCGGCGCAGCAGGGTGGACTTGCCGGCGCCGAGGAAGCCAGTGACGACCGAGATCGGGATCATGGTTCCGGCCGCGCCACCCGCAGCCGGCGGGCCTCGCCCTCGCCGGCGCCGACCGCGTTGCGCAGCGTGCGCAGCAGGCCGAGCACGGAGGTGCAGGGGCGGCGCTGGCCTGGACGTTCGAGCCACCAGCGGATCGGCAGGTCGGCGGCATCGGCCGGCCGGATGGACAGCGGCGCCCCGTCGGGCGCGCTGAGCGCCACACCCGCACCGGCGACCTTCGGCCGCGCCGGTACCTCCCACAAGGCGAGGCTGTCGGCGACCAGGTCGCGCAGCTCCGGTGGCGTCATGCGCTACAGCGCGGCGCCGGCGCGAATCTCGGCCGGGATGCGGCGCGGCAGCCAGGTGCCACCCTTGGCATCGCCCAGCCAGCGGTCGCCCTCGACCACCACCTTGCCGCGCAGGATGGTCATGCAGGGCCAGGCATCGACCTGGCGGCCTTCCCAGGGCGAGTAGTCGGCCTCGTGCATCGCCTCGGCCCGCACGGTGCGCTTCAGCGCGGGGTCAAGGATGCAGATATCCGCATCGGCGCCCGGCGCGATGGCGCCCTTCCGCGGATACAGCCCCATCACCTGTGCCGCATTGGTCGAGACCGCGTTGACGAATTGCCGCAGGGTGAAGCCGCGCTTGCCGACCATCTCGGAATACATCAGCGCGACGCGCGGCTCGACGCCGGAATTGCCGCCGGTGGTGTCGTCGATCCGGTTGCCCTGGGTCTTCACGGACAGCGAGCAGCAGAGCTCGTCGGTGGCGATGCAGCCGATGGTGCCGTCCATGGCGCCGCGCCACAGCTCGTCCTGGTCGGCCTGCGACTTGAGGGAAGGGTAGGTGTGGTACATCTGGCCGTTCGGCCGCTTGTAGTCCTCCTGCGTGTACAGCATGTACTGGTGCAGGCTCTCGCCATAGATCGGCAGGTTCTTGCTGCGCGCCTCGCGGATCGCGCGGACGCCGTTGCCGGCCGAGACGTGCAGCATGTACAGCGCCGTGCCGGGGACGTGCTCCGCCAGCTTGAGCACGCGACGGAAGGACAGGTCCTCCGACAGGGTGTTGTGAACTTCCGCCATGTTCTCGAAGCCGGCGCGGCCCTCGCGGAACAGCTTGGCGTACATGTGCATGACGATGTCGTTGTCCTCGGCGTGGATGACGCCGAGCCCGCCCTTCCTCGCCAGCACCTGGAAGACCTCCCAGATGTCGCCGAAATCGACCATGCGTCCCTTGCGGGACGGTGTGATGTCGGTGGTGAAGATCTTGACGGATGCATGCCCGGCCTCGATTGCCTCGCCGAGCTGGCCGGGCACATCGGGGCCGAGGTCGCCCTCCACCATGGTGTGCAGCGCCCAGTCGCAGGGGCAGCCGTCGCCGGTCCAGGCGGCGATGCGCTGCTCGATCGCGCCCTGCACGGTCTGGCCGTGCATCACCCGGGTGAAGTCGATGATGGTGGTGGTGCCGCCGAACAGCGCCGCCTTGCCCACCACCGAAGGCCCCTGGGTCAGGGTCGGCTCGCCGCTCGGCACCACCACGGGCCAGAGGCAGTGGGTATGCGGGTCGATGCCGCCGGGCATGACGATCTTGCCCGTGGCGTCCACCAGCCTTGCGCCGGCCGAAATCGGGAAGGCGCCGCGTTCCGCCACCGCGATCACCCGGCCACCGGCGATCGCCACGTCGGCCGGGCCGATGCTGTGCGGCGTGACCACGCAATCCCCGGTGATGACCAGATCGACCATAGCCCGCCCCCATGCCTCGCGTCGCCGGGATGCTGCGACGCCACCGCCGCCGGCGCAAGGCTCGGCGACGGCGCTCAGGCGATGCTGCGCCCGAGCTTCTCCGCGTAGCGCACTGCGAAGCGCGGGATCACCGCGGGGTTGATGATCCGCGGCGGCAGCCTGCCCTTGGCCGCATCCGCGAAGGCCAGGGCGGCGATGCGGGTGATGTTGGCGCGGCTTTCATGCGTCACCCCCGCGGTGTGCTGGGTGACGATGACATTCGCCATGCCCAGCAGCGGATGGTCCGGGTCCGGCGGCTCCTGCTCCCACACGTCGAGCCCCGCCCCGCCGAGATGGCCGCTGCGCAGCGCCTCGTGCAAGGCGGGTTCGTCGTGGATGTTGCCGCGCGCGGTGGTGACGAAGATCGCGCCCGGCCGCATCCGCGCGAAGGACGCGCCGTCCATCAGGTTGCGGCTCTCGGGCGACAGCGGCAGATGCAGGCTGACCACGTCGCTTTCGGCCAGCAGCTCCGCCATTTCCACCTTGCGGGCGCCGCGCGCTTCGATGGTCGCCGCGTCCAGATAGGGGTCGCAGGCCAGCACGCGGCAGGAGAAGGCCAGGCGAACGATCTCCGCCACCCGCGTGCCCACGTTGCCGATGCCGACCAGCCCGACGGTGCGGTGGCGCAGCTCCCGCCCCATCAGCGCGCTGCGGTCCTTGGCGCGGCCCTCGCGCATCGCCGCGGTCGCCTCCGGCATCCGCTTCAGCAGGGCGAGCATCATGCCAACCGCATGCTCCGCGACACCCTCGGCATTGCCGCCGGCCTGGTTCACCAGCAGCACGCCGGCCTCGGTGCAGGCCTTCGGGTCGATCGGGTCGTAGCCGGCGCCGGTGCTGCCGACCATCAGCAGCCCGGGCAGCTGCGCCAGCAAGGCCGCGGTGACGTGGAAGGGCTTCGGCAGCTCGTCGCGGGACGCCATGCAATAGTAGCCATCCACCCCGCGCAGCGCCTCCAGCACCGCGGCCTCCGGCTGGTCCAGCGGGATCCGGATGATCTCCAGTTCGGGATGCTGCGCCGCGGTGTCCAGGAAGGACGGGTGCGGCACATGGGAGAGGTAGCCGACTCGGAAGGCCATTCGCGCGTTTCCCCAGGATGTTTCTCCCGGTGTATCGCGCCCCCCGGGCGGCGGAAAGTCGGGCCGCCCAGGCGCAACCGCGGCGCCCGCGCCGGGTTCTACCCAGACCGTTCCGGCCAGGCCGGGACCGAGACAGCGAGGAGCGTCCATGCCCATCCCGAAAGCCCGGGCCGCCGTCATCGCCGGTTGCCTGACCCTGCTCGCCGCGCCCGCCTGGGCGCAGAGCGCCGCGAACACCGATACCTCGCCCGCCGCCACCCCGGCCCCCGCCGCGGTGCCGGATGCGGCGCCGCCGGCCATCCGGCCGCGCGAGGCCGGCGCGGTGGTGCCGATGCCCGTCTGGCTCGACCGCAACGGCGACCCGGTCGAAACCCATCAGAACACCCTGGCCGATCCCGATCGGATGGATGCGGGCAAGCCTTTCACGCCGCTGCCATGGGGCTCCATCGTCGGTCACGTGCCAGGGATGAATGCCGGCCCCGCCTTCCGGCCGCTGCCGCCCGGCGTAGTGGTGAACAGCCGGCCCGCCATGATGGCCGGCAAGCCCTTCACCTCCCTGCCGGAAGGCGCGCAGCCCGGTGCGGTCCCCGGCATGCAGGCCGGTCCCGGCCAGGGTCCGCTGTCGCCGCCGGGCGGGTAAGGCGTTCGGTGCTTGTCGGTAGGGGGAGGCAAGGCCAGGGAGGAAGTACCCTGCCTGGATTCTCCTCTGTCTTTCCGGGCTTGGCACTCGCCGCGCGGCAGGTGCCAAGCCCGCAAAAAGGAAGGTTGGGGAGGGAATGCCATTCCCTCCCCAACCTTCCTTAGCTCTGCTCGATAGCGAACCTGACCAGCGCCCCCGCCGTCGCCGCCGGCTGCTCCGGCAGCAGCGCATGGCCGGCCTCTGCGATGACGGTCAGGCCGACCGGCCCGCCCAGTGCCTCCCGCAACGCGTCCCGCGTCGGTACCGGCGCGATGGTGTCGGCGGCGGCAGCGACATAATGCGTCGGGTGGCGTTCCGCCACCCGACGCCACCGCTCGTCGGTCGCGGCGGTCGCCGCCCTCTGCATCTGGGCCACCGATGGATGCCAGCCGGATAGCCAGACCCGCGCGTCATGGCCCGGGGCGAAGTAGCCGCGCTGCAGATGCGCCAGCCTTTCGGCCTCGCCCAGCCTCGGGTCGAAGCTACCGTCGATCGAAGCGCGTACCGCCGGGTCGAGCGCTTGGCTGATCGAGGCGGCCAGCAACACCACGCTGCGGACCAGATCCGGCCGGGCGGCGGACAGGGCGCGTGCGACCCAATTGCCGAAGGCATGGCCGGCGACGACGGCCGGGCCCGTCGCCTCGGCGTCCAGCACCGCGGCGGCATCCTCGGCCAGGTCGTACAAGGTCAGCCCCGCCATCGGCCCCACGGATCGGCCGATGCCGCGCGGGTCCGGGCAGAGCACGCGGAAGCCGGCGGCGGCCACCAGCGGGGCGACCTCGGCGAAATCCTCGGCGCCGCGGCCGAGCGAGGCGAGCAGCAGCACCGCCGGCCCCCGGCCCGCCGCCAGATAGCCGATCCGCGCCGGCCCGCGCGCCACGATCCGCTGTTCCATTCCATGTCCTCCCGTCTCGGGACTATCCCGCGCCGCCCGCCGAGGCGCTAGGCTGGCGGGAAAGGGAGGATCCGACCCATGGACGGCGCCACGCTGCCCGACCGCTTCGACCACTGGCCCGCCGGCATCCAGCCCGCGGTGCCGATCGAGGGCTATGCCAACACCTTCAGCCACACCCCGGCCCAGCCGGCGATCCGCCGCCCGGCGCTGCGGACCGAGGTGACCGGACCGGTCGCATTGTGGCGCAAGCTGCCCTGCGGCGACGACAACCTGGCGGTGGCCGGGCCGGGCCGCCTGGCGATGGGCCAGCTGATTCACATCGCCGGCCGCATCCTGGACGAGGATGCCAGGCCGGTGCGCGGCGCGGTGGTCGAGCTCTGGCAGGCCAATGCCGCCGGCCGCTACTTCCATGCGAACGACACGCGCGACGCGCCGCTGGACCCCAATTTCATCGGCAACGGCCGAATCCGCACGGATGACGAAGGCCGATACGGCTTCTTCACCATCCGCCCCGGCGCCTACCCGGTGCCGGCTCCCGGCGCCTGGTGGCGGCCGCCGCATGTGCATTTCTCGGTGCTCGGCCCGGCCACGCTGTCGCGTCTGGTGACGCAGATGTACTTCCCCGGCGACCCGCTGAACCCGCTCGACCGCATCTTCATGTCGGTGCCCGACGCCGCGGCGCGGGACCGGCTGATCGCCCGGCCGATCCCGCCGGTCGAGGTCGGGCTCGGCTGGCTCGGCTATGCCCATGACATCGTGCTGCGCGGCCGGGCCGCGACGCCGGTGCAGGCGTGAGGCGGCGGCGATGACCCGGCGTCTCCCCACCTCCGCCCATACCATCGGGCCCTTCTTCCCGCAGACCTTCTTCCGCCCGGGCGACAACGACCTGACGCGGGTTACGCCGGAGGCGGCGCCGACCGCGCGCGGCGAGCGCATCGTGCTTCGCGGCACGGTGACGCGGGAGGGCGGCGTGCCCTGCGTCAATGCCATCATGGAAGCCTGGCAGGCCGATGCCGCCGGCCGCTTCGCCCACCCGGCGGACCCGGAGGCGGCGCTGGCCGACCCGGACTTCCTCGGCTGGGGCCGGGCCTGGACGGATGCGGCGGGGGCTTACGAATTCCGCACGGTGCTGCCGGGCGGCTTCACCGAGGCGGCCGGGCCGCGCGCGCCGCATGTCGACCTGGTGGTGATGGCGTCGGGCCTGATGCGGATGCTGGGGACGGCGCTGTTCTTCCCCGACTTCGCCGCGGCCAATGCGGCGGACCCGGTGCTGGCGCTGGTGCCTCCGGCGCGGCGGGCCGGGCTGGTGGCACGGCCGGATGGCGAGTTGGAGGGAATGCGCACCTTCCGGTTCGACCTGCGGTTGCGCGGCGCGCCGGCAGAGGAGACCCCGTTTTTCGAGGAATAGGCGGAGTCAGGTTTCGCCGCTGCACCGCGGAAACGAAGACGCCCCGGCTTTGTTGTCACGCAGCAAAGCCGGAGGGGCCTCGACGATGGATGCGGGTTCGGAGATAGGAAAGCCGCGCGTGATGCGGCGCACACGCATCCGGGAGGGCTCGCCCTTTCCGCTCGGCGCCAATTGGGATGGGCTGGGGGTGAATTTCGCGCTGTTCTCCGCCAATGCCACCAAGGTCGAACTCTGCCTGTTCGACGATGCCGGGGAGCAGGAGCTGGAACGGCTGGAACTGCCCGAGTACACCGACGAGGTCTGGCACGGCTATCTGCCGGAAGCCCGGCCCGGGACGATCTACGGCTACCGGGTGCACGGCCCCTACGCGCCGGAGGTTGGCCACCGCTTCAACCCGAACAAGCTGCTGCTCGACCCCTATGCCCGCGCCATCGTCGGCGACCTGACCTGGGGGCCGGAGCTGTTCGGCTACAAGCTGGAGACCGGCGACGACCTGACCTTCGACACCCGCGACAGCATCCACCACATGCCGCGCTGCCGGGTCATCGACCCCGCCTTCACCTGGGGGCGCGAGCGCAGCCCGCAGGTGCCGTGGGAACGGACGATCTTCTACGAAACCCATGTGAAGGGCTTCACCAAGCTGCATCCCGGCCTGCCCGAGGACATGCGCGGCACCTATGACGGGCTGGCCTCGGCCGAGGTGGTCGCCTACCTCCGCGGGCTCGGCGTCACCTCCGTCGAGCTGTTGCCGATCCACAGCTTTGTCAACGACAGCCAGCTGCTGGACAAGGGGCTGACCAACTACTGGGGCTACAACACCATCAGCTTCTTCGCGCCGGCCCGGCGCTATGCCCGCAACCCGGCCTTCGCCTTCTCCGAGTTCAAGGAGATGGTGGCGCGGCTGCACGATGCGAACCTCGAGGTCATCCTCGACGTCGTCTACAACCACACCGCCGAGGGCAACGAGAAGGGCCCGACCCTCTCGTTCAAGGGCATCGACAACGCCAGCTACTACCGGCTGCTGCCCGACACCCCACGCTACTACATCAACGACACCGGCACCGGGAACACCTTCAACCTCTCGCATCCGCGGGTGCTGCAGCTGGTCACGGACAGCCTGCGCTACTGGGCGACCGAGATGCGGGTCGACGGCTTCCGCTTCGACCTCGCCACCATCCTCGGCCGCGAGACGCATGGCTTCGACGAGGGCGGCGGCTTCCTCGACACCTGCCGGCAGGACCCGGTGCTGTCCCGCGCCAAGCTGATCGCCGAGCCCTGGGATATCGGCCCTGGCGGCTACCAGGTCGGCGGCTTCCCGCCGGGCTGGGCGGAATGGAACGACCGCTTCCGCGACACCGTGCGCGCCTTCTGGAAGGGCGACGAGGGCCAGGCCGCCGAGCTCGCCGCGCGCCTCACCGCCTCGGGCGACAAGTTCAACCGGCGCGGCCGCAAGCCCTGGGCCAGCGTGAACTTCATCGCGGCGCATGACGGCTTCACGCTGAACGACCTGGTCTCCTACGACGAGAAGCACAACGCGGCCAACGGCGAGGACAACCGCGACGGCCACGACCACAACCTGTCCTGGAACTGCGGCGTCGAAGGCCCGACCGACGACCCGGAGATCCTGGCGCTGCGCGAGCGGCAGAAGCGCAACATGCTGGCGACGCTGCTGCTGGCCCAGGGAACGCCCATGCTGCTGGCCGGCGACGAATTCGGCCGCACGCAGCAGGGCAACAACAACACCTATTGCCAGGACAATGCGCTCAACTGGGTCGACTGGACCGGGATCGACGCGGCCGGGCAGGGCCTTGCCGGCTTCGCCCGCAAGCTGATCGCGCTGCGCCAGGGCTTCGCGGTGTTGCGCCGCGCGCGCTTCCTGACCGGGGCGCATGACGAGGTCACCGGGACCAAGGACGCGACCTGGCTCTGCCCCGACGGCACCGAGATGGATGCCGAGCACTGGAGCGACCCGAATACCCGTTGCTTCGGCCTGTTGCTGGATGGCCGCGCCCAAGCCACCGGCATCCGCCGCCCGGCCGCGGACGCCACCCTGCTGCAGGTGGTGAACGCCTATCACGACGTGGTGGAATTCGCCCTGCCGGAGCCGCCTGCCGGGCAGCGCTGGCTGTTGCTGGTGGATACCAACCGGCCGGAGCTGGAGGAGCCGGAGCCCTTCGAATTCGGCCACCCTTACATGGTGACCGGGCGTTCGCTGCTGCTGTTCGTGCTGCGGCCGGAGCGTGGTGGTGGGGCGATCCTTGCCGCGGCGCGGGCGGCGTTGCTGGCGGGGACCGCGCCGCCGCCGTTGCCAAGCGTGCAGGCCTGAAGACGAGGTTGGGGAGGGAAGACTATTCCCTCCCCGCTGGACGCATGCGTCCAACCCTACCCTTCCTTTCTATGAGGCTGGCACCCGCCGCGCGGCAGGTGCCGACCCACGGGAAAAGAGGGGGGGGAGCCGGGGAAGATACGTCCTTCCCCGCCTTGCCTACTTCTGCCGCGCCGCCACCAGCGCCCGGCGCAATTCCTCCAGCGAAAACGGCTTGCGCAGCAGCGGCAGCCCAGCCGCGGCCACCCGGGCCGGGGCCCCGCCATAACCGCTGTAGAGCAGGATCGGCAGGCCCGGATGGATTGCGCCGAGTTGCTTCGCCAACTCCAGCCCGTCCTGCCCGCCGGTCATCAGCACGTCGGTCAGCACCAGGTCCACCGGCAGCCCTTCCGCCAGCGTGCGCACCGCCATCGGTGCGCTGGCGACGCGGGTCACGGCATGGCCGAGATGCCGCAGCGTCTCCGTCGTCAGCTCGGCCACCGCATCGTCGTCTTCCACCAGCAGCAGGCGCATCGGCACGTCGGGCACGGCTTCCACCGGCGGCGGTGGCACCGCGGCGACGCCGGCCGGCAGGGTCGGTGCCGCGCGTGGCAGCAGCAGCGTCACCTTGGTGCCCTGGCCCAGCCGGCTGCTGACCCGCGCGGCGCCGCCGCTCTGCCGGGCGAAGCCATAGACCTGCGCCAGGCCGAGCCCGGTGCCCTGGCCGACATCCTTGGTGGAGAAGAAGGGCTCGAAGACCCGCGCCAGCACCTCTGGCGCCATGCCGGTGCCGGTGTCCTGGACCACGAGACGGGTGAAGGCGCCGCCCAGCCGATCCGGATCGGTCAAGGCGTCCAGCTCGACATTCGTGGCGCAAAGCCGCAGCGCGCCGCCCTTCGGCATGGCGTCCCGCGCATTCACGCCGAGATTCAGCACCGCCAGTTCGAGCTCCGCCGGATCCACCCGCGCCCACCAAAGATCCGGCGCGGCTTCGATCTCGATGGCGATGTCGGCGCGCAGGGCCCGGGCCAGCAACTCCCGCATGTCCTCCAGCCAGGCCCGCAGGTCGAGCGGCTCCGGCCGCAGCGCCTGGCGGCGGGCGAAGCTCAACAGCCGCCGCGTCAGGTCGGCACCGCGATGCGCCGCCTGGGCCATGGCATCCAGCAGCCGGTCGCGCCGCGCCGGCTCCGGGTCGCGCCTCAGCAGCGCCACGCCGTTGGTGATGACGGACAGCAGGTTGTTGAAGTCGTGCGCCACGCCACCGGTGAGCTGGCCCAGCGCCTCCAGCTTCAGGGTCTGGAACAGCTTGGCCTGGGCCGCCTCGCGCGCCCGGGTCTCCTCCTCCATGTCCTGCCGCAGCGTGGCATTGACCTCGGCGATCGCCAGCTCGGCGCGCTTGCGGTCGGTGATGTCGAGGGTGAGGCCAACCAGCCGCAGCGGCTCGCCTCCCGCATCGCAGACCAGCCTTCCGCGCGCGGTCAGCCAGCGCTCGCCGCGGTCCGGGTGACGGATGCGGTATTCCACACGGAAATCGGGGTCGCAGCGGCGCAGGCAGGTCTGCACCGCCGCCTCCGCGGCGGCGCGGTCCTCCGGCACCATGGCGGCGATCCAGGCGGCGTGGCCCGGCATGGCCGCGGCCGGGTCGAGCCCGTGCACGGCGAAGTATTCCGCCGACCAGCTGAATCCGCCGGCGCGGATGTCCCAATCCCAGGTGCCGGCCCCGGCGTAGCGCTCGGCCAGGCGCAGCCGCTCCTCGCTGTCGCGCAGCTGCTGGTCGAGTGCGGCCAGCGCCGCGGTCCGCTCGGCGACGCTGGCCTCGAGTGCCGTATTGGCCGCGCCGAGCGAGGCGTTGCTCGCCTCCAGCATCGCGGCGAGCCGGTGCAGCTCGTCCACCGCGCGACGCAGCTCCTCCGCCGTCGAGCCCGGCGGATTGCCGGATGGTGCGGGTGCCGCGGCGCCGTGGCGTGCCAGGGCCTCCGACGCGGCGTCGCCCCCGATCAGCATGGCGGCAGCCTCGTCCCGCGCCGTTTCGGCACCGGCCTGGCGCTGCGCCGGTGCGTCCTCCATGCGGGTGCGACCGGCGATCGCCGGCCCGTCCGGCTCTGGCTCACGCATGCCGCGGGTATTCCTGCACTGTGTTGTCCTAGCAGTAATGGCAGCCTCAACGGCCGATGCTTTCCTGCGTTCATCCCGATGCCGCCGAAGGGGCTCACGTGTGCTGTACCGCTCGACCATGGTCGCCGGGCGTGGCATCCCCCCGGCCATGGCCGCGATCCTGCATCCCCGCCTGCTGAACGGGCGGACCGGCGATCCCGGGCTGTGGATCGAGGCGCTCCAGCAACCGGAGGCGATCCTGCTGGACTGCGGCGACCTGTCCTCGCTGGCGCCGCGGCAGTTGCTGCGGGTCGGGCTGGTCGCCGTCTCGCACGCCCATATGGACCATTGGGCGGGGTTCGACCGGCTGCTGCGGCTGCTGATCGGGCGTGCGGCGCGGGTGCAGGTTGTGGGCCCGGCCGGCTTCGCCGCGCGGCTGTTCCACCGGCTGCAGGCCTATACCTGGAACCTGGTGGACCGCATCCCGGCCGAGCTGGCCTTCGAGGTGACCGAGGTCGCGCCGGGCCCGGCCTGGGCCCGGACCCGGCTTCGCCTGTCGGCGGGGTTCCGTGCCGAGCCGCAGGCGCCGCAGCCGGCCGTGGCGGATGGCACGGTGCTGCAACTCGGGTCATTGCGGTTGCGGGCGGCGGTGCTGGACCATGGCACCCCCTGCCTCGGCTTCGCGGTGGAGACGGCGGCGCGGGCAAATGTCCGGCCGGCCGGGCTGGCGGCGCGCGGCCTGCCGGCCGGCCCCTGGCTGGCGGGGCTGAAGGCGGCGGTGCTGGCTGGGGCCGCGGATGCGGTGCCGGTCCTGCTGCCGGGCGGGGCGGCGCCGCTCGGCACCCTGCGCGGCCTGGTCGAGGTGACGCCGGGCGAGCGCCTCGCCTACCTGACCGACCTGGCCGACACGCCGGGCAACCGCGCCGCGGCCATCGCCCTGGCGCAGGGTGCCGACATCCTGTTCATCGAGGCGCCCTTCGCCGCGGCGGATGCGGCGCATGCGCGCGACCGCCGGCACCTGACCACGCAGGCGGCCGGCGAGATCGCCCGCGCTGCCGGGACGCGGCGGATCGAGCCCTTCCACTTCTCCCCGCGTTACCCGGATGCCGAGGCGCGGCTGCTGGCCGAGGTCCTCGCCGCCGCCGGCCGCCCGATTGACAGCGCGGCGCCGGGCACCGCAGCCTGACCCGGTCCAGGAAGAATCAAGACCGGGGAGGGGACCCATGCACCTGCCACGCCGCGCCCTGCTGCGCGCCTCGGGCGCGCTGCTCGCCGCGCCCGCCATCGCCCAGGCCGCCCTGCCGCAGGGCACGGTGCGCATCCTGGTCGGCTTCCCGCCCGGCGGCGGCACCGATGTCATGGGCCGGGCCCTGGCCGAGACGCTGCGCAAGCGGGGCAAGCTGCGCAACATCGTCATCGAGAACCGCGCCGGCGCCAGCGGCACGGTGGCCTGCGAGGCGCTGAAATACGCCACGCCCGACGGCACCACGCTGATGTTCGCGCCCAGTGCCTCGACCGTGCAGCCGGTGCTGACCTTCCGCAAGCTGCCCTTCGACCCGCGCACCGACTTCGCCCCGGTGACCATGACCGGCACGGTGCAGACCTGCTTCGTGCTGGCGCCGAGCCTGCCCTTCACCACGTTCCTCGACTACGTCGCCTGGGTGAGGCAGGACCCGAAACGCGGCAGCTTCGGCAGCACCGCGCTGGGCTCGTCGACGCATTTCTTCGGCCTGCAGCTCGGCGGCGCCTTCGGGGTGCCGCTGGAGCCGGTGGGCTACCGGGGCGCGGCGCCGGTGATCGCCGACCTGACGGCGGGGCATATCAAGGCGGGCTGCGGCGGCGTGTCCGACTTCCTGACCCACCACAAGGACGGCAACCTGCGGATCGTGGTGACCTCCGGCCCCAAGCGGGGCGTGACGACGCCGGACATCCCGACCATCGCCGATCTCGGGCATCCGGACCAGGCGAGCTTCGGCTTCTATGCCTTCTACGCCCCGGCCGGGACGCCGGCGCCGGTGGTGGCGGCGCTGCGCGACGAGCTGGCGGCGGCGACCATGGAGCCGGAGGTGAAGGCGCAGCTGCTGGCGATCGGCCTGGAGCCCGAGGTCTCGACCTCGGCCGAACTTGCCAAGATCCTCGCCGACGACATCGAGCGCTGGCGGCCGGTGGTGGAGAAAAGCGGCTTCAAGGTGGATTGATGCCGCGGCCCCTTGGTCAGCGCCAGGGTTCCACCAGGACCTTGGCATGCACCTCCGGGCTTGCCAGGTCGAGGAAGGCCTGGCGCACGCCGTCCAGCCCGACCCGGCCGGTGATCAGCGGCGCCACGTCGATCCGCCCCTCGGCGATATGGCCGAGCGTCGAGGCGAATTCCGCCGCGGTGTAGCCCAGCACGAATTGCACGCTGAGCTGCTTGAGGATGCCGAAGAAGGGCTCGAAGCGGTCGGGTTCCATGCAGACGCCGACGATGACGATGCGGGCGCCGGCCGGCGCCGCGTCGAAGATCTGCGCCATGACGCCGGGCATGCCGACGCATTCGAAGATCGCCGCCGGCCGGCGCGCCGGCGACAGGCCGAGCAATTGGGCATAGCGGCTTGCATCGAAGCCGGCCGGGGTGGCCGCCGCGTCCAGCGCCGCATAGGGCGAGGCGGCGGCGGGATCGACCACGATGTCGGCCCCCATCCGCGCCGCGAGCGCCCGCCGCGCCGGGGAGAAATCCGAGGCGATGATGGGGCCGATGCCCTGCAGCTTCAGCGCGGCGATCACCGCCAGCCCGATCGGGCCGCAGCCGATCACCAGCGCCACGTCGTCCGGGGTGATGCGGCCGAAGGCCACCGCGTGGACGCCGACCGCGAGCGGTTCGACCAGCGCGGCATGGTCGGGGTTCATGCCGGCCGGCAGCGGCAGCAGCATGCGCTCGGCCAGCGGCAGGTATTCGGCGAAGGCGCCGGGGACGTCCGGGTTGTAGCCGACGCCCTGCACCACCTGCCCGGCGATGGTCAGCGGCATCGAGGTGACCAGCGTGCCGGGCGCGAAGCGGCCCTCGGTGCCCGGGCCGTTGGCCACGACCTCGCCGACGAATTCATGGCCGAAGACGATGTCGCGGTCGCGCGCCATGCCGAAGCGGTTGCCGGAGCGCTGCGACAGGTCGGCGAAGGAATCGGCGTATTTCGCCGCATGCAGGTCGGAGCC
Source organism: Dankookia sp. GCM10030260 (assembly GCF_042666655.1). NCBI lineage: Bacteria > Pseudomonadati > Pseudomonadota > Alphaproteobacteria > Acetobacterales > Roseomonadaceae > Dankookia > Dankookia sp. GCM10030260. Next base: position 940,524 of record NZ_JBHTDE010000001.1, read on the forward strand.
GCAGATGCCGCAGGCCCGCGTGCGGACCAGCACCTGGCCCTCGGCGAGGACGGGGTCGGGGATCGTGTCGACGACGAAGTCGCCCTGGCGGAAGACGGCGGCGCGCATGGTGGGTTCCTCCGGTTTTGCCGGAGAGTAGGCCAGGATCGGCGCCCGGCAGGCAAGGTTGGGGAGGAAAAAGTGTTTCCTCCCCAAACCCCACCCTTCCTGTTTCTGTGTTGGCATCTGCCGCGAAGCGCGTGCCAACCCAAAAAAACAGAGGAGGGTCCAGGGAGGATACTTCCTTCCTGGCCTTGCTTCCTTCCCTCAGCGCGGCAGGCTGCTCGCCCCCATCAGGAACGCGTCCACCGCGCGGGCGCATTGCCGCCCCTCGCGGATCGCCCAGACCACCAGGGACTGCCCGCGCCGCATGTCGCCGGCCGCGAAGACGCGCGGGACGGACGTCGCATATCCCTCGGTGTCCGCCTGCACGTTGCCGCGGCCGTCCAGCGCCACCGCGGCGCTTTCCAGCAGCCCGGCGCGCTGCGGGCCGAGGAAGCCCATCGCCAGCAGCACGAGGTCGGCCTTCAGCGTGAGCTCGCTGCCGGCGATCTCGCGCATCTGCATCCGCCCGCCGTCGCGCACCCACTCGACCCGCACGCAATCGAGCGCGGTGACCCGGCCGGCCTCGCCTGTCGCGCGCTTGGTCAGCACCGCCCAGTCGCGGGTGCAGCCTTCCATGTGGGCGGGCGCGGTGCGCAGCTTGTTCGGCCAGTTCGGCCAGGACAGCGCCTTGTTCTCCCGCTCGGGGGGCTTCGGCATGATCTCGATCTGCGTGATCGAGGCGGCACCCTGACGGGCCGCGGTGCCGATACAGTCGGCGCCGGTGTCGCCGCCGCCGATGACCACCACATGCTTGCCGCGGGCGGAGATGGTGCCGCGCGGCGCGGCGTGCTCCTCCGGCGCCCCGTGGACGCGGCGGTTCTGCTGCACCAGGTAGTCCATGGCATAGTGGATACCGTCCAGCGCGCGGCCCTCGACCTCCAGGTCGCGCGGCCATTCGGCGCCGCCCGACAGCACCACCGCATCGTGCCCGGCCAGCAGCGCCTCGACCGGCAGCGCCGCGCCGATCTCGACGCCGGTGCGGAATTCGACGCCTTCCGCGGCCATCTGCTCGACCCGGCGGTCGATCAGGTGCTTCTCCATCTTGAAGTCGGGGATGCCGTAGCGCAGCAGGCCGCCGATGCGCTCGCTCTTCTCGAACAGGGTCACCGCATGGCCGGCGCGGGCCAGCTGCTGCGCCGCCGCCATGCCGGCGGGGCCGGAGCCGACGACCGCCACGCGCTTGCCGGTCCGCCGCGCCGGCGGCTGCGGGACGATCCAGCCTTCCTCCCAGCCGCGATCGACGATGGCGCATTCGATCGACTTGATGGTGACCGGCGCGTCCTGGATGTTCAGCGTGCAGGATGCCTCGCAGGGGGCGGGGCAGATGCGGCCGGTGAATTCCGGGAAATTGTTGGTCGAGTGCAGCGTGGCGAGCGCCGTCTGCCACTGCTCCCGGTAGACCAGGTCGTTCCAGTCCGGGATCATGTTGTTCACCGGACAGCCGTTGTGGCAGTACGGGATGCCGCAATTCATGCAGCGCGCCGCCTGCTGGCCGAGCGTCTCCGCCGGCAGCGGGGTGACGTATTCGCGCCAGGTCTTGACGCGGGATTCCGGTGCCTCGTAGCCCCGGTCGCGCCGGTCGATCTCGAGGAATCCTGTCGGCTTGCCCATCGGTCTTGTCCTTACTCGGCCGCCGCGGCCGTGGCCGCGGTCTCCGCCTGCAGGTCGATCAGCGCGCGGCGGTAGTCGGCTGGCATCACCTTGACGAACTGCGAGAGGGCGGTGTCCCAATCCTCCAGCAACATGCGCGCCCGGGCGCTGCCGGTCAGCAGCAGGTGCCGCTCCACCAGCACGCGCAGCCGTTCGGCGTCGTACCGCAGCATGTCGCCCATGCCGCTGTCCTCGGCCGAGACCGAGCGCTGGCGCGGCCGGCCCGGCGCATCCGCCGCCGCCGGATCGGCCGGTGCGATGCCTTCCAGCGAGACCATCGACAGGTTGCAGCGGGTGCGGAAAGCCCCGTCGGGATCGTGGACATAGGCGATGCCGCCGGACATGCCGGCGGCGAAGTTCCGCCCGGTCTCGCCCAGCACCACCACCACGCCGCCGGTCATGTACTCGCAGCCATGGTCGCCGCAGCCTTCCACCACGGTGACGGCGCCCGAGTTGCGCACCGCGAAGCGCTCGCCGGCCACGCCCTCGAAATAGGCCTCGCCGGAGATCGCGCCGTAGAGCACCGTGTTGCCGACGATGATGTTCTTCGCCGGGTCACGCGCCAGGCCCGCCGGCGGCTTCACCGCGATGCGGCCGCCCGACAGCCCCTTGCCAACGTAGTCGTTGGCGTCGCCGGTCAAATCCAGCGTCACGCCACGCGCCAGGAAGGCGCCGAAGGACTGCCCGGCATGGCCGGTGAAGGCAATGTGGATGGTGTCGTCCGGCAGGCCTTCGTTGCCGTGCCGCCGCGCCACCGCGCCGGACAGCATGGCGCCGACGGTGCGGTGCAGGTTGCCGATCTCCCGCGTCAGCCGCACCGGCGTGCCGGCCTCGATGGCCTCCGCCGCATCGGCGATCAGCCCGCGGTCCATCGCCTTGTCGAGGCCATGGTCCTGCACCTCGGCATGGCGGATCGCCACGCCGTCGCGCGCCGGCGGCTGGTAGAGCAGGCGGGTGAGGTCGACGCCCTTGGCCTTCCAGTGGTCCAGCGCCGCCCGCATGTCGAGCCTATCGACCCGGCCGACCATCTCCTCCACCGTGCGGAAGCCGAGCTGCGCCATGATCTCGCGCATCTCCTCCGCCACGAAGAAGAAGAAGTTGATCACGTGCTCCGGCAGGCCGGTGAAGCGGGCGCGCAGCACCGGGTCCTGCGTGGCCACGCCGACCGGGCAGGTGTTCAGGTGGCATTTCCGCATCATCACGCAGCCCGCGGCGATCAGCGGCGCGGTGGCGAAGCCGAACTCGTCGGCGCCGAGCAACGCGCCGATGACGACGTCGCGCCCGGTCCGCAGCCCGCCATCGACCTGCACGGCGATGCGGCCGCGGAGGCCGTTCAGCACCAGCGTCTGCTGCGTCTCGGCCAGCCCGATCTCCCACGGCGAGCCGGCATGGGTGAGGGAGGTCAGCGGGCTCGCGCCGGTGCCGCCCTCGTAGCCCGAGATCGTCACATGGTCGGCGCGCGCCTTGGACACGCCGGCGGCCACCGTGCCGACGCCGATCTCCGAGACCAGCTTGACCGAGATGCGGGCGCGGTCATTCACGTTCTTCAGGTCGTGGATGAGCTGCGCCAGGTCCTCGATCGAATAGATGTCGTGGTGCGGCGGCGGGCTGATGAGGCCCACGCCCGGCGTCGAATGCCGCACCTTGGCGATGTTCTTGTCGACCTTGTGGCCGGGCAGCTGGCCGCCCTCGCCGGGCTTGGCGCCCTGCGCCATCTTGATCTGGATGTCGTCGGCATTGACCAGGTATTCGGTGGTCACGCCGAAGCGGCCGGAGGCCACCTGCTTGATCGCCGAGCGCATGGAATCGCCGTTCGCCATCGGCTGGAAGCGGTCGGGCTCCTCGCCGCCCTCGCCGGTATTGGACCGCCCGCCGATGCGGTTCATCGCGATCGCCAGCGTCGTATGCGCCTCGCGGCTGATCGAGCCGAAGCTCATCGCCCCGGTGGCGAAGCGGCGGACGATGGAGGCCGCCGGCTCGACGTCCTCCAGCGGCACCGGCGCCGCGGCCGGCCTGAATTCGATCAGCCCGCGCAGCGTCAGTAGCCGGCGGCTCTGGTCGTTGATGCCGGCGGCATAGGCGCGGTACTCGTCCCGCGAATTGCCGCGCACCGCGTGCTGCAGCCGCGACACGCTCTCGGGCGTCCAGGCATGGTCCTCGCCGCGGAGGCGGAAGGCATAGTCGCCGCCCACGTCCAGCAATTCGCGGTAGACCGGGTCGTCGCCGAAGGCCTGGGCGTGGCGCTGCACCGCCTCGGCGGCGATCTCGGCGATCCCGGCGCCCTCGATGACGCTCTGCGTGCCTGAGAAGTACTTCTCGACGAATTCGGTGGACAGGCCCACCGCGTCGAAGATCTGCGCGCCGCAATAGGACTGGTAGGTGGAGATGCCCATCTTGGACATCACCTTCATCACGCCCTTGCCGATCGCCTTGAGGAAATTCTTCTGCACCTCATAGGGCTTCAGCGGCAGCTTGCTCCGCTGGCGCAGCGCCTCCAGCGTCTCGAAGGCCAGATAGGGGTTCACCGCCTCCGCGCCATAGCCGGCGAGGACGCAGAAATGGTGCACCTGCCGCGCCTCGCCGGTCTCCACCACCAGCCCGGTCTGGGTGCGCAGCCCCTGGCGGATCAGGTGGTGGTGCACCGCGGCGGTGGCCAGCGGCGCCGGGATCGGGATGCGCGTGGCCGACACCGCGCGGTCCGAGATCACCAGGATGTTGTGGCCTTCCAGCACGGCATTGGTCGCCGCGTTGCAGAGGCGCTCGACCGCCGGCGCCAGGCCGGCGGCGCCATCCGCCGCGGCCCAGGTGGCGTCCAGCGTCGCCGTGCGGAAGGCATCGCCCGCCAGCGCGGCGATGCCGCGGATCTTGGCGAGGTCGGCATTGGTCAGCACCGGCTGCGCCACTTCCAGCCGGTAGTGCGACCCGGCATGGTGGCCCAGCAGGTTCGGCCGCGGCCCGATCATCGAGACCAGCGACATCACCAGCTCCTCGCGGATCGGGTCGATCGGCGGGTTGGTGACCTGGGCGAAGTTCTGCTTGAAGTAGTTGTACAGCAGCTTCGGCCGGCGGCTCAGCACCGCCAGCGGCGTGTCGGTGCCCATCGAGCCGATCGGGTCGTCGCCCTGCGCCGCCATCGGCTCCAGGAAGAAGGCCAGGTCCTCCTGCGTGTAGCCGAAGGCCTGCTGCTCGCGCAGCAGCCCGTCCTGGTCGTTCTGCCGGGTCGGCAGCGTCGGCGCCTTGGCCTCCGGCAATTCCTCCAGCTTGAACTGCGTCGCCTTCAGCCATTCGGCATAGGGGTGCTCGGCGGCCAGCTTCCGCTTGATCTCGGCATCGTCGATGATCCGCCCGGCGTCGAGGTCGAGCAGCAGCATGCGGCCCGGCTGCAGCCGCCACTTGTGGCGGATGCGCTCCTCCGGCACCGGCAGCACGCCGGCCTCGGAGGCCAGGATCACCCGGTCGTCGTCGGTGACGATGTAGCGCGCCGGGCGCAGCCCGTTACGGTCGAGCGTCGCGCCGATCTGCCGCCCGTCGGTGAAGGCGATCGCCGCCGGCCCGTCCCAGGGCTCCATCAGCGCCGCGTTGTATTCGTAGAAGGCGCGGCGGTCGGGATCCATCTGCGGGTTGCCGGCCCAGGCTTCCGGGATCAGCATCATCATCGCATGCGCCAGCGAATACCCGCCGGCCAGCAGGATTTCCAACGCATTGTCGAGGCAGGCGGTGTCCGACTGGCCGTGCGGGATCAGCGGCCACATCTTGTCGAGGTCGGGGCCGAGCAGCGCCGAGGACATCCCGCCGCGCCGCGCATACATCCAGTTGACGTTGCCGCGGACGGTGTTGATCTCGCCGTTATGGGCGATGAAACGGTAGGGGTGCGCCAGCTTCCAGGACGGGAAGGTATTGGTCGAGAAGCGCTGGTGCACCAGCGCCAGCGCCGATTCGCACAAGGGGTCGCGCAGGTCGACATAGAAGCTGCCGACCTGGCCGGCCAGCAGCAGCCCCTTGTAGACCACCGTGCGGGTCGAGAAGGACGGCATGTACAGGTCGACGTCGCGCGGCAGGCCTTCCGCATCCGCCAAGGTGCGGAACTTGTTCAGCGTCTGCTTGCGGATGGTCAGGATCTTGCGCTCGAAGGCGTCCTGGTCGCGGATCGCGCCGCTCGCCGCCACGATCGCCTGGCGGATCACCGGCATCGCCGCGATCACCGCCGCGCCGAGGCCGGCGGTGTCCACCGGCACCTCGCGCCAGCCGACCAGCGTCTGGCCCTCGGCGGCGACGAAGCGTTCCAGGCTGGCCACGGCGAAGGCGCGCGACCCGGCATCCTGCGGCAGGAAGCACATCGCCACCGCGTAGCGCCCGGGCGGCGGCAGGGTCAGGCCCTCGGTGTCGGCCCAATGGCGCAGCAGGCGGTCCGGCATCTGGATCAGGCAGCCGGCGCCGTCGCCCATCAGCGGGTCCGCCCCGACCGCGCCGCGATGGTCGAGGTTCACCAGGATCTGCAGGCCCTGGGCAATGATGTCGTGCGATTTCCGGCCCTTGATATCCGCGATGAAGCCGACGCCGCAGGCGTCGTGCTCGTTCCGCGGATCATAGAGGCCTTGTTGTTCGGGCGTTCCCATACGGCAACTCTTCGGGCAGTGGCGCAAGCGGGCGCGTTGGGGCAGGCGATCGGGCAATGGTTGTCGTCGGCACACGACGGTCGGTCACACTATCGGGAATGCCGCTGCGCGCCCATACCAAATGCCCGGCCGGTCCAATAGCCCCCCGGCGAGGCGGAATGTTGCGCGGCCGTCACCCGGCCAGGTTGCATTGCCCGGTCAGGCCGGCGGCGCACGCAGCCCCAGGGCGAGCGGCAGGGCCAGGCCGCACAGCGCCGCCATGGCCCAGAAGCCGCCCAGCCCGACCCGGTCGTAGAGCATCCCGGACAGCAGCAGCAGCACCGCGGTGAACAGCCCGGTGCCAAGCGAGGCCAGCAGCGCCTGCGCCGTGCCGCCCAGCCGGTCCGGCGCAAGCCGCGCCAGCACCGCCATGGCCGCCATGTGCTGCGCCGCGAAGGTCAGGCCGTGCAGCAACTGCATCGGCACCAGCAGCGCCACCGGGGCGTCCAGCGCCATGGCCGACCAGCGCAGCACCCCCGCGGCGGCGGCGAGCGCACAGGTGCCGCCCGCCCCCAGCCGGCCCAGCAACCGGCGGCCCAGCAGGAAGAAGACCACCACCTCGGCCGCGACGGAGAGCGACCAGAGCGTGCCGATGCTGCCCGGCCCGATCCCCGCCGCCTGCCAGCCCAGCACGGCGAAACCGGCATAGAAGGCGTGGCTGCCCTGGATCAGGCCGGAGACCAGCACGAGGCGACGGAATTCCGGCAGCCGCAGCAGCGCCCGCACCGGCCCGGCGGCGCGTGTCGCCGCGGGCAGCGGCGCGGGGGGCACCGCCGCGGGCAGCGGCGCGGGATCCACCGTCGGCCGCGGCAGCAAGACCGCCGGCCGCGGCAGCAGCAGCGCCGCGCCGGCCGCCAATACGAAGCAGCCGGCATTCAGCCAGAGCACCACCAGCGGCGACCCCGCCGCCGCGACGGCGAAGCCGGCCGTGGTGCTGGCGGCGATGAAGGCGGCGGCACCGGCGCCCCGCACCACGCCGTAGTCGAGCCGCCGCCGCCGTGGCTCGGCCGCCGCGCGCACCGCCAGCGCATCCGGCAAGGGGCCGATGGGGGCGGTCGCCAGGGCATGGGCGACGCCGACCAGCAGCAGCATCGCCCCGCCGGTCGCCGCCCCGTAGCAGACCACCGAGGCCGCCGCCGCCAGCAGCGCCAGGGCCAGCACGACACGCGGCGCGCCGGTGCGGTCGGCGACCGCCCCCGCCACCGGCATGGCGACCAGCCGCAGCGCGGTGCCCATGCCCAGCAGCAGCCCCACCTCCGCCGCCGAGGCGCCCTGCAGGGCCAGCACCGCCGGCAGGAAGGGGCTGAGCACGCCCCAGCCGAGGAACAGCATGGAGAACAGCAGCAGATAGCGTGGCAGCGCCGCCCGGCCGCCCAACTCCTCCGCTGCGGCCCGGCGCGTTTCGTTCATCCAGGGCAATAGCCGGGCGCGGCGGCGGGGTTGCAGCGGCATGCCGCCGGTCACGCAGGCCTGAGCGGAAGCGGGCGGGATGCATCTTTCCGGCGGCCGACCCGTTTGCCCCACGGCCCCGCATCCCGCGCGGCCCCGAGGACTGCCGCCATTTCCGTCATCCGTCCCGCCGCCTTCGGCGCCGCGCCCGACCCCCTGGACGCCTTGCGGGCGGTGCTGCCCGGCATCGCCGAAGCCGCCACGACCGAGGATCGGGACGGCGCCTTCCCGGCCGGCTCGGTCGCCGCGCTGGGCGAGGCCGGGCTGCTGCGGGCGCCGCTGCGGCGGGCCCTGGGCGGGCGCGGCTGGGGGATCGAGCCCTGCGGGGCGGCGCCGCTGGCCAGGGCGCTGCGCCTGGTCGGCCGCGCCAGCCTGCCGCTGGGGCGGCTCTACGAGGGCCACGTGAACGCGCTGCGCCTGGTGCAGCGCCATGGCACGGCGGCGCAGGCGGAGGCCGCGGCCGGGGACGCGATGGCGGGCATGCTCTTCGCCGTCTGGAACACCGACGCGCCGGGCGAGCCGCCGCTGGCGATCGACCCGGCGGGCCGGCTCGCGGGCCGCAAGGTGCTGTGCTCCGGCGCCGGCTTCGCCACCCGGGCGCTGGTGACCGCCCGCCCGGCAGCGATGCCCGAGGCGCCGCCCAGGATGCTGCTGGTGCCGCTCCCGGTGGGCGAACGCGCCGACCTCGCCGGCTGGACGGCGCAGGGGATGCGGGCCTCGGCGACCGGTGCCGTGGATTTCACCGGGCTGGCGACGAGCCACGACATGGCGATCGGCGCGCCGGGCCACTACCTGGCCCAGCCGGACTTCTCCGCCGGCGCCTGGCGCTTCGCCGCGGTGCAGTGCGGCGGGGCGGAGGCGGTGCTGGAGGCCCTCCTCGGCCATCTCCGCCGCACCGGCCGCGGCGGCGACCCGCACCAGGCGGCGCGGCTCGGCCAGGCGGCGATCGCGGCGGAGACGGCGCGGCTCTGGGTCGAATCCGCCGCCCTTCGGGCCGAGGCAGCACCGGCCACGGACGACGCCGCGACCTATGCCAACTTGGCCCGGACGGCGGTGGAACGCGCGGCGCTCGACGTGCTGGAACTGGCGCAGCGCTCGGTCGGGCTGACCGCCTTCTTGCGGCCGAACCCGCTGGAGCGGCTCTGCCGCGACCTCGCCACCTATCTGCGCCAGCCGGCGCCGGACCGCGCCCTGGGCGCGGCGGCGGCCGATATCCTGGTCAACGGGACGGAGTGGGACGTGCGATGAGCCTGGCCGGCGCCTGGCTGCGCGCCGCCGAGCGCGACCTGCCGCTGGTGGACGGGCTCGATGCACAGCTCGGGCCGGGCGGCGTTCTGGTGGTGGCGCCGCATCCGGACGATGAAAGCCTCGGTTGCGGCGGGCTGCTGGCGGCCTGCGCCGCGGCGGGGCGGCCGGCGCGGGTGGTGGTGGTCAGCGACGGTGCCGGCTCGCATCCCAATTCCCGCGCCTGGCCGCGCGCGAGGCTGGTGGCGCAGCGGCAGGCCGAGGCACGGGCGGCGGTCGGCGAACTGGGGCTGGACCCGGCGCGCGACATCGCCTTCCTCGGCCTGCCGGATACCGCGGTGCCCATGGCGGGCGCGGATTTCGACGCCGCCGTGGCGGCGCTGCGCCGCGCCGCCGGCCCGGCCCCGGGCACCGTCCTCGCCGCGTGGCGGCACGACCCGCACCGTGACCACACCGCCAGCTTCGCCATCGTCGCCGCGGCGATGCGGGGCTGGCCGGCGGGCACGCGCCTATTTGCCTATCCGGTCTGGGGACTGGCCTTCGCGCATCCCATCCCCGGGTTCCCGTTGCCGCCGGAGCCTGACCTTGCCGTACCGGCGCGGGGCTTCCGCCTGGATGTCGCGCGGCATTTGCCGGCCAAGCGGCGCGCGGTGGCGGCGCATGAATCGCAGGTCTCGGGCCTGATCGACGACGACCCGGGCGGCTTCCGCCTGCCCGAGGCGGCGCTGGCCCTGGCCTTCCGCCCCTTCGAGCTGTTCCTGGAGGAGGCCGCATGAGCCGCCCGCCGAAGTCGCTCGCACCCGACTATTTCGAGGCGATCTACGCCCGCGACCCGGACCCCTGGCGCTTCGCCGAGAGCGACTACGAACGGGCGAAATATGCCGCGACTCTGGCCGCGCTGGACCGGCCGCACTACCCGCGGGCGCTCGAGGTCGGCTGCTCGATCGGCGTGCTGACCCAGGCATTGGCGCCCCGCTGCGGCGCGCTGCTGGCATTGGACGCCGCCGCTGCCCCGCTGGAGGCGGCGCGGGTGCGCTGTGCCGGCCTGCCGCAGGTGGCCTTCCGGCAGGCATGCGTGCCGGGCGACTGGCCCGAGGCCGCCGGTCCCTTCGACCTGATCCTGCTGTCCGAGGTGGTCTACTACCTGGATGCCGCCGATGTCGGCCGGCTCGCCGCCCGGGTGGGCGCGGCGCTGGCGCCGGGCGGGGAGGTGCTGCTGGTGCACTGGACCGACCCGACCGACTACCCGCTCTCGGGCGATGCGGCGACGGAGATCTTCCTCGGCGCCGCGGCCGGCTTCGCCGGCGTCACGCGGCAGTCGCGCGCCGCCCAGTATCGTCTCGACCTGCTCCGCGCACCTCCGGCAGCCGCGGCGGGCTGACCGGCGCCGGGGCGCCGCGCAGCGTCCGCAGGATGCGCTGGGCGCGCCGCACCTCTCCCGCCAGGGCAGCGAGCCGCAGCGGCGTGCGCTGCCGCAGCGGCGAGGCCTGGCGTTCCAGCGCCTCCCAGGCCTGCCAGAAGCGCGGCAGGGCGGCGATCTCCGCCAGCGCCGCCGGCGCCAGGCCGAGCACCAGGGCCAGTTGCGGCGGGTCGCCCGGCCGCGGCTGCCCGGCCCGCAGCCGCCGCAAGGCGCGGCGGCAGCGCAGCCGGAACAGCGCGTCGAGCGCCGGCTCCAGCCCGGCGTCGAGCGGCGCCGCGTCGGCCTCCGCCAGCCGGCGCCGCAGCGTATCCGCCATGCCGCCGGCGGCGCGGCCATCCAGCCGGCAGGAGACGATCACCCGCGCCGCCGGGCAGTGCCGCACCCGCATATCGGCCCGCATCAAGGCCTCGAACAGCGCCCGGTCCTCGCCGACGGGGACCGCGGGCAGGCCGCCGACGCGGCGGTAGGCGGCCAGCGTCAGGGCGATCGAGGCGCCGGAATGCGCCGCGTGCCGCGGCCAGGGGTCGTGCGGGTCGGGATCGACCAGGGAGGCCATCTCGTCCAGCAGGGCGGCGTAGCGGGCCTCGCGGGCCTCCCGCCGGCGCAGGCCGCTCGGCAGCAGGGCGGCCTCGGCCGGGTCGGCGGCGATGGCGCCGGCCACCGCATCGGCGCCGGCGGCGAGCGCCGCGAGGTTGGCGGCCAGCCAGCCTGGCTCGGCCCGGCCATCGGCATCGGTGCTGAGGAGGGCGGCGTGGCGCGGGTCGGCCTCGGCCGCCAGCAGGTCGGCCGCCGCATCCATCGCCGCGCGGCGGGCGCCGCCGGCATGCGACAGGGCCGGGGGGAGCGCGGCCTCCTGCACGACCAGGCGGAAGGGCAGGGTGGGGGCGAGTGCGCGGGCCACGGCGGCGGTGTCGTCGCGGCAATTGTTTGCCAGGACCAGCACGGCCAACCCGCCCGGGGCCTGCTGCCGGGCGAGCGCCCGCAGGCAGTCCGGCAGCCGCGCCGCCTCGTCCCGGGCCGGGATGGCGATGGCGGCGCGGAGGCGGCTGGGACGAAGGGGGAGGGGGCAGAGGTTAGGCATCGGTCGGGGCAGCAAACGGGCCGCGCGCCTGACCGTTCCCGCTGCGGGTGGTTGCCGGCGGTCCCGTATGCGTGCCCAATCAGCCCCAAGGATGAACCGGCGCCGCCCGTGCGCCCTTGGGGAAACGCCATGAAGCTGCTGTTCGTCGAGGATTTCCGGCTCTGCTTGCTGCGGGGCGAGGACCAGGTGGTCGATGTCTCGGCCGTGGTGGCGGATATCCCGCATACCGGGCCGCACGACCTGATCAACGGGCTGATCGCCCGGTTCGAGGCCTACCGCCCGAAGCTGGAGGCGGCGCTGGCCAGCGGCCCGGCGGGGCCGCTGGCGGGCTTGCGCATCCGCCCGCCCCTGCCCAGGCCCGGCAACATCGTCTGCATGGCGGTGAACTACATGGAGGATGGCACCCTGCCGGCGGTGCCGGCGATCAACGCCTTCCACAAGGCGCCGACCGCCATCATCGGCCCGGGCGACGAGATGGTGCTGCCCGACGTGCCGGCGACGATCTTCGAGGGCGAGGCGGAGATGGCCCTCGTCATCGGCAGGCGCGCCTGCCAGGTGAAGGCGGCCGACGCCATGGACCACGTCTTCGGCTACATGAACTTCATCGACGGCTCGGCGCGCGGGCTGAAGCCGCCGGGCAACGTCTTCTTCCAGATGAAGTCGCGCGACACCTTCGCGCCGATCGGCCCGTGGATCGTGACGAAGGACGAGGTGAAGGATCCGCAGAACCTCGACATCCGGCTGACCAACAACGGCACGCTGATGCAGGCCTTCAACACCAGCGACATGGCGCACAAGATCGCCCGCTGCATCGAATGGGTGACGTCCATCCACACGCTGGAGCCGGGCGATATCCTCGCCACCGGCACCAACCATCGCGGGCTGAACGCCTTCATGGATGGCGACCGGGTCGAGCTGTCGGTCGAGGGGCTCGGCACGCTCCGCTTCGGCGTGCGCGACCCGCTGAAGCGGACCTGGAAGCGGGAGACGCGGCTCGACCGGCAGCGCCAGGGGTTCGACACGCCGACGCCGCAGACCGGCGGCAAGTACGCGACGGCGGAGTGATGCAGGCCATCCCGCAGCCGACGCGCTACGGGCGGATCTTCCCGCCCGATGCCGCCTGGCTGGCCCGGCGTCCGGCGGAGCCGGCGCTGGAGCCCGACCTGCCGATCGTCGATGCGCACCACCACCTGTGGGAGCGGCCGGGGCAGACCTACCTGCTGCCGGAATTCCTGGCGGAGCTCGACTGCGGCCACCGCATCGAGGCCACGGTCTTCGTCCAGTGCCACGCGATGCACCGCGCCACGGGGCCCGAGGCATTGCGCCCGGTCGGCGAGACCGAATTCGTCGCCGGGATCGCGGCGATGAGCGACAGCGGCGGCTATGGCCCGACGCGCGTGGCCGCCGGCATCGTCGGCTATGCCGACCTGGCGCTGGGCGAGGCGGTGGAGCCGGTGCTGCGGGCGCATCTCCGGGCCGGCGGCGGGCGGTTCCGCGGCGTGCGGCAATCCGCCGCCTGGGATGCCGACCCGGTCATCGGCAACGGGCATCCCGCGCCGGGGCTGCTGGCCCGGCGGGAATTCCGCGCCGGGCTGCGGCGGCTGACGGCGCTGGGTCTCGCCTTCGACCTCTGGGTCTTCCACACCCAGCTGGCCGAGGCCCTGGATGTGGTGCGGGCCTGCCCCGACACGACCTTCATACTCGGCCATTGCGGCGGGCCGCTGGGCTATGGCCCCTATGCCGGCCAGCGGGACGCGGTCTTCGCGCAGTGGCGGGCCGGCATGGCGGCGCTGGCCGGGTGCCCGAACGTGGTGGTCAAGCTGGGTGGGATGATGATGCGGCTGGCGGCCTACGACTACGGCGCGCTGCCCGCGCCGCCGAGCTCGGCCGAGCTGGCCGAGCATTGGAAGCCCTATATCCTCACCTGCATCGAGCTGTTCGGCGCCGAGCGCTGCCTGTTCGAGAGCAACTTCCCGGTGGAGAAGATGGGCATCGGCTACGGCGCGATCTGGAATGCCTTCAAGCGGATCGCCGCCGGGGCCTCCGCCGCGGAGAAGCGGGCGCTGTTCGCCGGGACGGCGCGGCGGGTCTATCGGCTGTAGGCCTGCGCCAGGCTGCCGGCATCGCGGGCCTGGCGCCGCCGATGCCGTCCGGCATTGGCCGGTCCCCCGGGCGCGAGGCCGGGGACCGGCGCCTGCCGGGTCGGGCGCGGCCGACCGTGCCGGTGCACCGGGCAGGGGCCGCGCTCCGCCGCTGCGTGCGCAGCGGCAGGCGGAGGCCGCCGCCGTCACCATCGTCCGGCCGCATCCCGGGGCCGGCGCGCGGTCCGCGCGGCAAGGCCCGCGCAGCCATGAGCTGGGATGCCGGGCCGGCGCCCGCCGGGGGGCTGCGGCGCCGCGACCATGCCGGGCATCGGGCCATGCCGCATCCCGATTGCGTCATCCAGGCCGCCTTGCCGCGCCGCCGCCACAATGCCTGCGTTGCAGGTCCGGTCGAATGTCGGACTTCGCCATGGGCTACCCATGCCCGGGGCGCGGAACGGCAGGATGAATCGCCCATTCGCACAACCGCGTAGCCCGCCCGGGGTACGACGTCCGGCGTGACCGGTCATAATCGGAGACCATTTGCCATGAACAACATCATCTACATTGTCGGCCTCGTGGTCGTCGTGGTTGCCGTCCTGTCCTTCTTCGGACTGCGCTGAGCGCTGGGATGGTCCCGCGCGGCGGCACGGGGAGCCATCGCCGGGAAGCCGGAGGGCCTTCCTGCCGGGGTGCCGCGGCGGCTTGCCCGGACGGGCGCGGCGGGATGGTCCGATGAGCTGCGCGAAGATGGCCATGGGCGGCGCCGGCCAGCGATCGCCTGGCCCAAGCGGTGCCGGCGCATGAGCGTCACCACCGCGGCGGCCTGGGACAGCAGGGTGGCGCGCCTGCTGACCAGGTTGCCCGAGCGTGGCAGGTCGGCCATCGAATGGCTGCGCCATCCGCCGCGGCGATGGCTGCGGCTGCCCTCCGCCGTCGTGCTCATCGGCGGCGGCATCTTCTCGATCCTGCCGGTGCTCGGGCTGTGGATGCTGCCGCTCGGGCTCGCGCTGATGAGCGACGACGTGCCGTGGCTCAAGACCCCGCTGGAGCACTCGGCGCGCTGGATCGAACGGGCGTGGCGCAGGGCGCGGGTGGCCTGGCGGCGCCGGTGACTCCAGCGCCGCGCGGTTGCGGCCTGGCGTAGTCGGGCTGGGGGCAGGGACGGCGTCGCGGCGGCGGCCGACCGGCGGGAGGTGTCAGCCCCGGTCTCACTAGGTGCGCGTTTCCGATCCGGGAAATCTACTGCTTCGCGCACGGCCAGAAGACTGCGGGACGCGAAGTCCCCAAGGTCGCCACCGTGGTGGAGGCGACACTGGGAAAGCCGGGCGTTGACGGCGGGGATGGCTGGGGGACCTGGATTCGAACCAAGACTGCCCGAGTCAGAGTCGGGAGTTCTACCGTTAAACTATCCCCCACCGGGACCCTGCCAACCGCTCCGGCGGCAGGGCGGCTCTGCTAACACTTCGTCCCGCGGGCCGCAACACCCCCACCCGTCGAAAGCGCTTGCCCGCCACACCACATTACAGGACGATGGCGCCTGAGACGCCGCGCCCTGCGGCGTGGCCCACTCGCCGGAAACGGCGCCGGGAAGGAGATGGGCCAGACGGTCCTGCGTGATGCCAGACGATACCGCAACCCTGGGGCTGCCAGAGCCACAAGGACCCGCCCCCGAGCGGCTTTCCGGCTATGGCGCCCCCGGCGCTGCGGTCCGTTGCGGCAGCAGTTCGCCCGCCTATGCGGCGCTCGACCTCGGCACCAACAATTGCCGCCTGCTGGTCGGCGCCCCGGCCCATGCCGGCTTCCGGGTGGTCGACAGCTTCAGCCGCATCGTCCGGCTGGGTGAAGGCCTGGCTGCCACCGGCCGGCTTTCCGACGCCGCCATGG
Source organism: Dankookia sp. GCM10030260 (assembly GCF_042666655.1). NCBI lineage: Bacteria > Pseudomonadati > Pseudomonadota > Alphaproteobacteria > Acetobacterales > Roseomonadaceae > Dankookia > Dankookia sp. GCM10030260. The sequence continues at coordinate 956,136 of NZ_JBHTDE010000001.1, forward strand.
ACCGCGCCATCGCCGCCCTCGGAGCCTGCGCCGAGAAGCTCGCCCGCCGTCCGGTCCGGCATTTCACCGCCGTCGCCACCGAGGCCTGCCGCCGCGCCGCCAACGGCGCCGCCTTCCTCGCCCGGGTCGAGGCCGAGACCGGCCTCCGCCCCCGCATCATCTCGGCGCGGGAGGAGGCGGAGCTGGCGATGGAATCCTGCGCTCCCTTGCTGGAGGAGCAGGACCGCCGCGCGCTGCTGTTCGATATCGGCGGCGGCAGCACCGAGATCGCCTGGATCCGCGTCCCCGCCGCGGCGCCGCGTCCGGGCCAGGGCCAGGTCCCGGCGGAACTGATCGGCTATGTCTCGATGCCGCTCGGCGTGGTGACGCTGGCGGAGCGCGCCGGTGCCTCCTGCTTCACCCAGGAAGGCTTCCATGCGGTGGTCGACGAGGTGGCGGCGCATCTCCGCCGGTTCGACCAGGTGCATTGCATCGGCCAGGAGATCCGCGCCGGCGGGGTCCGGCTGATCGGCACCAGCGGCACCGTCACGACGCTCGCCGGGGTGGCGCTGGCCCTGCCGCGCTACCGCCGGCCGCTGGTCGATGGCCGCGTGCTGGATATCGAGGTGGCCGACCAGGCGCTGGGCGACCTCTTCGCCCTCGGCCGGGCCGGCCTCGCGGCGCATCCCTGCGTCGGCCCGGAACGGGTGGATTTCGTCCTGCCCGGCTGCGCCGTCTATGCCGCCATCCGCCGGGTCTGGCCGGTGCCGACGCTCACCGTCGCCGATCGCGGGCTGCGGGAGGGCATGCTGCTGCGGATGATCCGCGCCGACCGCATTGCGTCACGCGACAACCGGCCCTACCTCGCCCGACGGCACGGCCCCTGAACCGGGGCCGGCGCGCCAGCGAGGATCCGGACTGCCCATGAAGGGACCACCGAGCGGCGGGCGCGGCGTCACCACCCGCCTGAAGACGGCCAAGACCCGCAGCACCTCCAGCCAGAAATGGCTGGAGCGGCAGTTGAACGACCCCTATGTCCGCGCCGCCCAGGCCGCCGGCTACCGGTCCCGCGCCGCCTTCAAGCTGGTCGAGATCGACGACAAGCTGCATTTGCTGAAGCCGCGCGGCAGGGTGGTCGACCTCGGCGCCGCGCCGGGCGGCTGGACCCAGGTGGCGATCCAGCGGATCGGCGCGGGGGCCAAGGTGGTTGCGCTCGACCTGCTGGCGATGGACCCGGTCCCCGGCGCCATCGTGCTGCAGGGCGATTTCCAGGACCCGGCGGCGGAGCAGGCGGTGCTGGCGGCGCTCGACGGCCAGGCCGACCTGGTGCTGTCCGACATGGCGCCCAACACCACCGGCCACAACGCCACCGACCACCTGCGCATCATCGCCCTGGCGGAATTGGCGCTGGATTTCGCCATCCGGGTGCTGGCGCCCGGCGGCGGCTTCGTCGCCAAGGTCTTCCAGGGCGGGACGGAGAAGGACCTGCTCGACCTGCTGAAGCAGCGCTTCGCCACGGTGCGCCACGTCAAGCCGCCGGCCAGCCGCAAGGACAGCGCCGAGCTCTACGTCGTCGCCACCGGCTTCCGGCCGGCAAGCCAAGCCGCGGGCGCATAGCCCGGCCGCCGCAACACCGCTTGCCGCAACGGCGTGGAAGGGTCTAAGGGGACGCGCCAAGGCAGCGGATCGGACCGCCCCGTCTTTGGCGCGATCCCCGCCCCGAAGGCGGGTGCCGTGTGCGGGTCGCGCCCGAGTGCGAAAGGTCCCCCCATGGCCCCCGATTCCATCCCGGACGCCGCCCCGCAAGGCCGCATCCGCAGCAGCCTGATCGAGGAGGCCTTCGCCTTCGACGACGTGCTGCTGGTGCCGGCCTATTCCGCCGTGCTGCCCAACCAGACCGACACGCGGTGCCGCTTCACGCGCGAGATCGCGCTGCACATCCCGCTGGTCGCCGCCGCCATGGACACGGTGACCGAGGCGCCGATGGCCATCGCCATGGCCCAGGCGGGCGGCATCGGCGTCATCCACAAGAACATGACGGCGGACGAACAGGCCGCCCAGGTCCGCCGGGTCAAGAAGTTCGAATCCGGCATGGTGGTGAACCCGGTCACCATCCACCCCGACCAGACCCTGGCCGAGGTCCGCGCCATCCAGGACCAGCACCGCATCAGCGGCATCCCGGTGGTCGAGCGCGGCAAGCCGGGCGAGCCCGGCGGCCGGCTGGTCGGCATCATCACCAACCGCGACGTCCGCTTCGCCAACGACCCCGGCACCCGGGTCTACGAGCTGATGACGCGCGACAACCTGGTGACCGCCACCTCCGACATCACCCCCGACCAGGCGCGGCATCTGCTGCATCGCCACCGGATCGAGAAGCTGGTGGTGGTCGACGACGCCGGCCGCTGCATCGGCCTGATCACCGTCAAGGACATGGACAAGGCCCAGGCGCATCCGAATTCGGTGAAGGACGCGCTCGGCCGGCTGCGGGTGGCGGCTGCGACCGGGGTGGGCGAGGACGGCTTCCGCCGGGTCGAGGCGCTGATCGCGGCGGAGGTCGACGTCGTCGTGGTCGACACCGCGCATGGCCATTCCGGCGGCGTGCTGGCGGCGATCGAGCGCATCAAGCGGATGTCGAACGCGGTCCAGGTGGTCGCCGGCAACGTCGCCACCCCCGAGGGGGTCGAGGCGCTGATCGCCGCCGGCGCCGACGCGGTGAAGATCGGCATCGGCCCGGGCAGCATCTGCACCACCCGGATCGTCGCCGGCGTCGGCGTGCCGCAGCTGACCGCGGTGCTGGAAAGCGCCGCGGCCGCCCGCCAGCACGGCGTCCCGGCGATCGCCGATGGCGGCATCCGCACCTCGGGCGACATCGCCAAGGCGATCGCCGCCGGCGCCGACTGCGTGATGATGGGCAGCCTCTTCGCCGGCACGGACGAAGCCCCGGGCGAGGTCTTCCTCTACCAGGGGCGGTCCTACAAATCCTACCGCGGCATGGGCTCGCTCGGCGCCATGGCGCGCGGCTCGGCCGACCGGTACTTCCAGCAGGAGGTGCAGGACACGCTGAAATTCGTCCCCGAAGGAATCGAGGGCCGGGTCGGCTACAAGGGCCCGGTCGGCGCCGTGCTGCACCAGCTGGTCGGCGGCGTCCGCGCCGCCATGGGCTATACCGGCAACGCCACCATCGCCGAGATGCAGCAGAACTGCCGCTTCCGCCGGATCACCGGGGCGGGGCTGCGGGAAAGCCACGTGCATGACGTGGCGATCACCCGGGAAGCGCCGAACTACCGCTTGGAAGGATAAGGCAAGGCCAGGGAGGACGTATCCTCCCTGGCCCCTACTCCATGTCTGTGGGTTTGGCACCTGCCGCGTGGCGGGCGCCGCTAGCCCCGCGCCAGCTCCTGCAGCTCCGCCATCTTCGCCAGCAGCTCCGCCTTGCGGACCGGCTTGGCCAGGTAATTGTCGAATCCGGCCTTGCGGTAGTAGGCCTCGGCCCCGGTCATCGCATCCGCGGTCAGCGCCAGCACCGGCACTTGGCCGGGCCGCCCGGGCAGGGCGCGGATGTGGCGGGTCGCCTCGATCCCGTCCATCTCCGGCATCTGCACATCCATCAGGATGATGTCGATGCCGCCCTCGGCCGCCCGCGCCACCGCCTCCACCCCGTTGGCGGCCAGCCGGACCCGGTAGCCCGCCTTCTTCAGCAGGCCGGTCACCACCAGCTGGTTCACCGGGATGTCCTCCGCCACCAGCACGGTCAGGCCGCCCGGCTCCTCCTCGGCCGCCGGCGGCGCGGCGGGCGGCGGCGCGGCCAGGGCGGCTTCGGCCTGGGTCACCCGGGCCAGGCAGGCCAGCAGCTCGCCGCGGCGGACCGGCTTCTCCAGCGCCGCATCGACCAGCCCCTCCAGGCTGCGGCGGCAGTCCGGGATGCCGGCCGAGGTGACCAGCACCAGCTTCAGCGCCGCGGTCCCCGGCATGGCGCGCAGCCGGCCGGCCAGGGTCAGGCCGGACATGCCCGGCATCATCTGGTCGAGCAGCGCCACGTCGAAGGGCTGGCCCCCGGCGATGGCGCCCTCCACCGCGGCGATCGCCTCCAGCGCGTCGGCCGCCTCGGCCACCTGGAAGCCGAGGGCGGAGAGCTGGCGGACGAAGACCTCCCGGTTCAGCGGGATGTCGTCCACCACCAGGATGCGCAGGGTCTTGCGCCAGGCATAGGGCAGGGTCGGCGCGGGGGCGACCGGGCCCAGCGCCGGCAGCAGCCGCACCGCGAACCAGAAACGCGAGCCCCGGCCGATGTCGCTTTCGAGCCCGATCTGCCCGCCCATCAGCTGCACCAGCTGCCGGCTGATCGCCAGGCCCAGGCCGGTGCCACCATATTGCCGTGTGATCGAGCTGTCGGCCTGGCTGAACTTGTCGAACAGCTTCGCCTGGACCTCGGCCGCGATGCCGATGCCGGTGTCGCGCACCTCGAAGCGCACCATGCCGGCCTCGGGGCCCTCCCCGGGCACCGCCTGCAGCGCGACCGAGCCGGTGGCGGTGAATTTGACCGCGTTGCTCAGCAGGTTGAGCAGCACCTGGCGCAGCCGGGTCGGGTCGCCGCGCATGAAGACGGGCAGCGCCGGGTCGACGAAGACCGAGACGTCGATCTGCTTGGCGCCGGCCTGCGGCGCCAGCAGCGCGGCGCAGTCCTCGACCAGCGCGACCAGGTCGAAATCGACCTCCTCCAGCTCGACCCGTCCGGCCTCGAGCTTCGAGATGTCGAGGATGTCGTTGATGACGGTGAGCAGCGCATCGGCCGAATCGCGGGTCAGCATCGCATACTTGCGCTGCTCCTCGGTCAGCACCGTCTCCAGCAGCAGGGCGTTCATGCCCATGATGCCGTTCATCGGCGTGCGGATCTCGTGGCTCATATTGGCCAGGAAGTCGGTCTTGGCGCGGCTTGCCGCCTCGACCTGGCGCACCGCGGCGCGCAGGTCCTCGTTCGCCTGCTCGGCGGCCAGGCGGGCGGCATCGACCTCCGCCAGGATGGCATCCCGCCGCGCCAGCATGCGGGCCAGCATGGCGCTGAGCGCGACCAGCAGCAGGGCGGCGGGGATGACGATGAAGCCGGTCCAGCGCGCGGTCTTGTACCAGTCGCCGAGGATGGTGGCATCGGTGATGGTGACGTTGGCGACCAGCGGGAAGTCGGCCAGCCGGCGCGGCGAGACCAGGCGCAGGCTGGCCTCGCCGCCGACCAGGCGGGTGGAGCGGGTGACGACGACGTCGGCGATGACGCCGGGCTTCAGGACCTCCCGGAACACCGGCTGGCCGGCGAAGGACCGGCCGATCAGGGCGTCCGGCAGGGGCTCCCGCGCCAGCAGGATGCCGTCGGCGCGGAACAGCGCGATGGCATGGTCCGGCCCGGCGGCGATGGCCTTGTAGAATTCCATGAAGAAGTCGGAGCGGATGCCGGTGATGACCACGCCGATCGGCGCGCCGGCGGCGTTGCGCAGCTGGCGGGCCAGGTAGAAGACCGTGGTGCCGGTGCCGCGGTTGGGCACCGGGACGGAGACGGTGACGCCTTCGAAGCCCGGTTGGATGGCCGCCCGGAAATAGTCGCGGTCGGCCAGGTTGATCGGCGGCGCCGGCCAGCTTCGGGTGAAGTTCACGATGTCGCCGTTGGGGGCGATGACGGTGGCGACGTCGATCTGCGGCGCGCCACCGATGCTGCCGCGCAGGAGCTCCCAGAACTCCTGGGTGCCGAGCCGGGCGCGGAGCTGGTCCGGGGTGTCGAGCCTGGCCTCGTCCACCTCCCGCTGGATCAGCCGGAGGACCAGGTCGGCGGCGCGGATGGTCTGGCCGGCATGCTCGGCGAGGATGGTGGTGAAGCCGGCGGCACGCTGCTTCCAGTCCTCGATCGCCGCGTCGCGGGCCCGCCAGAGGCCGAAGGCGGCGCCGGCGAGGATGAGCAGGGCGAGGAGGATGCCGCCGGCGAGCAGGCCGCGGCTGCGGGCGGACCAGCCGGCGCGGCGGGACGGGGCGGCCTGGGGCGCAGGGATGTCGTGCACGGCGTGGTTACATACCGGAGGGAAACTTCGCCACAAACTATCGCGAATTCGGGAAGGACGGTAACCCTGAGTTTACAGGGTGCGGGAGCATGCGGCTTTTTTGCCGTCCGGCTTGCTGGTGGACGGGCGTCCGGCGGCAGTGGGACATGCCAGGCTGCGGCGATGGATGCGAACCCGGCGACCTGGCCAGGTATCCCGGCCGGCCGGAAACCCATGGCGTGGCCGCTTCCCTCCGGCGGGCAGCAGGTGCGGCGGTTTCGCTTGCCTTCCGAGCCTGGGTAATGTAGGAAAATATACCGCGCTCTTTGACATCTCCATCCGTCCAGCAACCGCCGCACATCCGCAGCGAAGGGCCTTCGCTGCCCGCCGCGTCGGGGCCGTCTGCAGGCATCCCCGGGTGCCCGGGGTTGAAGCCTTCAAAACCGAAAACCCTCAAGCGGGATCGGCCGTTTTCCCAGGTCTACCCGGCCTTTCCGCTGATCGGAGCCGACCCGGACCCAAGCATTCCGAGGCGAATGGCAGGCTTCAGCCGCCTCGACTCCAAAGCCCTTGCGGTCGGCCGCGGCTTTGTCCGAATCCGGCATTGCGGGGTCAGGCGTTGAAATCCTCAATTGCAAAGCCCGCGCGCCGCCTAACCCAGGCGATCCGCGGCCTCGTGCCGCCGCCACCTCTGGCTTGAGCCCGATTGAAGCGATTGATGTCCAAAACCCCTGGGTTCCAAGGGGTTGGACGTATACGTCCAACCGGCCTTTGGCGGGGTGTGCAGAGGGGCAGCGCCCCTCTGCCGGGGCCGGGGGCAGCGCCCCCGTCCACCATCACGGCTGCATATGGCTGCCGCCCGACACCGTCATGTTCTCCCCGGTGATGTAGACCGCGCCGTTCGACAGCAGGAAGCAGATCAGCGGCGCCACCTCGGACGGCTGCGCGTAGCGGCCCATCGGGATGCGCGACATGGTCTGTTCGGCGAATTTGTCGCTGCGGATCACCTCGGTCATCGGCGTCACCACGGTGCCGAAGCCGACCGAGTTGCAGCGGATGCCGTAACGCGCCCATTCCCGCGCCCCGGTCATGGTCATGCCGAACAGCCCGGCCTTGGCCGCCGAGTAGTTCACCTGGCCGATCGAGCCGCGCTTGCCGGCGGTGGAGGAGATGTTGACGATCGCCCCGGTGGTCCCGGTCGGCTGCGGCATGTCGGCCTTGGCACGCTCGATCATGTGCCGCCCCACCGCCTGCATCATCAGGTAGCAGCCGGTCAGGTTGACGTCGATGACGGCCTGCCACTGCTGCATGGTCATCTTGGCGAACATCGCCGGCCGGGTGATGCCGGCGTTGTTGACCAGCCCGTGCACCGCGCCGAAGCGCTTGACCGCCTGCTCGACGCAGGATTCGCCGAAGCCTTCCTCGGCGACGTTGCCGAGCACCGGCAGGGTGTGTTCCTGGTCCATCTCGGCGGCGGTGGCGCGCAGCGTGTCCGGGTTGCGCTCGACCATCACGGCATTGCCGCCGAGGCCGACGACGAGTTCCGCCAGCGCCCGGCCGATCCCCTGGCCGGCGCCGGTGACGACGATGGTGCGGCCGGTCAGGGCCATCGGGTTCTGCATCGTTTCCTCCGTTTCTTGTCCGCGCCGCAGTCTGCCGAAGCCGCGCCGGAAGGGCCAGCCATGCGGCATGCCGCCTTTCCGCCGTGAATGGGCTACAGGGTCCGCCTGACCGGAGAGACCAGATGCCGCAGCCGAAAGCCGCGATCTTCGACGCCTATGGCACGCTGCTCGACGTGCATGCCGCGGTCGGCCGCCATGCCGCCCGGCTGGGGCAGCAGGCCGGCGCAGTCTCGGCGCTCTGGCGCGCCAAGCAGATCGAATGGAGCTGGATCCTCTCCGCCACCGGCGCCTACGAGCCGTTCTGGGCGCTCACCGAAAAGGCGCTCGACCATGCGCTGGCGGTGCATGGGGTGGCCGATGCCACGCTGCGGGCCGACCTGCTGGCTGCCTACCGCACGCTCGACGCCTATCCGGAGGCCGCGCCGATGCTGGCCGCGCTGCGCGTCCGGGGCATCCCGACCGCCATACTGTCGAACGGCTCGCCGGAGATGCTGGAGGCCTCGGTCGCCGCCGGGGGCCTCGGGCCGCTGCTCGACGACGTGCTCTCGGTCCAGCCGCTGCGCTGCTTCAAGCCGGACCCGCGGGTCTATGCCCTGGCCACCGCCCGCTTCGGCTGCCAGCCGCACGAGGTCGTCTTCGTCTCCTCCAACCCCTGGGACGCCTACGGGGCGCAGCGCTTCGGCTTCCGGGTCTTCTGGGTGAACCGCGCGGGCGGGCCGGCGGAATACTGGCTCGACCAGACCGCGGTGATCCTGGCCGACCTGGCCGCCCTGCCAGAGCGCCTCGCATGACCCCCGCCGCCCGCCTGGCCGCCGCGATCGAGCTGCTGGAGGCGCTGGAGGCGCAGCCGCGCCGCCCGGCCGACGCCATCGCCAACGACTTCTTCCGCGCCCGCCGCTTCATCGGCGGCGGCGACCGCCGCGCCGTCGCCGACCGCGCCTGGGGGGTGGTGCGGCAGCGGATGCGGCTCGACTGGTGGCTGGCCTGGGCCAAGTGCCGGCCGACCGGCCGGATGCTGGCCGCGGCCGAGCTGCTGCTGGTCGAGGGCCAGCCGGTCGAGGCCGTGCTGCGCGCCTTCCCCGGCGGGCAATACGCCGCCGAGCCGCTGAACGTGCTGGAGGAGCGGCTGCTGCGGACCCTGGCGCATCACCGTGAGGCGGCGGCGGCCGTGGTCAGCGGCCTGGTCCATCCCGACATGCCCGAGGAGGTCCGGCTGAACCTGCCGGCCTGGGTGCTGCCCGGCTTCCGCGCCCGCTTCGGCGACCGCCTGGCCGCGGAGGCGGCGGCGATGGAGAGCCCGGCGCCGCTCGACCTGCGCGCCAACCTGCTGAAGGGGACGCGGGAGGCGGCCGCCGCGGCGCTGGCCGCCGAGGGGTTCGAGTGCGAGCCGACCCGCTGGTCGCCCTGGGGCCTGCGGCTGCCGAGCCGCCGCGCGGTCACCGCCACGAAGGCCTTCACCGAGGGGCTGATCGAGGTGCAGGACGAGGGCAGCCAGCTGATCGCCCTGCTGTGCGATGCCCGGCCCGGGCTGCGGGTGGCCGACCTCTGCGCCGGGGCGGGGGGCAAGACCCTGGCGCTGGCGGCGACCATGCGGAACAAGGGCCGCATCACCGCCTGCGACGTCAACGCACCAAGGCTGGAAGGCGCGGTCCGCCGGCTCCGCCGCGCCGGGGTCGACAATGCCGAACGGCATCTGCTGGAGCCCGGCGACCGCTGGGCCAAGCGCCGGGCCGGGCAATTCGACCGGGTGCTGGTCGATGCACCCTGCACGGGTACAGGAACTTGGCGGCGCAACCCAGACGCGCGGCTGCGCACCGGTTCCCAGGATCTCGCGGAGCTGCGTACAAAGCAGGGTGAAATCCTGGACCTGGCGGCGGAACTGGTGCGGCCTGCGGGGCGTCTCGTCTATGCTACCTGTTCGGTGCTGCCCGAGGAGAATGAGGACCAGGTCGCCGGTTTCCTCGACCGCCATCCGGATTTCGCCCCGCTGCCCCTGGCCGAGGCCTGGGCCGCGGCGGGGATGCCGGGCGATCCGCCGGGCGAGGGAAAGTTTCTGGTCACCAGCCCCGCGCAGCATGGCACGGATGGTTTTTTCGCCGCAGTCTTGCAACGTAGGTCCTGAGGCCAGGACCACAGCCTTGGGGAAGGGAAGCGCGCAGCCATGATCTGCATCCGCCGCGCCCGCGCCACCGACGCCGAAGCCATCGGCGCCGTGCATGTCGCGACCTGGCGCACGGCCTATGCCGGCGTGCTGCCCGACGACTATTTGGCGGACCTGTCGCCGTTGCGGCATGCCGCGGGCTACGAGCAGGCGATCACCGATCGCCGCAACGGCCATGCGGTCTTCGTCGCCGTCGCCTCGGGCGCCGACGCGCCGGCGGATACGGCGGGGGAGGGCGGCACCATCATCGGCTTCACCTCCGGCGGAAGGGCCCGGCGCGACTGGCTGGCGCAGGGCGAGGTCGAGACGCTCTACCTGCTGGACGACTACCGCGACCGCGGCGTCGGCCGCCGGCTGATGCGGGCCATGGCGGCGCATCTGGCGGTGGTCGGCTGCCGGTCCGCCATGCTCTGGGTGCTGCAGGACAATCCGAGCCGGTGGTTCTACCAGCGCCTGCATGGCCGCCCGGCGGCGCAGGAGGCGATCCGCTTCGCCGGCCGGACGATGCAGCAGATGGCCTTCGTCTGGGACCCGATCGAGACCCTGCTGACGGCGACCGCGGCAGCCCCGGAAGGGTAGGGATCGGGGCGGCAACGCGCGCAATGCTTGCCCGGCTCGCGGCGCTGTGCTGCAAGGCGCCATGAACGACCCCGCTCCCTCCGCCGGCCAGCACGACCGTATCCTCATCCTCGACTTCGGCAGCCAGGTGACGCAGCTGATCGCGCGCCGGCTGCGGGAAACCGGGGTCTATTGCGAGGTCTGGCCTTTCACCGCCGCCGACGACCGCATCCGGGCCTTCGCGCCGCGCGGCATCATCCTCTCGGGCGGCCCGGCCAGCGTGACCGAGGGCGCCTCGCCCCGCGCCCCGGCCTATGTCTTCGACAGCGGCCTGCCGGTGCTCGGCATCTGCTACGGCCAGCAGACCCTGGCGACGCAGCTGGGCGGCACGGTGGAAGGCGGCCACCCGGCCGAGTTCGGCCGCGCCCATATCGACGTCACCGGCGAATGCGCCATCACCCAGGGGATCTGGGCGCCCGGCGCGCGCGAGCAGGTCTGGATGAGCCATGGCGACCGGATCACCCAGCTGCCGCCCGGCTTCCGCGTGGTCGCCAGCAGCGAGGGCGCGCCCTTCGCGCTGATCGCCGACGACGCGCGGCACTACTACGGAACCATGTTCCACCCGGAAGTGGTGCACACCCCGCATGGCGGCGCCTTGCTGCGCAATTTCACCCATCTGGTCTGCGGCTGCCGCGGTGACTGGACCATGGGAGCCTTCCGCGCCGAGATGATCGAGCGCATCCGCGCCCAGGTCGGCACGGGGCGCGTCATCTGCGGCCTGTCGGGCGGCGTCGATTCGAGCGTCGCCGCGGTGCTGCTGCACGAGGCGATCGGCGACCAGCTCACCTGCATCTATGTCGACCACGGGCTGATGCGGGCGGGCGAGTCGGAGCAGGTGGTGAAGACCTTCCGCGACCGCTTCAACATCCGCCTGGTGCACCGCGATGCCTCCGAGCTCTTCCTCGGCCAGCTGTCCGGGGTGACCGACCCGGAGTTGAAGCGGAAGACCATCGGCCGGCTGTTCATCGAGGTGTTCGAGGAGGAGCAGGCGAAGATCGGCGGCGCCGATTTCCTTGCCCAGGGCACGCTCTATCCGGACGTGATCGAGAGCGTCTCGGCCACCGGCGGGCCGAGCGTGACGATCAAGAGCCACCACAACGTCGGCGGCCTGCCCGCCCATATGCGGATGAAGCTGGTCGAGCCGCTGCGCGACCTGTTCAAGGACGAGGTCCGCGTGCTCGGGCGCGAGCTCGGCATGCCGGAGGAGATCGTCGGCCGGCATCCCTTCCCGGGGCCGGGCCTGGCCATCCGCATCCCCGGCGAGGTGACGCGGGATAAGGCCGACATCCTGCGCAAGGCCGATACCATCTACCTGGAGGAGATCCGCGCCGCGGGCCTCTACGACGCGATCTGGCAGGCCTTCACCGTGCTGCTGCCGGTGCGCACCGTGGGCGTGATGGGCGATGGCCGGACCTACGATTCCGCCTGCGCGCTGCGGGCGGTGACCAGCACGGATGGCATGACGGCCGACGTGTTTCCGTTCAGCATGGAATTCCTCACCCGCGTCGCCGGGCGGATCGTCAACGAGGTGCGCGGGATCAACCGGGTGACCTACGACATCACCTCGAAGCCGCCGGGGACGATCGAGTGGGAGTAGCGTCGGACTCGCCGGCGAAGGCCGGCTTGCCGAAGCTTGGCTTGCTGACACCCGACGCCTGGAGCGGGATGCGTTGAGGCGGACTCGTCGAAGACGCTGATCCACGCGCCCAGACAATGGCTGGACCATGACGCCTGAGCCGACGTGAACGCATCGCGGTCCAGGCGGCGGTGGGCGGCCCGGATCCGGCCCGCCCACCACGTATCATGCCATCATGTAGTCGCCGGCGGCGACATGGGCCCAGAATTCACCCTGCCAGCTGGTATCGCCGCTGTTGTGGTTCGCATTCCAGGCCGCTTCCCAGGCCGGCCACCAGGCGGGCTGGCCATTGCTGGCCACGCTGGTCGCGGGCTGCGTCGAGCTGCCGCTCGTCGTCACCTCGGCCTGCACCGCGTTGCCGCCGCCACCACCGCCACCGCCGCCGGACGGGGAGTAGGAGATGTCGTAGACGGTGATCGAGGTGCCGCCGCTGCGGTTCATGATCGAGAACACCTCGTTGATGCCGCCGTGGTCGTAGTCGCGGCCGACATTGTCGGTGAAGCCGCCGTAGACGCGGCCATCGACCGAGAAAGTGAGGCTGCCCGGCTGCCAGTCGAGCGAGTAGGTGTGCACCTTCGTTTCGTCGACGCCGGTGTAGTAGACCGAACCGTAGACGTCGCCGCCGTTCGAGCCGCGGAAATGCATGGTGCCGTAGGGCGTGCCGTTGATGACCTCGGCCAGGTCGAATTCCGGCCCGGGCCACTTGTCGTTGCCTGGCCACAGCAGGGCGGCAGGGCCTTCGGCATTGCCGGTCATCGACGCGGTGATGCTGTAGGTGCCGTAGCCATGCCCGGCGGCGTCGCCCCAGGGCCGCTCCATGATCCCGCTGTTGCCGCTGATCGTCACCTGGCCACGCACGCTGGTGTCGATGCCGTTGCCCCAGGTGTGGTTGAGGGCGCCGATCCCGTTGTCGAAGCTCTCAGAAAAATAGCTGCTCATAAAACCCGGTCTCCCGCGTTGAGGTCATCGGTTTTGGGCGGGGGAGCCTGTGTCGCACCTTTGGCGCGCACTCGGGCCGCGGCCGGGGATCCAGCGTCCCCGTACCCCCCTGACTTGCGTCACGCACCGGCTCAAGCGCCGGCGGCGGTTCCGGTTACCCTGCGTCACACAGCAAGTGCAAGCATTGAAGATAATATACGTTTCGTAGGCAAAAATGTGAAAGTGGCCTGACACCTACATTCTTGGCCGTTTATTTTTGGTAAGAAATATATTGGAAAGGATCTCGCACGCGGCATCCCGCGGCGGCGAAGCTTGGCTTCGGGCCGTGGAAGCCCAAGCCTGGAAGGGGAACGGAAGCGATGCATCAGCAGGCCGGGCGCCTTGGGATGGCGCTGCTCGGAACCGTCGTCTCGGCCTTCGCCGCCGTGGCGCAGCCGGCGCCCGACACCATCGGCGCGATCCGCGCGCGCGGTCAGCTGTCCTGCGGCGTCTCGATCAACGCGGTCGGCTTCGCGCTGCCGGATGCGCGCGGCAACTACAGCGGGCTCGACGTCGATGCCTGCCGCGCGGTGGCCGCCGCGGTGCTCGGCGATGCGTCCAAGGTGAAGTTCGTGCCGACCACTCGCAGCTGCGCTTCACCGCGCTGCAGTCGGGCGAGGTCGACATGCTGGCGCGCAACACGACCTGGACCCCGGGGCGGGAGGCGCAGCTCGGCCTCGCCTTCGCCTCGGTCAATTTCTACGACGGCCAGGGCTTCATGGTGAAGCAATCGCTCGGCGTCACCTCGGCCAGGCAACTGCATGGCGCCACGGTCTGCGTGCAGCCGGGCACCACGACCGAGCTGAACCTGGCCGACTACTTCCGCACCAACAGGATGAAGATGACCCCGGTGGTGATCGAGCAGCCGGAGGAGATCCGCCAGGCCTTCGTCAGCGGCCGCTGCGACGCCTACACCAACGACGCCTCGTCGCTCGCCTCCTTCCGCACCAGCCAGGGCAACGAGGGCGAGCAGTTCGTGCTGCTGCCGGAGATCATCTCGAAGGAGCCGCTGGGCGGCGTGGTGCGCAAGGGCGACTGGCGCTGGTTCGACGTGGTGCGCTGGAGCCACTTCGCCATGGTGACCGCGGAGGAGCTGGGCATCACCAGCAAGAACATCGACAGCTTCATGGCCAGCACCAACCCCGACGTGCAGCGGCTGCTCGGCAAGTCGGGCGATTTCGGCCGCGCGATGGGGCTCGAGAACGACTGGGCGGTGAAGATCATCCGCCAGGTCGGCAATTTCGAGGAGAGCTGGGAACGCAACATCACCCCGATGGGCGTGCCGCGCGGCATCAACAACCTCTGGACCAAGGGCGGGCTGCAATATGCGCCGCCGATTCGATAACGCCGGCGTCTATCGCTTGACCTGAGCCGGCGCGCTACCGCAGGCTTTCCCGACCAGGCCGGCAGAGACCGGCCGATCGGGAGGTCTCCATGCATCGTCAGTTGGCGGCGGCCGTCACGGCCGCGCTCCTTGCCGCTGCGCCCGCCGGCGCGCAGCGCGTGCTCACCATCGGCGCGCAGACGCCGCCGAGTGCGCTCGACCCGCATTACCACAACACGCAGAACAACAACCAGATCGCCCGGATGGTGTTCGAGCCGCTGTTCGACCTCGACACCAAGGCGCGCTTCCAGCCGCGGCTGGCGCGCAGCATGCGGCCGCTGGACGACCTGACCTGGGAGGTCAAGCTCAACACCGAGGCCCGCTTCCACGACGGCACGCCCTTCGAGGCCGAGGACGTCGCCTTCACCTTCGCCCGCGTGCCCACCGTGCCGAACAGCCCGGCGCTGTTCACCTCCGCCGTGCGCAGCATCGCGGCGGTCGAGGTGGTGGACCGGGAGACCATCCTGCTGCGGACGCGGGAGCCGAACCCGATGATGCGGTTCGACATGAGCTCGCCGGTCATCCTCTCGCGCAAGGTGCATGGGCCGAGCCCGCAGACCGCCGACTTCAACAGCGGCAAGCTGATGATCGGCACCGGCCCCTACCGCCATGTCGACTACCGCCACAGCGAGCGGCTGGAACTGGCCCGCAACATGGACTGGTACGGGCCGGTCGAGCCCTGGGACCGCGTGGTCTACCGCTACATCCCGCAGGCCGGGTCCCGCACCGCGGCGCTGCTGGCAGGCGAGGTCGACCTGATCGACTATGTCCCGGTCCAGGACGTGCCGCGACTGCAGCAGGATGCGCGCTTCGCGGTCTTCCAGATCGACAGCATCACCTTCGTCTACCTCGCACCCGATGCGATGCGGGAATCCTCGCCCTTCGTGGTGGACAAGCAGGGCAAGCCCCTGCCCGCGAATCCCCTTGCCGACCGGCGGGTGCGGGAGGCGCTGTCGCTGTCGATCCCGCGCCAGCAGATCGCGGACCGGCTCTACAGCGGCCTCGCCTCCCCGGCCGACCAGTTCGCCGCCCCTGGGGCGGAGCACCGGCTGGAGGGGATCGGGCCGCTGCCCTTCGATCCCGCACGCGGCCGGGCGCTGCTGGCGGAGGCCGGCTACGGCCAGGGCTTCCGCATGACCCTGCACGGGCCGAACGGCTTCTTTCCTTCGGATGACAACCTGCTGCAGGCGATCGCCCAGGGTTTCTCCCGCATCGGCGTCGAGGCGCAGGTGCAGACCCTGCCGCCGGCCAGCCTCTTCACCAAGGCGACCAACCGCGACTTCTCGATGTTCATGACCTACTACAGCAGCTACAGCTCGATCATCCCGCTGCGCAACGTGGTGATGACGCGCAACGCCGAGCTCGGCCACGGGGCCTTCAACCGGCAGCGCTATTCGAACCCGGCGGTGGACGGGCCGCTGTCCGAGGCCCTGACCACGATGGACGAGGAGCGGCGGCGCGACCTGACCCAGGCGGCGATGCGGGCGCTGCTGGAGGACAAGGGGCTGATCCCGGTGATCAACCTGAAGAACGCCTGGGCCGGGCGGCGCGACAGGGTGGTCTACGACCCCAGCCCGCCCAACATGACCGAGCCGCGGCTGGCACGCCCCCCGGGGTGAGGGCAGGTTGACCGGGACGGGCCTGGGGCGGACCTTCGCCGGGTTGCACCGGAAGGACCGCCCCATGCCCGACGCCGCCCTGCTCGCCCGCCTCGCCGCCGCCGTGGAGGCGAATTTCGCGCAGGAGGTCGGCTTCCTCGGCGACCTGGTCCGCTTCCCCAGCACCCGCGGCAACGAGGCGCCGCTGCAGGACTGGATGGCGCGGCAGCTTGCCGCACGCGGCTATGGCGTGGACCGCTATACCCTGGCGGACGTGCCGCTGGCCCAGCACCCCAAGGCAAGCCCGATGGTCGAGGTCGATCCGGCGAAGTCGGTCCAGGTCGTCGCCACCCACCGGGCCAAGGATCCAACGGGTCGCAGCCTGATCCTGCAGGGCCATATCGACGTCGTGCCGGAAGGCCCGCTCGAGATGTGGACCTACCCGCCCTATGCCGCGACCATCAAGGATGGCTGGATGTACGGCCGCGGCGCGCACGACATGAAGTCGGGCGTCGCCGCCATGGTCTTCGCCATGGATGCGCTGAAGACGGCCGGGCTGGAGCCGGCCGCCGACGTCCACCTGCAGACGGTGACCGAGGAGGAGAGCACCGGCAACGGCGCGCTTTCCACCCTGGTGCGCGGCTACCGGGCGGAGGCGGCGCTGATCCCGGAGCCGACCGGCGGCACCATCACCCGGGCGCATACCGGCACGCTGTGGTTCCGCATCGCGGTGCGCGGGGTACCGGTGCATGTCGCGGTGGCGCAATCCGGCAGCAACGCCATCCTGTCGGCCTATCACCTGATCCAGGCGCTGCAGGACCATACCAAGGCGATCAACGCGGCGGCCAAGGCCGATCCCTGGTATGCCGGGATCGAGTCGCCGTTGAAGTTCAACCCCGGCATCATCCGCGGCGGCGACTGGGCCTCCTCGACCCCGGCCTGGTGCGAGGTGGATTGCCGCATCGGCCTGCTGCCCGGCACCGAGGTGGCGGAGGCCCAGGCCGCGGTGGAGCGCTGCGTCGCCGCCGCCGCGAGGACGGACAATTTCCTGGCCAACAACCCGCCCTCGGTCACCTGGCACGGCTTCCTGGCGGATGGCTACGTGCTGGAGCCGGGGACCGAGGCGGAGGCCGTGCTGGCCGCCGCCCATGCCCAGGTCTTCGGGGAGGCGATGCCGGCGCGGATCACCACCGCGGTGAACGACACCCGCTTCTACGGCCGCTATTTCGGCATCCCCGGCCTCTGCTACGGGCCGCGCGGGGAGGGGGCGCATGCCTTCGACGAGCGCACCGAGCTCGCCCACCTGCAGCGGACGACGCTGGCGATTGCCGGCTTCATCGCGGACTGGTGCGGGACGCGCCCCATCGGCGGATAGGCTTGCGCCCGGCGGGCGATCCCTGACAAAGACCGGCCTTCCAAGTTCGAGGATGATGGTCATGCCCGCTTCCCAGGCGCGCGCGGCCCGGCCCGGCTGGCGCCGGGCCGCCGCCGTTGCGCTGATCCTGCTGCTGCCGACCCTGGCCGCGGCGCAGAACGCGCCGCGCGCCGGCGCCGGGGCGCGACCCGGCAACGGGGCGGCCGGGGGCCCTGGCCTGGCGCCGCTGCAGACCGAGCCGGGCGATATCTGGGCCGAGGTGCGCGGCTGGGACAAAGGCACGGGTGCCCAGGCCAAGCCGGAGCCGGCGCGGCGGAAGCCGGCCGCCAGGACCGAGTCGGCCGAAGGCCAGGCCGGGGCCGCGCCGACGAAGCCGCGCCGGGCGGCGCCCTGCGCCCCGGACGCGCCCGGCTGCACCGCCAGGCCGGCCCGCCAGGCGGCGAATCCGGGCTGAGCCCCGGGCGCGAATCACCCTCCAGCCCGATACCGCGTCGCGCCCCGGGAAAGCGCTTGACGGGCAACCCGCGATCGCGGCCCTATACTTGAACGTATCAAGAACATCGGCCTTTCACCTGGGCTTGCGGCGCGACGATTTTTTTGAACCCGATACCCGATATGGTGTTAGACTGGCTCTCTCGCTCCAATATCTTGTGTAGGAACCATCCAACATGCATGCTCCGGTCCGCGGGCTTGAGGGGGATGTCACCGTGTTCGATGCGGTACAATTGGAAGGACATCACCAGGTCCAGGTGGATCGGACGCGTGACGCGTTGCTGACCGATTTCGGCAAGGCGACGCTCGATGACCGCTACCTGCTGCCGGGTGAGAGCTATCAGGATCTGTTCGCCCGCGTGGCCAGTGCCTTCGGCGACGACGCCGCGCATGCGCAGCGGATCTACGACTATATCAGCAAGCTCTGGTTCATGCCGGCGACGCCGGTGCTGTCGAACGGCGGCACCACGCGCGGCCTGCCGATCTCCTGCTTCCTGAACGAGGCCTCCGACAGCCTCGACGGCATCGTCGGGCTGTGGAACGAGAATGTCTGGCTGGCCGCCAAGGGCGGCGGCATCGGCAGCTACTGGGGCAACCTGCGCGGCATCGGCGAGAAGGTCGGCCGCAACGGCAAGACCTCGGGCGTCGTGCCCTTCATCCGGGTGATGGACAGCCTGACCCTCGCCATCAGCCAGGGCTCGCTGCGGCGCGGCTCGGCCGCCTGCTACCTGCCGGTCTCCCACCCCGAGATCGAGGAATTCATCGAGATCCGCCGCCCGACCGGCGGCGACCCGAACCGCAAGGCGCTGAACCTGCACCACGGCGTGCTGCTGCCGGACGCCTTCATGCGCGCGGTCGAGGCCGACGAGGACTGGGCGCTGACCAGCCCGAAGGACGGCGCCCTGGTCAAGAAGATCTCGGCACGCGGCCTGTGGATCCGCATCCTCACGGCGCGGATCGAGACCGGCGAGCCCTATTTGATCTTCTCCGATCAGGTGAACCGGGCGCTGCCGGCGCACCACAAGCTGGCCGGGCTGGAGGTCAAGACCTCCAACCTCTGCTCCGAGATCACCCTGCCGACCGGGCGCGACCAGCATGGCCGCGACCGCACCGCGGTCTGTTGCCTGTCCTCGCTCAACCTCGAGACCTGGTTCGAGTGGAAGGACAACCCGCGCTTCATCCCCGACGTGATGCGCTTCCTCGACAACGTGCTGCAGGAGTTCATCGACACCGCCCCCGACAGCATGGCGAAGGCGAAATACGCCGCCATGCGCGAGCGCAGCGTCGGCCTCGGCGTCATGGGCTTCCACAGCTTCCTGCAGGGGCTGAACGTGCCCTTCGAGAGCGTGGTGGCGAAGGTCTGGAACAAGCGGATGTTCAAGCACATCCGCGAGCAGGCCGATGTCGCCAGCCGCATCCTGGCGGAGGAGCGGGGGCCCTGCCCGGATGCCGCCGAATACGGCTTCATGGAGCGCTTCTCGAACAAGATGGCGATCGCGCCGACCGCCAGCATCTCCATCATCTGCGGCGGCGCGAGCCCCGGGATCGAGCCGATCGCCGCCAATGTCTACAACCACAAGACGCTGTCCGGCAGCTACATCGTCCGCAACCCCTACCTGAAGAAGGTGCTGGCGAAGCACGGCCGCGACGATGCCGAGACCTGGACCACCATCACGGTCAACAAGGGCAGCGTGCAGCACCTGGATTTCCTCACCGAGCAGGAGCGGGCGACCTTCCGCACCGCCTTCGAGCTCGACCAGCGCTGGGTGGTGGAACACGCCGCCGACCGCACGCCCTTCATCTGCCAGAGCCAGTCGGTGAACCTCTTCCTGCCGGCCAACGTGCACAAGAAGGACCTGCACCAGATTCACGTCATGGCGTGGAAGCGCGGCATGAAGTCGCTCTACTACTGCCGCAGCCTGTCGATCCAGCGGGCCGACACGATCTCCGAGAAGGTGGTCGGGCAGGGCGACGTGATGGCGGCCCATGTGCCGCAGCCGCGGCCGATGGCGATCCTGGCCAAGGCCGGCACCAGCACGGACTACGAGGAATGCCTCGCCTGCCAGTAGGCCGGCGTCGCCGTCGCTAGGGGGCTGTCCTTCCCATGGACAGCCTTCGACCCGACCCCACATCCCCCAAAGCACAACGAATGACGGGCACCATGGCCGACGGCAATTTCCCACCCGACCAGCATCCGGTCCGCTTCGACCTGCTGACCGCCAACCCGGTCTACAAGCCCTTCCGCTACCCCTGGGCCTATGACGCCTGGCTGATGCAGCAGCGCATCCACTGGCTGCCGGAGGAGGTCCCGCTCGCCGACGACGTCAAGGACTGGCAGAAGAACCTCACGCCGACCGAGAAGAACCTGCTGACGCAGATCTTCCGCTTCTTCACCCAGGCGGATGTCGAGGTGAACAACTGCTACATGAAGCACTACTCCCAGGTGTTCAAGCCGACGGAAGTGCTGATGATGATGTCGGCGTTCAGCAACACCGAGACCATCCACATCGCGGCCTATTCGCACCTGCTCGACACGGTGGGGATGCCGGAGGTCGAGTACACCGCCTTCCTCAAGTACAAGGAGATGAAGGACAAGTTCGACTACATGCAGAACTTCTCGGTCGCCAACAAGACCGAGATCGCCAAGACCCTCGCCGCCTTCGGGGCCTTCACCGAGGGGCTGCAGCTCTTCGCCTCCTTCGCCATCCTGATGAACTTCCCCCGCTTCAACAAGATGAAGGGGATGGGGCAGATCGTCTCCTGGTCCGTGCGCGACGAGACGCTGCACTGCCTGTCGATCATCCGGCTGTTCCGCACCTTCGTGCAGGAGAACCCGGAGATCTGGACCGAGCAGCTGAAGCAGGAGCTGACCGAGATCTGCGCCACCATCGTCGAGCACGAGGACAGCTTCATCGACCTGGCCTTCGAGCTGGGCGGGGTCGAGGGCCTGGATGCGGCGCAGACCAAGCAGTATATCCGCTTCATCGCCGATCGCCGGCTGCAGCAGCTGGGTCTCGAGCCGCACTACCACATCGAGAAGAACCCGCTGCCCTGGCTCGACGAGATGCTGAACGCGGTCGAGCACACCAATTTCTTCGAGAACCGCTCGACCGAGTATTCCCGCGCCAGCACCGAGGGCAGCTGGGAGGATGTCTGGGCCCCCAGCATCGGTGCCGACTGGTCGGCCTCCCCTGCCGAGGCAAGCTGACGCACGGACGTAACGGGGAGGGTGGGGGAAATACCTTCCCCCATCCTTGCTTCCTGCGCTGGCATGCAACCAGTCCCGCCGCTAAACGGTGCGCATGCTCAGGACCATCCGCATCCTTGCCGTCTTGCTCGCCGTCCTGCTCGGCGGCGTCTGGGCCTATGCCTGGGTGACCCGTGCCCCGGGGGAAGGCCTGGGCGAGGCTTTCGCCGCCCGACTCGGCCAGATCTTCGGCGGCCAGATGCCGGTGCCCGGCGCCGGCGGGGTGCAACTGCCGCAGGGCATGGCCCTGGGCGGTGCCTTCAGCCTGGTCGACCAGGCCCGCCAGCCGGTGACCGAGAAGGACTATGCCGGCCGCTGGATGCTGATCTATTTCGGCTATAGCTACTGCCCCGATGTCTGCCCGACCGAGCTCGGCACCATGGCCGCGGCACTCGACGCGATGGGCAAGGCGGGGGAGGCGGTGACGCCCGTCTTCATCACCATCGACCCGCAGCGCGACACGCCGGCGGCGCTTGCCGACTATGTCAGCCGCTTCCATCCGCGGCTGCAGGGGCTGACCGGCACGCCGGAGCAGATCGCAGAGGTAGCGCGACGCTATCGCGTCTACTATGCACGCGCGCAGCGCCCGGACATGACGGACTACCTGATGGACCATTCCAGCTTCATCTACCTGGTCGGACCGGATGCCCGGGTCCGGTCGTTGTTCCGGCCCGAGCTGCGGCCAGAGGACATCGCCGCCACGATCGCCGCCCAGATGGGCGTCAGGCTCGGCGGCCCGGTCCCGGTCGGCGCCGGAGGTCCGGGCTAGGCGGGCGGCGGCTTGCACGCCGGTAGGTTTGCTTCGATCTTATGTGTCATAAGCCGGTGGCCTGGCACCGACCGGCCGGGTCTGGAGACGAGTATGATGGTGGACGAGGCTTCGGACCTGGAAGGCGCCCGCGAGGCCACGCGCGGCACCGCACCGCGACATAGCCGCCGCCTGTCCGACAAGATCCTGATCGCCTTTCACCACGCCTGCGATCAGGCCGACTACGAAGTCGCCGAGCAGCTGCTGCGTATCCTCGAGATGATGCTGACGCGCCGCCCGGTCTCGCCGGACACCAACCGCCGCCGGAACATGGAAAGCCTGGTCGCGGCGCATGAGCGGCTCTGGTACCTGCGCCATCCGGAGACGCAGGAAAGCTGATCACCGGGCGGGGCCGCCCCCGCCCGCAGGCTCCTCAGCCCGACAGCGCCGCGGCATCCCGCAGGATGGCCTCCGCCGCCGCGGTGAAGCCGGCGGCCTGGTGCAGCACCAGGCCCGGCTCCACCCGTGCCGGCCCGCGCCCGCCGCGCCGGGCCTGCAGCAGCAGCCGCTTGGCCGCCTGCCCGCCACGTGGCCAGAACGGCACCAGCCGGGTCCCGCCGCAGCCGGCCGCCGCCAGGGCCGCCATGGCGGCATCCAGCCGCGCCGCCGGCAGGATCAGGCTCACGCTGCCGCGCCGCGCCAGGGGCGCCGCCAGGAACCGCGCCCAGTCGACCAGGCTGGCCTCCTCATGCGTCGCCGCCCGCCGCAGCGCCTCCGGCGGCGCGGTGCCACCGGGCCAGAAGGGCGGGTTGGCGAAGGCGTGATCGCAGGGCGGCAGCCGGCGGAGCAGGTCCAGATCTCGCACGTCGCCGGTGATCACCTCCACTCGCCCGGCCAAGCCGTTGGCCGCGGCATTGGCCCGTGCCAGCGCCGCCAATTCGGCATCCCGCTCCACCGCCAGGATCGCCAGGTCCGGCACCCGGGCCGCCAGGCAGAGGAAGCCGGCGCCGCTGCCGCAGCCGGCCTCCAGCACCCGCTGGCCGGGCAGCGCGGGCACGCCGGCGGCCAGCAGCACCGCGTCCAGCCCGGCCCGCAGCCCGCGCCGTGGCTGCAGCAGCAGCACCCGGCCGTCGAGCAGGCGGTCCTCGGTCAGCGCCGCGGCGTCGGTCATGCGGCGTCCTCGCCGGCCTCGCGCAGCACCCGGCGGGCCTGGGCGAGGTCGTCCGTGGCCACCACCAAGCGGCGCGGGAAGGCGCCGATCCCGCCCTCGAGCGCGCTGATATGCGCATCCAGCACGATGCATGCGATGCCCGCATCGCGCAGCAAAGCCAGCAGGAAACTCACCCGCACCGGATCGGTGCTCTCGACGACGACACGCATTCCGAGCGAAATCCTTGTTTTCCCTGCGCTTGCCGCCATCTGGGAGCGTCGTTATGGTGCCGCCCCCTAGGACTGGGTCAAGTGAAGTGGACGCGGAAGCGGGTGCGATGCCGGTAGCATCGCCGATCAACAGGGCCGCGTCCGGCGGTGAGGATGCGCTGACGGCGCTGACGGCGTTGGTGCGCGCGGATCTCGAAGCCTGCAATCGGCTGATCGTCGAGAAGATGCAAAGCCCGGTAGCGCTGATCCCGCAACTGGCGGCGCATATCGTCGCGGCCGGCGGCAAGCGGCTGCGGCCGCTGCTCACCCTCGCCGCGGCGCGGCTGTGCGGCTATCGCGGCCATCGCCACGTGCTGCTCGCGGCCTGCGTCGAGTTCATCCATACCGCGACCCTGCTGCACGACGACGTGGTGGATGAAAGCTCGCTGCGCCGCGGCCAGGCCAGCGCCAATGCGCTGTTCGGCAACAAGCCCTCGGTCCTGGTCGGCGACTTCCTGTTCGCCCGGGCCTTCGAGCTGATGGTGGAGGATGGCTCGCTGAAGGTGCTGGCGATCCTCTCCGCCGCCTCCTCGACCATCGCCGAGGGCGAGGTGCTGCAGCTCGTCACCCAGAACGACACCACGACGACCGAGGACCAGTACCTCCAGGTCATCGAGGGCAAGACCGCCGCGCTGTTCGCCGCCGCCACCCGGATCGGCGCCGTGGTGGCCGACCGGCCGGTGGCGGAGGAGGAGGCGCTGGACGTCTATGGCCGCACCCTCGGCACCGCCTTCCAGCTGGTGGACGACGCGCTGGACTACTCGGCGGAGCAGGAACAACTCGGCAAGACGGTCGGCGACGATTTCCGCGAGGGCAAGATCACCCTGCCGGTGCTGCTGGCCTTCGAGCGCGGCAGCGAGGCCGAGCGCGGCTTCTGGCGCCGGGTGCTGGAGGAGCGTGAGCAGGGCCCCGAGGACCTGGCCGAAGCGCAGCGGCTGATCGCCCGCCACCGGGCGCTGCACGACACGGTCGAGCGGGCGCGCTTCTACGGCGACAAGGCCCTGGCGGCCCTGCAGGGCTTCCCCGACGGGCCGGAGCGTCGGGCCCTCGCCGATATCGTCGAATTCTGCATCGCCCGGGCACGCTGACCGCCTGCCCGTAGCCGCGCCGCATCCCGTGATGCGGTGTGGTCCAGCGGATCGATGCGTGCCCGGCCGCGTATCATTGCGCATCGCCGGCATGCGAGGCTAGCCTCCGCCGCGGGAGGACTGCCTGCATGACGATCGAAGCCTGGAAGCGGGTTCGCCGCGGCACTGCCATGCTCGCCTTGGCCCTGGCCGCGTCGCTCGGCGCCGCCGCGGCGGAGACACCGCTGGAGCGCGGCCGCTACCTGGTGGAGACCATCGCCGCCTGCGGCAATTGCCACACCCCGAAAGGCCCGGACGGTCCGCTGCCGGGCAAGGCGCTGGCAGGCAACTGGGTGGTCGAGGACATCCCGCCCTTCCGCGCCGTCGCCTCGAACATCACCCCGGACCGCGCCACCGGCATCGGCGGCTGGACCGATGCGCAGATCGGCCGGGCGATCCGCGAGGGCATCCGCCCCGACGGCTCGGTCATCGGGCCGCCGATGCCGATCGGCCTTTATCGCGGCCTGTCCGACGACGACCTGGCGGCGATGGTCGCCTATCTGCGCAGCGTCCCGGCGGTGTCCAGCGTGTCGGAGAAATCCACCTACCGTATCCCGCTGCCGCCTTCCTATGGCCCGCCGGTGGGCCGGGTCGCGGCGCCGCCGCGGGCCGATGCGGTGGCCTATGGCGCCTACCTCGCCGGGCCGGTAGCGCATTGCACCGAATGCCACACGCCCATGCTGGAAGGCGGCCGGCGCGACACGACGAAGCTCGGCGCCGGGGGCCAGGCCTTCGCCGGGCCCTGGGGCAGCGCGGTCGCCGCCAACCTGACCTCAAGCCGGACCAGCGGGCTCGGCGCCTGGACCGATGCGGAGATCGAGCGGGCGATCCGCACCGGCATCTCCCGCGACGGCCGCCGGCTGCACCCGCCGATGGCCTTCGCCGAGTACCGCGACATCGCGCCGCCGGACATGGCGGCGCTGATCGCCTTCCTGCGCAGCCTGCCGCCGGTCGAGCGCTGAGAAGCCTGGGGAGGGCAAGCCATTCCCTTCCCGTTGGGCGCCTGCGTCCGACCCCACTCTGCCTTTTTCCGAGTCGGCACCCGCCGCGCGGCCGGTGCAAACCCACAACAATAGAGGAGGGTTCAGGGAGGATGCTTCCTCCCTGGCCTTCGAAGCCTAGGCCGACTGACGCCCCGGCAGGGCGGCGACGCCCGCCAATGCCATCAACTCCGCGCCGACCCACCATTCCTGCCAGGCGCCGAAGCTCAGCATCGCGGTGACGCTGGCCGCCGCCAGCACCGCCGTCGCCACCGCCGGGCGCGGCGACCGTGCCGCCGCCGCGCCCAGCAGCAGCGCCAGCGCCGCGCCCAGCAGGGCACCGGGCAGGCCGAGCTCCAGCCAGAGCTGCAAGGCGCCGTTGTGCGGATGCAGCGGCAGCAGCTTCGCCGTCGGCAGCCACAGCGCCGCCCCCGGGTCGGTGAGGTGGAAGCGCCGGAGCGCCTCGAGGGTCGGGGGATCGCGGTGGCCGGGGATCTCGCGGCTCGCCTCCATCCCCCAGCCTGCTATGGGCCGCTCGGCGATCCGGTCGATGACGAAGTCCCAGATCAGCAGCCGGTGCGCCGCCGAGGGGGCGATGCGGTCCGCCGGCACGCCCTGCGCCAGCACCGGCCCCAGCACCACCGGCATGGCGAGGATCGCCAGCGCCAGGCCGGCGCCCAGCAGCCGCGGCGCCCAGCGCGGCGCCAGCCAAGTCGCCGCGCCAGCCAGGCCACCGGCGACCACCGCGAGCTTGGCTGCCTCGCCCGGCAGCAGCACCAGCACCGCGGCACCCGCCGCCAGGACCAGGCTGCGCAGCCAGCGCGACAGGCCGGACGCGGCGACCAGCGGCAGCCAGAGCCCCATGGCGGAGGCCGCCGGCTTGAGGCCGAAGGCGAGGGTGACCGGGACCTCCTTCAGCCCGCGCACCGCGGCGCGGATGGCATGCCCGGTCAGCGCGTCCAGCGCCGCCAGCGCCAGCCCGGCGACCAGCCCGCCGGTCGCCACCAGGACCAGCCGGTGCTTCGCCGCCTCGTCCTCGGCGGCCATCGCCCGGGCCGCGGCGGCACCAAGCGCCACGAAGCCGCCGACCTGCACGGCGGTGCCGAGCGCCCGCAGCGGCTCCGGCGCCCAAAGCGCGGTCACCGCCGCCCAGCCGAACAGCGCCAGCGCCACCCCGGCGGCGCCGCCCTGCGGCCAGGGCCAGGCACCGTGCCGACGCCGGTGCGCGACGACGCACAGCAGCAGCGCCAGGGTGGCGATCGGCGCGATGGCCTTGGATTGCAGCACGCCGGCGACCGGCGCGATGGCCAGCGCGACCGCGAGCGGCAGGCTCGGCGCGGCGAGGGAAGTCGGGATCTGCATGGGGGGGCCGGGTCGGGCTCCGGAAGAGGCGGTCCCGACCCGTCAGGCCCGGGGCCACGGAGTGCTTGCCGGCGGGAGGGGCATGGCCGGGTCGGGCCCGGCCATGACGATAGCGGGCGGGGCAGGCGGTCCCGCAGGACCGCCTGCCTGCGGGCGGGTCAGACCGCGGCGATGCTCTCGCGGCGCAGCTCGACCGAGAGCTCGTCCAGCGCCCGGCCCACCCGGTCGACCATCTCGTCGATCTCGGCGGTCGAGATGATCAGCGGCGGCGAGAAGCCGATGCTGTCGTTGGTCATGGCGCGCATGATGACGCCGTGCTTCTCGCCCAGCTTGGTCAGCCGCGGGCCGATCTTCTTCGCCGGGTCGAAATTCCTGGCCTTCGCCTTGTCCTCGACCAGCTCGACCGCCGCCACCAGCCCGACGCCGCGGACCTCGCCGACCATCGGGTGCTCGGCAAAGCGCTGCTGCAGCGCCGCCTGCATGTGCGGCCCGACCTTCCGGACATGGGAGAGCATGTCCAGCTCGTCGTAGATCTTCAGCGTCTCGATGGCGACCGCGGCCGGCACCGGATGGCCGGAATAGGTGAAGCCGTGGCCCCAGGTGCCGACGGTGGACGACCCCTCGGCGATGCCCTGGAAGACCCGCTCGTTCACCATCACCGCCGAGATCGGCAGGTAGGCCGCCGACAGCGCCTTGGCGCAGACCAGGATGTCCGGCTGTATGGCGAAGGTCTGGCTGCCCCAGTAATTGCCGGTGCGGAAGAAGCCGGCAATCACCTCGTCGACGCACATCAGCACGTCGTACTTCTTCAGCACCACCTGGATCTTCTCGAAATAGGTGGCGGGCGGGATGATGACGCCGCCGGCGCCCATGAAGGGCTCGGCATAGAAGGCGGCCACCGTCTCCGGGCCCTCCTTCAGGATCACCTCCTCCAGCTCGGCGGCCAGGCGGGTGGCGAAGTCTTCCTCCGACTCGCCGGGCAGCGCGTTGTGGTAGTGGTGCGGCGTGCCGACATGGATGAAGCCCGGCAGCGGCAGGTCGAACAGCTTGTGGTTGGCCGGCAGGCCGGTGAGGCAGGCCGCCGCCAGCGTGATCCCGTGGTAGCCCTTCAGCCGGCTGATGATCTTCTTCTTCGCCGGCCGGCCGATGGCGTTGTTCATGTACCAGAGGATCTTGATGACGCTGTCGTTCGCCTCGGACCCCGAATTGGCGAAGAACACCTTGCTCATCGGCACCGGCGCGCGCTCGATCAGCATCTCCGCCAGGTCCACCATCGGCTCGTGCGACTTGCCGGTGAAGGAGTGGTAGAAGGGGAGCTTCCGCATCTGGTCGGTGGCGGCCTGCACCAGGCGCTCGTTGTCGAAGCCGAGGCTGGCGCACCAGAGCCCGGCGACGCTCTCGATGTAGTCCTTGCCCTGGTCGTCGAAGACCTTCACGCCCTTGCCGCGGTTGATCACCATCGGGCCGTTGATCAGGTGCGCCTTGTGGTCGGTATAGGGGTGGAGCGCGTAGGCGACGTCGCGGGCGGCGGTGGAATTGCGGGGCGGGGTCATCGGCGGGACCTTCTCTGCGGGATGCCGCAGTCTAGGCCCGGAATGCCCGCCAACCCAAGGCCGCTTGCCGCACGCCCTTGTTGGCCCTCGGCGGATGGACGCCGGCGGCGGCCGGGTGGCAAGGTCCGCGCCGCCGCAACGAGGACGCGCTGATGCAGGATGCCAGGGGCTTTGCAGGGAAGGGGACGCGGCGCGCGATCCGGCGCCGGGCGCTGCTGGCCGCCTCCGCCCTCGCCCCGCTCGCCGCCCGGGCACAGACCCGCCGCAACGACCTCGAAGCCATGGGCCTGCCGGTGCAGCAGGACGACACGGTGGCGCGCGGCTACCGCCGCGACGTCCTGGTCCGCTGGGGCGACCGCGTCACCTTCGACGCCCCGGCCTGGGACCCGCGCCGGCCCACCCCGGATGGCGCCGCGGCGCAATTCGGCTGGGACGCGAGGGTCGCCGCCATCGCGGTGCCGACGCAGCAGGCCGCCGACGGCATCCCCCGCGCGGTGCTGGCGGTGGTGCATCCTCGGGTCGACCCCGCCTTCGCCTTCCCCGGCGGGCGCGACCAGCCGGCCGCGGCGGCGGCGATGCAGGGCGCCTCCCTGCTGAACCTGGAAAAGCGCGGCCGCGGCTGGGTGGTGGTGGATGGCGGCTTCCAGAGCCGCCGGCTGGGCGGTGCCACGCTGTGCCGTGTCAGCGGCGGCGGCAGCGTGCGGGGCGTGCTGGGCCTGGCCGGCGGATGCGTCACCCCCTGGGGCACGCTGCTGCTGGCCGAGGGCGACCCGACCCCCTGGCTGGCCCGGCTCGGCAATGTCGACCCGCGCTTCGCCAACGCGTCTGGCTTCGGCTGGGTGGTCGAGCTCGACCCCTTCGACCCGCAATCGGTGCCGGTGAAGCGCACCGCGCTCGGCCGCTTCGCGCACGGCGACGTGGCGGCGACCCTGTCGCGCGACGGCCGCGCGGTGGTCTACCTGACCGACCGGCGGGTCGGCGGCTTCCTGTTCCGCTTCGTCTCGGCCGGGCCGGCGACCGGGGAGGACGTGCTGGATGCCGGCAGCCTTTCGGTCGCCCGGCTGGACGGCGACCGCTTCACCTGGCTGCCGCTGCCGGCGGGCGTGCCGGACCCGGTGATGGCGGCGACCCAGGCGGGGGGCAGCCCGCTCGATTCGCCTTCCGGGCTCGGGCTCGACCCGACCCGGCCACGGCTGCTGCTGGCCTGCCACGGCAGCCCGGCCCGGCCGGCCGGACATGTGATCGAACTGACCGCGGCCGGCGGCGACGACGGCGCGGCGACCGCCGGGGCCGGGCTGCTGTTCGCCGCCGGCGACCCGCGCAGCGCCGAGGCCCGCTACGGCCGGGCCGGCCTGCCGCCGGGCAGCGCCTGGCCGGAGAACCCGGACACGGTGACGGTGGATGCGCGCGGCCGGGCCTGGATCGGCACCGACCGCGGCGGCCGGGTCGGGCCGCAGGCGGAGGGGCTCTATGTCTGCGACCTGGACGGGCCGGGGCGCGGGGTGCCGCTGCCGATCTATGGCGCGCCGCGGGCGGCCTCGGTCGGCGGCGCGGCGCTGACCCCGGATGGGGAGGCGCTGTTCAGCGCGGTGCGCCACCCGGGCGCCGAGCCCGGCGGCAATTTCGACCGGCCGGCGACGCGCTGGCCGGAATTCCAGGCCGGCGTGCCGCCGCGTTCGACGCTGATCGGCCTGGTGCGCAACGGTGGTGGAGCGGTCGGCGGTTAGCGGATCTGCGGGGAAGCTTGGGGAGGGAAAAGTATTCCTTCCCCAAGCTTCCCCCTCCTTGTTGTGGGCTTGGCGCCTGCCGCGCGGCAGGTCGGACTCCCAAACATAGAAGAGGGACCAGGGAGGATACTTCCTCCCTGGCCTTGCCTTACCCTTTGGCTGCCGGCGCCATCACCGCGCGCACCGCATCGGCCAGGGCGGCGCAGGCGCGGCGGGTGTCGTGCTTCGCCATCTCCTCCCGCGCCAGGGCGATGCGGGTCAGCGCGGTCTGCAGCGCCGGCGACTTGTCGCCATGGCTGACCGCCAGGCGGATGCGGGTTTCCGCCAGCGCCAGGTTGATGCCTGCGGCTTGGTCATGGTCGTCGCGGAGGTCGTGGTCGGCGCCGAGCAGCAGGTCGAGCACCTGCCTGGCCTCCGGCGAGGCATTGGCCAGCGGCAGCAGATGCGGCGCCGGCGGGTCCTTCGCATGGTCCGGCCCGGACTTCAGGCGCGGCACGAGGGCAAAGGAGAAGAGGTCGAGATAGGGGTGCTGCGCGGCGGCCGTGGGCATGAATCGCTCCCTGGGTCGGGCAACCCGTGCTGCCCGGGCTGCCGCCATCCTAGCGCCGTTCCGCGCGGTGCTTCAATCCGGCCGGCGGGTCAGCGCAGGGCGAAGCGGACCGGCACGGTCAGCTCGATCGGGTCGCCGGTGACCTCGGCGGGCGGGGCGGGCAGCGGCGAGGCACGCTCGATCATCGCCAGCACCGCGCCGTCCAGCGCGGCATCGCCGGCGCTGCGTTCCAGCCGGTAGCCGATGACGGTCCCGTCGCGCCGCATGCGGAAGTGAAGCATGGCGACCCCCTGGGCGCGGCGGAAGCGGGCCTCCTGCGGATAGGTCTTGTGCCGTTCCAGCGCGGCGAACAACCGGGCGACGTAGCTCGCCGGCGGTGCCGCGGCGGCGGGTGCTGCGGCCCGAGCCGCGGGGGCGGGCGGCGCCGGTGCCGGTGCCGTGGGCTGCACCTGCGCCACCGCAGGCCGCGGCGGCGCGGGGCGGTGCTGCGGCGCCGGCGGGCGCGGCAGGGGCGGCGGGACCGGCAATTCGGCGACGGCCTCGGGGGCCGTTTCGGCCACTTCCGGCACGGGCGGCGGCGGTTCGGGCAAGGCCGGCGCCTCGGCCATCGGCATCGGTGGTGTCTCGGTCGCCACGGGTGGTTCGGGCGGCGCCTCGGCCGGGACGGGCAGGGGGGCCGGCGCCGCCTCCGCCATGGCCTCGGCGACGGGCTCGGCGACCGGCTCGGGACTCGGCGCAACCGGCTCCGGCGCCGTCATCTCCAGCAGCATCACCGGCATCACGACGGGTGCCGGGGCGGGCATGCCGAACAGCAGCACCAGCCCGGCCACCGCATGCAGAACGGCCGAGCCGGTCCAGGCCAGGCTCCGCCCGGACGGGCGGCGCGGCAGGCCGGGGGGCGGCGGGACGGCGAAGCCGTCGAAGCGGGGCAGCGCCTGCGGCTGGGCCATGGCTCAGGGCGCCGGCTGCGAGACGAGGGCGACCCGCTGGATACCGGCCCGCTGCACCAGGGCCATGATCCGCAGCACCTCGCCATACTCAATGCCGCGGTCGGCGCGGAGATGCAGCGCGCGGTCGGGCGATTCGGCATGCAGCGCGACCAAGCGCGGCTCCAGCGCCGGCTCGGCGACCGGCTCCTTGCCGAGGAAGAGCTCGCCCGCCCGGGTCAGGCCGAGCTCGAGCGGCGGCTCGGGCGGGGCGAGGCGCGCGGCGGCGGCGCGCGGCAGGTCGACCTGGATGCCGGCGGTGAGCATCGGCGCCGTCACCATGAAGATCACCAGCAGCACCAGCATCACGTCGACCAGCGGCGTGACGTTGATCTCGGCGACCGGGCGGGCGTCGTCGCCGTCGTCGCCGCCGGAAAGCTGCATCGCCATGCCAGCTACTCCGCCGCCGCGGCGCGGCCGCCGGCGACGAAGGCCGGCCGGCGCGCCAGCCGCAGCGCGAGCGTCCCGGCGGCGGCCAGCGCCTCCTGCCGGATCCGGTGCAGCCGCGTGGTGCAGCGGTTGTAGGCGATGGTCGCCGGGATGGCGGCGACCAGGCCGATGGCGGTGGCGAAGAGCGCCTCGGCGATGCCGGGTGCCACGGTCGCCAGGCTGGTATCCTGCCGTGCGGCGATGCCCGCGAAGCTGTGCATGATGCCCCAGACCGTGCCGAACAGGCCGACGAAGGGGCTGACCGCGCCGATGGTCGCCAGCAGGGGCAGGCCGGGCTCGGCCTGCCGCAGCGTCGCGGCGATGGCGGCGCGCATGGCGTGTTCCAGCCGGCCGCGGAATTCGCCGGCGGTCTCGGCCGGATCGCGCCCCTCGCGCCATTCGGCATGGCCGGCCCGCAGCGTCGCGGCGGCGAGGCCCTCGCCGCCCGGCGGCGCGGCGTCGGGACCTTCGGCGGCGAGCAGCCGGGCCTGCCGCGCCAAGCCGCGCAGGGTCACCGCCTTCTCGATGATGATGGCCCAGCAGGCGAGCGAGGCGAGCAGCAGCAGCGCCATCACCCCCTGCACCACGATATCGGCCTGCAGGATGAGGGTGAGCGGGGAGAGGTCGGGCGGGGTGGGGTTCATGCGGTCCTCCCGGACAGGGCGGCAGGGTCCGCCTGGCGGACCCGGCGGCGGTTGCGGCGGCGGAGCAGCCAGGCGGCGAGGCCGGTGACGAAGAGCGCCGGCATGGCGAGGCCCGACAGGAAGACGAGAAGGCGCCCGCCGGTCCCCAGGATGGCGCCGCCATGCAGCCAGCGTTGCAGCGCGAGCGCCTCCTCCGCCGCGCCGCGGGTGCGCGGGCCGCGTTCCTCCAGCACCGTGCCGGTGCCGGCGTCGATGGTCAGGACGGTGCGGCCGCGGATTTCCGGGTCGGCCGCGGCGGGGCGGAGGGTCACGCCCCAGGCGGGGCGCTGGCCGGTGGGCGGCATGACGCCGGTCACCACCTGGCCGGGCAGGTGCGCCAGCGCCGCGGCGACGGCGGCGTCCGCATCCAGGCGAAGCGACTCGGGCCGCAGCGGCCCGCGCTGCGGCGCTCCGGCGGCTGGCGCGGCGATGCCGAGCAGCGGGCGGAACCAGCCGGGGAAGATGATGGCGACGCCGGAGAAGGCGACCACCGCCAGCACCGCCGCCAGCCAGATGCCGACCACCCGGTGCAGGTCGAGGTTCAGCATCACCGCCGGCCGGCGCCGGATTGTCACCAGTGCCCGGCCGAGCGCGCCGTCGCGCGGCCACCAGAGCCAGATGCCGCTGGCGCAGAACAGCAGGGTCAGCACGCCGAGCCAGCCCACCGCCTCGCGCCCGCCCCAGGCCCGCAGCATCAGCGTGTCGTGCAGGTCGCGCGTCGTGCCGATGAAGCCGGCGCGGGCGTCGCGCTCGCCAAGCAGCCGCCCGGTCGCCGGGTCCAGGTAGGCCGTCGTCGCGCCGCGCGCGCCGCGCGGCGGCGAGACCACCCAGACCGGCCAGACCGCATCCGGCGGCCGGATGCCGCCGACGGGACGGCCGGCCGTCTCCGCCAGGCGCTGGATGGCGGCATAGGTGAGCGCCGGGTCGGCCGGGCCGTCGGGGCGGAACAGCGCGGGGTTCAGCGCCGCGTCGATTTCGCGCTGGTAGGACAGGATGCTGCCGGTCGCGCCGATGACGGCGAGGACGAGGCCGAGCACCAGCCCGACCCAGCGATGCGCCAAGAGGAGGGCCCGGCGCGCGGTCACGCCCTGGCGCCCTGGCGGCGGATCGGCAGGCGACGGCGGAGGCTAGGCGCGACGGGCATGGTCCCTGGCCTAGACCGAATGAGAATTACTCGCAATCGCATTTCTTTTCCCATGCATCGGCCGCGGGCCCTTGCCTGGCGGCAGCGGCCCGGGCAGGTTGCCCTTATTGCGAATAACTCGCAATCGCGGAAACTTGGGTCGTACTGATGGACATGCCGAACTGCAATCGAAATGCCGTGGTGACGCGGCCGGGCCGGCGGCCCGGGCTGCTGGCGGCGACCTCGCTGCTGGCACTGGCCTGCGGGGCCGTCCCGGCGGTGGCGCAGGACCAGGCGGCCCCCATCGCGCTGCCTCAGATGGATGTGAACGCCGTGCCCGCCGTGACCTCCGGCTACGCCACCCAGCGCACCACCTCCGCCACCAAGACCGACACGCCGTTGCGCGACGTGCCGCAGAGCGTCACCGTCATCACCGAACAGGCGATCCGCGACCTGTCGATGCAGAACCTGGGCGACGTGCTGCGCTACGTCCCCGGCGCCGGCTATGCGCAGGGCGAGGGCAACCGCGACACCCCGGTGCTGCGCGGCCAGTCCACCACCTCGGACCTCTTCGTCGACGGGCTGCGCGACGACGTGCAGTACTACCGCGACCTCTACAACGTGGACCGCGTCGAGGTGCTGCTCGGCCCCAACGCGATGATCTTCGGCCGCGGCGGCACCGGCGGCGTGATCAACCGCGTGACCAAGCAGGCGAACTGGGACCCGCGGCGCGAGGTGCGGCTGCAGGCCGGCTCCTTCGGCCAGTGGCGCGGCAGCTTCGACCTCGGCCAGGCGATCAACGAGAATGCCGCCGTCCGGCTGCTGGGGATGTACGAGGAGAGCGACAGCTACCGCGACGGCGTCAACCTCAAGCGCTACGGCATCAACCCGACCTTCGCCTACCGGATCGGCGATTCCACCATCGTCCGTGCCTCCTACGAATACTTCCGCGACGAGCGCGTGGCGGACCGCGGCATCCCGTCCTTCCGCGGCCGGCCGCTGGAGACCGGCCGCGCCACCTTCTTCGGCGATCCTGGCCGCAGCCCGGTGAATGCGCAGGTCAATGCGCTCAACCTCGGGGTCGAGCACCGCTTCGAGAACGGCGTGCTGCTGCGCAACAACTTCCGCTTCGCCGACTACGACAAGTTCTACCAGAACGTCTTCCCCGGCGCGGTGTCCGCCAATGGCAGCACGGTGTCGATCGCCGCCTACAACAACGAGACCCACCGGCAGAACCTGATCAACCAGACCGACTTCGTCTTCGACCTGAACACCGGCCCCATCCGGCACAAGATCCTGGCGGGGGTCGAGCTGGCGCGGCAGCAGACCGACAATTTCCGCAACACCGGCTACTTCACCTCGGTCGGGGCGAATGCCACCAGCTACACCACCTCACTCGGCGCGACGCGGATCAACGTGCCGGTCAGCTTCCGCCAGAGTGCCACGGACGCCAACAACAGCGGCGTCGCCACCACCGCCGCAGTCTATGTGCAGGATCAGGTGCAGCTGCTGCCCACCGTGCAGCTGATCGGCGGGCTGCGCTTCGACCACTTCAACACCGACTTCACCAACAACCGCACCGGCCAGGGCTTCGACGTCACCGACAACAAGGTCTCGCCGCGCATCGGCCTGGTCTGGCAGGCCTTCGAGCCGGTCTCCTTCTATGCCAGCTTCAGCAACACCTACCTGCCGCGGGCCGGCGAGCAGCTCGCTTCGCTCACTTTGGCCAACCAGTCGCTGAAGCCGGAGCAGTTCACCAACTACGAGGTCGGCGCCAAGTGGGACGTGCGGCCGGACTTCGCCGTGACCGCCGCGCTCTTCAACCTCGACCGCACCAACGTCGCGGTGACCGACCCGAACGACATCACCCGCTCCGTCCTGGTGGACGGCACCCGCACGCGGGGCTTCGAGCTGGGCGGGCGCGGCCGCGTCACCGACAAATGGAGCGTGCTGGGCGGCTGGGCCATCATGAATTCGGAGATCACCAGCGACCAGTCGGCAACCATCAGGAAGGGCAACAACGTGCCCTTCGTCTCGCACAACACCGTCTCGCTCTGGAACC
Organism: Dankookia sp. GCM10030260; assembly: GCF_042666655.1. NCBI lineage: Bacteria > Pseudomonadati > Pseudomonadota > Alphaproteobacteria > Acetobacterales > Roseomonadaceae > Dankookia > Dankookia sp. GCM10030260. Next base: position 991,995 of record NZ_JBHTDE010000001.1, read on the forward strand.
GCTACGACTTCCTGCCGCAGTTGGGCGCCGGGCTCGGCGTGGTGCACCAGTCCGGCTACTACGCCGCGACCGACAACGCGGTGCGCATCCCGGCCTTCACCCGGTTCGACGCGGCGCTGTTCTGGAACCTGACGGAGCGCGTGGCGCTGCAGGCGAATTTCGAGAACCTGTTTGGGGTGAAGTACTACCCGGTGGCCAACAGCAACAACAACATCACGCCGGGCGCGCCCTTCGCCGCGCGCTTCGCGTTGACGTCGCGGTTCTGAGGGCAGGCAAGGCCAGGGAGGAAGCATCCTCCCTGGACCCACCTTTATTCTTGTGAGTCGGAACCTGCCGCGCGGCGAATGCGAGACTCACGAAAGGGCAGGGGTTCGGGGAGGGAATACGTTTCCCTCCCCGAACCCCTGCCTTTCTTCCGAACGACCGGCGTAGGTCACGGCTTGACCCGCCACTCCTCCACCCACAGCGAGCTCGGGTTCAGGTGCCCGGTCGGCCGGACATTCTCCAGCCATTGCGGCCAGACATGCGCATCCGCCCGGAACCACAAAGGCAGGGCGGGCAGGTCCGCCGCGTAGATCGCCTGCAGCCTGGAAAACAGCGCGCGCCGCCTGTCGCGGTCGAGCGCCTGCGGGATCGTCTCCAGCAGTGCGTCCATCTCCGGGTTGCGGTAGCCCGGATAGTTCTGGCCGGACCAGTTGCGCGCCTCGGTCGGGATTTCGTCCGAATGCAGGGTGCTGCGCGGCACGCTTTCCGGCGCGCTGATCCAGGCGAACAGTGCGGCACCCTGGAATTTCCGCTTCGACAGGGTCTCGGCGAAGAAGACCCGCGGCGGCTCGTTCCTGATGCGGGCCTCGATGCCGGCCTGGCGCCACATGCCCTGCAGGACCTGCTGCACCGCCTCCCGCGCCCGGTTGCCGGCGGTGGTCATCAGCTCGATCGACAGCCGCTCGCCGGCGGCGTTCCGGCGGATGCCGTCCGCGCCGCGAGGCCAGCCGGCGGCGTCCAGCAGCGCCGCGGCGCGGGCCGGATCGAAGGGCCATTGCGGCACGCCCGCATCGTGCATCGGGTCGAGCGGGTTGACATTGCCATGCGCCACCACCTGGCGGCCCTCGAACAGCCGCGCCACGATCTGCGCCCGGTCGATGGCGAGCAGCAGCGCCTGCCGCACCCGCAGGTCGGCAAGGATCGGATTGTCCAACCGCAGGTCGAGATGCTCGTAGACCAGCCCGGACTTGTATTCGACCTTGAACCGCCCGGCGGTGCGGCGTTCCAGCGCCGCCACCTGCTCGACCGGCAGGCCGAGCTCGCCGGAGACCATGTCGACCTGTCCGGCCAGCAGCTGGGCTTCCAGCGCCGCGGTGTTCTCCACGCTGCGGATCTGGATGCGGCGGAAGGCCGGCGCCGCACCTTGCCAGGCGGCGTTGCGTTCCAGCGTCACCCCGGCGCCGGGCTGCACCGCGGTGATCCGGTAGGGGCCGGACCAGAGCGCGGGGTTGGCGGGTTCGGTGTCATAGGCGGTGCGGCTGCGATAGGTCCGTGGCTCCTGCTCCCACCGTGCCCGCTCGACATGCGCCGGTAGCGGCTGGAACTCGCCGAGCGAGGCGAAGTCGAAGGTTACCTTGTCGAAGCGCAGCGTGATCGTCCGTGCATCCTCGACGATGAGCTCATAGGCCGAACGGTAGAATTCGGCCGGGCCGATGCCGGTCTCGCCGTTCCGTCCGGCCTCCCAGGCGAAGCGCAGGTCGGCGGCCGAGATCGGCGTGCCGTCGCCCCAGCGCGCATCGGCGCGCAGCTCGTAGGTGACGCGGAGGCCGGGCCTGCCTTCGGCCGTCGTCTCGCGGACCGCGAGGCCGTTCTCCAGCGTCGGCAGCGTCTCGCACAGCAGGCAGGCCAGCGTCCAGTCGGTGCCATAGGCGGTCATGGGGCGGCGGGCGAAGCCGAGCACGTAGGTCTTCGCCGCCATCGAGTCGATGTTCGGATGGAAGGTGCTGGGGAACTGGGTGATGCCGATGGTCAGCGTGTCGCGCTGCGGCTGTGCCAAAGCGGGCACGGCGAGGGCCAGGGCGGCGCCGAGGGTCGGCAGGAATCGGGCGGCCATGCTCGGGCTCCAGGCAGGACTCTGGACATGGTGGTGCCGGGCTGCCCGGCAGGCTAGGGCCGGCGGGGTCGGATCCCGCCGGCGACCGGCACCCTATTCCTTCTCCGCCCCGTCGCGGATCGCCCGCGCCTCCTCGACCGAGCCGATGCCGCCATGCGCCTTCGACCAGGCCACCGGGTTCTCGAGGAATTTGCGCACTTCCTTCAGCGCGCTCTCGGCGAAATAGGGCCGCTCGCGGCAGACCTCGAGCACGTCCCACCAGGTGCAGAGGTGGTGCAGGTTCAGCCCCATGGCCTTCATCGCCTCGAAGCTGCCGGGGAAGACACCATAGTAGAAGACGACGAAGGTGTGGTCGCAGATCGCGCCGGCGTCGCGCAGCGCCTGGGCGAAGCGGACCTTCGACCCGCCATCGGTGGTCAGGTCCTCGACCAGCAGGGTGTTCTTGCCCTCCGGCACCTCGCCCTCGATCTGCGCGCCGCGGCCGAAGCCCTTCGGCTTCTTCCGCACATAGGCCATCGGGGTGGCCATGCGGTCGGCGATCCAGGCGGCGAAGGGGATGCCGGCGGTCTCGCCGCCCGCCACCACGTCGATGGTCTCGTAGCCGATATGCCGGCCGATCTTCTCGAAGCCGAGGTCGCAGATTTTGTTGCGGGCGCGCGGGAAGGATATGATTTTCCGGCAGTCGATATAAACCGGGCTCTTCCAGCCGCTGGTGAAGGTATAGGGCTCCTCCGGACGGAAGTTCACCGCCTTGATCTCCAGCAGGATTCGCGCGGTCGTCAGCGCGGCGTCACGGTCCCAATCTGAAGCGTGTTGGACGGAAGCGTGTTGCATGGCCATGGCGCGTATCCCTGCCGGCGTCGTGTCGCCGTCTCGTAACCCCCGAGGGGTGCGGCGTCCATGACGGAGGCGGCCATCTGGGCCCTGGCGGACCCCCGCGCCGGCACCGCGGCGCAGGCGCTCGGCATCGCCGAACGGCTGGGCCTGCCCTACCGGACCGTCCCGCTGGGCTGGAGCGGCATGGCCCGGCTGCCCTGGCCCTGGCCGAGTCTGGCCGGGCTGACGCCCGCATCGCGGGCCGGCTTCCAGCCGCCCTGGCCGCGAATCGTGCTCTCGGCGGGACGGCGCGCGGCGCCGGTGGCGCGCTGGCTAGGCCGGCGCGGGGCGAAGCTGGCGCATTGCATGCGGCCGGGCTTCGGCGCGGCGGAATTCGACCTGCTGGTGCTGGGGCAGCACGACCGGCCGCAGGACGCCGCCAACATCTTCCCCATCCTCGGCGCCTGCCACCGGATGACCCGGGCGCGGCTGGAGGCGGCGCGGCAGGACTGGGCGGTGCTGGCCGAATTGCCCTCGCCGCGGGTCGCCTTCCTGGTCGGCGGGCCGGTGCGGGCGGAGGGGATGGACCCGGCCCGCGCCGCGGCGCTCGGCGCCGAGGTGGCGCGCTTCGCCGGCAGCGTCATGGCGACCGCCAGCCGCCGCACCGGCGCGGCGGCCACCGAGTCGCTGGCCGCCTCGCTTGCCGGGGTGCCGCACCGGCTGCACCGCTGGGGCGATGCCGGACCGAACCCCTATGCCGGCTTCCTTGCCTGGGCCGATGCGGTGGTGGTCACCGGCGACAGCGTCTCGATGCTGTCGGAGGCCCTGGCGACCACGGTGCCGGTCTTCATCGCCGATCCGGGCGGGCTGGGGCCGCGGCACCTGCGGCTGCACGGCGCGCTGATCGCCGCCCGCCAGGCGCGGATGCTGGCGGCGGCGCCGGCGCCCTTTCCCCGCCCGCAATTGGACGAGGCGGCGCGGGTCGCCGCCGAGATTCGCGCGCGCGGTTGGGTTTGACCGATCGGAGGGTTACCGAAGGGGCCGCTGCGACGAAATGACGGGCATGATGCAGGCTATCCTCCGCACCGCCTTCCCGCTGCCCGCCGGCCGGGCCCGCCCCTTCACCTGGCCCTGGCAGGACCGTGCCGGGCGATTCTCCGCGCTGCGCGCCGTGGTCTTCGCCCTGCTGCTGGCGCCAGCGGCCTGGGTGGCCGGGGAGGCCGCGCTGGGCCTGCTGGGGCCGGAGCCCTGGAAGGCGGCGACGAAGGAGATCGGCCTGTGGACCATCCGGCTGCTCCTGCTGACCTTGGCGGTGACGCCGCTGGGCAGGATCCTGGCGGAGCCGCGCATCCTGGCGCTGCGCCGGCTGTTCGGCCTGGTGACGCTGGCCTACGCGGTGCTGCACTTGGTGCTCTACGCCGGACATGAGAATTTCGGCCTGTGGAAGGTCGCCTCCGAGATCGTCCTGCGGGTCTACCTGACCATCGGCTTCGTCGCCTTGGCTGGACTGGCGGTGCTGGGCTGGACCTCGACCGATGGCTGGATCCGGGCGCTCGGGCCGCGCTGGAAGCGGCTGCACGCCCTGGCCTTCCCGATCGCCGCGCTCGGCGTGCTGCATTTCTACATGCAGTCGAAGCTGGTGGTCTGGGAGGCGGTGCTGGCGGCCGGCTTCCTGGCCTGGCTGCTGGCCTGGCGGGCGCTGCCGGCGGGCTGGCGAGGCCGGCTGCCGGTGCTGCTGGCACTCGCCCCGCTGACCGCGCTGGCGGCGGCGGGGATCGAGTATGCCTGGTTCGCCCTGGCGACCAACCTGCCGGCGGAGCGCATCCTGCTGGCCAACCTGGATGTGGGCTTCGGGCTGCGCCCGGCGGTCTGGGCGGGGGTGGCGGCGCTGGGGGTGCCGGTGCTGGCGGCGGCGTGGCGTGCGATGCAGCGAAGGCCGGGGGAGAAGGTATTCTCCCCCAAGCCCCCTCATCTGTTTCCGTAAGCAGGCACCTGCCGCGTGGTGTTGGGGAGGGACAACCCATCCCTCCCCAATCTCGCTGCCGTCGTCAGAAATACGGCCGCAGGTTCGCCCGGATCCGCTCCAGCACCGGCTGCCCGGGATCGGGCAGCGGGAAACGGGTGCCGGTGATGGTCTCGAAGGCCTCGATATAGATCCGCGCGGCGTCGAGGTTCACCTCGGCCGGGATCTCCGGGATCGCGTCCTTGTACGGGTCGCAGCGCGCCACGACCCAGGACCGGACGAAGTCCTTGTCGAAGCTCTGCGGCGCCGTCCCGGCCTCGAAGCGCTCAGGGTAGCTGCCGGCGAACCAATAGCGGCTGGAATCCGGGGTGTGGATCTCGTCGGCCAGGACGATGTTGCCGGCCGCGTCGAAGCCGAATTCGTACTTGGTGTCGACCAGGATCAGGCCGCGCGCCGCCGCCATCTCCCGCCCCCGGGCGAACAGCCTGAGCGCGAGGGCGCTCACCTCGTCCCACTGCGCCTGGGTCAGCAGCCCGCCCGCGACGATCTGCGCCGGCGTCATCTCCTCGTCGTGGCCGACGTCGAAGGCCTTGCTGGTGGGCGTCAGGATGGTCTGCGGCAGCTTCTGGTTCGGCCGCATCCCATCGGGGAAGCGGTGGCCGTACATCTCCCGCCGCCCGGCCTCGTACATGGTCAGGATGGCGGTCGAGGTGGTGCCCGCCAGGTAGTCCCGCACCACCACCTCGACCGGCATGATGTCCAGCCTCCGGCAGACCAGCACGTTGGGGTCGGGGTACTCGATCACGTGGTTGGGGCAGATATCGGCCGTGTGCTCGAACCAGGAGCGCGCGAGCTGGGTCAGCACCTGGCCCTTCAGCGGCACGGCGGTGAGGATGCGGTCGAAGGCGCTGAGGCGGTCGGTGGCGATGATGATGCGGCGGCCATCCGGCAGGTCGTAATTCTCCCGCACCTTGCCGCGGTAGTGGTTCGGCAGCTCCGGGATTGCGGCGTCCCGCAGGACGAAATCGGCGTAGGCGGCGAGGTCGGCGGCGCTGGGGGGCATCTGCGGTCCTGGTCGGGCAGGGGCGGGGCGAGGGCATAGCATACCTCGGGCGGCGCGCACCTGCCCCACGCGGCGCGCGCTTGCCCCGGTGGGGTCTTGCCCGCCCGCCCCGCGCCCTTCAGGTTGCGCGCCCTGATCGGAGGAAGCCCGCATGGCGCGGAAGTACAAGATCGCCGTCATCCCCGGCGACGGCATCGGCAAGGAGACCACGCCCGAGGGGCTGCGCGTGCTGGATGCCGCCGCCCGCCGCTTCGGTTTCGAGCTGGAACTGACCCACTACGACTGGTCCTGCGAGACCTATGCGCAGACCGGCAAGATGATGCCCGATGATGGGATGGATCGCCTGAAGGACAGCGACAGCGTCTTCCTCGGCGCGGTCGGCTGGCCCGGCGTGCCGGACCATGTCTCGCTCTGGGGCCTGCTGATCCCGATCCGCCGCGGCTTCGACCAGTACGTGTCGCTGCGCCCCTGCAAGCTGCTGCCGGGGTCGAAGTCGCCGCTGGCCAACCGCACGCCGGAGGAGATCGACTTCTACGTGGTGCGGGAGAATACCGAGGGCGAGTACAGTAGCGTCGGCGGCCGGATGTTCCCGGGGACCGAGCGGGAATTCGTCTCCCAGCAGTCGATCCTGACGCGCATCGGCACGGACCGGATCATGAAATACGCCTTCGAGCTGGCGATGACCCGCAAACGCCGGAAGCTGACCAGCGCCACCAAGTCGAACGGCATCACCTTCACCATGCCCTACTGGGACGAGCGCTTCGCCGAGATGGCGAAGTCCTATCCTGAGGTGCAGACCGACCAGTTCCACATCGACATCCTCTGCGCCCATTTCGTCCAGCACCCGGACTGGTTCGACGTGGTGGTCGGCTCCAACCTGTTCGGCGACATCCTGTCCGATCTCGGCCCGGCGGTGGCGGGGTCGATCGGCATCGCGGCCTCGGCCAACATCAACCCGGAGAAGGCCTTCCCCTCGATGTTCGAGCCGGTGCACGGCTCGGCCCCCGACATCGCCGGCAAGTGGATCGCCAACCCGATCGGCCAGATCTGGTCGGGCGCCATGATGCTGGAACATCTGGGGGAGAAGGCGGCGGCGGATGCCATCGTCAACACGATCGAGGCGATGCTGCGCGACGGCGGCCCGCGCACCCGTGACATGGGCGGCCAGGCCGGCACGGTCGATGTCGGCAAGGCGTTGGCGGAGGCGATCGCCCGGGCCTGAAGCGATCCGGTGACTGCCATGCCGCCGAGCGCGGGGATCTGACTGGGCACGCCCGGCCGTGACGCTGGCGGAGGTGGCCCGGCCTGCCTGGGTTGGCGGCATGTCGGTCGCCCTTCGCCACGGGATGAGCCTGGCGGGGTTCGACGGCTACCGGCCGGTCGCCATGACCGGGGGGACCGCGGGGCATGCCCGCATCCAGCGCAACCTGATGATCGCGGCCAGGCCTGCGCCGTCTACGGGAGCGGCCTGAAGGCCGAGGTCGCCGGCGCCATCCGCGACCCGGGCGCCTGCGCAGGCCGCACCCCGGTCGCCGCCAATGCCATGGTCGTCCGCGACCCGGTGGTGATCTTCGAGGTGCTCAGCCCCTCGACCGCCTCGACCGACCGCATCACCAAGACCCGCGAGCATGCCGCGACCGCCTCGGTCCGCCATCACGTGATGCTGGAGCAGGACCGCATCGCCGCCACCGTCTTCGCCCGCATCGAGGGCGAGTGGCGCGGCACCCTGGCGATGCCGCCGACGCTCTGCACCTGCCGGAGATCGGCCTCGAGCCGCCGCTGGCCGAATGCGATGCGGGCATGGACCTGCCGGCCGACCCGGACGCGATTGCCCGCGAGGCTTGAACCCCGACCCTTGAACCGATGTTCAGGTGTCGCTAGAGTTGGTCGTGGTTGCGAGCGATTCTCAACTGGCTCGCAGCCGGAGGGTTCCCGAATGGGTCAGGCCACCATCCCCGTGAGCACCATCGTCCGCCGCTGCGAGCGCGCGGTGGTGACCGCCTACGGCGAGCTGCGGGTCGCGGGGACCGACGACCTCTCCGCCTTCCGGGCCTGCACCACGCTGTACCGCGTGCACCACCCGGAAGCCTCGATGCAGGAAGCCCGCCGGCTGGTGGCCGAATGGATCGACCACCACATCGTCCGCGGCGAATCCGGCCCCACCCCCGGCTGCGACTGCGATTGACCTAATTCAGCGCCCAGCCGATCGAGGCCCGCGCCAGCGCATCGATCGTGTCGATCACCGGGAAGGGAAGTTCCGGCCCCGCGGCGATGCCCAAGGGGATCTCGGTGCAGCCCAGCACCACCGCCCGGGCGCCGCGCGCCGCCAGGCCCCGCGCGACCTCGGCCAGCGGCGGATAGGCGTCCGCCACCCGGTTGGCCTTCACCAGGGCGATGGCGGGCGAGACCAGCCGGTCCATCTCGGCTGCGTCCGGTACCAGGCAGTCCCAGCCGGCGCCTTCCAGCCTTTCCTGGTAGAGCCGCATCGCCAGGGTCGCGGCGGTGCCCATCAGTCCAATCCGGCCCGGCGCCACGCCCAGCCGGGCGAGGTCGGCGGCCGCCGCATCGACGATGTGCAGGATCGGCAGCGCCGTGGCGTCCCGCATCGCGTCGAACCAGCCATGCGCGGTGTTGCAGGGGATGGCAATGGCGCCGCACCCGGCGGCTTCCAGGCCGCGGATGCCGCGCAGCAGGGCAGGCAGGGGGTCGGCCCCGCCGGCCAGCTTGGCGGCGGTGCGCGGCGGCACCCGCGGGTCGGACCAGAGGACGGTGGGGATGTGCTCCTGGTCCTGCTCCGCCGGGGTCAGCAGGGTCAGCCGCACCATGAATTGCGCGCTGGCCAGCGGTCCCATGCCGCCCAGCACGCCCAATACCTTGTCCACCACCGCCACACCCCGTTGCTGCCGGGGCGCAGTGTGCCCGATCAGGGCAGCCGCATGAAGTTGGCGCTGGCCGTGGCGCGCGACATCATCGCCCGCATGTCCGGGTCCTCATGCCCATGCTCGGCGGTCAGTGCCTCCATCGGGCAGAAGAACTCGTGCGGATGCGCCACCTGGCTGCGGGCGAAGCCGTCGTAGTGGCGGCTCTTGAGCCCGAAGACCACGCGGATGTCGCGCACCGGCAGGGTGAGCGGCTGCACCGGTTCCTCCTTCAGCATCAGCACCAAGCGCCAGCGCGGGGTCGGATCCTTCGGCTGCACCGGCGCCAGCAGCCAGGGCACCGGGCAGACCGCGAGCAGCGAGGAGGTCGAGGGCGCGAAGCGCGACCGCTTGTCGAGCAGGTTCTGCAGCGAGGAACAGGCCTCGATGCAGAGGATGTCGACATAGGGGTCGACCGCCGAGGGGCTGAAATGCAGCCACATGCCGTCCGGCAGGGTGCGCAGCCGGTCGGAGCCGGGCAGCTTCAGGAAGGGATGGGCCGGGCCATCGGCATCGCCCGGGCGGCCGCGCAGCCAGGTGCCCGGCTGCTTGGTGCTGGGGACGACGCCGGGCGGGCGCTGGGGCCATTTCCGCAACTGGCTCCGGACCTTGCGGTCGAGAGCCACGTGGCACGCCGCGGCTAAAGCCTCGCTCATGGGGAGCATTCCTGGATGTTTTATTCAACAACAGGTTAATGCTGCGGTCGTGATGGGGTGCAGGCAAGGGTTATTCGCGTCTGGCGTGTAACTTGCGTGGAAATCCGCAATCACTCCGCCGCGATCTATTGTGATTGTTTCGAACTATATTATAATTGTTATGGAACATGCATGAAAAACCCGCCGGCTTGCGCCGGCGGGCTGGCAGGATGGCCGGTGTCGTGGCGGATCAGCCGCGGCGGGTGACCGGCACATAGTCGCGCTGCGCGGCGCCGGTATAGATCTGCCGCGGCCGGCCGATGCGCTGCGACGGGTCCTCGATCATCTCCTTCCACTGGCTCACCCAGCCGACGGTGCGGGCGACCGCGAACAGCACGGTGAACATGCTGGTCGGGATGCCCATCGCCTTCAGGATGATGCCCGAATAGAAATCGACGTTCGGGTAGAGCTTGCGCTGGATGAAGTAGTCGTCCGACAGGGCGATCCGCTCCATCTCCATTGCCATGTCGAGCAGCGGCTCATCCTTGATGCCGAGCTCGGCCAGCACCTCATGGCAGGTCTCCTTCATGATCTTGGCGCGCGGGTCGAAGTTCTTGTAGACCCGATGGCCGAAGCCCATCAGCTTGGTGTGGCTGTTCTTGTCCTTCACCTCGGCAATGAACTGCGGGATGTTCTCCGGGCTGCCGATCTCGCCCAGCATCTTCAGCACCGCCTCGTTGGCGCCGCCATGCGCCGGGCCCCAGAGTGCGGCGATGCCGGCGGCGATGCAGGCGAAGGGGTTGGCGCCGGTCGAGCCGGCCAGCCGCACCGTGCTGGTCGAGGCGTTCTGCTCGTGGTCGGCGTGCAGGATCAGTATGCGGTCCATGGCGCGCGACAGGATCGGGTTCGGCTTCCAGGGCTCCGCCGGCACGGCGTTGAGCATGTAGAGGAAGTTCTCCGCGTAGCTCAGGTCGTTGCGCGGATACATGAAGGGCTGGCCGATCGAGTATTTGTAGGCCCAGGCCGCGATGGTCGGGATCTTGGCGATCAGCCGGAAGCAGGCGATCTCCCGCGCCTTCGGGTCGTTGATGTCGAGGTTGTCGTGGTAGAAGGCGGCGAGCGCCCCGACCACGCCGCAGATCACCGCCATCGGGTGCGCATCGCGGCGGAAGCCGTCGAAGAACCGCCGCAGCTGCTCGTGCACCATGGTGTGGTAGGTGACGCCCTTGCGGAATTCTTCCAGCTGGGACGGGGTCGGCAGGTCGCCGTACAGCAGCAGGTACGAAACCTCGATGAAGTCCGAGTTCTCCGCCAGCTGCTCGATCGGGAAGCCGCGGTAGAGCAGGACCCCGGCATCGCCATCGATATAGGTGATCTTGCTGTCGCAGCTCGCGGTCGCGCCGTAGCCCGGGTCGAAGGTGAAGACGCCGAGGTCGCCGTAGAGCTTGCGGATATCGACCACGTCCGGGCCGACGGTGCCGGACAGGACCGGCAGGCTCGTGCTGCGGTTCGACCCATCCAGCGTGACGGTGATGGTCGGCTTGGCCGCTCCGGTTGCCGAGCTGCTCATGGCGTATGCGTCCTTGAGGAATGCGCCGCCTCACAACGGGGCGTTCGCGTGGTGCGGTGCAGAATATCGGCCCGGGGCAGGGATTGGCAACGCGCCTTGGCACGAAGCGGGAACGCGGAATGCTGCCGGTCGGTCAGAATCCGCGCCGCCAGGCGTCCAGCGCCGGCTGCGCCCTGGACCAGAGGCCCCGCCCGGACTGCCGTGCCGCCGTCTCGATCGGCGCAAGGCCGGGCGCCGCGTCGCCATCGGCCAACGCCCAGCCGGCGGCGACCAGGGCGGCATTCAGCTCGACCCCACCGGCCTCGCACGTACCGAGCACCCTGCCGTGCCGGTCCTCGCCCCGCGGTTGGCAGGTCAGGCCGTGCCCAGCCACCAGGCCGGCCAGGGCCTCGGCCGCGGCGGCGCCGCAGTCGGTGGTCTGGCCGGCTGCATCGCGGCAGGTGGCCTGGCCACGCTGCGGCACCTGCACCGCATGCAGCCGCAGCACCTGCTCGCCCAGGCGCAGGGTCTCACCATCCAGCACGCGGATATCGCCGGCCGCCGCGGCCAGGACAGGCAGCGGTCGCGCAGCGCCGAGGAATCCGCGCGGCACCGCGGCCGAGAGCAGCAGGCCGAGCAGGCCGAGGCCGGTGGCGAAGGCGAGCGGCGCCCGCAGGCGGGTGGCCGGACTCGGTCGGAAGATGCGGCGGATGCGCATGCCGCCACGCGTATCGCGCCCCGCGGGAGGTCCGCAACCCAATCTTCACGCCATTGCGACCAGACTGCTTCAAACGGTTCAGAGGCGGGTCCAGGAAGGCCCTGCAACCATCAGATCCTCCCAGGCGTCGAGCGCATCCTTGCGCGCACCGCCGGCCCGGGCCGTGGCGAAGCCCTCCACCGCGCCGATCGCCCAGGCCGGGACGCCGCTGCCGAGCGAGGCGACCAGGCTGCGCGCCACCGCGGTGTCGTTGGCGATGCCGAGTTCCTCCTGCAGCGCCGCCAGGCGCCGCTGGAAGCGCCGGGTCGCCTTGCCGGCCCAGAGCGGGGCGAAGAGTTCCGTCGCATAGCGCAGCCGCTTGGCCTCCAACCGCACCTCGTGCAGCGCCTCGGCCGAGTGGCCCTCGATCTCCTCGCCCTCGGAACGCAGCTTGTGCCAGCGCTTGTCGAGCAGCGCGGCGGCGAATTCGGGCAGGCTCTCTTCCAGCCGGGCCGCACGGTCCGCCGCCTCGGCCGGCTCCACCGCGCGCCAGGGGCGTTGCAGCAGCAGGCCGAGCCCGGCCAGGACCAGCCGGCGGAACCCGGCGCCGTCGAGTTCCGCACGCAGCGCCGCATAGGCGGCCTGGCGACGCGCCTCGCCGGCCTTCAGCAGGGCGGCGATCCGCTTGTCGCCCGGCATGGCCGCGGCCACCTTGGCGCCCAGGCCGCCGAGGAAGACATCCCAGTCGCGCGCCGGGCCCAGCCGGTCGGCCAGCGCCTTCAGCCCGGCATCGAATTCCTGCATCGCCTGGCAGCCGGCCGCCGGGCGGAAGACCTTCAGCACCGAGCGCAGCCGGCGCAGCCCGACCCGCATCTGGTGCACGCCCTCCGGCCCGGCGCCGAGCCGGCAGGCCGGGGCATGGTGCAGCATCACCTCCAACAGGTGGCCGAGCGCGCCCAGCAGCGCCTCCTCCACCGTGGCGGCCTCGGCCAGGTCGGGCGGGCCGCGGCGACGGGCCCGCGGGCTCTTGCCCCGGGCCAGCGCCCGGCCTTCCTCGGCCAGGGCGGCGTGCTGCGGCAGCAGCGGCAGGTCGGTGGCCAGCCGCGTGGCCAGGCCGAGCACCGCCTCCGGCGAGCCTTCCAGCAGCAGCCGCGCCACCGGCCGCTCATCCGCCACGGCGCGCAGCTTGCCGGCCAGGAGCACCGCCTGGACCGGGCCTTCCGGCGTCGTCAGCGGCATCAGGCTGCGCCGGCCGCTGAAGGCGGCGACCGGCACCATCGGCCCGTCCTGCGGGTCGCTGGCCTTCACCATCTCGGCCGGGCTGCCGGGCAGCCAGGGTTGCGCCGCCTCCGGCATGGTCCGCAGCATCCGCCGCAGGCCGCGCTGCGACTGTTCCAGCGCCAGGCCGCGCTCGGCCAGCGCCGCCTCGGCACTGTCCAGCCAGATCAATTCCTCGGCCGTGCCGCGGGAGCGCCCGCCGCGGGCGCCCGCAATGGCCGGGTGGCGCGACAGCCGTGCCGTTGCTGCCGGGTCGAGCGCGAATTCCAGCGCCAGCCGCGGTCCGGCGGGACCGCCGCCCGGGTCCGGCGCCGGCGGGCTCTCCGGGCCGGCGCTATCGAGGTGGGTCAGCCGAGCAGCTCCGTCGAATCCGCCGCGAGCAGATCCCGGGGCTGGATGAATCGTATCAGTCGTCCACCCCCGGGCTCAAGCAGGTGCCAGGGGCTGGCGATGCTGAATTCGACCAGGGCGCCGGTCGGGTAGCCTTCCGCCAAGCGGTGCGCGATCGGGCCGCTGCGGCCGGGGGGCCCAGGCCCGATGCCGGCCAATTCCATCGCCAGCTCGTGCAGGCCGGGATTGTGGCCGAGCACCAGCAGGCTGCGGGCGGTCTCCGGCACCTCCCTGATCGCCGCCAGCAGGCCGCGCCAGGGCGCGAGGTAGAGCGCGTCCATCGGCTCGACCAGCGCCGGATCGTCGAAGGGGGTCAGTGATTCCAGCGTCTGCAGGGTGCGCCGGGCGGAGGAGACCAGGACGATGTCGGGTGCCAGGCCGAGCTCGCGCATCGCCTGCGCCATGGCGGCCGCGGCCCGGCGGCCACGCGCGTTGAGCGGCCGGGCGTGGTCGGAGAGGGCCGGGTCGTCCCAGGAGGACTTCGCGTGCCGCAGCAGCAGGAGCTGTCGCATCGGACGGCATGTTGGCACGCCCGGCCGGGCTTGTCCTGCCCCCATCACGGGCCGCCCCTACCGCTGGCGCCGCGCCGGCCTATGTTCCCGCCTCCGCCGCCGGAGGACCCGACCGCATGCCCGCTGCCCGCCCGGCCCCGTCCGACCGGCCCTGGGGCCTCTCCCGCCGCGGGCTGCTGGCGACGCCGGCGATCCTGGCCGCCGCCCCCGCGACGGCGCTGCCGGCGGCGCTGCGGTTCCGGGTGGTGCGGCAGGGCAGCGCGATCGGCACCCACGGCGTCACCTTCGCCGAGTCGGGCGGGGTGCTGACGGCCCTGACGGTGGTGGAGATCGCGGTGACGCTGCTCGGCGTCACCGTCTTCCGCTTCGGTCACCGCTTCGAGGAAGCCTGGGCCGGCGAGCGGCTGCTGGGCGCCAGCTCGCGGCGCGACCGCAACGGGACGGTGACCGAGATGCGCGCCACGCCGGCCGAAGGGGCGATCCTGGCGCAGGGCAGCGCCGGCCGGTTCCGCCTGCCGGCCGAGGCGGCGCCGCTGTCCTGGTGGAACAGCCGGCGGCTGGACCGGCCGCTCTTCGCCAACGACACCGGCAAGCCGCTGGCGCTGCGCTGGACCCGCAGCGCCTTGCCCGACGGCGGCACGCTCTGGCGGGCGACCGGGGAGGAGGAGTCGGAGGGGACCTATGCTGCCGACGGCACCTGGACCGGCTGGCGGACCAGGGCCGAGGACGGCAGCACCGTGGTCTACGAGCGCCTCTGATGGCAGGCATCCTGCGGGTCGTGCTCGGCGACCAGTGCTCACGCGGGCTGGCCGCGCTGCGCGACCTCGACCCGGCGCGGGACGTGGTGCTGCTGGCCGAGGTGATGGACGAGTGCACCTATGTTCGCCACCACAAGCAGAAGATCGTCCTGGTCCTGTCGGCGATGCGGCATTTCGCCCGGGCGCTCGAGGCGCGCGGCGTGCGGGTGGACTACATCCGGCTGGACGACCCAGGGAATACCGGGACCTTGGCCGGGGAGGTGGCCCGCGCCGTGGCCCGCCATGCGCCGGCGGGGATCGTCTGCACCTTCCCCGGCGAATTCCGCGTGCTGGCCGACATGCGGGGCTGGGAGGCGGCGACCGGCATCCCGGTCGAGATTCGCGACGACGACCGCTTCCTCTGCGACCTCGGCTGGTTCCGCCGCTGGGCGCAGGGCAAGGGTGGCGGCAGGAAGCAGCTGCGGATGGAATTCTTCTACCGCGAGATGCGCCGCGCCACCGGCCTGCTGATGGACGGCGACTCTCCCGAGGGCGGCGCCTGGAACTACGACGCCGAGAACCGCCGCCGGCTGGAGCCCGGTTTGGTGCCGCCTGCGCCGCGGCGCTTCCCGCCGGACGCCATCACGCGGGAGGTCATGGCCCTGGTCGAGGCCCGCTTCCCCGGCCATTTCGGCACGCTGGAGGAGTTCGCCTGGCCGGTGACGGCGCAACAGGCCGAGGCGGCGCTGGCGGATTTCATCGCCGCCCGGCTGCCGCGCTTCGGCGACTTCCAGGATGCCATGGCGACGGGGGAGCCGGTGCTGTTCCACGCCCTGGTCTCGACCAGCATGAATGCCGGGCTGCTGTCCCCGCGCGCCTGCTGCGAGGCGGCCGAGGCGGCCTGGCGCGAAGGCCGGGCGCCGCTGAACGCGGTGGAAGGGTTCATCCGGCAGATCCTCGGCTGGCGGGAGTATGTCCGCGGCGTCTACTGGCTGAAGATGCCGGACTATGCCGGGCTGAACGCGCTGGAGGCGACCCGTCCGCTGCCCTGGTCCTGGTGGTCGGGCGAGACGCGGATGAACTGCATCGCCCAGGCGGTGCGGCAGACCCGCGACCTGGCCTATGCCCACCATATCCAGCGGCTGATGGTGACGGGGAATTTCGCCCTGCTCGCCGGGCTCGACCCGGCCCAGGTCAATGAATGGTACCTGACGGTCTATGCCGATGCCTATGAATGGGTCGAACTGCCGAACACCCATGGCATGGCGATCCATGCCGATGGCGGCGTCATGGCCAGCAAGCCCTATGCGGCGAGCGGCGCCTACATCAACCGCATGTCGGACTACTGCCGATCTTGCGCCTATGACGTGAAGCAGTCCACCGGCCCGGTGGCCTGCCCGTTCAACGCGCTCTACTGGGACTTCATCGCCCGGCACGAGCGGCGCTTCGCCAACAACCCGCGCATGGCCATGCCGCAGCAGACCTGGCGGAAGATGGACCCGGCGAAGCGCCAGGCGTTGCAGGACAGTGCGGCCGCCTTCCTCGCCGGGCCGGAGCTGAACCCCGCCCCGGGCTGACCGCGGCCCGGCTTTCTGCCAGTCTGGTCAGGACAGGCGGGGGAGTCGGGCCATGGCCACCGAGTGCGAATGGATGCGGCTGACGGCGGAGGAATTGCGCGCCCGCGCCGCCGCGGATGCGCTGGTCATCATCCCCGTCGCCTCGCTGGAGCAGCACGGGCCGCACATGGCGACGGGCGTCGACATCATCCTGGCGACCGGCGTCGCCGCCCGCACCGCCGCCGGCATCGCCGCCGCCGGCGCGCCGGTGGTGGTCATGCCCTGCGTCTGGACGGGCCTGGCCGAGCACCACATGGAATTCGGCGGCACGGTCACGCTGGATTTCGACAGCTTCTCGGCGGTCCTGCGCGGCGTGGTGAAATCCGCCGCGCGGCACGGCTTCCGCCGCGTGATGCTGCTGAACGGCCATGGCGGCAATGCCGAGGCGGTGATGGTCGCGGCGTCCGAGTTCACCATCGAATTCGGCATCAAGGTCGCCGCCGGCACCTATTGGCACATGGTGCCGGAGGTGATCGCGCCGATCCTGGAGGTCCAGTCCGGCCTGATGCATGCCTGCGAGGCCGAGACCTCGATGATGCTGGCGCTCCGCCCCGACAGCGTGCGGCTCGACCGCCTGGCCGAGGCGCATGGGCCGATGTCGACCCGCGTCGAGGGCCAGCCGCCCGGCCTGGCGCTGCGCCGGTCCTTCCGCGCCATCTCCGCGACCGGCGTCATCGGCGATGCGCGCCCGGCGACGGCGGCGAAGGGCGAGGCTCTGCTGGCGGCGATCGGCGCCAAGCTGGCGGAATTGCTGTCGAACGGGAAGCTCTGGGCCTAGCCCCGCTTCGCCTCCGGGTGCAGCGACTTGCCGAGGATGTGGGCGTCCCGGCCGATGACATGCGCCGTGCTGCCGACGATCAGCGGGTCGGGCGCATGCACCACATGCGGGTCCTTGTCCGGATAGGGCAGCATGGACAGGAAATGCCGCATGCATTCCAGCCGCGCCCGCTTCTTGTCGTCCGACTTGACGATGGTCCAGGGCGCGTCGGCGGTGTCGGTGTAGAAGAACATCGCCTCCTTCGCCTCGGTGTAGTCGTCCCACTTGTCGAGGCTGGCCTTGTCGATCGGCGACAGCTTCCACTGCTTCAGCGGGTCGGTCTCGCGCGCCTGGAAGCGCAGCGCCTGCTCCTCCCGCGTCACCGAGAACCAGTACTTGAACAGCCGGATGCCGGAGCGGGTGAGCATGCGTTCCAGCTCCGGGCATTCCCGCATGAACTCCAGGTACTCGGCCGGTGAGCAGAATCCCATCACCCGCTCTACCCCCGCCCGGTTGTACCAGGACCGGTCGAAGAACACCGTCTCCCCGCCCGAGGGCAGATGCTGGATGTAGCGCTGGAAGTACCACTGGCTGCGCTCGCGCTCGGAGGGCTTCTCCAGCGCCACGATGCGGGCGGCGCGCGGGTTCAGGTGTTCCATGAAGCGCTTGATGGTGCCGCCCTTGCCGGCGGCGTCGCGCCCCTCGAACAGCATGGCGATGCGCTCGTTCGCCTGCTTCGCCCAGTTCTGCGCCTTCAGCAGCTCGACCTGCAGCGGCAGCACGCGCTGCAGGTATTCCTTTTCCGTCAGCTTGGTGGCGTAGGGGAATTCGCCGGTCTCGAAGGCGCGGCGGACCGCTTCCGGGTCGTGCGCGGGGCGCGGCTGGGCCGGCCGGCGTGGCCGCGGCTTCAGCAGGTCGCCCGCCGCGTTGCCGATCGAACGGGCGCTGTCGACCGGCGGCGCCGGCATGTCTTCGGCCATGCTGTCTGCAATCCCCAGGAAGCGCCGAAGTTGCGCGCCCTGGGCCCGGGCGCCCCATGATCCAGGTCAATCGCATGACATGGCGGTCGTACCGGCGCGGCTTGCCCTGGGCCGGAAGCGCCGCGATCCTGCCCCGCCGCAGCCGGAGCCGACCGCCATGTCCGACCCACCCATCCTCGCCGGCCACGCCGCCTGGGCGGCGCTGGCCGCCCCACCGCCCGGCATGGCCTTCGCGCGGGAGGAAGGCCGGCTCGACCCGGCCGAGTTCACCGCGGTGGTGCGGGCCTCCGGCCTGGTCCGCCCGGTGGACGACGCGGCGCGGATGGCGGCGATGCTGGCCGGGTCCAACCTGGTGGTCACCGCCCGTGACGCGGCCGGCCGGCTCGCCGGCGTCGCGCGGTCCTTCACCGACTTCGCCTATGGCTGCTACCTGTCCGACCTCTGCGTCGATCCCGCCTTCCAGGGGCGGAACGTCGGCCGGGGGCTGATCGCCGAGACCAAGCGAATCATCGGCCCGGGCTGCATGCTGCTGCTGCTCTCGGCGCCCGACCCGATGACCTGGTACCCGAAGCTGGGCATGGAGCGTGTGGCGAACGGCTTCATCATCCGCCGCGACGGCTGAAGCCAGCCATCGGGCCGCATCAGAACCGCAGGTCGACCCAGGACAGGTGCCCGCCCTTGCCGGCCCCGGTGTCAAGGAAGATGGCGCGGCCGCCGGCCGAGCCGTCCAGCACGAAGGGGCGGCCATCCGGCGAGCGCCGGTCATGCCCGCAATAGACCACCAGCCCGGCCGGGATGCGGTCCACCCAGGCATCCAGCCGCTCGGGGTAGCCATCGGCCTGCAGGCGCCCGGTCACCTGGCCGAACATCGCCCGCGACAGCAGCGGGTCGGGCTTGCGCGTGCCGGCATCCGGCGCCGGCGGCCCGGCCAGCATGCCGGGATGCCAGCCGGCATGGACGAAGAGCCGGTCGCCCAGGCGCAGCCAGGCCGGCGCCACGGCGACCTCGGCGATGGCGCGCTGCGCCAGGGCCTCGCCATCCGGCGCCGCCTGCAGCTGCGCCAGGGTCCGCCCCAGCCCCTCGGCGGCGAAATTCACCCGCTGGCCCAGCAGCGCCCGGCGCAGCTTGTGGTCGTGGTTGCCCAGCAGGAAGCGGCCGCGCCGGGCATCCAGCAGGCCGAACATCAGCCGCAGCACCGCCGGGCTGTCCGGCCCGTGGTCGGTCAGGTCGCCGAGCTGCAGCAGGAAGAGGCCCTCGGCCTCCGCCCCCGCCACCGCATGGGAGAAGGCCACCGCATCGCCATGCACGTCGCCGACCACGCGCAGCCCGGTGAAGCCGCGTCGGCGCAGGTCGATGGTGGCCGCATCGGTCACGCCGCCGGCTCCGCGACGTCCTCTGGGACGTCATCCGATGTCCCCAGCGCGGCGAAGGCGGCCAGCGCCCGGGCGCGGCCCGCGGCATGGTCGACCACCGGGCGCGGGTAGTCGCGGCCAAGCGTGACTCCGGCGCCGCGCAGCACCTCGGGCGGGGCCTCCCAGGGGCGGTGCAGCCATTTGTCGGGCAGCTTCGCCAGCTCCGGGACGAAACGGCGGACATAGCCGCCGCCGGCGTCGAATTTCTCGCCCTGCAGCACCGGGTTGAAGACCCGGAAATAGGGCGCCGCATCGCTGCCGCTGCCCGCCACCCATTGCCAGGAGGCGCTGTTGGAGGCGAGGTCGGCATCCACCAGCGTGTCCCAGAAGAAGGCCGCCCCGGCCTGCCAGGGCTGCAGCAGGTGCTTCACCAGCAGCGAGGCGGTGATCATCCGCACCCGGTTGTGCATCCAGCCATGCCGCCAGAGCTGCCGCATGCCGGCATCGACGATCGGGTAGCCGGTCCGGCCGCGCTGCCAGGCCTGCAGCAGCGCCGCATCGGGCTGCCAGGGGAAGCCGGCGAAGCGACCGCGCAGCGGGCGCTCCGGCAGCTCCGGACGATGCCAGAGCAGGTGGTAGGAGAATTCCCGCCACAGCACCTCCGACAGGAAGGGCCAGGACTGCGCAATCTCGCCCGGCTGCGCCTCGCGCACCGCGTGCCAGACCTGGCGCGGCGAGACCTCGCCCCAGTGCAGATGCGGCGAGAGGCCGGAGGTGCCCTCGGTGCCCGGGGCGTTGCGCTGCGCCGCATAGCCGGCGACCGGCCCGGCGATGAAGCGGGCGAGCCGCGCCTGCGCCCCGGCCTCGCCCGGGGTCCACAGCACGGGGAATTCGGCCGCCCAGTCGGGCTCGCCGGGCACCGGGTAGAGCCCGAGGCTGTCCAGCGTCTCGCCCGGCGGCGGCGCGGCGACCGGGCGCAGCCGCGCCGGCGCCGGCAAAGGCAGGTCCGGCTCGCCCATCGCCGCCACCGCTTTGGCGAAGGGCGTATAGACCGCATAGGGCTTGCCGCTGCCGCTCATCACCCGCGCCGGCTCGCGCAGCAGCGAGGAGGTGGCAAGGCGCAGCCGGCTGCCCGCGGCCTCCAGCGCCTCGCCGGTGCGGCGGTCGCGCTCCCGCGCCCAGGGCTGATAGAGCCGCCCGGCCAGGACCTCGGTCGCGCCGATCGCCGAGGCCAGGGCCGGGATGACGATCTCCGCCCGGCCGCGCAGCAGCAGCAGCGGCGCGCCGCGCGCGGCGAGGTCGCGGCCGAGCGCGTCCAGCGAGCGGTGCAGCCACCAGCGGGACGCCGCCCCCGGCGCCCAGGCGCCGGCCGCGGCATCGTCCAGCACGAAGACCGGCAGCAGCGGCCGGTCGGCCACCGCATGCAGCGCGGGATTGTCGGCGAGGCGAAGATCCTGGCGAAACCAGAGCAAGGCAGGGCTGTCCATGCCCCTTATCTAGGGTGCCGGGCGGGAAAGGCGACCCGCCACGTCATGCCGGGGGAGGGGCCTCGCCCGGTCAGCCCGCGGCCGTCCCCGCCGCCTCGTTGCCCGCCGGCGGGCGCCGCGCCCGGCTGGGCGCGACCGGCATGCTGTAGCAGCGATCGTTGCCGAGCAGGAACACCCGCGCCCCGCGCGGGAACAACCCGGCGATCGCCGGGTCGCCGGCGTCCAGCCCGCCGGTATAGGCGCCGAAGGCCGGCAGCATGACCCGCCAGGCATCGGCGATGAAGCAGGCCCGGGTCACCCCGCCGCAGCGCGTCGGCATGGTGGCCTTGGGGTGGAAGTGGCCGGAGATCTCTACGGGTTTGACCGGGCCGCGCCGGGCCTCGTGGCGGAAGACCAGCCTGCCGTCCTGCAATTCCTCGACCGCCGCGCCGGGCAGGCCGGCGGGCGGGACCGGGTCGTGGTTGCCCAGCACCCAGACCATCTCGATGCCGGCCAGCAGCCGGTGCAGCAGCGCCGCATCCTCCGCCGCCATGCGGCCGGACCCGCCGGCGTCGTGGAAGCTGTCGCCGAGTGCCACCAGCCGCGCCGGCCGCCAGCGGCGCAGCGCCAGTTGCAGCTTCTGCAGGGTCTCCCGCGTGTCGTAGGGCGGCACCATCCGCCCTGCTTGCGCGAAGTGGCTGCCTTTTTCCAGGTGCAGGTCGCCGACCACCAGGGTCCTGCGGGCCGGCCAGGCGAGCAGCCCGGCGGGGTCGAGCATCAGCCGCTCGCCGGCCACATGCAGCGGGGCGGGGGTCATGCGCGGCCTGCCGCCCCGGCCGACGGGGCAGGGCTGGCGTGGCGAGCGGCGTGTTGGACCGGGGCGGCAGGAAGGTCGGGGAGGGAAAGGTATTCCCTCCCCGAACCTCTCCCTTCCTTTCCGTGGGTCTGACACTCGCCGCGCGGCAGTCGCCAACCCAGAAAAATAGATGAGGGGTTCGGGGAGAATACCTTCTCCCCGACCTTGCCTTGCTGCGCCCTCATGCGCCGGTCACGCGCTTCGGGGCGCTGCGGACGTAGCGGTTGCGGC
The DNA here is from genome assembly GCF_042666655.1 of Dankookia sp. GCM10030260. Taxonomy (NCBI): domain Bacteria; kingdom Pseudomonadati; phylum Pseudomonadota; class Alphaproteobacteria; order Acetobacterales; family Roseomonadaceae; genus Dankookia; species Dankookia sp. GCM10030260. The sequence goes on from NZ_JBHTDE010000001.1 coordinate 1,013,909, forward strand.
GTGGCCGGTCGCGGTGGCGCGGCGTGTCGACCACGCCGGCGCGGACGCGCACACCTTCGGTCACGTCGGCCAGCAGGCCGGCGAAGATCTCGTCGCCATCCGTCACCTCGTCGACCAGCGCCGCGGCTTCCGCCAGCAGCGCATCCTCGGCGCCCCCGGCGACCCATTCGCGGCCTTCCTCGATCAGCGCCGGAACCGCGAGCGGGGAGACGCGGGCGAGCCGCATGTGGCGGATGCGCCCCTTCGCCCGGGCCAGCACCATGCCGATGCGGGCAATGTCGGTCAGCCCGCCGGCGGCCTCCTGCCGGGTGGCGCGCAGCAGCACGTGGTCGGGTTCGTGCTTGCGCAGCACGTCGTAGATCAAGTCGGAATTCATGGTCATCTGGCGGGGGCGTTTTTCCTGTCCGGGATGGTTCTTCTCGATCAGCCCGGCGATGGTGGCGATGTTGCGGAAGGTGCGGCGGAGCATCGAGGACTCCGCCATCCACTCCTCCAGGTCCTCACCGAGGATGTCCTCCTCAAACAGGGGCGCGACGTCGGTCGGCTCGAAGGCCGACCAGGTAGCGATGACGTAGTCGGTCGCAAGGTAGCCCATGGGTGCGTAGCCCAGGCGCTCCATCCGCTTGGTCACCAGCATCCCCAGCGTCTGGTGCGCCAAGCGGCCCTCGAAGCAATAGGCGACCATGAACCAGCGGTTGCCGCGCGGGAAGGTCTCCACCAGTAGGCCCTCGGGGTCGGGCAGGGCGGAGCGCTTCTGCTGCAGCCGCAGCCAGTCGCGGACGGGCTCCGGCAGCAGCCGCCATTTCTTCGGGTCGTGCAGGATCTCCCGGACGCGCGCCGCCAGCCAGGTGGAAAGCGGCATGCGCGCGCCGGCATAGGTCGGCACCCGCAGCTCGCCCTCGCCGCCGCGGGTCACCACGGCGCTCATCGCATCCAGCGCCTCGAAGCGCAGCGCCTGGCCGGCGAACATGAAGTTGTCGCCGGGCTCCAGGGTCGAGACGAACCATTCCTCCACCTCGCCCAGGACCGGGCCGCCGCGGAGGCGCACCTTGATCATTGGCGTCTCGACGATGGTGCCGAGGTTCATCCTGAGCTGCCGGGCCACCCGCTGGTCCCGCACATGGACCATGCCCTCCGAGTCGCGGAACAGCTTGCGGAAGCGCTCATAGACCCGCAGCGCGTAGCCGCCGTCCTCGACGAAGCGCAGCGTGTCGTCGAAGTCCCGGCGAGGCAGCGCGGCATAGGGCGCGGCGCGGGTCACCTCGGCGAACAGGTCGTCCGGGTGGAAGGGGCCGGCGCAGGCCATGGCCAGCAGGTGCTGCGCCAGCACGTCGAGCCCGCCCGGCCGCGGCAGGTCGCCGTCCAGGTCCTCGTGCCGCACCGCCTCGATCGCCGCGGTGCATTCGATGACCTCGAAGCGGTTGGCCGGCACCAGCACCGCCTGGGAAGGCTCGTCCATGCGGTGGTTGGCGCGGCCGACCCGCTGCAGCAGCCGCGCGACGCCCTTGGGCGCCCCGACCTGGATCACTTGGTCCACCGCGCCCCAGTCGATGCCGAGGTCGAGCGAGGCGGTGGCGACCACGGCGCGGAGCTTCCCCTCGCTCATCGCCGCCTCCACCTTGCGGCGCTGCTCGACGGTCAGGCTGCCGTGGTGGAGCGCGATCGGCAGCACCGCGTCGTTCAGCCGCCACAGCGCCTGGAAGACCAGCTCCGACTGGGCCCGGGTGTTGACGAAGACGATGGTGACCCGGGCCTCGCCGATGCGGCGGTAGATGTCGGGCGCCGAGGCCAGGCCCATATGGCCACCCCAGGGCAGGTGCCCCTCCGGCAACTGGATCGACAGCTCGGGCGCCGCCCCGCCGCGCACCTGCACCAGCCGGACATCGGCCGGGTCGCCGCTGGGCGAGAGGAAGGCGCGCAGCGGCTCCGGATGGGCCACGGTGGCGGACAGGCCGACCCGGCGCGCCGCCGGCGCCAGGCTGGCGAGCCGGGCGAGCCCGAGCGCCAACTGGTCGCCGCGTTTGGTGCCGGCCAGCGCGTGGATCTCGTCCACCACCACGGCGCCGAGCCCGGCGAAGAAGCCCGTGGCCTCCGGGTTGGCGAGCAGCAACAGCAGGCTTTCCGGCGTGGTCAGCAGGATGTGCGGCGGGTCCTCCCGCTGCCGCGTCCGGCGGTTCTGCGGGGTGTCGCCGGTGCGGGTCTCGATGCGGATGGGCAGCGAGAGCTCATCCACCGGGGCCATCAGGTTGCGGGCGATGTCGACCGCGAGCGCCTTCAGCGGCGAGACATACAGGGTGTGCAGCCCGGGGCGCGGCCGGGCGGCGAGGTCGACCAGGCTGGGCAGGAACCCCGCCAACGTCTTGCCGCCGCCGGTCGGCGCCACCAGCAGGGCGGAGCTTCCCGCCGCCGCGGCGCGCAGCAGCGCCAATTGGTGCGGCCGCGGCGTCCAGCCCCGCCCGGCAAACCAGGCGGCAAAAAGTTCCGGCAATGTTCCCATGCCCGGCCACTATGGCGGGCGGCGGCGCTGCCGTGAAGCGGCTTGCCGCCGCGCGGTCAGCGGCAGGCGAAGCGCAAGGTCGCCCGGACCCCCTGGCTGCCGTCCAGCTTCAGCGTCGCATGCGCCTGCCGCGCCAGCCGGGGGATCAGGTGCAGCCCGAGGCAACCCTGCGGCGTGTTGCGCCGCGGCGCCTCGGACAGGCCGATGCCGTCGTCGGCCACCACCAATTCGCCGAGCCCCGGCCCGGCCCGGCGCAGGCTGAGCGTGATCGTCCCGGCCACGCCGCCGGGGAAGGCGTGGCGCGCGGCATTGACCACCAGCTCGTTGACGATCAGCGCCAGGGCGGTCGCCTGCGTCACCGGCAGGGCCAAGTCAGCGTCGATATCGAGGTCCAGCTGCACCCCCAGCCGGCCGACGACGTCGAGCGCCGTGCGGGCGGTGGTCTCCAGCTCCGGCCCCAGCTCGACCCCGGCATCGGGCGGCACGCGGAACATGCGGTCCTGCACCAGGGTGGCCAGCATTACCCGCATCGCCGCCCCGCGCAGCGCCGCGGCGACGGCTGGGTCGCTCGCCCGGCTGGCCTGCAGGCTGAGGAAGGAGGTGGTGGCCTGGGCGTTGTTCTTGACCCGGTGATGCAGCTCCGACAGCAGGTTCTCGCGCTCTTCCAGGGCGTGGCGGTGGTCGTCGAGCGCCTGGCGCGTGTCGGTGTAATCGACGCAGCTGCCGATGAAGCCGGCGAACCGGCCGGCCACCTCGAAAGGCCGGCCGCGGTCCAGCAGCCAGCGCCAGGCGCCGTCATGCCGGCGCAGGCGGTAGTCCATGGAGAACGCCTGCCGTGCGGCGAAGGCCTCGGCAAAGGTCCGCAGGCAGCGGTCGCGGTCCTCCGGGTGGACGCCCTCGACCCAGCCCTGGCCGAGTTCCTGGTCCAGCCGGCGGCCGGTGAATTCCAGCCAGGGCTGGTTGAAGAAGTCGCAGCCCATGGAGATGTCGGCACGCCAGATCATCACCGGCGCATGATCGGCAAGTGCCCGGAACTGCGCCTCCTGCCCCAGCATCTCCGACCCGCCAGTCTCAGCCGCCATGCGGGACCGTCTCCTACGCCGGGTGTCCTGGCCGGTGCCGTTGCGTACCCGATCCTGGTTGACGCATGACATGGCGGTAGGTTCCGTGGAATGCCCCGGACGTGCTTGTCTTGCGACCTCTGGGTCACATTTGGGACGGCGCCATGAGGGGGGCAGCGGCGTTGCACCCCGATGAACCGGCCGGGGATGTCGCCTGATCCATGCCACCGCATCCAGAAACCTGGCTTCGCGTCACCCCGCAGGGATTGTTCTGCGAACCGGGTGGGTTCTTCATCGACCCGCAGCGGCCGGTCGACCGTGCGGTCATCACCCATGGCCATGCCGATCATGCGCGGCCCGGCCATGCCGCGGTGCTGGCCACCCCGGCGACGCTGGCGATCATGCGGGCGCGGATGGGGGAGGCCGGGGCCGGTACGGTGCAGCAGCCGATGCGGTATGGGGAGGAATTGGTGCAGAACGGCGTCGCCATCCGCCTGGTGCCGGCCGGCCATGTGCTGGGCTCGGCCCAGGTGGTGCTGGACTGGCGCGGCAGCCGCGCCGTGGTCTCGGGCGACTACAAGCGGCAGCGCGATACCACCTGCACGCCCTTCGAGCCGGTGCCCTGCGACGTCTTCGTCACCGAGGCGACCTTCGCCCTGCCGGTTTTCCGCCATCCGCCGCCCGAGGAGGAGATCGCCAAGCTGCTGAAGAGCCTGGCGCTGTTCCCGGACCGCACGCATGTCGTCGGCTGCTACGCGCTGGGCAAGTCCCAGCGGCTGATCCGGCTGCTGCGGGAGGCCGGCTGGGACCGGCCGATCCATCTGCATGGGGCGCTGGCGACGCTCTGCACGCTCTATGAATCGCTGGGCGTGCCGCTCGGCCCGCTGGCCCCGGCGACGGTGGCCAACAAGGCGGCGCTGGCAGGCGCCATCGTGCTGGCGCCGCCTTCCGCGGTGCAGGACCGCTGGGCACGGCGGCTGGCCGAGCCGGTGGTGGCGGTGGCCAGCGGCTGGATGCGGGTGCGGCAGCGGGCCAAGACGCGGGGCGTGGAGTTGCCGCTGGTGGTCTCCGACCATGCCGACTGGGACGACCTGAACCGCACCATCGACGAGGTGGGCGCGCCCGAGGTCTGGGTGACGCATGGCCGCGACGACGCGCTGGTGCATGCCATGGCGCTGCGCGGCATCCGCGGCCGGGCGCTGCATCTGGTTGGGCTGGGCGAGGAGGAGGACGACGCCCCCGCGCCGGAGCCGCAGCCCGAGGCTGTGGCATGAGCGTCCCGGCCTTCGCCGCGCTGCTGGAGCGGCTGGTCTTCACCCCCGGCCGCAACGCCAAGCTGGCCCTGCTGCGCGACTGGTTCGCGACGCAGCCGGACCCCGACCGCGGGGTGGGGCTGGCGGCGCTGACCGAGGAGCTGGTCTTCACCGCCGCCAAGCCGGCGCTGATCCGCGACCTGGTGGCGGCACGGACCGACCCGGTGCTGCTGGCGCTGAGCCATGACTATGTCGGCGACTTCGCCGAGACGGTGGCGTTGATCTGGCCGCAGCGGGAAGGCGTGAACGCGCCGCCGCCGGCGCTGTCCGAGGTGGTCGAGGCGCTGGAGCTGACGCCGAAATCCGAGCTGCCGGCGCTGATCGGCGGCTGGCTGGACACGCTGGACCCGTCCGGCCGGCTGGCCTTGATAAAGCTGATCACCGGCGGGCTGCGGGTCGGCGTCTCCGGCCGGCTTGCCCGCGTCGCGCTGGCGGAGTGGTCCGCCCAGCCGGTCGCGGAGATCGAGGAGGTCTGGCACGGCGTCGCGCCCCCCTACCTGCCGCTCTTCCGCTGGCTGGAGGGCCGCGACGAGAAGCCCGACCCGCGCGAGGCGCCGGTCTTCCGGCCGTTGATGCTGGCGCATCCGCTGGAGGATGCGGATGTCGCCAATCTCGACCCCAAGGCCTGGCGGGCCGAGTGGAAATGGGACGGCATCCGCGTCCAGCTCACCGCCGGGCCAGGCGGCCGGCGGCTGTGGTCGCGCGGCGGCGAGGATGTGTCGGGCGCCTTCCCCGAGATCCTCGCGGCGATGGACTTCCACGCCGTGCTGGATGGCGAGCTGCTGGTGATCCGCGACGGGGCCGTGGCGCCCTTCGCCGACCTGCAGCAGCGGCTGAACCGCAAGACCGTGTCGGCGAAGATGCAGGCGGACTATCCGGTTGGCGTCCGGCTCTACGACCTGCTGTTCGAGGCCGGCGAGGACCTGCGCCCGCTGCCCTTCGACGCCCGCCGTGCCCGGCTGGAGGATTGGGTGGCGCGCATCGCGCCGGCGCGGATGGACCTCTCGGCGCAGATCGCCTTCGCCTCGGTCGCGCAGCTGTCCGAGGTGCGCGACGGCGCGCGGGCGGCGTCGATCGAGGGGCTGATGCTGAAGCGGGCCGACAGCGCCTATGTCGCCGGCCGGCAGAAGGGGCTGTGGTGGAAGTGGAAGCGCGACCCGCTGTCGATCGACGCGGTGCTGATGTACGCCCAGCGCGGCCACGGCAAGCGCAGCAGCTTCTACAGCGACTACACCTTCGGCCTGTGGCGCCCGGACGGGGCAGGGGGCGAGGAACTGGTCCCCATCGGCAAGGCCTATTCCGGCTACACGGACGAGGAACTGGGCTGGCTCGACAAGTGGATCCGCAACCACACCACCGGCCGCTTCGGCCCGGTGCGGGAGGTGGAGAAGGCGCTGGTGCTGGAGGTCATCTTCGATGCGGCGCAACTCTCCACCCGGCACAAGTCGGGCGTCGCGCTGCGCTTCCCGCGCATCGCCCGCATCCGCACCGACAAGCCGGCGAGCGAGGCGGACCGGCTGGACATGCTGATGGCCTATGTCGAGCAGGGCGCACCGGCCGAGGCCGAAAGCTGATCACCGAGCCTTGAGCCGGCACCCGCGGCGGATCGGCTAGGCTGGCCGCGCGGCCCGATGCGACGTCGCCTCTCGCGGGAACGGCAAGCAAACTGTGCGGCCGCGCATAGCGGGGCGCCCAGCCAGGGGTCCCGCGCCGCCAGGCCCATGCCGTCAGGGAGGACATCATGCGTCCGAAGCCGCATTCCAGCGCCTGCCGTGCCCTGCTCCTCGCCAGCCTTGCCGTCGCCACGCCCGCCGCGGCGCGCGCCCAGGCCACCCATGACGGCCACGCCGCGCAGCCGCCGCAGCACGACCATTTCCGCATCAACCCCGCCCTCGCCCAGGCCGAGAGCGCCCGCGCCGCGCTGCCGCGCCGCACCGAGCTCGGCGGCCATGTCCCCGACCTGCCGCGCGGCGCCGCGGCGCCGACCAGCGACGCGCCGCCGGTGCTGGACCCCGGCCTCGGCAGCCTGACCTGGCCGGCCGGCACCACGAGTGCCGAGGCGCAGGCCTGGTTCGACCAGGGCTACCGCCATGCCTGGGGCTTCAACCATGCCGAGGCGGCGCGCGCCTTCCGCATGGCCCAGGCCGCCGACCCCGATTGCGCCATGTGCCTCTGGGGCGAGGCCTGGGTGCTCGGCCCGCATATCAATTTCGGCATGGAGGCGGATGCCGGCCGCCGCGCCTTCGCCGCGCTGGAGCGTGCCCGGCAACTGGCGCCGCAGGCCGGGGAGCAGCGCGCGGCGCTGATCGCCGCGCTGTCGCGGCGCTATGCCGCCGACCCGACGGCGGAGCGCAAGCCGCTCGACCAGGCCTTCGCCGATGCCATGCGGCAGGTCCAGGCGCGCTGGCCGGCCGACCCCGAGGTGGCGATGCTGACCGCCGACGCGCTGATGAATCTCTCGCCCTGGGACTATTGGGAGGATGCCGGCCGCAAGCCGAAGGGCGCGACGGCGGAAACCCTGGTGCTGCTGGAAGGCGTGCTCGGCGCGCGGCCTTCCGCGATCACGCCCAACCCGCTGCACCCCGGGGCGATCCACCTGTATATCCACACCGTCGAGGCCTCCGACCGGCCGGAGCGCGCGGCGCCGCATGCGGCCCGCCTCGGGGCGCTGATGCCGAGCGCCGGGCATGTCGTGCACATGCCCGCGCATATCTGGTACCGGCTGGGGATGTGGCGCGACAGCCTCGACGCCAACCTCCGCGCCGTGGCGGCGGACGAGGCACTGATCGCCCGCGGCGGGGCCAGCGCGCTCTATGCCCAGGGTTACTTCGCGCACAACGTCCACTTCGTCATGGTGTCGTCGCTGATGGGCGGCGACGGGCCGCGCGCGGTGGCGGCGGCGACGCGGCTGGCCTCGATCGTCTCGGACGACGCCAAGCGCGCCTTCCCCGGCCTGACCCAGCCGGTGGTCTCGGCGCCCTTCGTCGCGCATGCGCGCTTCTCCACGCCGGAGACGATCCTGGCGCTGCCAGCGCCGGCCGAGGAGTTCCCCTTCATCCGCGCGCATTGGCACTATGCCCGTGGCGTCGCCCTGGCGCAGTCCGGCCGCGCCGGCGAGGCGCGCGGGGAGGCCGCCGCGATCGGCGTGCTGGCCAAGGTACCGTCGATCCAGGAGCTGCCGGCGCAGGGCGTCCCGGCGCCCGAGGTGCTCGGCATCGCCATGCGCGTGGTCAATGCCCGCATCGCCCAGGCGGCCGGCGACCATGGCACCGCGGCGACGCTGTTCGCCGAGGCCGCGGCGATCCAGGACACGCTGCCCTACATGGAGCCGCCCTTCTGGTACTACCCGGTGCACCAGTCGCTGGGTGCGGCGCTGCTGGCGCAGGGCAAGCCGGTCGAGGCCGAGGAGGCCTTCCGCCAGGCACTGAAGCGCGTGCCGAACAATGCCTGGGCGGCGGCCGGGCTGCTGCGCGCGGCCGAGCTGCGCGGCGACGCGGCGGGCGCCGAGGCGGCGCGGGCGATGCTGGCGAAGAGCTGGTTCGGGCCGCAGCAGCCGGCGGTGGACCGGCTGTAGCGCCGCTCGCGGACGGGCGTGGATCGCCGCGGCCGGCGGCAGCCTGCCGCGGCGGCATCCGGCGGGTCGATTGACCCCGCCGGATGCGCATGGTGCCCTGCGCCTCGTCCAAGAAAGGGAACCACCCATGCCGCTCCCGCCCAACCGCCTGAAGCAGCGCCTGGCGAAGGACGAGCTCGCGCTCGGCTTCGGCGTGCACCACCTGCGCACCAGCGGCACCGGCATGATCGCCGCCGCCGCCGGCTTCGACTGGCTGTTCATCGACATGGAACATGGCGCGATGTCGGTGCACGAGGCGACGCAGATCGCCATCGCCGCGCTGAACCAGGGCGTCACGCCGGTGGTGCGCTGCTGCAAGGACGCGCTGTTCGAGGGCACCCGGGCGCTCGACAACGGCGCCATGGGCGTGGTGGTGCCGCATGTCGACACCGCGGAGGAGGCGCGGGCCGTCGCCGCGGCCTACCGCTTCCCGCCGGTCGGCACCCGCAGCTGGGGCGGCCCGCCCTTCGCCTACAACATGCTGCCGCCGTCCAACGCCGAGGCGCAGGCCGAGCTGAACGAGGCGATCCTGGTCTGCGTCATGATCGAGACGCCGGAAGCGGTGGAGGCGGCCGACAGCATCGCCGCCGTGCCGGGGATCGACGCGCTGATGATCGGCACCAGCGACCTCACGGCTTCCATGGGCATCAGCGGCCAGATCGGCCATCCTCGGGTGAAGGCGGCCTACGAGGCGGTGGCCAGGGCCTGCAAGGCGCATGGCAAGACGCTCGGCATGGGCGGCGTCTACGACGAGGAGCATGCCTCGACCTATATCGGCCTCGGCGCCCGTTTCCTGCTCTCGGGCAATGACCAGTCCTTCCTGATGACCGGCGCTTCGACCCGGGCGAAATTCCTGCGCGGGCTGCAGCCCAAGGGCTGAGCCCGCGCGCGTCCGGGCGCCTGCGCCCGGACGCGCGACCGCCTCGCCTTTGCGCCAACGCAAGGCGCGGTGGCCTGGGCTACGGGCAGGCTTTCCGGCGCGATGCTGCCGGAAGCACTTGCGAATGGTTCTCATTATCGCTATCAAGGACCGCGACCGACCCGGAGTGTTCCCATGACCGCCCGTCCGAAGCGCCGTCTCCTCGGCCTGCTCGCCGCGATCGGCCTGCTTCCCGCCGCCGCCGGAGCCCAGGAGGTCAACCTTTATTCCTCCCGGCACTACGACAGCGACCGCGCGCTCTATGAGGCCTTCACCAAGGAAACCGGCATCCGGCTCCGGCTGATCGAGGGCGATGCCGACCAGCTGATCGAGCGCATCCGCTCCGAGGGCGCCAACAGCCCGGCCGATGTCTTCATCACCGTCGATGCCGCGCGCCTCGCCCGCGCCGCCGGCGCCGGCATCCTGCAGCCGTTCAAGTCCGCCGCCGTGGAGACGCGCATCCCGGCGGCGTTGCGGTCGAAGGACGGGCTCTGGTTCGCCATCGCCCAGCGCGCCCGCGTCATCATGTACGACAAGGAGAAGGGCGCGCCCGCCGGCCTCGCCCGCTACGAGGACCTGGCCGGCCCGGCCGGCGCCGGTCTCTGTGTCCGCTCCTCCAACCACCCCTACAATGTCAGCCTCGCCGCCTCGATCCTGGCCGCCGACGGGCCGGAGAAGACCGAGGCCTGGGCCAAGGGTGTCGCCGGCAACCTGGCCCGCCCGCCGCAGGGCGGCGACCGTGACCAGTTCCGCGCCATCCCGGCCGGGCAGTGCAGGCTGGCGCTGGCCAATACCTACTACCTGGCGGCCTTCGGCGCGTCGCAGAAGCCTGACGACCAGGCGCTGTTCAAGCGGATCGGGGTGGTTTTCCCCAACCAGGGCGCCGGCGACCGCGGCACGCATGTGAACATCTCCGGCGCCGGCCTGGTCCGCACCGCGCCGAACGCGGCCAATGCCGCCCGCTTCCTGGATTTTCTCACCAGTGACCAGGCGCAGGCCATGATCGCCCTGGGCAACATGGAATACCCGGCGGTGCCGGATGCGCCGCTGCATCCGGCGCTGGAAGCCATGGGCCGCTTCCGCGCCGAGCCGGTCGACGCCGAGACGACCAATGCCAATGCCGCCCCCGCGCTGCAGCTGCTGCAGCGCGCCGGCTGGCGCTGAAGGGGACCGCGCGCGTGATCGTCTGCCTCTGCAATGCCCTCACCGATCGCCAGTTGAACGATGCGGTGGCGCAGGGCGCCCGCCGCCCGCGCGACGTCTACGCCGCCTGCGACTGCAAGGCGCAATGCGGCACCTGCACCCGGATGATCCTCGGCATGATCCGCGAGGCGCAGGAACCCGTCGCCGCGAATCCCGCTGGTCTCCCGTGAGCCCGAGGCACGGGTGGCGGCAAGGTCCGCCGCCCCACCGCCTTGAGCCTCGTTTGCCGGGAGCCCCGAGATGCAGTCCGATCCCAAGGTCGTCGAATACCTGAACACCCAGCTCACCAACGAGCTGACCGCGATCAACCAGTATTTCCTGCACGCCCGCATCCTGCGGCATTGGGGCGTCACCAAGCTCGGCAAGCACGAATACGCCGAGTCGATCGAGGAGATGCACCACGCCGACTGGCTGATCGAGCGCATCCTCTTCCTCGGCGGGCTGCCGAACCTGCAGCGGCTGGACCAGGTGCTGGTCGGCCAGACGGTCGAGGAGGTCCTGCAATGCGACCTGAAGGTCGAGATCAAGGCGATGGCCGACCTGCGGGAGGGCATCGCCTACATGGAATCCGTGCGCGACTACGTCTCACGCGACCTGTTCCGCCGGATCCTGGATAACGAGGAGGAGCATGTCGACTTCCTCGAACGGCAGTTCGACCTGATCAAGCTGATCGGCATCCAGAACTACATCCTGCTCAACAGCGCCTCGGCGCCGGAACAGGCCGAGGGCGAAAAGGACTGAGGGCCGGGGGAGGAAGTATCCTCCCCGGACCCCGCCTGTATTTTGTGGGTCGTTATTCGCCGCGTGGCGGTACCAGTGTCCTGCAGGCACAGGATGGATGAGCCTGGGGGCGGGATACTTGCCTAGCCCCAGGCTTCCGGCTTTATGTCAGCCCCGCCACCGCCCGCAGCGCCGCCACCAGCGGGCCGATGCTGATCGGCTTGGTCAGCAGCCGCAGCGGCGCCTGGCCGGCATGCAGCGCGCCGGCCCCGTCCGGCGGCGGGAAGCCGGTCATCACCACCACCGGCAGGTCCGGCCGGTCGGCCCGCAGCCGGGCGATCAACTCCCGCCCATCCATCCGCGGCATCCGCAGATCGGTCAGCAGCAGGTCGAATGGGGCACCGCCGGCCGCCAGTTCCAGCGCCGCCAGCCCGTCCGCCGCGGTCAGCACGGAGAAGCCGGCCTCGGCCAGCGCCTCGGCCAGCACCTCGGCGGCCAGCCCCTCGTCCTCGGCCATCAGCACCCGCAGGGTCTCGGTCATGCCGCTTCGCCTGCCGCCAGGGGCAGGATCAGCCGGAACACCGCGCCCGCCTCCGGCCCATCATCGGCGGTATTGGCCCAGGCCAGCCGGCCGCCCATGCCGCGGGCGATGCCGACCGCGAGCGGCAGGCCCAGCCCGGTACCCTGGCCGGGATCCTTCGAGGTGACGAAGGGCTCCAGCATCCGCCCGGCAATGGCCGCCGGCACGCCGCCGCCGGTGTCGCGCACCGCGATGGTCACGCTGCCCGGCTGGCTGCCGGCGGCGACCGACACCGCGATGCGGGCCGGCGCCGCCGGCTCCCGCTGCCGCCGCTGCAGCACGGCGTCACGGGCATTCTCCAGCAGATGCAGCACTGCCTGTTCGAGCTGCGCCGGGCGGCCGCGCACCGGCGCCTCGGCATGCGGGTCGAGCGTCACCTCGATCCGGTCCAGCGTCCAGGCGCGGCGGGCCACTTCGACCGCGGCGTCCACGGCGGCGGTTGCATCGAAGGACTCGGCGCCGGGGGTCGGGTCGCGCGCCAGGTCGCGCATCCGCTCCAGCAGCGCGCCAAGCCGGCGGGTCTGGTCCAGCACCACCTCCAGCGCCCGACGCGGCCCGACCATGCCGGCATCCAGCGTTCCCCGGGCGCGGTCGGCCCAGAGGCCGATGATGTTGACCGGCTGGCTCATCTCATGCGCCACCCCGGCGCACATGGCGCCGATCGTCGCCCGCCGCGCGGTCTCCACCAGGTCGAGCTGCAGCCGGCGCAACTCGGTCACGTCGCGCAGGCTGCCGAGCAGCCGCACCATGCCGTCCGGATCGGCGGGCAGCGGAACCAGCACGGTGTGCCAGTGGCGCATCCCCTCCGGCCCCGCGGTGGTGCTTTCCCAGTTGCGTGGCTGGCCGGTCGCCAGGCAGGCGGTGAATTCGCGTTCGAGGTCCGCGGCCGCCTCCGGCGCCAGCAGCCGGTCCGGCCCGGCGCCCAGAATTCGCTCGTGGTCGATGGCGAACATGCGGCAGAAGGCCGGGTTTACCGTCTCGAAGGCGAAGCCCGCCGGCCCGGCGCCGACCACGAAGAGCGCATCGGCCTGGTGCGTGAAGAAGCCGGCCAGCCGCGCCTCGCTGCTGCGGGCGCGCTGCTCGGCCTCGCGCCGTTCGGCCACTTCCCGGGTCAGCCGGGCATTGGCGTCGGCCATGTCGGCGGGGGAAGGCAGTGCCAGCACGCGCGGCAGCAGCGGCCAGAGCGCGATGGCGGTGACCAGCGAGACAACGGCGGTGACTCCCTTGACCGCGCCCTGCAACCCGTAATCGGGGTTCCACAGGGTCCAGATCGACATGAAATGCGTTGCCCCGCAGGCCAGGATGAACAGCGCGAAGAGTTCGAACGCCCAGGGGAAGACCAGGTCGCGCCGGCGCATGGCGATCACCAGCAGCACCACCGGGATCGACCAGTAGGCCAGGCCGGTGACTGCGTCGGAGGCCACGTGCAGCCACAGCAATTCGGGCCGCCAGAGCAGGCACACGCCATGCGGCGCCAGAGCCTCCGTGTCGAAGAGCGCGGCGAGGCTGGGCATCAGGGGACGGCCATTCGATGGGACAGGATGGGCACGGTGCGAAAATACCTGCCTGGGGCATGTGTAATGCCGCATCGATCGAGATGTTGCGAGGTATGCAGCCTGGAGCCCACAATACTGTGAAAGGAGTAATATATTCCCCGTGAACTAATATGCGCCATCCTCAGCCTCGACGCATCGCCCGGGTCAGTGCCAGGACAGGCAAAAGGCCACTTACGACGATCAGCAGGGCGGCGGTGCTGGCTTCCGCCAGCCTTTCATCCGCCGCCAGCCCATGGACCCTGACCGCCAGCGTATCGAAATCGAAGGGCCGCACGATCAGCGTCGCCGGCAGCTCCTTCATCGTGTCGACGAAGACCAGAAGGAAGGCGGTGAACAGGCTACCGCGCGCCAGCGGCAATTCCACCCGCCAGACAGATCCGGCGGGTGAGGCGCCGAGCACCCGCGCCGCCTGCCGCAGCGAGGGCTTCACCCGTCCCAGGCCCGATTCGACCGCGGACAGCGCCACCGCCAGGAACCGCACGAGATAGGCGAAGACCAGCGCCAGCACCCCGCCCGACAGCAGCAGCCCGGTCGAGATGCCGAATTTCGCCCGCATCCAGCCATCCAGCGCGTTGTCGAACAGGCCGAGCGGCACCAGCGTGCCCACCGCGATGACCGAGCCGGGAATGGCATAGCCGAGGCCTGCCACCCGCACCGCCAGCCGCTGCGCCGGCTGCGGGTGCAGCCGTGCCGCCCAGGCGAGGAAGGCCGCCAGCAGAACCGCGGCGGCGGCGGCGAGGGTCGCCAGCACCACGCTGTTGCGGGCGAAGGGCAGGAAGCGGGCCGGCTCCAGCGGGTCGCCGACCTGCAGCATCAGCGCCAGCAGGGTGCCTGCCGGCAGCAGGAAGCCGAGTGCCACCGGAAGGGCACACAGGGTGAAGGCCGCCAGCGCCTTCCAGCCGTGCAGCGCCACCGGCCGCAGCACCGGGTGGCGGTTGGTGGTCGGGTGGAAGCGCCTGCCGCCGCGCGAGGCGTGTTCCAGCGCCAGCAGCACCGCCACCAGCCCCATCAGGCAGGCGGCCAGCTGGCTGGCGGCGCCGCGGTCGCCGAGCCCGAACCAGGCCTCGTAGATGCCGGTGGTGAAGGTGCGGACGGCGAAATGCTGGACCGTGCCGAAATCCGCCAGGGTCTCCATGAGCGCCAGCGCCACCCCGGCGACGATCGACGGCCGCGCCATCGGCAAAGCCAGCCGGACGAAGCACGACCCCAGCGAATGGCCGAGGGTGCGGGACGCCTCCAGCAGGCAGACGCTCTGCTGCTGGAAGGCGTTGCGGCAGAGCAGGTACACATAGGGATAGAGCACCATCGCCAGCATCAGCGCGGCGCCCGGCAGGCTGCGGATCTCCGGGAACCAGTACTGCCCCCAGCGCAGGCCGGTGACCTGGCGCAGCGTGGTCTGCGCCGGCCCGGCGACGTCCAGCAGCCAGGTATAGGCATAGCCGCAGACATAGGCCGGCATCGCCATCGGCAGCAGCAGCGCCACTTCCAGCACGTCGCGGCCGGGAAAGCGGCAGGCGGTGACCAGCCAGGCGGACACCGCCCCGGCGGTCGCCGTCATCAGCCCGACCAGCAGGAACAGCAGCGCCGAATTGGCCAGCATCTCCGGCAGGGTGGTGCTGGCGATATGGCGCCAGACCGCCCCCGCCGGCACCGCGGCCGAGACCAGCACCGCCAGCAGCGGTGCCGCCACCAGCCCGGCCAGCGGCAGGGCGAGCAGGCTCCAGCCGGCGCGCCGGCGGCGCGGCCGGGGCGGCGCCGTGGCGGGGGCGAGGGCAGGGGAGGCGGGGATCGAGGTCATTTGCGAGCGGTTCTCAAATGCCCCCTATCATGGCCTCCCTGTCACCGGAAGCCGGAACGACTATTCCGCTGCCTTCTTCCTGGCTTCCCACTCCTCGACCGTCAGCCGCGGCACCTCGATGCGGTCCTCGGTGCGGGTGTACCAGCCGCGGCCATGCATGCGCCCGACCAAGCCGAGCCTGGGCGTGTCGACGTAGAACTTCGCCGCATCCAGGATGCAGTCGTCGTTGATGTGCATCGCCACCACCCGGCCGAGCACGATGGTGTGCCGCCCGGCCGGGATGAGCTGGAAGGTGACGCATTCGAGCGCGACCGGGCTCTCGGCGATCCGCGGCGGCTTGATCTTCGACGACGGCAGCTTGTGCAGCCCGGCCTCGGCCAGTTCGTCCACCCCCGCGGGGAAGTCGATGGCGGTGGCATTCATGCCGTGGATGGCGCTTTCGGGCACCAGGTTGACCACGAACTCGCCGGTCTGGCGGATGTTGTCGGCGGTGTCCTTCAGCACGCCGGGGCCACGCGGCCCGGCGCCGAAGCCGACCACCACCGGGTCGTCGGAGAAGGCGTTGAAGAAGGAATAGGGTGCCGCGTTCACCGCGCCGGCGGCGTCCTGGGTCACCACCCAGGCGATCGGCCGCGGCACGACGGAGGAGACCACCAGCTTGTAGCAGTCCTGCGCGGACATCGTCTCGAAGTCGAACAGCATCGTCCCGGTTCCCCACTTGTCTCGGCGCGGACGGTGGCGCGGCGGCCGGGGCCTGTCCATGGGGGATGGAAAAGCCGGCGGCGTTTGCGCCGGCTTAACCCGGGCGGACGCAGCCTGCCGGGCAGGAGGACCCGCCATGCGCCTGTTCCGCAACCTGTCGGTCGGCCGGAAGCTCGCCGCCAGCGCCATCCTGGCCATCCTGCTGCTCGGCGGTCTGGTGCTGCTGGTGCAGCGGGAACTGGCCGCGGCGGGCGACCAGCAGGCGGCCGAGCGGGAGACCGTGCAGGCCCGGGCGGCGGCGCAGCAGGGCGCGCTGCATGTCGCCCGCGCGGCGATGGCGCTGCGCGACGTGCAGCTTGCCCAGGCGGCCGATGCGGTGGACCGCCTGGCCGCCGCGATGGACCGGGAGATCGGCCTGGCGCGGGAGCGGCTCGAGGTGGCCGCCGCGGCCGCGGCCGAGCCGGCGGTGACCGAAAGGCTGGGCCTCGCCCGCCGCGAACTGGCCGAATACGCCGCCTCGATCGGCGACCAGGCCCGGTTCCGGCGGGACCTGATCCTCCAGCGCGATACCGGCTTCTTCCCCCGCGTCGGCGAATACGACCAGGCCTTCGAGGCGGTCTCCAGCATGGTCGAGATCGACGTGCCCGAGGCGCTGCGGGAGGAGGCGCGGCAGCGCCTGATGACCTTCCACCAGGCGGTGGGCGACGTCCGCCTGGGCAGCCAGCGCTATCTGGCCGCGGGCGACGAGGGCCAGGCGCGCCGGGTCCGCCGGGCGGCGGCGCAGCTGCGGGTGCATGCCCGCGCCCTGGCCGGCGTCGGCGCCGATGGCTCGGGCGCGGCCGATCTCCGGCGCATCACCGGCATCGCCGAGGCCAGCGCCCAGGCGGCGCTGGAGATGGTTCGGCTGGCCGAGGCGGCACAGCGGGCGCGGGCGGACCACAGCACCCCGGCGCGCGAGCGGCTTGAGGCGGGGCTGGGCGAGGCCAATGCGCGGCTCGGCGACCTGGCCGCGGCGCGGATCGCGGCGAGTGCGGCGGCCACCGACCGGGGCGCGGCGGCGACGACCTGGATCGGCCTGGCGGTGGCGCTGATCCTGATCGCCTCCGGCTGGGCGGCGACGCGGGTGATCGGCACGCCGCTGCGACGCCTGGCGCAGGCGATCCGCACCATCGCCGGCGGCGATGCCGCGGTGCCGGTGCCGGACCAGGACCGGCGGGACGAGATCGGCGCCATCGCCGGGGCGCTGGAGGCACTGCGCGGCACCGTCCAGCGCGCCTTCGGCCAGCAACAAATGCTCGAACAGATGGCGGCCGGCATCATGACCGCCGACCCGAACGACGATTTCCGCATCACCTCCTGCAACCCCTGTGGCATGGACCTGCTGCGCCGCATCGAGCCCCTGTTGCCAGTGTCGGCGGCGGCGCTGGTCGGCCAGAGCATCGACCTGCTGCCCGGCAATCCGGAGGACCGGCGCGCCCTGCTGGCCGACCCGGACCGGCTGCCGCACCGCAGCCGCATCCGGGTGGGGGAGGAGGTGCTCGACCTGCACGCCTGCGCCATCCGCGACCCCGCCGGACGCTACGTGAACACCATGCTGACCTGGTCGCTGGCAACGGCGCAGGCCCGGCTGGCCGACAGCTTCGAGGCCGAGATCGGCGGGGTGGTGGAGGCGGTGGCCGCCGCCGCCGGCCAGGTGCATGGCGCGGCGCAGGCGCTGTCCGGCTCCGCCGCGACCGGCGGCCGGCAGGCCGCGGTGGTAGCGGAGGCCAGCGGCCGCGCCGGCGCCGATGTGCAGGCGGTGGCCACCAGCGCCGAGGAACTGGCCGCCAGCGTTGCCGAGATCACCCGGCAGGTGGCCGACGGCGCCGCGGTGGCGCGCGAGGCGGCGGAGGCGGCGCGGGCGACCGACGGCACGGTGCAGGGCCTGTCCGAGGCAGCGCAGCGGATCGGCGACGTGGTGCGGCTGATCGGCGACATTGCCGGGCAGACCAACCTGCTGGCGCTGAACGCGACGATCGAGGCGGCGCGGGCCGGGGAGGCGGGCAAGGGCTTTGCCGTGGTGGCCTCGGAAGTGAAGACCCTGGCCAGCCAGACCGCCCGGGCGACCGAGGAGATCGGCACCCAGATCCACGCCATCCAGGCCGCGACCGCGGAAGCCGTGATTGCGCTGCGCGGCATCGGCGGCACGGTCGAGCGGATGACCGAGGTGACCAGCGCCATCGCCGCGGCGGTGGAGCAGCAGGGTACCGCGACCCGCGAGATCGCCCGCAGCGCCGCCCAGGTGGCCGAGGGCACGACGGCGGTGACCCACCGGATCGGCGAGGTGCAGCAGGCGGCGCAGGAGACCGGGGAGGCCTCGGCCTCGCTGCTGCATGCGGCGAACGATCTCACCGGACATGCCGCCACCCTGCGCGGCCGGGCCGGGGAGTTCCTGGCGCAGGTGCGCCGGGGATGATGGGCGCAGGTGCGCCGGGGATGATGGATGCAGGTGCGCCGGGGATGATGGATGCAGGTGCGCCGCGGGTAGGCAGCCGGGGTCGCCGCGACTAGGATTCCCCCAACAGGCATGAGGGGAAACGGCCATGGCATTCGCGGAGAGGCAGGTGCCGGCGGTGCATCACCGGCGGATCGGCGACATCACCGTCTGCACGGTCAGCGACGGCTTCCTCAATGGCTCGATGGCGGTCATCCAGAACATCCCCGAAGCCGAGGCCGTGCAACTGCTGCGCGACAGCTTCCGCCCGGTCCCCCGCCGCACCGCGGTGAACACCTTCCTGATCACCGCAGGCGGGCGGACGGCACTGGTCGATACCGGCTGCGGCGGCGCCATGGCGGCCACGGGGGGCAAGCTGTTCGAGAATCTGGCGGCGCTCGGCGTCGCGCCGGACGAGATCGACACCGTGCTGCTGACGCATATGCATCCCGACCATTCGAACGGGCTGGCGGATGCCGAAGGTCGGCCGCTGTTCCCGCATGCAGAGCTGGTGATGCACGAAGCGGAACTGGCCTTCTGGCACGACGACGCGGCGATGGCGAAGGCCGATGAGGTGAGCCGCAAGCGCAACTTCCAGGCCGGTCGCGACCAGGTCGCGCCCTACAAGTCCCGGACGCGCACGCATACCGGCGGCGAGGTCTTCCCCGGCGTCACCGCGATGCCCTTCCCCGGCCACACGCCGGGGCATAGCGGCTACATGGTGAGCTCGGGCAGCGACAGCCTGCTGATCTGGGGCGACATCATCCACGTGCCGGAGATCCAGATCCCCCGGCCCGAAGTGACCATGGCCTTCGACATCGACCCCGTGCAGGCCGCGGCGACCCGCCGCCGGGTCTTCGACATGGTGGCGACCGACGGCCAGGCGGTGGCGGGCATGCACATGCATTTTCCCGGCTTCCTGCATCTGGTCCGCCGTGGCGAGGGCTATGCCATGGTCAACGACGGCTGGTACCCGGCGATGTAGCGGCCCCCTCGCCCTGCCGGGCGGGGCATGGCAGGGTTCCGGCGTCCTGCCCCCGCCGGTCGCCATTGCTCGCGGCGACCGGCGGGGACCGGCAGGCCGCGCTACCAGCATTTCGAAACCAAGGAGGAAACGGGCATGCTTGCACCCGGCAGGGCGAAGCCGAAACCGACGCCAGAGACCCGGCATTTCTGGGACGGCACCAAGGACGGGAAGCTGCTGCTGCAGCGCTGCGGCGATACCGGCAAGGCGTATTTCCCGCCGCGCCCCTTCAGCCCCTATACCGGCACGCGCAACGTGGAGGTGTTCGAGGCCTCGGGCCGCGCCACGCTGCATTCCTACGTCATCCACCACCGCCCCGTCCCGGGCTTCACGCCGCCCTACGCGATCGCGGTGGTCGAGCTTGAGGAAGGCCCGCGCATGATGACCAACATCGTCGACTGCGAGCAGACGCCCGAGGCGCTGGTGCTCGACATGGAACTGCAGGTCGCCTTCACCCCGATGGACGACGAGATCACCCTGCCGCTGTTCCGTCCGGCAAAGGGAGCCAAGTGATGCTCGGTCGCGGTGAGATCGCCATCGTCGGTGCGGCGGAAACCACGCAGCTCGGCGCCATCCCCGGCATGTCGCAGATCATGCTGCATGCGGATGCGGCGCTGAATGCCATGGCGGAGACCGGCCTCAAGCCGAAGGACATCGACGGCGTCGCCTGCGTCGGCCCGATGATGCCGCAGCAGATCGCGCACTACTTGGGCATCACCCCGAAATGGGTCGATGGCACCGGCGTCGGCGGCTGTTCCTTCATGCTGCATGTCCGCCACGCCGCGGCGGCCATCCATGCCGGCTATGCCAACACCATCCTCATCACCCATGGCGAGAGCGGCAAGTCCCGCATCAACGCGACGCCCCGCCCGGCCGAGCCCGAAGGCCTGAACGGCCAGTTCGAGATGCCCTACGGGCCCTTCGGCCCGCCGACGCTCTTCCCCATCCCCGTGCTGCGCTACATGAAGAAGTATGGCGTGACGCACGAGGACCTGGCGACGGTCGCGGTGGTGCAGCGCGAATGGGCCGGCAAGAACCCGCGCGCCATGTTCCGCGACCCGATCACGGTCGACGACGTGCTGAACAGCAGGATGATCGCCTACCCCTTCCGCATCCTGCAGTGCTGCCTGGTGACCGATGGCGGCGGCGCGCTGATCCTGACCACGGCGGAGCGGGCCAAGGACTTCCCGACCAAGCCGGTCTACATCCTCGGCACCGGCGAATCGGTCGAGAGCAACATGGTCTCGCAGATGGAGGACTTCACCTCCTCCCGCGCCTTCCGGGTGGCCGGGCCGACGGCGATCGATGCCGCGGGCATCGACCGCAAGGACGTGGACCACATGATGATCTACGACGCCTTCGCGCACCTGCCAATGTACGGGCTCGAAGACCTCGGCTTCGTCAAGCCGGGCGAGGCGAAGGACTTCATCCGTGAGGGCAATACCCGTCCCGGCGGCAAGCTGCCGCTGAACACCACGGGCGGCGGCCTGTCCTACACCCATACCGGCATGTACGGCATGTTCGCCCTGCAGGAGAGCGTGCGGCAGATGCGCGGCACCGCGCCGGCGCAGGTGCCGGGGGCGAAGGTCTCGGTCTGTCACGGGGTCGGCGGGATGTTCTCCGCCAGCGGCACGGTCGTCTTCTCGAACGAGCGGCCCTGACACGAGCGATGGCGCGGGGGGCAACTCCCGCGCCATGGTTGGGCGGCCGGTTGTCCCGCGACACTGCCTTCGGGTAGGCGGATGCCAGCCACGGCACGCGGACCGCTGGCCAGCAGCGGATCGCGGATCCGTGGAAGTGCTTGAAATCCCGGGGCAATGGTGGGCGCAACAGGGATTGAACCTGTGACCCCTACCGTGTCAAGGTAGTGCTCTACCGCTGAGCTATGCGCCCATCGCCCGGGGCCGCGTATCTAACCCGGCGGTGCGGGGTCGGCAAGCCTCCACCGACCACCTTCTCGATGTGCATGATGCGGGTTGATGACAGACGCCGCCGCCCGTGGCTTTATCCGGCGTGCCGATGGACCTCCCCCTGGAAATCACCCCCGCCCCGCCGCCCTACCTGCTGACGCGGCCGGCGCGGCGGACGGCGCCGCTGGTCTTCGCCTCGCCGCATTCGGGCCGGGCCTATCCGCCGGATTTCGTCGCCGCGGCGCGGCTGGACCCGCTCGCCTTGCGGCGGTCGGAGGACGGCTTCGTCGACGAGCTCTTCGCCGCCGCGCCGGAATTCGGCGCGCCCCTGCTGGCGGCGACCTTCCCGCGGGTCTTCTGCGACGTGAACCGGGAACCCTGGGAACTCGACCCCGGGATGTTCGACGGGCCGCTGCCGGCCTGGGTGAACACCGCCAGCCCTCGGGTCGGCGCGGGCCTCGGCACCATCGCCCGCGTGGTGGCGACCGGGGAGACGGTCTACCGCAACAAGCTTCGCTTCGAGGAGGCGGAGAACCGCATCCGCCATTACTGGCAGCCCTACCATGCCGCGCTGGCCGCGCTGATCGCCGAGACCCGCGACGAATTCGGCTACTGCCTGCTGATCGACTGCCATTCCATGCCGACCCACCCGGCGCATGTCGGCAACGCGCCGGATTTCGTCCTGGGCGACGCGCATGGCACCGCCTGCGCCCCACGGGCGACCCGGCTGGCGGAGGAACTGCTCTCCGGCCTCGGCTACCGGGTGCGGCGCAACGACCCCTATGCCGGCGGCTATGTCACCCGGCACTACGGCCGGCCGCGCGAAGGGGTGCATGCGCTGCAGGTCGAGATTGCCCGGCCGCTCTATATGGACGAGGCGCGGATCGAGCGGCTGCCGCGAATGCCGGCGCTGCAGGCCGACCTGACCCGAATGATCGCCGGTCTCGCCCAGGCGGACTGGTCCAGCCTCGCCTGACTGGGCCGGGCTTGGCGCGGACGCAGCCTGGCGGAGTTTCGACACCGGCCTGGATGCGACGGGAACGTGACTGACCTCACCGGTCGGTGACACCGCTTGGCCGCGAAGCGTGCAAAAAAAAGGCGGTGCCAGAGGCACCGCCGAGTTTAGGGAGGAAACGTCCAAGAAAGCAGGCAACCCGGCAACGCCGTGTTGCTGCGATGCACAAGTTAGGTGCCGCCCCGGCGTCTGACAAGGGAAATTTTGCGCTGCACCATAATTCATCGCCCTCCCGCATCGATGACCGCTCCCGATGGCAACCCTTCCATCCTCGACGTGATTAGCGGGTGCGGCTCGCGCCGTCCTTCTGGAGACCACCGCATGCTTCGTGCCGCCTTCCTCGCCCCAGCCGTGGCGTGTCTGGCCATGGCCTGTGCCGTCCCGGCGGCGCGGGCGGAGCGGCCGGCCCCGGCGCCGCCGGACCCCGGCCAGCTCTGCCGCCCGGCGATCCAGGCGGCCGAACGCG
Organism: Dankookia sp. GCM10030260; assembly: GCF_042666655.1. Taxonomy (NCBI): domain Bacteria; kingdom Pseudomonadati; phylum Pseudomonadota; class Alphaproteobacteria; order Acetobacterales; family Roseomonadaceae; genus Dankookia; species Dankookia sp. GCM10030260. Next base: position 1,036,759 of record NZ_JBHTDE010000001.1, read on the forward strand.
AGCACAAGGTGCCCACCGGCCTGCTGCACGCGATCGGCAAGGTCGAATCCGGCCGCCCCGATGCCAGCGGCCGCAACGTCGCCGCCTGGCCCTGGACCATCAATGCCGAGGGGCAGGGCCGCTACTTCGCAACAAAGGCCGAGGCGATCGCCGCGGTCGAGGCGCTGCGGGCCCGCGGCGTGACGGTGATCGATGTCGGCTGCCTGCAGGTGAACCTGAAGTACCACCCGGACGCCTTCCCTGACTTGGCCGCCGCCTTCGACCCGCTGGCCAATGCCCGCTATGCCGGGGGCTTCCTCAGGCGGTTGCAGGCCCAGGCCGGCAGCTGGGAGAAAGCCGCGGCGAACTATCATTCGGCGACGCCCGAGCGCGGCGAGCCCTATCGCCAGCAGGTCATGGCCGCCTGGCCGGCGATGGCGGTGCGGCTGGCCGAGGAGCAGCGGCGCGAGGCGATGATCGCCGCCTGGGCCGATGGCAAGGTGGTGTCGTCCAAACCGATCGGTACCAACGGCTTCCAGATCGTCGCCATGGCGACCCAGGGCAGCCCGCGTCGCGGGGCGGGCCAGCCGCTGCTGATGATGGGGACACCGGTCCTGCGCCCGAGCGCCGCAGGGCGCCGTGGGCTGTTGGAAGTGGCGGAGGCGCCGCCGCTCGCCGCGAGAAGGTAAGAAAAGGCCAGGGAGGAGGTATCCTCCCTGGACCCGCCTCTATTTTTGTGGGTTGGCATTCGCCGCGCGGCGGGTGCCAGACCCACAAAAGGGAAGGGAGGGGATACGTTTCGCTTCCCAGCCCTTCCTACCCGCCGAATTCCGCCCGGATCGCCGCCGAATGCTGCCCGATGCTCGGCACCGGCCCCAACACCCTTGGCCCGTCCGACAGCACCGCCGGCGGCGCGCCGATCGCCACCGGCCCGTTCGGCGTCTCCACCACCACCCGGCGCAGCGCCGGATGGGTGCGCAGCCCCTCGCAGTCGTTGACGAATCCATAGGCGGTATTGGCCCGGCGGAGCTTGGCGGCGCACTCCGCCCGGGTCAGCCCGGCGAAGACCGCGGCGATATGGGCATCCACCATGGGGCGGTTGGCGACGCGCTCGTTGTTGCTGCGGAAGCCCTCGCGCTGCGGCAGCCCGGCCTCCTCCATGAAATGGGCGCAGAAGCTGGCCCATTCCCGCTCGTTCTGGATGGCAATGAGGACCGACTGGCCGTCCTTGGTCTCGAAGGCGCCGTAAGGGCAGATGGAGGGATGCGCCAGGCCGATGCGCGGCGGGTTCTTGCCCGTACCCTCGTATTGCAGCAGCGGCACCGACATCCAGTCCGCCATGCCGTCGAACAGGCTGACGGCGATGCCCTTGCCCCGGCCGGTGATGCCGCGCTCGATCAGCGCTTCCAGCACCGCGGTGTAGCTGTTCATGCCGCAGGCGATGTCGCAGGCCGAGACGCCGACCCGGCCCGGGCCCTCCGCGCGGCCGGTGACATGGGCGAGGCCGGTCTCCGCCTGCACCAGCAGGTCGTAGGCCTTCATCGAGGCATATTCGCCCTCCTCGCCATAGCCGGAGATGTCGAGGGTGATCAGCCGCGGGTGTTTCTCCCGCAGCTTGGCGCTACCGAAGCCGGCCCGCGCCATGGCGCCGGGGGCGAGGTTCTGGATGAAGACATCGGCCTTCTCCAGCAGTCGTTCGAGCAGCGCCTTGTCCTCCGGCGCCTTGATGTCGAGGCAGAGGCTCTCCTTGCCGCGGTTCAGCCAGACGAAGTAGCTGGATTGCCCCTTGGCCACCGCATCGTAGGCGCGGGCGAAGTCGCCCTCGGCGCGTTCGATCTTGATGACCCGCGCCCCGGCATCGGCGAGGCGGGAGGCGCAATAGGGCGCGGCGACGGCCTGTTCCATCGAGACGACGAGCAGGCCCTGGAGGGGCTTCGATCCGGTCATGGGGCGCACTCTGGCCGAGCCTTCGCCGCGCGTCGAGGCGGCTCGGGACCGGCCGGATCCGTCCGCACCGGGCTTGACTTCGGCCCGGTGCCAGCCTTCCTGGCGCTCCCGTCCCTAAGGATGCCCGGCGGCGCCGGGCGCTGCCGATCGCCGCCGGAGGAACCCCGACCCGCCATGTCCGGCCTGTTCACCGAAGCCGCCCTGCTCGCGCTCGGCGTGACCGTGCTCGCGGGGCTCTCCACCATCCTCGGCAGCCTCGCCGTGCTGCGGGCGGACCGCGCCGATCCGCGCCTGCTGGCGATCGCGCTCGCCTTCGCCGGCGGCGCCATGGTCTATGTCTCGCTCGTCGAGATCCTCGGCAAGTCGGCCGGTGCCCTGGTCATGGAGCATGGCCTGCGCTGGGGCCATGGCCTGGCCACGCTCGCCTTCTTCGCCGGCGTGCTGGCGGTGATCGGGCTGGACCGGCTGGTGCCGAACCCGCATGCGGATGTCGCGGCCGCCGCGGCGGCGGAGAAGACCGAGCTCCGCCGGGTCGGGCTGCTCGCCGCCGCCGCGATCACCGCACACAACCTGCCGGAGGGGATGGCGACCTTCTTCGCCACCTTGGACGACCCGGTCCTGGGCAGCACGCTGGCCTTCGCCATCGCGCTGCACAACATCCCGGAAGGGATTTCCATCGCCGTGCCGGTCTTCTACGCCACGGGCAGCCGCTGGAAGGCGACGATGGCCACCGTCGTCGCAGGGCTGGCGGAGCCGGTGGGCGCGGTGCTCGGCTACCTCGTCCTGGCGCCGATCCTGACCCCGACCGTGATCGGGCTGCTCTTCGGCGCCATCGCCGGCATCATGGTCTTCCTCTCGCTGGACGAGCTGCTGCCCGCGGCCAAGCGCTATGCCAGCGGGCACGAGGCGACCTACGGCATGCTCGGCGGCATGGCCGTCCTGGCGGTCAGCCTCGTGCTGCTGCGGTAGCGAAGGGTCGTCTCCGTCAGGCCGGGCAACCGGGGCTTCGGATCATGGCGGCCCGTTGCGCGGTGCCCGCCCGGGCATGCGCACGAGGCCGGCATGGCCGCAGAAGATGTCCTGCTGTCGCCCGGGTACCGGCGCCGGTGGAGGCGCCGGCGGGACACGAGGCTCAGTAGCTCCGCGGCATCCCCAACACGTGCTCGCCGATATAGGAGAGGATCAGGTTGGTGCTGATCGGCGCCACCTGGTACAGCCGCGCCTCGCGGTATTTGCGCTCGATGTCGTACTCTTCCGCGAAGCCGAAGCCGCCGAAGGTCTGGATGCAGGCCTCGCCGGCGGCCCAGGCGGCGTCTGCGGCCAGCATCTTGCCCATGTTGGCTTCCTCGCCGCAGGGCAGGCCGGCCTCGAACTTCGCCAGTCCCAGCTTCACCACCGCTTCCGCCGCGCGCATCTGCGCATAGGCCTTGGCGATCGGGAACTGGACGCCCTGGTTCTGCCCGATCGGCCGGCCGAACAGCACGCGTTCCTTGCTGTAGTCCACGGCCTTCTGGATGAACCACTTGGCGTCGCCGATGGACTCGGACGAGATCAGCAGCCGCTCCGCATTCATCCCGTCGAGGATGTAGCGAAAGCCCTTGCCCTCCAGCCCGACCAGGTTCTCCGCCGGCACCACCATGTTGTCGAAGAAGACCTCGGTGGTGTTGTGGTTCATCATGGTGCGGATCGGCCGGATGGTCAGGCCGTTGCCGAGGGCCGCCTTCATGTCGACGATGAAGGTGGACAGCCCGTCGGTCTTCTTGGTGACCTCGCCGCGCGGCGTGGTGCGGGCCAGCAGCAGCATCAGGTCGGAATGCTCGGCCCGGCTGGTCCAGATCTTCTGGCCGTTGACGATGTAGCGGTCGCCGTCGCGCTTCGCCACGGTGCGCAGCGCGGTGGTGTCGGTGCCGCTGGTCGGCTCGGTGACGCCGAAGGCCTGCAGCCGCAGCGCGCCGGAGGCGATGCCGGGGAGGTAGCGCTTCTTCTGCTCCGCACTGCCATGCTTCAGCACCGCGCCCATGATGTACATCTGCGCGTGGCAGGCGCCGGCATTGCCGCCCGAGCGGTGGATCTCTTCCAGGATCGCCGCCGCGGCCGAGAGCGGCAGGCCGGCGCCGCCGTATTCCTCGGGGATCAGCGCGCCGAGCCAGCCGCCTTCCGTCAAGGCCTGGACGAATTCGGTGGGGTAGGCGCGGTCGCGGTCGACCCGGCGCCAGTATTCGCCGGGGAAGCGCCCGCAGAGCTTGGCCACCTCCTCCCGGATCTCGGCATGCGGATCGGTCGCGAGCTGCTGCTGGTCCATGGGATTCTCCTCCGTCCCGCCGGATTAGGACCGGCATCGCGGGGTGGCAAGGCGGGCGCTGGCCGCATCCGGCCCGCTGCCGCAGGATGACGCCCGTAGCACGGGGCAGGGGATCATGGCGGCCGTCGGGATCGTCTATCGCTCCCAGGCCGTCCCCGGCGCCGGCCGCCCCCTGCCGGCCGAGGGCGCCGCCGCCCTGCTCGCGGCGCTGGAAGCCCCGGAAGGCGGCCAGCGGCTCATGATTCCCCTCGATGCCCGCGGTATCGGGCTGCTGGGCGACGGCGGCGCGCCGGCCCAGAGGCCCTATGCCGCGCTGCTCGGCTGCGCCGACGCAAGGGTGCCGGCCGAGCTGATCCTCGGCGAAGGGCCGAACGACCTCTTCGTGGTCCGCGTCGCCGGCAAGGTGCTGGGGCAGGACGTGCTGGGCAGCCTGCGCTATGCCACCAACCGCCTGCCGCTGCGCGCCGCGGTGGTGCCGGGCCATGGCGGCTGCGGCGCGGTCGCCGCGGTGGTGGACCTGTTCCAGCGCCCGGCCGGCTTGGTGGCGCTCGCCACCGACCACGCGCTGCGCGGCCTGCTTGATAGGTTGCCGCTGGTGGTGCAGCCGCGGCCCGGCTGCTGGTGACGGCGCCTGGCGCGGCTGCTGCGCGGCGCCCTGGCCGGCGTGCCGCATTGGTCGAGGTCGCGGTCGCGTTCGCGTTCGCGTTGAACGCGGCCTCTGGCGCCTTCATGCTGCAGAAGGACCTGGCACGCGGCGGCGGCCGGGTGATCACCGTGCTGCACGGGGTCTACGCGGTGAACAGCCGGCTGGTCCAGGCCGCCGACCCGGTGGCGGGCGAGCGGCCAGGACTGGCCCCCGCCCCGGGCAGACGAGGCCGGCTTCCTCGCCGCCTTCGCCCGCAGCCCGCCGCGTTGCTGGCCTGAGGGGGGCTCGCACCGTCCCGCAAGCACCACCGGTTCCGCAGCTGTGACAAACTCCTTCGCCTCGCGCTAGGGTGACGGGAACCCTTGTCGTTGTGCCGGCCAAACAGGCCGGGCTGGAGCCGCCGATGTCCGTTCTCCGCCTTGTCCTGGCGAGCCTGCTCGTGCTGGCGGCTGCCGGCTGCGACGAGAAGAAGCCGGCCCCAGCCGGCGCCGCCGCGCCGCCGCCCGCGGTGCTGGTGGTGACCGCGGCCGAGCAGCCGGTGACCCAGGGGATGGAATTCGTCGGCCGGGTGGAGGCGCTGGAACGCGTCGACATCCGCGCCCGGGTCACCGGCTTCCTGCGCGAGCGGACCTTCGTCGAAGGCCAGGTGGTCGCCGCCGACGACATGATCTTCCAGATCGAGCCCGAGCCCTTCCAGGCCGAGGTGGCGCTCAAGCAGGCGGCGATCGACCGGGCGAAGGCCGAGTTGCACAATGCCGAGCTGCAGGTGGCCCGCGGGCGGGAGCTGATCCGCACCAACGCCATCCCGCAATCGACGCTCGACCAGCGGATCGCCGAGCAGCAGACCGCCGCGGCCGCGCTGTCCGGCGCCCAGGCGGAGCTGCAGCGGGCGCAGATCCAGCTCGGCTACACCCAGATCGTCTCGCCGATCGCCGGCCGCATCGGCCGCGCCACGCTGACGCCGGGCAACGTGGTGGGGCCGGACAGCGGGGTGCTGACATCGGTGGTGCGGCAGGACCAGATGCGGGTGACCTTCCCGGTGACGCAGCGGCAGATCCTGGAATTCCGCCGCAAGGCCGCGGACAAGGCGGTCGAGCAGATCCAGGTCCGGCTGAAGCTGTCGGACGGCACGGTCTTCGACCAGGTGGGGAAGGTCAACTTCCTCGACGTGCAGACCGACAAGGCGACCGACAGCGTGCTGGTCCAGGCCCTGTTCCCGAACCCGCAGGCGCTGCTGTCGGACGGCCAGTTCGTCGGCGTGGTGGTGGAGGCCGAGGCGCCGAAACAGGCCATCCTGATCCCGCAATCGGCGGTGCAGGTCGACCAGGCCGGCGCCTTTCTGCTGGTGGTGGGCGAGGGCAACAAGGTCGAGCAGAAGCGGGTGAAGCTGGGCCGCGGCCCGACCGGGCAGCAGGTGGTCGAGGAGGGCCTCGCGGTGGGCGCGCGGGTGATCACCGAGGGCGGCCAGCGTGCCCGGCCCGGCGCGGTGGTGGCGCCGAGGCCGGCGCCGCCCATGCTCGGCCAGGCGCGGGCGGGCTGAGCCGCCATGTCGAAGCTCTTCGTCGACCGGCCGCGGCTGGCGCTGGTCATCGCCATCGTCACCGTCATCGCCGGGCTGGTGTCCCTGCTGCAGATCCCGGTGGCGCAGTTCCCCGACATCGTCCCGCCGCAGGTGCAGGTGACGGCGCGCTTCCCTGGCGCCTCCGCCGAGATCGTCGAGGCGACGGTCGCCCAGCCGATCGAGAGCCAGGTCAACGGCGTCGACAAGATGCTGTACATGAAAAGCACCAGCGGCAACGACGGCAGCTATACGCTGAGCGTCTCCTTCGCCGTCGGCACCGACCCGGACCAGAACACCACCAACGTCAACAACCGGGTGCAGCTGGCGCTCGCCCTGCTGCCGGACGAGGTGCAGCGGCAGGGGCTTTCGGTCAGGAAGAAGTCGGCGGCGCTGCTGCAGGTGATCGCGGTGCAGTCGAACGCCGGCCAGCAGGATCCGCTGTTCATCAGCAACTACGTCACCATCAACATCCTGGATGCGCTGCGCCGGGTGCCGGGCGTGGGCGATGCCACCATGTTCGGCCCGCTCGACTATGCGATGCGGATCTCCTTCCAGACCGATCGCATGACCGGGCTCGGCCTGACGCCGGCCGACGTCATCGGCGCCATCCAGGCGCAGAACAAGGTGGCGCCGATCGGCCGGATCGGCGCCCAGCCGATCAGCGACGACACCTCCTACCAGCTCAACATCCGCACCACCGGCCGGCTGGTGGAGGCGGAGGAGTTCGGCCGCATCCTGATCCGCGCCAACCCGGACGGCAGCGTGCTGCGGGTGCGTGACGTGGCGCGCATAGAGCTCGGCGCCTACAACCAGGATGTGCAGACGCGGCAGGACGGCGCGGATGCCGTGCTGGTGCCGGTCTACCTGGCGCCGGGGGCGAATGCGGTCGGCGTGGCCAGCGCGGTCGACAAGGTGATGCAGGGGCTGTCCGCGCGCTTCCCCGCCGGCCTGTCCTACCAGGTCACCTACGACACCACCGAATTCGTCAAGCTGACGATCGAATCGGTGATCCATACCCTGGTCGAGGCCTTCATCCTGGTGGTGCTGGTCGTCTTCATCTTCCTCGGCAACCTGCGCGCCACGCTGATCCCGCTGGTCGCGGTGCCGGTCAGCCTGATCGGCACCTTCATCGTGCTGCTGGCGATGGGCTATTCGGCCAACACCATCTCCCTGCTGGCGATGGTGCTGGCGATCGGCATCGTGGTGGACGACGCCATCGTGGTGGTCGAAGCCGTCGAGGCGACGATGGAGGCCCATCCCGGGCTCTCGGTGCCGGATGCCACCAAGCAGGCGATGGAGACGATCACCGCGCCGATCATCGCCATCACCCTGGTTCTGCTGTCCGTCTTCGTGCCGCTGGCCTTCATCCCCGGCATCTCGGGCGAGCTGTTCCGGCAGTTCGCGGTAACCGTCAGCGTCTCGATGCTGTTCTCGGCGGTCAATGCGCTGACCCTGTCGCCGGCGCTCTGCGCCATCCTGCTGAAGGGGCATCACGGCCCGAAGCGCGGCATCATGGGCAGGATCTCGGCCGGGATCGACCGGGTGAGGGACGGCTACGGCGCCATCGTCGCCCGGCTGGTGCGCGTCTCGGTGCTCAGCCTTGTGCTGCTCGGGGTCATCACGGCCGGCATCGTCTGGGTCGGCGGCAGGACGCCGGGCGGCTTCCTGCCGCAGGAGGACCAGGGCGCCTTCTTCGTCGAGGCCAAGCTGCCCGAAGGCGCCTCGCTCAACCGCACGCGGGAGGTGGCGAGGCAGGTCGAGGCGGCGATCGAGGGGCTGCCCGGGGTCGAGCATGTCTCGACCGTTGCCGGCTATTCGATGCTGTCGGGCCTGGCGCAGTCGAACAACGCCTTCTTCATCGTCACCCTGAAGAGCTTCGGCGAACGCACCGCGCCGGAGGCCAAGGTGTCCGGCCTGCTGGCCGAGGTGATCCGGGCGACGGCCGGGGTGCCGGCGCAGGTCATCCCCTTCGCGCCGCCGCCGATCATGGGGCTCGGCACCGGCGGCGGCTTCGAGTTCCAGTTGCAGAACCTGGAGGGCCAGACCCCGGCCGAGATGGCCGCGGTGATGCGGGCGCTGGTGCTGGCGGCGAACCAGGACCCCGCGCTGTCGCGCGTCTTCTCGACCTTTGCGGCCAATACGCCCTCGGTCTTCCTTGAGGTGGACCGCGACAAGGCGCAGGTACTCGGGGTGTCCATCGGCGACCTGTTCGGCGCGATGCAGGCGACGCTCGGCGGCGCCTATGTGAACGACTTCAACCTGTTCGGCCGCAGCTGGAAGGTGAACGTGATGGCGGAGCAGCAGGACCGCGCCGCCATCACCGACATCTACCGCGTGCACCTGCGGGCCAAGGACGGCTCCATGGTGCCGGTGCGGGCGGTGGCCGACGCGCGGATCGAGTACGGGCCGCAGAGCATCGTCCGCTACAACAACGTCCACAGCCTGACGATCAACGGCGAACCCGCCGCGGGCCGCAGCAGCGGCGAGGCCTTGGCGGCGATGGAGCGCGTCGCCCGCGACACCCTGCCGCAGGGCTACAACTTCGAATGGACCGGCACCGCCTTCCAGGAGAAGGCGGCCGAGGGGCAGACCGCCATCATCCTGGCGCTGGCCATCCTGTTCGCCTTCCTCTTCCTGGTTGGCCTGTACGAAAGCTGGACCATCCCGGTGCCGGTGCTGCTGTCCGTCGCGGTCGGCGTGCTGGGGGCGATGGCCTCGATCGGGGCGTCGGGGCTGGCGCTCGACCTCTATGCCCAGGTGGGAATCGTGGTGCTGATCGCGCTGGCGGCGAAGAACGGCATCCTGATCATCGAATTCGCCAAGGAGCAGCGGGAGCACGGCAAATCGATCGTCGAGGCGGCGACGCTCGGCGCCAAATTGCGCTTCCGCGCGGTGATGATGACCAGCTTCGCCTTCATCCTTGGCCTCTATCCGCTGGTGGTGGCGAGCGGCGCGTCCGAGATCAGCCGGCGCGCGGTGGGCACGCCGGTCTTCTGGGGCATGCTGGCGGCATCGACCATCGGCATCTTCATGATCCCGATGCTGTATGTCGTGTTCCAGACGGCGCGGGAGAAGGCGAAGGCGGCGCTGGGGATGGCCAAGCCGAAGGTGCCGGCAACGACCCACTGACGGCGCGCGGGGAACCGTCCGGCGCGTCAGGCCCGCCGGCGTCCCCCCCACCAGGCCACGGCCAGGGGCAGGACCAGCCCGAGGCTCGCCATCGCGTCCCAGGCCCCGTCGCCCACCAGCCCGGCGAGCAACCCGGCGGCGGAGACCGCGGCGAGCGCGGCGGGGATCGGCCAGCCGCGCCTCATGCCGCGCTGCCCCGCCGCCGCCGCCACCACAGCCAGACCCCGCTGCCGAGCACCACGATCGTCACCAGGTCCAGCACCGCCCAGGCCAGCTTCAGCGGCAGCCCGCCGTAGTCGCCGAAATGCAGCGGCTGGGACAGCAGCAGCGCCTGGACGTACCAGGGCATCGGCCGGATATCCGTCAGCGCGCCGCTCGCCGCATCGACCAGCGCCGGCGTCAGCACGCGATGCGTCAGCGGGGTGTCGCCGCGCAGGAAGACCGCATAGTGGTGCGGGCCGGAGAACATGGTCTGCGGCCAGGCGACGAAGAAGATGTCCATGCCCGGCGCCGCCTCCCGCGCCGCCGCGACCGCGGCCTGGACCGACCCCGGCGCCCCGACCGGCGGCTGGCCACGCCAGGGCGCCGTCATCGCCGCCAGCTGGTCGGCCCGCCAGACCGCCAGCACCTGCTCGGCGAGCGTGTTCACCACGCCCGTCGCGCCGACCACCAGCACCCAGCTCAGCGTCACCACGCCGAGGATGTTGTGCAGGTCGAGCCAGCGGAGCCGCGCGCTGCGCCCGGCCCGCACCGCGCCGAAGTCGCCGTGCCGCGCGAAGGGGGCGTACAGCACCGCGCCGGAGACGGTCGCAAGCACGAACAGCAGGCCCATCGCGCCGAGAAACAGCTTGCCGGGGATGCCGGCGAAGATGTCGGTGTGCAGCCGCAGCATCCAGTAGAGGAACCCCTCGCGGTCGCGCGGCTCGCCGAGCACCGCAGCGCTGCGCGCGTCGACGAGCACGGTCGTCAGCGCCTCGGGCGACGAGTCCGGTGCGGGCGCCATGCTCAGCCGCAGGATGGCGGGGTCATCTTCCCAGATCAGGTAATGCACCACTTCGCCGGGCCGGGCAGCGCGGGCGGCGGCGACGACGCGGTCTAGGTCGGCCATGGGGGTTCCCGGCGGCAGCGGCGGCGCCTCGATCTCCGCCCCCGTCAGGTGGCCGATCTCATGGTGGAAGATCAGCGGCAGGCCGGTGAGGCAGAGCAGCAGCAGGAACAGCGTGCAGGCCAGGCTCGACCAGCTATGCAGCCGCGCCCATCCGCGCAGCGTCACCAGCGCTTCACCAGGCTGGCCAGCACCGTCCGCCGGTTGCCATAGAAGCAGGCGGTGTCGCTGGTGCAGCGCGAGACATAGGTGGTGTCGAACAGGTTGTTGGCCGTCACCGCCACCTGCGTGCCGTCGAACTCACGGCCGAGGCGGCCGAGGTCGTAGCGCAGTGCGGCATCCACCAGCGTGACCGAGGGCACCACGTTGTGCGCCGCGTTGCCGGTGGTGCTGTTGCCTAGGAAGCGGATGCCGGCGCCGAGGCCAAGCCCGGCGAGGCGGCCCCAGGCCTCGTCGAAGCTCTGGTCGGCATAGAGCCCGGCGCCATAGGCCGGGACGCCGGCCGGCCGGTTGCCGACCTCCTCCGCCGCGCCCTTGGTGATGGTGGGGTCCAGGTAGGTGAAGGAACTGATCAGGCTGAGGCCGCGGGCGAGGCGGCCGACGCCTTCCAGCTCAAGCCCGCGCACCCGGATCTCGCCGGTCTGGACCTGGAACAGCGGGTTGTTCGGGTCGGTGGTCAGGCTGTCGGTCTGGGTGATCTGGAAGGCGGAGGCCTGGACGAAGCTCTCGCCGCCCGGTGGCTGGTACTTGACCCCGACCTCGAACTGCTCGCCCGAGCGGGGCCGGAAGGCCTGCCCGGCGGCGTCGGTGCCCGGTGTGGGCAGGAAGGAGGTGGACCAGCTCGCATAGGGCGCCAGGCCGCCGGGGGCGAGATAGACCAGCCCGACCCGCGCCGTCGCCGCCGTGTCGCGCTGCCGCTGGGTGGTGCCGCCGATGCGGTCGAGCGTGTCGCTGTCCACCCAGTCGTTGCGGACGCCGGCGGTCAGCACCAGGCGCTCGCCGAGCCGGATCTGGTCCTGCGCATAGAGCCCGTATTGCGCGGTGTTCTGCCGCGTGTTGAGGCTCGGCGACGGGAGCGGCACGGGCGAGCCGTAGGCCGGGCTGAAGACATCGAGGCCAGGCGCGGCGCCGAAGGCCTGCGGATTGGCGATCCGCACCGTGGAATAGTCGAAGCCGGCCAGAAGCTTGTGCCCAAGCGGGCCGGTGGCGAAGCGGACCTCTGCCTGGTTGTCGACCTGGAAGCGGTCCACATCGGGGTTGGTGACGTAGCTGATGCGCGACAGCGTCCGGTCGTCGTCCAGCAGCCCGGTGCCGACCGTTTGCCGCCAGTTGATGCCGGAATGTGCCCAGCGGAGGTTCTGCCGGACGGTCACGGCCTCGCCGAGCCGGCGCTCGAACTCGCTGCCGACGCCCCACTGGGTGATGTCGTACTTGTCGAAGCCAGGCTCGCCGACGAAGCGGCGCGTCGGGATGCGGCCGAAGGCGGTTTCGGTGACGGTGCCGCGATAGGGCAGGAATTGCGCACCTTGGGTGCGGTCCCGCTGGTAGTAGGCGTGGACGGTCAGCCGCGTGTCGTTGTCCGGCCGCCAGGTCAACGCCGGCGCGACGAAGACGCGGTCGTTGCCCACCTTGTCGACCTGGCTGTCGGCGATCCGCCCAAGCGCGGTCAGGCTGTAGGACCAGACGCCATTGCGGTCGAGCGGCCCGCTGCTGGTGCCGGCCGCCTGGGCACGGCCGAAATCGCCGGCCGAGAGGCGCACCTCGCCCTGCGGCGTCAGGGTCGGCCGGCGGGAAACCTGGTTCACCAGGCCGCCGGGCTGGATCTGGCCATAGAGGACCGAGGCCGGACCGCGGACGATCTCGAAGCGGTCGAGCCCATAGGTCTCGAGCGATCCGGCGGCGAAGCCGGTGCTGTAGCGCAGCCCGTCGAGGTAGATGCTGTTGTCCACCGCGTCGAAGCCGCGCAGCAGCAGGAAGTCGGCGCGCGGGTCCGGACCGTAGGATTCACCCCGCAGCCCCGACTGGTAGCGGATCGCCTCTCCCAGCGTCTGCGCCTGCAATGCGTCGATGGCGCTGCGCGGCACGACCGAGACGGATTGCGGCACTTCGAGGAGCGGGGTCGCGCCCTTGGTGCCGGCAATGGCCTCGGTCGCCACGAAGCCGCGGGTGGGTTCGGCGACGCCGAGCGGCGGGCGGCCGGCGACATCGATCTCGGGCAACCGGATCGCGCCTTCCGCCGCGCCCTGCTGCGCGGTTGCGGGGCTGGCCAAGGCGCCGGCGAGGCCGAGGGACAGCGCACCGAGGAGGAAGGTGGGGCAGGCGCAGCGCGACACGGTGGGACTCCCGAAGAGGCAGGTACCGTTTGATATTGAGAGTCATTCGCAATTGCAAGGTCGAGTCGCAGCCGGGGTGCCGCCCACACGGCCGTGCCTGGTCCGCGCCGGCGTCGGCTGCGATCACTCGGTCGCTCTCGCCCCCGGCAGCACGGCCTGCAGCGAGGTCCGCACCACGATCGCCGCCGCTCCCGGCGCCTGCAGCGCCGCCTCCAGCGCCGGGAAATCGTCCTTGCCGTCGATCACCGTCACCGGCACCCGGAAGGCCGCGCACCACTGGGCGAAGTCCGGGTTGATCAGCGAGGTCCCCGAGACCCGGCCCGGATGCGCCTTCTCCTGGTGGATGCGGATCGAGGCGTAGCTGCCGTTGTCGGACAAGACGAGCTTGAGCGGCACGCCGCGGGCGACGGCCACCGCATATTCCCCGCCGGTCATCAGTGCGCCGCCGTCGCCGACCAGCGCGATGACCGTGCGGTCCGGAAGCCGCAGCGCCGCCGCCACACCGGCCGGCACGCCGAAGCCCATGGCGCCGGAGACCGGCACCAGCAGGCGCTGCGGCGGGGTCCAGGCGGCCTTGCGGTAGAAGGGCGCGCCGAAGGTGCCGGCATCCAGGGTGACGATGACGTCGGGCGGGGCGATGCGCTCGATCAGCTTGGCGACCTCGGCGAAAGCGACGCCATCCTCGAAGCGGCGCGGCACCACCTGGCAGTCTGAGACATGCAGGTCACGCAGCCTTGCGTTCCAGGCGGCGCGGCAGGGTGGGGCGGCGGGCGGCTCGGCAGCCAGTGCGGCAATGGTCGCCTGTGCATCGGCGGCGATGGCGAGCTCGGCCGGGAAGAGCCAGCCGAGGAAGCGCGGGTCGGCGCAGACATGCACCAGCCGCTGCCCGGCCGCCGGCCAGGTCCAGCCTTGCGTCGTGATGTCGGTCAGCCTCGTGCCGAGGGCCAGCACCAGGTCGGCCTCGGCGAAGGCGGCGCGCTGGGCATCGGGGTTCCGCAGGCCGAGGTCGCCGGCATAGAGCGGGTGTTGGTTGGGGAACAGGTCCTGGCGGCGAAAGGAGACGGCGACCGGCAGGTCCCAGGCCTCGGCGAAGTCCAACAGCGCGGCGCGGCCGGTGGGCGATTCGAAGCCGTGGCCGGCCAGCAGGATCGGCCGTTCCGCGCCGCGCAGCAAAGCGGCGAGGCGGGCCGCGTCGGCCGGTGCCGGCGGCACGGGGGCGGGCAGGGTGGCCGGCATGAGGGGCGCGCGGCACTCCATCGCCAGCACGTCCTCGGGCAGCGAGAGGACGACCGGGCCGGGCACGCCGCCCATCGCCTGCGCAAAGGCGCGGGCGATGAATTCCGGTGCCTGGTCCGGGTCGGTCAACTCGCCCACCCACTTCGCCACGCCGCGGAACATGTTGGCGTAGTCGATCTCCTGGAAGGCGTTGCGGCGGAGGTCGCGCTTCTCCACCTGCCCGACCAGCAGGATCAGCGGCGTGGCGTCCTGTTCGGCGGTATGCACCGCGATGCTGGCATTGCAGGCGCCGGGGCCACGGGAGACCAGCACGACGCCGGGCAACCCTGTCAGCTTGGCATCGGCCACCGCCATGAAGCCGGCGCCGCCCTCGCTGCGGCAGGTGACCAGGTCGAGCGTGTTGTGCGCATGCAGCGCGTCGAGCAGGGCGATGTAGCTCTCGCCCGGCACGCAGAAGGCGCGGTCGACCCCCTGGGCCGCGAGGAATTCGACGATGCGTTCTGCGGCGGTCGGCATTGCGTGTCCCGGTCGTTTTCCCTGGGACCGGACTACCGCAGCCGCAGCCGCTTGCAAACCCGAGGGGTCAGCGGATCTCCTCGGCGAAGCGTGCCTCCAGCCCGTCCAGCGCGCCGTCCTTAAGGCCGAGCGCCACCTCGGCCTGCCAGACGCTGCGGCCCTCGCCGCGTTCCACCCGCAGGCAGGACCAGCGCGCCTCGGCGGGCCTGCAGGTGAAGCCGAGGCCCTCCAGCCGGCGGACCACCGGGGAGGGGTCGGTGCCGGGCGGGAACTCCGCCAGCAGGTCGCGCTGCAAGGCGAGCGGCCCCGCGGTCAGCCCCATGCGCCGGTAGTGGTCGAGCGGCGAGTCGGGCCGGTCGTCGGCGCGCATCCAGGCGAGGCCGCCCAGCAGCAGCAGGACGATGCCGCCGGCGATGGCACCGCGCGAGAGCGTGCCCCGCTGCATCAGCGGGCCGCGGACCGGGCCGGTGTCCTCCTCCTGGCGTGCCATCTCGATCCTTCAGGGGAAAGGAGGGTTGGGAAGGGAAGAGCATTCCCTCCCCAACCCCCCCCCTTCCTTTTAGTGGGTCCGGCACCCGCCGCGCGGCGGGTCTCGACCCCAAGAAACGGAGAAGGGTTGGACGCACCGCGTCCAACGGGAGGATACTTCCTCCCCGGCGTTTTCCTTCAGTCCCGGTTGCGACGGATCAGCCGGCCGGGCGCCTCGCCGGTCAGGCCGCCGGCGCCGCGGAAGACCGGCACGCCGTTGGTCCAGACCTCCTCGATGCCGTCGCTCTCCTGCTTCGGGTCCTCGAAGGTGGCGCGATCCAGGACCTTGTGCGGGTCGAACAGCACCAGGTCGGCATAGGCGCCGGGGCGCAGCACGCCACGGTCCACCATGCCGAACAGCTGCGCGGTGCGGCCGGTCATCTTGTGGATCGCCTGCTCCATGGACAGCAACCCGAGCTGGCGGGAGTAAAGGCCGAGCACGCGCGGGAAGGTGCCCCAGAGCCTAGGGTGCGGATGGGCGTCGTGCGGGATGCCGTCGGAGCCGATGACGCTCATCGGATGCGCCATGATCCGCCGCACGTCCTCCTCGTCCATCTGGAAGGTGATGGCGCCGGCCGGCAGCAGCTTCTCGGCGGCGGCGCGCTGGTCCATGTTCCAGCCGCGGGCGACGTCGGCCAAGTCCTTGCCGGCGAATTCCGGATGCGGGATCGACCAGGTGATGATGACCCGGACGTCGTCGCGCAGCCGGTCGGGCATCAGCACGGTGGACCCGGCCGGATAGGGGTACATGTCGTAGGCGACCTCCTGCAGCGAGGCGCTGGCCTCGAGCAGCGCGAGCGTCTGCACGGACCGCCCGTAATTCTCCGGCATCGAGCATTTGTGGTGGCTGATCCAGACCGGCACGCCGACCCGCTTGCCGATCTTCAGCGTCTCCTCGATCGAGGCGCAGACCTGGTCCGCCTCGTCGCGCATATGGGTGAAGTACATGCCGCCCGCGGCGCGCAGCGGCTCGGCGACGGCGATCACCTCCTCGGTCGTCGCATGCATGTTGGGCTTGTAGTAGAGGCCGGTCGAGAAGCCCGAGGCGCCCTCCGCCAGGGCTTCCGCGACAAGCTGGCGCATCCGCGCGATCTCGGCGTCCTTCGCCGGCCGGTAGAGGTCGTCGCCCATGACGCGGTAGCGCAGCGTCTGGTGGCCGATGATGGCATAGGTGTTCACCGCCGCCGGGGTGCGGCGGACCGCGTCGGCGTATTCGGCGAAGCTGTCGAAGGAGAAGCCGGAATCACCCACCAGGTCGAGCGGCGGCGGCGGCCGGCGGCCCTTCACCTGGGTCAGCGGCGCCAGCGACACGCCGCAATTGCCCACCACCACGGTGGCGACGCCCTGCGACGACTTGCAGCGCAGGCACTCGCAGCCCGACAGCACGGCGCGGTCGTCATGGGTGTGGGCATCGATGAAGCCCGGCGCGAGCGCCCGGCCGGTGGCGATGACCTCGCGGTCGGCGCTCGCGCCGCCGAGGTCGCCGACCGCGACGATGCGGTCGCCGCTGACGCCGACATCGCCAACCCGGCGCGGCCCGCCGGTGCCGTCGAACAGGGTGGCGTCGCGGATGATGAGGTCGCAGCGAAGGGCCATGGGTTCGGGAGTCCGCCGGGCAGGAATGAACCACGATCATGTCCCGCCAGCCGGGATGGCGCCAGGGGCGGCGTCAGCCAAGCGCTCGGACGGTGACGGTCCAGGCGGGCGGCATGGTCTTCCAGGGCCTCGTCCGATCGAGCCACGGCGCCGCCGGCCAGATGCGGGCGGCATCGAACACCCGACGATGCGTGCCCGAATCGCCAGGCGCCACCGCCGCCTGCCGCGCGGTCGTCAGCATTCGACGCCGTAGATCTCCCGCGCCGCCTGCTTCGTGATCAGCCCGTCTGCAACGTCGCGCCGCACCCGGTCCGGATCCCTCGCCTTCGGGTCGCCCATGCCACCGCCGCCCGGCAGCTTCAACAGCAACCTGCGGCCCTTCGGGATCACCTGGAAGCCCTTGGTGCGCAGCGGCGTGCCGTTGGCGTCGTTCAGCCCGACCCAGCCGGCGGTGCCGTCGCCGCCGCCCTCGCGGCCCTTCGGCGGATTGGCGACGCGGTCGAAGATGGCGTTGACGGCGAATTCGGCATCGCCCTTGGCGCCGATCTCCATCACCTGGCCGAAGCCGCCGCGGGTGCGGCCGGGCCCGGCGCTGTCGGGGCGGAGCTGCTTCTGCCAGAAGATGACGGGGGCGACGTTCTCGGTGGCCTCGACCGGCATGGTCCGGACGCCGGAGGGGAAGGCGATCCCGTCCAGCCCATCCTTGGTCGGCCGCGCGCCGGTGCCGCCCGAGTTGAAGGTGATGATCTCGAAATCCTCGGTCTCGGCGGCCTGGCCGGAAACCTGGCTGCCGCCGCGCAAGGGCGGGTTCCACAGCGCCGAGGAGCCCTCGGCATTCACGCGGTCCGGCACCGCCTGGTGCAGGCAGCCCATCATCAGGTCGGGCAGCAGTTGGCCCACCACGTGGCGCACCGAGACCGGGTAGGGCCGCGGCGCGTTGAGGATGCAGCCTTCCGGGATGACCATGTGGAAGGGGCTGAGGCTGGCCCAGTTGTTCGGGATCTCGGGGGCGACGACGCACTTGATGCCGAAGCAGGAGTAGGCGCGGCAATAGGCGGGGGGCACGTTGATGCCGCGCGTCGACAGGCCGGAGGTGCCGGCATAATCCACCGTGATGCGGTCCTCGGCGATGGTCATGGAGGCGTTCAGCGTCACCTCGAACTCGTAGCCGTCCGACTTGATCGAGCCCGCGAAGGTGCCGCGCGGCAGCTTGCGGATCTCCTCCAGCGTCGCGGCGAGCGAGCTGTCGAAGATGAAGCCGGCGAGCGGGTCGAGGCTGTCCATGTCGAATTCGTCGAGCATCTCGACCAGCCGCTTGGCGCCGGCGTCGTTGCAGGCGCACAGGCTGTAGACGTCGCCTTCCAGCTCGACCGGCGTGCGGCTGCCGGCGCGGAGGAAGTCGAAGAAGGTCTCGTTCGGCACGCCGCGGTCGAAGCATTTGACGATGGGGATGTAGAGGCCTTCCTCGAAGACGCTGCGTCCCTCCGGCCCCATGCCGAGCCCGCCGATATCGATGATATGGGCGGTATTGGCGAAGAGGCCGACGATCTTCCCGCGCCTGAAGGCCGGGGTGACGACGGTGAGGTCGTGCAGGTGGCCGGTGCCGAGCCAGGGGTCGTTGGTGATGTAGTGGTCGCCCGGCTGCATGGCCTCGGCGGGGAACTTGGCCAGGAAGTGGCCGACCGATTCCATCATGGAATTGACGTGGCCCGGCGTGCCGGTGACGGCCTGGGCCAGCATGCGGCCCTGCAAATCGAAGATGCCGGCGGAGAGGTCGCCCGCCTCGCGCACCGTGGTGCTGAAGGCGGTGCGGATCATGGTCTGCGCCTGTTCCTCGACCACCGCGATCAGGCGGTTCCACTGGATCTGGCGCTGGATCTTGGCGAGGGCCCCAGTCTCTTTCACGCTGGTCTCCTGCATCACGCGCTCTCCTGCGTCAGGTCGAGATAGCCGAGGCTGTCCATCGCGCAGGACCACCCCGGCCCGACCAGCGTGCTCGTCTCCGCCTCCGCCACGATGCAGGGGCCGGGCACCACCGCGCCCGGCGCCATCGCGGCGCGGTCGAACACCGGCCAATCCGCCATTTCGCCGGTCACCGTGTCCCGCACCGGCTGCGTCCGGATCGGCGCCGGGGCAGGGGCGGCGTGCGCCGCCGCGGCGGGCTCCACCGGCTCGACGATCGTCGCCACCGTCACCGCGAAGCTGAGGATCTCGACATCGCTGCCCGGCACCGGGCGGTCGTAGAAGCGGGTGTATTCCTGGTCGTAGAGCGCGCGCACCGTCCGCACGTCCTCCGCCGTCATGGCGCGCGGCGGCAGCGGGACGGAGATCTCATGCCCCTGGCCGACATAGCGCATGTAGGCGATGCGGCTCTCCTTGGTCTCCGCCTCGAAGGCGCCCTTGGCGACGACGGACGCGGCTTCCGCCGCCATGCCGGCCAGCAGCGCGTTCACCGCATCCACGTCGAAGGATCCGAAGCGCTGGTAGAGGCTCCGCACCACCTCATAGGCCACCGGCGCGCGCAGGAAGCCGATGGCGCTGCCGACGCCGGCGCCGCTCGGCACCAGCAGCCGCTTCACCCCGATCTTCTCCGCGACGCGGTAGCCATGCACCGGCCCGCCGCCGCCGAAGGCGATGATGCTGCGCCCGGCGAAGCCCTTGCCGCTTTCTATGGCATGGACACGGGCGGCGTTGGACATGTTCTCGTCCACCATCTCGACCACGCCGAGCGCGGCCATCTCGGCCGACAGGCCGAGCCTGCCGCCCACCTCGGCCGCCAGCGCGTCGCGCGAGGCTTCCGGGTAGAGCCGCAGCGACCCGCCGGCGAAGGCCACCGGGTCGTAGCGGCCGAGCACCAGGTTGGCGTCCGTCACCGCCGGCTTCATGCCGCCGCGGCCGTAGCAGGCCGGGCCCGGATCGGCGCCGGCGCTCTCGGGTCCCACCGTGATGCGACCGAGGCTGTCCACCGCGGCGATCGAGCCGCCGCCGGCGCCGATCTCCACCATCTCGATCACCGGGATCCGCAGCGGCAGGCCGGAGCCCTTCTTGAAGCGGCCGACGCGCGCGACC
This sequence comes from Dankookia sp. GCM10030260, assembly GCF_042666655.1. NCBI lineage: Bacteria > Pseudomonadati > Pseudomonadota > Alphaproteobacteria > Acetobacterales > Roseomonadaceae > Dankookia > Dankookia sp. GCM10030260. Next base: position 1,056,706 of record NZ_JBHTDE010000001.1, read on the forward strand.
TCGAAGGTGCGGCTGGCCTGCGGCTGGTAGTCGTCGATCAGGCAGACCTTGGCCGTGGTGCCGCCCATGTCGAAGGACAGCACGCGGTCGAGGCCGCGCTGCTTCGCCACATGCGCCGAGAAGATCGCGCCGCCCGCCGGGCCGCTCTCGACCAGCCGGATCGGGAAGCGCGCCGCGGTCTCGAGCGTCGTCAGCCCGCCGCCCGACAGCATCATGAAGAGCGGGCAGCCGAGCCCCGCCGCGCGCAGCCCGACCTCCAGCCGGCCGAGATAGCTGGCCATCCTCGGCTGCACATAGGCATTGGCGACGGTAGTGCTGAAGCGCTCCCATTCCCGCATCTCCGGCGAGACCTCGGAGGAGAGCGAGATCGGCACCTCCGGCCAGAGCCGCCGGACGATGGCGGCGGCCTGGCGCTCGTGCTCGGGGTTCACGAAGGCATGCAGGAAGCCGATGGCGACCGCCTCGATCCCCTCCGCCCGCATGAAGGCGACGTGGGCCTCGACCGCGGCCTCATCCAGCGGCAGCAGGACGCGGCCCGTGTTGTCCAGCCGCTCGGTCACCGGCAGCCGCCAGCGGCGCGGCACCAAAGGCTGCGGCAGCTCGATGTTCAGGTCGTACTGGTCGAAGCGGGACTCGTTGCCCAGCGCGAGGACGTCGCGGAAGCCTTCGGTCGTCAGCAACGCGGTCCTGGCCCCCTTGCGCTCGATGACCGCATTGGTCGCCAGCGTGGTGCCGTGTATGACGAGGATGATGTCCGACGGCGCCATGCCGGCCTTGGCCAGCACCTGGGCCACGCCTTCCAGCACGCCCTGCTCGGGCGCCGCCGGCGTGGTCAGCACCTTGGCGGTCCAGCGCTCGGCGCCGCGTTCGATGGCGAGGTCGGTGAAGGTGCCGCCGATATCGACCGCAAGCTTTGCCGTCACGCGCCATACTCCGCCGCGAAGCGCTGCGCCACCGAACACGCCACCGCAAAATCCTCCATCCGCATCGCCTCGTGTGGGTTGTGGCTGCCGTTCTGGTTGCGCACGAACAGCATCCCCGCCGGCACCCCGGCCTGGGCGAAGGCCGCCGCGTCATGCCCGCCGCCGGAGGCCATGGTCAGGTATTTCGTTCCCAGCGCCTCCGCCGCGCGGACCAGCCCGGCCTGCACGCCGGCATCCATCGGGCTGGCGCGGCTGCCGGCCTCCAGGCCCAGCTCGAACGTCACCCCGCGCCGCGCCTCGATCTCGGCGACCTTGTCGTAGAGCACCTCGAACAGCGCGTCGCAGGAATGCAGGTTGACGCTGCGGACATCGAGCTGGAAATGCGCCTCGCCGGGGATCTTGGTGAAGCCGGCCTCGGGGCCGGTCGCCAGCACGCAGAAGGTGCAGACCATGCGGTGGCCGCGGGCTTCCAGCCGGCACCAGGCCTCGTCCATCGCCACCGCCAGGTCGGCCAGCGCGATCGCCGCGTCGCGGCGGTATTTTCTGGGCGTGGCGCCGGAGTGGTTCCATTCGCCGATCACCCGCCCGGCGCGCAGACGGCGGCTGCCGGGGATGCCGGTGATGATGCCGACGGGGATGCCCTCCGCATCCAGCACCGGCCCCTGCTCGATATGGACTTCGAGGAAGGCGGCGACGCCGTCGGGCCCGATCGCCCGCTTGCCCGCCTCGATGAAGCCGGGATCGAAGCCTTCCTCCCGCATGTGATCGGCCAGCGACCGCCCACTGTCGAGCCGCTGCACGGCCAGTTCCTCGGGCTTCATGATCCCCAGCGCGCCGCGGCTGCCGGGGTAGCTGGTGGGGAACCAGGCGCCGGCCTCCTCGGCGCGGATCGCCATCACGGTGATGTCGCGCGCGGGCGTGAAGCCGGCCCGCTTCATGCCGGCGACCGCGGCCAGCCCGGCCAGCACGCCAGCGGCGCCGTCGTAGTTGCCGCCCTGCTGCACGCTGTCGAGATGGCTGCCGAGGATCACCCGCTTCGCCGTCCGGTCCGCGCCCGGCAGGGTCAGGTACAGGTTGCCGACCGGATCGACCGTCCTCTCCAGCCCCAGCGCGTCCCCCGCCTCGGCCAGCAGCGCATGCGCCATGCGCTCGCCCGGGCCGTAGGCCTCCCGGGTGATGCCGACGCCGTCGAAGCTGCGCGCGCGCAACGCGGCAAACAGTTGCTCGGCAAGGGCGACATCGGGGGTGAGGTTGGGCAGCATCGAGGGCTCCTGCGTCGTCGGTGTCCTAGCGAACCGCATGCCGGAAGGTCGGGGGGGCGGCACCCGCCGCGCGGCAGGCGCCGACTCCCAGAAATAGATGTGGGGTCCGGGGGAGACTACCGTCTCCCCCGAGCTTCCTTCAGACCATCCCGCGCACGCGCCCGCCATCCACCCGGATCATGCTGCCGGTGATGTAGGCACCCTTCTCGCTCGCCAGGAAGGCGCCCATCGGCCCGTAGTCGGACGGCGCGCCGAGCCGGCCGGCCGGGATCTCCTCCGCCGCCTTGGCCAGCGCATCCTCGAAGCTGACATTCATCTGCTTCGCCCGCGTGGTGGTGGTCGAGGTCACCCGGTCGGTCAGGATGGTGCCGGGGGCGAGCACGTTCATCGTCACCCCGTCCTTCGCCACCTCGCCGCTCAGCGTCTTCAGCCAGCCCCAGATCGAGGCGCGCAGCGTGTTGGACAGCGCCAGCGTCGGGATCGGGTGCTGCATGCCGGTGCTGCCGACCACGATGACGCGGCCCCAGCCGCGTTCCCGCATCGCCGGCAGCAGCGCGTTGGTGATGCGGATCGGCGAGACGACGATGTGCTGGAACCACTCCAGCAAGGCCGGCTCGGTGATCTGCGATGCGGTGCAGGGCGGCGGGCCGCCATGGTTCAGCACCAGGATGTCGACCCCGCCCATCGCCTTGACCGCGGCCTCGGCCAGCCGGTCCATGTCGGCGCTGCTGGCGACGTCGGCCACCACGCCGGCGGCCGTGGCGGCACCGGCCGCCTTCAGCTCGGCCGCGGCCTGGTCCAGCCGGCCCTGGTCGCGGCCGCTGATGACGAGGCTGGCGCCCTCGGCCGCCAGCGCATCGGCGATCGACCGGCCGAGGCCCTTGGTTCCACCCATCACCAGGGCGCGGCGGCCCTTCAATCCGAGATCCATGGGGACGCTCCTTCCCGATTCAGGGGGCGCAGGCTGCCTCCCGGGGGCGGGGGTGGCAAGGCGTCGGCAGGCCGACGGTGGCTGGTGCAGGTCCGTTACGCGGATTATCGTCGTTGCGCACAGATGACGCACACCCTGGGTGCGGCGGGGCGGCGTGCGCCGGCCGCCCCGCCGGGCACGGCCGCAGTGGTCTGCGCCGCATGCCAACCGACTGTCCGGAGGTTCCCGTCGATGCCGATCGCCACCCCGACGCCCCCCCTGGTCCTGCCGGCGCTGCTGGCCGCCTGCGCCACGAGCCGGCGCCCGCGCCGGTTGCCCTGGCGCCCGCCCCTGCGCCGGCCGCCGCACCGGTCGAGCCCAGGCCGTCCGAGGCCGTTGCGCGGGTCGAGGTCCGCAAATGGCAGGTCGGGATGATCGGCAAGGCGTCCTGGGGCAGCGGGACGCTGATCCACCGGGGCCGCCGGATTCCCTTCCGGATCGGCGGTGCCGGCCTCGGCGGCGTCGGGATGGCGCGGATCCGCGCGACCGGCGAGGTCTTCAACATGACCGACGTGTCCCAATTCCCCGGCACCTTCGGCCAGTTCCGGGCCGGCGTCGTGGCGCCGGGGGCGGAGTTCAGCGGGCCGATCTGGCTGCAGAACACCTCGGGCGTCGTGTTGCGGCTGACTTCGAACCGGACCGGCCTCGCGTTGAACATCGGCGTGGATGGCATCCTCGTCGAAATGCGCTAACGGACGGCACCCACGTCCCGCGGCGGCCGGCCGCCGCGGGACCACCAAAGGAGCCGTCCATGCCGAAGCCGATCCTGCTCGTCACCCGCAAGCTGCCCGACGCCATCGAGGCGCGCGCCGCCCGCGACTACGACGCCCGGCTGAACCCGCAGGACGATCCCTGGTCCACCGACGGCGCCGAGATCGCCCGCCGCGCCACCGAGATCGGCGCCGCCGGCGTCTTCGGCGCGGCCGGCGATCAGCTCAACACCGCCTGCATCAACGCCCTGCCGGACAGCGTGAAGGTCATCGCCACCTTCTCGGTCGGCTTCGACCATATCGACATCGCCGCCGCCAAGGCGCGCGGCATCGTCGTGGTCAATACGCCGGAGGTGCTTTCCTTCGCCACCGCCGAGTGCGCCTTCACCCTCATGCTGATGGCCGCCCGCCGCGCCGGCGAGGGCGAGCGCATGGTCCGCGCCGGGCAGTGGAAGGGCTGGGCGCCGACCCAGCTCATGGGCGTGACGCTGGAAGGCAAGAAGCTCGGCATCCTGGGCTTCGGCCGGATCGGCCGCGAGTTGGCCGCCATGGCGCGCGGCTTCCGGATGGAGATCCACTACCGCGACGTCCAGAAGCTGCCGCCCGAGGTGGAGCAGGGCGCCATCTACCACGCCGACGAGGACAGCTTCCTGTCCACCATCGACATCATCTCGATGCACGTGCCAGGCGGCGACGCCAACAAGCACTGGCTGAACGCCGAACGCCTGGCGAAGATGAAGCAGGGCAGCCTCGTCGTGAACAGCGGCCGCGGCGTCTCGGTGCACGACGAGTCGCTGATCGCGGCCCTCAAGTCCGGCCATATCCGCGCCGCCGGCCTCGATGTCTACGACGGCGAGCCGAAGGTGAACCCGGGCTACATGACGCTGGAGAACGTCGCCCTGCTGCCGCATCTCGGCAGCGCCACGATCGAGGTGCGCGACGCCATGGGCAACCGGGCGCTCGAGAACCTCGACGCCGTGCTGCTCAAGCACACCGCCCCGCCGCACCGGGTGGCATAACCGCTACCGCTGGCGCATCCTCCCCGGCAAATCCGCCTGGGAGGGATGCCCGATGGAGACCACCCGCCGCGCCGCGCTGATCGCGTCGCTCGCCGCCCCTGCCCTGGTCGGCCGGGCCATGGCCCAGGCCGCCCCGGCCAGCGCCGTGCCACAGGCCCCCCGCCTGCAGGCACCGGGCTGGTACCGCTTCCAGCTCGGCGGCTTCACCGTCACCACGGTCTTCGACGGCTTCGTCCGGCGCAACGCCGAGGGCCTGGTCCGCAACGCCCCGCTCGCCGAGGTGCAGGCGACCCTGGCCGAGAGCTTCCTGCCGACCGCGACCTATGACGGGCCCTATACCGTCACCTTCGTCGATACGGGCAAGCTGCTGGTCGCCTTCGACACCGGCACCGGCGGCCAGATGGCACCCACCGCCGGGCTGCTCGCCGCCAACATGGCCGCCGCGGGGCTCGATCCCGCCAAGGTCGGGCTGGTCGTCATCACCCATTGCCACCAGGACCATATCCATGGCCTGACGACGCGGGACGGCACCGCCGTCTTCCCCAATGCCGAGGTCGCGGTGGCCGAGCCGGAATGGGCCTGGTGGAGCGACCCGGCCAACGAGACCCGCAGCCCGGAGGGCCAGCGGGTCAACTTCGCCAATGTCGCCCGCCGCTTCGCGCCCTACCGCGACCGTACCCGCCGCTTCGCCGCGGGCGCCGAGGTCGCCTCCGGCATCCATGCCGTGGCCGCCTTCGGCCACTCGCCCGGCCACTGCATCTTCCGCGTCGCCGATGCCGGGCAGCAGCTGATGGTGCTGGCCGACACGACGCACCGGCCGGAACTCTTCGCCCGCCGGCCAGGGCTGCGGTCGATGTTCGAATTCGACGCGGCGGCGGCCGAGGCGACCCGCCGCCGGGTGCTGGACGAAGTGGCGACCGACCGCATCCAGGTCATCGGCTACCATTTTCCCTTCCCGGCGGCGGGGCACATGCTGCGGGACGGGGAAGGCTATCGGTATGTGCGGGCGGATTGGAGCTGACGGCGCGGGTGAAGCTCGCGGGGAGAAGGCTTTTCCTCCCGTTGGACGCATGCGTCCAACCCCTCTATTGCCTTCTGTGGGCTTGGCATGCGTCGCGCGGCAGGTATCCACCCAAAAAAAGGTGAGGGGACCGGGGAGATACCTTCTCCCCGGCCTTGTCGTCTCCTCGGCGCTTACGCCCAGTAGAGCCGCGCCGGATTGTCCACCAGCACATGCTGCCGCAGCCCCGCATCCGCCGTGACAGCGGCGAGGAGGTCCACCAGGTCGCCGTCGTTCGGCATGTCGCCGGCGATGTTCGGGTGCGGCCAGTCGGTCCCCCACAGCACCCGGTCGGGCGCGGCCCCGACCAGCGCCGCGGCGAAGGGCACCGCATCCAGGAAGGGGGCGCCGGCCGAGGAGACCCGCTCCGCGCCGCAGACCTTCACCCAGGCCAGCGGGTTGCGCAGCAGGTCGAGCAGCGCCTGGAACGGCGCCTGGCCCAGCCCGCCGCGCGCTTTCACCCGGCCCATGTGGTCGATGACGAAGGGCACCCGCAGCCGGCCGATCCGCGCCGCATGCTCCAGGATGTCCTCGGCGTCGAGATGCAGCACCACGTGCCAGCCGAGCGCCTCGATCCGGCCCATCACCGCGTCGAAGACATCGAGGTCCGGCGCGCCGCCGAGGTGGCGGACGAAGTTGAAGCGCACGCCGCGGATGCCGCCCGCATCCAGCCGGGCGAGCTCGGCATCGGTGACGCCGCCGTCGACGATGGCGATGCCCCGGTAGGCCCCGCCGGATGTGGCGATGGCGTCCAGCATCGCGGTGTTGTCGGTGCCGTGGCAGCTTGCCTGGACGATCACCGCGCGCTCGACGCCGATGGTCCGGTGCACCCGCCGCAGTTCGGCCAGCGGCGCGTCGGGTGGGGTATAGGCGCGGTCGGGCGCATAGGGGTAGCGGTCGGCCGGGCCGAAGACATGGCAATGCGCGTCGCAGGCGCCGGGCGGCAGGCGGGTACGCGGGGTGCGGGTCGCGGGGTCGGGGGCCTGGCAGCTCCGGTCGGTCATCGCGTCGCCTCCTGTTGCCGGGATGGGACGCGCGGCGGCCCGCGGCGTCAATCGCTCCCGGGCAGCGGCCCCGGCTTGCCGTAGAGCCAACCCTGGCCGTAATCCACGCCCAGTTCGCGCATCAGGGCCGCCTCCGCCTCGGTCTCGATCCGCTCGGCGACCACCCGGGCGCCCACGGTGCGGGCCAGGTCGACCATGCCGGCGACGATGCCGCGATCCTGGTCGCTGCGCGCGGCGGCGGTGACGTAGAGCCCGTCGATCTTCACGTAGTCCACCCGGAAGGCGCGCAGGTAGCGGAAGGCCGCCGCACCCGCGCCGAAATCGTCGATGCAGAGCGGCAGGCCGCGCGCGCGCAGCGCCTCCACCGTGCGCACCGCCTCGGCCTCGTCCTCGATCTCCGCGGTCTCGGTGATCTCGATCAGCAGGCGGTGCTGCAGCAGCGGCTCGGCATCCAGCAGGCCGAGCAGGCGCTCGCGGAAGGCGGGGCTCTGCAAAGTGAGGCCGGAGAGGTTGGCGGCGATGCGGGTCTGCCGCGCCCGCCGCGCCGCGGCGCAGACCGTGGCCAGCACCGCCCAGTCCAGTTCTTCCGACAGGCCGGCCGTCTCGGCGAAGGTGACGAATTCCTGCACCCCGCTGACCGGGGAGGAGGCATCCGGCTCCGGCCGCAGCAGCGCCTCGTAGTGGTGCGGCGTGGCATCGGCGAGCGAGACGATCGGCTGGAAGGCCAGGCGGAAGCGGCGCTCGGCGATGGCGCGGCGGAGCCAGACGGCGCGCCCATAGGCCTCCGCCACGAAGCCCGAGAGCCCATCGGCGAAGCCGGCCTGGTCCAGCGCCTCGGGCCCGTCGCGGGTGAAGCAGGCGAGCGCATGGCGCAGCGCCCGGGAGGCCTGCATCGGCGTCAGGCCCTCTGCCGCCAGCGGCAGGCTGCGGGTGGCGACCGAGGCGCCGTCGCCGGCGGCGGCGGCGATGCGGGCGCCGAGCTCGGCCAGGTCGGTCTCCGCCACCGAGATCAGCCCGTAGCGGCCGGCGGCGAGTTCGCCCGCCACCGCATCCGGCGCCAGGCCGCCGGCGATGGTCTCCCGGATCCGTTCGGCGATCTCCGCGGAGGGGGTGAGCGGGCCGGCCTCGTCGCGCAATTCGATCAGGCCGAGGGTGCCGGCGGCGCCGCCGTCGCGCGCCGCGAGCTCGGCGGCGTCGCGCAGCGCGGCGGGACCCGAAGGCGCCGGGGCCTCCCCCGACCCACCGGGCATGGCGGCGAAGGTCAGGCAGATGCGGTCGGCATCCTGGCCGAGCAACCGCAGCCCGGCGCAGGACATCGGGGTGCGGCGGGAATCGGCCAGATGGAAGCAGATCGGCGGCAGCCGGTCACGTGCCTGCAGCCCGGCGAAGGCCAGGTCGAAGCCCTGACGGTCACCGCGGGCGAGCAGGTCCCGCACCGGCCGGCCGACCCAGGCCTCGGCCGGGGCGCCGAGCCGGCTCTGCAGCGCGCCGGCGGCGAACAGGATGCGGCCATCGGGTGCCACTTCCAGCAGGATCTCGGCCGCGGCGAGGGCGAAGGTGAGGAATCGCTCCCGGTCCGTCACCCGCCGCGGCTGCGCGTTCCCGTCCATGCATCGGCTGCCCGTCTGTCCCGGAAGACAGTGGCGCACCCGGATGAAGGTCGGGTGAATCCCCTCGTCCAGCGGTCAGGCCGCGAGCGCGGCCTCGCCGTCGAGCGTCGCGGCCGTCGCATGCAGCACCGCGGCGATGCGCACCGCGGCCTGCACGGCTTCCTTGCCGATGCCGTGCTGCAGGAGGACCTTCTCGTGGCTCTCCATGCACATGCCGCAGCCGTTGATGGCCGAGACGGCGAGCGACCAGAGCTCGAAATCCACCTTGTCCACGCCGGGCTTCGCCATGGCGTTCATCCGCAGCTTCGCCGGCATCTGGGCGTAATCGCCGTGCACCAAATGGGTGAAGCGATAGTAGACGTTGTTCATCCCCATGATGCTCGCGGCTGTCTTGGCCGCGACCAGCGCCTCGGGGCTGAGCTGGGGGCCGAATTCGCCGACGATCTCCTTGATGACGGTCGGGTTCCGGCTGGCGAGCGCCGAGGCGATGAAGGTGCCGGCGCGCTGCTGCGGGGTCAGCACGGTCTCGGCGGCCAGGCTGCCGAGGTTCAGCTTCTGGTCCTTGGCGTAGTCGGGCAGGGAATTGCGCAGGGCTTCCAGCGACATGGCGGGCTCCTTCGGGGGCTGGTCATCGGGTGGGCGGAGCGGATCGGGGCAGCTGCCGGCGATCCGTTCGACCAACCCTCTCCCGCGCCGGGGGGGACGCGGGAGCGGGGGGGGCTAAGGGGGGCTGATTGCCCCCCTTTTCGCGCACGCAAATAGGGTTGTCGTGGCGGCTGCTTGCGTGCGCGACCTAACTCAGGCCGCCTTGTCGAACAGCTTCTGGGCGTCGAGGGCCTCTTCGCCCTTGGTCCAGTTGCAGGGGCAGAGTTCGTCGGTCTGCAACGCGTCGAGCACGCGCAGCACTTCCTGCGGGTTGCGGCCGACGTTCAGGCCGTTGACCGAGGCCCACTGGATGGTGCCGTCCGGGTCGACGATGAAGGTGGCGCGCAGCGGGACGCCGGCGTCCTTGTCGAGGATGCCGAGCGCCGAGGACAGCTCGCGCTTGATGTCGGCCAGCATCGGGATCGACAGGTCGCGCAGGTCGTCGTTGTAGACGCGCCAGTTCAGGTGGACGAACTCGCTGTCGGTGGAAACGCCGTAGACCACCGCGTCGCGGTCGGCGAACTCGCCCGACAGCTTGGCGAAGGCGGCGATCTCGGTCGGGCAGACGAAGGTGAAGTCCTTCGGCCAGAAGAAGACGATCTTCCACTTGCCGGCGTCGGACTCGGAGGAAATCTCGGTGAAGGACTTGCCGGGGCCGCCGAGGCCCTCGGGGCCGGCCTTCACGGCGGCGAGCTTGAAGGAGGGGAAGGTATCGCCAACGGTCAGCATGGGTCGCGTGCTCCTCGGTCTCGGGTGCAGCGGGGGCGCATCGTGTCCGGCCCTCGGTGCTGCAATGCAATATATGCAGCGCAGCATGTCGCGGCCAATGAATAGTTTGAACGGGATGCATCGACAGCTTCGATGGTTGCCGTAGGTCCGCAAGGGTCGGGCATCGGCAATTGTGATCGATCCAGCCGATCAAGCTTCCATGAATTATTCATTGGAGCGTGAGGGCGCGACGGCATAGGCTTCAATCCGTGAGCAGATCCGCCGGTGCCGCCAGGTGGCGTCAGGCCGATGGGGCGCTCACGGTCCGGCCGAGTCCGGGGAGTCGCCCCGGTCCGGGCCGCGGGCCCTGGCCTCGACCACCGCAGGCTGCGCAAGACGGAGCGGGAACGGAATCAGGTCGCCTCTGGACTGGTCGTGACGTCCTTCGCACGGTCCGGGTCGACCCCAACAACCGAGGGACGGAGAAGAACATGGACGGACATAGCGGCCAGAACGTGGGCAAGTGCCCGGTCATCCACGGCGCGCCGAAGCATGCGAGCTCGGGCGGCCGGTCGAACCGTGACTGGTGGCCGAACCAGCTCAACCTCCGGATCCTGCACCAGCATTCCCCGGCCTCCAGCCCGATGGCCAGGGGCTTCCGCTATGCCGAGGAGCTCAAGGCGCTCGACATCGAGGCGCTGAAGCGTGACCTCGCCGCGCTGGTGACCGACAGCAAGGACTGGTGGCCGGCCGATTACGGCCATTACGGCCCGTTGTTCGTCCGCATGGCCTGGCACAGCGCCGGCACCTACCGGATCGCCGATGGCCGTGGCGGCGCCGGCAGCGGCAGCCAGCGCTTCGCCCCGCTGAACTCCTGGCCCGACAACGGCAACCTCGACAAGGCGCGCCGCCTGCTCTGGCCGATCAAGCAGAAATACGGCAACCGGATTTCCTGGGCCGACCTGATGATCCTGGCCGCCGACGTCGGCATGGAAACCATGGGCTTCAAGACCTTCGGCTTCGGCTTCGGCCGCGAGGATGTCTGGGAGCCGGAGGAGGACATCTACTGGGGCGCCGAGGACACCTGGCTGGGCGACACCCGCTACACCGGCGACCGTGAGCTGGCGAACCCGCTTGGCGCCGTGCAGATGGGTCTCATCTACGTCAACCCGCAGGGCCCGAACGGCACGCCGGACCCGCTCGCCGCGGCGCGCGACATCCGCGAGACCTTCTCCCGCATGGCGATGAACGACGAGGAGACCGTCGCCCTCATCGCCGGCGGCCATACCTTCGGCAAGTGCCATGGCGCCGGCGACGCGGCGCTGGTCGGGCGCGAGCCCGAGGCCGCCGCGATGGAACTCCAGGGCCTCGGCTGGAAGAACGACTTCGGCAGCGGCAAGGGCGTGCACACCATCACCAGCGGCCTCGAGGGCGCCTGGACCAACAACCCCATCGCCTGGGACAACGGCTACTTCGACAACCTGTTCAACTACGACTGGGAGCTGACCAAGAGCCCGGCCGGCGCCTGGCAGTGGACGCCGAAGAACCCGGAAGCCGCCAACACCGTGCCCGATGCGCACGACCCGGCGGTGCGGCACGCGCCGATGATGGCGACGACCGACCTCTCGCTGAAGCTCGACCCGATCTACGGGCCGATCTCCAAGCGCTTCCATGAGAACCCGGCAGCGTTCACCGAAGCCTTCGCCCGCGCCTGGTTCAAGCTGACCCATCGCGACATGGGGCCGCGCGCCCGCTACCAGGGCCCGCTGGTCCCGGCCGAGGAATTGCTGTGGCAGGACCCGGTCCCGGCGGTCACGCATCCGCTGGTGGACGCCGCCGACATCGCCGCGCTGAAGGCGAAGATCCTCGCCTCCGGCCTCACCATCCCGCAGCTCGTCGGCGCCGCCTGGGCCGCGGCCTCGACCTTCCGCGGCTCCGACAAGCGCGGCGGCGCGAATGGCGGCCGTCTCCGCCTGGCGCCGCAGAAGGACTGGGAGGTCAACCAGCCGGCCCAGCTGGCGACGGTGCTGGCCAAGCTCGAAGCCATCCAGCAGGACTTCAATGCCTCGGCCGCCGGCGGCAAGCGCGTCTCGATGGCCGACCTGATCGTCCTCGGCGGCTGCGCCGCGGTCGAGCAGGCGGCGAAGGATGCGGGCCATGCTGTCGAGGTGCCCTTCACCCCGGGCCGCACCGACGCCTCCCAGGAGCAGACCGACGTCGAGTCCTTCGCGGTGCTGGAGCCGACCGCGGACGGCTTCCGCAACTACCTGACGACCCAGTACGCCGTCTCGGCGGAGGAACTGCTGGTCGACCGGGCCCAGCTGCTGACGCTCTCGGCGCCGGAGATGACCGTGCTGGTGGGCGGCCTGCGCGTGCTGGGCGCCAATGCGGGGCAGGTGCCGCACGGCGTCTTCACCAAGCGGCCGGGCGTGCTGACCAACGACTTCTTCGTCAATCTGCTCGACATGGACACGGACTGGGCGCCGACCAGCTCGACCGCGGAGCTGTTCGAGGGGCGCAACCGGGCGACCGGCACGGTGAAGTGGACCGGGACCCGGGTTGACCTGGTGTTCGGCTCCAACTCGCAGCTGCGCGCCCTGGCCGAGGTCTTCGGCAGCGCCGGCGGCGAGGAAGCCTTCGTGCGTGACTTCGTGGCGGCCTGGACCAAGGTGATGAATCTGGACCGCTTCGACCTGGCCTGACCCGACCCTGCGGCGGCGCCCCGGGAATCCCCGGGGCGCCGTCCGGTGGTCCGCGTCGGCTGGCCGCGGATACTGGCCTCGGACTGGGACGCAGCCTATAGAAGCCAGCCGTTTTGATCGGTTGCTTCGATGGTTCCCCTGCCCAGCCCGCAGCAGCTCCGCTACCTTCTGGCGCTGGCCGACCACGGCCATTTCGGCCGCGCCGCCAATGCCTGCGCGGTCACCCAGTCCACCCTCTCGGCCGGCATCATCGCGCTCGAACGCCAGCTCGATGCCGGGCTGCTGGAACGCGGCGCCGCCAAGCGCCCGGTTTTCACCCCGCTGGGGCTGGAGGTGGTGGAGCGCGCCCGCCGGGCGCTGGCGGCGCTGGAGGCGGTGGCCGAGACCGCCGCCGCGTCGCGCGACCCGCTCTCCGGCCCGCTCCGGCTCGGCATCATCCCCACCATCGGCCCCTTCCTGCTGCCCCGGCTGATGCCCGCTTTGCGCGAGGCCTTCCCCCGCCTGCGGCTCTGGCTGCGGGAGGACCAGACCGAGCGGCTGGTGGCGCAGCTCGACCGCGGCCGGCTGGACCTGCTGCTGCTGGCGCTGCCCTGCGCCTGCGGCGAGGTGGAGACCCTGCCGATCGCCGCCGACCCCTTCCTGGCGGCGCTGCCGGCCGGCCACCGGCTGGCGGCGCGGGACCGCGTGCCGGTCGGCGCGCTTGCCGCCGAGCGGCTGCTGCTGCTGGAGGACGGGCATTGCCTGCGCGAACACGCGCTCGACGCCTGCGGCCTGCCGCGCGGCACCCTGCCGGGGGAGGAGGGGTTCGCCGCCACCTCGCTGCATACCCTGGTGCAGATGGTCGCCAGCGGGCTCGGCGTCACCTTGGTGCCGCAGCTGGCGGTGGCGGGCGGCGTGCTGGCCGGCACCTCGGTCGAGGTGCGGCCGCTGGAAGGCGAGCCGGGCGAGGCGGCGCCCTCCGGCCGCAGCCTGGCCCTGGCCTGGCGGACGCGCAGCCCGCGCGCGACGGAATTCCGCGATCTGGCCCCGGCCATTGCGGCGGCGATGCGCGGCGGGTAACGGGGTGGGAACAGGGGAAGGACAACGGGCATGGACGGTCTGACGCCGGACCAGGCGAGGTTGCGCGAACGCGCGCGAGACCTGGCGCAGGAGGCCGCGGCCCAGGCCGCCGAGACCGACCGCAGCGAGCGATACCCCTGGCCGATGGTCCGCCGGATGACCGAGGCGGGCTTCATGGGCCTCACCGTGCCGCGGAGCTTCGGCGGCCCCGGGCTGTCCTATCTCGACGCGGTCCTGGTGATCGAGGAATTCGCCAAGGCCTGCGCGGTCTGCGGCCGCATCGCGGTCGAGGCCAACATGGGCGCGATCGGCGCGGTCATGGCCTATGGCAGCCCGGCGCAGCAGCGGCTGGCGGCCGGGCTCGTGCTCGCCGGCGACAAGCCGGCGATCTGCATCACCGAGCCGGACGCCGGGTCGGCGGCGACCGAGATGACCACCCGCGCGGTGCGCCACGGCGATACCTGGGTGATCGACGGGGTGAAGCACTGGATCACCGGCGGCGGCGTCTCCCGCCTGCACCTCATCTTCGCCCGGGCCTTCGAGGCCGGCGTCGATCTCGGCATCGGCGGCTTCCTGGTGGTGCGCGGCGGGGAAGGGGACCCGGCCGGCCTCGTCATCCACCGCCGCATCCCGTCCATGGGGCTGAAGGGCATGCCGGAGGCGGAGATCCACTTCCGCGGGCTGGAGGTGCCGGATGCGATGGTGCTGCGCCCGCCGGGGGGCTTCGCCCGCGGCTTCGGCCGGCTGATGGAGGCCTATAACGGCCAGCGGGTCGGCGCGGCGACCGCGGCGCTCGGCATCGCCGCCGGGGCCTATGACCAGGCCCTGGCCTATGCCCAGGCGCGGCGGCAATTCGGCCGGCCGATCGCCGAATTCCAGGGGCTCGGCTGGATGCTGGCCGACATGTCGATCAAGCTCGAGGCCGCCCGCGCCCTGATCTGGCGCGCCGCCCGCAGCGCCGGGCCGGGCGATGGCGCCAGCGGCTTTCCCGACCGCCTGGCCGCCGCCCAGGCCAAGGTGCTGGCCGCCGACACCGCGATCGAGGTCACCAACCAGGCGCTGCAGGTCTGGGGCGCCGCCGGCTACAGCCGCGACAACCCGATGGAGCGCTTCGTCCGCGACGCGCGGATGTTCGCCATCGCCGGCGGTACCGCGCAGGTGCTGCGGACCCAGGTTGCGGAGCGCATCCTGGGGCGGAAATTGCCGCAGACGCGCGACGGATTCTTGCGGCAAGCCGCGGAATAGGCCGTGTTTGGTTGACAGCCCGCCACCCTTTCCCCTAGACGCTCCGCCTCTCTTTCGCTGCCGCACGGCGTACCAAGGTCCAGTCCGATGAAGATCCGCAACAGCCTGAAGTCCGCCAAGACGCGGGACAAGAACTGCGTCGTGGTGCGCCGCCGCGGCCGCATCTACGTGCTGAACAAGAAGAACCCCCGGCTGAAGGCCCGCCAGGGCTGAAGCGCCTCGCCCGGCCCCTCGGGGCCGGGGGACTGGGGTTACGCAACCCGCCGCCGGCGCTGCCGCGGCGGGGTTTTTGCGTGTACCGGCCGCCGGCGGGGGCATTTCCCTTGCATGGCGGGGCCGGGGAGATTATAGGAAGATAATCAAGGCGGCGCCTTGCCCTCGGCGCGCCGATGAGGCGGATTGAATTGCTCAATCCCTCAAAGACAAAAGCGTCCTGGCCGCAAAGCGTGGCGCAGCCTAGCCTTGCCGCGAATGGGGCCGGAGCGGCCTCACATGGTTTGAGGCAAATTGGGCCGCTTTGAGCCCGCTTCAATCCGCTCCGCCCCGGCTGGTCATTTCGGGGTCATCATCTCCGTCCCCAGCCCGCCGCCGGTGGTCCAGCTGCCGCGCAGCCGGCCATCCGGGTCCACCTCGAAGACCGCGACGCCGGGGCGGCCGTTGACCACGAAGGACACCGCCAGCACCCCGCCCTGGATCAGGCCGAGGCCCATGATGGTCTCGTTCGCCACCCGCCAATTGCCCACCCAGGCGCCGCCCGGCCCGGTCCGCAACAGGAATTCGCCGTCGTAGTTGGTGCCGTCGGGGTTGGTGCCCTCGACGGCGTAGCTGCCCTCGCGGATCTGGGCCGCGGCGGGTGCGGCGAGGGCGGCGGCCAGGCCGAGGGCCAGCAGGCCGGCAAGCAGCAGGGGGCGGAAGCGGGGCACGCGCATCTCCAATCGGAATTGCCGGGAAACTGCCCGCGCCGCCCGGAAGGGGCAAGCACGCCGCTTGCCGGGTGGCGCCGGCCGGCCCATTTTCCGGCCGTTGCCCTATGCTTGCAGGAGAGTGGGACGTGATCAGGCTGCCCGACCCGAAGCCGGACGTGATGGCCCGCCGCGCCGAGATCGTCGCCGCCCTGCAGCGCATCCTGCCCCCCGGCCCGATGGGCGACGGGGTGATCAGCGAGGAACTGCGGCTCAAGCCCTACGAGACCGACGGGCTCTCGGCCTACCGGCAGCCGCCGCTGGCGGTGGTGCTGCCGGAGACGACGGAGCAGGTCGCCGCCATCCTGCGCTATTGCCACCAGAACGGCGTGCGGGTGATCCCGCGCGGCGCCGGGACCTCGCTTTCGGGTGGCGCGCTGCCGCTGGCCGATGCGGTGGTGATGGGCATGATGCGGATGAACCGCATCCTGGAAGTGGACTACGACAACCGCCTGGCGGTGGTCGAGGCCGGCGTCACCAACCTGGGCATCACCGCGCATGTCGCCGATGACGGCTTCTTCTATGCGCCCGACCCGTCCAGCCAGCTCGCCTGCATGATCGGCGGCAACGTCAACATGAACTCCGGCGGGGCGCATTGCCTGAAGTATGGGGTCACCGCCAACAACCTGCTCGGCCTGAAGCTGGTGACGATCGAGGGCGACATCCTCGAGGTCGGCGGCAAGCACCTCGACGCCGCGGGCTATGACTGGCTGGGGCTGCTGACCGGCAGCGAAGGCATGCTGGCGGTGATCACCGAGGTGACGGTGCGCATCCTGCACAGCCCCGAAGGCCAGCGCGCCATGCTCGCCGCCTTCAAGTCGAACGAGATCGCCGGTGAGGCGGTGGATGCCATCATCGCCTCGGGCATCATCCCCGTCGCGCTGGAGTTCATGGACCGCCCGGCGATCCACGCCTGCGAGGCCTTCGCCCATGCCGGCTACCCGCTGGATGCCGAATCCCTGCTGATCATCGAGGTCGAGGGCAGCGTGGCGGAGCAGGACTCGCTGCTGGCCCAGCTGAAGGGCATCTGCGAGCGGTTCGACCCGATCAGCGTCAAGGTGGCCGAATCGGCCGAGCAGTCGCTGGCGATCTGGAAGGGCCGCAAGGGCGCCTTCGGCGCGGTGGGGCGGATCAGCCCCGACTACCTCTGCATGGACGGTACCATCCCGACCGGCCAGCTGCCCTTCGTGCTGAAGCGCATCGGCGAGATGTCGGCCGATTACGGCCTGCAGGTCGCCAACATCTTCCACGCTGGCGACGGCAACCTGCATCCGCTGATCATGTTCGACGCCAACGACCCGGCCAGCTTCCACAAGGCCGAGACCTTCGGCGCCGACATCCTCAAGCTCTGCGTCGAGGTCGGCGGCTGCCTGACCGGCGAGCACGGCGTCGGCGTCGAGAAGCGCGACCTGATGGGCGTGCAGTTCACCGCGGCGGAGCTGACCCTGCAGCGCCGGATCAAGGGCGCCTTCGACGCCGACTGGCTGCTGAACCCGGCCAAGGTCTTCCCGCTGGAGGACAACCCCGCCTTCGCCCCCGCCACGCTGCCGCGCGCGGCATGAGCACCGAGGTCCTCGCCCCGGCCACCGAGGCCGCGCTCTCCGCCGCCATCGCCGAAGCCGCGGCAGCCGGGGAGCCGCTGGCGATCGAGGGGAATGGGACCAAGCGCGCCTTCCTCCGCCCGGTGCAGGCGGCCCGGACGCTGTCGACCCGCGGGCTGGGCGGGATCACGCTCTACAGCCCGTCGGAGATGATCGTCTCCGCCTGGGCGGGCACCCCGCTGCCGGAGATCGAGGCGGCGCTGGCCGAGAAGGGCCAGCACCTGATCGCCGAGCCGCCGAGCTTCGGCGCGCTGTTCGGCGCCAGCCTCCCGCCGACGATCGGCGGGCTGCTCTCCACCAACCTCTCGGGCCCGCGCCGCATCGCCGGCGGCGCCATGCGCGACCATGTCATGGGCATCCGCGCCGCCAGCGGGACGGGAGAGATTTTCCGCAGCGGCGGGCGGGTGCTGAAGAACGTCACCGGGCTCGACCTCTGCAAGCTGCTGGCCGGGGCGCATGGCACGCTGGGCGTCATCACCGAGGTGACCTTGAAGGTGCTGCCTGGCCCGGCCTCCTCCGGCACCGTCGCAGTGCGCGTGGCGGACCTGGCGGCCGGCGTCCGGGTGCTCTCGGCCGGGCTCGGCAGTCCCTTCGGGGTCTCCGGCGCGGCGCTGCTGCCAGGCGGCACCCCGGGCCGCCCCGGCCCGCTGGCGCTGCTGCGGATCGAGGATTTTTCCGACTCCGTCGCCTACCGCTGCGGCCGGCTGCGCGCCGATCTGGCCGCCCTGGGCGAGGTGACGGTCATCGACCTGGAGGAAAGCCGCGCCCTCTGGGCATCAGTGCGAGAGGCCGAACCGCTGGGCGCGACGCCGGACGAGGCCATCTGGCGCGTCTCCGTCCGGCCGACCGCGGGGCCGCAGGTCGTGGCCGCGGCGGGGCTCGACAAGGCGCTGCTCGACTGGGGCGGTGGGCTGGTCTGGCTGGCCGGGCCGGCGAGGCCGGACGCCCATGCCCGGGTGGTCGCCGCGGCCGAGGCCACCGGCGGCACCTTCACCCTGTTCCGCGCGCCGGAGCCGCTGCGCGCCGCGGTCGCGGTGCTGCCGGAGGAGCCCGCGGCGCTGGGGGCGATCGGCCGGCGGGTGAAGGCGGTGCTCGACCCGATGGGAATCCTCAACCCGGGGCGGATGCGGGCAGGGCTGTGAAGGCCAGGGAGGCAGTGTCCTCCCTGGACCCAGCTCTCTTTCGGGGAGTCTGGCACCCGTCGCGGAAGGGGCCTCAGGCCGCTTCCAGCGCCCGCGTCGCGGCGTCCTGGGTCGCCCGCAACGCGGCCAGCGTGGCGGCGGCCTGCTTCACCGCCGCCGGCTCGCTGCTGTCGACATCGGAGACCTGCTCCTCGGCATCGGCGACGCCGGTGGCGATCATCTCGCGCAGCTGGTCCAACCTGTCACGCACCTCGGAGGGGTCGGCCTCCGGCGCCGCGGCCCATTCGGCGGCGATAATCTCCACCTCGCGGGCCATGCGGTGCGGCGCGACGCCCTTGGCGACGAGGGCCATCAGCCGGATGATCGCGGCGTCCACCGGACGGGGCCGGGCCGGCTTGCGTGCCATGGGGAAGGGGTCCTTGGCGGCGCCGAATCGCGCCGTGCCAAAGTATACCAGCTTCGCGCCTCGCGCGCCCATCGCTTCGCGGCGGGAGCCGACCCACAGGACTGGATGAGCGGGGCAGGGAGAATGCCGTCTCCCCGGCCTTGCCTGCTAAGGCTTCGGCGCTGTCGCTGGCATGCTGCCGGCGAACCCCTGCAGCGTCCAGACCAGCGGCGCCGGATCGACCCGGATATTGCCCTGGCGCGGCCGGTTCAGGTCGGCGATCAGCAGCATCCCCCCGGTCCACATCACCATCAGCAGCACGCTCAGCACCAGGTACCGTTGCGGCCCGAGGCCGAGCTGCAGGCCGATCGCCCCGACCGAGAGCAGCGAGCCGGCCAGCAGCAGCCACTGGATGTGCGCCGGCGCCCGGCTCTCATAGGCGAAGCGCTGCGCCAGGGCGGCATCGAAGGTCTCGTTGAGCGAGGCGAAGACGCTGACCATCACCGGGGTCGGGTCGCGCAGCGTCGCCGCCTGGGCCAGCGCCCAGATGCGGCCCTGCGCCGCATTGGTGGCGACGTTCAGCGCCGCCTCGGCCTCCAGGTCGGGCCCGGCGCGGGTGTAGTCGAGGCGGAGCCGGGTGTAGTCCTCCAGCTCGCGGCGGATCTCGGGGCCCTCGCCGCCGCGCACCAGCCCGGCGCGCAGCCAGGCGGTGCCGATCGCATTCGCCTCGGTCACCACCATGTCGCGGCGGGCCTCGTAGCGCGATTCGGCGATGGAAATGGTCAGGCCGAGGGTGAAGGCGAGCAGGCCCAGCATGCCGGTGGTGAGCATGCCGATGTTGCTTTCGACGGTCTCGGCGCGGACCGCGGCGCGCCAGCGGCCGATGCGGTAGCCGATCTCGTTGGCCAGCAGCAACAGGGCGAGCAGGAAGGCGCCAAGCGGCAGCAGCCCGCGATCCGCCAGGGTGTTGAAGACCTCGAGCATCCGCCGGCTTCCCCCATGCGGCCCCGATCGGCCGCCACGTCCAGGTTAGGCCAGGGTGACGCAGGCGGGAACGCCGTCCATTCGCCGGGCGGAACCAGCCGCGGCTGCCGGCCGAACCGGCCCGACCGGCGGTGCACGCTGCGCCCCGGACAGGCCGATGCGGATGCGGCGTGCGACGTCGTGCGAACAGGCCCGGCACGCGTCGCAGGCGACCCGGCCGGGGGTGCCGTCGGGCAGGAAGCGGCGGCTCGCAGGCATGCGCGGCAGCGGCGGAGGGGGGGAGGCATGCCATCAAAGCGGCCGCGATCGGGAAAGGCGCCATCGGCGCCCGGCCTGCCTTGTCGTGGGAGGCCCGACCGAGCGCCTGCGGTCGCCAGGCGCTGTCCCGGCTGCGTCGCCGGTCGGGGCGATGCGGTCGGCGGCGCTCAGCCAGGCGAGCACGTCGCACGGAAGGGCGGCGCTGCCGTCGGTGGCCATGAGCCAGCCGCGCCCCGCCCTCCGGGCAGCGCTGATCTGGTCCGGTGGCAGTTGCGTGGCCTGCCGCACGGCCTTCGGCGACCTCGACCTCGTTGCTGCAAGCGGACCATCAATTCCGTCAGCGTGGCCCCGAGGATGGACCGCGGCAGGGCGGCCACAGGCCGGCAGATGCCGCAGGCCGGGGAAAGGACTCGCTGGAAATCGCCCTGGCATAGTGTAAATTAAACGCGATCTACCGACATGCTTGAGTGACCCCGGACACGGAGGGCTGCCCGCCTTGCGCCTGCTCGCCCGCGCCATCGGCTTCGGTCTCCTGCTCCTCGCCGCCCTCGTCCCGGTCGGCGCCACCCTGCTGCTGATCGCCTTGGCCGGGCCCGAGGGGTTGCTCGCGCTGGGTCCTGCCGGCTGGGGCAGCCTCGCCGCCGGCCTGCTGCTGCCCGGCTGCGCCGTCCTCCTTGCCCAGGCCTGGCAGGTCCAGCGGGCGGAGCTGGCGGCGCTGCGCGGCGCCCTGCTGCGCCAGGGGGAGGCCGGCGACAGCCGCCAGCTCGCCCTGCAGGCGCTGCTGGCCGAATCGCGCGAGCAGACGACGCTGCTGCAGGAGCAGATCCGCCTGCTGCTGGGCCAGGCCACCACCGGGCGGCGCCAAGCCGAGACGCAGCAGGCGCTGGCGACCGAGACCCGCTTGGCCCGACTGGTGGCGGAGTGGGACCTCACCGGGCGGGAGCTGGCCGCGGTCATGGCGGCGATGTGGCGGCTGGTCTTCGGCTGGCGCACGCCGGAGGGCCCGGAGGGCCAGCCAGCGGTCGAGCTGCCGCTGCCGGCCGGGGCCGAGCTTGGCCTGGCGATCCTGCGGCTGCTGCCGGCGACGCCGGAGGAGATGGCGCGCTTCCAGGTGGACGAACGCTTCGTCCGCCAGGCGGCGCGCTACCGCGGCGTGTTCCAGGATTTCCTCGACCGGGTACCGGAGACCGGGCCGCTGAACCGGGCGCTGTTCCGCGACATGGTGCAGGGCCGGCTGGACGCCCGGCTGGCGCTGCTGCCGCGGCCGAACCACGCCGTGCTGGTGACGCCCGAGGCCCTGGCGGCCGAGTAGCGGCCTACCGCTTGGCCACCTGGGCCGCGGCCGTGCCCGCCGCGGCCAGGATGGACCGCGCCAGCGCCTCGGCGACGCAGGCATAGCCGCGGTCGTTGTGGTGCAGCCCGTCGGGCGAGATCATCTCGGCCGAGGGCGTCCCCGCCGCCTCCCAGGCCCGCATCAGCGCGGCGCGGGAGAACAGCTCGGCATAGGTGGCCTCGGCCAGGCCGTCGATCGCCGCGTCCAGCCGCTCGAAGCCCGGCGCCTGCAGGATGCGCGGCGCGCGCTGGCTGTCCATCAGCACCACGTCGGCGCCGGTGGCGTGGATCCGGGCGATGCCCTCGGCCAGGGCGGCGCGGAATTCCTCGGCCGGCATGCCCTGCAGCACCGCATTGGCGCCGGCCTGCCAGATCACCAGGACCGGATGCTCGGCCAGCACGTCGGTCTCCAGCCGGGCCAGCATCTCGTACACCTCCTGGCCGCCCTTGCCGCGGTTCAGCACCGCGACGGGCAGGTCCGGCAGGGCGGCGCGCAGCTGCGCCTCGAGCTGGGCCGGGTAGGTGGCGGCGGGGCCCGAGGAGGCGGCGCCCTCGGTCGAGGAAGAGCCGAAGGCGACGACGGTCAGCGGCGCGGCATAGGTCACCGCGGCCCGGATCGCCGGCAGGTTGATGGTCTGCGACGGGGCTTGTGGGCAGGGTTGCGCCGCGGCCAGGCCGGGGGCCAGGCAGGGCAGCAGCAGGGCGGCAAGGGTGGCGAGACGGCGCATCGCACGACCCTAACCAGGACCGGCGACCCAGCGCCAGCGGCCAGACGCGCGTGCGGCGCAATACGTGACTTGCAAACCACGCATGGCGACGCAACTTTCGCGGCGCCCATGATGCTGGGGCGGAGGGATGCATGCGAGGCCTGATCCGGGGTGGCGGGACCGCCGGCGCAGGCCAGGGCCAGCGGGGAGCTGGCTCCCGCGACCTGCGGGTCGACCTGTTCCGCGGCCTGGCGCTGTTCTCCATCTTCATTGACCACATCCCGGGCAACCGGCTCGGCGAGCTGACGCTCCGCAACATCGCCTTCTGCGACGCGACCGAGGCCTTCGTGCTGCTTGCCGGCTATGCCGCCGGTCTGGCCTATGGCGCGGCCTTCGACCGGCGCGGCTGGCTCTTCGCCGGGGCCTCGCTGCTGCGCCGGGCGGGGACGCTGTATGTGGCGCATATCTTCCTGTTCGTGGTCTTCGCGGCCCAGGTCGGTTATTCCGCCTCGATCCTCGACAGCCCGGCCTATCTGGACGAGCTGCATCTCGACCCGTTCCGGGAGCAGCCCTACCACGCGCTGCTGCAGGCGCTGCTGCTGCGCTACCAGCCGGCCTTCCTCGACATCCTGCCGCTGTACATCGCGCTGCTGGTGCTGCTGATCCCGGCGCTGCCGCTGCTGCGCCGGCCGGTGCTGCTGCTGGGGCTTTCGGCGGTGCTCTACACGGCGGCGCGGCTGCTGGACCTGAACCTGCCGAACTGGATCGATGGCGGCTGGTTCTTCAATCCCTTCGCCTGGCAGGCGCTGTTCCTGACCGGCGCCGCGCTGGGCTATGCCCCGCCGGGGCCGGACGGGCGGCGCGGCACGCCGCCGGCAGTGCCCTTCCGGCCCTGGCTGGTCGCCGCCTGCGTCCTGCTGCTGGCGCTCGGCGCCGCGGCCATGCTGGTCGCCTTCCAGGCGCCGGAATGGCTGGCCCTGGTGCCGGAGGAACTCGGCGTCCTGCTGACCACCGTGGACAAGAGCGCGCTGCACCCGCTGCGGCTGGTCTCGATCCTGGCGCTGGCCTACCTGCTTGGCCATGCGGTGCCGCGCGACGCGGCCTGGCTGCGCGGCTGGCTGGCGGCGCCCTTCCTGCTGATGGGGCAGCACGGGCTGTCGGTCTTCTGCACCGGCATCTTCCTGTCCTTCCTCGGCCGGCTGGCGCTGGAGCAATCCGACCGCGGGCCGATGCAGCTGGCGGTCAACCTCACCGGGCTGGTGGCCCTGGTGGCGGTCGGCGCGCTCGGCGCCTGGTACCGGCACCGCGACCGGGGCGAGGCACCGGCCGCCCGTACCGGGCGCTTGCCTGCCCCGGCGCCCTCTTCTACGACTGCAGCGTAATGGATACGGCACGGCTCCCCGCGATGGCGCTGCTGCTCGCCGCGCTGCTGGCCTGGCCGGCGCGGGCGGATAACCGCGCCTGCATCGCCCCGGCCGAGCTGCTGGAGGCCGGGGCGCCGCTGCCGGCCACCCTCCGCGCGGTCGACGCCAGGTCGCTCCGCATCCTGGTGATCGGCGGTGCCTCCGTCCTCGGCGCCGGGACCAGCGGGCCGGAGGCGGCCTGGCCGGCCCGGCTGCAGGCGCTGCTGACGGCCCGCCGCCCCGGCATCGCCTTCAAGGTGGTGGTGCGCGGCAAGCGTGGGATCAACACCACCGAGGCCGGGGCGCTGCTGGTCGAGGAGATGGCCAAGGCACCGGCACAGCTCGTGCTCTGGGCGACCGGGACGGTCAGCGCGGTGCGCGGCCTGGAAGTCGACGAGATGGTCGAGGCGCTGAACACCGGGCTCGACGAGCTCAAGGCCGCCGGGGCGGATGCGGTGCTGATCGAACCGCAGTTCTCCCGCTTCCTGCGGGCCAACGCCAATGTCGAGCCCTACATGGACGCCTTGCGGCTGGTGGCGGCGGCGCACCACGTGCCGCTGTTGCGGCGCTGGGACCTGATGCGCCACTGGGCGGAGACCGAGCAGGTCGATGTCGAGCGCGCGCCGAAGCCGGAGCGGGTGGCGGCGACCGACCGGCTGAACAATTGCCTGGCCCAGGCCGTGGCGGCCCTGCTGCGCGACGGGGCGGCGGAGGCGCGCGGCAGGCCGCGACCGTGAGCGGCCTGCCCGTGATCGCGGCGGCTGCAACATGCGGTAACCCGGATCACCTCCGCGAGCATCACGGGCCCATGCGTATACAAATCGGATTCGTCTGACTGAGATCCTCGCGCCGGCGGCTGTTGCCGGATGGGATGGACAGAATGCCAGACGACCCCAGCGATAGCGCCGCCTTCGGCGCACCACCCCTGCTTGCCCTGAGCCAGAGGGGCGGCCCGGCGCCGCTCACCGCCGATGGCGCGGATTGGCTGCTCGATCTCGGCCAGGTCGAGGCCGGCAGCCTGCTGCCGACCTTCCGCCTCGCCGTATTCAACCAGGCCTCGGCGCCGGCCGATTCGCTGACCGTGCGCTTCGAGGTCCAGGCCGACCCCGACCTGCGGCTGTTCGTGCCGGACGCCTATGTGGGCATCGGGCCGCAATCCGGCCGCGGCGAGCTGGATGCGGTGCTGACCGCCACCACGCCGGGGCTGCACGAGGCGCGGCTGATCCTGCATCCGGAACAGGTGGCCGCCGATGGCAGCGTGCTCGTGCTGCCCGACCGGGTGGTGACGATCCGGCAGGAGGTGGTCGGCACGCTCGATGCCGCGCCGATCGCCGCCGATTCCTTCACCACCGACCTCGCGGCGCAGCAGGTGCTGACCGCGCCGGTGACCCTGGACGGGGTGGACTTCGCCCGCATCCAGAACCTCGGCGGCTGGCGTGGGTCCGGCACGCTGGACTTCGCCCCGCGACGGGCGGACGGCGACGCCTGGCTGCTGGCGACCTTCGAGACGGTGCATGCGGACTTCACCGGCACCGGGCAGGGCAAGGCGGTGGACGTGGTCGGCGCCGGGGCCGGCAGCCTGGTGCTGGCCCGCGGCGCCACCGCGTCCTGGTCCTTCGCCAGCGACGGCAGCGCGGGGGTGGCTCAGATCACCACCCATGGACGGGCGGATCTGACGATGACGGCGGTCGGCGCCGACGCGCTGGACGACCGGATCGCCGCCACCAGCCTGCTGCCCTATGCGATCTATCCCTTCTCCGTGCCGCGCGGCGGCTCGACCTATGACGGGCATCTCTCGACCGCGGAGGTGACGCTCGGCGGCCGCGACAACACGGTGACGGCCGAGGCGATGGTCAACCTGACCGTCAGCGGCGGCGCCGGGCACAACCACGTGGTCGGCGGCGGTGGGGTGAATACCTTCGCCCTGACCGGGACGCATGACTGGCTGGAGGGCGGCCCGGGGCAGACCACCTTCGTCCAGCAGGCCGGCAGCGTCCGCGGCGACCGCATCACCGGCTTCGACGCCGGCGATGTGATCCGCTTCGAGGGCTTCGCCGCCGATGCCACGCTGCGCGACCTGGGCGGCGGGCGCTACCGCGTGGTGGACGGGGCGGGGCACCGGGAGGCCTTCACCGTCGAGGGGGTGGACCACCTGGTGGCGGGGGTGGACTACCTGTTCGCCTGAACAGGGGAAGGCCGGGGGAGACGGCATTCTCCCCCCTTGGAGGCAGGCGTCCGACCCGCATCCATGTCCGGGGCGCGGCACGTGAGAGGGAAAAGATGGGGTCTGGGAAGGAAAGCCTTCCCTTTCCCTTCCCGGCCTTCGCTTGCTCAATCCGCGTACTGCCCCGCCGCCTGGATGATCGGCCGCCAGCGCGCCACCTCCTCGGCGAGGAAGCGCGTATGGAAGGCCTCGGTGGCGCGCTCCTGGCTGGCCGGCTCGGTCACCAGGTCGGCCAGCCGGGCCAGCAGCCTTTCCTCCCGCAGCGCGGCCCGCAGCGCCTCGGACAGCCGCGCGCGGATCTCGGCCGGCGTCGCCTTCGGGGCGTAGAGCCCATGCCAGGTGCTCATGGCCAGGCTCGGCTGCCCCGCCTCGGCCGCGGTCGGCAAATCGAGCCCGGCGACGCGTTGCGGCAGGGTGACCGCATAGCCCTTGATGCGGCTCTCCCGGAGGAAGGTCGCGGTATTGGTCGCCTGGTCGCAGAACAGGTCGATCCGCCCGGCCATCAGCTCGGTGATCGCCGGCGCGCTGCCGCGGAACACGACGGAGGTCAGCGCGGTGCCGGCGGCATGCTGCAGCAGCATCCCGCAGAGCTGGTTGGCGGCGCCGAGGCCGGAATGGGCGAGGGTGAGCGTGTCGCCCTGCCGCTTGATCGCCGCCATGACGCCGGCGAGGTCGGCGGCCGGGAAATCCGGCCGCGCCACCACGGTCATCGCGGCATCGGAGGCCAGGCCGAGCGGCGCGAAGCTTCCCTGCACGTCGTAGGGCAGCTTGCGGTACAGCGTCGCCGCGCTGGCATGGCCGATATGGTGGAACATCAGCGTCGTGCCGTCGGGCCGCGCATTGGCGACGCGGGCGGCGGCGATGGTGCCGCCGGCGCCGGTCACGTTCTCGACCACCACCGCCTGGCCGAGGTTGCGGCCCATCCCCTCGGCGACCAGCCGGGCGATGACGTCGGTCGGGCCGCCGGCGCTGAAGGGCACGGTGATGGTCACCGGCCGGTCCGGCACCCAGGCGGCCCGGGCGATGGCAGGGAAGGCGAGTGGCGCGGCGAGCAGGCTGCGGCGGGAGAGCATGGGGCGTTTCCTTCCGGGTAAAAGAAAGCAAGGCTGGGGGAGAAGGTATTCTTCCCCAAACCCCCTCATCTATTTCTGGGAGTCGGGACCCGACTCGGAAAAAGGAAGGGAGGGGTCCGGGGAGGGAATACTTTTCCCTCCCCGGCCTTGCTTCAGTCGTTGGCGCCGCGGATGGCGGCGATGACCGCCTCCGTCACCTGCTCTGTATTCGCGGTGCCGCCGACATCCGCGGTCATGACGCCGTCGGCGCAGACGCGTTCCATCGCCGCCATCAGCCGGGCCGCGGCCGGGACCTCGCCGATGTGCTCCAGCATCATCGCCGCGGTCCAGAAGGTGGCGACCGGGTTGGCCACGCCCTTCCCCGCGATGTCGAAGGCCGAGCCGTGGATCGGCTCGAACATCGACGGGAAGCGCCGCGAAGGGTCGAGGTTGGCGGTCGGTGCCACGCCGAGCGAGCCGGCGAGCGCGCCTGCCAGATCCGACAGGATGTCGGCATGCAGGTTGGTGGCGACCACGGTGTCGATGCTGGCCGGCTTCTGCACCATCCGCGCCGCCATGGCGTCGACCAGCTCCTTCTCCCAGGTCACGCCCGGGTAGTCGCGGGCGACCTCGGCGGCGACCTCGTCCCAGAAGACCATGCCGTGCTTCTGCGCGTTGGACTTGGTGACGACCGTCAGCTTCCGGCGCGGCCGCTTGGCGGCGATCTCGAAGGCGGTCTTCATGATCCGGGTGACGCCGGCGCGGGTGAAGATCGCGGTCTCCGTGGCGACCTCCTCCGGGTGGCCGCGATGGGCGCGGCCGCCATGGCCGGCATACTCGCCCTCGGAGTTCTCCCGCACGATCACCCAGTCGATATCGCCGGGCTGCACGGCGCGCAGCGGGCTGGTCAGGCCGGGCAGCACCCGGGTCGGGCGGATATTGGCATACTGGTCGAAGCCCTGGCAGATCCGCAGCCGCAGGCCCCACAGGGTGATGTCGTCCGGCACATGCTGGTCGCCGACCGCGCCGAAGAAGATGGCATCGAACCCCTTCAGGGTCTCGAGCCCGTCCTCGGCCATCATCTTGCCCGTCTCCCGGTAGTAGTCGGTGCCCCAGGGGAAATCGGTGACGTCCAGCCGGAAGTCGCCGCTCCGCTCGGCCAGCGCCTCCAGCACCCGCAGCCCGGCGGGGATGACCTCCTTGCCGATGCCGTCGGCGGGGATGGCGGCGATCCTGTGGGTGCGCATCGGAACTCCTTCAATCGGTTGCGTGGCTGGTGGTATGGGAATGGCCATGGAACAGCCGGAATCGCCGCGGGTCCGCCCCGTCCCGCCCGCCGCCCCGGCCCGCGAAAGCCTGGCCCAGGCCGCCTATGCGGCGCTGAAGGCCAGCATCCTGGAGGGCCTGCTGCCGCCGGGGCACGAGGCGGTGGAACAGGCGATCGCCGACCAGCTCGGCATGAGCCGCACCCCGGTGCACGAGGCCGCCTTGCGGCTGCAGCACGAGGGTTTCCTGCAGGTCCTGCCGCGCCGCGGGCTGCGGGTACTGCCGATCGACCCAGTCGACCTGCGGGAGACCTACGACATCCTGATCGCGCTGGAAGGCGCCGCGGCGGCGCTGCTGGCGGGGCGCGGCGCGGCCGGCGCCGAGGCCCTGGCGACCATGCAGGAGGCGACCGAAGCGATGGCCAGGGCGCTCGCCGCCGGTGACCGCAAGGCCTGGGCCGCGGCCGACGACCGCTTCCACCGCACCCTGCTGCGGGCCAGCGGCAATGCCCGCCTCGCCCGGCTGGCGCAGACCGCGGCCGACCAGGCGCAGCGAGCCCGCAGCGCCACGGCGGCGCGGCGCGAGGACCCGGCCGCCTCGGTCGCCGAGCATGCGGCGATCCTCGCGGCGCTCAAGGCCGGGGCGCCGGAGCCGGCTCGCGCCGCGGTGGCGGCGCATCGGTCCCGGGCAAGCGAGGACATCCTGCGGGTGCTGGGCGGAGTGCCGCGCTGAACTCGTCATAGCCGCCCTCCCTACCACCTTGCGTGCCTTGTTCCATACCACAAGAAACTTTACAATCGTTTCCTGTCGCCCCTGGCGCCGGGGGCGGCGGGACGGGACAAGACCCTCGACAGGGAGAAGGCCATGCACCGGTCAACCGATCGCTGGGACGACGCCACCGCCCGCGCCGCCTTGCTGCGGCTGTTCGAGGCCGGGGTGCGCGCCGCCGACCCGCTGGCGGTCCTCGCCCCGCATCTGCCGGAGCCGCCGAAGGCCGGCCGCGTCGTGGTGGTCGGCGTCGGCAAGGCGGCGGCGAAGATGGCGCTCGCAGTCGAGCAGGCCTGGCCGGCGGTGGCGCTGACCGGCCTCGTCGTCACCACCCATGGGGCGGACCTGCCCCGCCCGCCGCCCGGCCGCCGCATCCCGGTACGCTTCTCCAGCCATCCGGTGCCGGATGCGCATGGCGCCGCCGCGGCGGCCGGGATCCTCGCCGTGGTGCAGGGGCTGAGGCCGGCCGACCTGGTGCTGTTCCTGGTCTCCGGCGGCGGGTCGTCGCTGTCGACCCTGCCGGCGCCGGGCCTGACGCTCGACGACCTGATCGCGGTGAACCGCGAGCTGCTGCGCTGCGGCGCGCCGATCGACCACATGAACTGCATCCGCAAGCACCTGTCGGCTTTTTCGGGCGGGCGGCTGGCGGCGGCGGCGCATCCGGCCCGGGTGGTGACCCTTGCGATCTCCGACGTCCCCGGCGACGACCCGGCGGTCATCGCCTCCGGCCCCACCGTCGCCGATCCCACGACCTTCGCCGAAGCGCGCGCCCTGGTCGCGCATTACCGGATGCAGCTGCCGGAGGCGGCGACGCGGCATCTGGCGGCGGCGGCCGAGGAAACGCCCAAGCCCGGCGATCCGCGCCTGGCCGGGACCGAGTTGCGGATGATCGCCACGCCCATGGCCTCGCTGCGGGCCATGGCGGCGGAGGCGACGGCGCTCGGCCTTGTCCCGTTGATCCTCGGCGATGCGCTGGAAGGCGAGGCGCGCGAACTCGGCCGGGCGCTGGGCGGCATCGCCCTCTCGGCCGCGACGCATGGCGTGCCGGTCGGGCGCGGCGCCGTGCTGCTCTCGGGCGGCGAGACCACGGTGACCATCGACGGCCCGGCCGGGGAGGGCGGGCGGGGGACCGAATGCCTGCTGGGGATGGCGCTCGCGCTGGGCGGCGCGCCGAGGGTCTGGGCGCTGTGCTGCGACACCGACGGCATCGACGGCAAGTCGGACGCCGCCGGCGCCATCGCTGCGCCCGACACCCTGGTCCGGGCACGCGCCCTGGGCATCGACCCGCGTGCGGCCCTGGCCGGCCACGACAGCACCGGGCTGTTCCGGCGGCTGGGCGATCTGGTGGTGACCGGGCCGACGCTGACCAACGTGAACGATGTGCGGGCGATGCTGATCGGTTGAGCCGGCCTGCGCGCAGACCCGGAGCGCCGCACATCTTCTCGCGAGGCCTTAAGATTGGACCGGCCCTTGCCCTCCTGTATCGGGATAGGACCCCATCGAACGCCCGGATCGCACCAAACTTGTTCCTTAATATTAACTTAATAAGGTTTTAATTAAGGCTAGGCGGCAAAGCTTAATATCCATAGGCTGCGTCGCATGAGAGACGCCATCCTCGACGACCTGCTCACCCGCCGCGGCACCGGGGCGAAGATCGCCACTGCCCTCGGCATCACCCCCGCCGCCGTGTCGCAATGGCAGCGCATTCCGGCCGACCGCGTCAGCGAGCTGGCCCGGCTGCTCGACATGCCGGTGCACCAGCTCCGCCCCGACCTCTACCCGCCGCCGGAAGGGAAGCTCCGCATGGCCCCGCGCATCCCGCTGCGCCGCCGCCGCCGTACCAAGATCGTGGCGACGCTTGGCCCCGCCTCCGCCAGCGCCGAGGTGATCGAGCGGCTGTTCCGCGCCGGCGCCGATGTCTTCCGCCTGAACTTCAGCCATGGGTCGCATGCCGACCATGCCGAGCGCATCGCCACCATCCGCGCGCTGGAGGAGAAGACCGGCCGCCCCATCGGCATCCTGGCCGACGTCCAGGGCCCGAAGCTGCGGGTCGGCCGCTTCCAGGGCGGCCGGGTGCAGCTGCAGACCGGCCAGCCCTTCCGGCTCGACCTCAACCCGACGCCGGGCAATGTCAGCCGCGTCCAGCTGCCGCATGTCGAGATCATCCAGGCGGCGCAGATCGGCACCTCCCTGCTGCTCGACGACGGCAAGCTTCGGCTGCGGGTCACCCGCGTCCGCGGCGACCACCTGGAGACCGAGGTGGTGGTCGGCGGCGCGCTGTCCGACCGCAAGGGCGTCAACGTCCCCGACGTCGCCCTGCCGATCCCGGCGCTGACCGCCAAGGACCGCGAGGACCTGGACTTCGTCCTGCCGCTGGGCATCGACTATATCGGCCTGTCCTTCGTGCAGCGCCCCGAGGACGTGGCCGAGGCCAAGCTGATCGCCGCCGGCCGGGCGCTGATCATGGCCAAGATGGAGAAGCCGCAGGCGGTCGAGAACCTCGACGCCATCATGGCGCTGGCCGACTGCGTCATGGTCGCCCGCGGCGACCTCGGCGTCGAATGCCCGCCGGAAGAGGTGCCGCTGATCCAGAAGCGCATCGTCCGCGCCGCCCGCGCGGCGGGCAAGCCGGTGGTGGTGGCGACCCAGATGCTGGAGAGCATGATCTCCTCGCCCTCGCCGACCCGCGCCGAGGCCTCCGACGTCGCCACCGCGGTGTTCGACGGGGCGGACGCGGTGATGCTCTCGGCCGAGACCGCCGCCGGGCAATTCCCGTACGAGGCCGTCAACATGATGGACCGCATCGTGGCGCGGGTGGAGCAGGACCCCGACTGGCGCCGGCAGACCGACACCGCGCGGCCCGAGCCGGAACCCAACAGCGCCGGCGCCATCGCCGCCGCGGCGCGGCAGGTGGCGCACACCATCCAGGCCCAGGCGATCGCCACCTTCACCTCGACCGGCAGCACCACCCTGCGGGTTGCGCGGGAACGGCCGGACTGCCCGATCCTCGGCCTGACCGCCAGCATGGAGAGCGCGCGGCGCCTGGCCGTGGTCTGGGGCGTCCACCCGCTGCTGACCCAGGAACCCCACACCATGGGCGACATGGTGGCCAAGGCGCTGCGGGCGGCGCAGCAGGAGGCCTTCGCCACCCCGGGCCAGGAGGTGGTGGTCACTGCCGGCGTCCCCTTCGGCACCCCGGGCACCACCAACGCGCTGCGGGTTGCCACGGTGAAATAGCTCGGATGCGGCATTACGCGATGGAAAGATTGGGCGCCTCGCGCGTTGCCGCTTGCGGTCGGGTGGTGGTCCTTTGGGCTGCCAGACCTGCCACCAGACAGGAACCAGCGACATGACCAAGACCCGAATGGCCGGCGCAACCGCGATGGCGGCAAGCCTCGTCCTCCTTGCCGCTTGCCAGACCCCGCCGCGGACGACCTCGGCCGCGTCGCCACCGGGCGGCAGCGCCGCCGCGCCGGTCGTCCCCGGGACCGCCCGCATCATGGGCGGGTCGAGCAATGCCGACATCCAGCGCGTGCAGCAGGGCAGCGGCGCCCAGGCGCCGATCGTCCCCGGCACCGGCCGGATCATGGGCGGCATCAGCAATGCCGAGGTCCAGCGCACCATGCCCGGCCCCGGCGTGCAGGCGCCGATCAAGCCCGGCACGGGCCAGATCATGGGCGGCATCAGCAATGCCGAGGTGCAGCGGTCCGGTGGCGGCGCCCCGCCGCCCGGCGGCCGCGCACCCTGACTGCGGCGGCCCCGGGGTCACGCCCCGGGGCCACTTCCCCCGGGCCCGCCGTCCGGGTCAGGCGCCTTCCAGCAGCCGGATCTTGAGCAGGCGGAAGGCATGCCGGGCGCGGGAGGTGCGGGACTGCTCCAACAGCGCCTCCAGCGCATGGCCGATCTCGCGCAGCCGCGTCTCTCCCAGCCGCTGCGCCTCGAGGAACATCGACCGTTCCTCGGAACCGGCATGGTGGTCGACCGCCGCCTGCAGGGCGCGCAAGTGCTCCTCGAAGGCCGGGCTCGCGGTGTTGAGCTTCAGGGTCATGGCCAGCAGGTCGGCCAGCAGGCGATGCTCGGCATGGGCGACCGCGACATCCTCGCTGACCGGCTGGACCGCAGGGTAGAACAGGCTGTCCTCGATATATTCGTGGATCTCCAGCTCCTCGGCCAGTGTCCGCATCAGGTCGCGCCGCTCCGGGTCCTCGCGCGGCATGGCGAGGATCTGCGCGAACATCCGCCGCAGCAGGGTGTGGTGCTCGATCAGCACTTCCTCTGCCCTGCGGCCGAGCGGCCCGCCTTGCGGACCCGCCGCGCGGGCGGCGCGTGCCGCGGTCACCACCGCGTCGCCCGGCGCCTGCTCCCGCCGCAGCTCGACCATGCCGTCCTGGATGCGCACCGCATAGCGTGGCTGCGGCGTGGTGGCGGGGCCGTCGGTCGGTCGGCCGGTTTCCAGGCAATAGCGCGAGCCGTGCCAGGGGCAGACCAGCCGCCCCTCCAGCACCCAGCCCTGGTCGAGCGGCCCGCCGGCATGCGAGCACCGGGCACCCATCGCATGCACCCGGCCGCCATGCAGGACCAGGGCGATGCCGATCGCCTGCCGCGTGTCTGCATCCGTGACCTCGACGCGGCGCGGCCGGTCCTCCGCCAATTCGGCCAGCGGCAGCACCGCCTGCCATTCGCGCGGCTCCGGGCTGCGGTCGGCATGGTCCACCCCGATCCGCCGCCGATAGACGAGATGCCCGCCGAGATAGCCGCCCGCCGCCATGCAGCCGAAGGCCAGCGCCGAGGCGAGCCGCCCCGCCCCGCGCCGGCCGCGGCCGCGCAGCACCAGCGAGACCAGGTTGAGGCCGAGCGCGGTGCCGTTCGCCAGCCCATGCACCATACCGAGCCGGCGGTCGCGGCCATCGGTATGTTGCCAGTCGGCGATCCCGGTCGCCGCGGCGCCGACCGCGCCCAGCGCGCCGGCGCGCAGCGCGGTATCCGCCACCTCGGCGGCCCGGCGGTCCCGCACCAGGCCGAGCACGGCCAGCAGGTCGAGCCCGAACGCCAGGGTCCAGCTGCCGATCGGCAGCGTCACCAGCATCGGGTGGACCGGGTGGCCATAGCCGGTGCCGTGCAGCGCATTGCCCAGCCGCTTCGCCGGCCGGCCGGCGATCTGGGCGGGCCGCGCCAGGGCATAGCCGATCGCATGGCCCGGCGGGTCGAGCGCCTCCGCCGCCTCGATCCGCCCGATCAGGGCCTCCGCCCCGCGCCGCCGGCTGCGCGCCATCGCTTGCCTCCCGCCCGGCGCATCGCAGGGTGCGAGCCGCCATGCCGACCTAAAGCGGTGGTGGTCGCACGGTTCGCCGCGCGCGCCGCCGGTGAACGCATGGGCGCGGCCGAGTGCGGGGAAACAGGATCGTGACCGGTTCGATGGACCGCCAGGGCCCGCCGGCGATTGACCCCGGCAGCCTGAGAAGGCGCCATGCCACGGCCTCTCGGGGGGCTTGGGGGAGATACCGTATGCTTGGGTCGTCACGCCGGCCGGGTCCGGCCATGTTTGTGCTGTGTTCGACCTTCCTGGTGCCGCTTGCCGGCTGTGGCCTGACGGTCGAGCGTACCGCCCGGGTGGACAGCCTGCAGCGCGACCTCGCCACCGCCCAGGCGGAGGGCGGCACGCTGCGCCAGCGCAATGCCGAACTGGAAGCCACCCTGGCGCAGGAACGCGTCGCCGCCGGTGACCTCTCGGCGATCGAGGCCAAGCTGGCCCAGGCCCGCGCCTCGCTCGCCGTCGCCCAGCGCGGCCGCTCGACCGCCGAGGCCGAGGTGCGGCGGCAGCGGGCCCAGCTCGAAGCCGAGGAACAGCGCCTGGGCGGCCTGCAATCCGAGGCCGGGCAGCTGGAGCAGGCCCGCACCGAGCGCAGCGGCAGCCTGGCCGAAACCGAGCGCCGGCTGGGCTTGCTGCAGGAACAGGCGGGGTCGGAGGACCGCAAGCTCGGAGGCCTGCGCGATGCGACCGGCGCCACCGAGCGCCGGCTGGCCGAGTTGCGCGACCAGGTCGCCGGCCAGGACGGCCGGCTGGTGGCGCTGACCGAACGCATCGCCGCCGAGGACCGCCGGCTGGTCGCGCTGCGCGGCGAGGCGATGGCGACTGAGCAGCGGCTGGCCGGGCTGCGCCAGCAGGCGGCGGCGGAGGACCGCACCCTCGCCGGCCAGCGCGACCGGGTGGCGCAGGAGGAGGCCCGGCTGCAGGCGCTGCGCAGCACCATCACCGAGGCCGAGCGCACCGTCGCCGAGCGCCGCACCGCCGGCACCGAGGCGGAGCGGCGGCTGGCCGCGCTGCGCGAGCAGACCGCCACGGCGGAACGCGGCCTGGCCGAGGCCAATACCCGGCTGACCCGCACCACCCAGGCGGCCGAGGCGGCCGACCAGCAGGTGAAGGGCCTGGAAGCCCGCTCCACCGAGTTGGGCCGCGGCGGCGCCGAGGCGGAGCGGCGGCTGGCCGGCCTGCGGGAAAGCATGACCGCCGCCGAGGCGACGCTGACCGAACGCCGCAACGCAGTCGGCCAGGCCGAGGCGGAACTGGCCCGTCTCGGCACCGCGCGCGACCAGGCGCAGGCCACCCTGCGCGGGCTGGAACAGCGCAGCGCCGCGCTGCGGGACGAGATCGGCACCGCCGAGAAGCGGCTGGCCGAGCTGCGCGACGGCACCGCGGCCGAGGAACGCCGGCTGCAGACGGCGCGCAACGAGGCCGCCGCCGCCGACCAGGCCCTGGCGCAGCGGCGCAATGCGCTGGCCGAGCTCGACACCCGCGCCCGGACCCTGGAAGGCGAGGCGCGCCAGGCCAGCACCGCGTCCGAGGCATCGCGGCAGGAGCAGGCGGCGCTGCGCCGCGACCTGGAAGCGCTGCGCGGCGAGGTCAGCGGGCTGGAGCAGCGGCGCGCGGCGCTGAACGGCGAGATCGCCTCGGCGCAGGCACGGCTCGATGCGCAGCGGCGTGACCTGGCCGACATCACCGCGCGGCTGGCGCGGGAGCGGGCGGAAGGCGGCCCGGCGATCCCGACCGCGGCGCCGGAGGGTGGCGGGCCGGGCGGCAACCGCTGACGCGGGTGCGACTGCGTCATGCCGGCGGTCTGTGAAGACCGACCGCCGGCATGATCATCGCCCGTCGTCGGTCGCCAGGTCCAAACTTCCGGGGTGGCCAGCATCGCGCCAGCGGGCGCGGACGCCGTTCGGCGCCTCGGGCCCGCAGTGAACCAGCTTGCTGTGTTCAGGCCTTTCCTGCGCGCTCCTTCGCCAATAGCGCCCGCTTGCGCGGCACGCCCCAGCGGTAGCCGGTCAGATCGCCATCCTTGCCGACCACCCGGTGGCAGGGCACCGCCAGCGAGACATGGTTCTGCGCGCAGGCCCGGGCCACGGCGCGGACCGCCCTGGGCGCGCCGATCGCCTCGGCCATCTGGCCGTAGCTGCGGGTCTCGCCGAAGGGGATGGCCACCAGCGCCTCCCAGACCCGGCGCTGGAAGGCGGTGCCGCGCAGGTCGAGCGGCAGGGCGAGCGCCGCTTTCGGCTCCTGCAGAAATTCCACCACCTGGCGCACCGTCGCGGCCAGGGCCTCAGGCGCCGGCTCCACGTGCGCCTGAGGAAAGCGGTGGCGGAGGTCGCCCTCGAGCGCGGCAAAATCCTCGGCGAAGCCGATGAAGCAGACGCCGCTCGCGGTCGCGCCGACCATCAGGGGGCCGAGCGCGCTCATCGCGGTCGCGGTGCGGATCGTCTCGCCCGCGCCGCCGCGGCGGGCGGCGCCGGGGGTCATGCCAAGGACGCGGCCGGGTGCCTCGTAGACCCGGCTCTCGGAGCCATAGCCGGCGCTGGCCACGGCTTCGGCAACACGGTCGCCGGCCTGGAGCGCGGCCTGCAGCCGGCGGGCACGGACCGAGGCAGCATAGGAATGCGGGGTCACGCCGGTGATCTCCCGGAACAGCCGGAGGAAATGGTGCCGGGCATAGCCGGCCCGGTCGGCGAGCGTCGCCAGCGACGGGATGCCCTCGCTCGCCTCGATCAGGTCGCAGGCGGCGCGGATGGCGGCGGCGTGGATCGCCGCGCGGTCGCCCTTGGGGTCGCAGCGCTTGCATGCGCGGAAGCCGGCCGCCTCGGCGGCGGGGACATCGGCGTAGAAGCGGACGTTGCGCCGCAGCGGCGGGCGGGAAGGACAGCCGGAGCGGCAAAACACGCCCTGGGTCGTCACCGCATAGAGAAAGCCGCCGCAGGCGGGGGAGGGATCGCGCGCCAGCAAGGCATCCCAGCGGGCGGCATCCGGATCAGGGAAGGGGGCCATGTGCGTCATGGCGGCACTCTGGCGCGTGGCCGCAGGCCGGGCCATCCGTCGATTGCCCCGGCGCGCGCAGGCCGGACCGGCCTGCGCGCGCCGCGGCTACTTCGAAACCTTCACCGCCGCGGCGGCGGCGACCAGGCCGAACATCCAGGGCAGCATGTTGATCAACTCGTTCACGGGATCGGTCCTTGATCGGCCGGGCTGCATGAGCCCGCCTTCGTTCCGCCTCATCTGCGGCCACTCGACATTACAGACCAACCATCTTTCTGGATTACTGCCATGCAGCAAGCGAATGACGGCCGTGTCATGCGGGCCGCCGTTCAGGTGGTGTCGCCCTCGGCCTTGCGCCGCTGTTCCTTCAGCCGGTCGGCGCCACCCGGCATGCGCGGGTTGATCGCCAGCGCCGCCTCCAGGCTGCGTAGCGCGCCCATCGCGTTGCCGGCCTCCTCCTGCAGCGCGGCCAGGCTCATCAGCGCCGCCCAATGGCGTGGCTCCAGCCGCAGCGCCTCCTGCAGGTCGCGCGCCGCGGCGGCGCTGTCGCCGGCCCGGGCATAGGCCTGGGCGCGCAGGTACCATGCATCCGGGAAATCGGGCTGCAGGGTGATGGCGGCATCGAAATCCTCCAGCGCCTCGGCCGGCAGCCGTGCCTCCACGTTGCGGGCGCCGCGGCGCAGCAGCAGCGTGGTGGACGGCGTCGCGCCCTGCGCCCAGAGCGTGCGGATGCGCGCTTCGACCAGCGCGGCGCCGGCCTCGTCGGGGGCGGTGCGCAGCGCCTCGAAGGCGCGGTCGAGCTCGGCCTTGCGGACCTCCGCGGCGCGGGTGGCCGGGCTCTGCGGCGGCGCGGATTGCGCCGCGGCAGGGATCGGCAGCAGGAGCATCAGGGCGAGGAGCCGGCGCATCCCAGGAAGGTCGGGCGCCCCGGCGCCGCTGGCAAGCCCCGGCCGGATCAGCGGCCGAGGGTGAGCCCCGCGTCCTTCACGATGGCGCGGAACTTGGCGAGCTCGGCGGTGAGGAAGGCGCGGGTTTCGGCCGGCGTGCCGGGATTGGCCGGATCCACCCCGGCCTGGGCCAGGCGCTGCGCGGTGCTGGGCTCGGTGAGCGCCGCGCCCACCGCCTGCGACAGGGTGGCGGCGATCTCAGGCGGCAGGCCGCGCGGCCCGCACAGGATGTTCCAGGTGGTGATCTCGAAGCCCGGCAGCCCGACCTCGTCCAGCGTCGGGATCTCCGGGAAGAGCGGATGCCGCTTGAGCGAGGAGACCGCCAGGCCGCGCGACAGCCCGTCCCGCAAATGGGCGGCAACCGAGGCCAAAACTTCCAGGGAGTAGTCCACCTCGCTCTTGGCCAGTGCCTCCATCACCGCGGAGCCGCCGCGATAGGGCACGTGCTCGGCCTTGAGGCCCCCGGCCCGCATCTTCAGGTATTCGCCGGTCAGGTGGCCGATGCCGCCGGCCCCGCTGGTCGCCCAGGTATGGCGACCGGGCGCCGCCTTGACCGCCGCCAGCAGGTCCTGCGCCGTCTTGAAGGGAGACGCCGCCGGGACGACGAGCACGATCGGCCCGCCACCCACCAGGGCGACCTGGGTGAAATCCTCCACCGGATCGTAGGGCGTGGTCTGCGGCAGCGCCGCCGGGTTGGTGCCGAGCGCCGAGGCCGAGGCCAGCAGCAGCGTGTAGCCATCCGCCGGCCGGTGCCGCACCCATTCCGCCCCGACCGAGCCGCCGGCGCCGGCGCGGTTCTCGACAATCAGCCGGGCCTGGGGCCCGAGCTTCGGTGCCATCCGCTCCGCCATGATCCGTGCCGCGATATCGGTGGATCCGCCGGCCAGGAAGGGCACCACGACGGAAATCGGCCGCTCCGGCCAGGCTTGCGCCCGGGCCCGGCCGACCAGCGGCGCCGCGAGGGTAGCGGAAAGCAGCAGGCGGCGCGGCATGGTCATGCGGAGGATCCCCGGACGGCGTCGCCGGCGACATGGCGCGAAAGCCACACGGGCGCAAATCGCCGCCGCACGCGGCACCTGGGCGAGGCTGCCGCGTTTGCGCGCCGTTCCCCCTGGCGTTCCGGAGACACCGATGCCGATCGAACGCAGCCCGTATCCCCTCCTTGCCACGCTTGCTGCGGCCGGCGGGCTGGTCCTCTTGCTGACCGGGCGCGGCGGCGGCCCGGCTTCGGCCCGCACTGCGGCGCGGCCCGCCGCCCGGCCCGACCCGCGCCCCGGCTCCGACCGACAGGGCCGCGGCGCCGCCAGCCCCCTGGAAATCCCGGCCCGTGGCTGGTGGGCCATCGCCAAGCGCACCGCGTCCGAGGTCGCCGACGACCGGGTGATGACCGAGGCGGCTGGCATCACCTTCTACGCCCTGCTTGCGCTGTTCCCCGCGCTCGGCGCGCTGATCTCGATCTATGGACTGTTCGCCAACCCGGCGACGATCAACGACCAGTTGGCGGCGCTGTCCGGCGTCATCCCCGGCGGCGGCATGGAGATCATCACCGACCAAGTGAAGCGGATCACCGCCAAGGGCACCGGCACGCTCGGCTTCGGCGCGGTGATCGGCCTCGCCACCTCGCTCTGGTCGGCCAACCAGGCGATGAAGGCGATGGTCGATTCGCTGAACATCGTCTACGGCGAGCAAGAGAAGCGCGGCTTCTTCCTGCGCCTGGCCGTCACGCTGGCCTTCACCCTGGCCGGTATCCTGTTCATCATCCTGGCCATGGTGGGTGTGGTAGCGATCCCGGTCGTGCTGAATTTCGTTGGGCTCGGTGACACGCTGGAGACCGTGCTGCGCCTGGCGCGCTGGCCGGTGCTGCTGCTGGCGATCGGCGGCTTCCTCGCCTGCATCTACCGTTACGGGCCGAGCCGGACGCGTGCCCAGTGGCGCTGGGTGAGCTGGGGCAGCGCCGTCGCGGCGATTGCCTGGGTCGGCTTCTCGCTCGGCTTCTCCTGGTATGTCACCAATTTCGGCAACTACAACGAGACCTACGGCTCGCTGGGTGCGGCGATCGGCTTCATGACCTGGATCTGGCTGTCCGCCACCGTAGTGCTGGTGGGGGCGGAGCTTGATGCGGAGATGGAGCACCAGACGGCGCGCGACACCACGGCCGGGCCGGAAAAGCCACTTGGCACCCGCGGCGCGCGGATGGCGGACAGCGTGGCGGGGTAGCCGGGCTCAGTTCCCCCGGCCGGCGCGGAGCGCCCGGGTGCTGACCAGCTCGGCCTCGGTCACGCCGACCACCTGGTCGCAGCCATCGGTGCGGCGCGGGGCGGCTTGGCAGATCGGCCGCGCTTCCCGCAGGCAGAGCCGGGCGGCGGCGAGGTAGCCGTCTTCGGCCGTCAGGACCAGTTGCACGTCCTGCGGGTTGCCCTGGCGGCCACGGGCATCCTGGGCGGCGCGGTAGGCGGCGCTGTCCGCATCGGCGATCGCCACCTCGCAGGCGGCGCGGCCGGCCGGGGTCGCGGCGGCGCGCAGCACGCGCTGGCCGGCTTCCGCCGTGCTGCGGGCGAGCGAGGCGCCGAGCGCGTCCGGGGCGCGATTCGCCTCGATGGCCGGCGCCGCGATGCTGGTGGTGGACCACAGCCGGGCAGGCGATAGCCTCGACGGCAGGCTGCCATGCGTCACGACCAGCATGCCGGCGATGCCGCAGCTGGCACCGAGCATGAAGGCACGCAACGGGTGGTTCCATAGCCGGGGCACCGCGGGCTCCATCCACAATACAATAATAAAATACCAATAATTCAACCTATGCGCAATATCGCGACATCTCAAATTGTGCTTCGTGCGACGAAATAAGGTGTGCTGTAACCGCCTCCGCCAAGCTTCAGGTGTCACTGCCGAGGATACGCAGCCGTGCCTTCCAGGCCTGGGCCATGGTCGGGGTCCAGTCCGTGCCCAGCACCGACCGCACCACGTCGCGCAGCAGGCCCAGGAAGCCGTCGAAGAGCGCCGGCGGCACCCCGATATTGACGTGGTTCATCCGTTCGATCCCGACCAGCCCGACCAGGCGGTCGCCGCCGTCGAGCAGCGCCTCGAAGGCGATGGCCAGCATCTGGCCGCGGACATGGCCGCCCGGATCCATCAGGAACAGCGCCTCGGCCTCCGGATGCAGGGCGAACAGCCGGCCGTAGATCGCCGTGGCAGGGTCGGCGCAGCGGGCGGCGAACAGCGCGAGGCTCTTGGCCACCGGATCCTGGTCCATGCCTGCCTCCCGCCCTGCTGCGGCAGGCTATCGTGCCCGGGTCAGGCCGTCAGCAGCGCGACGATCCGCCGCGCCAGGGGCAGGGCGAAGATGCCGGCCGGGAAGGCGAAGGCCCAGGCGACCATCCAGTTCCTCAGCCAGAGCCCGACGAAGCCGGCAATGAAGCCGACGCTGTTGAGCGTGAGCAGCAGCGAGACGCAGCAGGCGACGAAGAAGGTCATCACCAGCGGCACCAGGATGGGCGTGTAGCGGACGGGAATCATGCTGCCCCGCGATCGCCGGAGGGCCGCGGGGCCCGGAGGCGTGAGTCGCCAGGGCCGGCGCCCACCCTGCGATCGCCGGAGGGTGGCCGCAGGCTCATGCCGCCTTCTCCCGACGCGCCGCGCCGACCGCGGCCGGCTCCGGTCCGCCGGCCATCCAGTCCAGCAACTCGACCGTATGCACCACCGGCAGCGCGTCGCCGCCCAGCTGGGTCAGGCAGCCGATGTTGCCGGCGGCGATCAGGTCGGCGCCGGTGCGGTTCAGGTTGTGCAGCTTGCGCGCCTTGAGCTTCCCGGCGATCTCCGGCTGCAGCAGGTTGTAGGTGCCGGCGCTGCCGCAGCAGAGATGCGGCTCCGCCGGGTCCTTCACCGCGAAGCCGGCCCTGACCAGCAGCTGCTTCGGCAATGCGGTGATCTTCTGGCCGTGCTGCAGGCTGCAGGCGGAATGGTAGGCGACCGTCAGGCCGGGCTTCTCCCGCATCGGCGCATAGGCGAATTTCTGCAGCGCCTCGGTCACGTCCATCGCCAGCCCCGCCACCTCGGCTGCGGCCTCGGCCTCGGGTTCCTCGCGGAACATGAAGCCGTAATCCTTCACCGTCGTGCCGCAGCCCGAGGTATTGATGACGATGCCGTCGAGACCCTCGCCGGCGATCTCCCGCCTCCAGGCGGCGATGTTGGCGCGGGCGAGGCGCATCGCCGGGTCGTGGTCGCCCATGTGGTGGTTCAGCGCGCCGCAGCAGCCCTGTTCCCGGGTGATCACCACCTCGATGCCCATGCGGGTCAGCAGGCGGATCGTCGCCTCGTTGATCGACGGTGCGAGGACCTGCTGGGCGCAGCCGGTCAGCAGCGCGACCCGGCCGCGGCGTGCACCTTGCGCCTTGTGCACCTGCGGCGCCTGCATCGGGCTGGCGGGCGGCAGCGCGCCCGGCGCCAGCGTCAGCATGGCCCGCAGCCGCTGGCTCAGCACATGCCCGCCCGGGATCAGCCCGGCCAGCGGGCGGCCGAGCCTGGCGCCGGCGACCGCCGCGCGAAACCGTGCCGGATAGGGCAGCACGGCTGACAGCACCCGGCGCAGCGCCTTTTCGTGCCAGGGGCGGTCGTAGGTCTCCTCGATGTATTTCCGCGCGTGGTCGACCAGGTGCATGTAGTTCACGCCGGACGGGCAGGTGGTCATGCAGGACAGGCAGGACAGGCACCGGTCGACGTGCTTGACCACCTCGGCGGTCGCCGGCCGGCCGCTCTCCAGCATGTCCTTGATCAGGTAGATCCGGCCGCGCGGGCTATCCAGCTCGTCGCCCAGCAGCACGAAGGTCGGGCAGGTCGCGGTGCAGAAGCCGCAATGCACGCAGGTCCGGAGGATCGTGTTGCTGTCCCGGGTGTCGGGGTCGGCCAGTTGCTCGGGCGCGAAATTCGTCTGCATATGGCTGCATATAGGGGCTCGCGCGGAAGGGCGAAACCTCGGCGGCGCGGCGTCGGGGAGCGCGCGCGGCCGGCCGAGGGCCGGATCAGCCGGGTGTGCCGGCGACCTCGTCCCAGGCCTGCACCGTCAGGTGCCGGGTGATGCGGCCCTCGACCACGTCCAGGGTCATGGCCGAGAGGACGTTGCAGCCATCCGGGTAGGTGCAATGCTCGACGAAGGCGATGCGGTCGGCCCCGACCACCGCCTCGGCCACCGCATGGGTCATCGGCCGGGCGCAGACATCCTGCCAGAAGCCGGCGATGGCCGGCCGGCCCAGCAGCCGCAGCGGCGCGCTGGGGGGCCGGTTGCGGTCGACGATGGTCATCTCCGCATCCTCGGCATAGAGCGCGGCGAGCGTCGCAGCGTCGCCGTGCTCGAGCGCATGGCGCAGGGTGGCGAAGTCGAAGCCGGCGGTCGCCATGGGGGTCCTCCTCGG
This sequence comes from Dankookia sp. GCM10030260, assembly GCF_042666655.1. Taxonomy (NCBI): domain Bacteria; kingdom Pseudomonadati; phylum Pseudomonadota; class Alphaproteobacteria; order Acetobacterales; family Roseomonadaceae; genus Dankookia; species Dankookia sp. GCM10030260. Next base: position 1,100,361 of record NZ_JBHTDE010000001.1, read on the forward strand.
GAGGCGGGCGATCGTCGCGGCCCGCCATCGAGGAACGCCGCTGGGCCCGCCTTGTCGCAGCCCCCCGGCCAGCCCCAAATGACCGGCCAGAGTTGAGGACCCAGACCATGGCCGCACCCGAATTCGACGACGCCACCCGCACCGCCCTGGAAGCCGCCGCCTTCCGCAAGCTGGTCGAGCACCTGCGCACCCGGACGGACGTGCAGAACATCGACATGATGAACCTGGCGGGGTTCTGCCGGAACTGCCTGTCCCGCTGGTACCGCGAGGGCGCCGCCGAGCAGGGCATCACCCTGGCCGACCCCGATGCCCGGGAGATCGTCTACGGCATGCCCTACAAGGAATGGCAGGCGCAGCACCAGAAGGAGGCCAGCGCCGAGCAGAAGGCGAAATTCGCCGTCGCCAATCCAGGCCACTGAGCGGCGTGGCCCCTGGCCGGATGGCGCTTTGCCGTTGCTGCCATCCGCCGCGCCCGGTAAACCCGCCCCCCTTCGTACAGGGGGCCGCAGGCGATGAGTGACGTGGAAGACGAGGCCCGGGCAAGCCGCGCCCGGCAGGAAGCCGACCCCGATCCGGAAGTCGGCGGCATCGCCGTCGACCGGCTGCGCAGCATCATCGAGCGGGTGGAGCGGCTGGAGGAGGAGCGCAAGGCGCTCGCCAGCGACATCAAGGACATCTTCGCCGAGGCCAAGAGTGCTGGCTTCGACGTCAAGGTGGTTCGCCAGATCATCTCGATCCGCAAGAAGGAGCCGGCGGAAGTCGAGGAGCAAGAGACGCTGCTCGACCTCTATCGCCGCGCGCTCGGCATGTGACCGGCCGGCGGGGAGGCACGCCTCCCCGCCATCCGCCGCGTCAGTGCGACAGCAGCACCGGCACGGTCATCGATTGCAGCAGCGTCCGGGTGACGCCGCCCAGCGCCCATTCCCGCAGCCGCGAATGGCCATAGGCGCCAACCACGATCAGGTCCGCCGCCTGTTCCGAGGCCTGGTTCAGCAGCACCTCGGCGTCCGGGAGGCCTGCGGCGGTCATGTGCAGGACCGTCGCCGGCACCCCATGCCGCGCCAGGTGCAGCGCGATGTCGGCACCCGGCTCCTCGCCCTGCGGAGTCGCCACCGCCGCCGCGGTGACCGCCAATATCGTGACGCGTTCGGCCGCTGCCAGGATCGGCAGCGCATCGGCCACCGCCCGCGCCGATTCCCGGCTGGCATTCCAGCCGACCAGCACGCGCCGCCCGATGGTTTCGAAGGTACCGGCATAGGGTACCATCAGCACCGGGCGGCCGCCAGCGAACAGTACCTGTTCCACCGCCAGCCCGGCGCCGGAGGCGGCATCATCCGGGTCGCGCTGGCTGAGCACGGCCAGGTCGGCATAGCGGGCGTGCAGCGCCATGGTATCGGGCAGGGAGCCTTCGACCAGGCGCCATTCTCCGTTGATCGCCTCGCGTCGCAGCGTCTCGCGGAATTCGGCCTCGACGCCGGCGGCGGCGGCCAGGCCTTCCTGCCGCAACTGCTCGATCAGGTCGCCGAGCAGCGCCCCGCCACCACCGCCGTCTGCCAGGGCCATCACCGGCAGGACAGTGTCCACCACGTGCAGGCCGATCAGATGGGCGTCATGCTGCCGCGCCAGCGCGACGGCCAGTTGCAGCCGGGTCGCGCAGCGCGGCGTGGCGTCCAGATGGACCAGGATGTCCTTGAGCGGCATCGAACCCTCCGTTGGCATACGGGGGCTACCCTGGGCCGGTCCCGGCGCGGCGCGTTGACCGGGATCAAGGGCCGCGCCCGCTGGCGATCACTCCGGCAGGAAGTCGGCCACAGAAAAATACCGCTCCCCGGTGTCGTAGTTGAAGCCCAGCACCCGCGACCCGGCCGGCAACTCCGGCAGCTTCTGCGCGATCGCCGCCAGCGTGGCGCCGGAGGAGATGCCGACCAGCAGCCCCTCCTGCGACGCCGAGCGGCGGGCATAGTCCTTCGCGTCCTCGGCCGAGACCTGGATGACGCCGTCCAGCAGCGCGACATGCAGGTTGCCCGGGATGAAGCCGGCGCCGATGCCCTGGATCGGGTGCGGCGACGGCGTGCCGCCCGAAATGACCGGCGACGCCGTGGGTTCCACCGCGAAGACCTTGAGGCCCGGCCATTTCGCCTTCAGCACCTGGGCGCAGCCGGTGATGTGGCCGCCGGTGCCGACGCCGGTGATCAATGCGTCGAGGCCCTCCGGGAAGTCGGCCAGGATCTCCTGTGCCGTGGTCTTCGCGTGGATGGCGATATTGGCCGGGTTGTCGAACTGCATCGGGATCCAGGCGCCGGGCGTCGCCGCCGCCAGCTCCTCCGCCTTGGCGATCGAGCCCTTCATGCCCTGGGCCCGCGGCGTCAGCTCGAAGGTCGCGCCATAGGCCTGCATCAGCCGGCGGCGCTCGACCGACATGCTGTCCGGCATGACCAGGATCAGCCTGTAGCCCTTCACCGCGGCGGCCATGGCCAGGCCGATGCCGGTATTGCCCGAGGTCGGCTCGATGATCGTGCCGCCGGGCTTCAGGCGGCCATCGGCCTCGGCCGCCTCGATCATGGCGATGCCGATGCGGTCCTTGATCGAGCCGCCGGGATTGCTGCGTTCCGACTTGATCCAGACCTCGGCGGCGGGAAACAGGCGGTTCAGCCGGATATGCGGCGTGCCGCCGATCGTCTCGAGAACGCTCTGGGCTTTCATACGACGTCACTCCGTGGATTTTATGAGCGTAACCATTAATCCACTCCATGGGCGGAGGGAAGGGCGGCCGGGCCCACAGGATCGCGTCACCCGAGGGAACCGGGACGCCGCGCCGAGCCTAACGCCTTTCGGGACGAAACGGGGAGGACGCGGATGCGACCAACTATGATGCTGGCGGCGATGGCGCTGCTGCTGCCCGCGGCGGCGCGGGCCGAGGGCGATGCCGAGGCGGGCAAGACCGCCTTCAACCGCCGCTGCATGGTCTGCCATGCGGTGGCGGAAGGGCAGAACAAGGTCGGCCCCAGCCTGCACGGCGTGGTCGGCCGGGCCTCCGGCACGGCGGCGAACTTCAACTACTCCCCGGCGATGAAGAACGCCGGCAAGACCTGGGACGCGGCGGCGATCGATGCCTATCTGCAGGACCCCAAGGCCTATGTGCCGGGCAACCGCATGATCCTGGCCGGCATCAAGGAAGAGGCCGAGCGGCAGAACATCATCGCTTACCTGGCGACGCTGAAATAGCCGCGCGGCCGTCACGGGGCGGCCAGCAGCCGGTTGCGCAGCAACCAGCGGATGCCGTGCCGCCAGCTTTCATCGCTGTTGCCACGGATGTCGACGCTGTAGGCGGCCCGCAGCGTGGCGGCAGGTGCGGCCTCGAGCACCGAGACGGTGATATTGAGTATGAGGTTGCTCACCTTCTGCACCACGGTGACCAGGGCCAGCCCGGCGCCGAGCGTCCGGGCTGCGTCCGCCGCGCAGCCGGCGCAGTCGCGCAGCGCCGGGCCGGTCGCCAGGCGCGCGCGCTGCGGCGCCACATCGACCACGACGTAGCGGCCCGAGGCGGCGAGCGCCTGGCGCAATTCCGCGTCCAGCATCGCGAGGCGGCGCTGCTGGTCCGCCTGTTCGCCCTGGCCGGAGGTGTCGAGCAGTTCGGCATCGAAGACCGCGATCGTCTCGGCGGCGAAGGCGGGGGCGGCGGCCAGCGCGAGCAGCAGCGGCAGCCAGGCCGCACGGCGTGTTGAGCGCATTCTTCCTCCGCGGCACCGGGTTGTGCCGGCAGACTACGCGCGAAGGGCTGGTGGGATGCCTGCCCAGGGGAGGGAAGATGGTGGCGCTGCCGCTCGCACGCCGGAGCCTGCTGACCGCGGCATTGCTGCCGCTCGTGGCCCCGACTCAGGCCCAGGCCCAGGCCCAGGCCCAGGCCCAGGCAGCCTCGTTGCCCATCGGCTACCTGTCGCTGCGCCCGCCGCGGCCGGTCGCCTCGACCCTGCTCGAACCGCCACCGGCCGACGAGGGCGTGCAGGGCGCCCGGCTCGGCCTGACCGACAACGTCACCACCGGCCGCTTCACCGGCCAGGGCTTCACCCTGGAGGAACGCCGCGCCGCGGCGCCGGAGGAGGCGCTGGACGCGCTGCGCGGCTTGCTGGCCGGCGGCATCCGCCTGGTGGTCGCCGACCTGCCGGCCGAGCTGCTGCTGCAGGTGGCGGGCGAGCCCGGCGCGGTGCTGCTGAACATCGCCGCTCCCGACGACGCGCTGCGCAACGCGGATTGCCGCCGCAGCCTGCTGCACATCCTGCCCAGCCGCGCCATGCTGACCGACGCGCTGGCGCAGTACCTGGCGGTGAAGCGCTGGCGCAACCTGTTCCTTGCGGTCGGGCCCTTGCCGGGGGACTTGCTGTATGCCGAGGCAATGCGGCGCGCGGCGAAGAAATTCGGCCTGCGCATCGTGCTCGACAAGCCCTGGACGCATGCGCCGGGCGCGCAGCGCACCGATACCGGCCATATGTCGATCGCCGCCGAGGCGGCCCGCTTCACCCAAGGGTCGCCCGCCTACGACGTCCTGGTAGTGGCGGACGAGGCGAATGTCTGGGGCGACAGCCTGGCCTGGCGCACCACCGACCCGCGGCCCGTGGCCGGCACCCAGGGCCTGGTGCCGACCATCTGGTCGCCGATCCACGAGCAATGGGGGGCGACGCAGTTGCAGCGCCGCTTCCGCGCCCAGGCCGGCCGGCCGATGACGCCGCTCGACCACGCCGCCTGGCTGGCGCTGCGCGCGGTGGGCGAGGGCGCGGTGCGCAGCGCCTCCACCGACCCGGCCCGCGTCGCCGCCTATCTGCGCAGCGCGGAGTTCGAGCTGGCCGGCTTCAAGGGGGCCCGGCTGTCCTTCCGCGAATGGGACGGGCAGCTTCGCCAGCCGGTGCTGCTGGCCGCACCCCGGGCCCTGGTCGCGGTCTCGCCGCAGCCGGGTTTCCAGCACCGCTTCTCCGAACTCGACACACTCGGCACCGACCGGCCGGAGACCCAATGCCGCGCATCCTGATCCTTGCCCTGCTGCTCCTCGGCGCCACGGCGCGGGCGGAGACCGTCCTGGTCTCGAACGAGAAGGACAACACCATCACCGTGCTCGACGGCGAGACGCTGAAGCAGGTCCGCACCGTGCCGGTGGGGGAACGGCCGCGCGGCATCGTCCTGTCGCGCGATGCGCGTTACCTGTATGTCTGCGCCGGCGACAGCGACCGCATCGACGTGGTGGACACCACCACCTGGCGCGTGGTGCGGCAGCTGCCGAGCGGATCCGACCCCGAGGTCGCCGTGCTGCACCCGGACGGCCGCCGCCTGTTCGTCGCCAACGAGGACGACAACATGGTGACCGTCGTCGATGTCGAGCGCGGCGTGGTGCTGCAGGAAATCCCCGTCGGCGTCGAGCCGGAGGGACTCGGCCTCAGCCCCGACGGGCGCTACCTGGTCAATACCTCCGAGACCACCAGCATGGCGCATGTCATCGAGGTCGCAACGAGCAAGATCGTGGCGAATGTCCTGGTCGGCGCCCGGCCGCGCTACGCGTTGTGGGAAGCCGACGGCAAGTCCTTCTGGGTCTCCTCCGAGATCGGCGGCACGCTGACCCAGATCGGCGCCGATGACTGGCGGCCGCGGGGGCAGGTGAGCTTCAGCATCCCCGGCGTGCCGGCCGAGGCGATCCAGCCGGTTGGCATGGTGCTGTCGCGCGACGGCGCCAAGCTGTTCGTGGCGCTGGGCCCGGCCAACCGGGTGGCGGTGGTGGACCGGGCGACGCGGCAGATGGAGCGCACGCTGCTGGTCGGCCAGCGGGTCTGGAACCTGGCGCTGTCGACCGACGGCACAAGGCTGTTCACCACCAACGGCGTCAGCAACGACCTGTCGATGATCGACATCCAGGCGATGCGCGTGCTGCGCAGCGTGCCGGTGGGGCAGGCGCCCTGGGGCGTGGTGGTGAAGCCGTGAAGGCCTGGCTGCTGCTGCTGGCGGCACTGCTGCCTGCGGCAGCCATGGCGCAGCCGCGTGCCGATCCGGACTGGCCCTGCGCTCAGCGCCTGGTGCCGCAACTCGCCGCCGGCGCGCTCTGGCCCGGCCTCGCCGCGGGCGACTGGCGCGGGGTGCCGGAGGTCGCGGCGCTGGTCGCCCGCATCGCGCCGCGCGCCGTGGAGGAGGCGGCGGGTGTCGCCGCGATCCAGGACTTCGCCACGGCCCTGGATGCCGAGGCGCGCCGCAACCTGCTGCATCTGGCCTTCACCGGCACGCTGGAGGAGACCAACCGCCAGCGCGACCTCCTCATCGCCCAGATCCGCCGCTTCGCCCGCCACCAGCGCGACCTGGCCGAGCGGGTGCGCGGGCTCGAAGCGGCGCTGCGCGCGGCGCCCGATGCCGCGCGGGAGGAACTCGCCCAGCGCCACTTCTTCGCCGCCAAATCCTACACCGACGCCGAACGCACGCTGCGCTTCGCCTGCGAGGCGCCGGTGCGGCTGGAGGCGCGGATGGGTGCCTACGCCCGGGCGATGCAGGCGGCGGACTAGCTAGCGCCAGCCGGGTGCCGGGTGCAGCGCCTCGGTCGGCATGCCGGCGGCTTCCCAACCATCGGTGCCGTCGCGGTACCACAGCACCTGCCGCCAGCCCCAAGCGGCGGCGCGTTTCGCCGCGTTCCAGCTCATCCAGCAGTCGGCCAGGCAGTAGAACACCACCGGCCGGTCGCGATCGCCCTGCGTCGCGCGTTCCAGCCCGGCGCGGAACCAGGCTTCCAGGTCTGCCGGGAGCGCCCCGCGCCCGACCTCCGGCAGCCAGAGGCTGCCCGGGATTCCGAGCCGTGGACTGGGGCGCCACAGCGCGTCCGGCGGCAGCCCCTCTGGCCGGCGTGGCGCGGGCAGCACGTCGATCCAGACGGCGCCCTGCCGGTCGAAAAGAAGCGTGGCCTCCGCCGAGCCGATCGCGCGGCCGCCCGGCACGTCCGTCGGCACCGGCGCGCGGTAGTTCTCCGTCCGGTAGCCATCGGCGGCGGCAAGCGCAGGCATGGCGAGCAGCAGGGCGCGTCGCCTCACGGCACCTGCAGACGCCCCTCGGCATCCAGCAGCGGCACGCCATAGTCGCGCAGGATGCCGTCGATCTCGGATTGCCGGTCGCGGATCACCGCGTTGATGCGACGGCGCCATTGCGGCTCCTCGCCGCGCACGCCCATGGTGATGCGGAAATCCATCCGCGCCGCGCCGGGTTCCGTCGGCAAGGCGCGCAGCGCCAGCGGCAGGCCTTTCACCTTCGCCTGATAGCCGGCGATCGGGCCCCAGACCAGTGCTGCGTCGAGCTCGCCCGCCGCCACCGCGCGCAGCAGGTCGGCACCCGGGCTTTCGTGCCGCGTATCCACCGCCAGCGGAAAGAAGCGGGTGTTGCCGATCAGCCCGTTGCGCAGCAGCAGGTCCACCGGCGGCGTGCGGGCGATGGCGCCGAGCCGCAGCGCCTTCATCGCCGGGTCGTCGAGGCGCGCGGGCACCGGCCGGTCGTGGCGGAAGGCGATGACATAGGTGGTATGGTAGTAGGCGTTGGTGTTCTGCATCACCTCATCGCCGGCGACCGTTCCCATCACCAGGTCGCAGCGCCCGGCGCGCAGGGTGTTGCGGACGAAGCCCTGGACCTGCGGGAAGAAGACATAGTCCACCTGCCGGTCCAGCGCTTGGCCAAGCAGCGCCGCGATGCGGTTCTCGAAGCCCTCGCCGCGGTCGTTGGAGAAGGGCAGGTTGGCCGGGTCGGCGCAGACGCGAAGCACGTCGGTCGCAACCAGGTCGCCGGTCTGCGCCGCTGCCGGCGCCGCCGCCAGCAGCGCCAGCAGCGCACGCCGTCTCATTTGCCGATCCGTTCCGGCCGGCCGCGGCCGAGCGCGCCGTCGGAGCGCGCCTTCAGGTAACCGTAGATGTCATCCATGTAGGTGACCACATCCTCGACATGGCCGAAGGAGGGCATGACGTTCTGCTGTGAGGCGCTCACATTCTGCCTGCCGTTGATGACGGTTTCGGCGAATTGCTCCTGCGACAAATGCTTGAGGGATTCGGTCAGGTTCGGTGCATAGCTGCTGCCGGCGCCATCCGGCCCATGGCATTGCAGGCAGGAATTGCCGTAGCGGCGGTAGCCGTTGAAGGTCGCCTGGTCCACCTTGCCGTTCTCGATGGTGTAGGGCTTGCCGTCATCCGCCCGTGCGGCGGGAGCGGTGACGGCGAGCGCCAGGGTCAGTGCAATCCATGTCTTCATGCGGGAGCTCCGAGCGGACCGGCGCCACGCGGGCACCGGTCCTGGGATACGCTTCAGTTCGGCAGGGCGAAGACGGTCAGCACGCCGCCAAGCTGGGTGTAGTCCGACAGCGACTTGTAGGCGCCGACCGCGCCCAGCCCTTCGCTGTCGCCGGCCAGCCCGGCCGCCATGCCGATGCCGGCCCAGCCGCCGACGCCGGACAGCACCGCCACGTACTGCTTGCCCTTGTGGGTGAAGGTGTTGACGTTGCCGATGATGCCGGACGGCGTGCGGTAGCTGAACAGCTCCTTGCCGTCCTTGGTGTCGACCGCCTTCAGGTGGCCTTCGAGCGTGCCGTAGAAGACGATGTCGCCGGCGGTCGCCAGCGCGCCCGACCAGACCGAGAAGCGCTCCGGCTTCGACCACACGATCTTGCCGGTGGCCGGGTTCCAGGCGATGAAATTGCCCAGGTTGTCCGACCCCTTCGGCGGGTACATCGCCAGCGTCGCGCCGACATAGGGCTGCCCCGCGGTGTAGGAGACGCGGAACGGCTCGTAGTCCATGCAGACATGGTTGGTCGGCACGAAGAGCAGGTTGGCCTTCGGCGACCAGGCGGAAGGCTGCTGGTCCTTGGTGCCCAGCGCGGCCGGGCAGATGTTCTTGGTGTTGGTGTCCTCGCCCTGGGCACGGGTGGAGAACTGGCTGACCACCTGCGGCCGGCCGGTCTCCATGTCCACATGGCTGGCCCAGTTCACCGACGGGTCGAATTTCTGCGCGACCAGAAGCTGGCCGTTCTCGCGGTTCAGCGTATAGCCGAAGCCGTTGCGGTCCATATGGACCAGGGCCTTGGCGACGCGCTGGTTGCCGACCTGCAGGTTGTCGACCAGTACCATCTCGTTGACGCCGTCATAGTCCCACTCGTCGTGCGGGGTCATCTGGTAGACCCATTTCGCCACGCCCGTCGTTGCATCGCGCGCGAAGATGGTCATCGACCACTTGTTGTCGCCGGGCCGCTGCACCGGGTTCCAGGTGCCGGGATTGCCGGTGCCGTAGTAGATCAGGTTGAGATCCGGGTCGTAGCTGAACCAGCCCCAGGTGGAGCCGCCGCCCATCTTCCACTGGTCGCCCTCCCAGCTCTTGATGGAGGAGTTGGCGCCGACCGGCTGGCCCATCGAGGTGGTCTTCTGCGGGTCGAACTTGATGTCCTCGTCCGTCCCGACGGAATAGGCTCGCCAGGCCTGCTTGCCGTCCGCCAGGTTGTAGGCGGTGACATGGCCGCGGATGCCGAACTCGCCGCCGGAGATGCCGATCAGCACCTTGTCGCCGAAGACCATCGGCGCCATCGTCGCCGTCTCGCCCTTCGCCGGGTCGCCGTTCTTCACCTTCCAGACTTCGCGTCCGGTCTTGGCATCGAGCGCCACGACGGTGGTGTCGGCCTGGCTGAGGATGATCTTGCCGTCGGCATAGGCCGGGCCACGGTTCACCGTGTCGCAGCACATCACGCCGATCACGCTGGGGTCCTGGGTCGGCTCGTAGCGCCAGAGCACGCGGCCCGGATCGTTCAGGTCGAGCGCGAAGACGCGGTTGGGGAAGGGGGTGTGGATATACATCACCTCCCCCACCACCAGCGGTCCGCCCTCATGGCCGCGCAGCACGCCGGTCGAGAATTGCCAGCTCGGCTTCAGGTTGCGGACGTTCTCGCGGGTGATCTGGGCCAGTTCGCTATAGCGCCAGGACGCATAATTGCCGTTCGGCATGACCCATTGGTTGGGGTCGCGCTGCAGACGCAGCAGCTCTGGGTTGGCGGAAGCGCCCGTGGCCGTTACGGCCAACGCGAACGCCATGGCAGCGCGTCGCAACATCTTGTCGTTCCTCCAACGGCCTTCGGCCTTCCGGCACGGGCGCGCGATTGTCTCGTTTGCCGGCGGCCACTGCCGCCGCGTGGACGGCGACGCGCGTCGCCGTTCACACCGGAAGGCTATTGGGTCGAAGCGTGGCTCCACAAGCGAGCAGCGGCGCCGGTCCCGCGTACGTGTTCGACCACGTGGCACGGCCTTCGTCGCTGGACATGCGGCTGCAGCGGCCTAGCTTGTGGCGAAACTTTGTCGCTGTGATCCGCAACAAGCGGGAGCGGCGTGACCGGAGGAGACGCCGATGATCGCACGCCGCGCGCTGCCCGCCCTGTTGGGCCTCCTGCCGCTGCCGCTTGCGGCGGAGGAGCCGCCGCCGCTGTCAGACGCGCAGGTGCTGCTGTTCGAGACCCCGCATCTGGCCGCGTTGCACCCGCCGCTGCGGCTCGACTACGGCTTCCGGCGGGAGGCGGCGGGACATGCGCCGGTGGAGGATGCCATCCGGCTGTCCATCCTTGCGAGCGAGGTGCCCGGACGCCGCGACGTGGTGCCGGAATTCCTCACCGGGCCGCGCGCCATCCACTACCCGCCGGCGCCGGGCTTCCGCGGCAATCCGCTATTGCTCTTCGCGCTCGACCGGCAGGCACGCGAGCTGAGTGCTGCGACCGGCGGGGCGCATGCCTGGTTCCGCAACCGCATCCGCCGGGCGCTGGCGCTGGCGCCGTCGCCGGAGCGCACGACGGCTCCCTTCGAAGGCGACGATATCGAGGCCGCCGAGATCATCCTGCATCCCTTCGCCGGCGAGCCGCGTGCCGGCCGCTTCCAGGACCAGCGGCTGCGCTTCGTCCTGGCCGAGTCGATGCCCGGTTGGATCCAGGCGATCGACACCGAGCTGCCCGTCGGCGCGGTGCGGGAGACGATCCGCTTCGCCGAGGCGGTACCGCTGTGAAGCGGTGGGCGTTCCTGCTGCTGCTGCCGGCGCTGCCGGCGCTGGCACATGATTACCCGACCGTGGCGCGGGCCGACTACGTGCTCGGCTGCATGGCGGCGAACGGCAATACCCGACTGGCGCTGGAACGCTGCGCTTGCAGCATCGATGCCATCGCCGAGCAGCTGCCCTACGACCGCTACGAGGCGGCGGATACCGTGCTGCGCATGCAGGCCGGCAATCTCGGCGAGCGCGGCGCCGAATTCCGCGACCCGCCGCAGATCCGCGCCACGGTGGAGGCGTTGCGTCGCGCGCAGGCGGAGGCGACACTGCGTTGCTTCCCCTGACGCATGGGGATGCGGGAGGGAATGCCTGAATGGCGGATGGGGTGGTCGCTGTGCCGCAGCAGGAAGGTCGGCGTCCCCGCACCGGGCCGCGCGGCCGGGTCGCCGGGGATGCGGCACGCATGGCGGTGCAGGTGGCGATCGGCGACCTGCCGCCGCGGCACGACCTGCTGATCGAGCATCTGCATGCGTTGCAGGACGTGCATGGCTGCCTGTGGGCCGGACATCTGGTGGCGCTGGCCGACCTGCTGCGCCTGGCCCCGGTCGAGGTCTTCGAGGTCGCCAGCTTCTACCACCATTTCGAGGTGCTGGACGACACGGCGCCGGCGCCGCCGCCAGTGACGATCCGGGTCTGCGAGAGCCTGCCCTGCGCCATGGCCGGCGCGCACCATCTGCTGGACGCGCTGCGCGCCGCGCCGCCGGGCGGCGCCCGCATCGTCACCGCGCCCTGCATGGGCGCTTGCCACCGGGCACCCGCCGCGGCGCTGGGACATGAGCTGGTGGAGCATGCGACGCCCGCGCGCATCGCGGCGGCGCTGCGGGACGGTCCGCCGGCGCTGCCGGTGCCGCCCGATCTCGCCGCCTACCAGGCGCGGGGCGGCTATGCCGCGCTGCGCCGGGCCCAGGCCGAGGGCGCTGCGGGGCATGAGCGGATGCTGGCGGTGCTGGAAGCCGGCGCGTTGCGCGGCCTCGGCGGCGCCGGCTTCCCTGCGGCGCGCAAGTGGCGGCTGGTGATGGCGCAGCCGGCGCCGCGGCACCTGGTGGTCAATGCCGACGAAGGCGAGCCCGGCACCTTCAAGGACCGCTATTGCCTGGAGACCGAGCCGCACCGCGTGCTGGAAGGCATGCTGATCGCCGCCGAGTCGATCGGCGCCGAGGCATGCTGGATCTACCTGCGCGACGAGTACCCGCACCTGCGCCGCATGCTGGAGCGCGAGATCGCCGCGCTGGTCCAGGCCGGCTTGGCGCGCATGCCGATCCATCTCCGCCGCGGCGCCGGCGCCTATATCTGCGGGGAGGAGACCGCGCTGCTGGAAAGCCTGGAAGGCAAGCGCGGCTATCCCCGCCACAAGCCGCCCTTCCCGGGCGAGCATGGGCTGTTCGGCCGCCCGACGCTGATCCACAACGTCGAGACGCTGTGGCTGCTGCCGGACCTCCTGGCGCATCCGGAGGCCGCGGCGAGGCACGCCGCCATGGGCCGGCGCGGCCGGCACGGCCTGCGCTTCTTCAGCGTCAGCGGCCGGGTGCGGGACCCCGGCGAGAAGCTGGCGCCGGCCGGCGTGACGGCTCGCGAGCTCATCGAGGAATTCTCGGGCGGCATGCTGCCCGGCCACCGCTTCGCGGCCTATCTGCCCGGTGGTGCCTCAGGCGGCATCCTGCCGGAACGCCTGGCCGACCTGCCGCTCGATTTCGGCACGCTGGATGCGCAGGGCTGCTTCGTCGGCTCGGGCGCCGTGGTGATCCTCTCGGACCAGGACGACCTGCCGGAAGCGGTGCGCAACCTGGTGCGCTTCTTCCGGGAGGAAAGCTGCGGCCAGTGCACGCCCTGCCGGGTCGGCACGGCGAAGGCGGCGGCGCTGCTGGACGCGCCGCGCTGGGACCGCGCGCTGCTCGGGGAACTGGCGGTGGCGATGGCCGATGGCTCGATCTGCGGCCTCGGCCAGGCCGCGATGAACCCGGTGCGGACGCTGCTGCGCCACATGCCGGAGGCGGTGCCATGATCCGCTTCCGCCTGGATGGCCGCGAGGTCGAGGCGACACCGGGCGAGAGCCTGTGGGACGTCGCGCGGCGCGAGGGCGCCGAGATCCCGCATCTCTGCCACCGGCCGAAGCCCGGCTACCGGCCGGACGGCAATTGCCGCGCCTGCCTCGTCGAGATCGAGGGCGAACGGGTGCTCGCCGCCTCCTGCATCCGCGCACCGCGCGAGGGCATGGTGGTGCGCAGCGCGACCGAGCGGGCCGAGCGCGCGCGGCGGATGGTCTTCGAGCTGCTGCTGGCCGACCAGCCGGCAACCACCGGGCGCGATGCCAGCGCCGGCTTCGGCCGATGGACGCAGCGGCTGGGTCTCACCGGCTCGCGTTTCGCGCCCGAAGCGCGGCAGCCGGCGCCCGACCTGTCGCATCCGGCCATGGCGGTGCAGCTCGATGCCTGCATCCAGTGCGGCCTGTGCGAACGCGCCTGCCGTGAGGTGCAGCACAACGACGTCATCGGCATGGCGCGGCGCGGGATGGCGGTGACGGTCAGCTTCGACCTGCTCGACCCGATGGGCGCGTCGTCCTGCGTTGCCTGCGGCGAATGCGTGCAGGCCTGCCCGACCGGGGCGCTGCTGCCGAAATCGGTGCTGGACGAAGCGGGGCACCGCGCCGCGGCGCCGGCCGCGGAAGTCACCAGCGTCTGCCCCTATTGCGGCGTCGGCTGCCAGGTCGGCTTCCGCGTGCGCGACGGCGCGATCGAGGAGGTGGTCGGGCGCGACGGGCCGTCGAACCAGGGGCGGCTCTGCGTCAAGGGGCGCTTCGGCTTCGACTACCTGGCGCACCCGGACCGGTTGACTCGGCCGCTGATCCGCATCGCGCCGAAAGACCCGGCGGATTGCCTCGACCCGCGCGCGGCACGCACGAAATTCCGCGAGACCTCCTGGGAGGAGGCGCTGGCGCTTGCCGCCGATGGCCTTGCCCATATCCGCGACACACGGGGGCCGAATGCGCTGGCCGGCTTCGGCTCGGCCAAGGGCTCGAACGAGGAGGCCTACCTGTTCCAGAAGCTGGTGCGCACCGGCTTCGGCACCAACAACGTCGACCACTGCACCCGGCTCTGCCACGCGGCCAGCGTAGCCGCGCTGCTGGAAGGCATCGGTTCGGGCGCCGTCACCGCCCCCTTCATGGCCGCGGCCGAGGCGGAGGTGATCGTCGTCATCGGCGCGCGGCCGACCGAGAACCACCCGGTCGCCGCCACCTTCCTGAAGGAGGCGGCGGCGCGCGGCGCGGCGCTCGTCACGCTCGACCCGCGCGGCAGCGCGCTCGATCGCCACGCGACGGAAGTGGTGCGCTTCGCCCCCGGGCGCGACGTGCCGATGCTGAACGCGATGCTCCATACGGTGATCCACGAACGGCTCTACGACCGGCAATATGTCGCGGCGCATACAGAAGACTTCGCCGCGCTGCGTGACCATGTCGCCGCGCTGACGCCGGAGGCCATGGCGCCGCTCTGCGGCGTGCCGGCCGAGCAACTTCGCCGCGTCGCCCGGCTGTTCGCGCGGGCTCGGACCGCGATGATCCTCTGGGGCATGGGCATCAGCCAATCGACCCACGGCACCGACAACACCCGCTGCCTGATCGCGCTTGCACTGCTCTGCGGCCAGGTCGGCCGGCCGGGCACCGGGCTGCACCCGCTGCGCGGCCAGAACAACGTCCAGGGCGCCTCGGATGCCGGGCTGATCCCGATGATGTTCCCCGACTACCGCCACACCGACGACGACGCGGCGCGGGTGCACCTGGAACGGCTCTGGGGTGCCACGCTCGACCCGACCCCTGGCCTCACCGTGGTCGAGATCATGCACGCGATGGAACGCGGCGAGATCGCCGGCATGTACATCATGGGGGAGAACCCGGCGATGTCGGACCCCGACGTCGCGCATGCCCGGGCCGGGCTGGCGAAGCTGGACCACTTGGTGGTGCAGGATCTGTTCCTGACCGAGACGGCGGCCTTGGCCGACGTGGTCCTGCCCGCCTCGGCCTGGCCTGAGAAGGACGGCACCGTCACCAACACCAACCGCCAGGTGCAGATGGGCCGCGCCGCGGTGCCGCTGCCGGCCGGGGTGCGGCAGGACCTCGACATCATCGTGGCGTTGGCCAACCGCCTTGGGCTCGGCTGGCGCTACGCCCATCCGCGCGAAGTCTTCCCGGAGATGGCCGCGGCGACCGCCTCCTTGGCCAACATCACCTGGGACCGGCTGGACCGGGAAGGCAGCGTCACCTACCCCTGCCACGCGCCGGACGAGCCGGGCGAGGCGATCGTCTTCGGCGACCGCTTCCCCACCGCCTCCGGCCGCGCCCGGTTCGTCACCGCCGGGCTGCGCGACCCGGACGAGATGCCGGACGACCGCTACCCGCTGATCCTGACCACCGGCCGGCAGCTCGAGCACTGGCACACCGGCTCCATGACCCGCCGCGCCGGGATGCTGGATGCGCTGGAGCCGGAGCCGACCGTCTCGCTCGCCCCGGCCGAACTGGCCCGGCTCGGCCTCGCCCCCGGCCAGCGCCTGCGTCTGGAGACCCGGCGCGGTGCGATCGAACTCGCGGCGCGCTCCGACCCGGCGCTGCCGGAGGGGCTGGTCTTCGTCCCCTTCGCCTATCGCGAGGCGGCGGCGAACCTGCTGACCAACCCGCAGCTCGACCCCCTCGGCAAGATTCCCGAGTTCAAGTACTGCGCGGTGCGGGTCGAAGCGGCTCCCACGCGGACGTGAGGTCGCCGTGCTTGATCGATGCGCGGCGGCGGCCCCAGTCTCGCGTTCCTGCCCCGTCGAGAAGGAAACGCAAGATGGCCTGGAAGACCCCCCGCATTACCGAGATCTGCCTCGGGCTCGAGATCAACGCCTACGCCAGCGCCAAGGTCTGACGCCAGCCGCAGGCGCCCCGCGGTCTCGCGCCGTGGGGCTCTGCTCGGGCTGAGCGGTGCCCTGCTGGGGGCCGCTGCGCCTTCCACGCGTGCTACGGAAATAGCCCCCGGCATCTTCGTCCTGCCAGGGCTCGACGAGGAAGCCTCGGCCGAAAACCTCGATGCCCTGGCGAATACCGGCTTCGTCGTCGGCCGTGAGGCGGTCGCGGTTTTGGATCCGGGAGGCAGCCTGGCGCATGGTCGTCTGCTGCGGCAAGCGGTCGAGGCGGCGACGCCGTTGCCGATCCGCCACCTGATCCTTACCCATGTCCATCCCGACCACCTCATGGGCGCGGTCGCCTTCGCCGATTGCGGCGCCGAGGTTATCGGCCATGCCAGGTTGCCCGCCGCCCTGGCGCAGCGCGGCGATTTCTACCGCAGCATGCTGGACCGCGAGATGGGCGAGGCGGCGGCCGGCAGCGCCGCCCTGGTGCCGACGCGATTGGTGCAGGACAGTCTCGACCTCGATCTCGGGGGGCGGAGCCTGGCGCTGCAAGCGCACCGGCCGGCGCATACCGACCACGACCTTAGCCTGCTGGACAGCACGACGCGGACGCTATGGGCCGGCGACCTGCTCTTCGTCGGCCGCATCCCGGCGCTCGATGGCAGCCTGGTCGGCTGGCTGCGTGCCCTCGATACCCTGCAGGCGATGCCCGTGGCGCGGGCGGTGCCGGGCCACGGGCCGCCCGCTGTCCCCTGGCCTGCGGCTGCGGCGGATCTGACGCGCTACCTGCTGGCGCTGCGCGACGGCACCCGCGCAGCCATCGCCGCGGGCATCGGTATCGCCGAGGCGCCGGCCCGCGTCGCCCAGGCGGAGATCGGCCGCTGGCGCCTGGGCGAGGCCTATCATGGTCGCAACGTCACCGCGGCCTATCGCGAATTGGAGTGGGAGTAGCCGCCATGCGTCATGCGCTTCCCCGCCGGCCCTTGCTGCTCGCCGCTTTGGCGATGCCGGCCATCGGTCGTGCCCAGGGCATCGAGCCCGCCGACACCCCGCGCCGGGCGGCGCGCTGGCGCGAGCTGAAGCAGGCGATCTTCGGCGACCGCCCGACCGAGCCGGCCGGCGCGGCGCTCGACCTCGACGTCCCGGGCCGGGCGCTGGACGCCGCGCTGGTGCCGGTGGGGCTGGCCCTGTCGGCGGAGGTCGCGCCGGGCATCGTGGCGATCCATCTGGTGATCGACGAGAACCCGCTGCCGCTGGCCGCGGTCTTCCGCGCCGGCCAGCCGGGCGCGCTGCGGGCGCTGACCACCCGGGTGCGGGTCGATGCCTATACCAACCTGCATGCGGTGGCCGAGACCGCGGACGGCCGGCTGCTGGAGACGGCGCGCTTCATCAAGGCGGCCGGCGGCTGCTCCGCGCCGATGGGCGGCGACCTGGAATCGGCCCGGCAGCGCATGGGCCGGATGCGCCTGACCTTGCCGGAAGGCCCACCCGGCCCGGGCCGCGTGGTGCCGGTGCAGGTGGCGGTCAGCCACCCGAACACCTCCGGTCTGCAGATGGATCAGCTGACGCGGCTTTCGATTCCGGCCGAGTATGTCCGACGCCTGACGGTAGGCTATGCCGGCACGGCCGTGCTGACGGTGGAATCCGACATCTCGATCGCCGAGAATCCAACCTTCGGTTTCACCCTGGCCGGACATCCGGGCGGCGAATTGCACGTCGAGGCGGAGGACAACCGCAGCCGTCGCTTCGCGGCGCACTGGACGCTCGACGCCGGCGGCTGATCTCCTGCCGGACTATGAATCGCGTTTTCGTGAAGTGCGCGGCGTGCTATGCGACGGCGGAGACGCGCGTAGCCGCACCGGCCTGCTCGGGGGGCGCCCGTGTCCGGCTGCCTGTCGTCCCCTGGATGGAAGCCCCGCCCTTGATCGAACTCGTCATGGTCGTCTGCCTTGCCGCCGTCCCCACCGAGTGCCGGGAGGAGCGTCCGCTCACCGGGATCAACAGCGTCATGGCCTGCGCCACCCAGGGCCAGATGGTCGCGGCGCGCTGGTTGTCGCAGCACCCGGCCTTCACGCTCAGCCGCTGGCGCTGCGAGGTGAACCTGCCGCGCCAGGAGAAGATCTGAACTTCGGCTGGCGGAACCACCCGGCCGGCCCCATTTTCCGTCCATGTTGCAGCATGAGCCCGCCATCCGCCTCGGCGTCTTCCTCGGCGTCCTGCTGACGCTGCTGGCGCTGGAGCGGCTGCTGCCCTGGGGCCATGCGCGAACGCTCGGCCTGCGGCGCTGGCCGGGAAACATCGGCTTGGCCTTCGTCGGGTCGCTGCTGGTGCGGGCGGTGGCGCCGGCCGCCGCGGTCGGTGCGGCGGTCTGGGCGGAGGGCAGGGGGCTCGGCCTGTTCCCGGCGCTCGGCCTGCCGGGCTGGGTGGCGATCCCGCTTTCGGTCGTCCTGCTCGACCTGCTGATTTACTGGCAGCACCGGCTGACCCATGCGGTGCCGCTGCTCTGGCGCCTGCACCGGGTGCACCATGCCGACCCGGAACTGGATGCGACCAGCGCGCTGCGCTTCCACCCGGTGGAGATCCTGCTGTCCATGGGGCTGAAGATGGCGGTGGTGGTGGCGCTCGGCGCGCCGCCGCTGGGCGTGCTGGCCTTCGAGGTGCTGCTGAACGCCACGGCCATGTTCAACCATGCCGCCATAGGCCTGCCGCCGCGGCTGGAACGCGTGCTGCGGCTGGGCCTGGTCACGCCCGAAATGCACCGCACGCACCATTCCGAGGTCCAGGCGGAGACCGACAGTTGCTACGGCTTCTGCCTGCCCTGGTGGGACCGGCTCTTCGGCAGCTACCGCGCCGCGCCGGCAGCGGGGGAGGCAGTGGTGATCGGCGTCCTAGGCTGGCGGGTGCCGGCGCTGCAGCGGCTGGACCGGCTGCTGCTGCAGCCGCTGCTGGCGGCGCCCCCGCTCAGTGCCGCGTCCACCACCGCTTCGGCGTTGGCTCCGCGGCGTAGCGAAGCCTGAAATTCTGCAGCGCCTCGCGGTGCCGGTCGAGGTCCACCGGCCGACGCGGGCCGCGGTTGCGGGTCGACCAGTAGATCAGGGCCAGCAACAGGATGAGGCTGCCCAGGGCCACGGCGATGCTGGAAGCGATGCCGCCGCGGAACAGCGTGTCGTCCATGACCCGATTCTCCCGCCCAGCCCTATCGAGGCGTGCATGCCTCGGCGGACCCGGCCCGTTGCCGACGCTTCCTGCGTCTTGGAGGGCACCTTGGCCGTGCGGGCAATGCCGCGCCAAGGCCGGTTCCGATCACGATTGGTCAGGACGGCGGGAGAGGTTCCACTCAGGCGCGGGCGGTGACGATCCAGAGGGCCGCCGGCAGGGCGACGCCATCGGGTCCCTCATGCGGGCGGAACCAAGCCTCCAGCGCCATCCGCGCCGAATCCCGGGTCGCCGCATCCGCCCCGAGCAGGGCACGGGCAGCCTGGCCGATCGACATCGCCGCCTCGGCCGCGCCGGCGGCGTCCTCACCTAGGCGGAAGCGCAGGTCGCACGGGGTGAGCGCCACGTCCCCGAAGCCGGCACCGTCGAGGATCGACCGCACATGCGCCGCCCGCGCCCAGCCGAACTGGCCGGGGGCATCGGGCCCGGCCGCCGGCTGCGGCGGCAGCAGCGGCCGCAGCGCGGCGGCCGGGCCGGTGACCCAGGGGTTCTCGGCCGGCGCGCGGAAGGCGGCGGCGCAGAACCGGCCGCCCGGGCGCAGCGCCCTGCGCAGGTGGCGGAAGGCGGCGACCGGGTCGGCGAAGAACATCACCCCGAAGCGCGAGAACAGCAGATCGAAGCCGGCCTGCGGGAAGGGGTGCGAACCGGCATCGCCCAGCACGACGGCAGCCTGCGTCAACCCGGCCTGCTCGATCCGCCGCCGTGCCACCGCGACCGATTCCGCCGCCACGTCGGCCCCCAGCACCTCGCCGCCTGGTCCCACCGCGGCGGCCAGAGCGAGCACCGAGGTGCCGCTGCCGCAGCCGATATCGATGACCCGCTCGCCCGGCTGCGGCGCTGCCGCGGCCAGGGCGGCGGCCAGCACCGGGGCGAAGATGGCATCGATCCGGGCATGGCCGGTGGCCCAGACCCGGGTCGCCGGGCTGTTCCAGTAGGCGGTGTCGGCGGTGTTCGGGATCGTCGTCATGCGCCGGTGCTCCGCTGCGCCTTAACGGTAGAGCCCGGCGATCTCCCCGTCGAAGCGTTCCAGCACCGCCCGCCGCTTCACTTTCATGGTGGGCGTCAGCAGCCCGTTCTCCACCGAGAAGGCGGCGGGGACCGGGATCCAGCGGCGGATGCGCTCGGTGGTCGAGAGCCGGGCATTGACCCGCGCCACCGCCTTGGCGACGGCCTCGGCGAAGCCCTCGGCCGGGACCAGCAGGGCGACGATGCCGGGCTGGCCTTCGCCGGCGACCACCGCCTGGGCGATCTCCGGCTCGGCCATCAGCAGGCCTTCCAGCTTGGCCGGGCTGACCATGTCGCCGCCGAGGGTCTTGATGAAGTCGCGCTTGCGGTCGGTGACGGTGATACGGCCTTCCTCCAGCCGCGCAACGTCGCCGGTATGCAGCCAGGTCGCGCCGTCCGGGCCGGGACGCAGTGCCTGGTCCGTCGCCTCGGCGTTGTTCCAGTAGCCGTCCATGACCAGGTCGCCGCGGACCAGCAATTCCCCGTCCTCGGCGATGCGTGCCTCGACGCCGGCCAGCGGCGCGCCGACCGTGCGGCGGTGGTTGTCCCAGGGTACGTTCACGCTGATCACCGGCCCGGCCTCGGACTGGCCGTAGCCCTGGATCAGCGGCAGGCCGAGGGCGATGAAGAAGCCCGAGAGGTCGGGGTCGAGCCGCGCCCCGCCTGAGACCAGCGCCTTCAGCCGGCCGCCGAAGCGCGCCCGCACCTTGTCCCGCACCAGCCGGTCGAGGATCGGGTCGATCAACCGCGCGCCGAGTCCGAGCGGCGGCCCGTCCAGCCGCCGCAGCCCCTGGGAGAGCGCCAGGTCGAGCAGCCGGCGCTTGAGGCCGGTCTCCCTCTCCATTTGCCAAAGCATCCGGGCCCGCAGCACCTCGAACAGCCGCGGCACGGCGGTGACGATGGCCGGGCGGATCTCGAGGAATTCGGCGGCCAGGCGCTCGGCCCCGGTGGAGTAGACGACCTCCATGCCCATCGAGGGCAGCAGGAAGCAGCCGACGGTGTGCTCGTAGGCGTGCGAGAGGGGCAGGAAGGACAGATAGGGCTCGCCCTCCACGCCGAGCCGCTCGATCAGCCCGCGCACGCCCTCCCGGTTCGCCAGCATCGCGCGGTGCGGCAGCATGACGCCGCGCGGGGCGCCGCCGGTGCCGGAGGTGTAGATCAGGCAGGCCAGGCGGCCGGCCGGGATCTGCTCGACCTCGGCCATCAGCATCGGCAGGTCGCCGGGTTCGGCGATGGCCTCGGCCCAGGGCCGGACGGGGACTGGCGCCGTGCCGTCGAGGCAGACCAGCAGGTCGAGCCCGCCGGTCCCGGTGGCGGCCTCGGCCACCCGCGCGGTCAGCGCGGCGGAGGAGACGATCGCCGCCCGCGCCCCGGAATCCCGCAGGATATGCGCATGGTCGGCGACGGTGTTGGTGGTGTAGGTCGGCACGGTGACCGCGCCGATCGCCATGATCGCGGCATCCGCCACGTTCCATTCCGGCCGGCTCTCGCTGACCAGCATCACCCGGTCGCCCGGCATGATGCCCTGGGCCCGCAGCCAGGCGGCGGCGCTGGCCACCCGCAGGGCGAAATCGCCCCAGGCCAGGCGCTGCCATGCGCCGTCGCGCCAGTAGCGCAGCATCGGCCGATCCGGGTGCCGCCGCGCCAGGGCGAAGAGCATCCCCGGCAGGCTGGTCCAGCCGCTACTGCCGCGGCCTGCTGGCCGCCCTGCTTCGCCCGGCATGGCGAGCGCCTCCGTCCCCGACATTATCCCCCCGCTCTTCTGTTCCCGGTGCCGCGGCGGCTTGGCCAGGGCACCGGGGGCCTTATATGGGGAGATGTGACCCCAATCGCCCCCATTCCGACCCCGACCCGCGCTGCGGCTGATGCTGCCGTGGCCGCGGGACCCCGCCCGGCCTTCCAGGCCGCCTTCGCGCCGCTCGATGCCGGGGAGGCCGCGGGCGGCGCGAAGCTGCCGGTCTGGGACCTCTCCGACCTCTATGCCTCGCCGGAGGATCCCCGGCTCACCGCCGATCTCGACCGGGCGGAGGCGGATGGCAAGGCCTTCTCGCTGCGCTACGCCGGCAAGCTCGGCGGCTTGGGCGGCGACGGACTGGCCGAGGCGATCGCCGCCTATGAGCGGATCGAGGAAGTGCTCGGCCGGGCGATGAGCTACGGCCAACTGGTCTTCGCCGGCGACGCGCAGGACCCGGCGAGCGGGCGCTTCTACCAGACCCTGCAGGAGCGGGTGACGGTCATCTCCTCCCATCTGCTGTTCTTCACGCTGGAGCTGAACCGGCTGGAGGATGCCGAGCTCGACCGCACGCTGGCGGGCAGCGCCGCGCTGCGCCGCTGGGGGCCCTGGCTGCGCGACCTGCGGGTGTTCCGGCCGCATCAGCTTTCCGATGATCTCGAGAAGCTGCTGCACGAGAAGGAGGTCACCGGCCGTTCCGCCTGGAACCGGCTGTTCGACGAGACCATCGCCGGGATGACGGTGAGCGTGGCGGGGGAGGAGGTGACCGTCTCCGCGGCGCTCAATCGCCTGTCCGACAGCGACCGCGCGGTGCGGGCGGCGGCGGCCAAGGGGGTGTCGGAGGCCTTCGGCAGCCGGGTGCGGCTGTTCTCGCTGATCACCAACACGCTCGCCAAGGACAAGGAGATCCTAGACAACTGGCGCAGCTACCCGCGCCCCGGCTCGTCCCGCAACCGCGCCAACATGGTCGAGGACGAGGTGGTGGACGCGCTGGTCACCGCGGTGCGCAACAGCTTCCCGCGCCTGTCGCACCGCTACTACGCGATGAAGGCGAAGTGGCTGGGCCTGGAGAAGCTGCAGCACTGGGACCGCAACGCGCCCTTGCCGGGCGAGGTGGACCGCAGCATCGCTTGGCCGGAGGCGGTGAAGACGGTGCTCGACAGCTATGCCGCCTTCAGCCCGGAACTGGCCGCGGTCGGCGGGCGGTTCTTCGAGAAGCCCTGGATCGACGCGGCGCTGCGGCCGGGCAAGGCCTCCGGCGCCTTCGCCCATCCGACGGTGCCGAGCGCGCACCCTTATCTGCTGCTGAACTACCACGGCAAGACGCGCGACGTGATGACCCTGGCGCATGAGCTTGGCCACGGCGTGCACCAAGTGCTGGCGGCCAAGCAGGGCTACCTGCTGTCCGGCACGCCGCTGACCCTGGCCGAGACGGCTTCGGTGTTCGGCGAGATGCTGACCTTCCGCGGCCTGCTGGATGCCGAGACCGACCCCGCCCGGCGCCGGCTGATGCTGGCCGGCAAGGTCGAGGACATGCTGAACACGGTGGTGCGGCAGATCGCCTTCTACCGGTTCGAGACGCTGCTGCACGAGGAGCGCCGCCGCGGCGAGCTCTCGGCCGAGCAGATCGCCGCTATCTGGATGCAGGTGCAGGTCGAGAGCCTCGGGCCCGCCTTCGACTTCTCGGAGGATTACGGGGTCTACTGGGCCTATATCCCGCACTTCGTGCACAGCCCCTTCTATGTCTATGCCTATGCCTTCGGCGACTGCCTGGTGAATGCGCTGTACGGCGTCTACCGCGATGGCGCGGTGCCGGGCTTCGAGCAGAAATACCTCGACCTGCTGAAGGCCGGCGGCACGCTGCGGCACAAGGAGCTGCTGGCGCCCTTCGGCCTGGATGCGTCGGACCCGCAATTCTGGCAGCGCGGGCTCGACGTCATCGCCGGCTTCATCGACGAGCTGGAAACCGCGGCATGAGTGGCCGGAACCCCGACTCGACGATCTTCGGCGAGATGAAGCGGATGGTGCAGACCTCAGGCGCGGTGGGCGGCATCGCCGCCCGCGTCGCCGGGCAGCGCTTCCTCGGCATCAAGACCGACAAGAACGCGCATGCCGAGGACCTGAAGCAGATCCTCGGCGGGCTGAAGGGCCCGCTGATGAAGGTGGCGCAGTTCCTCTCGACCGTGCCGGACGCCCTGCCGGACGAATATGCCGAGCAGCTGGAGACGCTGCAGGCCAATGCCCCGCCGATGGGCTGGCCCTTCGTCCGCCGCCGCATGGCCGGCGAGCTGGGCCCGGGCTGGGAAGCCAAGTTCAGGACCTTCGGCCGGGAGGCGGCGGCCGCCGCCTCGCTTGGCCAAGTGCACCGCGCCACCTTGCCGGATGGCACGGAGGTCGCCTGCAAGCTGCAATACCCCGACATGCCGAGCGTGGTGGAGGCCGATCTCCGCCAGCTCAAGCTGGCGATGAACCTCTATCAGCGGATGGACAGCGCGCTCGACAACGGCGAGGTCTACCAGGAGCTGCGCGACCGGCTGCGCGAGGAGTTGGACTACCTGCGGGAGGCCGCCCACCAGCGGCTCTATGCGCTGATGCTGGCCGACCAGCCGCATGTCGCGGTGCCGACCCCGGTCGAGGGCTATTGCACCACGCGGCTGCTCACCATGACTTGGCTGGAAGGCCGGCCACTGGTCAAGCGGCTGGCGGAGGACCCACCGGTCGAGGAACGGCAGGCCTATGCCGAAGGGCTGTTCCGCGCCTGGTACAGGCCATTCTATCGCTACGGCGTGATCCACGGCGACCCGCATTTGGGCAACTACCAGGTGCGGCCGGACCGGCAGGGAATCAACCTGTTTGACTTCGGCACCATCCGGGTCTTCCCGCCCAGCTTCGTCGGCGGCGTCATCATGCTGTACGAGGCGGTGCGTGACCACGACGACGAGAAGGCAGCTGAGGCCTATCGGATCTGGGGCTTCCGCAACCTGTCGAAGGAGACGATGGCGGTCCTCAACCTCTGGGCCAATTTCCTCTACGAACCGCTGGTTCAGGACAAGGTCCGGCCGATCCAGTTCTCGGACGACATGTCCTACGGCCGGAAGATTGCCCAACAGGTGCACGAGGGCCTGAAGCGGACCGGCGGGGTGAAGATCCCGCGCGAATTCCCGCTGATGGACCGTGCGGCGGTGGGCCTGGGCAGCGTCTTCCTCCGGCTGCGGACGGACATGAACTGGCACAGGCTGTTCATGGAGATGATCGGGGACCTGACCGAACAGGGCGTGGCCGAGCGCCAGGCGGCAGCGCTCGCGGCGGCGCGGGTGCCGGGGCCGCTGGCATAGAACCCGACCGAGAAAGGCCTCGATGACGCGCCGGCGAACAGCATCGCCGACGGTCACGGACCAGCTCCGGACCGTGTCGCCCGGATGGGCCCTCGGTCGGGCGGCACGTATCAGCCCGCAGGCCGCGGCGCCTGCCTGCGGGTGATCGACTGGGGTCCTGAGCCACCGGGGCCGAATTCCCCGACCCCCATGGTCAAGCTTTCGCGCGCCCTGTATCACGCGCGCACAACCGGCGGCCCGGTGCGGTCTTGCCGGCCTTCACGCGTCGCCGCATTTATGAAGCGGAAGAGGGGGGACCCCGTATGCGTCTGGCTGTCCTGAAGGAGCGCCGGCCTGCCGAGACTCGCGTCGCGGCCACGCCGGAAACCGTCAAGAAATTCATCGCCCTCGGCTGCACCGTGGCGATCGAGTCCGGGGCGGGCCTGCCCTCCGGCATCCCGGACGCGGAATATGCCGCCGCCGGGGCCGAGGTCACGCCCGACGTCGCCGCCACGCTGAACGGCGCCGGCATCGTGCTGAAGATCCGCGCCCCGCTCGGCACCGGGGAAGGCGCGGTGGACGAGCTGTCGCTGATCCCGCGCGGCGCGCTGATGCTCGGCCAGCTGCAGGCGACGCCGGAGATGGCCGCGACCTATGCCCAGCTCGGCATCGAAGCCGGGGCGATGGAGCTGCTGCCGCGCATCACCCGGGCGCAGAGCATGGACATCCTATCCTCCCAGGCGAACCTCTCAGGCTATCGGGCGGTGATCGAGGCGGCGGGCGCCTTCGACCGCGGCTTCCCGATGCTGATGACCGCGGCCGGCACCATCTCGGCGGCCAATGTCTTCGTCATGGGCGCCGGCGTCGCCGGGCTACAGGCCATCGCCACGGCGCGGCGGCTCGGCGGCCGGGTCTCCGCCACCGACGTCCGGCCGGCGGCCAAGGAGGAGATCAAGTCGCTCGGCGCCGCCTATGTCGGCTACGAGTCGGAGGAGAGCAAGCAGGTGCAGACCGCCGGCGGCTATGCCAAGCAGCTCTCGGCCGAGTTCTATGCCGAACAGGCGAAGGTCGTCGCGGCGCATATCGCCAAGCAGGACATCGTCATCACCACGGCGCTGGTGCAGGGCCGCAAGGCACCCATCCTGGTGACGGCGGAGATGGTCGCCTCGATGAAGCCGGGCTCGGTGATCGTCGACATCGCGTCGGATGCCGGCGGCAACGTGGCACTCACCCAGCCGGGGCAGTTCATCACCACCGACAACGGCGTGAAGATCATCGGCTTCAACAACTGGCCGGGCCGCATCGCCGGTGCGTCGTCCGCCCTGTTCGCGCGCAACCTGCTGACCTTCCTGACCACCTTCTGGGACAAGGAGGCCAAGGCGCCGAAGCTGCCGCCCGAGGACGAGATCGTGAAGGGCGTCATGCTGACCACCGGCGGCGCCGTCGTGCACCCGAGCCTCGCGCCCGCCAAGGCCGCCTGACCCGTTCAACCCGATGCCGTCCGATGACTGGAGGGCCGCGTGGCCCGGAGGTCCGAATCGGCCGGCGTCTCCGAAGGAGACAACGCAATGAACCCGACCGACCTGGCCAACCAGGCCCAGGCATTGGCCGAGCGTGCGGGCGCGCTCGCCGCCCAGGCGCGGCTGATGGCGGAGACGCAGATCGTGCCCGCCGTGCAGCAGGGCGCCGCCGCCGCCGATCCCTTCCTGTTCCTGCTGACGATCTTCCTGCTGGCCTGCTTCGTCGGCTACTACGTGGTGTGGAACGTCACCCCGGCGCTGCACAGCCCGCTGATGGGCGTCACCAACGCCATCTCCTCCGTCATCGTGGTCGGCGCCATCCTGGCCGCCGGCACGGCGGATAACTGGGGCGCGCGGATCTTCGGCTTCCTCGCGGTGACCTTCGCCTCGGTCAACATCTTCGGCGGCTTCCTGGTGACGCGCCGGATGCTGGCGATGTTCCAGACCAAGAAGAAGGCCTGACGCCATGGCGACGATCTCGACGCTCGCCTACCTGGTCGCGGCGGTCCTCTTCATCCTCGCGCTGCGCGGGCTGTCCCACCCGACCACCTCGCGGCAGGGCAACCAGTACGGCATGATCGGCATGGGGATCGCCATCGTGGCGACCCTGTTCCGGCCCGGCATGGACCCGACCGGCATCGTGCTGGTCCTGGCCGGCCTCGCCATCGGCGGCGGCGCCGGCGCGGTGGTGGCCAAGCGGATCCAGATGACCTCGCTGCCGCAACTGGTCGCCGCCTTCCACTCGCTGGTCGGCATGGCCGCGGTCTTCGTCGCCGCCGCCGCCTTCTACAGCCCGGAAAGCTTCGGCATAGGCACGCATGGCCATATCCACGGCGCCTCGCTGGTCGAGATGTCGCTGGGCCTGGCGATCGGCGCCATCACCTTCTCCGGCTCGGTCATCGCCTTCGCCAAGCTCGATGGCCGGATGTCGGGCGCGCCCATCATCTTTCCGATGCAGCACAAGCTGAACGCCGCCCTTGGCGTGCTGCTGCTGGTGCTGGTGATCGCCTTCGTCATGTCCGGCAACCCGGTGCTGTTCTGGCTGATCGCGCTGCTGTCCTTCGCGCTCGGCTTCCTGCTGATCATCCCGATCGGCGGCGCCGACATGCCGGTCGTCGTATCCATGCTGAACAGCTATTCCGGCTGGGCGGCGGCGGGCATCGGCTTCACCATCGGCAACCTGCTGCTGATCGTCACCGGCGCGCTGGTCGGCGCCTCGGGCGCGATCCTGTCCTACATCATGTGCAAGGGCATGAACCGCAGCATCATCAACGTGCTGCTGGGCGGGTTCGGTACGGATACCAGCGCTGCCGGCCCGGCCGGCGCCGCGGCCGACAAGGGCCCGGTCAAGGCCGGCAGCCCGGAGGACGCCGCCTTCATCATGAAGAATGCCGGCAAGATCATCATCGTGCCCGGCTACGGCATGGCGGTGGCGCAGGCGCAGCAGGTGCTCCGCGAGATGGGCGACCTGCTGAAGAAGGAAGGCGCCACGGTGGAATACGCCATCCACCCGGTCGCCGGCCGCATGCCGGGCCACATGAACGTGCTGCTGGCCGAGGCGAACGTGCCGTACGAGGACGTCAAGGAGCTTGAGGAGATCAACCCCGAGTTCTCGGAGGCCGACGTCGCCTTCGTCATCGGCGCCAACGACGTGACCAACCCGGCGGCCAAGACCGACAAGTCCAGCGCCATCTACGGCATGCCGATCCTCGACGTGGAGAAGGCCAAGACGGTGTTCTTCATCAAGCGCGGCATGGCCAGCGGCTATGCCGGCGTGGACAACGAGCTGTTCTTCCGCCCCAACACGATGATGCTGTTCGGCGACGCGAAGAAGGTGACGCAGGAGATCGTGCAGGCGCTGCAAAGATAGCCTGCAAACCCACAGAAATAGATGAGGGGCCGGGGATAATACCTTCTCCCCGGCCTTTCCTTTATGCGTTGGTGCCCAGCGCAGCCCTGAGTTCGGCGCCCGAGGTCACCCAGCCGAAGAACGCCTTCACATTGAACTCGGTCGCCTCCTGGCTGCCGGGTCCGGCGCCCAGCGTGGCGTCGGACACCATCACCGGGAAGAACTCCCGGTGGTAGGCGTCGCGGATCGTACTCTCGACGCAGACATTGGTGGCAACGCCGACCACCAGCACGGTGCGGATGCGCCGCGCGTGCAGGATCTGCTCCAGCGCCGTGCCGGCGAAGCCGCTGTAGCGCGACTTGCCAACAACCACCTCGCCCGGCCGCGGCGCGACTTCCGGCACGATCTCGTGGTCCCAGGTCCCGTGGGTGATCAGCCTGCCGGCATAGGCCTCGTTCGCCCGCATGAATTTCAACGCATTCGACTTGTGCCAGACCGGCGCCGAGGGCCCCGCCGCCTCCCGCATGTCGGGCGAGAAGCCGTTCTGCAGGTAGATGACCGGGATGGCGGCGTCGCGGCAGGCGGCGATGACCCGGGCGCATTCCTCGATCACCGGCGGCGAGCCGCTGACATCGAAGCCGCAGAGGTCGAGGTAGCCGCCCGGCGAGAGATAGGCGTGCTGCATGTCCACCACGATCAGCGCCGTCTCCTCCGGCACGACGGTGATGGGTTCGGGACGGGCGGCAATCTGGACGGTGCGGGGCATCGGCGCGCTCCTCGGCTTGGACGGGCGTAGGCTTGCAGGCGGCGTGCCAGGGCGCCGTCATTGCACGGCGTCAAGCTGACGCAGGCTGGAGCGGCGTAGGATGCGCGCATGCCGCACCTCAACGACCGCTTCTGGGCCGTCGCCGCCCCCGACCTCCTCGCCCGGCTCGGCAGCACGCCGCAGGGGCTTCCGGCCGTGGAGGCGGCGCGCCGGCTGGCGGCGAATGGCCCCAATGCCGTCGCCGGCCACGCCCCGGCGGCGATCGGGCGGAAGATCCTGCGCCGGATGGCGGAGCCGCTGATCGCCATCCTGATCGTCGCCGGCCTGGTCTCCGGCCTGACCGGCGACTGGCCCGGCTTCGCCATCATCCTCGGCATCGTCGCCGTCTCGGTCGTCATGGATGTGGTGCAGGAACACCTTGCCGAACGGGCCGCGGCCGCCCTGCGCGACAGCGTCGCGGTGCGCGCCACCGCCCGGCGTGATGGCCACGCCCAGGCGGTGCCGGTGGAATCGCTGGTCGCCGGCGATGTGGTGGAACTGGCCGCGGGCGCGCTGGTCCCGGCCGATGGCGTTATCCTCGACAGCCAGGGCGCCCAGGTGAACGAGGCGCTGCTGACCGGCGAGCCCTATCCCGTCGCCAAGCGCCCGGGCCGCTCCGCCGGCGCCACGCCGGCCGAGGCGGCGAATGCGGTCTTCTCCGGCACCGCGATGGTGGCCGGCGCGGCGACCATGCTGGTGGTGGCGACCGGGCCGGCGACCAGGCTCGGCGGCGTCGCCGCCGCCCTGGCCGCGCGCCGCCCGGCGACGGCCTTCGAACGGGGCTTGCGCGGCCTCGGCCTGCTGATCCTGCGGCTGACGGTCTTCCTGGTGCTCTTCGTGCTGCTAGCGCACCTGGCCTTCCAGCGGCCGCCGCTGGAGAGCTTCCTGTTCGCCGTGGCCCTCGCGGTCGGGCTGACGCCCGAGCTGCTGCCGATGGTGACAACCGTCACCCTGTCGCGCGGCGCGATGCGCATGGCGGCCAAGCAGGTGGTGGTGAAGCGTCTGGCGGCGATCCACGACCTCGGCGCCATGGACGTGCTCTGCACCGACAAGACTGGCACCTTGACCGAGGCGCGGATCGCGCTGGCGGATGCGACCTCGCCCCGCGTGCTGGAGATGGCCGCGATCAATGCCGGGCTGGCCAGCGGCATCCCGACCACGTTGGATGCGGCGATCCTGGCGGCGCAGCCGGTGCCGGGGGGCTGGCGGATGCTGGCCGAGGTGCCCTTCGGCTTCGAGCGGCGGCGGTCCTCGCTGCTGGTGGAAGGCGAGGGCCAACGTCTGCTCGTGGTGAAGGGCGCGCCGGAGGCGGTGCTGGCCGCCTGTACCGGCGCCGAGGGCGGCGGTTTCGACCGTGCCGCGCTGCTGGCCGCGGCCGAGGCGCGCGGAGCGGAGGGGCTGCGGCTGCTCGGCGTTGCCACCCGTGCCGTGCCGGAGGGCGAGGCCATCGATGGCCCGGACGCCGAGCGCGACCTCACCTTCCTCGGCTTCTGTGCCTTCCTCGACCCGCCGAAACAATCCGCCGCGGCAGCCGTCGCGCGGCTGGCCGAGCTCGGCATCCGCACCAAGATCGTCTCGGGCGATGCGGCGCCCGTCGTGCGTCATTTGGTCCAGGCGCTGGGCATTCCCGCCGAGGGCCTGCTGACCGGCGAGGAGATCGCCGGCATGGACCATCACGCGCTGGCGGCGCGGGTCGAGCATGTTGATCTCTATGCCCGCGTCTCGCCGGACCAGAAGCGGCGCATCCTGCTGGCGTTGAAGGCGCGCGGCCATACCGTCGGCTTCATTGGCGACGGCATCAACGATGCGCCGGCGATCCATGCGGCGGATGCGGGGATTTCCGTGCAGGAAGCGACCGAGGTGGCGCGCGCCGCGGCTGACCTGATCCTGCTGGCGCCCGATCTCGGCGTGCTGGCCGAAGGCGTCGAGGAGGGTCGCCGCACCTATGCCAACGTCATGAAGTATGTGCGCATGGGGACGTCCTCCAACTTCGGCAACATGCTGTCGATGGCGGTCGCGTCCCTCGTCATCCCCTTCCTGCCGCTGTTGCCGGCGCAGATCCTGCTGAACAACCTGCTGTACGACCTGTCGGAGATCGGCATCCCCTTCGACGCGGTGGACCGCGCGGACCTGGCGGCGCCGCATGCCTGGGACATGAAGCAGGTGCTGCACTTCACCCTGGTGATGGGGCCGCTGTCCTCGGTCTTCGACCTGGCGACCTTCGCCATCCTGTTCTGGGGCTACGGCGCGACGCCGGAAGAGTTCCGCACCGCCTGGTTCGTCGAGAGCATGGTGACGCAGATCCTGGTAATCTTCCTGATCCGCACCGCCGGCCCCGCCTGGCGCGCGGCGCGGCCGCATCCTGTGCTGGTGGCGACTTCGCTCGGCGCGCTTGCCGTGGCGTTGGCCCTGGCGCTCGGCCCCTTCGCCGCGGTGCTGGGCTTCGCGCCGCTGCCGGGGGCATTGCTGGCGACGTTGCTGGGCCTCGTGATGCTGTATCTGGCGGCGGCCGAGGTGCTCAAACGCGTGGCGGTGCCGCGCGCCTAGCTACAGATGCTTGCCGCCATCGACCAGGATGGCGACGCCGGTGGTCAGCCGCAGATGCGTCACCACGGACATCACCGCCAGCGCCACGTCGTCGGCTTCGGTCAGGGTCCGCAGCGGGGAGGAAAGTGCCGCCTTCTCCACCGTCTCCCGGCTCCGGCCAGGGACGAAGTCGGTCAGCACGGCGGAGGGCGAAACCGAGACCACGCGGATGCCGGACGACCCCAGCACCCGCGCCAGCGACAGCCCGATGGTGTCCAGCGCCGCCTTCGACGCGCCGTAGATGATGCTGCTGCCGGTGCCGGTGACGGCGGCCAGCGAGGAGATGTTGACGATGACCGCGTCGCCGCTCGCCTTCAGCAGTGGCAGGAAGGCGCGAATGGTGGCGATCGGCCCGCGCACGTTGATCGTCAGCACGCGGTCGATCAGCTCGTCGTCCAGCGTCTCGAGGTCCGCATGCGGCACCGCCCGCGTCGTCCCGGCCGAGTTCACCAGCACGTCGCAGCGGCCGAGCTTTGCCGTGACCTCGGCTGCTGCCGCCTTCAGCGCGGCGCTGTCAGCCATCGGCAGGCGCAGCGCCAGGTGGCCACTGCCGGAGAGTTCGGCGGCTAGCGCCACGGCCCGCTCGGCGCCCTCGTTGTAGCCAACCACCACCGTTGCCCCCGCCTCGGCCAGGCGCCGTGCCGTGGCGGCGCCAATGCCGTTGCTGCCGCCGGTGACGATCGCGACGCGGCCCTTCAGCGCATAGACGCCCAGATTGCCGGCGCGGACCTCGACCATGACCGTTCCTTCCCCTTGTCGGCGCCGAGTATTAGCGATCGCCGGGGGAGGCGACAGCCCGGGTGGCTCATCGCTCCGTCATCGGCGGCAGGGAAGGGACGTCCGGGCCGCCATGCCGGCGCAGCTCGGCCAGGCTCAGGCCAAGCCCGATCGCCCCGATCACCCCTGCCAGGAACAGCGCCGGGGCTGGAAGCAATGCCAGCGCCGCCAGCAGGATGGTGGCTCCGAGCAGGGGTGGAGCCGCTTGCGACAGGGCAATATTTGCCATTGTACCAGGGACATGCAGGTTAAGCTTCATGATCTACCTCACGAACGGTATGCTGCGATGCGATAGAATGGTGCAATGCAGCATAATGCCAGCTTAAAACGACGGGGCCCGGCTAGCCTCATGCGCCCGCGAAATGGGTGTAAATCACCCTTGGGTTGCTAAAGCATGGATGCGCATGCGATCTCGATGCGACCGTGACACCGCTGTGGCGTCCGCACCGCCACCCTCGCTAGGCTGCACCCACGCGCGGTGCCCGGGCCCGTCCCGGCGGCGCCTGGACGCCCGCGGCAACCAAGGGTCGCAAACGACCCGGGCTGGCCCGCCTGCGGTGCCCGGCTTGCACGCGATGGCGGCCCGCCCCGACAGGGAGGGCAGTATTCCATGCCTGACGCCAGCGGCAGACAACCCGGCGGGGCGAGGCCCCGTTCCATCGCGCTCATCGGCCCGCAGGCCAGCGGGAAATCCACCTTGTTCGACGCGCTGCTCGCCGCCGCCGGCGGCCCGGCGCGGCGCGGCGGCCCGCGCGGCCTGGGCACCGAGCTGCGGCTCGGCCATGCGAATTTCCTGGGCGATGCCTGGTCGCTGCTGGACTGTCCCGGCTCGATCGAATTCGCCCATGAAGCGGCCTGCGCCCTGGCGGTCTGTGACCTGGCCGTGGTGGTGGCGGAGGCCGCGCCCGGCCGTGCCGCATCCCTCGGCCCGATCTTCCGGCTGCTGGAGGAACAGGGCGTCCCCGCCCTGGTCTTCGTCAACAAGATCGACCAGCTCGACGGCCGGGTGCGCGACACGCTGGCGGCGCTGCAGGGGCAGACCCGGCGCAAGCTGGTGCTGCGCCAGGTGCCGATCCGTGAGGGCGAGACGGTCACCGGCTACGTCGATGTGGTCAGCGAGCGCGCCTACCGCTACCGGCGCGGCGCCGCGTCCGAGCGGATCGCGCTGCCGCCCACCATGCGGGAGCGCGAGGCGGAGGCGCGGGCCGAGCTGCTGGAGGCGCTGGCCGACCACGACGACGCCCTGCTGAAGAAGGTGCTGGAGGATCTGGCGCCGGAGCCGGAGGAGATCTACCGCCCGCTCCATGCCGGCGAGGCGAGCGGCGCCGTCGTCTCCGTCCTGCTCGGTGCGGCCGAGCACAGCAACGGCATCCAGCGGCTGTGGAAGGCGCTGCGGCACGACGTGCCGGACCCGCAGGAAACCGCGGCACGGCGCGGCATCGCGCCCGACGGCCCGCCTCTGGCCCAGGTCTTCCGCACGCTGCATGCCGGCCATGCCGGGCGGCTGTCCTGGGCGCGGGTCTGGCGCGGGCCGGTGAGGGATGGCGCGCAGCTCGACGGCCACCGGGTGGGCGGCATCCACCGCTTCCCGAGCGGCGAGGCGCAGAAGGTGGCGGAGGCGGTCGCGGGCGAGCTCGTCGCACTCGGCCGGCTGGAGGGCGTGACGACGGGTGCCACGCTAGGCGCCGCCGCGCCGCTGACCTTCCCCGTGCCCGCCGCGCCAGTCCATGCGCTGGCGGTGGTGCTGGAGGATCGCAAGGACGAGGTTCGGCTGTCAGGCGCCCTGCAGCGGCTGGCGGAGGAGGACCCCGGCCTGACGGTGGCGCTGGATCCGGAAAGCGCCCAGACCATCCTGCACGGGCAGGGCGAGATCCATCTGCGCGCGGCGGTGGAGCGGCTGTCCAGTGCGTTGGGCATCAAGCTGCGCACCGTCCGGCCGCAGATCGCCTACCGCGAGACCATCCGCCAGGCCGTGACCCAGCATGCGAGGCTGAAGCGGCAGACCGGCGGGCATGGCCAGTTCGCCGACGTGAAGCTGCATTTAGAACCGCGCCCGCGCGGCGCCGGCTTCGCCTTCGAGGACAAGGTGGTCGGCGGCGCCGTGCCGCGCCGCTTCATTCCCGCGGTGGGGGAGGCGGCCGAGGCGGCGACCGCCAAGGGCCCGCTCGGCCACCCGGTGGTGGATGTTTCGGTGACCCTGCTGGACGGCAGCTTCCATTCGGTCGACAGCAGCGACATGGCCTTCGCCACCGCGACGCGGCAGGCGATGCAGGACGGGCTGGCCAAGGCCGACCCGGTGCTGCTGGAGCCGATCGATGCGATCACCGTCACCGTGCCGGCGGAGTACACACCCAACGCCCAGCGCTTGCTGACCGGGCGGCGCGGCCAGATCCTCGGCTATGCGGCGAAGGAGGGCTGGGAGGGCTGGGACGCGGTCGAGGCGCTGGTGCCGGCCGCCGAATTGCAGGACTTCATCATCGAGCTGCGCAGCCAGACCCAGGGCCTGGGCAGCTATGTGCACCGGTTCGATCACCTGGCGGAAGCCCGCCACCGGTAGCCGCGCCGCGGTAGGTGATTTTGCGGAGCCGATTCACGCCTCCGGGCCGTTCGGCCCTTCGGCGATCTGCTCCGGCGTGTATCCTGCCGCGCAACGCCGCTATCGGGGAAACGTGCTCATGCCAGGACCGCTCGCGGGAATCCGCGTGCTCGACCTCACCACCGTGCTGGTCGGGCCCTATTGCACGCAGGTCCTGGCGGAGATGGGCGCCGAGGTCACCAAGGTGGAGGCGCCGGAAGGCGACGTGGTGCGGCTCATCGGGCCGGGCCGCAATCCGGGGATGGGCTGCATGTTCATCACCATCAACCGCGGCAAGCGCAGCATCGCGCTGGACCTGAAGAAGCCCGAAGCGCGGGCGGTGCTGCTGCGCCTGGCGCAGGCCGCCGACGTGCTGGTCACCAATATCCGCCCCGCCGCGATGGCGCGGCTGGGCCTCGACTACGCCGCGGTCCGGGCGGCCAATCCTCGCATCGTCTATGCCAGCGTCCTGGGCTATGCGCAGGACGGCCCCTACGGCCCGCGCCCCGCCTATGATGACCTGATGCAGGGCGCTGCGCTGATCGCCGGGCTGAATGCGCAGGTCAGCGGCGGCGAGCCGCGCTACGTGCCGCTGGCCATGGCCGACCGCATCACCGGGCTGATGGCGGCCAGCGCCATCAACGCCGCCCTGGTCCACCAGCTGCGCAGCGGCGAGGGCCAGCTGGTCGAGGTGCCGATGTTCGAGACGATGCTGAATTTTGTCCTCGGCGATCATCTCGGCGGCCGCGTCTTCGACCCGCCGCTGGATGGCGGCGGCTATGGCCGCCTGCTGTCGCCCGACCGCAAGCCGTACCGCACCAGGGACGGCTTCGTCTGCACGATGATCTACAACGACCGGCAGTGGCGGAATTTCTGTGCGGCCGTCGGCTGGCCCGACCTCGTGGCGACCGACTCGCGCTTCGCCAGCCATGCGACGCGGACGGTGCATATCGACGCGGTGCTTGGGATGCTGGCGCAGGAATTCCTGACGCGGACCAGCGCCGAATGGATGGCGCTGCTGGAGGCGGCCGACCTGCCGGTGACGCCGGTGCATACGCTGGACTCGATCTTCGAGGACCCGCATCTGCTGGCGACAGGCTTCTTCGAGGCGGAGGACCACTCGACCGAAGGCCGCATCACCCGCATGGCGCCGCCGGTGAGATTCTCGGCCACGCCGACCGGCGCGCGCTTGCCCTCGCCGCAGCTCGGCGGCGACAGCGCCGCGATCCTGGCCGAGGCGGGCTATGACGCGGCCGAGATCGCCGCGCTGCTGGAAACGCGGGCGGTCGTCGCCCCGCCTTAGGGCAGCTGCGCCACCGCCGACATCCCGACGAGGAATTCCAGCTTCACCAGGCCACACTGGATGCACCAGCGAGCCGGCGGCTCACTGGGGAAGAACTCCCGGTAGACCAGGTCATCGCCGCGTAGTGCGCCATGTCGGAGAGGAAGATGGTGACATAGGCGATATCCGCCATCGTGCCGCCGCCGGCCTCCACGACCGACCGGATGCCGCCCAGCACGGCGCGGGTCTGCGCCCCGGCATCGCGCTCGCCGACCAGCCTGCCCTCCGCATCCAGCGCCGGGATGCCGGAGACATAGGGAGAGATAGAGTATGTTGCCGGCCTTCACCCCCGGCGAGTAGAGCGCCAGCGGCGGGGCGGAGCCGGGCGGGATGATCGGCGTCTTCGGCAGGGCGGTATCTCTTTTCATGGTCGATGTCGCACGGCGTGATGGCCGTCGGGGCGCGGCAAGCGCCGAACGAACCTTGGCCCGGCCACCGCGTTGCCGCGCGGGACGGGAGAGACGGCATGCGGCGACACTGGCGATTGCTGGCGGCTTTGGCGATGCTGCCGGGTGGCGCCCTGGCGCAGACGGGCAGCCCACGCGAGCCGCCACGGCCGGAGATGCCGGCGCCGCCCGCCACGCCTCCCGCCGCCCCGCCCGCCGGCGTGTTGCGGCCGCCGCTTCAGGTCGATCCCGGCATCCAGGCACCCGTACCCGTTCCAACCCCCGGCACCATGCCGGTCATCCCGCCACCCGGCACGCCGGGCGGCGACCCGCGGGTACAGCCGCGCTGATCCTGGTGTTTGCCGGTCCGATTCAGGCCTACGGCCATCGGGCCGGTTCAGTGCAGCTTCACCCCTGGCGCGGCGCGAGGTCACCAGCCCCGCCGGCGTCCGCCACAGCACCGGCGCCCGGCCATGCAGCGCGGTCTGGTGCATCTTGTCGTTGATCGGTACATCAGCCGGGCGAAGTGGCCCGCGATGAACATGCTCTTGCCCATCAGGCTGCCCACCGTGCTGTACTTGCCGAGCAAGACCAGCGAGCCGAAGTCGCGGTAGACGAAATCGGTCAGCGCCTGGCCGGCCAAGCGCCGGTCCATTTGCCCGACCATGTGGCTGGCCCGCTGGTGCGCCGCCTGGGCGCGCGGCGGCAGGAAGCCCTTGCCGTCCGGCCGCGGGCAGGCAGCGCAGTCGCCCATGCCGAAGATGTCCGGATCGCGCGTGGTGCGCAGCGTCGGCGCGGCCAGCAGCTGGTTGGTCCGCGTCGTCTCCATCTCGCCGATCTCCTTCAGCACCTCCGGCCCCTTCACCCCGGCGGCCCGAACCACCAGCCCGCCCGGCAGGAAGTCGCCATCGGCCAGGCGGACGCCGTCGGCGCGCACCTTGCTGACTCGGCGGCCAGCCAGCACCTCGACGCCGATCCTGGCCGGCAGGTCGGTGGTGGCGATCGAGATGCGTTCGGGCAAGGCGGGCAGGATGCGCGGCGCAGCCTCGACCAGGCGGATCCGGATATCGCGCCCGGGGTCGATGCGGGTCAGGCCATATAGGCGACGACCGCGCGCACCGTGCGGTGCAACTCGGCCGCCAGCTCGATGCCGGTGGCGCCGGCGCCGATGATCGCCACGTGCAACTGGCCCGGCCGGACCGGCTCCGCCTGGCTATTGGCGCGGAAGCAGGCATTGACCAGGCGGCGGTGGAAGCGGCTGGCCTGTTCCAGCGTCTCCAGCGGCACCGCATATTGCGCGGCGCCGGGCGTGCCGAAGTCGTTGGTGACGCTGCCGACCGAGACGATCAGCGTGTCGTAGGGCACCGCCGAGGGCGGGGTGATCCGCCGCCCCTCCTCGTCTTGCGTGGCGCCCAGCAGGACCTGCGGCCCTTCTCGGTCGAGCCCGGCCAGCTCGCCGAAGCGGTGGGTGAAGTGGTGCCAATGCGCCTGGGCCAGGTAGTTCAGCTCGTGCTGCGAGCGGTCGAGGCTGCCGGCGGCGACCGAGTGCAGCAGCGGCTTCCACAGATGGGTGCGGCCCTTCTCGACCAGCGTGACCTGCGCCCGGTCCGACCTGCCGAGCCCATTCCCCAGCCGCGTCACCAGTTCCAGCCCCGCGGCGCCGCCGCCCACCACGACGATCCGGTGCGGTGCCGCAGACTGATCCTTGGCCGCCATCGATCTGCTCCGCGGCTGGGATTGTGACCCTAGCGGTCGCGGCGCGGCGAAGGCGAGCGCGGTTTGACAGCCCGCGCACCGGCCGGGAGACTCGGCGCAAAGGGGAGGGCGGGCATGGATGAGGTCGCGTTGCAGGGCTGGATCGGCCGCGAGGAGGTGGCGGAGGATGAGGCGAGCCTGGTGCTGCTGCGCCGACTCGCCGCCTTGCTGGACCAGGACCCGGCGGGCCTTCGCCGTGGCGCGCCGATGCCGGAGGGCTGGCACGTGGCGCTGTTCGGCCCGCTGGCGCGGCAATCCGGGCTGGGGCAGGACGGCCATGCCGCGCTCGGCGAATTCCTGCCGCCGGTGCCTTTGCCGCGGCGGATGTTCGCCGGGCGGCGCACCTGGTTCAACGCCCCCATCGCCATCGGCGCCGAGGTCCGCCGCGTCTCCCGCATTGCCGCCATCACCCCGAAGGCCGGCCGCAGCGGGCGGATGATCTTCGTCACCCTCCGCCACGGGATCGAAAGCGACGGCCGCGAATGCGTGGTCGAGGAGCAGGACCTGGTCTACCGCGAGGCCGCGGTGCCGGGCGCGGCCGGCCTGGAAGCGTCCTTGCCCGAACTGCCCGCCGAGGCGGTGCGCGAGCGCTTCACGCCCGACACCACGCTGATGTTCCGCTACTCGGCCGTCACCAACAACGGCCACCGCATCCACTACGACGCCGACTATGCGCGCGGGACGGAGGGCTATCCCGCCCTGGTGGTCAATGGCGGCATCACCACGACGAAGCTGTCGGAACTCGCCAAGCGGCATTTGCCCGGGCCGCTGCGGCAGGTGACGACGCGGGCGGGGCGGCCGCTGTTTGTCGGGCGGGAGGCGACGCTCGCCTGCCACCTGGAAGCGCCGGGCCGCGCGCGGCTCTGGGCGCTCGACGATGCTGGCCGGCTGGCCTTTGAATGCGTGGCGGAGGGCGCGGCATGACCAAGGGACCGCTGTCCGGCGTCAAGGTCCTCGACCTCACCGCCGTCGTCGTCGGCCCCTCCTGCACCCTGACGCTGGCCGAGCAGGGCGCCGAGGTCATCAAGCTGGAGAGCCCGGAAGGCGACCTGCTGCGCAAGCTGGGCGGCCCGGCGCCGTCGCCCGACATGTCGCCCAAATTCATCCACTTCAACCGCGGCAAGCGCAGCATGGCCGTCGACCTCAAGACCGCCGAAGGCATGGCGGTGCTGGCGCGGCTGGCGGAGCAGGCCGACGTGCTGGTCACCAACATGCGCGGCGGCGCGCTCAAGCGGCTCGGCATCACCTGGGAGGCTTTGCGGCCGCGCAACCCGCGCCTGGTCTTCTGCGTCATCGCCGGCTTCGGCAGCCGTGGCCGCCACCACGACAGCCCGGCCTACGACACCATAATCCAGGGCATGTCGGGCTTCGCCGCGGCGCTTGGCCGCGTCACCGGGGAGCCGCGCTACGCCCCCTTCGTGCTGTGCGACCACATCACCGGCATCGTCGCCTCCCAGGCCATCACCGCCGCCCTGTACGCCCGCGAACGCAGTGGCGAGGGTCAGGCGATCGAGGTGCCGATGTACGAGAGCATGGCCCATTTCGTCCTGACCGAGCACATGTTCAGGCGTACCTTCGACCCCGGCGGCGCCACCGGAGACCCGCGGGTGATGAACCCGGACGCCAAGCCGATCCCGACGCAGGACGGCTACATCGCCGTCTCCGCCAATACCGATGCCCAGGCCTTCGCCTTCTTCGACGCCATCGGCCGGCCCGAGCTGCGCGACGACCCGCGATTCAGTTCCGTCGTCGCCCGCTTCCGCAACGTCGATGCCTATTTCACCCTGCGCGCCGCGGCGCTGCGCCGGCGTCCGACCGCGGAATGGGCCGCGGAGTTCCGCAAGCGCGAGATTCCCGCCATGCCCTATGCGACGATCGAGGGGCTGCTGGAGGACCCGCATCTCTGGGAGACCGGGCTGCTGCGGAAGGAGATCCACCCGACGGAAGGCGCGATGACCGGGCTCGGCCGCCCCGTCACCTTCTCCGCCGCCGGGCCGGATGAGATCCGCCTCGCGCCGCGGCTCTCGGCCGATGCGCGCGGCGTGCTCGCCGAGGCAGGCTACACGCCGGCCGAGATCGAATCCCTGCTCGGCGGCGCGGTAGTCGCGCCGCCGGCCTGAGACGTCATTCCGGGGTGATCCCCGCCGCGGCCGCCACCCGCTTCCATTGCGGGATCTCCTGCCGCAGCCGCGCCGTCAGCGCCTCCGGCCCGGTCAGCAGCACGGTCGCGCCCTGCGCCGTCATCCGCCGCATCAGCGGGCTGTCCGGCGCGCGCAGCGCTGCCATCTCCCGCATCAGGACCGGCACCGCCTCGGCCGGCGTCGCCCGGCCGCCGAGCATGGCGAACCAGAAGGGCACGGCAAAGCCGGGCACCGCCTCGCCGATCGACGGCACATGGGGCAGTGCCGGGCTGCGCGCCGCGGTCGTCACCGCCAGCGGGCGGACCTTGCCGTCCTGCAATTGGCCCGCGGGGATCGAGGGATCGCCGGTCCAGAGGTCGATATCTCCCGCCAGCAGCGCGGTCAGCGACTGGGTTACGCCGCGATAGGGCACGTGCAACAGCTCGATCCCCGCCAGATTCTGCAGCAGCGCCATCGACAGGTGGGTGGACGATCCGATCCCGGCCGAGCCGACGCTAATCCGCCCAGGGCTCGCCTTGGCGGCGGCCAGCAGTCCGGCGAAATCGGCGAAGGGCGCATCGGCCCTTGCTGCCAGCAGCAGCGAGCTCTCGGAGACCAGCGTCACCGGCACCAGGTCCGCGAAGGGATCGAAGCCGGGGTCCTTCATGATCCCCGGCAGGGTGGCGAAGGAGGTGGTGGTGAACAGGAAGCTGTGCCCGTCCGTCTCCCGTGCCACGAATTGCGTGCCGACGGCGCTGCCGGCGCCGGGCTTCGATTCGATCACCACCGGCTGGCCGAGCCGCTGCGACAGGTGCTCGGCGATGATCCGCGCCGGCACCTCCTGCGGCCCGCCCGGCGCGAAGGGGCTGATGAAGCGGATCGGGCGGTTGGGCCAGGCTGGCTGGGCCAGCGCCGGCGTCGCCAGGGCGGCGACCAGCAGCGCGCGTCGTCCGATTCCCGTCATGCTCTTCTCTCCCCGTTGCGAAAGGCATACAGCCGGGCGGGCGCAGCCCCAAGGGATCGCTCCATGGCCAGCTTCACCCTGACGCCGATCGGTCATCTCGAAACGCCGTGGCCCAGCCCGGCCGATTGCCCGCGCAACGGCCGTCAGCCGGACCCGCTGCCGGAATGCCGCGCCGTTGTCGCGGCGGAGTTCCAGGCCGGGCTGCTCGGGCTGGACGGCTTCAGCCACCTCATCCTGCTCTACTGGATGGACCAGGGACGGCCTGCCCCGCTCGTGCTGTCGCCGCGCTTCGACGGCGACCAG
The DNA here is from genome assembly GCF_042666655.1 of Dankookia sp. GCM10030260. NCBI lineage: Bacteria > Pseudomonadati > Pseudomonadota > Alphaproteobacteria > Acetobacterales > Roseomonadaceae > Dankookia > Dankookia sp. GCM10030260. Next base: position 1,142,558 of record NZ_JBHTDE010000001.1, read on the forward strand.
CGCGGGATCTTCGCCACCCGCGCCCCGGTCCGGCCGAACCCGATCGCGCTTTCGGTCGTCCGCTTCGAAGGCTTTGCCGCGCCCGGCATCCTGCGGGTGCGCAACCTCGACTGCGCCAACGGCACGCCGCTGCTCGACATCAAGCCCTATCTGCCGACGACGGATGCCGAGCCGGGGGCGACGATGGGCTGGCTGGCGCCGCACGCGACGCCGCGCGCCGGATGAACCAAGGCGGGGCTGCGGCGCTGAGTCCGAATGCTGCCCCTCCGCTTCTTCGCGTTGCAGGTCGCCATCGGCTTCGGTGCCGCGACGCTGTTCATCGCCCTGCTGCTGCTGGCCGATCCGGGCGGGGTAGGCACGCTGCTGCTGGCCCCCGAGAGCGGCCCGCTGCCGCTGGCGCTGTTCTGGCTGCATGTCGGTCTGACCTTCGGCAGCGTGCAATTCGCCGCCGCCCTGGCCTTGGCGGCGAAAGCGCCATCGCGCAGCGATCGCGGCCGCGGCAGCCTGTCCGTCAGTCCGGCCTATGCCCTGGCCCATGCCGTCAGGCGCCCTCGCAGCCCTTCGCCCTGAGCGCATCCATCACCCAGCCGCGGTCCCAACTGCCGGCATCGATCGCCGCCTGCGCCTGCATTTCCTTCGCGTTGTGATCCTCGGCCGCGGCGATCGCCGCAGCCGCATCGGCCAGTGGGATCACCACCACGCCGTCCTCATCCGCCATGATCAGGTCGCCCGGCATCACCACCTGGCCGCCGCAGGCGATTGGGCAGCCGATCTCGCCCGGCCCGTCCTTGTAGGGGCCGGAGGGCGTGACGCCGCGGGCCCAGACGCCAAGCTCCATCGCGCCGAGCTGCGCCGCGTCGCGGATGGCGCCGTCGATGACCACCGCAGCGATGCCGCGCCGCGCCGCCCAGCCCAGCATCAGCTCGCCCGTGGTGGCGATGCCGAGGTCGCCGCCGGCATCGACGACGATCACGTCGCCCGGTGCCGCCAGATCGATGGCGCGGTGCAGCATCAGGTTGTCGCCCGGCCGCGCCTTCACCGTGAAGGCCGGCCCGGCCACGGCGAGGCTGCCACCGAAGGCACGGAAGCCGCCGCGCATGGTCTGCATGCGGTGCACCACGTCGCCGATATTGGCCGCCGGCAGCTTCGCCGCGCGGGCGCAGAGCGCGGCATCGACGCGGATGGTGACGGGGCGGATGCGGAAGCCGAGGGTCATCGTGGTTCCTTGGGCATGGAAGCCGGTGCATCATGCCGGCCGTCCGCGCCCTGTCGAGGCTCCGCATGACCAGCACCATCCGTGCCTTCGCCGCCGCGGAGGCCGCCGCTTTCCGCGACCTTCGGCTGGAGGCGCTGCGGCTGCATCCGGACGCCTTCGGCGCCGCCTACGAGGAGGAGGCGCCGCGCAACGCTGCGGCCTTCGCCGCCTGGCTGTCGCAGGCGCCGCCAGACGCGGTGTTCGGTGCCTGGCTGCCGGGGGAGGCGGCGCCGCAGGGCATGGCCGGGTTCAATGCCGAACGCCGCCGCAAGCTGGCGCACAAGGGGCATGTCTGGGGCGTCTATGTGCGCGACGCGGCGCGGGGCCGGGGCATCGGCCGGCTGCTGCTCGGCCGCGCGATCCTGGCGGCGCGGGAGGCCGGGCTGGAAACCCTGCTGCTGACCGTGAGCACCGCGGCGCCGGCGGCGCATGCGCTCTATCTGTCCCTGGGCTTCCGCGCCTATGGGACCGAGCCGCGCGGGCTGCGCCTCGGTCCCGGCCGCTGCGTGGACGAGGTGCTGATGGCGCTCGACCTGCGCGGCGGCTGACGCGGATGGCGTCCCGCCCCATCGCCCGGCTGCGCGCGCTCTGCCTCGCCTTGCCCGAGGCGGAGGAGCGCGAGACCTGGGGGCTGCCGACCTTCCGGGTACGGGAGAAGATCTTCGCCATGGCGCCGGGCGCGGGGCCGGACCTGGCGGTCTGGTGCAAGGCACCGCCGGGGGCGCAGCAGGTGCTGGTAGGCGCCGATCCGGGGCGCTTCTTCGTGCCGCCCTATCTCGGCCCCAAGGGCTGGGTCGGCATCCGCCTGCAGCCGCTGCCGGACTGGGCCGAGATGACGGCGCTGGTCTGCCGCAGCTATCGCCTGGTGGCGCCGAAGCGGCTGGCGGTGCAGGCTGGGTGAAGAAGAAAAGACCTGGAGGAAACAGCATGATCGCACGACGCGGGATCCTGGCGCTGGGCGGTGCCGCGGCGCTGGCGGGGCAGGCGAGGGCGGCGAGCTGGCCGCAGCGCCCGGTGCGCATCGTCGTGCCCTTCGCCGCCGGTGGGTCCAGCGACATCTGCGCACGGCTCATCGGGCGCCAGATGCAGGCGGCGACCGGGCAGAATTTCGTGGTCGAGAACCTCGCCGGCGGCAATGGTGTGGTCGGCACGCTGGCGGTGCTGCAGGCGCCGCCCGATGGCCATACGCTGCTGCTCGGCGCGACCACCACGTTTTCCGTCAACCCGCATTTGATGCGCAACCCGGGCTACGATGCCGAGCGCGACTTCGCCCTGGTCGGCGTCTTCGGCCTGACCGCGAGCTACCTGATGGTGGCGGCCGACAGCCCCTGGAAGACGGCGCAGGACCTCATCGCCGCCATTCGGGCGCAGCCGGGCAAGCTGAATTCCGGCTGGTTCAACGGCTCCTCCCGCATCCCCGCCGCTTTGCTGAAGCGCGTGGCGACGCTGGAATTCGAGGAGGTGTCCTACAAGATCGTCGGCAATGCCATCACCGACCTGATGTCGGGACAGATCCAGTTCGTCTACATCGACATGGTGGCGGCCGACGCGCACCTGAATTCCGGCCGCTTCCGCGCCCTGGCGGTGACCGGGCCGGAACGCTCGGCACGCTTTCCGGATCTGCCGGCGATGCGGGAACTCTACGACGGCTTCGAGACCAGCGGCTATCTCGGCATGGGGATCCGCAGCGCGGTCGCGCCGGCGATCCAGCTCGAGGTCAACCGGCAGATCACCCTGGCGGTGCAGGAGGCGGAGATCAGCCGGCGGCTGCGCGAGATGAGCATGAACCCGGTGGCGATGGATCTGGAATCGACCATCGCCTATGGCCGGCGCGAGCGGGAGAAATACGGCCGCATCGTGCGCATGGCGGGGATCGAGCCGGAATAGGTCAGCCGCGTACCGCCGCCGCCACCGCCCGCACCAGATCGTGCGGGTCGTCGTGCAGCGCGGCGACGCCAACCGCGGCGAGGTCGGCGCGGGCCTGCGCCATGGGGTAGCCGCGCAGCGCCGCATGGCCGGCGGCGATGCCGGCCAGGAAGGGCTTGGTCGGCGGATTGGCGCGCAATGCCGTGGCCAGCGCATCGACCCGCGCCTTCAAGCCGCGCGAGGCGAGGGTGGTGAAGAACATGATCGCCTTCACCTCCGGCCGCGCGGCGATCTCGAAGGCCGCGGCCAGCCGGTCCGGCATGGTCTCGGCCGGGCCGCCATTGGCATTGTCCATGAAGCAGGCGGCGGGACAGCCGGCATCGGCCAGCAGGTCCAGCATCAGCATGCCGAGGCCCGCCCCGGCGGTGATCATCGCCACCGTGCCGCCCGCAAGCTCGACGAGCTGGAAGCCCTGGTCGCGGGCGCGACGTTCCAGCGGCGTCAGCGCGGCATCCTGCAGCGTGGCGGACAGGGCGGGCGCAGCGTGGCGGAACATCGCCGAGTCGTCGCGGATCGCCTTCACGTCGCAGGCCACCAGCCGGCCGTTCGCCAGCAGGCCGAGCGGGTTGATCTCCAGCAGGTCCAGATCCTCGTCGCGCAGGATGCGGGCGAGGCGCAGCGCCAGGCGCGAGAGCCGCGCCGCAAGCTCGGGGGCGAAGCCGGCGCGCAGCGTGGCGTGGATGCGCTCCAGCGCGCCCGGTGCCTCGGGGTCGATGCCGCAGCGCAGCAGGCCGGCGGCGCGCTCGACCTCGACGCCGCCTTCGGCTGCGCAGAGCAACTCGATGCATTGCGCCGTGCCGTCGATGCGCAACGCGAGGTAGATCTCGCGTGCCATCGGCACCGCTTCTTCCAGCAGCAGCGGTGCGCTTGCGTCGCCGAGCGCGGCGCGGATGGCGGCGGCAATCTCCGGTGCATTACCCTTCATGCTGCGGCGCACCAGGCCACGCTTGCCGCGGCCGCCTTCCAGCACCTGCGCCTTGAGGATGCCCTCCGCATCCTTCGCGGGCGCAGCATGCAGCAGCGTGCCGCGCGGGATCGCCACGCCATGCCGGTGCAGCAGTCTCTTGCCATCATGCTCCGCGAGACGCACCGTTCCCTCCGTGATGACCGCACCCTTCCTCCGCAGCTTCCCCCGTCGCGTCGTGGTGTTCAACCCGACCGGCCGCTACGCCGCGGCCCAGGTGGCCTCGATGCGGGACGCGGGGACCAGCCTCGTCGCCGGCATCGCGCTCGGGCGTGGCGGGGAGGTGGTGGACGGGCTGCCGCTGTACGACGACCTGCGCGACCTGCCGGAACCGGCGGATGCCGCGGTGATCTACACGCCGCCCGAGGGCGTGCTCGATGCGGTGCGCGCCGCGGCGGGCATCCCGAGCATCGTGGTCGCGGCGGAATACGTGCCGGTGCATGACGGGCTGCGCGCGGCGCAGGCGGCGCGGGCGGCGGGGTCGTGGATGGTGGGGCCGAACACCCTCGGGCTCTGCGTGCCCGGCGTCGGGCTGCTGGGCTCGATCGCGCCGTCCTTCTGCGCCCCTGGCTCGGTCGCCGTGCTGTGCCGCAGCGGCACGCTGACCCTGACCATGGCGCGGCTGCTGACCGCGGCCGGGATCGGCCAGCGCGTGGTGGCGCATATCGGCGGCGACACGGTCTGCGGCCGCAACCCGCATGAATGGCTGGCGGCGCTGGCGGACGACCCGGGTATTTCCGCCGTCTTCTATTGCGGCGAGATCGGCGGCGACAAGGAATATGCCCTGTCCGAAGCCATCCGCGGCTGCGCCAAGCCCGTCGTCGCAATGCTGGTCGGGCGGCATGCGCCGCCGGGCAAGCGCATGGGCCATGCCGGCGCGCTGGCCGGCGCCGAACGCGAGACCGCGGCAGCCAAGCTGGCGGCACTCGCCGCCGGCGGCGCGCATGTCGCGCGCGACCCCGAAGCTGCCATCGCCATCCTGAAGGACCTGCATCGATGAGCGACCTGCCGACCGCTGCCGAGATGGAGGAGATCGCCGGAAGTGCGGCGCCCGAGGGGCCCGGCATCGTCCTGTGCGAATGCTTCGCCCGCGACGGGCTGCAGCATGAGGAAGCGATCATCCCCGCCGAGGCGAAGATCGCGATGATCGACCGCATCGCCGATTGCGGCTTCCGCCGGATCGAGATCACCAGCTTCGCGCATCCGCAGCAGGTGCCGCAATTCGCCGATGCCGAGGCGGTGCTGCGCGGGGTGCGACGGCGGCCCGGCGTGCTGTTCAAGGCGACCTGCCCGAATCCGCAGGCGGTGAAGCGGGCGCTGGCGGCGCGCGAGGCCGGCTGGGGGCCGGAGGAGATCTCGCTGCTGGTCTCGGCCAGCGAGGGGCATTCGCAGCGCAACTTGAAGCGCTCGCGCGAGGCGCAATGGGCGAACGTGGCGGAGATGGCGGCGCTGGGCCGGGATGCCTTCACCCTGGTCGGCACGATCAGCGTCGCCTTCGACTGCCCCTTCGACGGCCGCACGCCGCAGGAGCGGGTGCTGGAGGATGCCGAGCGCTTTGCCTCGCTCGGCGTGACGCGGATCGCGATCGGCGACACCATCGGCAGTGCCACGCCGCCGCGGGTGCGCGACCTGATCGGCTGGCTGCATGGCGCGCTGCCGACGGCGACCTTCATCGCGCATTTCCACGACAGCCGCGGCACCGGCGTGGCGAACACGCTGGCGGCGATCGAGGCCGGGCTGACCCATGCCGATTGCGCGCTGGGCGGCACCGGTGGCCATCCGTCGCGCATCGCCTATGGCGAGGGTTTCACCGGCAATACCTGCACCGAGGATCTGGCGACGGCGCTGGAGGCGATGGGCTACGCGACTGGCTTGGACATGACCGCGGTGGCTGCCGCCGGCCTGGCCGCGGAACAGCTTCTTGGCCGTCGCCTGGACTCGAAGGTGATCCGGGCAAGCCCAAAGGAATAGATGGGGCCCGGGGGAATACCTCCTCCCGGTTCTTCTCTTGCCGCACCCGCGTTGACAGCCGGCGGCTCACCGGTAGCGTCCGGCTCATGATCCTGTTGAGCGAGATGCGCGGCTCCGTGCTGCTGCTGCGGCTGAACCGCCCGGAAAGGCGCAATGCGCTCAGCATGGCGCTCTGTGCGGCGTTGGTGGCGGGGCTGCGGGCGGCCGAGGACGATGACGCCGTGGCCGCCGTTGTGCTGGCCGGGGAGGGGGCCGGCTTCTGCGCCGGTGGGGACCTGGAGGAGCGGCGCCTGCTGGCCGATGATCCGGCCGCCTGGCAGGCGAGGGCGACGCTGGCCGATGCGGTGCTGGCCGCACCCGGCGCGATGGCCAAGCCGGTGGTCGCCGCGGTGCACGGCCGCGTGGTGGGGATGGGCGCCTCGCTGATGCTGGGCTGCGACATGGTGGTGGCGGCCGAGGATGCGCTGTTCACCTGGCCGGAGGCGCGGCACGGCATCTGGCCGGCGCTGGTCATGCCGCAATTGCTGCGCCATCTCGGGCCGAAGGATGCCTTCGAGGTGCTGGCGACCGGCCGCATGCTGGATGCGGCGGAGGCGCGGGCGCTGCGGCTGGTCAACCGCGTGGTGGCGCCGGATGCGCTGCTGGAGGAGGCCTGTGCCCTGGCGGCCGCTTCGGCGGCCTATGGGCCGGAGAGCCTGCGCGGCATCAAGGCGATGATCGACGCGGCAGGGGTCCGGTGATGAACGACACGGTGCTGTACGAAGCGGATGCGCGTGGCGTCGCCACGCTGCGGCTGAACCGGCCGGCGGCGCGCAACGCCTTCAACCTGGCGATGGCGGCGGCCTTGGCCGACGCCTGCCGGCGTGCGGCCACGGAGGACGCACGGCTGGTGCTGGTCCGCGCCGCGGGCCCGGTCTTCTGCGCCGGCGCCGACCTGAAGGAACGCCAGGGGATGGGCGACGACCAGGTGCGCGCCCGCCGGCTGAAGGGCTTCGCCGCCTATGCCGCGGTCGAGGCCCTGCCGATGCCGGTGGTCGCGGTGGTGGAAGGGCCGGCGGTCGGCTCCGGCTGCGAGATCGCCGCGGCCTGCGACTTCGTCGTGGCCACGCCGGCCGCCAGCTTCCGCACGCCGGAGGCGCTGTGGGGCACGGTGGGCGCGACGCAGCGGCTGCCGCGGGTGCTCGGCAAGCGGCTGGCCAAGGACATGATGCTGACCGGGCGGGTGCTGTCGGCCGGGGAGGCGCTGGCGCATGGGTTGGTGACGCGGCTGGTCGACGCGGCGGGGCTGGAGGCGGCGCTGGAGGAGATCGCCGCCACCATCGCCAGGGCCCCGCGATCCGCGCTGCGCCTGGCCAAGCGCTGCATCGACGAGGGCGTCGAGCGCGACCCGCGCGGCGCCCTGGCGACGGAGCTGCTGGCGATCGAGGAAAGCCTCGCCGCCGCCGAGTGGCAGGCGGCGATGGCCGGCTTCGAGGCCTGAGGCTCAGGCGGCCAGGCGCTGCCTGGCGGCGGCCTTGACCATGTCGGCGCATTTCTCGCCGATCATGATGCTGGGCGCGTTGGTGTTGCCGGAGACCACGGTCGGCATCACCGCGGCATCGGCCACGCGCAATCCCTCGATCCCGCGCACGCGCAGCTCCGGGTCCACCACGCTGGCGGGGTCGCCGCCCATGCGGCAGGTGCCGCTCGGGTGGTAGATCGTGTTGCCGGTGCGGCGGATGTGGCCGAGGATGTCCTCGTCGCTCGCCGCCGCGTCGCCGGGGACGATCTCCTCCTCGACGATGCCGGCGAAGGCGCGGGCCTGCGCCAGCCGCCGGCCGAGCTTGATGCCCTCCACCATGCAGCGCCGGTCGGTCTCGGTCGCCAAATAGTTGGCGTGGATCAGCGCCTTCTGCATCGGGTCCGGGCTGGCCAGCGTGATGCTGCCGCGGCTTTCCGGGCGGAGCTGGCAGGCGCTGATGGTCATGCCGGGGAAGTCGTGCAGTTCCATCATCGTCTTCGCGGTGCTGAAGGGCAGGAAATGGTACTGCACGTCGGGCGTCTCGCTGCCCGGCAGCACGCGGGCAAAGAGGCCCGCGGTGCCGGCGCTGACGGTCAGCGGGCCGGTGCGGCGGAGCGCGAATTCGGCGCCCATCAGCGCCTTGCCGAAGAGGCTGGCGACCCGCTTGTTCAGGCTGCCCGGCCCCTTCACCCGGAAGGCCAGCCGCGCCTGGAAATGGTCCTGCAGGTTGCGGCCGACCTGGACCAGGTCGTGCACCACCGGCACGCCGATCTCCTGCAGGTGCGCCGCCGGCCCGATGCCCGACAGCAGCAGCAGATGCGGCGAGGCGATGGCGCCGGCCGAGAGGATCACCTCGCGCGCCGCCTTGATGGTCAGTTTCGCGCCGTGCCGGGTGAAGGAGACGCCGGCGGCGCGGCGGCCTTCCATCACCAGCCCGTTGCTGTGCGCGTCGGTCACGACGATCAGGTTGGGCCGGTTGCGGGCCGGCTTCAGGTAGGCGGTGGCGGAGGAACAGCGCCAGCCGTTGCGCGCGGTCACCTGGAAGAAGCCGGCGCCCTCCTGGGTCGCGCCGTTGAAGTCGTCGTTGCGCGGGAAGCCGAGCTCGGCGGCGGCGTCGATGAAGGCCAGCGCCAGCGGGTTGCGCTCGCGCAGGTCGGAGACCGCCAGCGGCCCGCCCTTGCCGTGCAGGTCGGAGGCGCCGCGTTCCTGGTCCTCGGAGCGGCGGAAATAGGGCAGCACGTCCTCGAAGGACCAGCCGGTGCAGCCCAGCTGCCGCCAGTGGTCGTAGTCCGCGTGCTGGCCGCGCACGTAGAGCAGCCCGTTGATCGCCGAGGACCCGCCGAGGGTACGGCCGCGCGGCCAGGGGATGCGGCGGTTCTCGAGTTCCGGCTCCGGCTCCGTCACCAGGTTCCAGGACAGGGTCGGATGGTACATGGTCTTGGCATAGCCGATCGGCACATGCAGCCAGGGATTCCGGTCTCGGGCGCCGGCTTCCAGCAGGACGACGCGGACGGAGGGGTCCTCCGACAGCCGCGCGGCGACGGCGCAACCGGCCGAGCCGGCGCCCACCACGATGTAGTCCGCGCTGAGCGGCACGCCGTCGCTCATCGGCCGATTCCCTTGTGCATCGCAGCATTCCCCGTTGTTCCGCCGGCAGTGAAGCGCAGCATGCCGCACACGGCCAGGGGGGTTGAAGCGGCGGCGTGCGCGGCGGAGGATGGCGGCATAATGAGCCCGCTCGACATGCTGGCCGACGCCGTCGGCCCCAGGAACGTCCTCCACGAAGCGCAGGACCTCTCCCCCTATGCCGTCGACTGGCGCGGCGCCTATCGCGGCCAGCCGGTGGCGGTCGCCCGCCCCGGCAGCACGGCCGAGGTGGCCGAGGTGGTGCGGCGTTGCGGCGCCATGGGGCTTGCCATCGTCCCGGCCGGCGGCCGCACCGGGCTGGCAGGCGGCGCGGTGCCGGCGGCGAACGGGCCGCCCGCGGTGGTGCTGTCGCTGGAACGGCTCAACCGCATCCGCCATGTCGATGCGCGCGATTTCTCCCTGGTGGCGGAGGCCGGCTGCGTGGTGCAGACGGTGCAGGCGGCGGCGGCCGAGGCCGGGAGGCTCTTCCCGATCCAATGGGGCGCGCAGGGCACGGCGCAGATCGGCGGCATGCTCTCGACCAATGCGGGCGGCATCCGCACCCTGCGCTGGGGCAATGCGCGCGAACTGGTATTGGGGCTGGAGGTGGTGCTGCCGGATGGCCGCGTGCTGGACGATTTGCGGCGCGTCCGGAAGGACAACAGCGGCTACGCGCTGCGGCACCTGTTCATCGGCGGGGAGGGGACGCTCGGCGTCATCACCGCGGCGGCCCTGCGCATGGTCCCGGCGCTGAAGCGGGTCGAGAGCGCCTTCGTCGCGGTGCCCAGCCCCGATGCGGCGCTGTCGCTCTTCTCCCGCGTCATGGGCAGCGGCGCCGAGCTGATCGGCTTCGAGCTCTGCGCCCGCTTCTGCATGCAGATGGCGGCGAAGCACGGCGTGGGCCTGCGCATGCCGCTGCCGCTGGAGGCGCCCTGGTATGTCATGGTCGAGATCGCCGCGGCGCATGAAAGCGTGCCGCTGCGCGACATGCTGGAGGAGGCGCTGGGCGCCGCACTCGAAAGCGGCGAGGCGAGCGATGCGGTGATCGCCGAGAGCGAGGCGCAGCGCGCCATGATCTGGAAGATCCGCGAGGACTACCCGGACTGCTCGCGCCGCGACAGCCCGGCGGTCGGCACGGATACCTCCGTGCCGGTCTCGGCGGTGCCGGATTTCGTCAACGCGGCGGAGCGGGCGCTGAAAGCGCGCTGGCCGGAAGGCCGCATGGCGGCGATCGGCCATGCCGGCGACGGCAACATCCACCTGTCGCTGCATGCGCCGGAAGGCTGGGCGGGGGACCGCGCCGCCTGGGTGGCGCATGCGGGGGAGATGGAGCCGCTGGTGAACGCCATCGCGGTCTCGCTCGGCGGCAGCTTCTCGGCCGAGCACGGCATCGGGCAATCGAAGCGCCATGCCATGGCGACGCACAAGAACCAGGTGGCTCTCGACCTGATGCGGACGGTGAAGGCGGCGTTCGACCCGGACGGGCGGATGAACCCGGGGAAGGTGCTGCCCTAGAATCTGCCAGGCGCCGTTGGAGGCGCCTGACCGACTCCAGGTTATTGTTCCGCCGTGTGATTCACGTCTTTCGATGGGTCCGCCTCGGCCGAGCACACCCTGGGCAGCATCCGCGCCGGCAGGCGACGGGATGCGCGGGTCAGGCCCGCGCATCCCGCGCTTCAGGCAGCACGCCCGGCGATCTCCGCCAGCAGCCGCGCATGGCTGCGGGCGCCCTTGTGCAGGCAGCGGAACTCGAATTTCTCGTTCGGGCTGTGCACCTGGTCATCGGTCAGCCCGAAGCCGACCAGAAGGCTGTCCAGGCCGAGCAGCCGCTGCATGCTCTCGACCACCGGGATCGAGCCGCCGCAGCCCATCAGCACCGCGGGCTTGCCGTATTCCGCAGTCAGCGCCGTGCGGGCGGCGCGCACCCAGGGGCTGTCGGCCGCCACCTCGATTCCCGGCGTGGTGCTGAATACCTGGACCTCGGCGGTGCAGTCGGCCGGCAGGCGGTCGGCGACGAAGCGGCGGATGCTCTCGGCGACCTGCTGCGGGTCCTGGCCGGGGACCAGGCGGCAGGAGAGCTTGGCATGGGCCTCCGCCGCGATCACCGTCTTGCTCCCGTCGCCGGTATAGCCGCCCCAGATGCCGTTCAGGTCGGCGGTCGGCCTGGCCCACATCCGTTCCAGCGCGCCGCGGCCGCGCTCGCCGGCCGGGACGGACAGGCCGATCTCGCCGAGGAACTCCGCCTCGTCGAAGCCCAAGCCGTCCCATTCGACGCGCTGCGCGTTGGTCAGCTCCCGCACCCCGTCGTAGAAGCCGGGCAGCTGCACGCGGCCGTCCTCGTCGTGCAGGCCGCCCATGATCCGGCTCAGCAGGTTGATCGGGTTGCGCGCGGCGCCGCCATAGATCCCGCTGTGCAGGTCGCGCGAAGCCGCCTTCAGGTCGACCTGCGCATAGACCATGCCGCGCAGGCTGGTGGTGATCGCCGGCGTGTCGATGTCCCACATGCCGGTGTCGCTGACGATGGCGACATCGGCCTTCAGCGCATCGCGGTTGGCGGCGAGGAAGGCGTCGAGGCTGGGGCTGCCGACCTCCTCCTCGCCCTCGATCAGCACGGTGATGCGGCAGGGCGGGCCGCCGGCCACCGCGTGCCAGGCGCGCAGCGCGTCCAGCCACATGCTGCACTGGCCCTTGTCGTCCACCGCGCCGCGGGCGACCACGCGCGGGCCGTGCGGGCCCTCGACCACCACCGGGTCGAAGGGCGGCGAGGTCCAGAGCGCCAGCGGGTCGGCCGGCTGCACGTCGTAATGGCCGTAGAACAGCAGATGCGGCGTGGCGCCGCCCGGGCCGGGATGGTGGGCGACCACCACGGGGTGGCCGGCGGTCGGGCGGACCTCGGCGGCGAACCCCATGCCCTGCAATTCGTCGCGCACCCAGCCGGCGGCGCGCAGGCAGTCGCCGGCATGGGCCGGCTGGGCGCTGATGCTGGGGATGCGGAGCCAGTCGAGCAGCCGCGCCTCGGCAGCGGCGGCGGTGTCGTCGAGGTGGGCGAGGATGGCGGGGAGGGGATGGGGCATGGCGCCAATCCACCACGCCGCGCCGCGCCGGCCAAGCCGCGTTGCGCCCCTGGGACCGGCATGGGAGGGATGCGGCAACGGACGAGGGATGCGCCATGCAGGTCTACCTGACCCATACCGCCGATGCGCTGGCGAACTACTACGGCGAAGGGGCCCTGGCCGCGCTGCGCCAGGTCGCCCAGGTCCGGCTGAACCAGACCGGCCGGCACTTGGCCGGGCGGGAACTGGCCGAGGCCGCCGCCGGCTGCGAGGCGATCGTCAGCTACCGCCAGTCCCCGGGCGAGGCCGAAACCTTCCGCCACGCCCCCGACTTGGTCGCCTTCCTGCGCTGCGCGGTCGATATCCGCAACGTGGACGTCGCGGCGGCGAGTGCCGCCGGCGTGCTGGTGACCCAGGCGACGCCGGGCTTCATCCCCTCGGTCGCCGAGCTGGTGGTGGGGCAGATGGTCGACCTGGCGCGCGGCGTCAGTGACGCGGCGGCCAGCTACCATCGCGGCGCGGTGCCGGCGGCGCGGATGGGGCGTCAGCTCAACGGCGCGACGCTGGGCATCATCGGCCATGGCGCGATCGGGCGGTACCTGGCGCCGCTCGGCCTGGCGCTGGGGATGCGGGTGCTGGTGGCGGACCCGCATGCGGCGCCGGAGGATCCGCGGCTCGAACATGTCCCGCTGGAGGCGCTGCTGGCGGGGAGCGACTTCGTCGTCTGCCTCGCCGTCGCCAACGAGCAGACCGAGAATCTGATGGATGCCGCCGCCTTTGCCCGGATGCGGCGCGGCGCCTTCTTCCTCAACCCCTCGCGCGGCAACCTGGTGGAGGAGGCGGCGCTGCTGGCGGCGCTGGACAGCGGCCAGCTGGCCGGCGCGGCGATGGATGTCGGCCGGGCGCCGGACCAGATGCCGACGCCATCCTTGGCAGCACACCCGAAGGTCATCGCCACGCCGCATGTCGGCGGCCTGACCCCGGCCGCTATCGAGCACCAGGCCTTCGACACGGTGCGGCAGGTGACGGCGCTGGCCCGCGGCGAAGTGCCGGACCACGCGGTCAATGCCGCGGCGGCGACGCGGCTGGCGCGGCTCGGGATTACCCCGCCGGCGGCGTAGCCGGGCCTCGTTGTAATTGAGTGGAAGAAGCAAAGGCCGGGGAGGAAGTATCCTCCCTGGACCCTCCTCTGTTTCTGTGGGTTGGCATCGGCCGCGCGGCGGGTGCCGGACCCACGAAAAGGAAGGCCAAGGAGACATTCGTGCTTGGGGAGGGAATGCCGTTCTCTCCCCAACCTTACTCCCCGGCCACCTGGTCGCGGAGCCTGGCTTCCGCCGCGGCGATCTCCGGCGTCATGGCCACGCCGAAATCCGCCATCTCGAAGAGCGGGCGGATCTCGATCTCGCTCGGGCCGGGCATCGGGTTGGGGCAGCGCTTCACCCAGGCCACCGCCTCCGCCATGTCCTCGACCTGCCACAGCCAGAAGCCGGCGACGAGTTCGCCGGTCGCCCCGAAGGGGCCGTCGACCACGGTGCGGGACGCGCCGTCGAAGGCCACGCGCTTGCCGCGGGCGGAAGGATGCAGGCCCTCGCCGGCCAGCAGGATGCCGGCATCGGCCAATTCCTGGTTGAACCGTCCCATGGCCTCGAGCAACTCGGTCGAGGGCAGCAGGCCGGCTTCGCTGTCCGGCGTCGCCTTCACCAGAACCATCACGCGCATCCTGTGGTCTCCTCCTCGCAATTTGGCTATCCCCGGAACGCGGCTTCCAGCGTCGCCAGGTCGATCTTCACCATGCCCTCGATCGCCTGCTTCACCCGCCCGGCCTGGTCCGCATCGGCTTCCTGCAGCAGGTCGCCGACCGGGCTGGGGACGACCTGCCAGGAAACCCCGTAGCGGTCGGTCAGCCAGCCGCACTGGACCGGCTTGCCGCCTTCCAGCAGCCCGTCCCACAGCGCGTCGACCTCGGCCTGCGTCGCGCAGGTGAGGAAGAGCGAGATGGCGTGGCCATGCGCCACCTCGGCGGGCGGGTCGAACAGGATCACCTCCTACCCCGCGAGCGCCACGGTGACCGCGATCAGCGTGCCCTCGGCGCCCATCCGCATGCGGCCGTGGATCTCGGCCGGCTGGCCGGCGCGCCGGAAGGCGGCGAGGTAGAAGGCGGCGGCGCCCTCGGCCTTCCCGGGGACCCAGGCGCAGGGCGCGAGCGTCGCCATGTGGTCAGCCCTTCGCCATGGCCGTTGCGGCGGCCGCCATATCCATCCACATGACTTCCCAGATATGGCCGTCCGGATCCTCGAAGCCGCGGCCGTACATCCAGCCGTGGTCCTGCTTGAAGCCGGGATCCATGGTGCCGCCGGCCGCACCGGCGCGCTCGACGATGCCGTCCACCTCGGCGCGGCTCTCGGCCGAGAGGCAGAGCAGCACCTGGCAGGTCGCCTTCGCGTCGGGGATCGCCTTGGTGGTGAATTGGCGGAATTTGTCATGCGTCAGCAGCATGGTGTGGATGGTCTCGGACAGCACCATGCAGGCCGCGGTGTCGTCGGAGAATTGCGGGTTTTTCCGCGCGCCCACGGCTTCGTAGAAGGCGACGGCGCGCGGCAGGTCCGCGACCGGCAGGTTGACGAAAATCAGCTTGGCCATGCGGTTGTCCTCGCCCATCGGGTTCGACAAGCCTGCTGCATGAAGTTATAAATTGCTACCATGAAGTCAAAAAACCAGAGTGAATTTCAGCCGAGGCCACGCCGCTACGAGGATGCCTGTGCCGCAGCCCATGCGCTCGACCTGGTCGGCGACCGCTGGGCGCTGCTGGTGATGCGCGAGTTGCTGCTCGGCCCGCGCCGCTTCGGCGACCTGCGCGCCAGCCTGCCCGGCATCAGCGCCACCGTCCTGACCCAGCGGCTGGAGGAACTGGAGACCGCGTGTATCGTCCAGCGCCGCCGGCTGCCGCCGCCGGCCGCGGTGCAGGTCTATGCCCTGACCGACTGGGGCATGGGGAGCGAGCCGATCTTCCAGGCGCTCGGCCGCTGGGCGGCACGGTCGCCGCGGCACGACCCGACCCTGCCGATCAGCGCGGTGTCCTTCCTGCTGTCGCTGCGGACCATGCTCGATCCAGGCCGGGCGGCGGGGCTGCGGGCACGGATCGGCTTCCGACTGGGGGAGGAGGAATTCGCCGGCGACCTCGCCGAGGGCCGGATCGCCATCGCCGCCGGCGCGGCGGCCCCGGCCGACCTCATCCTCTCCGGCCCGCCGGCGGTGCTTGCGGCCGCGATCTATGGCGGCGTGCCGCTGGCGGCGCTGGAAGGGGAGGGCACCATCCGCATCGAGGGCGACCGCGGCCTGGCAGCGCGCTTTGTCACCCTGTTCCCCCTGCCGGACAAGGCCTGAACACCGCGCGACCGGGCACGGGGATGGTCGCTCGACCAATAGCCCGCTTGCTGCGGGACCCCGATCGGGCTGATATACCAGTCCGGCCCCCGCATGGGCCGCGGGGGACGGGAAACGGCATGTTCAGCGGGTATCGCCCGATCGATTGCGACCTTCATCCCATGGTGCCGGGCATGAAGGCATTGACCCCCTACATGGACGCCTTCTGGGCCGACCAGGTGGCGGAGCGCGGGATCACCACGCTCGACAGCCAATCCTGGCCGGTGAACTCGCCGAAGACCATCCGGGCCGACTGGCGCGGCGCAAACGGCCGCGGCGCTGATACGGTGGATCAGCTGCGCGGCCAGGTGCTGGACCGATTCGGCATCGAGACCGGCATACTCAACCCGCTCTATGGTGTGCAGCTCGTCCTCAACCAGGACATGGCGGTCGCCTTCACCCGCGCCCTAAACGATTGGACCCGGGCGGAATGGCTCGACCGCGACGAGCGGTTGCGGGCCTCCATCGTGCTGCCCATGCAGAACGTCGCCGCGGCGGTGGAGGAGATCGAGCGGCTCGGCCCCGACCGCCGCTTCGTCCAAGTGCTGGCGCTGGTGATGGGGGAGAACCCGCTGGGCAAGCGGCAATACTGGCCGATCTACGAGGCCTGCGTGCGGCACGGCCTGGCGCTCGGCATCCATGCCGGCAGCGCCTACCGGCATCCGCAGACCTCGGTCGGCTGGACCTCCTGGTACCTCGAGGAATACGCCGCCAACCAGCAGGGATTCCAGAGCACGCTTGCCAGCCTGCTGACCGAGGGGGCGCTGGTGAAGCACCCCGAACTGAAGGTCGTCCTGCTGGAATCCGGCGTCACCTGGCTGCCTGCCTTCCTCTGGCGGCTGTCGAAGACCTGGAAGGGCGTCCGCTTCGAGATCCCCTGGGTGGACCGGCTGCCGGCCGAGATCATCCGCGACCAGGTCCGCCTGACCGTGCAGCCGCTGGACGCGCCGGCGGACGCGGTGGAACGCGTGCTGGACCATTTGCGCTCGGACAAGATGCTGCTCTGGGCCTCCGACTGGCCACACTGGCAATATGACGGCGACGCGGCGGTGCCGCCCGGCATCCCGGCCTCGCTGATGCCCAAGCTGATGCGCGAGAACGCGCTTGCGACCTACGACCGTATCCGGGAGGGAGTGCCCGCATGAACGTCATCCAGCCCATCCAGGTGCCCGGCAAGCCGGCCGCCGCCACGCTCGGCCTCATCGACGTGGACATCCATCCGCGGCCGAAGGCGATCACCGAGTTCAAGCCCTTCATGTCGGACCGCTGGTGGCAGCACCTGCAGACCTGGGGCATGCGCCAGCGGCACGGCTTCACCGGCGGCCAGCCGCCCTTCCCGAAGGCGCAGCCGCTGGCCTCGCGCCGCGACGCCTGGCCGCCCAATGGCGGGACGCCGGCTTCCGACCTCGACTTCCTGCGCTTCCAGCTGCTGGACAATTACGGCACCGATATCGGCGTGCTGAACCCCTTGCAGCCGAGCGGGCAGGGCGACCGCAACAACGCCTTCTCCGCCGCCATGGCGCATGCCGTGAACGAGTGGCAGCTGGAGGCCTGGCTGCGCAAGGAACCTCGCCTGCGCGGCAGCATCGTGGTGCCCTACGAGGACCCGATCGCCTCCGCCGCCGAGATCCGCAAGCGTGCCGGCGACCCGAATTTCTGCCAGGTCCTGATGATGAGCCGGACCGCGGAGCCCGCCGGCAACCCGCGCTACTGGCCGATCTACGGGGCCGCGGCCGAGGCCGGCCTGCCCGTCGCCTTCCACGCCTTCGGCTATAGCGGCTGGGCGATGACCAATGGCGGCTGGCCGAGCTTCTACATCGAGGAGGTGTCGGAACATGCCACCTCCTGCCAGAACCAGGTGATCTCGCTGGTGGTGGAGGGCGTGCTCGAGCGCTTCCCCGCGCTGAAGATCATCCTGATCGAATGCGGCTTCGCCTGGCTGCCATCGGTCGGCTGGCGGCTGGACCAGGCCTGGAAGAGCCTGAAATCCGAGGTGCCGCACCTCACGCGCCTGCCGTCGCAGCAGATCCGCCAGCAGATCTGGGTGTCCACCCAGCCGATGGAGGAGCCGGAGCGCGGCGGCCACCTGCTCGACATCATGGAATGGGTGGGGTGGGACCGGATCCTGTTTGCCTCGGACTACCCGCACTGGGACTTCGACGATGCGCGGTCCGCGATGCCGGGGGTGGTGCCGGCGGAGCGGCGGGCGGCGATCTATGGCGGGAATGCGCGGGTGCTCTACGGGCTCTGAAGGAAGATCGGGGAGGGGGGAACCTCCTCCCCGAACCCCGCCACCCTTTTTCTGTGAGTCTGCCGTGCCCAAGCATGTCGTCTGTGCCGTCGCCGAGATCCCGCCGGGCGGGCGCAAGCTGGTGGAGGCCGAGGGGAAGCGGATCGTCGTCTTCAATCTGGACGGCGAGTTCTTCGCGCTGAGCGACCGCTGCCCGCACCAGGGCGGCAGCCTCTGCGCCGGGCTGCTGAGCGGCCATGTCGATAGCCCGGAGCCGGGGGTGTACGTCTATGGCCGCCGCGGCGAGATGATCCGCTGCCCCTGGCACTACTGGGAATTCGACATCCGCACGGGGAAAAGCTGGTTCGACCCGAAGCGGGTGCAGGTGCGGCAGTACGCGGCGCATGTGGAAACGGGGGCGGCGCTGGTGGAAGGGCCATATGTGGCGGAGACGTTCCCGGTGCAGGTCGAGGACGCCTATGTGGTGGTGGAGGCCTAGGATCGCGCCAGCCTGATGGCCGGACAGCGGTCCGACGCGAAGTCCCGCGCCGGACCCATCGAGGCCGAGGCTTCAGGCGTTCGCCAGCGACAGCACCACGCGGCGATTCTGCGCCCGCCCCTTGGCGTCACTGTTCGATGCGACCGGATCCGCCTCACCCATGCCCCGCGCCGAGACCATGTCGGATCGGACGCCCTGCGAGATCAGGTACTCCATGACCGCCTCGGCCCGCTTCTGCGACAATATCTGGTTCGACGTGATGCCTTGTCGCTGCAGCGCCGGGCCGATGGGAGCATTGTCGGTGAAGCCGGTGACGATGAGCTTGTTCTGCTGGGTCGGCGCCAGCTTCCGGCTCATGTCGGCGATGATATGCTTGCCCCTCTCGCGCATCTCCCAGCTGCCTGGGGCGAACAGCAGGTCGCTGTTCACGGTGTAGGCGATCGCGCCCTGTAGCCGGCCGACCTGCTGACGTTCCGCCGCAAGCGTGGCGGACTGCGCCGCAAGCTGCCGTTTCAGCTGGTTGTTCTCCGCTTGCAGCGCGTCGTAGTCGCTTTGGGACACGCAGCCTGCGACCACGATAGGGGCGAACAGCACGCCTGCCATGCGATGCATCCGCGACACGAATCTGGCCATCTGTCCCATTCCTTTCATCGGCATTTTTCGATCGGTGCAGGAATTCATGCATCATTCTTCCCGCAGTACGACTGTTCATTCGCAAATGTAATGGCTGGCCGAGAATAGGCGGTGCGTTGGTGGAAGCGCGGGGATTCACTATCGGAATTCCGTCGATTTCTCCATGCGGGTCATTCGGTGACTGGGATGACCCGATCTGGGTCCAAGCGCGCCAGGAAGGTTAGACCCCCCCCCGGCCGGATGCTCGGCATGTCGCCTGGACGCAGAACGCCGCGCCGCAGGCCGCAAACCATTGCGGTGCCGCGTTCACCTCCGAAGGTCGGTCGTCGTGGTCGGTGCGGGGACGTGGCGCGGCCTGGGGCGGCCGGATTGCGCGAAGGGTGGCTTCCGACGCCGCGAGCCTGTAGAACCCGCAGCCTCGCCGCACCGGACACCCGCGCAGCCCATGGCCACCGTCCTCCTCATCATTCACCTCTTCGTGACCCTTGCCCTGATCGGCGTAGTGCTCCTGCAGCGCTCCGAGGGTGGCGGGCTCGGCGTCGGCTCCTCCCAGGGCATGGGCGGCTTCATGACCGGCCGCGGCACCGCGAACCTGCTCACCCGCACCACGGCCGTGTTGGGCACCGTCTTCTTCGCGCTGTCGCTGACCCTGGCGATCCTCGGCCGCGGCACCGCCGGCCCGCGCTCGATCCTCGACGCGCCGCCGGCCGCCACCGCCCCCGCGCTGCCGGCGACCCCCGCCGCACCCAGCGTCCCGACCAACTGATGCCGAGTCGCACCGACTGCGGCATGGCCGCGCCGATGCGCAAGCCGGCTTATTCGCACATCTCCCGCGAATGCATGGCCGCTCCCTCACACTGCGGGTAGCAGCGGCGGGCGTCACGCGGTAAGCAGGGCACCCATGGCGCGGTTCGTATTCATCACCGGCGGCGTGGTCTCCTCCCTTGGCAAGGGCATTGCAGCGGCGTCGCTCGGCGCGCTGTTGCAGGCCCGTGGCTACAAGGTGCGGCTGCGCAAGCTCGACCCCTATCTCAACGTCGATCCCGGGACGATGTCCCCGTATCAGCACGGCGAGGTCTTCGTCACCGACGACGGCGCGGAGACCGATCTCGACCTCGGTCACTACGAGCGCTTCACCGGCGTCCACGCCACCAAGGCTGACAATTGGACCACGGGCCGAATCTATTCCGACGTCATCGCCGCCGAACGGCGGGGCGACTACCTCGGCGGCACCGTCCAGGTCATTCCCCACATCACCGACAAGATCAAGGAAGTCGTCCAGGCCGAGACCGATGGCTACGACTTCGTCCTGGTCGAGGTCGGCGGCACGGTCGGCGACATCGAATCGCTGCCCTTCCTCGAAGCCATGCGGCAACTATCCAACGAGATGGGCCCGACCCGCAGCCTCTTCGTCCACCTCACCCTGGTGCCTTATATCGGCTCGGCCGGCGAGCTGAAGACCAAGCCGACCCAGCATTCGGTCAAGGAATTGCTCGGACTCGGTATCCAGCCGCAGATCCTGCTCTGCCGCTGCGACCGGCCGATCCCGGAGAACGAGCGCCGCAAGATCGCGCTCTTCTGCAACGTACGGCCCGAGAGCGTCATCCCGGCGCTCGACGCCAGCAGCATCTACGGCGTGCCGCTGCAGTATCATGCCGAAGGCCTGGACCAGGAAGTGCTGCGCCATTTCGGCTTGAGCGCCTATGGCGAGCCCGACATGCGCCGCTGGGAAGGCATCGTCCATTCCCTACGCCAGCCGGAAGGCGAGGTCACCATCGCCGTCGTCGGCAAGTATACCAACCTGCTCGACAGCTATAAGTCGCTGAACGAGGCGCTGACCCATGGCGGCATCGCCCACAATGTCCGGGTCAAGCTGGACTGGGTCGACTCGGAGGTCTTCGAGCGCGATGAGGAGGCGGTCGCGCGGCTCGAAGGCGCCAGCGGCATCCTGGTCCCGGGCGGCTTCGGTGAGCGCGGCACCGCCGGCAAGCTCGAAGCCGTGCGCTTCGCCCGCGAACGCAAGGTCCCTTTCTTCGGCATCTGCTTCGGCATGCAGATGGCGGTGATCGAGGCGGCGCGGAACCTGGTCGGCCTCAAGGGCGCGTCCTCGACCGAATTCGGCCCCTGCGAGCATGCGGTCGTCGGGCTGATGACCGAATGGCTGCGCGGCAATGCGCTGGAACGCCGCAACGCCGCCGGCGACCTCGGCGGCACCATGCGGCTCGGCTCCTACCTGGCCCGCCTGGCCGAGGGCACGCTGGTGCAGCAGGTCTATGGCGGCGCCTCCGAGATCACCGAGCGCCACCGTCATCGTTACGAGGTCAACGTCAACTACAAGGACCGGCTGGAGGAAGTGGGGCTCCGCTTCTCCGGCATGTCGCCGGACGGCGCCTTGCCCGAGATCGTCGAATACCCCGACCACCCCTGGTTCATCGGCGTGCAGTTCCACCCCGAATTGCGCTCCAAGCCGTTCGAGCCGCATCCGCTGTTCCGCGGCTTCATCGGCGCCGCGATCCGCCAGGCGCGGCTGGTCTGACGCGGCCGGAGGGCCGCCTGGCCCGCAGGCCTGGATCGGTCCGTCCCGCGACGGGGCGGGGGGAACATGACGGCAGCTTAGCTTGACGCCGGCGCTCCGGCCGGCGTCACTTCCCGCCTCCCATCGAGGCACCTTCCGCATGCCCTTGCGTCGCAGCCTGGTCCTTCTCCTGCCCTTGCTGGCCATCGGTTGTGCCGGAGGAGGGCAGAAGGACCCGCCCTCGCCGCTGGCCCTCCGGCTCGGCACCGCGCTGGAAGCCGCCGACCCCAGCGCCGACGCCCTGATCCTGCGGATGGATGCCTTCGAGCGCATGGCGCGGCGCGAGGATGCCGCGATCGGCTTCGCCGCCGGTGGCCGCCAGGCCGGCGCCCCGCGGCTCGGCGCCGCCGGGTCCGGCGCGGCGGAGGCCGCCGGCCAGGTGCTGATGCCCGCCGTCACCGCGCTCGGCGACTATGCCCATGGCCTGGCCCAGCTGGCGGACGGCGAGCCGATCGAGCCGCGCTCCGGCCCCGCCGGCGCCCTGCTGGCCCAGGCTGCCGATGCCGGTCTGCAGGCGGTCCGCCAGACCGGCGGCGCCATGCCGCCCGAGCCGGTCCGCGCCGCCGGCCTGGCCGGCATCGCCGCCTTGTCCGACCTGCCCGACCGCATGGCCGCGACGCGCGGTGCCAACGTCCCCGCCATGCTGGCCGAGGCCGCGCCGCATCTTGCCTCCGTCACCTCCTTGCTGCGGGCGGCGATCGGGGCGGAGCCGGGCGACGGTACCCGCGGCGCCCTCCGCGCCCGGCGGGACGGGCTTGATGCCGCCCAGGCGCGCTTCCTCGCCGCCGTCGCCGCCGACCGCCGGCTCGGCCCCGGCGAGCGCTACACCATCTTCCGCAGCGTTGCCGACCAGCGCGACGACGACCCCGCCCAGGGCAGCTTCGCCGCCCTGATCGATGTGCTCGACACGCTGGAGGCGGCGCATGCCGCGCTTGCCGCTGGCGCGCCCGACGCGGCACCGAAGGTCGCCGCCTTCGAGGCCGCGGTGGCGCGGCTCGGCGCCATGGCCGAAGCCGCCCAGCGCAATTGATCCGGCACGGCATGGCGGTGGGCCTGCTGGGCGGCGGGCTGCTGGGCGTCCTCGGCCTGGCCGGCGCCGCCGGGTTCGGCCTCGTCCCCTTCGCGCCCTTCTGGGCCTTCCTGGCCTGCACCGCGGCGCTCGCGGGCCTCGCCCTGCGGCAGCCCGCGGAGCCGGAGGGCACCGGCCAGGGCCCTGCCATGGGCCCGGACGGCGCGCTCTCCGACGGCGGCGGGGGCGGCGATGCGGGCGGTGACGGCGGCGGCGCCGCCTAGCCCCGGCAGAGTCGCGTGCGGGTGACATCCCGCCCGAACCCCTTGCCCCTGGGGCAGGACCGTCTTATGGCCGGCGCACCCAAAGCGACCCGGAGACGCGCATGTCCGCCATCGTCGACATCATCGCCCGCGAAGTCCTCGATTCGCGCGGCAACCCGACCGTGGAAGCCGAGGTCCACCTCGACACCGGCGCGGTCGGCCGCGCCATCGTCCCCTCCGGCGCCTCGACCGGCGCGCATGAGGCGGTGGAGCTGCGCGACGGCGACAAGGCCCGCTACGGCGGCAAGGGCGTGCTCAAGGCCGTCGCCAATGTCGAGGGCGAGATCTTCGACGCTCTCTCCGGCATGGACCCGGAGGAGCAGGTCAAGATCGACGAGACGATGATCGAGCTCGACGGCACGCCGAACAAGGCCCGCCTGGGTGCGAACGCCATGCTGGCGGTCAGCCTGGCGGTGGCCAAGGCGGCGGCCGAGGACCTGGCGATGCCGCTCTACCGCTATGTCGGCGGCGTCTTCGCCCGCACCCTGCCGGTGCCGATGATGAACATCATCAACGGCGGCAAGCATGCCGACAACCCGATCGACATCCAGGAATTCATGATCATGCCGGTCGCCGCCGGCACGGCATCCGACGCCATCCGGATCGGCGCCGAATGCTTCGCGGCGCTGAAGAAGCAGCTGCACGACGCCCACCACAACACCAATGTGGGCGACGAGGGCGGCTTCGCCCCGAATATCGGCTCGGCGGACGAGGCGCTGTCCTTCATCGCCAAGGCTTGCGAGGCCGCCGGCCACCGGGTGGGCGAGGACGTCATGTTCGCCCTCGACTGCGCCTCCACCGAGTTCTTCCACGACGGCAAGTATGTGATGGAAGGCGAGGGCAAGACCCTCGATGCCGGCGGCATGGTCGACTACCTTGCCGCGCTCTGCGCCAAGTGGCCGATCGTCTCGATCGAGGACGGCATGGCCGAGGACGACTGGGCCGGCTGGAAGCTGCTGACCGAGAAGCTCGGGGCCAAGGTCCAGCTGGTCGGCGACGACCTGTTCGTCACCAACCCGGAGCGCCTGCGCCAGGGCATCCAGACCGGCACCGCCAATTCCATCCTGGTCAAGGTCAACCAGATCGGCACCCTGACCGAGACGCTGGAAGCGGTCGAGATGGCGCATCGCGCCGGCTACACCGCGGTGATGAGCCACCGGTCGGGCGAGACCGAGGACGCGACCATCGCCGACCTGTCCGTCGCCACCAATTGCGGGCAGATCAAGACCGGCTCGCTGTCGCGGTCCGACCGACTGGCCAAGTACAACCAGCTGATCCGGATCGAGCAGCAGCTTGGCAGCGCCGCGCGCTATGCCGGGCGGACCATCCTGCGGCGCTGAGCGGAAGCAAGGTTGGGGGGAAGATATTCTCCCCAGACCCCTCATCGATCTTCTGGAGCCGGGACCTGCCGCGCGGCATGTGCCAACCCGCAAAAAGGAAGGGCGGGGTCTGGGGAGGGAATGCATTTTCCTCCGCAACCTTTCCTGCCCATCCGGCACGCGCTGTGGCATACGATCCTGCTTGCCAAAACGCGCCGGCACTGATTCTCTCTCGTCCGGACAGCTTGGGGTTGTGGTTTCATGTCCTTTGGCCGCGCGCTGAAGCGCCGGATGCGTGATGCCGTGCTGCCGGTCGCCTTCGCGGCGCTCTGCGGCTATTTCGTCTGGAACGCCCAGCTCGGCGATTTCGGCCTGGTGGCGCGCGAGCAGAAGCTGGAGAACATCGCCCTGGCCCGCGCCACCCTGGCCAAGGCCGAAGCCGACCGCGAGGCACTGGAGCGCCGCGTCACCGGCCTGCGCGGCGACCGGATCGACCGCGACCAGTTGGACGAGCGGGCGCGCACCTTGCTGAATTTGGTCGGCAAGGACGAGATCGTCATCCCCTACGAACCGGGCAAGCGGCTGTTCCAATAGGCCATTCCAATCCGGCGGCGTGGCCGGACTGCGGTCGCCGATCCAGCGCCAGCCGTCCCGGCGGCCGGTGAACCGCTACGGCAGACCCCGCGCTGCCGCGCAGGATGCGGACGGCATGGCCGTCTGAAGCACGGGGCAAGGAAGGCCGGCGTCAGCGTCCGGCTCCTCCTGGCGCGGTCCCCGCAGCGCCGCTTCATGATCGGGCGGGCAACGCAGCGCGGCGGCGTCCGGCGGGATCATCGCGGTGAGCGGCGGCTCCGGCGGAGGCTTGCCGCGCCGCGCCACGCCCGTGGTGCCGGGCATGTCGCACCGCCTGCCACGCCAGGGCGGGCAGCTGGCGGACCCCATCCGACACCGGTTTTCCGTTCTCGCTCGGTCTGATGGTGGCACGAGAGGGTGCCTGCCGCCGGGCGCGTGCGGATGATGCGCATCGCCGGCCCTGACCTTGGCGGTTCTTGCGCCGCGAAACGGTTTTCCGCAACGGTTGCCCAACGCTGGCGAAACGGCCGCTTTCCTGATTAACCATCTTGAGGTTAATCATCGTATTGCGTTGCAGCATAGGGCTTTTTTTCACTTCGCTGTCGCTTGTCGTGGCGCACCGGGTTGCGTAGATCACGGGGACCGGAGACGAAAGGGAGCCGTCCAGATGGCCCAGGCAGCGGAAACCGCGGGCGCCAAGCGCCGCATGCGGACGGCGAAGGAGGCCTCGATGACGCGGGACCAGCTCCTTCAGGCCTATCGAGACATGCTGCTGATCCGCCGCTTCGAGGAAAAGGCCGGGCAGCTCTATGGCATGGGGCTCATCGGCGGCTTCTGCCATCTGTATATCGGCCAGGAAGCCGTCGTCGTCGGCATGCAGGCCTGCCTCGAGCCGGGCGACCAGGTCATCACCTCCTACCGCGACCACGGCCATATGCTGGCGACGGGCATGGAGGCACGCGGCGTCATGGCCGAGCTGACCGGACGCGAGGGCGGCTATTCCCGCGGCAAGGGCGGCTCGATGCACATGTTCAGCCGCGAGAAGGGCTTCTACGGCGGCCATGGCATCGTCGGTGCGCAGGTCTCGATCGGCACCGGCCTGGCCTTCGCCAATTGGTACCGGGACAGCAAGAACGTCAGCCTGACCTATTTCGGCGAGGGCGCCTCCAACCAGGGGCAGGTCTTCGAGAGCTTCAACCTGGCGGCGCTGATGAAGCTGCCGGTGATCTTCATCATCGAGAACAACAAGTACGGCATGGGCACCAGCGTGGAGCGCGCCAGTGCGTCGCGCGACCTGTCGAAGAACGCCTCCCCCTGGGGCATCCCGGGTGAGCAGGTGAACGGCATGGACGTCGCGGCGGTGAAGGAGGCCGGTGAGCGCGCCGTCGCCCACTGCCGCGCCGGCAACGGCCCCTACCTGCTGGAGATGAAGACCTACCGCTACCGCGGCCATTCCATGTCCGACCCGGCAAAGTACCGCACCCGGGAGGAAGTGCAGAAGATGCGCGAGCAGTCCGACCCCATCGAGACCGCGCGCAAGGCGCTGCTGGAGCAGGGCGTGACCGAGGCCGACCTCAAGAAGGTCGACGACGCGGTCAAGGGCATCGTGCAGGAGGCCGCCGACTTCGCCCAGGCCAGCCCGGAGCCAGACGAAAAGGAGCTCTGGACCGATATCCTGCTTGAGGGAGCGCGCTGAGATGGGTGTCCAGATCCTGATGCCGGCGCTCTCGCCCACGATGACCGAGGGCAAGCTCGCCAAGTGGCTGAAGCAGGAAGGCGATGCGGTGAAGTCCGGCGACGTGATCGCCGAGATCGAGACCGACAAGGCGACCATGGAAGTGGAAGCCGTCGATGAGGGGACGCTGACGAAGATCCTCGTCCCCGAGGGTACCGAGGGCGTCTCGGTCAATGCGCCGATCGCCGAGCTGGACGGCGGCGGCGGTGCCTCGACCGGCGCGGCACCCGGCCACGATACGGCGGCGCCGCAGCACCCGGCCCCGCCGGCCGCGGCCAGCCCCGAGGTCGGCCAGGTGGCCAAGCATGCCGAGGACCCGGCGAAGATCGCTGCGGCCGCCCCGGCGCCCGCCGCGGCCGCGGCGCCGGAGAAGGACTGGGGCCCGACCAAGCCGATGACCGTGCGGGAAGCCCTGCGCGACGCCATGGCGGCCGAGATGCGGGCCGACGACAAGGTCTTCCTGATGGGCGAGGAGGTCGCCCAGTACCAGGGTGCCTACAAGATCAGCCAGGGCCTGCTGGACGAGTTCGGCCCGAAGCGGGTCATCGACACCCCGATCACCGAGCACGGCTTCACCGGCATGGCGGTCGGCGCGGCGATGACCGGCCTGAAGCCGATCGTCGAGTACATGACCTTCAATTTCTCGATGCAGGCGATCGACCACATCATCAACAGCGCCGCCAAGACGCTCTACATGTCGGGCGGCCAGCTCGGCTGCCCGATCGTCTTCCGCGGCGCCAACGGCGCGGCGTCGCGCGTCGCGGCGCAGCACAGCCAGTGCTACGCGTCCTGGTACGCGCATGTGCCGGGTCTGAAGGTGGTGGCGCCCTGGTCCTCCGCCGATGCCAAGGGCCTGCTGCGGGCGGCGATCCGCGATCCGAACCCGGTCATCGTGCTGGAGAACGAGATCCTCTACGGCCAAACCTTCGAATGCCCGACGGATAAGGATTTCATCCTGCCGATCGGCCAGGCGAAGATCGAGCGGCCGGGCAAGGATGTGACCATCGTCGCCTATTCCATCGCGGTGTCCTGGGCGCTGGCGGCAGCCGACGAACTGGCCAAGCAGGGGATCGAGGCGGAGGTGATCAACCTGCGCTCCATCCGGCCCTTGGATAGCGAGACCATCGCGGCCTCGGTCAAGCGCACCAACCGGCTGGTGACGGTCGAGGAGGGCTGGCCCTATGCCAATATCGGCACCGAGGTGGCGATGCAGGTGATCGAGGCGGCCTTCGACTGGCTGGATGCGCCGCCCGTGCGGGTCACCGGCCGTGACGTGCCGATGCCCTATGCGGCCAACCTCGAGAAGCTGGCCCTGCCCACCACCGCCGACATCGTCGATGCGGTGAAGCGCGTGACCTACAAGTAAGGGGGCGGGAACCATGGCAACCAACATCCTGATGCCGGCGCTCTCGCCCACCATGACCGAGGGCACGCTGGCGCGCTGGCTGAAGAAGGAAGGCGACCAGGTCAAGGCGGGCGACATCATCGCCGAGATCGAGACCGACAAGGCGACCATGGAAGTGGAAGCCGTCGACGAGGGCGTGCTGGGCAAGATCCTGGTCGGCGACGGCACCCAGGGCGTGAAGGTCAACGACCCGATCGCCGTGCTGGTCGAGGCCGGCGAGGCGGTGCCGAGCGGCGACGGGGCGAAGGCTCCGGCTCCTGCCAAGGCGCCGGAGCCGGCCCAATCGGCCAGCGCCGCCCCGGCGATCGAGGCGGTGCAGGCCGCCGGCGGCAAGGTCGTCGGCGCGGCGGAACAGCCGGTGGCGGCGCCGGCGCCCCGGCCGGCCGCCACGCCTGCAGCCACGGCCGCGCCGAAGGCCAACGGGCATGACGCGGGCGAGCGCGTCTTCGCCTCGCCGCTCGCGCGCCGCATGGCGCAGCAATCCGGCCTCGATCTGTCCGGCGTGACGGGCAGCGGCCCATCCGGGCGGATCGTCAAGGCGGATATCGAAGCCGCGCTGGCCAAGGGCCCGGCGGCGCAGCCCGCGCCGGCGGCAGCCCCCGCCCCGCAGGCCGCGGCTGCACCCGCCGCCGCCCCGGCACCGAAGCCGGCCGCACCCGCCCCGGCGGTCACCGCGCCGCATACTCCGGTGCCGAACAGCACGATCCGCAAGGTGATCGCCCGCCGCCTGGCGGAATCGAAGCAGACCATCCCGCATTTCTACGTGACGATGGACTTCGAGATCGACGCGCTGCTGAAGCTGCGCGCCGACCTCAACGCGAAATCCGCCAAGGACGGCCCGGGCGCCTTCAAGCTCTCGGTCAACGACCTGGTCATCAAGGCGGTCGCGGCCACCCTGCGGCGCTTCCCCAACGTCAACGCCATGTGGACCGACGACGCGATCCTGCAGTTCCACGACGTCGACGTCTCGGTCGCCGTCTCGACCCCGACCGGCCTGATCACGCCGATCATCCGCCGCGCCGACCAGAAGGGTCTTTCGGCGATCAGCAACGAGATGAAGGACCTCGCCTCGCGCGCCAAGGCGAACAAGCTGAAGCCCGAGGAATTCCAGGGCGGCGGCTTCAGCATCTCCAACATGGGGATGTACGGC
Organism: Dankookia sp. GCM10030260; assembly: GCF_042666655.1. Classification (NCBI taxonomy): domain Bacteria; kingdom Pseudomonadati; phylum Pseudomonadota; class Alphaproteobacteria; order Acetobacterales; family Roseomonadaceae; genus Dankookia; species Dankookia sp. GCM10030260. Next base: position 1,171,728 of record NZ_JBHTDE010000001.1, read on the forward strand.
GTGCAGTCCTTCTCGGCGATCATCAACCCGCCCCAGGCCGGCATCCTGGCGGTCGCGGCGGGCGAGCCGCGACCCGTGGTGAGGAACGGCGCCCTGGCCATCGCCACGGTGATGACCTGCACCCTGTCGGTCGACCACCGCGTAATCGACGGCGCATTGGCCGCCGAGTTCATGCAGGCGCTGAAGGGCGTGGTCGAGGACCCGCTGAGCCTGATGCTGTGATCGACCACGTCTCGATCACCGTGCCCGATCTGGCCGCCGCCACGCCGTTCTACGACGCGGTGATGACGGCGCTCGGCGTGCCGGTGGTCGGGCGGGATGCGGGCTGGCTCGGCTACGGGCTGCGGGCCGACGCGGCGCATCCGGAGCGGTGCTATCTCTCCGTTCTCGCCGGCGCGGCGCCCGAGCCGGCCTCGCGCCGCCACTGGTGCCTCAAGGCAGCGGACCGCGCGGCGGTGGACGCGTTCTGGCGGGCCGGCCTGGCGGCGGGCGGCGCGGATGACGGCGCACCGGGCCTGCGGCCGCACTATCATGCGGGCTATTACGCCGCCTTCCTGCGCGACCCCGCTGGCAACCGGATCGAGGCGGTGTGCCACGCGGTGCCGGCATGAAGGGCCTCGTGCTGCGCGATGCCACGCCGCAGGACGTGCTGCTCGTGCTCGGCTTTGTCCGCGCGCTCGCGGACTATGAGAAGCTGCTGCACGAGGTGCGGGCGACGGAGGCGGATTTCCAACGCCTGCTCTTCGCCGAGCCGCGCCGGGCCGAGGCGCTGATCGCGGAAGCGGCTGGCGACCCGGTCGGCTTCGCCCTCTGGTACTACAGCGTCAGCACCTTCGACGGCCGGCCCAAGCTTTATGTCGAGGATGTCTTCGTGCAGCCCGCGGCGCGCGGGCGCGGCATCGGCCGGGCGATCTTCGCCGACTTGGCCCGCCGCGCGCTCGCGCAGGGCTGCCTCCGGATGGAATGGTCGGTGCTCGACTGGAACGCGCCCTCCATCGCCTTCTACCGTTCGATCGGCGCCCTCCCGCGCGAGGGCTGGACCCTGCAACGCCTCAGCGGCGACGCGCTCGCGGCGCTCGCCGCCCAGGAGACGTAAAGATGGCCGAACAGACCTTCGATCTCATCGTGCTCGGCGGCGGCCCCGGCGGCTATGTCGCGGCCATCCGCGCCGCCCAGCTCGGCATGAAGACCGCGCTGGTGGAACGCGAGCATCTGGGCGGCATCTGCCTGAACTGGGGCTGCATCCCGACCAAGGCCCTGCTGCGGTCGAGCGAGATCAACCACCTGCTGCACACGCTGGACGCCTACGGCTTTGCCGCCGACAACATCCGCTTCGACATCGGCAAGATCGTCAAGCGCAGCCGCGGCGTGGCCAAGCAGCTCTCGGACGGCGTCCGCTTCCTGATGAAGAAGAACAAGGTCACGGTCTTCGACGGCGAGGGCAGGCTGGCCGGCAAGGGGAAGCTGTCGGTGACCAAGGGCGGTCAGCCGCTGGCCGAGCTCGCGTCGAAGCACATCATCCTGGCCACCGGGGCGCGGGCCCGCGTCATCCCGGGGATCGAGCCCGACGGCAAGCTGGTCTGGACCTACAAGGAGGCGATGGTCCCCCAATCCATGCCGAAGCGGCTGATCGTCATCGGCTCGGGCGCCATCGGCGCGGAATTCGCCAGCTTCTACCTGAACCTTGGCGCCGAGGTGACACTGGTGGAAGTGCTCGACCGCATCCTGCCGGTTGAGGATGCCGAGATCGGCAGCTTCGTGCAGAAGGCCTTCGTCAAGCAGGGCATGAAGATCATCACCGGCGCCAAGGTGCAGGGCCTGCGCCGCGGCGCCGACGAGGTCACCGCGATCATCGAGGCCAACGGCAAGGTCCAGGAGATCACCGCCGACCGGGTCATCTCGGCCGTCGGCATCGTCGGCAATGTCGAGGGCATCGGGCTGGAAGGCACCGGGGTGAAGGTCGAGCGCGCCCATGTGGTGATCGACGCGTATTGCCGCACCGGGGAGCCGGGGGTCTATGCGATCGGCGACCTTACCGGCCCGCCCTGGCTGGCGCACAAGGCGAGCCATGAGGGTGTGCTTTGCGTCGAGCACATCGCCGGCATGCATGTCCACCCGCTGAACATCCTGAACATTCCCGGCTGCACCTATTGCCGCCCGCAGGTCGCCAGCGTCGGCCTGACGGAAGCCGCGGCCAAGGCGAAGGGGCATGAGGTCAAGGTCGGCCGCTTCCCCTTCATCGGCAATGGCAAGGCCATCGCCATGGGCGAGCCCGAGGGCATGATCAAGACGGTGTTCGACGCCAAGACCGGCGAGCTGCTCGGCGCCCATATGGCCGGGCCCGAAGTGACGGAGATGATCCAGGGCTACACCATCGCCAAGACCATGGAGACTACCGAGGCCGAGCTGATGGAGACGGTCTTTCCGCATCCGACCATCTCGGAAGCCATGCACGAGTCGGTGCTTGATGCCTATGGCCGGGTGATCCACATCTAGCGCCGAACCCACCGGGCATTTCTGGCATGGCCACGCGCATCGACATCGACCACCGGGCCGTCCCGGCCGCGGAGGGGACTATCCTTCGCCACCCGGAGAAGGCCAACCGGCCCGACAACCCGATCCAGCGGAAACCCGCCTGGATCCGGGTCAAGGCGCCGAACAGCCCAATCTACCACGAGACCCGCAATCTCATGCGGGACAACAAGCTGACCACGGTCTGCGAGGAAGCCGCCTGCCCGAATATCGGGGAGTGCTGGTCGCAGCGCCACGCCACCATGATGATCATGGGCGAGACCTGCACCCGCGCCTGCAGCTTCTGCAACGTGGCGACCGGGCTGCCGAAGGCGCTCGACGCCGACGAGCCGCGCCGGGTGGGCGATGCGGTGGCCAAGCTCGGCCTCCGGCATGTGGTCGTCACCAGCGTGGATCGGGACGACCTGGCCGATGGCGGGGCGGAGCATTTCGCCGCGACCATCCGCGCCATCCGTGCCGCGGCGCCGGGCACCACGATCGAGATCCTGACCCCCGACTTCCTGCGCAAGAACGGCGCGCTCGAGGTCGTGGTCGCTGCCCGTCCCGACGTCTTCAACCATAACCTGGAGACGGTGCCGAAGCTCTACCCGACCATCCGTCCCGGCGCCCGCTACTACCACTCGCTGCGCCTGCTGGACCGGGTGAAGCAGCTCGACCCGACCATCTTCACCAAGTCGGGCGTCATGGTGGGCCTCGGCGAGCAGCGGATCGAGGTGCTGCAGGTGATGGACGACCTGCGCTCGGCCGAGGTCGATTTCCTCACCATCGGGCAGTACCTGCAACCCACGGTGAAGCACGCCGCGGTGGACCGTTTCGTCACCCCGGATGAATTCGCCGACTATGCCCGGATGGCCCGCAGCAAGGGCTTCCTGCTGGTCTCCGCCACGCCGCTGACCCGCAGCAGCTACCACGCTGACCGCGACTTCGCTGCGCTGCGTGATGCGCGCGCCGCGAGCCTGGCCGCCGCCTGATGCCGACGCACGCTGAGAAGAAGATCCTGCGCTACACACCGGAGCAGTTGTTCGACATGGTGGCGGACGTGCGTCGCTATCCCGAATTCCTGCCCTGGTGCGTCGGCGCCCGGTTGATCTCGCGCAAGGATGACGAGCTGATCGCCGACCTGACCATCGGCTTCAAGATGTTCCGCGAGACCTTCCGCAGCTCCGTCACCCTGGAACGGCCGCACCACGTGCATGTGCGGTACTTGACCGGCCCCTTCCGCTACCTGAACAACCACTGGCGCTTCCACCCGCACCCGCAGGGCACCGAGGTCGATTTCTTCGTCGACTTCGAATTCAAGTCGCGCCTGCTTCAGGCGGTGATCGGCACCGTGTTCAACGAGGCGGTGCGGTTGATGGTGCGGTCCTTCGAGCGGCGCGCGATGCAGCTCTATGGCCGACCCGCGCCGCCGCCGGCCGGCGCGGCAGCCGCGCCGCAGGCCTGACCCGCCTGCCTGAACGGTTTCTTCACCCCGCCGCCGGCAGGCTGCGGGGCATGAAAGCGCTGGTCCGGCTCCTCCTCTGCGTCCTCCTCCTCGGCACCGCCGTTCAGCAGGGCTGGCTGCATGCGGGGACGCGGCTCGTGGTCGAAACGCTGGGTGGGCCGGCCGCCCTTGAACCGCAGGCGACGCTGGACGGCATGCTGCTGCTGCGCCGCCTGACCGGCGCCATCGGCATCCTGCCGGACCCCTGGTACAGCCTGGCGATGATGGTGCTCGGCAGCATCGCCCTGGTGCTTGCCGTCTCGGTGATCGGCGGCTGCAGGCGGATCGCCACGCGCTTCTCCGGCTGGCTGCGCGACGCTTCGGTCTGACGGCCGCGGCCATCAGCCGGGCTGATCTGCCCATCACCGCTTTGCGTTTGCCCGTTGCGCGCCGGGCGGGCGAGGCTCGGCGCATGGGATACATCCTCTACGGGGACCGGCGCTCCGGTTCCGCGATGATCGAGCTGGCGCTGGCCGAAATCGGCGCCGAGGCCGAGCTGCGGTCCGTGTCGGTGGACCAGGACGCGCAGCTGGCGGCGGAGTACCGCCGGATCAATCCGATGGGCCGGCTGCCGACCCTGATCCTGCCGGACGGCACGGTGGTGACCGAAAGCACCGCCATCCTGCTGACCCTGGAAGCCCGCCACCCGGAGGCCGGGCTGCTGCCGCCCGCCGCCGATCCTGGCCGTGCACGCGCTTTGCGCTGGATGATGCTGGCGGCGAGCGAGATCTATCCCTGCGTCACCCGCTACGACTACCCGGGCCGCTTCGGCGCCGACACCGCCTCGATCCGCGCGCGCGCGGTGGAGATGGCCCGCGACTTCTGGCAGCTGGTCGCGGCCGGCGCGCAGCCAGCGCCCTTCGTGCTCGGCGAACGGCTCTCGCTGGCCGACCTGACCCTCGCCGTGCTGTCCCGCTGGATGGGCAACGAGGCCTGGATGCCCGACAACTGCCCGCCTATCCAGGCCCTGGCCCGCGCCGTCGCCACCCGGCCTCGCCTCGCCGCGGCCTGGGCGCGGCATTTCGCGGTGCCGGACTGAACGGCCTGGCCGGGTTGCCCGGCGCCGCCATCCGTCGCAGCTTGGCGCCGATTTCAGGGATTCCCGCCATGGTCCATGCTCCGCCCCGCCCGCCCGCCGGCGCGCCGCGCACCCGCATCAACCTCTACTCGGACACCCAGACCCGCCCGACCGCGGCGATGAAGGACGCGATGATGCGCGCCGAGGTCGGCGACGAGCAGCATGGCGACGACCCGACCGTCCACGCGCTGTGCGACCGCATGGCGGCGCTGATGGGAAAGGAGGCGGCGATGTTCCTGCCCTCCGGCACGATGTGCAACGTCGTCGCCATCCTCACCCATTGCCAGAAGGGCGACGAGGTGGTGGCGCACGAGACCGCGCATATCCTGACGAGCGAGGGCGGCACCCATGCGGCGCTGACCGGCGCGCAGATCATGGGACTGAAGGGCCCGCGCGGCATGTTCAGCGCGGACGACCTGCGCGCCGCGATCCGCCCGCGCACCCGCTACACCCCGCCGCAACGCCTGCTGGAGGTCGAGCAGACCGCCAATATCGGCGGCGGCGCGGTCTGGCCGCTGGCGCAGCTGAACGCGGTGGCCGAGATCGCCCATGAGCAGGGCTGGGCGACCCACATGGACGGCGCGCGGCTGATGAATGCCTGCGTCGCCGCCGGCATCGCGCCGAAGGACATGGTCGCCGGCTACGACAGCGTCTGGCTCGACTTCACCAAGGGGCTCGGCGCGCCGCTCGGCGCCGTGCTCTGCGGCAGCAGCGAGTTCATCGGCGCGGCCTGGCGCTGGAAGCAGCGGCTCGGCGGCTCGATGCGCCAGGCCGGGCTGTCGGCCGCCGGCTGCCTCCATGCGCTTGACCACCATGTCGACCGGCTGGCGGAGGACCATGCCAATGCCAAGGCGCTTGCCCGCGGCCTGGCGCAGATCCCCGGCGTGGTGGTCGAGGAACCCGACACCAACCTGGTCTTCTTCGACATCAAGGACGCCGGGGTCGACGTGGCGACGCTGCAGGCCCGCCTGATCATGCAGGGCGTCGCGGTCAGCGGCCTCGGCGGCCGGGTGCGGGCGTGTACGCATCTCGACGTCACGGCGCCGATGATCGAGGAGGCGGTGGGGCTGATCCGCGAGGCGCTGGCCGCCTGACGGCACCAGGTCTGCCGCCTGCCGGGAACTGCCACGGGCCTTTCCAACCCGCCGTTTCTGTTCCAGGAATGTAACGGCAACGTGGGCTTCCGCCTTCCCGCAGTCACGTGCCATGGAACGACGCATCGTTGCATGGCCGTGGAGCACGCGTGTGGGATCGGTCGTGTCCGCCGCCGGCCTGGCGCTTGGCTTCCCCTTGGCCGCGTCGCTGGTCGGCTGGGCCCTGCTGCGGCGGGTCCGCGACCTGGATGCCGAGGAGCGGCTCGCCGCGGCCCTCGGCGTCGGGATCGCGGTCCTCGCCGGGGCGCAGTTCCTGGCCTTCGCCACCGGGCTGGGGCAGGGGGTGGTCGTGCTCGGCATGGCGCTGGCGGCGGCCCTGGCCTGGCTGACCGCGCCATCGCCCCCGGCGCTGCGCTGGGATCCCTGGTTGCCGGGGCTGGTGCTGCTGGCCTGGCTGCAGATCTTGCTGATCGAGGCGGTGCTGCCGGGCTTCGCCGGCGGCAATTGGTACTTCGACTGGTGGATGCACTACGACGCGGCGCTGATCTTCCTCGGCGAGCGTGACCCGCACACGGTCTGGGGCCAGGATTTCAGCATTGCCTCCCGCAACCCGCTGTTCAACTTGGCCGTCGCGGCACCGATGGGCTTCGGCGGCGGACGGTTCTGGGCCTTCCAGGCAACGGCGGCGACGACCAACGGCGCGGTCGTGCTGGCGCTGTATCTGGTGCTGCGCGGCCTGTTCGGGCGCCGCGCCGCCATCCTCGGCGCCGGGCTGGCCTGCCTGAACATCTGGCTGATGCACCTGGCTTGGTTCACCTGGAGCAAGACCCTCGTCGCCTTCTACCTGCTGCTGGCCCTGCACTTCCACCTGCGGTCGCTGCAGCGGGAGGCCGCCGACGCGGCCGCGGCGGGACGGGATTTCGCCGGATTCTGGCTGGCCTCGGTGCTGGCCTTCCTGACCCACCAGCTGGCGGCCCCCTATGTCGCGGCGCTGCTTGCGCACGGCGTGGTGTGGGCCTGGCGGCAGGGGCGGCTCGGCGCCTTCCTCGCCCCGCGGCGGCTCGGCGGCTACGCCTTGGCCACGTTGGCGCTGCTGGCGCCCTGGTATGGCTGGCTGCTGGCGGAATTCGGCCCGGGGTCGATGCTGCGCGCCTCGCCATTGCTGGCGATGAACGAGACGGCGGTGACGCCGGTCGGCCTGCTGCACGCCATGGGGATGAATGCGCTGCACAGCATCGGGCCGGTCTTCGTCGACATGCCGCGCGGGCCGATCCGGGCGACCGAGCTCTACCGCTGGCTGACCAAGGTCGAGTTCAACCAAGCCATCGGTGCCATCACCCTGGCGCAGGGGCTGGGGCTGCTGGTCCTGCTGTGGCGGCGCGTGGCAGGGACGGGCCATGCGGGACGGGGTGTCGCGCCCGGCGCGGCCTGCGCCACGGCGCTGGCGGTCTTCGCCCTGCTCGGCGCCGCGCTGTCACTGCCGCTGCACCCGCGGGAGGACCCCTACGGCCTGCTGCCCGCCAACCTCTTTCCGGCGATGCTGGCCGCGCTGGTCTGGAGCGCCGGGCTGCTTGCCCGCCATGCCGGGCGGCGCCTGCTGCGGCTCGTCGTCGCCGTGGCGACCCTTGAGTATCTCGCGCTGTTCTGGTCGCATGTCGCGGCGGTCGGCTGGCTCGACCCGAACGACATCAACAGCGGGCTGAAGGCGACCAACGGGCTGGTCTTCCTGGCCGACCTGCTCGGCCCGGCGCGGCCCCTGGCCATGGCGGCCCTGCTGACGATGCAATTGGCGCTCGGCGTGCTGGCCGCGCGGCGGATTTCCATGGAGCGACTCCCGGCCGACACGGCAGGCTGAAGCCCAGAGAAAGAGGGTGGCGGGGTTTGGGGCGGAGGTTCCCCGCCCCGCTGATCTTCCCGGGAGACCCAGCATGGTGACCGACCCCGCCCGCCACCTCCGCGGCGCCCGCGCCGACGTCACCGGCCGCGCCGCCGAGGACGCCGCGGCGGATGCGCTCGTCGCCGGCGGCTGGCTGGTCCTCGGCCGCCGCATCCGCACCCCGGCCGGCGAATTGGACCTCGTCGCCGAGCGCATGGGCCTGCTCGCCTTCGTCGAGGTCAAGGCCCGGCCCAGCCTGACCGAGGCCGCCTTCGCGCTGGCGCCCCGGCAGCGCGCCCGGCTCGTCGCCGCGGCCGAATGCTGGCTGGCGGAGCATCCCGGCCATGGCGCTGCGGGCATCCGCTTCGACGTGCTGCTGGTCGCCGCCGACGGCCGCGTGCGGCGCATCGCCGACGCTTTCCGGCTGGGCGATGCTTGACCCGGCGCGCCGCGGGCGTGCAGCGTCCCGGCCATAAGATCCAAGGGAAGGAGACATTTCATGTTCGAACGCCGCGCCGCCTTCGCGCTCGCCGCCGGGGCCGCCACCGCCGCGCTCATCCGCCCCGCCGCCGCCAACGATGCCGGCCCGCTGGCCCGCGCCGCGCGGCCGGAGGATGCCGGCCTGTCGCGCGACCGGCTCGGCCGCGTCACCGCCTGGCTGCAGGCCGAGGTGGACGCCGGCCGCATCCCCGGCGCCGTCGTCGCGGTCGGCCGCAGCGGCAAGCTCGTGCTGCATGAGCCCGTCGGCTTCCGCGACCGCGACTCCCGCGCGCCGATGCCGGCCGATGCGATCTTCCGCATCGCCTCGATGACCAAGCCCTTTGCCTCGCTGGCCCTGATGATGCTGGCGGAGGAAGGCAAGGTGATGCTCTGGCATCCGGTCAGCCGCTACCTGCCGGAGTTCAAGGGCCAGAAGGTCGGGCTGGAAGGCATTCCGGTCGAGCGCGAGGCCACCGTGCAGGACCTGCTGCGCCACACCGCCGGCCTGACCTATGGCGCGCTGCCCGGGCCGGGCCCGGCGCCGCATCCGGTGCAGTCGGCCTATGTCGCCGCCAAGGTCGCCGACCGCAGCCTGACCTCGGCCGAGTTCATCACGCGCCTGGCGGCCCAGCCGCTGATGTTCCAGCCCGGCACCACCTGGGAATACAGCCAGGCCACCGACGTGGTCGGCCGCATCGTCGAGGTGGTCTCCGGCCAGGACCTCGACGCCTTCATCCGCGCCCGCATCTCCGCCCCGCTGGGCCTCGCCGATACCGGCTTCTGGGCGCCGGCCGAGGCCGCCGACCGCGTCGCCCGCGCCCAGGTCGACCCGGTGACCAAGGCCCGCCAGGCGGTCCCCGATGCGCTGGAGAAGCCGGCCATGTTCTCGGGCGGCGGCGGCATGGTCTCCACCGCCATGGACTATGCGCGGTTCTGCCAGATGCTGCTGAACGGCGGCCGGCTGGGGGAGGCGCAGGTCGCCTCGCGCAGCACCATCGACCTCATGACCGCCAACCACCTGCCGGAGGGCACGCAATACGGCCCCGGCCTGCTGGTGCGCTTCGGCGGCCTCGCCCCGGCGCCGGTCACCGGCTACGGCTTCGGGCTCGGCTTCGCGGTGCGCACCGCCCAGGGCCGCAGCCCGGTGCCAGGCAATGTCGGGGACTATTTCTGGGGCGGCGCCTATGGCACCTATTTCTGGATCGACCCGAAGGAGGAGCTCTACGCCGTGCTGATGCTGCAGGGACCCTCCGACCGCATCCAGTACCGCTACGCGCTGCGGCAGCTGGTCTACCAGGCGCTGACCTGACATGGCGCTCGCGCGACGGCTGCTGCTCGCGGCGCTGGCCGCACCCGCCGTCGCGCGGGCCCAGGGATGGGCGCCGGACCGCAGCATCACCCTGCTGCACGGCTTCGGCCCCGGCGGGGCGGCCGATACCATCTGCCGCATCCTGGCGCCGCCGCTGGCCGAGGCGCTCGGCCGGCCGGTGGTGGTGGAACCCCGCCCCGGCGCCGGCGGCAACATCGGCTCCGCTGCCCTGGCCCGCGCGGCGCCGGACGGCCATACGCTGGGGCTGCTGACCGGCAGCCACGGTGTGGCGGCGGCCTTCGGCCGCGCGGCGGGGTTCGATCCGGTCGACAGCTTCGCCTGGATCAGCGTCGCGCTGCGCTACGCCTTCGTGCTGGTGGCGCGGGCGGATGGGCCCTACCGCGACCTCGGCGCCCTGGTCGCCGCGGCCAGGGCGCGGCCGGGCGCGGTGCAGTACGGCACGCTTGGCCCCGGCTCCTCGCACCACCTGACGGGGGAGCTGTTCAGCGCCGCCGCGGGGATCGAGATGGCCCAGGTGCCCTATCGCAGCGACGTCGCCGGCCTCGGCGGCGTGCTGGGCGGCGAGCTGCCGCTGATGGTCAGCACCTCGGTCGGTGCCATGGGCCTGCTGCAGGACCCGAAGCTGCGCGGCCTGGCGGTCACCGCCGACCGGCGCAGCCTCCGCTTCCCGGCGATCCCGACGGTGGCCGAATCCGGCTTCCCCGGCTTCCGCTCCTATACCTGGGCCGGCCTCGCCGCCCCGGCCGGCACGCCGGCGCCGGTCGTCGCCACGGTCCATGCCGCGCTGCTGCGGGCGCTGGCCCAGCCCGCGGTGCGGACGAAGCTGGAGGAACTGACCGATGGCGAGGTCGATCCCAGCGCCCCTCCCGCCACCCGCGCCCTGGTGCTGGCGGAGATCGCCGCCTGGCGCGGCCTGATCGCGGCACGCGGCCTCAGCGCGGATTGAGCAGCCCGCGCACCAGGGCGAAGACCTCGGCCACCGTCGCCGCCCGCACCGCCGTGCGGTCGCCCGGGAAGACCCGGCGGATCGCCCGGGTCTCGCCCCGCATCGCCGCGGCCATGTGGACCAGCCCCACCGGCTTGCCCGGCGTCGCGCCGCCCGGCCCGGCGATCCCGGTGCAGGACACCGCCAGGTCGGCGCCGCTGCGGGCCAGCGCGCCTTCGGCCATCCGCCGCGCAACGCTGTCGCTGACTGCGCCATGGCCCTCGATCACCCCCCAGGGGATGCCGAGCACGTCCCGCTTGGCCTCGTTCGAATAGGTGACGAAGCCATGCGTGACGACGGCCGAGCTGCCGGCGATGGCGGTGAGGGCCGCGGCGATCAGCCCGCCGGTGCAGCTTTCGGCGGTGGCCAGCGTCAGGCCGCGCGACTGCAGCAGCGCCAGCAGGTCGCGCGCCTCGTCCAATGTGGCTTGCGGCAGCATCAGAGGATCCCTTCGGGCAGCGCCGCGCGCGCCAGCAGCACCAGCGCCGCGGCCAGGGCGCCGGCGAAGACGTCGTCCAGCATGACGCCCAGCGCGCCATGCTGCCGGTCGGCCCAGCCGACCGGGCCGGGCTTGACGATATCGAAGACCCGGAACAGCAGGAAGGCCAGCAGCACGCCATAGCCCCCGGCCCCGGCGGGCAGCGCGGCCAGCGCCAGCAGCTGCCCGGCGCCCTCGTCCACCACCACCCAGGACGGGTCGGCGGTGGTGTCGTCGCCCAGCATCCGCCGCGTCGCCCAGAAGCCCGCCGCGGTCAGCAGCAGCGCCAGGCCGAGGCAGGCCAGCGGCCCGAGCAGCACCGCCGGCAGCACGATGGCGGATCCCCAGCTGCCCGGCGCCGGCCGCAGCCGCCCGACTCCGCCGAGCGTCGCCACCGCATAGGCGAGGCCCTGCCCGGGACTCACGGCAGGCTCACGGCATCTGGGCCAGCCAGCGGCCGATCGCCTCCAGCGCCGCCGGCTCGCCGAGTCCCGGCGCATGGCCGATGCCGGGCAGGGAGCACAGCGCCATCTCCGGCCGCGCCGCGCGCATGTCCTGCACCGTCCGGGCGGCGAGCACCGTGCTCTCCTGGCCCCAGACCAGCAGCGTCGGGATCTCGGGGATGGCGCGGAAGAAGGGCCAGAGGTCGGGCGCACCGGCGCCGTTCTTCGGCAGGATGTCGACGATGCGGATGTCCCAGCGCGGGTGCCAGCGGCCATCCCTGCCGTGCTGATAGGTGCGCTCGGCGACCTCCGGCCAGCCGGCCTCGGTGATGCCGAGCGGCGGCAGCCGGGCCTTGAGGAAGGCCACGGCCTCGTCCCGCGTGGCGAAGCCGGGGTCGCGGCCGATGATCTCGCCGATGGAATCGAGCCCGCCCTGCTGCAGCGAGGGGCCGGTGTCGTTCAGGGCGAGGCCGGCCAGCACGCCCGGCCGCACCGTGCCGAGCGCCATGCCGAGGATGCCGCCGAAGCTGGTGCCCAGCAGCGCGACCCGGTGCAGGCCGAGCGCCGCCATGGCGTCAAGCACGTCGCCGATCGCCATCTGCGGCGCATAGCGGCCGGGGGCGGCGGCGCGGCCGCTCTCGCCATGCCCGGCATAGTCCAGCGCCACGATGCGGCGCGTGCCAGCGAAATGCTCCGCCACGTGGATGAAGTCGAGCCCGGAGCGCGAGATGCCGGACAGGCAGAGCAGCGGCGTCGCGTCCGCCGGCCCCGCCCAGTCGCGCGCGGCCAGCCGCAGCCCGTCGCGGGCGCTGACGAAACGCTGGCGAGGCGCCATCACGCCGGCGCCCGCAGCCACTGCGTCATCGGGTGTTCCAGCGCCGCGGACCGTGCATCGAGCGCGCGGTAGATGGCCATGTTCTCGATCACCCGCTGGACATAGTTGCGGGTCTCGGCAAAGGGGATCTGCTCCATCCAGTCGAGCATGGCGACGCCGCCGCCGCGCGGGTCGCCATAGGTGCCGAGCCATTCGTCCACCCGGCCCGGCCCGGCATTGTAGCCGGCGATGGCGAAGGGGAGGGTGCCGCCGAAGCGGGCCAGCAATTGGTCCAGGTAGGCGGCGCCGAGGCGCATGTTGTGGCCGGTGTCGGTGGTCAGCATGCTCACCTGATGCCTGAGGCCGAGCCGCTTGGCCACACCGCTGGCGGTGGCCGGGAGCAACTGCATGAGACCGCGGGCATTGGCCGAGGAGACCGCCTCGGGGTCGAAATTGCTTTCCTGCCGGGTGATGCCGAAGATCAGGGCCGGCTCCGGCGCCTCGGGCGGGGCGGGGTAGGGGGCGGGCCAGCCCTCGGCCACGGCCATCAGGCCGCTCGCCCCGGCGCGGCGGACCACCCAGACCGCATTGTCCGGCCGGCCGACCTGTTGCGCCAGGCGGGCGGCGAGGATCTTCTCCGCCGGATCGGCCGAGAGGTCCTCCAGCCGCAGCAGGAAGGGGCGGGTACGGCGGCTCTCGCCGATGTCTGCCAGCGCCAGCACCACTTGGGCCGGCTCCCTGGCTGCGAAGGCCTGGGCCTGGGCGGCGGAGGGCTGCGGCGCCGGGGCGCGGGCGATGCGGGCGGACAGCGCCTGGCCGTTCTCCCCCAGCGTCACCGCGGCCAGTTGGCCATAGAAGGCGAGGGGGAATTCGGCGGCTGCGCGGTAGCGGTCCTGGGCCCGCTGGCCGGCCCCCTGGGCTTCCGCCGCGCGGCCCTGCCAGTAGAGGCTGCGGGCGCGGGTGATGACGCTGCGGCTGTCCTCGCCGATCCGGGCGAAATGGCGTTCCGCCGTCGCGGCATCGCGCAGGAAGCGCAGCGCGAGGAAGCCGGCGAGGAATTCGGCATCCTGCCGCGGCTCCCCGGGCGCGGCGATGCCATGCCCGGCGGCGACGCCATAGGCGGCGCGCGGATCGCCGAGGCGGAGCAGCTTTCGCGCCAACAGTTGCCGTTCCGCCCAAGTGGCGCGGGCGGTGTCGGGGGCGGGGAGCGGGATCAGCCGGGTGCCGGCGGCGAAGGCGGCGGCGGCTTCCTGGTCCTGGTCGCGGCGGCGCAGCCAGCGGGCGCGCTCGAGCGTCAGCCCGGCATCGGCGGGGGCGGCGGCGGCCATGCCGGGGGCGTCGGCATCGGGCCGGTCGGCGGCATAGGCGAGGCGGGCGGCGGCACGGGCCTGCTGCGCCGGGTCCAGATAGGGCATCGCCCGGGCGGCGGCGGCGGCGTCCCGTGCCAGGGCCAGCCGGTCGAAGCGGCGGGCATGCTCCGCGGGCGTCAGGCTGGCGGCGTTGCGGGTGAGGAAGGCGGTCTCGGCCACCGGGTCGGCCGGCGCCTCGGCCCAGCCGGTGCGGAGCACCTGGGTCGCCTGGTCCGTCCGGCCGGCGCGGGCCAGCACGTCCGCCAGGCGCTGGTAGCCGTCCATGCTGCGCGGGGCGCGGGCGGCGAACCACTGGGTGGCCAGACTGTCGTCGGGGTCGAAGGCAAGGGTCTCCTCGACCCGGCGGCCGAGCAGGTCCTGGCCGGGCCATTCCGGGTTGCCCAGGGCGAAGCCGATGACCTCGGCCGCGCCGGCGGCCTGGCCGCGCTGCTGCAGCCGGAGCCAGGTGACGTATTTCCGGATCAACGGATCGGCGGACTGCGCCGCGGCATCGGCCTCCGCCCAGCGCTGCGCCTGTGCAAGGGCAACGGCCTGGCGGCCGGCGAGCCGCGTGGCCTCCCCCCCCGCGAAGGCGGTGGGCTGGGCGAGGGCAGCGCCCGGGAGCAGGGCTGCGGGCAGGGCGAGGAGGGAGCGGCGGCGCATTCCCGCTTCTTAGGGCAATTCCGCGGCCGATGCGCGGGCGATCCGGCGCCGCGGGCCGCGTCGCCCTTGCCCCTGCGATCCCCGGTGACTAGGTTCTCCGCCCCGGGCGCATCCGCCGCGCCGGGGGAGATGCGCCCGGCGGCAACGGGCACCCACCGCCCCACCGGAGGAAAGCCAGATGTTCAAGGGATCGATGGTCGCGTTGATCACGCCGATGCGTGCCGACGGCTCCCTGGACGAGAAGGCCTTCGCCGAGTTCGTCGAATGGCAGATCGCCGAGGGCACCGAAGGGCTCATCCCGGTCGGCACCACGGGCGAAAGCCCGACCCTGTCGCATGAGGAGCACAAGCGCGTCGTCGAGATCTGCGTCGAGGTGACGCGCGGCCGCGTGCCCGTCATCGCCGGCGCCGGCAGCAACAGCACCGCCGAGGCGATCGACTTCGCCCGCCATGCCAGGAAGGCCGGCGCCGATGCCACGCTGGTGGTGACGCCCTACTACAACAAGCCGACCCAGGAAGGCCTCTTCCTGCACTACACCGCGATTGCGGACGCCGTCGACCTGCCGCTGTTCATCTACAACATCCCCGGCCGCAGCGTGGTCGACATGTCGGTCGAGACCATGGCGCGGCTGGCCAAGCACAAGAACATCGTCGGCGTGAAGGACTCGACCGGCAACCTGGCCCGGCCGCTGCACACGAAGCGCGCCTGCGGCGAGGATTTCATCCAGCTTTCGGGCGAGGACCATCTCGCCGTGTCGTTCAGCGCCTCGGGCGGGCATGGCTGCATCAGCGTCAGCGCCAATGTCGCCCCGCGCCTGTGTGCGGAGATGCACAAGGCCTGGCGGGCCGGCAAGCTGGCCGAGGCGATGGCGATCCAGGACCGGCTGGTGCCGCTGCACGACGCGATGTTCTGCGAGACCTCGCCCGGCCCGGTGAAGTATGCCGCCAGCCTGCTCGGCAAGACCGCCGACCACTGCCGCCTGCCGATGGCGCCGGTCGCCGCCTCGACCAAGGCGCGGGTGCGGGATGCGATGGTCTCCGTGGGAATCCTGAACTGACCCCATGGCGGAACCGGCAAAAAAGAAGACCCTGATCTCGCACGGCATCGCCTCGCAGAACCGCAGGGCGCGCTACGACTACACCATCGGCGAGACGATGGAGGCCGGCATGGTGCTGTTCGGGCCGGAGGTGAAGTCGCTCCGCGCCGGCCGCGCCACCTTGTCCGAGGCCTGGGCCGGCGAGCGCGACGGCGCGATGTACCTGTTCGGCTGCACCATCCCGGAATGGCAGGCCGGCAGCACGGTGGCGAAGTTCGAGCCGGGCCGGCCGCGCAAGCTGCTGCTGCACAAGAAGCAGGTGAACGAGCTGATCGGCGCCATCGGCCGCGACGGCGCCACCATCGTGCCGCTACAGATCCACTTCAACGACAAGGGCATCGCCAAGGTCGTGCTGGGCATCGCCGAGGGGCGCAAGAAGCATGACAAGCGGAATGCCATCGCCGAACGGGACTGGGCGCGCGACAAGGCGCGGCTGATGCGGAATCGGGGGTAGGGGGCCGCGTCTCTCCTCTTGCGTCCGCCGCCGGCGCTGGCACGTAAGGGATGCAGGAGAGCGAGATGACAGACGACGACGATACCGTCCCGGTGACCGGCAGGATCCGCGACAAGCTGGTCGAGACCAAGCAGGCCTGGGCCCGCGACGGCCGCCTGCTGACCGGTACCCACGCGGACCCGACGCGCGACCGCCTGCCGCCCGGCCAGACGCTGGTGAAGGACTGGCCCGTCCTCGACCTCGGCGTCCAGCCGGACGTGGCGCCGGACAAGTGGCGGCTGCGGGTGGAGGGCCTGGTGCAGGCCCCGGTCCGCCTGACCCTGCCGGAATTCATGGCCCTGCAGCAGGCGGAGCTGGTCAACGACATCCACTGCGTCACCCAATGGTCGCGTTACGACAACCACTGGCAGGGCGTCCGGGCGAAGGACCTGATCGCCATGGCGCGGCCGAAGGACGAGGCCCGCTTCGTCTCCTTCACCTCCTATGACGGCTACACCACCAACGTGCCGCTGGCGGAGTTCACCGCCGACGAGGTGCTGCTGGCGCATTCCTGGGAAGGCGCGCCGTTGACCCGCCAGCATGGCGGCCCGGTGAGGGTGGTGCTGCCGCGCCTCTATTTCTGGAAGAGCCCGAAATGGGTCACCCGGATCGAGCTGCTGCGCGAGGACCGGCCGGGCTTCTGGGAAGTCCGCGGCTACCACAACAATGGCGACCCCTGGGCGGAGGAGCGGTATGGTTGAGATCGGGCGGCGTGGTGCCATCCTGCTGGGGGGCGCGCTGATGGTGGGCGATGCGGCGGCGGCCTCGGCCAGCCTGTACGATTTCCGGATGGAGGCGATCGAGGGCGGCCCGCTGGAGCTGGCGGCCTATCGCGGCAAGCCGGTGCTGGTGGTGAACACCGCCAGCTTCTGCGGCTACACGCCGCAGTATGCCGGGCTGCAGGCGCTGCACGAGAAATACGGCCCGCGCGGACTGGTGGTGCTCGGCGTGCCGTCGCAGGACTTCAACCAGGAATCCTCGGACAATAAGAAGATCAAGGATTTCTGCGACGCCAACTACAACGTCGAATTCCCGATGACCACGGTCTCCCGCGTTCGCGGGGCGCATGCGGCGCCGCTCTTCGCATTCCTCGCGGAACGCGGCGGCGGCCCGCCGCAGTGGAATTTCCACAAGTACCTGGTGGGCCGGGATGGCCGCACCGTGCGTGGCTTCTCGACCCAGACCGGGCCGGAGTCCCGTGCTCTGGTCCAGGCGATCGAGGCGGCGCTGGCGGCCTGATGCCAACGCCCGCATTGCGTGACCTGCGGTGGGCGAAGCCCGCCGAGGCGCCGAATGTGCGGCGAGCCAAGGCCGCGGATGCGGCCGCCCGGCGCCTGAGGGAACGGCGAGTCATGCCAACGGTCATTGAAGATGACCGCTGGCATGGGAGGCCTTCAGCGGTCGGTCCCATGAAGGGCTTCGCGCCCGCGGGCCGCGCGCGAAGCCGGAAGCGGCCTCGCAGGCGATCAGGCAAGCCGCAAGCGCGCCCGGTGTGACCGCGGTTCAGCGCAGTCACACTCCGGCATGCCGGCAGGCTGCGCCATCACTGCGGACGGTGCAGCGGTCGTGTCGGTTACCTGGTGGCGCAGGCGGCCGATGACCTCTTGCCCGCGTCCAGTCCGGGCGGGCCGGGCAGGCGCCCTTTGTCCGCACGGCCCTCGTGTCCGGCTTGCCTGCGCATCGGAGGGAGAGCGCCCGACCGTCACTGCGATCCGGTCGGTCGTGCCCTCCACCGGCAGCCTGCGGGACACCGCGCCCGGCACTGCGCACCCATGGCCGGGTTCGGCCTGGCGCCGCGCTCCGCAGACCGGTCCGGCAATGCCGCCGATCCCGCTCCGCATCCATCTGGCCGGACGGACCGCGCCGGCGCCGACGTACGGGCGCGGTACCATCCCGCTGATTTCGTGACTCAACCGCATGGCCGCAGGCCAAACCCGGTCAGGGCAGTTGGTGTCATTCCGGGTAGCGTTTCGAACGCCATATCCCGCGGCTGTCCCGCACCCAGGCCGAACAGTGCAAATCCAGAAACGAGAACATTGGCGGGGCCATAAATGAGGAACGGTCATCTCGTTTTGATGTCGCGTGGCTCACCGTACTGTCATCTGCTTGTCATGAATTGCAACCGGGATGCCGCCGCAGACACCCTCCCCAACGCCGAAGGCGAATGCAAGCTTGCCTGATGGAATGGATGCAAGCTGTTGATTTCGCTGCGGCAAAGGCTGCCACTGCGCTGGGTGACGCGAGCACGGGCATGCTCCTGGTCACCCGGATCGCGGCCATGCTGCTGGATGCCAACCTGATCAAGATGGGTCCACTAATACTGTTGTTATTCTAGACATGGTTGAGGTCCGGGCATGTGGATTCAGGAGGCAGGGGCGCGGGCGGCGTTCTCATGGCCCCGTCGCCGATGCTGCGCACCCTGCTCGGAGTCGTACTCGCGCTCGGGACCGGCCGCTTGCTGCAGGAGATCCTGCCGATGCGGCCACGACCGCGCTTCGCCCATCCCGACCTGGCATCCCCGACCACCAGCTAGGGCTTCGGCCTGGGCGACTGGAGTTCGCTTCCCTCCGATCATGCGATGCTGGTCTTCGCCATCGTCGCTGCCATCTGGACGGCCTCTTACCGGCTCGGCTTGCTTGCGGCGGCATGGGGCACCCTGATGGTGTGCCTCCCGCGCATCCTGTTCGGCGTCCACTCTGTTTCGGACATCGTCGTGGGCGTCGTGCTGGGCATAGTCATCATGGGCCTTGCCACGAAGCTGCCGCTGCCGGCCGCAGCCCTCGCGTGGTTGTGCCGGCTCGATGCGCGCCGGCCGTCGCTTGTCGTCCTTGGCCTCTGCCTGCTTGGCTGGGAGCTCACCGACCTGTTCGGCACCTCGCGGCGGATCGTCGCGGCGTTCGGGACGGCCGCGCGCATCATGGCCGAGGGATCGGGCTTAGCCTCGTCGCGCGGCGCTGGTGGCAGGCGCCGGGCCGGTACGCGGGCCGGGCGCCCGGATACCGGGCGTATCGTCGGGCCAGCCGCGAGGCTAGCCTGCCAGCCGCATGATCCCCTTCGATCCGGCCGAGTCGGCCTTCGTCCTCGGCGCCTTCACGGTGGCCGGCTTCGTCAAGGGCGTGGCCGGTTTCGGCCTGCCGACGGTGACCCTCGGCCTGCTGGCTTTGACCCGCCCGCTGCCCGAGGCCATGGCTCTGATGCTGGTGCCGACGCTGGCCACCAATATCTGGCAGTCGCTGGTCGGCCCTGCGCTGGTCCCGGCACTGCGCCGGCTTTGGCCCTTCCTTCTCGCCGCGGTCCTCGGCACCTTCGCCGGTGCCGGCATCCTGGCGCGGTCGGATGCGGTGCTGCTGTCCGGCCTGCTCGGCCTGCTGCTGATCCTCTCGGCGGTGCTGGCGTTGGGCGGCCTGCCGATGCCGGCGCCGACCCCGGCGCGGGAACGCTGGCTCGGGCCGCTCGTCGGCGGCACGGCCGGGCTGCTGACCGGCATGACCGGCAGCTTCCTGATGCCGGCCGCGCCCTATCTCGCCGCGCTGAAGCTGCCGCCGCAGCATTTCGTCCAGGGCTTCGGCCTCGGCGCGCTGCTGGCGACGCTCGCGCTCGGACTCGGCATGGCCGGGGCGGGGCTGCTGCCGGCGGATCTCGGCCTCGCCTCGCTGGTCGGCGTGGCGCCGGCCTTCCTCGGCATGGCGCTCGGCACCCGGGTGCGCCGGGCCATGCCGGCGGCGCGGTTCCGCACGGTGATCCAGGCCGCGCTCGGGCTTGTGGGGGTGTGGCTGGCGTTCCGGGCCTTCGCCTGACGCGGCCCGATGACGAACCCGCCGGGCGGGAGGGACCCTGGCCGGGAAGGGAGCCTGGCGGCCGCGCGCCGCCCCATGGGGGATTGCCGCCCGGGCCGCGCCGGGGCCGAATGCCGGCAGCCACGCCACCCCGGGAGGTCACCATGCGAAGCATCCCCAGCGGCCGCCGCGCCCTGCTCGGCCTCCTCGCCGTCCTGCCGCTGCTGGCCGGCACCGCCGCCGCGGCGGAGCTGAAGGTGATGAGCTCCGGCGCCTTCACCGCCCCGCTCCGGCTGCTGATCCCGGAATTCGAGAAGGCGACGGGCCATACCATCACGCTGTCCCTCGGCGCATCCATGGGCAATGCGCCGGACGCCATCCCCAACCGCCTGGCGCGGGGGGAGGCGGCGGACATCGTGATCATCGCCGGCGAGTCGATCGACAAGCTGATCGCCGAAGGCCGGCTGCGGCCCGGCAGCCGCACCGACATCGTGCTGTCGCGCATCGGCGTCACCGTCCGGACCGGCGCGCCGAAGCCGGATATCGCCACGGTCGAGGCGGTGCGGTCGATGCTGCTGGAAGCGCCCTCCATCGCCTATTCGGCCAGCGCCAGCGGGGTCTATGTCTCGACCGAGCTGTACCAGCGGCTCGGCATCGCCGAGCAGGTCGCCCCCAAATCCCGCCGCATCCTGAGCGAGCGGGTCGCCGCCGTGGTGGCGCGCGGCGAGGCGGCGGTCGGCTTCCAGCAGGTCAGCGAGATCCTCGGCATCCCCGGCGCCGATTATGTCGGGCCGCTGCCGGAAGCCTTGCAGCGGGTGACGGCCTTCTCGGCCGGGCTCGCCGCCGGGGCGGCGCAGCCCGAGGCGGCGCGGCAGCTCGTCGCCTTCCTGCGGGCGCCGGCGGCGCATCCGGTGATCCGCAGCCTCGGGCTCGACCCGGCGCCCTGAGGCACTATCCGGCGAGCACCGGGACCAGCGAGGCCACCAGCAGCGCCGCCATCCCGCGGTTGAACCAGCGCAGCGAAGCCGGGTCGCGCAGCAGCCGCGCCGTCCCGGCGCCGAGTGCCGCCCAGGCCAGCAGGCTGCCGCAGGCGGCGACGGCGAAGAGCGCGGCCAGGGCCAATGCCTCGCCCAGCAGGCCGGACTCGCCACCGGTATAGGTGGCGACGGCGCCGGCCGCGATGATCCAGGCCTTGGGGTTCACCCATTGGAACAACGCCGCCTGCAGCGCCGTCATCGGCCGGCCCGGTGCCGCGCCCGGCGCCGGCGGCGCCGCAGTGGCGATGCCCCAGGCCAGCCACAGCATCCAGGCTGCCCCGGCCCAGCGCATCGCCAGCATCACCCCGGGCGCGTCGCGCAGCAACTGCGCCGCGCCCAGTGCCACCAGCACCAGCATCACGGGGAAGCCGACCGAGACGCCGAGCACCTGCGGCAGGCTGCGCCGCAGGCCGAAATTCGCCGCGGTCGCCGCGACCAGCGCGTTGTTCGGCCCCGGCGTCGCCGACATCGCCAAAGCGAAGCCGGCCGCCGAGAGGAACCAGGCGGTGCCCTGCACGGCGCCGCCCCCGCACCGTGTCAGACCGGCTCCACGACGCTGGTCCAGCCATGCGGGTCGTTGGTGCGGCCGTACTGGATGCCGACGATGCTGTCGTACAGCTTGCGGGTCACCTCGCCGGTCTCGCCGCCGTTCACCGTCACGTCCTCGCCCTTGTAGCCGAGCGTGCCGACCGGCGAGACCACCGCGGCGGTGCCCGTCCCCCACATCTCCTTCAAGGTGCCGTCGCGGCCGGCCTGCATCACCTCGTCGATGGTGATCGGCCGTTCGCTGATGCGCAGGCCCCAGTCGTGCATCAGGGTCAGCGCGCTGTTGCGGGTGACGCCGTCGAGGATGGTGCCGGCCAGCGGCGGGGTGATCACCTCGTCGCCGATGCGGACCATGATGTTCATGGTGCCGACCTCGTCGAGGTACTTGCGGTGCACGCCGTCGAGGTACAGCACCTGGGTATAGCCGGCGGCCGCCGCGTCGCGCTGGCCGGCCAGGCTGGCGGCATAGTTGGCCGCGGTCTTGGCTTCCCCCGTGCCGCCCTTCACCGCCCGGACATGGCTGTCGGAGGCCAGGATGCGCACCGGCTTGACGCCCTCGGCATAGTAGCTGCCGACCGGCGAGAGGATCAGGAAATAGAGGTAGCTGTGCGCCGGGTGCACGCCCAGCATGACGTCGGTGGCGATGATGGTCGGCCGCAGGTACAGCGAGGTGCCCGGCAGGTGCGGCACCCAGTCGTGGTCCACGCCGACCAGCGCGTCGAAGCTCCGGCGGATGATGTCCACCGGCAGTTCCGGCATGCACATGATCCTGGCGGACTGGTTGAACCGCGCCGCGTGCCGGTCGGGGCGGAACAGCCGGATCTTGCCGTCGTCGCCGCGGAAGGCCTTCAGCCCGTCGAAGATGGCCTGGCCGTAGTGCAGCACGGTGGTGGCCGGGTCCATGGTGAGCGGGCCGTAGGGGACGATGCGCGGCGCGTGCCAGCCCTTGCCCTCGTCGTAGTCCATCAGGAACATGTGGTCGGTCAGCACCTTGCCGAAGGACAGGCTCTCATCGGCCGGCTTCGGCTTCGGCGTGGTGGTGCGGGTGGTGGGGAAATCGCCCATGGTTCGGGTCCTTCTGGCTGGCGTCTCGTGGCCCCGGCCGGGGCCGGAATTCGGGCGGCGTCGGGGGGTGCCTCAGCCCTTCGCGGGCCGGACGACGACCGCGATCCGGACTGGCGAGGCGTCGCCCCCTGACCCGGAGCCGGCCGGGCCGCCGCAAGGAACCATCACCATGACCGCGTTCTCCGCAATATCGTTGCTTGCCGCCGGGGCAAACTAGACCCGATCGGAAAAATGTGTCAACATTGCTGACCAAACCGGAGGCCAGACGGCGCAGCATGCCAGCCATGCCCGAACCACCCGACCCGAGGGCCGAACAGCAGGTCGGCGCGCCGGTCGGCGCCGGCCGCAACCTGCTGTTCCTCCGGGAGGAGGAACTGCGCCTGGCGCAGGACCTGCTCTTCTTCGGCTACCGCGATTTCACCGCCGGCGCCGACCAGATCCTGGAAGAATTGGGCATGGGAAGGGCGCACCACCGGGTGCTGCATTTCGTCGGCCGCCGGCCGGGCATCACCGTCGGCGACCTGCTCGGCATCCTCGGCATCACCAAGCAGTCGCTGGCCCGCGTGCTGACCCCGCTGATGGCGGAGGACTACGTCGTCCAGGCGACCGGCCGCAGCGACCGCCGCCAGCGGCTGCTGTCGCTGACCGCGAAAGGCGAAGCGCTGGAGCGGCGGCTGTTCGAGCGGCAGCGCGAATGGGTCATGCAGGCCTACCGCGAAGCCGGGCCGATCGCGGTGGAGGGCTTCCGCCGCGTCATGCGCGGGCTGATGGGGCCGGAGGCGCGGGCGCAGCTCGAACGGCTGGAACGCCCCTCGCCAAGCCGGGCCGGCACCACATCTCTCGCCCGCACCGGTTGACGTCGCGCTCGCCCTGGCGGGGGCCGGCATGCGAGTCTGCGGACCGGTGAACGCTATGGAGTCGCGCAGCCTGGGCGGTGCCGCCCGCCGCGCCCGCCTTGGGGAGAATACGCTGGACATGCCGGCCGAGCTTGCCGCCGACAACGCCCATCTGCTGGTGGTGGACGACGATGCCAGGCTGCGCGCCCTGCTGCAGCGCTACCTGGCGGAGCAGGGCTTCCGGGTGACCGCCGCGGCGGATGCGGCCGCGGCGCGCGGCACGCTGGCGGCCATGGCCTTCGACCTGGTGGTGCTGGACGTGATGATGCCGGGGGAGACCGGCCTCGAACTGGTCGAATCGATGCGCCGCGACGGCAACGACGTCCCCGTCCTGATGCTGACCGCGCGCGGCGGGCCGGACGACCGCGTCGCCGGCTTCGAGCTGGGCGCCGACGACTACCTGGCCAAGCCCTTCGACCCGCGCGAGCTGGCGCTGCGCATCCGCACCATCCTGCGCCGCACCGCGCCGCCGCCGCCGGCGCTGCTGCCGCAGGCGCCGGTCCAGCTCGGCATGCGCTGGTTCGATGCCGAGCGATCGGAGCTGCGTGGCCCGGACGGCACCATCCGGCTGACCGGCGGCGAGGCGGCGCTGCTGGCGGCACTCGCCCGCCGCCCGGGCGAGGTGCTGAGCCGCGAGGAGATCGCCGCCGCGCTCGGCACGCCGGAGGCCGGCGAGCGCGCGGTGGACGTGCAGGTCACGCGGCTGCGCCGCAAGATCGAGCCCGACCCGCGCGAGCCGCGCTTCCTGCATACCGTGCGGCACCGCGGCTATGTGCTGCGGCCAGGCCCTTGACCGCGCCGGAAGGGGGCAAGCCGCTCAGCCGCGCGCTGCGCGCCCTGCTGCCGCGAGGCCTGCTGGCGCGGTCGGTGCTGATCATCCTGGTGCCGATGCTGATCCTGCAGGCGGTGGCCCTGCAGCTGTTCTACGGCGCGCATCTCGACGTCGTCTCCCGCCGGCTGGCCGGCGGCGTCGCCGGCGACGTGGCGATGCTGGTCGAGCTGGTGCGGCGGGAGGAGCCGGAGAACCGCGCCTGGATCTTCCGCGAGTCCGCCTGGCGGCTCGACCTCGCGCTGGCCTACGAGGCGGATGCGAGGATCCAGTTCATCTCCCGCCCGGCCAGCCTGCCGCTGCTGCCGCTGGAGGAGGACCTGAACAACGCGCTGCGCGAACGCTTGCGGCTGCCCTTCGACACCGACTGGCAGAGCGACCCGCGCAGCATCATCATCCGGGTGCAGTTGCCGGACGGCGTGCTGCACGTGGAGGCCCCGCGGAAGCGGCTGTTCACCTCGACGCTCTATCTCTTCGTCATCTGGCTGGTGGGGTCGGCGCTGCTGCTGTCCGGCATCGCCATCCTGTTCATGAAGAACCAGGTGCGGGCGATTCGCCGGCTGGCCGCGGCGGCGGAGGCCTTCGGGCTCGGCCGCGACGTCGGGCCGATGAAGCCGGAGGGCGCCAGCGAGGTGCGCCAGGCGGCGCAGGCCTTCAACCGCATGCAGGAACGCATCCGCCGCTTCGTCGGCCAGCGGACCGAGATGCTGGCCGGCATCAGCCACGATTTGCGCACCCCGCTGACCCGCATGCGGCTTGCCCTGGCCATGCTGCCGCGCGACGCCGACACCGAGGAGGACCTGGCGGCGCTCAACCAGGATGTCGAGGAGATGGAGCGGATGACGGCCGCCTACCTGACCTTCGCGCGCGGCGAGGGGGTGGAACAGTCGCGCCCGGCCGACCTGGTCGAACTGGTCCAGGACGTCGCCGCCAATGCCCGCCGGACGGGGGCGCAGGTGGAGGTGGCGGCGCCGGAGAGCCTGGCCATGCCGCTGCGGGCCGATGCGGTGCGGCGCTGCCTCGGCAACCTGGTGGACAATGCGCGGCGGCACGCCCAGCGCATCGCGGTGGGCGTCCGGACGGTGCCGCGGACCGGGCTGGGCGGCCCGGGCAGCGACCCGCGCGGGGAGCAGCAATCGCTCTGGGCCGAGGTGACGGTGGACGACGACGGGCCCGGCATCCCGGCGGCGGAGCGGGAGGACGCCTTCCGGCCCTTCCATAGCGGCTCGCCCGACGGGACCGGGCTGGGGCTGGCGATCGCCCGCGACATCGTCCGCGCGCATGGCGGCGAGATCGTGCTGGAGGCGAGCCCGCTGGGCGGGCTGCGCGCCCGGGTGCGGCTGCCGGTCTGAGCCCCGGCGGCCGGCCTAGTCCGGCAGGTCCGGGGTCTCGCGGAAGGGATCGGCCGGGGTGGCGCGGACCGGCACGCCGGGCCGCGCCACCGGGGCCACCGGTGCCCGCGCCCGCGGCTCGACCTGCCGGCGGGTGATGTGCTCCGCCAGGTCGGCCAGGTCGATGAAGGCATCGGCCTGCCGGCGCAGGTCGTCGGCGATCATCGCCGGCTGGGTGCGGATGGTGGAGATCACGGTCACCCGCACGCCGCGGCGCTGGACCGATTCGACCAGCCGGCGCAGATCGCCGTCGCCGGAGAAGATCACCACATGGTCGACCGAGGGGGTGAGGTCGAGCACGTCGACCGCCATCTCGATGTCGACGCTGCCCTTGACCCGGCGCCGGCCGGTGGCATCGGTGAACTCCTTGGCCGGCTTGGTCACCACGGAATAGCCGTTGTAGCCGAGCCAATCGACCAGCGGCCGGAGCGGCGAATACTCCTCGGTCTCGAGCAGCGCGGTATAGTAGTACGCGCGGACGAGATAGGATCTCTGCCGAAAGTGATTCAGCAGGTTCTTGTAGTCCACGTCGAATCCCAGGGTGCGGGACGCGGCATAAAGGTTGGCCCCGTCGATGAAGACGGCGATCCGTTCGATACGCTCTGGCTGCAAGCTACGCGCTCTCGAAATGTGATGCATGCCGGAAAGGCACCTTTCCATACTAGTCTAGGCTTCTCGATTTGTAAGCGAGAAAACCATGATCCTTATCGCGTTAGGAGCGAATTTGCCGGCCGCAGCCGGGACCCCCCCCTTGCAGACCTGTCAGGCCGCTGCCGCAGCCCTCGATTCCCTGCCCGGGTTACGGCTCCGGGCGCTCTCGCGCTGGTACCGCACCGTGCCGGTTCCATCCCTGCCCGGTGCCCCGCTTTTCGTCAACGGGGTGGCGCGGCTGGACGGCGAAGCGGGCGATCCGGCCGGCCTGCTGGCCGCGCTGCATGCCATCGAGGACCAAGCCGGCCGCCAGCGACCCTTCCCCAATGCGCCGCGGGTGCTCGACCTCGACCTCATCGATCTGGACGGGCTGCGCCGCACCGCGCCCGATCCGGTGCTGCCGCATCCCCGGGCGCATCTGCGCCCCTTCGTGCTGCAGCCCCTGTTCGATGTCGCTCCCGGTTGGGTTCACCCGGTGCTCGGCCGGGCGGTGGAGTCCTTGCTTGCCGGCCTGCCGCCGGACGAAGCTCCGCCGGAGCCGATCCTGGTTTGACATGGGCCGGCCGGGCCGCGATGCCAGGGGACCTGTCACCAATTCGGCGCTTGCGGCTTGCATCGGCCGGCCCTGGTGGCTATCTGGAAGGTTCTCCTGCAGACCTTTGCCGCGGGCCGCCTTTCCCGCTGCCCAAATGAACACGAGGCCGTCATGGCGCGCGTCACCGTTGAAGACTGCATTGTCCAGATCCCGAACCGCTTCGAGCTGGTGCTCATCGCGGCGCAACGGGCCCGCAACATCGGCCGCGGCGAGGATCTGACCGTCGACCGCGACAATGACAAGAACCCCGTTGTGGCGCTCCGCGAGATCGCCGACCAGACCATTGCCCTCGATTCGGTCGAGGCCGACCTGATCAAGTCGCTGCAGCGCGCGCCGGAGCCGGAGCCGGCGGAGGAGGAGGTGCTCGACCTCATCGCCACCGACGAGAACATCTTCGGCGTCATGGACGTGAACGAGGAACTGCCCGCCGACGGCGCCGGGCTCGAGGAGATGTCGCCGGACGACCTCGAAGCCGCGATCGCGGCCGAACTGGGCGGCGGCGGCCGCCGCTGAGGAGGGCCGATTGACCGCGCGCGACGCCGGGCCCCTGCAGGCACCGGTGCCGCGCGCGCCGGAAGGGACGGTCGCGGGCGTCGCCACCACGCCGATCCCCGGCCTTGAGGAGGCCATCGCGCTTGCCCGCCGCGTCGCGGGCTACGACCCCCGCGCCGATGTCGCCCTGATCGAGCGCGCCGGCCAGGTCGCCGCCGAGGCGCATGCGGCGCAGAAGCGCGACAACGGCGACCCCTACATCACCCACCCGATCGCGGTCGCCAACATCCTGGCCGACTATCGGCTTGACAGCGCGACCATCGCGACCGCCCTGCTGCACGACGTCGCCGAGGACACCGCCTTCGGGCTGAAGGAGATCGAGCGCCGCTTCGGCAGCGAGGTCGCCCGGCTGGTGGACGGGGTGACCAAGCTCACCCGTATCGAGTTGCAGAGCGAACGGACCAAGCAGGCCGAGAACCTCCGCAAGCTGGTCCTGGCGATGAGCGAGGACATCCGCGTCCTGCTCGTGAAGCTGGCCGACCGGCTGCACAACATGCGCACGCTGCATTTCGTGCCGCAGGCCGAGCGCCGCCGGAAGACCGCGCGCGAGACCATCGACATCTTCACCCCGCTCGCCGAGCGCATCGGCATGGATGCGCTGAAGACCGAGCTGGAAACGCTGGCTTTCCAGGAACTGCACCCGGAGGCCCGGCAGACCATCGCCGCCCGGCTGACCTTCCTGCGCGGCCAGGGCGCCAACCTGATCCGCGAGATCGAGCAGGACCTCAAGCGCGTATTGGCCAGCCACGGCGTGCATGCGGTGGACGTGGTGGGGCGGGAGAAGTCGCCCTATTCGATCTGGCTGAAGATGCAGAAGAAGAACGTGGCCTTCGAGGCGCTCTCGGACGTCATGGCCTTCCGCGTCCTGGTCGACGACCGGGCCGCCTGCTACGTCGCGCTCGGCGCCGTGCACGACGCCTACCGCGTGGTCCCGGGGCGGTTCAAGGACTACATCTCGACGCCCAAGACCAACGGCTACCAGTCGCTGCATACCGGCGTGACGGTGCCGGAACGCCGCAATGCCAAGATCGAGGTGCAGATCCGCACGCAGGAGATGCACGAGGTCGCCGAGAACGGCGTCGCCGCGCACTGGATCTACAAGCAGGTGCCGGACGCCCATCCCGGCGGCGCCCGCAAGCGCTACCCCTGGGTCCGCGCCCTGCTCGACATCCTGGAGAATGCCGAGGGCGCGCAGGACTTCCTCGACCATACCAAGCTGGAACTGCACCGCGACCAGGTCTTCTGCTTCTCCCCCAAGGGCGACCTGATCGAGTTGCCGCGCGGCGCCACGCCGATCGACTTCGCCTATGAAGTGCACAGCCAGGTCGGGGATTCCTGCGTCGGCGCCAAGGTCAACGGCAAGATCGTCCCGCTGCGCCACCAGCTGGAGAACGGCGACCAGGTCGAGATCATCACCGCCCGTGGCGGCCAGCCCAACCCGGGCTGGGAACGCTTCGTCGTCACCGGCAAGGCGCGCGCCCGCATCCGCCGTTTCGTCCATGCAAGGCTGCGCGAGGAGCACATGGAAGGCGGCCGCGCCGCCATCGCCAAGGCCTTCCGCCAGGAAGGGCTGGAAGCTACCGAGAAGCTGCTGGAAGGCGCGCTCAAGCCGCTCAAGCAGGCCGGGCTGGAAGACCTCTACACCGCCGTCGGCTCCGGGTCGCTTTCGGCGCGCGAGGTCATGCACGCCGCGGTGCCGGAACTCCGCATCCCGCCGCGCATCGCCGACGCGCTGCCGCTGTCCCGGCCGCGCGGCCGGATCGGCGCCAGCCCGATGCTCGGCCGGCCGGACCGCCCGGGCGCGCCGCGCACCGGCAATGCCGGGCTGCCGGTCACCGGCCTGGTCAGCGGCATGCCCTTCCACTTCGCCGGCTGCTGCCACCCGCTGCCGGGCGAGCGCATCCTCGGCATCGTCACCACCGGCAAGGGCGTCACCATCCACGCGACCGACTGCCACACGCTGGAGAATTTCGCGGCCACGCCGGAGCGTTTCCTCGACGTCGACTGGGACGAGGCCTCGGCCGCCGCCCGGGTCGGCCGCGTGGTGGTGGAGACGCGCAACCGCAGCGCGGCGCTGTCCGCCCTGGCCGAGACGGTGGCGCAGAACGACGGCGCCATCGCCGGGCTGAAGGTGCAGCACCGCGACGGCGATTCGATCGAGGTGCTGCTGGACATCGAGGTCACCGACCTGCGCCATCTAGAGCGTATCATGGCGGCGCTGCGGGCCCCGGCCGACAATCTGCGCGTGGAGCGGATGCGCGGATGATTTTGGGGCTGGGCAACGACATCTGCGACATCCGCCGGCTGGAACGCGTGCTGGAACGGCATGGCGAGCGCTTCCTCGACCGCGTCTTCACCCCCGTCGAGCGCGCCAAGGCGGAGAAGCGCACCGAGAAGCTCCGCGCCGGGACCTATGCCAAGCGCTTCGCGGCGAAGGAGGCCGCATCGAAGGCGCTTGGCACCGGCTTCGCCCAAGGGGTCTTCATGCGCGATATCGGCGTGGTGAACCTGCGCTCCGGCAAGCCGACCCTGGCGCTGACCGGCGGCGCCGCGGCGCGGCTCGCCGCACTCACCCCGCCCGGCCACGCGGCGCAGGTCGACCTGACCATGACCGACGAATACCCCTACGCCTCGGCCATCGTCATCATCTCGGCGGTCCGGCTGGCCGGATAGCCCCGCCCCGCCTAATACCGGCGGCGGAGGACCCCATGAACGCACTCGATTTCAAGGGCCGCGTCGCGGCCATCACCGGCGGCGCCCGCGGCATCGGCCTGGCGGTCGCCGAACGCATCGCCGCCAGCGGCGGCCGCCCGGCCATCTGGGACGTCGACCTGGCCGAGGCCGAGGCGGTCGCTGGCCGGCTCGGCGGCTTCGCCGCCCGCGTCGACGTCGCCGATCATGCCAGCCTCGAAGCGGCGCTGGCCGCGACCGAAGCCGCGCTCGGCCCGCTCGACATCCTGGTCGCCAATGCCGGTATCACCGGGCCGAACATGCCGGTGGACCAGTACCCGATCGACGCCTGGCGCCAGGTGATCGAGATCGACCTGACCGGCGTCTTCCTGTCCTGCCGCGCCGTGGTGCCGGGCATGCGGGCGCGCAACTATGGCCGCATCGTCAACGTCGCCTCGATCGCCGGCAAGGAAGGCAACCCGAACGCCGCGGCCTACTCGGCGGCCAAGGCCGGCGTCATCGGCTTCACCAAGTCGCTCGGCAAGGAATTGGCGCAGACGCCGATCCGGGTGAACTGCGTGACGCCGGCGGCCGCTGCCACCGACATCTTCAAGCAGATGACGCAGGCGCAGATCGACTACATGCTGTCGAAGATTCCGGCCAACCGCTTCGCCCAGGTGGAGGAGATCGCCGCGCTGATCTGCTGGCTGGCGACCGAGGATTGCAGCTTCTCGACCGGGGCGGTGTTCGACGTCTCCGGGGGACGCGCGACCTACTGAGAGGCGGCAAGGGCAGGGGGAAGGCATTCCCCCTGCACCCCCATCCGTTTTCCGGGTTATTCGGCCGCGCGGGCGGCGGGGCTGCGCAGGATGGCCAGGGCGCGGCGGAAAGCGTCGGCCATGCGGTCGGCGGGCATCGCGCCGCTGAAGACCACATGGCCGTCCAAGGCGAAGGTCGGCACGCCGGACAGGCCCCCGCGGCGGAAGCCCATGTCCTCCTGCAGCACCTCGGCCGTGCCTTCGTCGCCTGCGAGGTAGGCCGCCACGTCCAGCCCCTGCGCGCCGGCGATCTCCGCCAGCACCGCGCGGTCGCCGATGTCGCGGCCCTGCTGGAAATAGCCGACGAACAGCGCCTCCACGACCTTGTCCTGCACCGTCGGGCCCTGCATGCCCGCGAGGCGGATCAGCCGGTGCGCATCCACCGTGTTCGGCGTGCGCAGCATCAGCGCATGGCGGAACTCCACCCCCGCGGCACGGCCGGACGCCGCCACCTGGGCGTCCAGCTCCCGGCTCCGCGCCACGCTGCCGAATTTGGCGGCGCGGTAGCTGTCCCGCTCCACTCCTTCCTTCGGCATGTCGGGGTTGAGCTGGAAGGGGCGCCAATGCACCTCGAACCGCTCGCCCGCCTCGGCCAGGATGGCCAGCGCGCCTTCCAGGTTGCGCTTGCCGACCCAGCACCAGGGGCAGATGGCATCCGACACGACGTCGATCCGCGCCGGAACGCGCTCCAGCGGCAGCGCCCCGCCGGCGGCGGCCGGCACCTCGCACCCATCCGGGCCACAGATCTCGCTCATCCTGCCGCTCCTGCTTCGGTTCTCAGACTTCGTGGCCCGGGGCGGCGCCGGCAAGCCCGTCGAACATCGCCAGCATCCGCCCGCGCCAGGCATGCACCGGGTCGTCGGCCTCCAGCAGCCGGAAAGGGCTCACCGCGCGCGCCCACATGAAGGCGCCGAAGACGATGTAGTCGGCATAGGCCGGCGCCTCGCCGGCCAGGAAGGCCTGGCCGCGCAGCGCCAGCCGCACCGGCTGCAGATCCTTGCGGAAGGCCGTCAGGCTGGCCTCCCGCGGGGCGACGAAGGCCTCCAGCGTGGTGCCGAAGCGCGCCTCGCGGCTGGCGCGGAAATACCCGGCATCCTCCGGCCGCAGGCAATCGAGAAGGTCCCGCACCACCATCCGGGCGATCCAGGGATGCAGGATGCTGTCGGTCCAGCCGTTGACGAAGCGCGTCACTGCCTGCGCCTCCGGCCCGCCGAACAGGCTCGGCCGGTGCGGGTAGGCGTCCTCGAGGTATTCGGCGATGGCCCAGGAATCGTGCAGCGTCCGGTCGCCGTCCACCAGCACCGGCACCAGCGCCTGGCCGGAAAAGGCGATCCGGTCCTTTTCGGTGAAGCGCCAGGGGACGGTCTCCACCGTCAGGTCCTTGTGCGCCAATGCCATGCGGGTCCGCCAGCAGAAGGGGCTGAAGCGCAGCGCCGGATCGGCACCGGCAAGGTCGTACAGCACGCGGCTCATGGCGATGTCCCCAGGATGGTCGTGGCCCGCCCAGCGCCTTGCTGGCGCCCTGATTCGCGGGGCCAGGCAGCACCCAGTGTCGCCTGCCCGCCGCATCGGCGCAAACCGCGGGCGAAAGCCTTGCCAGGGGCCGCGAAGCCTGCACAGTCGCGGCATCGACGGGAGAGGCGCCATGCGCACGCAGGTGGGGATCATCGGGGCCGGGCCGGCCGGGCTGCTGCTGGCGCATCTGCTGCACTTGGCCGGGATCGAGAGCGTGATCCTGGAAGCGAAGTCCCGCGCCTATGTCGAGGGGCGCATCCGCGCCGGCCTGCTGGAACAGGGCAGCGTCGACATCCTGACCCAGGCGGGCGTCGGCGACCGCCTGCACCGGGAGGGGCTGCCGCACGAGGGGATCGAGCTGCGCTTCGATGGCCAGGGCCACCGCATTGACCTGACCGGCCTGACGGGCAAGCGGGTGACCATCTATGGCCAGCAGGAGGTGGTGAAGGACCTGATCGCCGCGCGGCTCGCCTATGGCGGCGCCCTGCTGTTCGAGGTCGAGGCCGCCGCGGCGCACGACATCGACAGCGACTATCCCAGCATCACCTTCCACCATGAGGGCCGGGCGCAGACCCTGCATTGCGACGTCGTCGCCGGCTGCGACGGCTTCCACGGCATCTGCCGCGACGCCATCCCGGCCGAGGTCCTGCGCGTCTACGAGCGAATCTATCCCTTCGCCTGGCTCGGCATCCTGGCCAGTGCGCCGCCGGCCTCGCATGAGCTCATCTATGCGCGGCACGAGCGTGGCTTCGCCCTGGCCACCATGCGCAGCAACTCCCTGGCCCGGCACTATGTCCAGTGCCGGCCCGACGAAGACATCGCCGACTGGTCAGACGACCGCATCTGGGCCGAACTCCACGCCCGCATGCTCGACCGCGACGGCGCCTCACCGGTCAAGGAAGGCCCGATCCTGCAGAAGGGGATCACCCCGATGCGCAGCTTCGTCGCCGAGCCGATGCGGCACGGAAGGCTCTTCCTGGCCGGCGACGCCGCGCACATCGTGCCCCCCACCGGCGCCAAGGGGATGAACCTGGCAGTCGCCGACATCGTCGTCCTTGCCCGGGCGTTGGAGGCCTTCTACCGCGGCCGCGGCACCGCCCTGCTGGACGCCTATTCCGCCACCGCCCTGCGCCGGATCTGGAAAGCGCAGCGCTTCTCCTGGTGGATGACCTCCATGCTGCACCGCTTCGACGGCGGCGACCCCTTCGAGCACAAGGTGCAGGTCGCCGAGCTCGACTACGTCTGCGGCAGCGCCGCCGGGTCGCTGACCCTGGCCGAGAACTATGTCGGCCTGCCGATGCAGATGGGATGACCCGCCGGCCCGCCCCGGCCTATCCTCCGGGCGGGAGGACCCGAGCATGAACCGAGCCGTCACGGCCGCCGCCGCCGCCGCCCTGCTGGCCACGACGCCGGCCGCCGCCCGCATCATCGCCTTCGAGGTCACCACGCAGGCACCGTTCGCCGGCGGCCAGGATTTCGGCGCCGGGCCCTACCTGAAAGTCAGCGGCATCGCCCGCGGCGAGCTGGACCCGGCCGACCCGCGCAATGCCCCGATCGTCGATCTCGGCCTCGCCCCGCGCAACGCCCGCGGCCAGGTGGAATACGCGACCGAGGTGGTCATCCTCCGCCCCGCCGACCCGGCCCGGGCCAATGGCCGGCTGCTGTACGACGTGACCAACCGCGGCCGGAAGATGATGTTCGGCGGCGTCTTCGACGCGCCCGGCGGCCAGCCGGAGCTGAACGCGCTGCAGACCCCGGCCTCGGTCGGCCTGGCGCTGCCGCTGCGGGCCGGCACCACCCTGGTCTGGAGCGGCTGGGACCCCGAGGCGCCGCGCGCCAATGACGGGCTGCGGATCGAGATCCCCGTCCTGCCCGGCATCACCGGCCCGGTGCGGGACGAATTCATCTTCGGCACCCGCATCAACCCAGGTGACCGGCCGACCGCGCCGCTCTCCTACCCCGCCGCCGAAGCCGACCCGGCCCAGGCCGGCCTGACCGTCCGCCGCCGGCGGGAGGATGCGCCGCAGCCGGTCGCCTTCGCCTATGCCGGGCCGCGCGCCATCCGCCTGCTGCCCGAGGGCGCCGCCTTCATCCCCGGCAGCATCTACGAATTCCGCTATGTCGCCAGCGGCGCCCGGCCGCTCGGCATGGGCTTCGCGGCGACCCGCGACCTGGTCAGCTTCCTGCGGCATGGGGAGGCGGACGGGCAGGGCCGCCCCGGGCCGCTCGCCGGCATCGCCATCCGTGCGGCCTTCGCGCTCGGCATCTCGCAGTCCGGACGCTACCTGCGGCACCACATCGACCTCGGGATGAATGCCGACACGCGCGGGCGGCGGGTCTTCGACGGCGTGCTGGCGCATATCGCCGGCGCCGGCCGGGTCTTCGCCAACGAACGCTTCGCCCAGCCCGACCGCACCGCCACCTGGCACGAGGACTTCGCCCATCCGGAGACCTGGTTCCCAATGGCGGCGGCCGAGACCACCGACCCCGCCACCGGCCGCCGCGGCGCCCTGCTGCGCGGCGACGGCAGCGACCCGCTGCTGATCGAGGTGAACACCTCGACTGAGTACTGGCAGAAGGGCGCCTCGCTGACCCATACCGATCCGGCCGGCACCCAGGACCTGCACGTGCTGCCGCATGTCCGGCACTACCTGGTCGCCGGTACCAAGCATGGCGGCCGCTTCGGCGCGACCACCGCGCCCGGCCGCTGCCACAACCTGAACAACCCGCATTCCGCCAGCTCGCTGCTGCGCGCCCTGCTGGCCGCGCTGGAGGAATGGGTCGAGTCCGGCACCGCCCCGCCGCCGTCGCGCGTGCCGCGCATCGCCGACGGCACGCTGGTCCCGGCGGAAGACGTGCTGCGGCGCTTCCCCGTGGTGCCCGGCACGCTGCGCCCGCGCTTCGCCACGCCGATCGCCCCGGTCACCGATTGGGTCGCCGGCACGCGCGGCGCCGAGGAGGCCTGGCGCCCGCTGGTCCCCGCGGTCGATGCCGACGGCAACGAGCGCGCCGGCGTCCGGCTGCCCGACATCGCCGTGCCGCGCGGGACGCACACCGGCTGGAACCTCTATGCCGCCGCCGGCCTGCAGGAGGAACTCTGCGACCGCGAGGGCAGCTTCCTGCCATTCGCCACCGATGCCGCCGCCCGCCAGGCCGCCGGCGACCCGCGCCCGAGCTTGGCCGAGCGCTATCCCGGCCAGGCCGCCTATGTCGCCGCGGTGCGGGTCGCGGCCGAGGTGCTGGCGGCGGAGCGCCTGCTGCTGCCGGCCGATGCCGAGGCCTATGTCGCGGCGGCGCGCGAACGTGGATTGAGGTGACGCCAACGGTCATCTTCGGTGACCGCTGGAATGCCTTGCCGTGCCCTCGGGCGCCGGGCGGCTGCAGCCGCGGCCTTGGCCGCCGCACGCGTGGCGGGCGCCATCCGGCGCCTCGGCGGGCGTCGCCCGCCGCAGGTCTGGCAATGCGGGCGTTGGTATGACACTTGCCTTTCCTCGCCTGACGCGACACATCGGCAGGACGGGAGCCGAGGTGCAGCGTGACCAACCCCTATCGCGGCCGGCCCGGCCATAGCTTCTGGCGGCAGGGCGTGGCGGCACGGGTGGCCGAAGGCGTCGATCCGGTGGTGGCGATGCCCTTCGCCATCGCCCCCACCGACGCGGTGGCGACGGCGGGCAGCTGCTTTGCCCAGCACCTGTCGCGCAGCCTGGTCGCGCAGGGCTTCCGCTACCTGGTGACCGAGGAATTCGCCGGCACGCCCGGCACGCGCGATGAAGGCTACGGCGTCTTCCCGGCCCGCTTCGGCAATCTCTACACCGCGCGGCAGCTCCGCCAGCTGATCGACCGCGCCTACGGGATCTTCCGGCCGCAGGCCCGCGGCTGGGCGCTGCCGGGCGGCGGGCTTGCCGACCCCTTCCGCCCGCGCATCCAGGCCGGCGGCTTCGCGGATGCCGCGATGCTGGACGCCGACCGCAGCCGCCACCTCGCCGCCGTGCGGCGGATGTTCGAGGCCTGCGACGTCTTCATATTCACCCTGGGCCTGACCGAGGGCTGGGTGGCCGGGAGGGATGGCGCCGCGGTGCCGCTGCATCCCGGCGTGCTGGGCGTGGCGACCGAACCCGGTGACTGGCGCTTCGAGAATGCCGGCTTCGCCGAGACCCTGGCGCAGCTGGAGGCCTTCCTGGCGACGCTCCGCAGCGTCAATCCGCGCGTCCGCGTCATGCTCACCGTCTCCCCGGTGCCGCTGGTGGCGACCTACGAAGACCGCCACGTGCTGGTCTCGACCATGGCCAGCAAGGCGATCCTCCGCGCGGTGGCGGACGAGCTGGTGCGGCGGGATCCGTCGATCGGCTATTTCCCCGCCTTCGAGATCGTCACCGGGCCGCAGACCGGCGCGCGCTTCTACGCCGAGGATCTGCGCGAGGTGACGCCCGAGGGCGTCGCCTTCGTCATGGCGCTGTTCCGCCGCCACTGTCTGGTCGGCACGCCGGCCGAGATCCCGCCGCCGCCACCGCGCCCCGGCGCGCCGCTGCCGGCGCCGGTCAGCGCCGAGGAGCGCGCCCGCTACGCCGCGCTGACCAAGGTGATCTGCGACGAGGAGGCGGTCGTCATGCCCATGGGCGTGCCGGGGCGTGCGACCTGATGCGGATCGCGGTCGTCGGCTGCTGCCAGGCGCATGGCTATGCGCATGCGCTGGCGCATCTTCTGCCCGAGGCGGAGGTCGAGGCGGTCGAGGCGGTGATAAGCCGCAACCACGACAAGCTCGACCGGGCCGCGGCGCTGCTGCGCGGCTGCGATGTGCTGTTCACCCAGGATTTCGGCGCCGAGTTCGGCCCGCTGGCGACCGCCGCGCTGCCGGCGCTCGGGCCGCCGGTGCACCGGCTGCCGCTGCTCGCCTTCGCCGGCTACCACCCGGACATGGTCTACCTCACCCTGGCCGGCCAGGTGCAGGGCTCGCCGCTGGGCGCCTACCACTCCGCCATCATCGCCGCGGCGTATTCGCTGGGCGTGGCGGAGGCGGACGTGCCGCAGCTGTTCAACCGCCTGGTCTATGCCCGGCTCGGCTACCTGCAGGGCTTCGCCGCGGCGCGGACGCTGTTCCTGGAATTCCTCGCCGGCTACGGGCTCGACCTGACGGCGGAATTCGAGGCCTGGCATGCCGAGGGGCCCTTCATGCACGGCATCAACCACCCGCGCGGCCCGGTGCTGGCCGATGTCATGCGCGCCGCGGCGATCCGCGCCGGGCTGCTGGGGGCGGCGGCGCCGCGGGTGCGGCCGCCCTTCGACCACCTGGCGGCCGATACCATCTGGCCGGTCTATCCGGAGATCGCCGAGCCGCTCGGCCTCCCCGGCGGGATGCTGTTCAAGCGCTACTCCGACCCGGTCGGGCCGCTCGGCAACGCGCTCTATATCGGCCTGCCGCGGCTGCTGCGGGAGAGCTACGCGATGTACCGCGCGCTGCCCGCCGCAGCCTTCACGGAAGGCGCGGCCGGCCAGGTGCGGACGAAGCTCGCGGTCCTCCTGGGGTAGCGCAGATCGCGTCCGGGCGCGCCCGGACGCAGGAGTCCGCTTTGAAAGCCAGGAGCTGCAGCGGTGCCGCGTTCATTGCGAAGGCAAGCCGCTCCGGCCGGGTCAGGCGGCGAGGATCGCCTCGACCACCGCCTGCACCTCCAGCGCCTCCCGCAGGGTCGCCAGCGGGTGGGCCTTGCCGCGGGTCATGGCGGCGACGCTGCCGAGCTGCCGCTTCAGCACCAGCGGCCGCATCTTCTCGTTCGGCAGCGCGTCGGCCGCCTGGTGCCAGCGGCCGTCCTCCCCCAGCCGTTCCGCGAAGGACCAGTCGCGCAGCCGGATCGTCCCGGCCGGGCCCTGCAGGGTCCAGGTGTTGTGGTCGTCCTTCGCCGTGGTACCGACGCCGCCGGTGACCGTGACCGGCACGCCGCCGGCGGTCAGCCGGGCGGTGACCGCCGTCTCCGCCGCGTCGCCGCCGGGATAGGCCACCGTCGCCGCCTGCAGCACCAGTGGCCCGAGCTGCCGCCGCGTCAGGAACAGGAAGTGGGACAGCACCTCCCGGGTGAAGCCGCCCTCCGCCCGGCGCGCCAGCCAGGACGCCGCATCCTGCTGCCAGCCGCGCGGCCAGGTGGCGAAGGCGACCTCGATGGCCAGCCCTTCGGGCGCGCCGACCGCGCCTGCCTCCCGCCAGGCGGACAGCTGCGCGACGGCGGGGGAGGAGGCCATGGGGAAATTCACCGCCGCCCGGGCGCCCAGCGCCTCGGCCTTGGCGACGAAGGCCTGTGCCTCGGCCAGGTCCACCGCCAGCGGCTTCTCGAGGAACACCGCCCGCCCGGCGCCGAGCGCGGCCTCCGCGAGCGGCAGGTGCGCGCGGGGAGGGGCGGCGACGTAGAGGCAGTCGCAGGCCTCGATCACCGCCGCCGCGCCGTCCAGCAGCGCCACGCCGGGGGCGACCTCGGCCAGCCGCGCCGCGGCGGCCGGGGCGGGGTCCCAGACGCCGGCCGGCCGCACATGCGCCGCGGCATGGTCGAGCGCCGCGCGCAGCAGCCGCTCCCCCATGATGCCGAAGCCGATGATGCCGAGGTTGATGGCGGCCATGCGAAGTCTCCCGCGTCTGTCGGCGCGGGTATGCCATGCCGTGCGCGTCTTGCCCGCCCCCCCTGCGCGCAGCATCCTCCGCCGCCATGGATGGCCGCGTGATCGACGCCGCCCGGAGGAACGCCGCATGGCCGATGACACCCCGCTGCTGGTCACCCGCGAGGGCCCCGTGGTCCGCGCCACCATGAACCGGCCGGAGCGCCGCAACGCGCTCAGCGAGGCGATGGGCGCCGCCTGGGACCGGCTGCTGGCCGAGCTTGCGCAGGACGGCACGGCGCGGGTGCTGGTGATCGCCGGCGCCGGCGGGCATTTCTGCGCCGGGCTCGACCTGACCGAGGTCGCCTCCGATGAGACGCCCGAGCGGAAGCTGGCGCGGCAGACCGCGCGCAACCGCCGCACCGGCCAGCGCTTCGTCGACATCTCGGCCCTGCCGCAGGTGGTGGTCGCCGCGGTCGAGGGGTCCTGCCATGCCGGGGGCCTCGGTTTCTGCTGCGCCGCCGACATCGCCTTCGGCGCGGCCACCGCCCGCTTCGCCGCACCCGAGGTGCGCCGCGGCCTGGTCCCGGCGCAGATCCTGCCCTGGCTGGCCCGCCGCACCGGCCGCACCGCGGCGACCCGGCTGGTGCTGGAAGCGGCGGTGATCGAGGCGGCGGAGGCCGGGCGGATCGGCCTGCTGCACCAGGTGCTGCCGGATGCCGCGGCGCTGGAGGCGCAGGTGCAGCGGACCATCGCCGCGGTGCTGGAAGGCGCGCCCGGCGCTTTGGCCGAGACCAAGGGGCTGCTGGCGGCGCTCGGGCCGATCTCGCCGGAGGGCTATGCCGAAGCCGGGGCGGCGGCCTTCGCGCGGACGGCGTCCAGCGCCGAGGCGGCGGAGGGGATCGCGGCGTTCAAGGGGAAGCGGAAGGCCAGTTGGGTCAAGTAGGGAAGGCCGGGGGAAGGCCCTTGCCCCGGTCCCCCTTCGCTTTTTGTGGGTTCAGCGCTTGCGGACGAATTCGGTGCGCAGGACGAGGCCCTTGATGCTCTCGTGGCGGCAGTCGATCTCCTCGGCGTTGTCGGTCAGCCGGATCGAGCGGATGACCGTGCCCTGCTTCAGGGTCTGGTTGGCGCCCTTCACCTTCAGGTCCTTGATGACGGTGACGGAATCGCCATCGGCCAGGATGCTACCGGCGGCGTCGCGGACCCGGCCCGGGACGGGCGCGGCGGGTGCTGCGGCGGCGACCTCACCCGCCGGTCGCCATTCCCCGGTGGCCTCGTCATAGACATAGGCGTCGTCGTCCTCGGGCATGGCGGCTGGTCCTCTACTCGGAGGCGTTCTAGCCGATCCGGCGCCGCCATGTCGCGGCCACCTTGCCAGCCGACCGGCGGTGGGGGAGTGTCCGCCCCAATCAGAACGGAGGAAAACGCCATGTCGGGCATCATCGGCCGCCGCGCCATTCTCGCCGCGCCGGCACTGCTGGCAATGCCGGCCCTGGCACAGCCCGCCTGGCCGGACCGCCCCATCCGCATCGTCGTCGCTTTCCCGGCCGGCAGCGTCACCGACACGTTGATGCGGCACCTGTCGGAGCCGCTGGCACGCGAGCTCGGCCAGCCGGTGATCATCGAGAACCGGCCCGGCGGCAACGGCGTGATCGGCACCGAGAGCGCCGCCCGGGCCGGCACGGATGGCCATACCTGGTGCGTGCTGAGCGTCACCAACGGGGCGCTGGCCCCCTATGTGGTCCGCAAGCTGCCCTACGACCCGCTGCGCGACTTCACGCCGATCGGCTTCCTCGCCGAGACCGCCTATATCCTGGTGGTCCGCACCGAGCACCCGGCGCGCGACCTCGCGGGCCTGATCGCCCTGGCGAAGGAGAAGCCCGGCGCGCTGACCTTCAGCTACGGCAACCAGAGCGCCCATATCGCCACCGCCACCCTGGCCCGCATGGCCGGAATCGAGATGACCGGCATCCCCTACCGCGGCGGGCCGGAGGCGCTGACCGACATCATCGCCGGACGCATCGACTGCACCTTCACCGACATCCCGGCCGGCGTGCCGCAGATGAAGGACGGCCGCGTCCGCGCCCTTGGCATCACCCAGCCGGAGCCGTTCGCGCTGCTGCCGGAGATTCCGCCGGTCGGCTCCGTCCTGCCCGGCTACGGCTTCCGCTTCTGGTTCGGCATGGGGGTGCCCGCCGGCACGCCGGCGCCGGTGGTCGCGCGGGCCAACGCGGCGATGAACAAGGCGCTGGGCAGCGCCGAATTCGCCGAGCGCGTGGCCAAGCTCGGCTACGTCCCGAAGCCGACCGAGCCGGAGTGGTTCCGGACCTTCCTCGCCGGCCAGATCAAGGAACTCGGCGAGCGCGCGCGCGAGGTCGGCATCGAGCCGGGTTGAGGAGACGTATCATGCGCAGGCTGCTGACCCTCGCCGCCCTGCTGCTGCTGGCCCTGCCGGCCGCGGCGCAACCCGAAGGCCCGCTGACCATCGCCAGGCAGGGCAGCTTCTTCATCGGCGGGCGGGAGGTCGCCTCCGACGCGCTCTCGACCCTGCCGGCCTATGCGTCCAGCGGCACCGTCACGGTCGACCAGATGTATGTCCGCTACCAGGTGCCCGCCGCCGCGACCGGACGGCCGCTGGTGCTGGTGCATGGCTGCTGCCTCACCGGCAAGACCTGGGAGACGACGCCCGACGGCCGCATGGGCTGGGACGAATACTTCCTCCGCCGCGGCCACCCGACCTATGTCGTCGACCAGGCCTGGCGCGGGCGCTCGGCCGGCAGCATCGCCGGCATCAACCGGGTCCGCACCGGCCGCGCCCCGGCGGACGAGCTGCCCACCGTCTTCGCCGCGGCGCATGAGGGGGCCTGGGCGATCTTCCGCTTCGGCGCCGAATACCCGCAGGTCTTCCCCGGCCTGCGCTTCCCGCTGGAGGCGCAGGGCGAGTTCTGGAAGCAGATGGTGCCGGATTGGCTGAACAGCCTGCCGACGCCCAACCCGACCGTGCCGGCGCTCTCGGACCTCGCCCGGAAGCTGGAGGGCGCGGTGCTGGTCAGCCATTCGCAGTCCGGCATCTACCCCTTCCAGGCCGCGGCGCTGAACCGGGCGGGGATCGCCGGCATCGTCTCGATCGAGCCGGGTGCCTGCCCCGCGGCGACCGGCGACATGACGCCCTACAAGGGCCTGCCGGTCCTGGTGCTGTGGGGCGACTACGTCGAACTCGCGCCGCGCTGGACGCCGCGGCTGAAGGGCTGTCGCGACTTCGCCGCGGCGGCCAATGCGGCCGGCGGCAAGGTCGAGGTCGTGGTGCTGCCGGAGATGGGCATCAAGGGCAATTCCCATATGCTCATGCAGGACAACAACAGCCTGGAGATCGCCGATTGGCTCGCCGGCTGGCTGGCACGGGCGACCGGGCCCGGGAAGTAGCCGCGGTCCGGCCGCTGTCGCGCAGGCGGGGCGCCCGGCGGCGACGCGGTCAGTCCCCGTCCCAGTCGGGGATCCCGAGGTCGCTCAGCGGCGGGCATCCGCCGTCCGGCAGGAAGCGCCCGAATACCGCCTCCTGCTCCGGGCGGAGCTGGTCGGAATCGAGGACCGTGACGATCCGGGGCAGCACGAAACTCTCCCAGTCGATCACCGCCAGCCCCTTGCGTCCTCCCGCCACGGCGAAGCAGGGAACCAGGTAGGAGCGGCCGAGCAGGTCGGCGCAGTCGCCCTCCGCGCGGCCGTGGCGCTGCAGGGTATTGAGGCATGCGGCGAAGTACCGCCAGGCGGTGTGCAGCACCTGCGACTGTTGCTGCACCGTCCTGGCGCCGAGGCGCCGCACCGCGCGTTCCTGGGCATGGTGCGAGAAGGCCATGCCGACGCCCCAGGAGGCGAAGACCCGGCCGTGCCGCGTGCCCGACCGCCACAGCATGGCGGCGATGCCCGGCCGGAGCGGCGGTCCGGTGGCGATGTCGAACCAGACCGCCTCGATCCGTACCTTCCCCCCGGTGGTGCGGTCGCTGGCGTGGAAGATGGCCGGCTTGGCCTCGCGCAGGCGCCGCAGGAAGC
Source organism: Dankookia sp. GCM10030260 (assembly GCF_042666655.1). Lineage (NCBI taxonomy): Bacteria > Pseudomonadati > Pseudomonadota > Alphaproteobacteria > Acetobacterales > Roseomonadaceae > Dankookia > Dankookia sp. GCM10030260. The sequence goes on from NZ_JBHTDE010000001.1 coordinate 1,214,889, forward strand.
GGCGGCGGGCAACCGGGTTGTGCAGGTCCGCGGTGTTGATGAGCGTGGCCGGCAGGGGCCCCAGCCGGTTTGCCTCGGCGATCATCGCATGCCGCAGCGCGCGGGCGATGCCGCGCGCCTCCGCGTCCTCGCCGGCCGCCGCCGGGCCCGGCCCTGGTGTCGGGGCGGGATCCCTGTGCAGCGGCCGCGGCGGGGCATCGGAGGCGCGCGGCGGGTCCGATGCTCCGGGCATGGCCGCGCCGTCAGTCCGGCCGGATGCCGGCCGTGCGGATCACCTCGCGCCAGCGGGCAAGCTCGGCGGCGATCAGCGCGGTGTAGGCGGTGGCATCCAGGCGCCCCGGCACCACGCCGATGCCCGCGAAGCGTTCGCGCAGCTTCGCATCGGCCAGCGCCTCGGCGATCGCCGTGCTCCAGCGGGCGGCGATCTCGGGCGGGATGCCGGCGGCGGCCGAGAAGCCGAACCAGTTGGTGCTCCGCGCCGCCGGGAAGCCGGCTTCGGCGAAGGTCGGCACCTCCGGCAGCGCCGCGTCGCGCGTCGCCTCCGACGTGCCCAGCGCCCGCAGCCGGCCGCCACGCAAATGCGGCAGGGCGATCGGCAGGCTTTCCATCACCGCCGGGATCTGCCCGCCGATCGCATCCGCCAAGGCCGGCGCCGAGCCGCGATAGGGCACATGGGTCAGCTCCACCCCCGCGGCGCGGGCCAGCAACTGCCCGACCAGGTGGTTCATCGTGCCGTTGCCGCCGGTGCCATAGGCCAGGCCACCCGGCCGCGCCCGCGCCGAGGCGAGGAATTCGGCGAGGTCCTTCGCCGGCACGCCCGGGTTCACCACCAGCACGCTGGCGAAGGTGCCGACCAGGGCGATGTGGGTGAAATCCGCCAGCGAGTCGTAGGGCATGCTGGGGTAGAGCACCGGGCCGATGCCGTGCGAGGCGGCATTCGACATGATGACCACATGCGTGTCGTTGCGCGCCTTGGCGACCAGGTCGGCGCCAACCAGCCCGCCGGCGCCGGGCCGGTTCTCGATGACGATGGGCTGGCCAAGCCTGTTGCCGATGGCCTCACCGAGGGCGCGGGAGAGCGTGTCCGCCGCGCCGCCGGGCGGGAAGTTGACGATCCAGCGGACCGGGCGGTCCGGCCAGGCTTGTGCCCGGGCTGTGGCGGGCAAGGCGAGGGCGGCGAGCAGGGCGCGGCGGGGCAGGGCGTGCATGGGCCGCGGCGCTGCAACGCCTGTGCCAAGGAAGATTGGGGAGGGAGATGCATTCCCTCCCCAACGCCGCGCGGCGCGTGCCAACCCACAAAAATAGAGGTGGGTCCAGGGAGGATACTTCCTCCCTGGCCTTGCTGCCTCTCACCCGAACATCGCCACCGCCCGGATCGGGCTCGCCGTGCCGCCTTTGATCTTCAGCGGGAAGCCGATGAAGGTGAACCGCCCACGGCCGAGCAGCCTATCGAGGTTCGCCAGGCATTCCATGTGGGTGATGCCGCGCTCGGCGCAGGCCATGTGGGCGAGGAAGTTGGGCTCGCCTTCCGGCGCCGGGCTGATCGCCTCCACGCCGAACATCCCGATGCCGCGGTCGGCCAGCCAGTGCACCGATTCCAGCGCGAGCCCGGGGAAGTCGTGCAGGTAGCCCGGCTTGCCGAGCAGCCGGTCGTTGGTCGCCATGTGCAACAGCACGGTGTCGCGCGGCCGGATCTCCTGGCCCGATGCGGCCAGCGCCGCCTCCATCTCCGGCACCGAGATCGAATGCTTCAGCGGCACATGGCTGAGATCGAGGCAGATGCCGGAGGTGAAGAAGTTCTCGAGCGGCACCTGGTCGATCGACAGTGCCTCCGGCCGCGGGTCGAAATGCACCGGCGCGTCGACATGGGTGCCGGCATGGTCGCTCATCGACAGGTACAGCGCCTTGCTGGTGAAGGTGGTCCTGCCCGCGACCTTCTTCTCGGAATGGTCGCCCCAGACCGTCACCACGGCGGGCGGGTGGCTTGGATGGGTCTGGGTGCGGTGGAAGATCTCGCGCGAGAGATCGACGAATTCGGGCATGGCGGCGGCCTTTGCGTCAGTCGGGCCTGATGTTCGCCGCAAGCACCAGCGCGGTCCAGCGTTGCCGGTCGGCCGCGGCATAGGCGGCGATCTCCGCCCGGCTGCCGGGCAGGGGCAGCATGCCCTGCTGCGCCAGCCGGGCCTGGAAGCGCGGCCGGGCGACGGCCTCGGCGAAGGCCTCGTGCAGGCGGGCGAGCGCCGGCTCGGGCGTCGCGGCCGGCGCATAGGCCGCGTACCAGTTCAGCGCCTCGTAGCCCGTGACCCCGGCCTCGGCGATGGTCGGCACCGCGGGCAGGCTGGGCGAACGGGCGGTGGTGGAGACGCCCAGCGCCCGGAGCCGCCCAGCCTGGATATGCGGCAGGGACGTCGGCAGCGTGTCGGTGATCATCTCGATCCGCCCGGCCAGCAGGTCCTGCGTCGCCGGCGCGGTGCCGCGATAGGGCACATGGGTCAATTCGATGCCCGCGATATGGGCGAAGAGCGCCGCGGCGAGATGGGTGGAGGCGCCGATGCCGGCCGAGCCATAGCGGATGCCGCCCGGCCGGGTGCGGGCCAGCGCGACCAGTTCCGCGATGGTCGTGGCCGGCACCGATGGGTGCACCACCAGCACCGCCGGCACGCCGCAGACGCCGGCTACCACGGCCAGGTCGACCGTCGGGTCGTAGCCCAGGGTCTGCAGCGCCGGGTTGGTGGCATGCGTCGCCTGGCTGCCCATCAGCAGGGTCAGCCCGTCCGGCCGGGCTCGCACCACGGCATCCGTGCCCAGCGCGCCGCCGGCGCCGGAGCGGTTCTCCACCTGCATGGGCTGGCCGAGCGCCTGGCCGACCTCCTCGACCACCATGCGGGCGACGAGGTCGGAGGCGCCGCCGGGCGGGAAGGGGGCGACCATCCGCAGCGGCCGGTCGGGCACCCAGGCGGCCCGGGCCTGGCGATGCGGCAGCAGGAGCGCCGGCAAGGCGAGCAAGTGGCGGCGGGTCGGCATGGCGCGGGCTCCGGCGGGACGGCCCCACCTAGCCAGCCCCGTGCCAGCATCAGCCCATGCGGAAGTAGAACTTCTCCTCCACCACGCGGCCGTCGCGCACGGTGTAGAGGCCGACCTCCTCCATCTGCATGCGCTGGCCATTGGCCTTCTGCGTCACGTCGAGCAGGAAGCGCAATGCGAACTGGTCGCCGTTGACATAGGGGCCATGGGCCTCGGCCGAGTGTATGTCATGGTTGGCGTACCACCAGTCGCCCTTGCCCCTGACCGCGGCCTTGCCCCGCAGCACGGCCATCTCGCCGGCCATGGGCTCGATGCTGACGACGTCGTCGGACCAGAAGCGCTCGCCCGCCTCCTCGAACTTCCCCGCCTTGCAGAGCGCGGCGAATGCCTCGGCGATCTCCTGCGTGGTCATTGGATGTCCCTCCGCGCCTGGCTGGCGCGACGGGAACGTATCAAGAACTCGGGGCGGGATTCAAGCCCGATCGTAGCGTCGCGGCGGACCTGCACGATCCGGCGAGCTCGGCATCCGGCCGCGCCGGAGCGGGCCGAACTCATTCAGCCCGGCCATCCCACCCTCACCGGCACCGTCGCGGTGACGGTCACGCCGGAGAACGACGCGTCCGGCGCGCAGGACGACAGCACCGCCGGGGTGGAGGACACGCCGCTCAGCATCGCCGCGGCGGCGGGCGTGCTCGCCAACGACAGCGCCCCTGACGGGGATGTCCTCGGCATCGCCGGCTATACCCAGCCCGGCGGCGGGAGCGTCGTGCTGAACCCCGACGGCGCCTTCACCTATAGCCCGGCCGCGGATTTCAACGGCACCGACAGCTTCGCCTGCACGATCGCCGACGCGGCGGGCGTGACCCGCACCGCGACGGCCAGCATCCAGGTGGCGGCGCGGGACGAGCCGGTGGTGCGCGCCGGCGGCAACGGCCGGGATCTCCTGGTCGGCGCGGGCGGCGATGACCGGCTCTCCGGCGACAACGGGCTCGACACGCTCGACGGGCTCGGCGGCAACGACATCCTGCCCGGCGGCAACGGCCCCGATCGCTTCATCCTCCGCGGCGGCAACGGCCAGGACCGGATCACCGACTTCAGGGACGAGGACATCATGGTGCTGCCCGCGGGCAATCCCGATCTGGACGGCGTCGCCGAGGTGCTGGCCCGCATCACCGATACGGCCCAGGGCACCCTGCTCGATCTCGGCGGCGGCAACGCCGTGCTGTTCGAGGGCGTGGCCAAGGCGTCCTTCGCGGCGGACGACTTCGCCTTCACCGCCTGATCGACGCCATCCGCAGGCGTCATGCGCGGCCCCGAGCCGGTTCCGCGGACCAGGGCCGCCACCCGGACAGCGAGCCGAGGCGCGCCGCCGGTTTGCGTGCGGCGGGGAACGCCGCACCGCCGTGGCGTCTCGGTCCCAGGACGGATCGACGCAGCCGGGCCTTCAGGCCCCGCCGCGATCCGCCCCGGAGCCTGTCACGCGCCGATAGAAGCGCCTGACAGGCTCCGGGCTCTTATCGTTTCCTGTGATGCACGTCCTGCGGCGACTCCACCTCGGACGATCGCACTCTAGTCGCAGAGGTAGCGGCGCACCGCATAGGGCTGCCGGGCGAAGGCCGGGCAGAAGCTGCGGACCACGGGTTCCAGCAGGTCGAACAGGCCGCGCCTCTCGGCATTCAGCGCCTCCAGCCGCGCCCGCGCCGCCTCGGCTTCGCGGGCCAGCTTCGCCAGGTCCACGGTCAGCAGACGGCGGTCGCGGACGATGAAGCCGCCGCCGACCATGACGTGGCGCAGGGCATTGGCGTCCTCGGTATGGACCAGCTGGTTCACCGTGCCGTTCAGCGGCATCCAGTTGGGATGGGCCAGGTCGAGGAAGACGATGTCGGCCTTCATCCCCGGCGCGATGGCGCCGATATCGGCGAAGCCCAGCGCCCTGGCCGAGCCTTCGGTGCCGGCGCGCCAGACCTCCTCGGCGCTGACCCACGCGGCCGGGTCCGGCCCCTGCACCGCGGCGAGCTGGAAGGCGGCGCGCATCGCCTCGTACATGTTGGAGGTGTCGGAGGAGGAGACGCCGTCGGTGCCGATCCCGACGGTGACCCCGAGGTCGAGCGCCCGGCGCAGCCGGAACATCCCGTTGCCCAGGCGCATGTTGCTGCCCGGGTTGTGGGCGATCGCTGCCCCCTTCGCCGCCAGCAGCGCCAGGTCGTCGTCGGTCAGCCAGATGCCGTGCGCCGCCGAGAATCCGGGGCCGACCAGGCCGAGCGCATCGAGATGCGCCACCAGCGTGCGGCCGTAGCGCTGCATCCCGGCGAGCGCCTGCAGCTTGCTCTCGCCGACATGGCTCTGCATCGGCGCGCCGAATTCCCTGGCCAGCGCGCCGCAGCCGCAGAGGAACGCGTCGGCGCAATGCAGCGGGATGGTCGGCGCCAGCGCCGCGCGGATATCCGCCGTCCCCCAGCGCCAGTGCTGCAGGATGTCGCGCATGGCGGCGAGCGTCGCGTCGCCCGGGGCAGGGCGGGTGGCGTCCACCTGGGCGCGCAGCGCATCGGGCAGCGCGTCGCGCAGGCCGGGCACCGCCTCCCAGACCGTGCGGTCGGCGACCATGGGCGCGATCACCGCGCGCAGGCCGACCTCGGCATAGGCTTCCGCCATGGCGTCCATGCCGTCCCGCGTCGGCATCGGCGCCTCGGCCGAGAGGTCGTAGGCGGCGGTGACGCCCTTCAGCGCCATCTCGGCGGCGACCAGCTGGGTCGAGAGCTTCTTGTCGGCGAGGCTCCGCCCGCCGCCCATCCAGGGCGCCGCGGCCAGCAGCAGCTCCAGCGTCCAGGTATCCGCCAGGCCGCGCGCCAGGCCGCCATGGCCGTGGGTATGGGCGTTGATCAGGCCAGGATGCAGCAGCAGCCCGGTCGCGTCCTCCACCCGGGCATCCGGCGGCGCGGCCAAGCCGGTGCCGACGGCGCGGATGATGCCGTCCTCGATGAGGATATCGGCCGGCGCGGCGCGGCGGGTCGCCGCATCCGCCAGGAGCCCGCCGCGGATCAGGCTGCGGCCCTTCTCGGTCTTCGCCATCGTCGCTGTTCCCCCGGCTGCTGCGGCCCAGCATGCCAGGGCCGTGCCACTCAGGCGAAGATGACATCCTGGGCAGTGAGGTGGCGCTGGCCGAGCAGGGTGATCACCGCGTCGACGCCGAGGCTGCCGCTGCCCGGCAGATGGATCTCCATCCGCGTATCGGCGCCGGCGATGACGCTGCGGACCTGCAGCTGCGTCGCATCGGTGAAGCCGGTATCGGCCAGCACCGTGTCGTCGTCCGCGCCGGCGACGATCAGGTTGCCCAGCGGCGCCGGGCCGCCGGCCGGGCCGGGGAAGATCGCCGCATACGGCCCGTCCAGCCCGTCGCCGTGAATCTGGTCGTGGTCGGCGGTGCCGCGCAGGGTATCGGTACCGGCGGTGCCATCGAGGACGGGCATGTTTCTCTCCAAGATTGAATACAATAATTTGTATTCGCAACCTGAAGTCTCATGCCCGCTACACTAAACGAAACGAGAACTCACGCGCTCGACATTAACGCCTGAAGCGAAGGGTCACGCCGCGGGCGATCCAGCCCGCCTCGATCGCGTCGATGTCGCAATACCCGGACGGGTCGGCCTTGCGCGGCGCCTCGTGCAGGCTCGGCGCCCGCATGATCCGCCAGATACCCAGCATCCGGCGCAGCTCGGGCAGCGGCTCGGCATGGTCGTCGACGCGAAGGTTGAGGTCGGGGAAATCCTCGGTCGTGGTCAGCAGCATTGCCGCCGACTGCCGACCGCGCTTGTCGCCGCCGGCGGCCTGGCCGGCCTCCATCGCCGCCATCAGGCGCTCCGGCACGTCGAGGCTGGCCCCGGCGGCATAGGCGGCCACGGTATCCGCCACCACTGCCGGCCCGGCCAGCATGTTGCCGGCGACCGAGAAGCCCTGCTGCGGGCTGTCGCCGCACCATTCCACGCAATTCGCCCCGGTCCATGCCGCGCTGCGGCCGTGCCGGTCCACCACATGCACCTGGCGGATGCCGGCGCCCTTGTCCCCCACCAGCGCCGCCTGGATGGCATCGGCCGGGCCCAGCCCGCGCTCCAGCGCATCGAGGATCGCCGGCGCCAGGTAGCGGTTGGTGAAGGACTGGGTGGACACCGCCCCCACCCCCGACCGCACGAAGGGGCAGCTCGCCCCGACCGCGAAGTTGCAGGTGGAGACGGCGACCGCGAAGGCCCCCGTCCCGGGGTCATGGGCGACGATGGACCAGGTCATGCGAAGGGCTCCGGCAGCGAGGCCCGGAGCATGCCCGCGCAGCCCGCGCCGCGGGAGGGGTGTCGCTTCCGCCGCCGCGGCCCCATCCTATGCCAGGAACCCACCCAAGGGAGCATCGCCCATGACCGAAGACTACGTCCCCCCCAAGGTCTGGACCTGGAACAAGGCCAGCGGCGGCCGCTTTGCCAACATCAACCGCCCCATCGCCGGCGCCACGCACGACAAGGAACTGCCGGTCGGCCGCCATCCCCTCCAGCTCTACTCGCTCGGCACGCCGAACGGCGTGAAGGTGACGGTGATGCTGGAGGAGCTGCTGGCCGCCGGCCACAGCGGCGCCGAATACGATGCCTGGCTGATCAGGATCGGGGAGGGCGACCAGTTCGGCTCCGGCTTCGTCGGCATCAACCCGAATTCCAAGATCCCCGCGCTGCTCGACCGGTCCGGGCCGACCCCGATCCGGGTCTTCGAATCGGGCGCCATCCTGATGCACCTGGCCGAGAAATTCGGCGCCTTCCTGCCGAAGGACCCCGCCCCACGGGCCGAGGTGCTGTCCTGGCTCTTCTGGCAGATGGGCAGCGCGCCCTATCTCGGCGGCGGCTTCGGGCATTTCTACGCCTATGCCCCGACCAAGTGGGAATACCCGATCGACCGCTTCGCCATGGAGACCAAGCGGCAGCTCGACGTGCTCGACCGCCGGCTGGCCGAAAGCGAATACCTCGGCGGGGCGGAGTACACGATCGCCGACATCGCGGTCTGGCCCTGGTATGGCGGGCTGGTGAAGGGCTGGCTCTACGGCGCGGCGGAATTCCTCGACGTGGGGAGCTACAGGCACGTCAACCGCTGGGCGGACGCGATCCATGCAAGGCCGGCGGCGCAGCGCGGGCGGATGGTGAACCGGGTGCAGGGGGAGCCTTCGAGCCAGCTGCACGAACGGCACGAGGCGAGCGACTTCGAGACGAAGACGCAGGACAAGGTGGCGCCGGCGGCGGAGTGACGGGAGGTTGGGGAGGGCACCGGTCGCGGCAGTGCCGCGACCCCCAAACCCCACCCGCCAAGGGCCGAAAGGCCCTCGGGGCCCTTGGGCTTCGGCCGTGGCGCGTCGCGCCGGCGGCTCACGGCTGCGGCACGATGTCGTCGGGCCGCCACTGCTGCTTGAGCCACGGCTCCAGCGGGCCGTAGAGGCGCAGGATGATGGACCACCACATGCCGGGGGTGGTCTGCCCCCAGCCGCTCTCGCGCCCGGCCGGCGCCTTCGGGCCGAAATAGACGTCCACGGGGCCGTCGGGATTCGTCTGCACCGCGCTGTTCTGCCTGCTCACGCTCGGGAAACGCGCCTCGGTCCGCACCATCGGCCGGGTCTGCGCATCGTAGACGATCACCGACCAGAAGGTCTTGACCGGAATATCTGGCGGCAGGTGGAGCTGGTACCTTTTGCCGCCATCCAGCGGGTTGTCGTCGGCATCCGTCGCGGTCCAGGGATAGGCCGAGCCCTCGCCGACGATCTGGGTGTCCATCGCCGGCGTGACGCCGGTGGCCGCGAAGAAATACATCGCGCTGCCGGTGAGGTTGGCGACACCGGGCTGCCATTCGAACTTGTAGCCACCGATGAACGGGCGCTTCCGCTTGCCATCGTCGAAGGACAGCGCCTCCTTCTCGCGGTTGCGGGAGAACAGCGTCCGCCCTGTCGCGTCTCCCACCGCCGCCGCTTCGGTCAAGATCCGCTTCATCCGCTGACCCGGTGCGAAGGGCTTGCCTTCCCGGATGTCGACCGGTGTCCGGAAGCCGGGCGTCGTGGGATCGAGCGCCTCGGTCGGCTCGTCCTGCACGGCCTGGTTCAACATCTCCCAGAACCGTCGAGCCACAGGTACGGCCGGTCGCCCTCGATCGGCCGGGGGAGGAAGTCGCCGACCCGTCCATCGATCTCGGCGCAGGGGCGGCAGACCTGGCTCTTGGAGACGCCCTGCAGGCCCATGGCACGGACCAGGTCGTCGAACGAGCGGGTCGAGATGCCCTGGACATAGGCCTCCCGGATCACCGCGGTCAGCGCCTTCTGGCGGTCTTGCGGGGCTCCGGGACAGTAGGAGCCCCGCCGGAGCTTCGGGAGCCGTCGTTCGACCGTCCCGGCCCGGGTCTGCCAGTCGCGCTCGCGGCAGCCGTTGCGCTGGTTCAGCCGCTCGGCGCTGCGCTCGCCATGGGCGGCGCCGCACAGACCATCGGTCTCCAACGCCATCGGCCGCTGGGCAGCGAAGCCAATCATCTCGCGGAGGAAGGCCGCGTCTGAACCTTTTTCCAAGAGCTCCCGAAGGGCGATCCTGCCGTGCCGGCAACTCGCAAAGCTGACTGGGCGGCAGCAATCCACCGCCATAACCCGCCCTTCGGGTGCCATGGGAAAAGCTTTCGATGCGACATCAATGCCATTCGGGGCATGGCCAGCCACATCAGGGCGGCCCCGGCAGGCAGTCGCCGGGCAAGGTCCTGGATGGGTCCGCCAGCAACGCCCGCAATTCCGCCTCGCCGCCCGGATTGAGCACCGCCTGACGCCGCCGTAGCTCGGCCGGCCACCGGCTTTTCAGGTAGGCAATCTGGTCGGCGATGCCGTTGCGACCAAGCTGCGCGGCGAAGCCTGGCATCGCGGCGTCCTTTCCTCCGGCCTCGCCGATGCCCAGGGCGATGATTCGCGCGAGCTGCGCATCCGAGTGCCGCCAGGCATGGCCCGCGGCATCGAGTGGCGGCGCCGGCCCGCCCGGCACTCCGTGGCACCCCATACAGAGCGCGGCATGGCCAGCCGCGCCGCGCGCCGCAGCCGCGGCGTCCACGGCCGGCGTGTCCCGTGTCAGGGCCAGCCCGGCCGCGATCAGCCCGGCACCGGAGCCCAGGGCGGCAGCCGCCGCGACCAGGGCGGCGGCGGCGCGCATGCGGGGCGAAGTCGGCATGGCGCCGGCTCCCCGCGCGTCAGCGGATCTTGTCGGGTGCGGCGAGGGCCGCAACGCGGTGTCCCGTCGGCTCGCTCCGCAGCTCGGTGTGCTGCAACCCGTAATACGCGAAGAAGAACACTCCGACGGCGCCGAGGAACAAGGCGCCGGAGCGACGTGCCTCGGCCAGCATTCCGCGCCCGGCATCGTGCAGCGCATGGTGCAGCCGGGTTGGCCCGTGCAGGAACATCGCCATCATGGCCGCGATCAGCGGCAGGTGGCCGATGGCGTCCATCTTGCCGAAGTCGACGACCGCCGCGACGAAGATGAGGCAAAGGGCGCCGATCCCGAGCCGCAGCAGCCCGAGCCCGGTCAGGATGTAGAAGGCCAGCGCGAACTCGACGAAGCCGGCCAGCACCATGATCTCCTCCGCCTGGAAGCCGAAGGCGAGGTAAGGCCGCTCTGCCAGGAGCGGATAGGTCCATTGCGGGTAGGCCCATTTCTCGAGCGCGCCCCACATCATGCTGACGCAAAAGGTGACGTAGAGGATCGGCATGCGCAGTTCGCGCAGCCGCGCGCTACGGCAGGAGGTCAAGATCAGGTAGGCGGCAAGGCCGAGGAAGATCGGGTAGTCCGCCAGGTGGAAGGCGCCATAGAGCGCGATGCCGTAGCCATAGAGCAGCAGGATCCCGATCCCGCCGAGGAAGCAGCTGCGTGCCGAGAACAGGCTGGCCGCGATGCCGAGCTGCAGCCAGGCCGGCCAGTCGGCGCCGGTCCGCAACTCTGGGGTCAGGATGATGCCGCCCATGGTGAAGAGGGCGACGAAGAAGGCGCCCAGCGCCGCGCGCAGCAGCGCCTCGACCGAATCGTGCCGGGCCAGGGCGGTGGTGACCCAGCGCGCCGGGGCCACCAGCCGGTCGAGCAGGAAGCCGCCGGCCACCAGCAACGCGAAGCCGGCCATCACCAGCAGGTAGCGTTGCGACATCAGCTCGGCGATCGGCATCGGCGCCTGCGAGACATCATAGGGCTCGAACCACTTGATGTGCGCCATGGCCGGTGCGGCGGCCAGCGGGGTGACGGCCAGGCCGGCCAGCAGGGTGGCGGCAGCGCGGCGCCAGGCCGGACAGGGTGGGGAAGGGGGGCGAAATTGCGCCTGCATGATGGTCTCCTCGGCGACACGCCCTCCTGGCCGGCGCCGCACGCCCCGGTCCGGGACGGGCGATGCTGGCGCAGCGGGGCGGGACCGACGGCAGCTGACGGGAGGTCAGCGCGTCGCCGGTCCGCGACGCGTGGCGGGAGTGTCCGGCGCGGCTCCGGCGGCCGCTGTGCCGGCCAGCACATGCCTTGGAAAATTATATAATTGCGTGTCAGCAGCCGCATGGATTGTGATTGCCCATCCCCTCTGACTTCTGCGTCGGGGCGTTCAGGCTGTCCGCGGCGTGCGGCGGCTGCGCGAGGAGAAGCACGACGACCTGATCGCGCTCGGTCTCGGCTGGACGGATCCTGCGCCTTCGCCGCCATGCTGGACCGCCGGCACGGCACTGGCCCCGCCAGGCCTTCCGCGCTGCCGACCCGGCAGGCAATGCATTGGAGTTGATGCTGCCGGGCCCAGCGCCGGAGGCCGCCGGCTGGCCGATCGGCCATGTGGCGCTGGCGGATGCGGCGCCGGGCGAGACGGCCCGCTTCTCACCTCGAGGCGATCGGCTTCGCGCTGCATGTGCGGCTGGCGACGACGCTCGGCCAACTGGCGTTGGAGGGCGGCTTCCTGGGCAGCGCAACGTGGCACCATGCGCTGGCGGTGCCGAACGTGCCTGGCCGGCGGCGGCTGAACCACCTCATGTCCGAGGCACCCTCGGTCGCCGAGGCCGCCCGGCTATACGACCAGGCGGAGCAGGCGGGGATGCCGATCCGCCTCGGCCTCGGCCAGCACCCGCTGCCGGACGGCACCGCCTCCTTCCACGCCGCCGCGCCGTCCGGCTTCGACATCGAGATCGGCGCCGGCGCGGCGGCATTCGTCGCCCCGCAGGAGCCCGCGGCGATCAGCGTCACCAGCCTCTGGGGCCACCGGCCGAGCCTCTGGGCGAAGCTGCGCATCGTCCTGGCGCTGGGCGGGCTGCGCCGCCGATGATGGACCAAATGCCGGCGCTGCCCGACGACGCCGCCCAGGCCAAGGCCGCCGGGCTGCGGCGGCGCCTGGCCGACCGCGACGTGGCACGACGCCTGACCGACTGGCTCGAACGCCGGCCGCAGCTCGGCCGGGAGATCCTTGCACGGGGCGAGCCCGCGGCCGACGCGCCACCGGCGGCGGATCTCGCCGCGCCGCTGCGGGCCCGCCTGACCCTGCTGAAGCTGCCGGCGCGCGAGCGGGTCTGCCGCCCCAACCCGCCGCCGCTCCGGCGGGTGCCGGACGCGCTGGCGCAGATGCGGCGGATGCTGGCGGGGCTGCCGCAGGGCGCGGCGCTGGAGGCCTTCCTGCCCGCGGCAGCGGGGCCGGGTCCCACCTCTCGGCGGCCGTGGCGGGCGACGCTGGCCAGCACGCTGGTCGCCGGGCTTGAGCTCAGCCGTGACGGCGCGATCAGGCTGGAGCGAGACTTCGCATTCGAGTCGATCCAGGCAAGGGGAGGTGCCCTGTCCAGGACCGGCTGTGCGGTCGCCCGATGAACGCGCCGCGCCGCACCCGTACCGCTGACCGAACAGTCTGGCGCGCCTGCTGGCGCTTGCTGGGATCAAGGTCGCCGGCTTCAAGCAGTGATAGTTGGGCCATGCGTGACTATGCTGGCGCCACAGGGTTGACCGGCGAGGGCCTAACCGTGCTGTACGGACCATGAAGTATCCAGTGACACCAGACGGCCGGTATTTCGTCGTACGTGGACGCTTATGGCGCTGCTCAAATCCAAACCTGGACGACGAGCGACGCACCGAGTTGGTGGCAGCACTCATGTCCGCACGGCGTGCGAAGCAGCAAGCCATGCGCGCTGGCGACCATGCCGCCCGGGAAGCCGCGCGTGCCCAGGTGGATGCCGCAAAGGTCGCCTTGGGTGAGCGGGGGCCGGTCTGGTGGGATGATGATGCGGCCGACCTCAACAGGCATCTCGCGCGGACGACGCCTTACGCTGCGTGGTTCGCGGGCCTCCCACACGGCACGTGAGCCGACATCCTGGCAGCTCCAGTGCGAGGGTGCGCGCGACTCCTGGCCAGCCCGGACGTCCGAGCGCCATCGCATGATGGCCACGGGCACGGTCGCCCAATGCGGCCGGACGTGTCAGCCCGCCCGGAACCCCGCCGCAGGATGCGGCGCCTGCAGCCGGTCCTGGCCGTACAGCTTGGCACGCATCGTGCCGGGCGCGTAGGCGTTCTTGTAGCGCCCGCGCCGTTGCAGCTCCGGCACCAAATGGTCGGCGATCGCCTCGAAGGTCTCCGGCAGCACGGCATAGGCCAGGTTCAGCCCGTCGACGCCGGTCCGCTCCACCCAGTCCTCCACCGCATCGGCCGCGCCCTTGGCGTCGCCCACCACCACCGGGCCGATGGCGCCCACGGCGCAATGCTCGGCCACGTCGCGCACGGTCCAGACCCGGTCCGGGTCGGCGCGCGTGATGTTCTCCAGCATCGTGCGGTAGCCTTCCTTCTCGATGTAGCGGATCTCCTGATCCAGCGCGTAGCCGGAGAGGTCGAGGCCGGTCCAGCCTGCCATCAGCGTCAGCGAACCCTCGGGGCTCGCATGGCGCAGCGCCTCGGCATGGCGGTCCTCGGCCTCGCTGCGGGTGCCGGCCACCATCACGGTCAGCAGGCTGAACACCTTGAGGCCGGCGGGATCGCGCCCGGCCTCGGCCACGGCGGCGCGCAGTTCCTGCGTGCGGCGCTGGATCACCTCGGCGTTCGGGCCGGAGACGAAGACGCACTCCGCGTGCCTCGCCGCGAAGCCCCGCCCCGCGGCGCTGGTGCCGGCCTGGTACAGCAAGGGCGTGCGCTGCGGCGAGGGTTCGCAGGAATGGATCGCGTCCAGCCGGTAGTGCTTGCCCTCGTGCTTGATCGTGTGCACGCGCGCCGGGTCGGCGAAGACGCCGGTGGCCGGGTCACGCACCGCGGCGCCATCCTCCCAGCTGCCCTCCCACAGCTTGTAGCAGACCTCCATGTACTCCTCGGCCATGGCGTAGCGGTCGTCATGCGCGATCAGGCCGGTGAGGCCATGCGCGCGGGCGCCGCTGTCCAGGTAGCCGGTGACGATGTTCCAGCCGATGCGGCCCTCGGTCAGGTGATCCAGCGTGGAGAAGGCGCGCGCGAGAAGGAAGGGCGAGGTCCAGGTCAGGTTCGCCGTCACGCCGAAGCCCAGGTGCCGCGTGACATGGGCCATGGCGCTGACCAGCATCATCGGGTCGTTGATCGGCAATTGCGCCGCGTTGCGTAACGCGCCGGCGGGGCCGCTGCCATAGACGTCGTACACGCCGATCACATCGGCAATGAACAACCCGTCGAACAGTCCGCGTTCCAGCGTGACGGCCAGGTCGGTCCAGGTGCGCAGCCGATTGTAGGCGCCGCTGCGGTCGCGCGGATTGCGCCATTGCCCGGGAGAGAGATGCCCGACCGTGTTCATGGCGAAGGCGTTGAACAGGATTTCGCGCGGCATGGCGATGGTTCCCTCTCCCATTGGTCCAGTCTAGGGCGTGCTTGCAGATCGATCTACGGCCAGGGGGAGGGGGCATGCTGATGGTAGCCATGGCAAGGTCTTTTGCGACGCCACTCGGTTGCACGGAACGGCGGATCGGACGCATGGAGCCCAGCCCGCGTTCCGGGTCATGCGGTCCGAACCTACTCCAGGCGTCCCAGGTCCAGCATTCGGTTCGGCACGCTGGCGGCGATGGCCACCTCGGCCCTTTGCCGCCCGTCCGTCTGGAAGCGCCTTCCATCACCGATGACGCGCTTCCGACGCGCGATATCGGCCTCCGCCAGGGCGCGCCGGCCATGCCCCGATGCCCGCTGCGAGCCCATCCGGCAGCGCTCGGCGATATGTCGCAGGCGGGCGTCGCGCTGCGTCGGCGCGGTCTCCGCGGGCTCGCCCGGCACCGCGTTCGCGCGCGGCGGCGCGACCACGGCCGCACCGGGATGGCGCGCCGCGACTTCGGCGTCGGCATCGTCCCGGTCGAAGGCGCCGTCGCCGGTGAAGGACGCCACCGGCCCATCCATCGGGTCGAGCAAGGGGCCGACCTGCAAGCCGTCGTCGGCATCCCTGCCGGTCAGCACGCGCGCGGGCATTGTCACGTGCTCCGGCTCTGCCCGGGGTGAGGTCGCTGGGCCACCCTGGCGGGAGGCCGCCGGAGCCCAGGGTCAACGGCCAGCTTTTTTACCCCTGGCGTGCGGCGGATCAGCACAGTGTCGTGCTCGACATCCTCGTCCAGGAGCGCCGCAGTATCGCAGCCGCCAAGCGCTGCCTCAGACGCCTGCTGGCCGGCCTCAAGTACAAGCCCCTGCAAGATCGTCGCGGAGGGGCTCCGCAGCTACGGCGTTGCACAGCGCGAGGTCCTGCCCGACATGCGACATCGGGCGAGCCGTCACCCGAACAATCGTGCCGAGAAGCCGCATGGGCCGACGCGCCGTCGAGAACGCCGGATGCAACGCGTCAAGGCACTCGTGCAAGGCCCGCGGTGCCTCCTCGGCGAACGCGATGATTCAGGGCCACTTCCGTCCACGGCGTCACTTGGTGACCGCCGACCAGCACCGCCGCTCGCGCCACAAGGCTTTCCAGATCTGGCGGCAGGCGACGTGTGCCCAGCTGACACCGTGAGGTCAGGCAAACCGCGCCGTGCGGTCAAACTCGTCCGGTCATCGAACGACGTGACAATGCCGGTGATCGATGACGGGCAGCGCTGCTGCACGGACCAGCGACCGAGGTGGACGTCGTCATCCATGCTCCGAAGCGTATGTTGGACTTGGGACACCCGATCTCCGTCCGTATCGGCCGAACCCAGACGGCGTGGACTTGTTGCGTTCGTCCCGCCGATCCCTGCAACGCGGCCGCCCTTGCATCAACCTTCCGGATCAAATGCACGGAGTGTCGACGCTACGGATTCTCGATGCGACGTCTGCCGCAGAGCCGGCTTGGTCGGTCGGCGCTCCGAGTGAAAATGCGATCTCGCAGACCAGGCCCGTCACCGCCCAGGTGAGCGACACCTTGCCGCCGAGTTGCACGCGTACGGTGCCGTCCAAAACTCGCTGTCCGAACCCGTGCCGCGTCGGCGCATCGGTGACAGGCGGTCCGCCCTCTTCCGTCCAGCGCAGTCGCAGCAATAGCGGCGCATCGAGCTCCTGCTCGACACACCACATTACGGAAACGCGACCGGCCGCCAATGACAGCGCGCCGTACTTCACCGCATTGGTGCCCAGCTCGTGCACGGCCATGGCCAGTGGCTGAACCGCACTCGCTGGCAGCAAGACCTCTGGCCCGTCCAACGCCGCGCGCGTCTGACCCATGTCGAGAAAGGGCATGAGTTCCCCTTTCAACAAGGTGCCCAGATCCGTGCGCGCCCAGCGTCTCTGCGCCAGCAGCGTCTGCGCTCGCGCCAGTGCGGCGACCCGACCCTCGACCGTCCGGATGTAGTCCGACATATCCGCCGCGCGGGTCAGCCGCAGCATCGACTGCACCACGGCCAGCGCGTTCTTCGCTCGGTGGTCAACCTCGCGCGAAAGCAAGGCCTGCCGTTCCTCGGCGGCCTTTCGCTTCGTGATATCATTGAAGAGGATTGCGACGTGCCGTTGCTCGGGCTCGCCGACGCGGAAGGCATAAACGTCGTACCATCGTCCGTCGAGATTAGCGGCACGGTTCTCGAAGCGGACCGATTCGCCGTTGAGCGCGACACGGCCGTAGATCTCGAACCAATGATCCTCATGCGCCGGCGCGAATTCGCGCATCGTCTTGCCCGCAGCCTGGCGCATTCCAGTCAGGCGCTCGAAGGCGGGATTGATCTCGAGGAAGCGGTAGTCATAGGCGCGCCCATCTGCGCCGAAAAGTACCTCGACGATGCAAAAGCCTTCGTCGATCGCCTCGAACAGCATGCGGTACCGCTGCTCACTTTTGTGCAGCGCCACCCGTGACTCGCGGTGCTCGACTCGAGCCCGCGCTTCGATGACGGCGCGTTCAACGGCGACCGGCAGCCGCGCCAGGCGTTGCTTGACCACGTAGTCAGTAGCACCGCCTTTGACCGCCTTGACTGCTGTCTCCTCGCCCAAGGTGCCTGAGACGAAGATAAAGGGCGTGTTGGGTGCCAGTTCGCGCGCGAGCGTCAAAGCCGTGAAACCGTCAAAATCGGGCAGCTCGAAGTCGGCCAGGATTAGATCGAAGACGCCTTTCGCCAGTGCGGCGACGTAGGCGCCTCGCGTCGCCACGACATGGACGGTGTAGGAGAAGCCCATGCGCGCAAGGTACGCATCGATCAAGTCGGCGTCGACTGGGTTATCCTCGAGATGCAGGATATGGCAGCGGTCCTCGGGCGACGGCGAGGTGCAAGGAAATTTCACAGGTTGGCGCCAACGCCCAACCCCGAGACGGCCCCGTCCGGATCAGGGTGCGGCTCGTTGAGCACGGCCCAGAAGGCCCCGATGTCCCGGATGGCTTCGAAGAAATCGCGGTGGCCCACGGGCTTCACCACGAAGGCGTTGACGCCGAGGCCGTAGCTGCGGATGAGGTCCTGCTCCTCGCGCGACGAGGTGAGCATGACCACGGGCACATGCCTGGTCAGCGGGTCTCCCTTGATGCGCTCCAGCACCTCTAGCCCATCCACCAGAGGCAGCTTGATGTCGAGCAGCACCACTGCGGGGAGAAGCACCGTGCCAGCGCATTCCGGCTCCGCGTTGCTGCGCCGGAACAGGTGGTCCAGCGCCTCCACCCCGTCACGCGCCACCACGACCGGGTTGGCCAGTCGACTTTTCTCCAGTGCCGCTAGCGTAAGCTCCACGTCATTCGGATTATCCTCAACCAGCAAAACAGGCCTCAACTGCGCCATGTCAATTCGCCTCCTCCGTCGGCGCCTCTTGCCGCGGCAGTGTGAAATGGAAGGTCGCGCCCTTGCCAGGCTCGGCCTTGGCCCAGATCCGGCCACCATGGCGCTCGACGATGCGCTGCGCGTTGGCAAGGCCAATCCCGACGCCCTCGAACTCCTCCGCGCGATGTAGGCGCTGGAACACGCCGAACAGCTTGTGGGCATATGCCATGTCGAAGCCGACGCCGTTGTCGCGCACGCGGATGACGACCTCGCCGCCTGACATTTCGCCGCTGACTTCGATTACTGCAGGGGATCGGTCCCGGGTGTACTTGACCGCGTTTGACAGAAGGTTCTGGAATACTTGCTTCAACATGGTGGGGTCGGCCTGCACCATCGGCATCGGCCCGACCCGCCATTCGATCCTCCGCCCCGCCTGCTCCGGCTCCAGCGCCCGTCGCACCTCGGCCACCACCACGGCTGGATCGAACTCGATCGGGACCAGCGCCGTACGGCCCATCTGCGAGAAGTTCAGCAGCGCATCCACCAGGCGGCCCGCAGTTTCCGCTGCCGCGGCGATGGTGGCGACATATCGCCGGCCTCGTTCGCTGAGCGAGACTCCCTCGTGTTCCCGTAGCAACTCGGCGAAGCCGACAATGTGGCGGAAGGGCGCACGGAGGTCATGCGAGACCGAGTATGAGAACGCGGCCAGTTCCTTGTTCACCCGCTCCAAGCGGCCGCTGAGCTCGGCCCGCTCTTCGGCCGCGCGCAGCACGACGCCGACGACCGCGGTGCGCAGGTCACGCGCGGACTCTATCTCGGCCGTGCTCCAGGCAGCAGAACGCAGCCGCACGGTCTCCACCCAAGCGGCAAAGGATCGGCGCGGATGCAGCCGGTCCGGAGCCGGCTCTGCCGGCTTGCGAGGGTCGCCGCCCCAAGCGACCGTGCGGACCACCTCGGGTCGGAACCAGAGCAGGTAGCTGGGGTGCAGCTTGGAGATCGACACGGCCAGCAGCCCACTTGCGGTGTCTGCGAAGGGGCTGGCTTCGGGCAGCAGCGACGCCAGGGAGCAGGTTTCGAATACCTCGTCCTCGCCGCGCTTTGCCAGCCAACCTGCAATGCGCCGCACCTCGGCTTCTGGAGGCGTACGGCCAGCCAGAGCGCAACCGCCCTCGGTGAGGACCGCCGCCCCGGCCGCCCCGGTCAACTCAAGCAAGTCCGATGGCACGGCGAGGAGACCATCCGCGAGGCTTGCGGGCGCCGCCGCCATCCGCGCGAGAAGGCGCCCCTCAAGGCTCTTCAGCCGCGCGCGCGCTTCAGCAAAGGCCATCTCCTCGCGCGAAGCGACGCGGACGGCCAGCATCTGCGCCAACATGTCGCAGGCGTTCCGGGCCGCGAAGGAAACC
The DNA here is from genome assembly GCF_042666655.1 of Dankookia sp. GCM10030260. Classification (NCBI taxonomy): domain Bacteria; kingdom Pseudomonadati; phylum Pseudomonadota; class Alphaproteobacteria; order Acetobacterales; family Roseomonadaceae; genus Dankookia; species Dankookia sp. GCM10030260. The sequence continues at coordinate 1,234,482 of NZ_JBHTDE010000001.1, forward strand.
CGGCGTGGTTCGGCGTGATGGCAGGATACCAGCCCCCACAGCTGGCCGTCGCCGCGCAGGATGGAGACCGACATGGATGCCGGCGTGCCCATGTTGCGCATGTATTGGAGGTGAACAGGTGAGACACTACGCAGACCGGCATAGGTGAGGTCGAGCGGCGGCCCGGGTCGTGCCGACAGGATCGGCACCGGCGTGTAGTCTACGTCCGCAATCAGGCGCTGCGAGTTGATCTCGTAGAGCCGCCGGGCCTGTGCCGGGATGTCGGAGGCGGGAAAGCGCAGACCGAGGTAGGAAGGCAAGCGCCCGTTGCCATCCTCGGCGAGCACGGTGCCATCCCAGTTCTCCTCGAAGCGATAAACAAGCACCCGGTCAAAACCAGTGATGCGTCTCACCGCGGAGGCTGCGGTGGCGGCCAACGCCTCCAACGAGGTGGCGCGCCCGAGCCGCGCGAATGCTTCCCGCACACCGGGGTAAAGCGCTTCAAGTGTCGATCGCGGCGCCGGCCCGTCATCCTTGAACTCCGACTCGAGTTCCAAGACGGCGTGTCCGTCGAGCGAGCGATGACCGATCGCCTGGAAAGCCGCGCCGGATGCCGCACGGAAGCGGCCAAGCTGCAGCGGACCTGTCTCCGGCAGGCCCCGCATTCCTTCGCAAAGGTGCTCATGCGGCAGGTCGGCGAAGATGTGCGCGATCGGCTGACCGAATGCGGCGGCAATCCCGCCGGGGAGCACAGTTCCCGCACCGGCACTGGCATGGATGAGTGCGAGACCGTCACCGGCGAAGGCGAGCAGGTGCCCATGCGGCTGGATGCTGCCGGGGACATGGATAGGCTCGCGGTCACACCCTATGGTAGGGTCGTCGGGAACTGACGCATTGCCCGAAACGGTCAAGGCGATGGCGCCGCTGCGGCGAGGATACAACGATGCCGCATGGCTGCCCAGGTCGCGATACGTGCGGACGCTTCGAGCCGGATCTTGAGGCCACGACGGAGGTTGCCGCCATCCAAGCTCCAATCCATGCCCCTCGAGTGAAGTCTTCGGTTTCTCTGGCTCGGACCGAGGCACTGCAGTGCGTGTGGGGCGGATCGGTCGTCTCGGCCGAGCATTAGGCGCTGCCGTCTCCGGATCTTGGCAAGGCAGGCTGCGAGGCATCAGGGGCGTCGGTTGCCGCCGCGGTATGCTCCCGCCATAACCGCGCCTTCGCGGCGGCAAGGGAGGCGCGGCGGTCGGCGAACTCCACCTCGCTGAGCCCTTCCAGCACCCCGGCATCGCGCAACGCGCTCAGCACCAACGCTCGCAAGGTGAGGCCGCGTGCTTTGGCGGCGGCACGTACCTTGCTCCGCACAGCTGGCGGGACCATGACGCAGAGCTGAACCTCGGCCGAGGCGCTGACAGGACCGGAGGAAGTCTGCGGGGGCGAGCGGGTCAGCGGCACCTCTGAAAGTCTCTCATTCACAAACACATCCTCTATATGTCTAAGCGAACTTTCCAACCGTCGTCCAGCCTCTAGATTGAATGGTAAAAGTTTTTTTGTATCTGGGGTTGTAATCGCTCAATATTTGCAGGGCGAGGAAAGCAAACTTGTTCCCTCGAGCGGGATTCATGCGATTTAGAAACTAGTTCTTCCCCAGGACAGATTGATTTGTCGAAGAGGTGTCACGCGGTGCGACACCGCGGTCGGGCGCGGTTATGGCGCGGCGTCGCGTTGGGCAGGAGGATCTCCTCGCGCGGCCGGAGGCCCTGGCAGCGACGACGCTGACTGAGGGCGCCGCCTTGCTCGACCGCGACCGCGATGGACCACGCACTCGCCTTCGGACCGCCCCGGGTTTGCCGGAGGCCCCAACCGTTGAGAGGATGGGACAACGCCAAAGAAGACGTCGAACCGATGTTCGCCTGAGGCACGGCAGCGGGCGGTCCGGACAGTGCTGGGTCATGGCGGCGACCATGCGTCGCGCTGGGCGGCGATCGGGTCAACCGCGGGCAGGATCGGCTGCACGACCGAGATGCCCAGGAAGCGGGTCCGCCAGACCGGGCGCGACGAAAGGCAGCGGCCTGGCCTGACGAGCGGGGATCGCAGGCGGATCAGAACGCAGGAGCGCGAGGTCCGCGATCTGCGGCAGGCCAACGAGATCCCGCGCAAGGCATCGGCGTATTTCGCGGTGGCGGAGCTCGACCGCCGATCGAAGCCATGATCGCGTTCATCGACGATCACCGCGCAGCCTACGGGGGCGAGCCGATCTGCAGGGTGCTGCGGATCGCCCCGTCGACCTGGCATGCCCGTGCTGCCGTTCGGATGGATCCAGCCAAGGGCTCGGCCCGGCGCCGCCGTGACGCCGCGTTCTGCGCCGCGATCCGGCGGGTTCACGAGGCGAACGTCGGCCTCTGCGGCGTGCGCAACCTCCGGCGCCAGTTCCGGCGCGAAGGCACCGCGGCCGCCCGCTTCGGGCGCGAAGCGGAGCTTGGGCTCCCGCTCCAAGCGCAGGGGCCGAGGACCGTCCCGCGGTGCAGCGGTCGGGGACTTCGTCCGGCCAGGCTCCAGCGCGCGACGCGCCCAGCGGATCCTCCCCCATTCAGCCCAGGCGGAGCAGTGGCACTACCTCCGCCGGTGCCACGATACCGGCCAGCGGCGCCTCGACGCGGCCCGTGACGCCTTCCGGGACGAAGTCGATCCACGCCGTCCCGCCGAGGTCATGCGCGAGGCCCCGCTCCACCAGCTTGGTGCCGAAACCCCGGACGGCGGGCGGCACCACCGGCGGGCCGCCCCGCTCCCGCCATGTCAGGCGAAAGCGCGGCGTGGGCCGCGGCGCGACCTCCCAGTGAACCTCGACATGGCCGGCCGGGACCGAGAGGGCGCCATACTTCAGCGCGTTCGTGGCCAGTTCGTGCAGCGCCATGGACAGCGCCACGGCCGCACGCGGCACCAGCCGCAACGGCGGGCCCGAGACCCGGAAGCGCCCGCGGCCGCACCCGCCATGCGGGGCGAGCACGCCGGCCACCACCTCGTCCACGTCCGCCCCCGTCCAGGCTTCGCGCGTCAGCACGTCGTGGGCGGCGGCAAGCGCCAGCAGCCGTGCTTGCAGCCTGCGACGAACCGCCGGGTCGGCGCCGCGCAGGCTCTGCGCCGCGATGGACTGCACGGTGACCAGCGTGTTCTTCACGCGGTGGTTCAACTCGTGGACCATCAGCCGCAGGCGCTCCTCCGTTCGCTTGCGCTCGGTGATGTCGAGCGACGCCCCGACCAGGCCCACCACCGCGCCGGAGTCGTTCCGGAACGGCGCCTTGGTGGACAGCCACACGGCCGGCCTGCCGTCCGGCATGCTCACCGCCTCCTCGAACTGCTCGGCGGTCCCGCCCGCCATGATCCGGTGGTCATTCGCCATGACGATGGCGGCCTGGGCGGGGTCGTCGAGGATCTCGGCGTCCGTCCGGCCGAGGATCGCCTCGAGCGGCTTGCCGACCAGCGCCGCGGTGCCCGCGTTCGCCACCAGCATCCGGCCGTCGCGGTCCTTGGCGTAGACCACGCCCGGCACGGCCGCGACGAAGGCGCGCAGCAGCGCGGCCGAGCGGTCCCGGTCCGCCTCCAGCGCGCGCCGTGCCTCGACGTCGAGCAGGATGCCCGGGAACCGCACCGGCGCACCGTCGGGGCCGAGGTCCACGCGCCCGTTCGCCTCGATCCGGCGATAGGCGCCGTCGCGGCTGCGCACGCGGTACTCGTGCCGGTAGGGACCGCCCCGCGCCAGGCTTTCGTCGATCGCGGCGCGCAGCCCGGGGAGGTCCGCCGGATGGACGGTGGCAAGGACCTGCTCCAGCGGGAGGCCGGAGCGGCCGAGGGCGGGGTCGATCCCGAAATGCTCGGCGAAGCGCTCGTCCACCGTGACCCGGTCGGCGACCAGGTCCCAGTCCCAGGTGCCGACGATGGCCCCGGCGGCCAGCGCGAGCTGCACGCGCTCCGCCGCGGCGAGGGCCTCCTCGTTGCTGCGCGCAAGCGCCGCCACAGCCTCGCGCGCCGCGGTGCAGTCCCGGATGATGCCTAGGATACGCACCGGTCGGCGGCCGGCCGGCGCGGCAGGATCCGGGACGAAGATGGTGCGGCCGGTCGACGCCAGCCAGCGCACCGCCCCGTCCGGGCACCGCACGCGGTAGTCGAGGGCGAGCCCATCCTCGGGCTCGGCCGGGTCGAGGGCGCGGGCGACGGCCGCCTCCGCCGCGGCGCGGTCCTCGTCCAGCAGCGTCGCGGCCCAGGTGGCGTAGTTTACGGCGGCGTCGGGCGGCAGGCCGAACAGCGCCCTGCAGCGCGCGTCCCAGATGACCACGTCCGTGCCCGCCGCCACCTCCCACCGCCAGGTGCCGAGGTCGGCGGCGTCGAGCGCGAGGCGCAGCCGCTCGCTTCCCTCCGCGAGCGTCGCTTCGCGCGCGACGAGCGCGGCTTCCGCGGCGGCGAAGCCCTGCCGCAGCGCCTCCAGCTCCGCCACATGGGCGGGCGGGATCGCCGCAGCGGACCCGGCCGGCGAGGGCCCGCCGCCCTCGGCGAGCCTGCGCGCATAGACTTCTAGGCGGCGGACCGGCACCAGCACGCCGCGCGCGGCAAGGATCGCCAGGGTGCCGCCGAGCGTCAGCGCGAAAAGGGCGCCGGTGCCGAGCGCGAGGGCCGCGGCGCGCCAGGCGGCGTCGAAGCTGGCGGCAGGGTGCGCCGCGACGACCGTCCAGCCGGGTGCGGTGTCGAGCCGGTGGAAGCCGAACACCTGCTCCGCGCCGTCGAGCGCGGCGGCACGGTAGAGGCCCGAAGGCGCGGCAGCCAGCCGGCGGCGGTTCTCCTCCGGGATGGTCTGCCCGAAGCGTTGGGAGTGCAGCGCATCCGAGCGCGCGACCACCACGCCGCGACCATCCGTCACCGCGGCGAAGGAACCCGCCGGCAGGTTCTGCGCAACGAGGAGGCGGCGGAACACCTCGGGCTCGAGCTGAACCGCGAGGATGAAGGGGATGCGGTCGCCGCGCAGCACGGGCACGGCAACGCCGACCAGGGGCCGGCCCGCCGCGGCGCCGGCCACGAGGTCGGTCACGACGGGTCGCCTCGTCTCCGCCGCCGACCGGAACCTGGCCGCGGCCGAGCCCCCGGCCGGCATCCCGGGCGGGAGCGCGGTGTCGACGACCGCGCGGAGCGAGTCGGGGTCCAGCAGCAGGGCGGAGGTGCCGAACGTCGCCGTGACACGGCGGGCCTGTGCCTCGAAGCGCGCGAGGTCGGGCGCCGGCCCGTCGAGGGCTTCGGCGGCGGCGAGCCCGCGGACGATGCCGAGGGGCGGTCGATCTCCCGGTCGAGCGCGAGCGAGAGGCTCTGCGCCGTGAAGCGCAGCCCGTTCTCGACCGCCGCCTGGCGTCCTTCCAACGCCTCCCAGGCCGCGAGGCCGCCGAAGGCGAGTGCGGGCAGCAGCCCCGCGAGCACCAGGCCGAGCAGCAGCGCCGTGAAGCGCAACCGCGGCGGGCGGGCACGGTCCCGACCGCGGCACGGCGAGGTCTCCGCCCCCTCGGAAGGGTAAGCACGGTTCACCGGTCGGACCCTGGCCCCGGTGGCGGGACAGGCGAGGCCGTGCTGCCCCCCTGCGAAAAGGCGACGTGCGCGAGGATGCGTCCGGGCTCGACCGGGATGTGGCCGCGCCCCAGGCTCACCCCCTCGAGGTGCGGCGCGAGACCGGCCTGGTCCTGGCCGAAAAGGCCGTGCGGCAGCGGGTGTCCTGGCGGGAAGGACAACCCGCCTGGGTGCCATGCGGCTGAGCGTCCTGCGGCACCTTCGCCGCCAATTTGTTCTGATATCGCAAAACTCACCGCATGAGGATACCTCACGGTTCCGAGAGATGTCATCGTGGATATACGATATGCCGCTCGGCGGGTGTCAGACATGCGGATCTGTCGTTCGGGGTCAGGAATCCTGTCGTGGCCGGTCGCATGGCGGGCGGACCGCCAGACCTACGCGGCCGCTTTCGCGTAGGCCCCGGTTTCCCTCCCGCAGCGGCGAAGGTCCGATCGGGGCCGGGTCCGGGCGAGCGGATCGCGGTGACGCGGCGAGCCTCATTTTTCGCTTGCGAAAGGACTATTTTCCTGTAAAACATGCTCCGTTTGGTTTGGAGGCCGGCGCATGACCCATTCTCCCCCTGCATCTGCAACCCTGTCGCCGCGGCCCGGCGCGGCGCAGCCGGGGCATGGTCCGGAGACTGCCACCCGCCCCTGGGCCCCGCTCTCCGACCCCGAATGGGCCGCCCTCGCACCGCTCCTCCCGCGCAGCCGCCACCCCGCCTTGCGCCACCGGCTGAACTGCATCCTCGGCGTCGCCGCGCATGGCGTCCCCTGGGTGCCGGCCGGCGGGCAGGGCCCGTTCTGGCCGACCGTCTACCGGCATTTCCACCGCTGGGCCCGCGCCGGCGTCTGGTCCCGCCTGCACCGGGCGGCAGGGGAGGCGGCGGCGCCGCCCGCGCTCCGCGCCCTGGCGGATTGGGCCGCCGCGCTGCATCGCCGCGCCGTCCGCATCGCCCCCCGGCATCAAGCGCTCAATTCGGAAAATCCAAAAACCGTCGCGGCCGAACCCCAGCCCGTCCCGGCCTTTGCGCCTGCCGCCCCCTCCACCGCCTCAACTTTCTTCAGCCCGATTTCAGGCTTTACGCCCCTCAATTCCAAAACCGCTGACTCAAGCTGTCCAGCGGCCCTTCGGCCTTTGGCGGAGTGGCGCGGAGCGGCAGCGCTCCTTAGCGCTTCCCCCCGTTGCCAGGGGCCCCGCCCGGCGGCAGTTTGCCGCAACGGGGAGTGGGAACGCGCCGCATGATGAACCGAAGAGACCTCGGCCTGCTGGCGGCGGCCATGGCCGTCCCGCGCCTGGCGCGCGCCCAGGCCGCCTGGCCCGACCGCACCGTCCGCCTGGTGGTCCCCTTCGGCGCCGGCGGGGCGTCCGACACGCTGGCCCGCACCGTCGCCAATGCCTTCGCCCCGCTGGCCAACGGCCAGGCCATGGTGGTGGAGAATCGCGGCGGCGCCGGCGGCACCATCGCTGGGGCCTTCGTCGCCCAGGCCAAGCCCGACGGCACCACGCTGATGCTGGCCGATCTCGGCGCCAACGCCATCGCGCGGGAGCTGCAGCCGAGCGTCCCCTACGACCCCGCCACCGCCTTCACCCCGATCTGCCACCTGGTGAACCTGCCGCTGGTCCTGGTCGTCCCGGCCTCCCTGCCGGTGCAGGACATGGCCGGATTCGTCGCCTATGCCCGCGCCCATCCCGACATGGCCTATGCGCATCCCGGCATCGGCTATTCCGGCCATCTGGCGCAGGAGCTGATGATCCGCGACCTCGGCCTGAAGATGACGCCGGTGCCCTATCGCAGCGGGGCGGAGGTGGCGCGCAGCATGCTCTCGGCCGAGACGCTGTCGACCTTCATGACCGTCTCCACCGCGCTGCCCTTCATCCGCGAGGGCAAGGTGAAGGCGCTCGCCGTCTCCTCGAAGGGGCCGGTGGCGCTGCTGCCGGGCGTGCCGCCGCTGGCGGCGACCTTGCCGGGGTTCGAGGCGCTGGTCTGGAACGGCATCCTCGGCCCGGCCGGGATGGACCCGGCGGTGGTGGCCGCGGCCAACCGCATCTGCAACGCCATCATGGCGGACCCCGCGGTGGCGGCCAGCGTGCGGGACCGCCAGGCGGCCGACGTGGTGGGCGGCACGCCGGAGCAATTCGGCGCCTTCATCCAGGCCGAGATCGCCCGCTGGACGCCGCTGATCCGCGGCCTCGGCCTGCGGCTGGAGTGAAGGCGATGAGCGAGACGAAGCGGCCGGCCGATCCTGTTCCCGCGCGGCCCGCCGCGACGGTCCTGCTGCTGCGGGACGGCGCGGAGGGGATCGAGGTGTTCATGGTGGTGCGCCACCGCGCCATTGAATTCGCCGGCGGCGCGCTGGTCTTCCCGGGCGGCCGGGTGGAGGCGGACGACCAGGCGCTGGGCGGGGCGGACCCGCTGGACGGCTTCCGCATCGCCGGCATCCGCGAGACCTTCGAGGAGTGCGGCGTGCTGCTGGCCCGGCCGCGCGGGGAGCCCGACCTGATCAGCGCGACGCAGCTGCTGGGGATCGAGGCGCTGCACCGTGCCCGCGTGGCGAAGGGCGAACAGCCGCTGAGCGCCATGCTGGCGGAGGAACGGCTGGAGCCCGCCATCGACGGCATGGTGCATTTCGCCCACTGGGTGACGCCGCTGTCCCGCAGCAAGCGGTTCGACACGCAGTTCTTCCTTGCCGCCGCGCCGCCCGACCAGCTGGCGGTGCATGACGGGCACGAGACCGAGGACAGCGTCTGGATCACCCCGGCGCAGGCGATCCGGGAGGCCAATGCCGGCCAGCGCCGCCTGGTCTTCCCGACCCGGAAGAACCTGGAGAAGCTCGGCCGCTGGGCCACGGTGGCCGAGGCGCTGGCGGCGACGCGCCAGGCCCGGGTGGTGACGGTGATGCCGGAGATGGTGCAGGCGGAGCAGGGCTGGCGCCTGACCATCCCGGTGGAGGCCGACTACGGCGGCGCGGTCTTCGAGGTGCTGGACGCGCCGGCGATCTGACCCGGCTCAGCCGGTGAAGGCATAGTCGGCCTGGGTGAGCGGGGTGGTGGCGTTGGTGACGGTGAGGGTGATGACCGGCGACACGTAGCCGCCATCCGTCACCGTGTAGTACTGCACCGCGCCGCTGCCGCCCTTGTGGTTGAGCTGCGCGGCGGCGGAAAAGCCCTCGAGCCGGAGCAGGTCGTGCTCCCCGCCGCCGGGCAGGCTGCGCTGGAAGTCGATGATCTGGTCGCCGGTGGCGATGGCGCCCTTGCGGAGCACGAAGGTATCGTTGCCGGCGCCGCCCATGACGCGGGAGGTGCCGGGGCCGAAGACGAAGGTATCGTCGCCGGCGCCGGCGGAGAGGTTGAGCGTGCCGGCGCCGGCCGTCACGTGGTCGGCGTGGGCGCTGCCCCAGACGGTATGGGCGAGCTGGGCGGAAAGGCCGCTGGCGTCGAGCTGGATGCCGGACCGTGCCTTGCCGAAATCATACAGGTCGCTGACGCCATCGGGCCGCAGCGAATAGCTGCCGCCGGCGGCCGCGACATCGGCCGGGCCGCGGACGGTGCGGTCGACCGGCGGCGGTTGCGTGGCGCCGTTCTGCCAGACCCGGACATAGTCCACCAGCAGATGCCCCGTCGGCATGCCGGGATCGTATTTGCCGGGCCAGCTGCCGGCATCGCCGACCGCCAGGTTCAGCAGCATGTACATCGGCCGGTGCATGTCGGCGGGCGTCGCCGCCTCGGCGACCTGGTTGCCGTCGACGTACCAGCGGATCCGGTCCGCCTGCCAGTCGAGCCCATAGGTGTGGAAGCCGGCGGACAGGTCCGGCAGCAGGCTGACCTTGGCCGTGGTGGTGGGCCCGGTCGTGGTATGCAGGCTGAAATAGGCGGTGGTCGGGTCCTGGCCGAGCACCTCGAAGATATCGATCTCGGGCGGCCAGCTGCCATCGGTCGGCAGCAGCCAGAAGGCCGGCCAGAAGCCCTGGCCGGAGGGCAGGTCGGCCCGCACCTCGAAGAACCCGTATTGCTGGGCGAAGGACTGCGCGGTGGTCAGGGCGCCGGAGTTGTAGGCCAGCTTCAGCGGGTTGCTGCCCGGGGCGGCGGTGATATCGAGGATGCCGCCCGAAACCTTGAACGGATTCACCCCGACCGAGGCATCCGAGTAGTACTGGGCTTCGCCGTTGGTCGTCAGGGTGCGGAGCTGGTCGACGATCTTCAGCGTGGTCTTCCAGGTGGTGCCGCGGCCATTGGCCGAGGCGCTGAGGCTGTTGAAATCCTCGTTGAAAGTGACCCGCATGCCGGCATGCGTGGGGTCGGCGGGCAGCTGGAAATCCCGCGCCGAGAGCGTCGCCGCCTGGGTGTTGCGCAGCACCAAACTCTCGTTGCCAAGCGTCAGCACCGTGTCGGCGCCGGTCTGGCGCAGCGCCGGCTGCAGCGTGGCGAAGCTGTGCAGCGCATGGTCCTGCAGCAGGATCCTGTCGGTGCCGGGCTGGAAATCGGTGATGACCTCGCTGCCGTTGCCGCGCCGGACGACGAAGGTATCGGCCCCGGCGCCGCCGCTCAGCACGTCGTCCCCGGCGCCGCCATCGAGGGTCTGCGCGCCGTCAGCGCCCGTGATGATGTTGGCGAGCGCGTTGCCCCGGCCGGCGGTGCCGGTCCACATCAGCTGCAGGTTCTCGATGAAGTCGGGCAGCACGAAGGCCGCGGCATAGGACTGCACCGTGTCGATGCCGCCGCCCGCCAATTCCCGCAGCGTGACGTCGGCGGACCAGATGGCATAGGTGTCGTCGCCGGCGCCGCCGGCCAAGGTCGCCGGCCCGTTGGGGGCTGACAGCATGTCGGCGCCGGCGGTGCCGGCCAGGCTGCCGCCCTTCGCGGCGGGGGTGAGCCAGTTGACGACCTTGCCAGACGGGGTCAGCGCAACGGATCTGGCGTTGAGGATAGCCAAGGCGAGTCCTTCCATGCCTGGTGGCAGACACCCCGCGACTTGTTGTGAAGCGCCGCGAGGCAGGGGGCATGGGGCTCACATCCCGCCGGCAAGGTGGCCGGGCCGGGTTAAGCGCCCCCGAAGCGGAGTTTTCGGCCGAAAATTTCGACGAGAAAGTAACGTTTCGATATGGGGCAGCCACGTGGCAGCCGGATCATTCATGAGAATGAGCCAAACGCCAAGAAATCCATCATGGATTGCATGTGGTCAGTAAAAATACCCGAAAAATAGTGCCATCCATCTTACCTAAGGTTATATAATATTGCTTCGGACTTGTATGTTTCGGCAGTGATCTCGCCTGTCTGGCGAATGTCCCGGGTAATTCATTGCCTTGGCACCGGCGGATCAATTCCCTTTGCATAACGGCCTTAGGGGCGCATCTCTTTTTTGAGATCAGAAGCGCGTGCTTCACGCGATCCGCGCCCGCCGCGCCGAGGCACGGGGCGCCGCGATCCGGCCGGTCCCGGCGCGCCGGGGGTTGCCCCCGCCGCGCCGCTCGGGGCATGAACCGCCTCCACCCACGGAGCCTCGCCCCCTTGGCTGCCCCAACCGCCGCCACGCCCCGATGACGCGCGTCGTCCGCCTTGCCGCCGGCAGCGTCGTGATCGCCGCCGCCGTGCTCGCGCTGAAGCTCGGCGCCTGGTGGGTGACGGGCAGCGTCGCGCTGCTGGCCGATGCGCTGGAAAGCGTGGTGAACGTCGCCGCCGCCGGCGCGGCGCTGGTCGCGGTGCACTATTCCGCCCTGCCGGCCGATGCCAACCACCCCTACGGCCATACCAAGGCGGAGTATTTCTCCGCCGTCCTGGAAGGCGCGCTGATCATCGTCGCCGCGCTCGCCATCCTCGACCAGGCCTGGGGCGCCTATGTCGCGCCGCGCGCGCCGGACCATCCGATGGTCGGCCTGCTGATCTCGGCCGCGGCCACCGCCATCAACGCCGGCTGGGCCATCCTGCTGCGGAAGGAGGGCCGGCGCGCCCGCTCCCCCGCCCTGCTGGCCGATGCGCGGCATCTCTTCGCCGACGTGGTCACCTCGATCGGCGTGCTGGTCGGGGTCGCCGCGGTGGCGCTGACCGGCCGGCTCTGGCTCGACCCGCTGATCGCCGCGCTGACCGCGGTCAACATCCTCTGGTCCGGCTGGTACCTGATGCGAGAATCGGTCGGCGGGCTGATGGACGAGGCGGTGGAGCCCGTCCTGCTCGGCCGCATCCGCGGCGCCGTGCAGACCAGCGCCGAGGGGGCGATCGAGGCGCATGACCTGCGCACCCGGCATGCCGGCCGGCTGACCTTCATCGAGTTCCACCTCGTGGTGCCCGGCAGCCTCAGCGTCGACGACGCGCATGTCATCTGCGACCGGATCGAGGCGGCGCTGAAGGCGGAGATCGAGGGCGCCACCATCACCATCCATGTCGAGCCCGAGGGCAAGGCCAAGCACCACGGTGTGCTGGTGCTGTGACGGCGCTGGCGCGCCTGGCCCGGATGCCGCCGGTCCCGGGTGAGCGCGCCGCCGTCCTGCGGCCCCCGCGGCCGCTGCCGTCCTGGGCGCCGCTGCTGTCGCTGCTGCTGCACGCCGCGGCGCTGGGCGCGGTGCTGGTGCTGCTGGAGCGCGGCCAGGCACCCGAGACGCCGCCCGAACGGGGCGTCGAGGTGGTCTGGGACGCGTCCCAGGAAGCCGAGCTGGTGACCGGCGCGCCGTCCCCCGCCCAGCCGCCTTCGGTCGCGGCCCCGCCGGAGCCCGAGGCGCCGCGCGATCCCCCGCCGCCGCCCAGCCCGGCCACGCCGCCGCCCGCCCCGCCGCCGCCGCCGCAGGCGGTGCAGGCACCGCCCGGGATCGCGCCACCGCAGCCGGCGCCGCCGGCCGAGCCGGCCCCGGTCCTGGCCATGCAGCTGCCGCCGCCGCCCCCCGCGGCCGTCAATCCGGTGACCCTGCCACCGCCGCCCCCCGCGGCCGTTGATCCGGTGACCCTGCCGCCGCCTCCGGCCGACGAGCCGGAGCCAGAGGCGGCGGCGGAGGTCCCGCTGCCGCCGCCCATGCCGCCCCCGGCGCCGCGCCCGGAGCCCGCGCGTCAGGTCCCGGCCCGCCAGCAGGCCGCGCCGCCACCCGCGGCCGCGGCCGCCCAGCCGGGCCCGGCCGCCGCGCCCCAGGCGCCGGTGCCGCCCGGGGGCAGCCAGGCGACCGGCCGGGTGACGCCGCCCGGCCTGTTGTCCGGGGTGCGCAACGCCGAGCCGGAATACCCCTTCGCCAGCCGGCAGCGCGGCGAGCAGGGGGTGGTCGGCGTGGTCATCCGCGTGGCCGAGGATGGCTCGGTGCTGGCGGTCGAGGTGGCGCAGAGCTCGGGCCATCCAGCGCTGGACGATTCGGCCCGGCGCGCCGTGCTGCGGTGGAAATTGAAGCCGGCGACGCGGGATGGCGTGCCGATCCCTGGCAGCATCCGCACGGCGATCCATTTCTCCCTGCGATAGGGGACAGGCGCATGGTCAGGCTGGACGTCATCACCACCCGCGGCGGCGACGAGGGCGAGACCTCGCTCGGCGACGGCACCCGGGTGCGCAAGGACACTTTGAGGATCGAGGCGATGGGCGCGGTGGACGAGGCGAATGCCGCGCTCGGCCTGCTGCGGCTGCAGACCGCGGCGATGCCGGCGGAGGATGCGATGCTGGCGCGCATGCAGAACGACCTGTTCGACCTCGGCGCCGATCTCTGCGTCCCCGGCGAGGCCTGGGGAAGGCTGCGGGTGACCCCGGCGCAGTGCCTGCGGCTGGAACGGGAACTCGCCGCGATGAACGCCGAACTGCCGCCGCTGCGCAGCTTCGTGCTGCCCGGCGGCAGCCCGGCGGCGGCGGCGGCGCATCTGGCGCGGACCCTGGCGCGGCGGGCGGAGCGCGGGGTGGTGGCGCTGGCGGCGGCCGAGCCGGTCAACCCGGATGCGGTGCGCTACCTCAACCGGCTGTCCGACCACCTGTTCGTGCTGTCGCGCCGGCTGAACGGCAACGGCGCGGGCGACGTGGTCTGGGTGCCGGGCGGCGCCTGACGCGCTTTCGCTTGCGGGCGGGCGCCCCGGCGGTATCAATCGGGGGATGAGCCCCGACCCCGTTCCCGACCTGGTCTACGACCTCGGCCTGCACCATGGCCTGGATACCGAATTCTATCTGCGGAAGGGATTCCGCGTGGTGGCGCTGGAGGCGCGGCCGGATTTCTGCGCCGAGGTCTCCGCCCGCTTCGCCGCCGAGGTCGAGGCCGGGCGGCTGACCGTGGTGCCCTGCGCGCTGTACCCGCGCGGCGGCGAGACCATCTCCTTCTGGGTCAACCCGGTGAAGGACGACTGGAACAGCGTCTACCGCGACTTCGCCGCCAAGGGCGGCCACGCGGTGCAGGAGATCACCGTGCCGACGGTGACGATGGCCGAGCTGTTCGACCGCTTCGGGGTGCCGCGCTACCTGAAATGCGATATCGAGGGCATGGACGAGGAATGCGCCCGGCAGGTGCTGGCGGATGGGCGGCGGCCGGATTTCGTCTCGATGGAGGCCTCGTCCTTCGACATCTTCGCCTATCTGCGGGCCTGCGGCTACGACCGGGCGCAGCTGGTGAACCAGGCCTTCCACTGGAACAGCCCGCCGCCCGAGCCGGCGCGGGAGGGCCGCCACGCCGCGGTGCAGTTCACCGGCCACCATAGCGGGCTGTTCGGGCGGGAGCTGGACCCGGCGCGGTGGACCGACTTCACCGAGATCACCGAGCGCTGGTTCGACTTCATGCGGCTGTCGCGCCGCGACGGGCTGCTGGCGCATGGCTGGCTGGACGTGCATGCGGCGCGCGGCGAGGCGCTGCGGTAGGCCGCGCCCCCGCCGGCGGCCTACCGGACCGCGTAGCCGCGGCCTTCCATGCAGGCGCCGACGGCCCGCGCATGGGTCGCGCCGGCCTGTTGCTGCTGCGCACTCGCCTGCCGGGCACCCTGGCGCCGGGCGCCGCGTTGCGCCGTGCCACCGGCGACGGCACCGACGGCGGCGCCCTTCCCGGCATCGTTGCCGGTGATGGCCGCGGCCGTCGCCCCGGCCGCGGCGCCCCGAACCCGACCGCCGGCCTGCTTCGGCGGCGGGGCCGCCGGCGCGTTCGGGTTGATCCCGGTCTGCTGCGTCGCCCAGCTCCGGCAGGCGGCCTCGTCCTGCGCCTGCTTCTCCGCCGACTGGCCCTTCGACGGATAGAAGATCGGCTGCTGCGCCATGGCCGCCGCCAGCGGGAGGAGGGCCGCGGCCAGTGTCCAGATCGGGATGAGCCTCATCGGAGCCTCTCTGTCTGCCGGGAACGCATCAGGCGGCCGGTTCAGTCGAATTCGGCGAATTCGAGGGCGGGGGTGATCGGCGGCGCGCCATAGGTGGCGCGCACCATCTCGTTCAGCAGCAGCGGCGGCACGGCTTCCCGCGCCAGCGCGTCGATCCGCGCCTGCAGCCGGGCGACGATCTCGGGGTTGGCGGCGGCGAGGTTGGTGGTCTCCGACGGGTCCTTCGCCAGGTCGTACAGCTCGACCCGCGCCGGCAGCAGGGCGGCGACCAGCAGCTTCCAGTCGCCCTGGCGGACCGCGGCGCGGAAGGGCTCGACGTTGTAGACGATCTCGGTCCGGGGGGGAGGGCGCCTTGCCGGTCACCAGCGGCCAGATGTCGACCCCGTCCAGCGGCTTCGACTTCGCCAGCGGGGCGCCGGCCAGCCCGGCCAGGGTCGGCAGCATGTCGACGACATGCGCCAGCCCGTCGACCTTGCCGGCCGGGATCCGGCCCGGCCAGTTCATCACCGCCGCGGCGCGCGTGCCGCCCTCGTACAGGGTGCCCTTGCCGTTCCGCAGCGGCGCGTTGTCCGGCGGGATCTCGCCCTTCACCGGCGTGTCGCCGGTGAACATGGCCGAGCGCGTGCCGCCATTGTCGCTGTGGAAGACGATCAGCGTGTCGTCGCGCATGCCCCGCTTCTCCAGCGCGGCGACGACGCGGCCGATCTGGTCGTCCATGGCGCTGACCTGCGCCGCATAGGCGCGGCGGTTCGGGTCGGCGATGTGGGCATACTTGTCGAGCCAGGCCTTCGGCGCCTGGTAGGGCGTGTGCGGCGCGGTGAAGGCCAGATAGAGGAAGAGCGGCCTGGCCTTGTCGTGGCCGGCGATGATCTTCGCCGCCTCCTGCCCGAACAGGGTGGTGTCGTAGCCTTCTTCCTTGACCACCTTGTTGTCGCGGTACCAGTCGCGCACGCCGTGCGAGGAATGCTTGAAGTGGTCGATCTCGCCGACCAGGGCGCCGTAGAAGGAATCGAACCCGCGCTGGCGCGGCCACATCCCGGGCTTGCCGTGGCCGACATGCCACTTGCCGACCATGGCGGTGCGGTAGCCGGCGGCCTTCAGCGCCTGCGGCAGCAGGTATTCGTCCTGCGCCAGCCCATAGGTCGCGCCGGCGGGGATGACGCCGGTCTGCAGCCCGTAGCGCATCGGGTAGCGCCCGGTCAGGAAGGCCGCGCGGGACGGGGTGCACATCGGCTCGACGTAGAACTGCCCGAGCTTCGCGCCGCCCTCGGCCAGCCGGTCGATGTTCGGCGTGCGGATGTCGGAGCCCTGGAAGCCGACATCCTTCCAGCCCTGGTCGTCCGAGAGGATGTAGACGATGTGCGGCGGGCGGGCCGGCTTCGCCGGCTGCGCCATGGCCTGGCCGGCGCCCGGGCCGGCGCCGAGCCCCGCCGCGGCGGCGAAGGCGGCGCCGCCGAGCAGCATGTCGCGCCGCGTCCTGCCGCCGGCGGCGGGCGTCGTCTCGCTGTTGCGGTCCATGGCGTATTCTCCCTGCAGGCTGCGGTCAGAAGCGGAAGGTGGCGCCGACGATCGGCCCGCTGAGATGCATGTTCTGATGCACCGGGACCGAGCCGTAGGAGAAGGAGAGGTGCCGGTAGCCGGCCCGCAGCACGGTCGATTCGCCGATCTGGTAGTCGGCGGTGCCGAGCAGCTGCCAGGTCTGCTGGGTCGAGGAGGTGGCGCCGAAATCGGCCGCCAGGGTCGCGCCCCAGCGCGGCGCGATGGCGACGTGGTAGCGCAGGCCGATGAGCGGGTCCGCCCAGGTCGCGCCGGGGCTCTTCGAGGTGCCGGGCAGCAGGCCGGCATCGAGCGAGAATTTGGTCGACAGCCCGAAGGCGCGGACGCCGAGGCCGAGGTCGAGCGTGTGCACGCCGGTGTCCAGCACCCGCGCGGAGAAGAGCGCCGATCCGATGACCTGGGTGAGCTGGACGTCGCCGCCGGCATAGAGCGGGCCGTTGACCGGCTTGAGGTCGGCCTTGACCGAGATGGCGAGGATGTCGGCGGTCACCCCGAAGCGGCCGTAGCGGAGTTCCGCCGCGCCCATCAGCGGAATGGCGTTCAGGTTGTCCAGCACGTCGCCGAAGCGGGCGGAGACCTCCTGGCCCGAGCGGTCGGGCAGCGGGGTGCGCAGCGAGCCGCTGAGGCCGGCGACCCACAGATAGGGGGTGAGGTCGAGGCGAAGCTGCGGCGCGGCGGCGTCCTGCGCCGCGGCCGGGCCGGCGGCGAGGGCCAGGCCGAGTGCGGCGCCTGCCAGGCGCGACCGTAGTGTCACCGCGCGATATCCGGCCATTCCCCCAGGTGCTCCCATCCCCGATGCCGTCGCCCGCGCCGCCACGGCCGCCCGGTGGGTGCCCCCGTCCGATGCGGGGGCGCCGTGGCGGCGGCGGCGTTGCGGGCCATGGCGCAGCCCTGCGCCACGGATTGACGATTTCGTCAAATTGACGGAACCGTCAAGCAGAATTCGACCGCGTGGCGGAATTGTCCTATACGCGATGTCTTCCCAGCCATGGTCGGCGGTCCAACAGCGTGATGGCAACCCGGCCGGAGATCGGCCAGCACAAGCGTCTGCGCACCCGCACGGCCCTGGTCGAGGCGGCGATGCGCGTCTTTGCCCGGCTCGGCCCCGATACTCCGGTGATCGGCGACTTCATCGCCGAGGCCGGGGTGGCGCGCGGCACATTCTACAACTATTTCAAGACCAAGGAAGAACTGCTGATCGCCGTGGCGGCCGTCATTGCCGACCGGATCCAGGCGGAGACCCGCATGCTGCGCGGCCTGGTCGATCCCGCCGACCGGGTCGCCTGCACCGTGCGGCTGTTCATCCGGCAGGCCGCCGCCGATGCGACCTGGGGCTGGATCATCGTCCGCGTCGCGCTGATCGCCGCGCCGCTGGGCGAGACGATGCGGGCCGACCTCGCCACCGACATCGCCGATGGCATCGCGGCCGGCCGGTTCCAGGTCGCCGCGCCGCAGGTCGCCTACGACCTGGTGCTGGGTGCTGGGCTGATGGGCATGCGCTCGGTGCTGCGCGGGGAGGCCGCGCCCGGCCATGCCGAGGCGGTGGCGCGGATGCTGCTGCTGGCGCTCGGCGTCGCCGATGCGGCGGAGGTCGCGGCCAGGCCGATGGCCGAGGCCGACATCCTGGCGCGGTCGCCGCGCGCCTAGCCGCGCGCCGCGCCGGCCAGGATGACGCCGGCCCCGGCCAGGCAGAGCATCGCCCCGGCCAGGTCCCAGCCGCTCGGCGCCTGGCCCTCCACCGCCCAGAGCCAGCCGAGCGAGGCCGCGATGTAGACCCCGCCATAGGCGGCGAAGGCGCGGCCCGCGGCATCCGCCTCCACCCAGGTCAGCGCCCAGGCGAACAGGAACAACGAGGCCGCGCCGGGCAGCAGCCAGAGGGCGCTCGCCCCCTGCCGCAGCACCGCCCAGGCGGCGAAGCAGCCGGCGATCTCGGCAAGCGCGGCGAGGAGATAGGCGAGGGCGCTGGTCATGCGGCGCAGGCTACCGCGCCGCATCGCCCGCTGCAGCCATGCCTCCGCCGCTACAGCGCGAAGCGCGTGCCGACCAACAGGCTCCGACCCGGGGTGACGAAGCCATTCACCGGCTCCCACCGGCTGTTGCCGAGGTTGCGCGCCTCAAGGAACAGCGCCGCCTGGTCGAAGGCCTGCCAACTGGCCGTGACGTTCACCACCGTCCCCGCCGGATTGCTGCGGGCGTAGGGGTAGGCGGTGCCGTCGTTGGCGTAGCTGGCGAAGGCGCCTTCCGGGCTGCGGCCGGTGAAGAGCAGCGTCGGCGCCACCACCACCCTGGGCATCGGCACGATCCGCGCGGTCAGGCTCACCACCGTCTCGGGCCGGCGCGGCAGGCGGCGGTCGGTCTCGGCGTCGAAGGCCTCGGTGATGGTCCAGGCCGTCGTGGTCTCCAGCCAGGTCGCCGGGCGCAATGTCAGCCCCAGCTCCGCGCCATGGATGTTGGCGCGGTTGATGTTGGCATAGGTGCTGCCGGTCGGGCCGAAGACGTTGATGATCTGGTCGCGCACCCGGCTCTGGAAGAAGGTCCAGCTCGCGGTGGCGAAGCGAGCCCTGCCGAAGCCGGGCAGGTCGGTGTCGCTGCCGATCTCCCAGCCGAAGCTGCGTTCCGGCTTCAGGTCGGGATTGCCGGTCGAGACCTGGAAGCCGTCGAAGCTGCCGATGCCGTAGCGCTCGAACAGCGAGGGGGCGCGGAAGGCGGTGCCGGCGGTCAGGCGCAGGCGCGAATTCAGCTCCGGCAGCGCCAGGGCGGCGCCGAGCTTCCAGGTGGTGGCCCCCTCGACGCCGGTGACGTTGTCCTGCCGCAGCCCGCCCGAGAGGTCGAGCCGGTCGAGCAGCCGGTACTGCAGCGACGCCCAGCCGGCGGTGGTGTGCTGCTGCGCGCGCAGGTTGCTGGTGAAGTCGCCGAAATCGGAGGGGAAGGACTGCGTCGTCCGCGCGTCCTCCAGCGTATGGGTCACGCCGAAGCCGAGCGCGCCGTCGGTGAAGGGCCCGGCCGTGGGGAGCCGCACGGTATTGCCCCAGTCCAGGCCGGTGCGGGTGCCGCGGAAGCGGGAATCCTCCCGGGTGAAGGCATCGAACTGGTCGGGCAGGTTGGTGTAGCGGCGGGTCTGCTCGGTCGAGAAGACCCGCATCCCGGTGGTCCAGGCGCCGTCCAGCAGCTTCGTCTCGCCGCGGATCTGCCCGGCCCAGCGGCGGTCGCGGCCGCTGTAGTTCGGGTCGTCCTGGGGGACGTTGTCGAGGCCGAATTTGTTCTCCCGCCAGCGCAGCAGCGCCTCGAAGCGCGTGCCCTCGAGCGGCGTCCAGCCCAGCCGCGCGGTGCCGGTGGCGCCGCGGAAGCCGTCGCGCTCGGGGATATTGGCCTCGAAGCGCGGCGCCATGGCGTTGGAGCCGCGGGTGGACTGGGAGAAGCCGGACATCAGGTAGTCGAAGGCACCCACCGTGCCGGTGGCGCCGAGCCCGCCGCGCAGCGTGTTCTGGGTGCCGCCGGCGAGCTCGCCATAGGGCTGGAAGGCGCGGTCCGGCGCGGCGCGGCGGGTGATCAGGTTGACCACGCCGCCGATCGCCGAGGACCCATAGAGCGAGGAGAGCGGCCCGCGCACCACCTCGATCCGCTCGACGTCGAACAGCAGGTCCTGGCCGAAGTCGAAGCCGCCGGTGGGCGCGCCGACATCGTTGGCCGGGACGCCGTCGATCAGCACCAGGACGTTGCCGCTGCCGGTGCCGCGCAGGAAGGCCGAGGTGAGCTGTCCCGGCCCGCCCTGCGGCGCGATGCGCAGGCCGGGGACGGCGGTCAGCGCCTCCGCCAGGGTCTGGTAGCCGCGCTCCTCGATCTCCTGGCGGGTGATGACGGTGGCGGCGGCCGGCACGCGCTCCTGCGGCGTCGGGATGCGGGTGCCGGTGACGATGGTGTCGGGCAGGGCGGTCTGGGCATGGGCAAGGCAGGGCAATGCGGCGATGCCGCATGCCAGGGCCAGGGTGATGCGTCGCATGATGGGTTCCCCCTGCGGCGTTGACGAACGAGCCCCGGCCCGAATGGGGCCGGGACGACGGGCGTCGTTCCCGCAGACGGAGGCACCCCGCCAAGGCGGAAGGCCTGTGATCCGGTGCGCCGGTGCACCCCGCCCGGCACGCGCGAGACAACTCTGCGCCGGCCGGTCTCCTGGCTCACGGTGGGGGAGTCCGGGGACCCCCGCGGTCCTGCCGCCTTCTCGCACCGCAGGGTGCAATGGCGAATGGCAGGACCTCACCGCCTACAGTTGCGAGGGCAGCCGCGGCCTGACCGGATCGCTCCGGCCTCGCGCGTTCCCGTTTCAGCCCTTGCGGGCCACCGGCGCATGGATGCGGTGTAGCAGCCGGGCCGGCCCGAGGGCAGGGGGCTTGGCCCGCTTGGGCCTTGCGTGCCGAAGCTGTGTCGCCATGCCTGCCGACAGGGCTAGAACATCCAGCCCAGCGCCTTGATCCCAAGCCAGCAAACCATGCCGAGCACCGCCGTGGCGAAGGCGCAGCCGCCGATGGTCAGGCCGATGCCCCAGGCGGTGGTGCGGTTGTCGTGCTCGACCAGCCCGAGCGCCATGACGATGGCGCCGAAGGCCGGCGGCCCGTTGGTGCCGGGTCCGGGCAGGATCAGCATCAGCGCCACATAGGCGATCAGCCAGCCGAACACCCTGTCCCCCAGGGGCGAGACGAAGACGCCGGGCCGCGGCTTCACGAAATGCTCGACCTTGCGCAGCCATTTGGAAGAGGAGCCTGCGAGCCGCAGCAGGTCCTCCCGCTTGATGCTCTGGCGGGCGATGAAGCCCGGCAGCTTCGGCACGCTGCGGCCGAGCCCCATCTGCACGCCGAGGATCAGCACCGGCGTGCCGAAGACCGAGGCCATGCCGGGCAGCAGGGAGGGCAGCAGCAGCAGCAGGATCAGCAGGCCGAAGGCGCGGTCGCCGAAGGCCAGGGCCATGTCGCCGAGGCTGATGCGCTCATTGGGAAAGCGGGCCGCCACTTCGGCGACGATGCGGGAAATCGGTGCGCCGGCGGCGTCATGCCCCTGGTCGTGCCCGAGGTCAGGCCCAAGATCGCGCGTAGACGATGCCGCAACGATCGGCGCCTCGATATTCCCATCCATTCCCGGTCTCAGACCCTTCGTCCCAGTCCAGGCCCGACCGCGCTGCGGCCGGACCGCCAAAAGCCTCGCCATGCGGCCCTTCTTTTCGAGCCCGTCACGGTTACCCTATCCTAAGGGCAAGCGGCCCGCCATGCACCGGGAATCTCGGTGAAACCCCAACCGGGCGGGCCGGCCGATCCTGTCAGCTCCCGGTAAAGGCCGGCTTGCGCTTCTCCATGAAGGCGCGGCGGCCTTCCTTGTAGTCGGCGCTGTCGAAGCAGGCGGCCATGGCGGCGCGGATCCTGCCCATGTCGCGGTCGGCCGCGTCCTGCAGCACCGCCTTCACCGTCTGCTTGTTGGTGGTCAGCGAGAGCGGCGCGTTGCTTGCGAGCGTCGCGGTCAGCCGGTCGACCTCGGCCTCCAGCTGGTCGACCGGGACGACCTTGTTGACCAGGCCGATCCGCTCGGCCTCCTTCGCGCCGAAGCGCTCGCCGGTCATCAGGATCATGTGGGCATGCGCCGGGCCGACCAGGTCGACCAGGGCACGCACCATGTCGAAGCCGTAGGCGATGGAGAGCTTCGCCGCCGGGATGCCGAACTGACTGTCGTCGGAGGCGATGCGGATGTCGGTGGACATCGCGATGCCCAGGCCGCCGCCCATGCAGAAGCCGCGGATCTGCGCGATCACCGGCTTGGCATAGTGCGACAGCTTCAACCGGCCGGCGCTGGTGACGCGGTCGTATTCCTGCTGCGCATCGGCGTTGCTGCGCACCTTCTCGAACTGGCTGATGTCGGCGCCCGAGACGAAGGCCTTGTCGCCGGCGCCGGCCAGGACGACGCAGCGCACGTTGCTGTCTTCGGCAAACAGGTCGAGTGCGGCGCCCATCCCCTCCCACATGTTGACCGACATGGCATTGCGCTTCTCGGGCTGGTTGAACACCACCCGGCCGACGCCGTCCTTGACGCTGGCGAGGATCTTGCCGTCCGCGAATTCCATGTTGCTCATGCCCCGCCCAAAGCTCCCTTGGCCTTCAGATCCGCGATCTCCTCCGCGGTGAGGCCGGCTTCCGCCAGGATCTCGTCGTTGTGCTCGCCGAGGTTCGGCATGTCCCGGTAGAAGCCGGTCTCGACGCCCTCGATGTTCACCGGCTGGGCCACGACCTTGATGTCGCCGCGGGTGCGGTGCCGCATCGGCATCGCCATCTCCAGGTGCTGCACCTGCGGGTCCTCGAAGACCTCGCGGATGTTGTTCACCGGGCCGCAGGGGATGCCGGCTTCCTCGAGCTTGTCGATCCAGTAGTCGGAGGAATGCTGCCGGGTGACCTCGGCGATCACCGCGTTGATCCGCTGGCGGTCGCGCGAACGGCCGCCGTTGGTCTTCCACTCCTCGACCTCCAGCCATTCCTCGTGGCCGGCTGCCTTGCAGAAATTGGTCCAGAGCTTGGGCGAGGACGCCGCGATGTTGATCGGCTTGTCGGTGGTCGGGAAGACGCCCATCGGGATGTTGACGGGGTGGTCGTTGCCGGCCTGTCCCGCCACTTCCCCGTCCATCAGGAAGCGGCTGGCCTGGAAGTCCAGCATGAAGACCTGGGCCTCCAGCAGGGAGGTATGGACATAGCCGCCCTGGCCGGTGCGCTCCCGGTCGTAGAGCTTCATCATGATCCCCATGGCCAGCAGGTTGCCGGCGGTGAGGTCGTTGATCGGGATGCCGACCCGCATCGGCCCGCGCCCCGGCTCGCCGGTGATGGTCATCAGCCCGCCCATGCCCTGCGCGATCTGGTCGACGCCGCCGCGCTTGGAATAGGGCCCGGTCTGCCCGAAGCCGGAGATCGAGGCGTAGATCAGCCGCGGGTTGATCGCCTTGAGGTCGTCATAGGCGATCTTCAGGCGGTGCTTGACCTGCATCCGCATGTTCTCGACCAGGATGTCCGCGGTCGCCGCCACCTTGAGGAAGGCGGCCAAGCCGGCCGGGTTCTTCAGGTCGATCGACAGGCCGCGCTTGTTGCGGTGCAGGTTGACCTGGTCGAAGCCGTCGCGGGCGCCGCCGAGCCCGTCGCCCTGGCCGGGCGGCTCCACCCGGATGATCTCGGCGCCCCAGTCGGCGAGGTGGCGGACGCAGGTCGGGCCGGCGCGGGCCAAGGTGAGGTCGAGGACGCGGAGACCGGCCAGCGGAAGACGGGTCTCGGCCATCAATTTAGGATCGATCGGACTTTCGGGCATCGGTTCCTCCCGGGATGGCGGGAAGACTAAGGCCCGGCGCGCGGGGTGGCCAGATGGGGCGCTACAGCTTCTCCCAGAGGTCGCTCTCCGCCTCCAGCCGCCCGCTCTCGTCGGCCAGGAAATCCCCGCGCGAGACGATGCCGACCAGCCGGTGGCCGTCCACCACCGGGATGTGGCGGAAGCCGCCGTCGCGCATCAGCCGCAGCGCCTCGATCGCCGTCGCCTGCGGCGCGCAGCATTCGGGATTCCGGGTCATCGCGTCCTGCAGCCGCGTCGTCGGGTTGAGGCCCTCCGCCAGGATGCGGCGGATGGCGTCCCGCCCGGTGAAGATGCCGAGCAGCCGGCCCTGCGGGTCGGTCACCAGGATGGCGCCGACGCGATGGTTGCGCATCTCCTGGCAGGCATGCTGGACGCTCGCCTCGGGCGGCAGGGTGATGGGATGCCGCCGGGTGATGATCTCGTGCATGTGGCGGTTGGTCATGACGCCCATCCCTCCCCGTTGCCGTTCTGCGACGGCCGCGGGAGCATCCGCCCCGGCGGCGGCGGCCTCCTTGATCCGCCGCAACCCCCGGCCTCGCATTCGCGTGGGTCAGGCCGCCAGGGCCAGGATCTCCATCACCTGCGCCGGCCCGGCGATGGGCCGGGGGTTGCGCGGCACCCAGGGGGTCGCCATCGCCGCCTCGGCGATCCGCGGGAAGGCGTCGCGGCTGATCCCCACCGCGGCCAGGCTGCGCGGCATCCCGAGCCCGCCGATGAAGCTGTCCAGCAGGTCGCCCGCCGCCGCCCCCGGCGCGCCCATCGCCGCCGCCACCAGCGCCTGCCGCCCGGCGGCATCGGCCGCGGCGTTCCAGCGCATCACCGCCGGCAGCATGATGCAGGAGGTATGCCCGTGCGGCACCCCGAAGGCGGCGCCGAGCACGTAGCCGATGCCATGGCTCGCCCCCATCGGCACCCCGGTCGCCAGCGGCGCCATCGAAAGCCAGGAGCCGAGCTGGCAATCCATCCGCGCGTCGAGGTCCCCCGGATCGGCCTTCACCCGCCGCATCCCATCGACCAGCAGCGACAGGCCGCGCAGCGCCTGGGCATCGGCGAAGGGATGCGCCGCGGCCGAGCAGATGCCCTCGACGCAATGGTCCACCGCGCGGATGCCGGTCGAGAGGAACAGCCATTCCGGCGTGTGCCGGGTCAGCGCCGGGTCCAGCACCACGGCCGCGGGGATGATGCGCGGGTGGCGCAGCATCTCCTTCACCCGGGTCGCCTCGTTGGTGACGCCGGCGATGGCGCTGAACTCGCCGGCCGACAGGGTGGTCGGCACCGCGATCTGCCGCACCACGGGCGGCGCCCCGGCCTTCCCGTCGCGCAGCGCATCCATCGCCTCGGCCGTGGCGGTGCCGTTGGCCAGGCAGAGCTGCACCGCCTTGGCCGCGTCGGTGACCGAGCCGCCGCCGACGGTGACAATCAGGTCGGCCCCGGCCGCCCGCGCCATCGCCGTCGCGGCGAGGACCGCCTCGCGCGGGGTATGCGCCGGCATCCGGTCGAAGACCGCGGCCACCTTGTTGCCGAGCGCGGCGCGGATGCGGGCGATCGCGTCGGTCTCTCGCTGCAGGGTACCGCTGACCATGAGGAAGATGCGCTCGGCGCCGGCCTTCTCGGCCAGTGCGGCCACCGCCTCGGCGGCGGGGCGGCCGAAGACCACCTCCTCCATCGCGCTGAAGACCACGCGGCCCTGCTGGGTCATGCCTCGTCCCTCCCTGGTTCTTTCCGCTTAGCATAAGCGGGTGGGAGACCGGGGCGCGCGTGGTTTCGCAGCTGGGGCGGCAAGGCCAGAGAGGAGGTATCCTCCTAGGCCCCTCATCTGTTTCCGTGGGCTGGCGCCTGCCGCGCGGCGGGTGCCAGCCCACGGAAAGGAAGGCTGGGGTTCGGGGAGGGAGGACCTTTTCCTCACCCGGACGCCGTGCCCAGCCGCGCCTGCCCCTCCGGGCAGAGGTCGCGCAGCGCGCAGCGGCCGCAGGCCGGGCCGCGGAAGAAGCAGCAGCGCTGGCCGTGCCGCATCAGCATCTGGTGGTGGTCGTAGAAGGCCTGGGCGTCCCAGTCCTCCGGCAGCAGCGCCGCCAGCACCAGGTGCGACGGCCCGACCGCGAGGCCCTTGGGGATCAGCCCGAGCCGCGCCGCGACCCGGTGGTGGTGGCTGTCCACCGGCAGCGCCCGGCCGCGCAGCGTGCTGAAGGACAGCACCGCGGCGGCGGTCTTCGGCCCGACCCCGGGCAGCGCGGCGAGCCAGGCCGCGGCCTCGGCCTCCGGCATGCCGGCCAGGTGCGAGAGGTCGAGCAGCCCCTGGCGCTCGGTCAGCGCGCGGAGCGTCCGCTGCAGGGCGGGCGCCTTGGCCTCCGGCCAGGTGACGCCCTCGATCGCCCGCTCGACCTCGGCCACCGGCGCGTCCCGCACCGCCGCCCAGTCGGGGAAGCGCGCCCGCAGGCTGGCGAAGGCCCGGGCGCTGTCGGCGTTCTTGGTCCGGTGCGACAGCAGCGAGGAGACAAGCTCGTCCAGCGGGGCGAGGGCGTGGAAATAGCTGACGGGGCAGCCGTATTCGGCGCAGAGGCGGCGATGCGCCTCCAGCGCCAGGTCGCGTTTCGCGGCATCCGGCGCGGGGGCCAGGCGGGAGAGGGGCATGCCAGGCCCAACGAGCGCGGCGACGCCGGGTTCTTGCCGCGCTATGCGGGAAGGCGATGGAGCCCGTCGACCTCGCCCTCTGCCTCGCCGTCGATGTCTCGGCCAGCGTCGACTACGACGAGTTCGGCCTGATGATCGGCGGCTATGCCGCCGCCTTCCGCGACCCCGGCATCGCCGCCGCCTGCGCCGCCGGGCCGCGCGGGGCGATCGCGGTGGCGGTGCTGTTCTGGTCCGGTGCCTGGCCCACGATGCGGCCGCCCTCGGGCGGGCCGGAGGTGGCGGTGCCCTGGATGCGTGTGGACGGGCCGGCGGCCGCCGCGGCGCTGGCGGAGGCGATCGACAATGCGCCGCGCCTGCCGCTGCCGGGCGCGACGGCCCTGGGGGAGGGGATGGCGGCCGGCCTCGCCTTGCTGGCGCGCTGCCCGGCGCCGGCGACCCGGCTGGTGCTCGATGTCTCGGGCGATGGCCGGCACAACCAGGGCCGGCCGCCCGGCCCGGTGCGCGACATCGGCGCCGCCGCCGGTGTCACCCTCAATGGCCTCGCGGTGCTGAACGAGGAGCCCGACCTGCTCGACCACTACCGCGCCGAGGTGATCGGCGGCCCCGGCAGCTTCGCCCTGGACTGCCCGGACTATGCCGCCTTCGCCCAGGCGATCCGGGAAAAGCTGGCGCGGGAGATCGGCGGGCTTCTCCTCTCGCGCCTCGATCGGCTATCTCCCGCGACCTACTGACAGGTGCGGATCTCATGCTGCTGCTGATTCCAGGCCCGGTGCAGACGAGGCCCGAGACCCGTGCCGCCATGGCGCAGGACATCGCCCCCTGGGACAACGACTTCCGCCCGACCTACGCCTCGATCCGCGAGCGCGTCCGGGTGCTGGCCGGCGGGGTCGACGGGGTGCATGCCACCCTGCCGCTGCAGGGCTGCGGCCATTTCATCATGGAAGCGGCGATCCGCACCTTCGTCCCCGCCGGCGCGAAGCTGCTGATCCCGCAGAACGGCGCCTATGCCGACCGCGCCGTCCGGCTGGCGACGGAGGCCGGACGCGTCGTGGTGGCGCTGCCCGGGCCGGACACGCGCTCGGTCACCGCGGCCGAGATCGCCGCGGCGCTCGCGGCCGACCCGGAGATCGGCCATGTCGCGATGATCCACAACGAGACGGGCAGCGGCATCGTCAACGATGCCGAGGCGGTGGGCGCCGCGGTGCGGGCGGCCGGGCGGCGGCTGATCCTCGACTCGGTCTCGGCCTTCGGGGCGGTGCCGATCGACCTGTCGCAGCATCCGGAGATCGACGTGCTGGTCTTCACCAGCGGCAAATGCCTGGAAGGCCTGCCGGGGATCGGCTTCGCGGTGGCGCGGATCGATAGCGTGACGGCCGCGGCGGGCAATGCCGGGTCCTGGTCCTTCGACCTGTCCGACATCCATGCCCACGCGCTGCGGGCCGGCTGGGGCAGCTTCCGCTTCACCCCGCCGGTGCAGGCGCTGGCGGCCTTCAGCGTGGCGCTCGACCTGCATGGCAAGGAGGGTGGCCAGCCCGCGCGGCTGGCGCGCTACCGGGAGAATGTGCGGGTGATGTACGAGGGGATGCGGGCGCTCGGCCTGACGCCCTATCTGGACTGGGCGGATCAGGGGCCGGTGATCGTCACCGTGCACCAGCCGGCCGACCCGGCCTTCGAGCTGCAGCCCTTCGTCGATGCGCTGAAGCGCCGCGGCGTGCTGATCAGCAATTTCTGGAACACCCAGGCGCCGACCTTCCGCGTGGGCTGCATCGGCGCGGTGACGCCGGAGGACATCCGCGGCGCGGTGGCGGCGATCGACGGGGCGCTGGAGGAACTCGGGGTGACCCGGCGCGCGGCCTCGGGCAACGAGGCGCCGCGGCAGAAGACCTCGGCGCGCGACGACGACTGAGCGCGGGGCGCGGCCCGGATGCCGGGCCGCGCCGCTCAATCAGAAGCGGTAGCGGACGCTCGCCCCGATCACCCAGGGGTCGAGGTTCGCCTTGGCGGTCACCGTGCCGGAGTTCACGCTCACATCCGGCCGCAGCAGGATCTTCTTCGCGTCCACGTTCAGCAGCCAGTTCGGCGCCAGCTCGTAGTCCACGCCGACCACCGCGGCGAAGGCCGGGGTGCTGTCGATGCGGACGCGGCTGACCGGCGGGGTCTTGTTGCCGCTGTAGCCATAGAAGAAGGTGTAGTTCAGGCCCATGCCGAAATAGGGGCTGATCCGCGAGTCCGGCAGCGGGTGGATCTGCAGGGTCAGGGTCGGCGGCAGCACCCAGACGCTGCCCAGCTTCACGTCGCCGAGCGCCGAGCCCTTGACGCTGACATCGTGCTGCGAGGTGGCGGCGATCAGGTTCAGCGCCACCTGCGGCACCATGAAATAGGTGAAGTCCAGCTGGGCGGTGCCGCTGTTGCTGGCTTCCGGCTTGCCGCCGATGCTGGTGCTGCCGCCGTTGCCGGGCAGCACGGCGATGCCGCCCAGGCCGACGACGAAGTCGCCCGCCTTCTTGCCACGTGGCGCGTCCTGCGCGGCGGCGCCGGTGACGGCGATGGCGGCCAGGGCGACGGCACCGGCCAGCTTACCAAGGGTCTTGCGCATGTCTCTCGATCCGTTGCGGGCGGCGTTGCCGCTGCGGGTCGGGATAGGCGCGCGAACGTCGCGCGACCTTGATCCGGATCAAGTTGCGGATGAAACCACTTTCCGCTGCCACCACGCCGTGGCCGGAAAGCCACAGCGGCCCGGGTCAGTCCTTGTGCTTCTTCTTGGCCGCCGCCGCCCCGGTGCGTTCGCCGGCCGCGGCCAGCGCCGTCAGCCGCCCGGGCAGCATGCTGCGGATCTCCGGCCGGCGTTCCTTGGCCTTCTTCCAGTGCTTCTTGTCCTTGCGGGTCATCCCGCAGCCAAGGCACCAGCCGGTCGCCTCGTCATAGCGGCACACATCGATACAGGGGCTTGCCATGCCGGCCCAAAGCCGCCGGCGACCGGATGGTTGCTGCCGCGGCTTGCCCCTGGCCGCCCGGGACGATAAGCGCGGGGAGCCTGCCGGGAGGGAACACCATGGCCACCGACCTCGAGATCGCGCGCGCCGCGACCCTGTTGCCGATCGGCGAGGTCGCCGCCCGCGCCGGCATCCCGGACGACGCCCTGATCCCCTTCGGCCGCCACAAGGCGAAGCTCGACTTCGGCCTGCTCCGGACCCAGTCGACCAAGCCGCGCGGCAAGCTGGTGCTGGTCACCGGCATCAGCCCCACCGCGGCGGGCGAGGGCAAGACCACCACCACCATCGGGCTCGGCGACGCGCTGAACGCGCTCGGGACCAAGACCATGATCTGCCTGCGGGAGCCGTCCCTCGGCCCCTGCTTCGGCGTGAAGGGCGGGGCCACGGGCGGCGGCCGGGCGCAGGTGGCGCCGATGGAGGACATCAACCTCCATTTCACCGGCGACTTCCATGCGATCACGGCCGCGAACAACCTGCTCTCGGCGATGATCGACAACCATTTGTACTGGGGCAACGGGCTCGGCATCGACCCGCGCCGCGTCACCTGGCGCCGCGCCATGGACATGAACGACCGCAACCTCAGGAACATGGTGCTCGGCCTCGGCGGCGCGTCGCAGGGCGTGCCGCGCGAGGACGGCTTCGACATCACCGTGGCGTCGGAGGTCATGGCGATCTTCTGCCTGGCGCGCGACCTGGCCGACCTGCAGGACCGGCTGGGCAGGATCATCATCGGCCAGACCCGCGACGGCACCAGCATCACCGCGCGCGACATCAAGGCGGACGGCGCCATGGCCGCGCTGCTGCGCGATGCCTTGCAGCCCAACCTGGTGCAGACGCTGGAGGGCTCGCCCGCTCTGGTGCATGGCGGGCCCTTCGCCAATATCGCGCATGGCTGCAACAGCGTCATGGCGACGACGCTGGGCCTCTCGCTGGCCGATGTGGTGGTGACGGAGGCCGGGTTCGGCGCCGACCTGGGCGCCGAGAAATTCCTCGACATCAAGTGCCCGAGCGCCGGGCTGTCGCCCGACCTCGCGGTGGTGGTGGCCACCGTGCGCGCGTTGAAGATGCATGGCGGCGTGGCGAAGTCGGCGCTGGGGCCGGAGGACGTGGCCGCGGTCGAGCGCGGCGTGGTGAACCTGGTCCGGCATGTCGAGAACATGCGGAAATTCGGCCTGCCGGTCGTCGTCGCGCTGAACAAGTTCACCACCGACACGGCGGCCGAGATCGCCGCCGTGCAGCACGCCATGGCCCGCATCGGCGCCGAGGCGTTCCTCTGCACCCATTGGGGCGAGGGCGCGGCGGGCGCGGCCGGGCTGGGCCGCGCGGTGCAGGCGTTGCTGGCCCAGGGCCATGCGAAGTACCGCCCGCTGTACGAGCCCGCGCTGCCGCTGGCCGACAAGCTGCGCACCATCGCGCGCGAGATCTACCACGCCGCCGAGGTGCAGATCCCGCCCGCGGTCGCGGCGCGGCTCAGGCGCTTCGAGGAGATGGGCTTCGGCCATGTCCCGGTCTGCGTCGCCAAGACCCAGTACAGCTTCAGCGCCGATGCGACGAAGATGGGCGCGCCGGAAGGCCACGTGCTGCCGGTGCGGGAGGTGCGCCTCTCGGCCGGGGCCGGCTTCGTCGTCGCGGTCTGCGGCGACATCATGACCATGCCCGGCCTGCCGCGGCATCCGGCGGCGGAGGGCATCGGGCTGGATGGGGACGGGCGCATCGACGGGCTGTTCTGATGCCGCGGCACCGCCCGGTGCAGCCGCGGTGCGAGGATTCGGTGGCCGTTGCACGGTAAGGCTGTGCCGTGCGGCAGGGATTCCCGTAGCGCTCGATGATGCGCCGGCGTATCGCGCCACGCCGGCGCGCCGGTCTGTGTCATCGGTGCACGGGCCTGGCGCAATAATGGCCAATCCATGAATCCCGCACGTAAGCGTGCAGCGCAGCAACCTGGGTTACACGCAAGGGTGTGCCCGCCTCGGCGCACCCATCGCCGCCCATCGGATAGTGTCGGCCCCGACGAGATCGCCGCGCGAGAGGGGGCTACCGGTACCGCATGCAAGATGACAGGGCGCCCGGGGCGGACGCCTTCGCGAACGCTGTTGCCGCGGAGATCCCGCGGCTTAGACGTTTCGCGCGCGTGCTGGTGAAGCACGGCGATGCCGCCGACGACCTTGTGCAGGAGACGCTCGTCCGTGCGATCGGAGCGCGCGACCAGTTCCAGGAAGGGACAAATCTCCGCGCCTGGCTTTTCACCATCCTGCGCCACGCGCGCGCCGCAGCCGTGCGGCGTGCCGCGCGCAGCCCCTTCCTGTCGCCCGAGACCATGCCGGAGGCGGCGATCTCCGGCGGGCAGGAGGAACGCCAGGCGATGCGCGACGTCATCATCGCCTTCCGCCGCCTGCCGCCGATCCACCGGGAGGCGCTTTGGGTCGTGGTGGTCGAGGGGCTCGACTACAGCGAGGCGGCCAAGGTGCTCGGCGTGCCCGCCGGCACCTTGCGGTCGCGGCTTTCCCGGGCGCGGGAGGCGCTGCGCCGCGGCGTCGGACTGGAGCCGAAATCCGGAGGGGACCCGGATCTCGGGCGCTACTAGACCGGATCGCCGGCGGCCGGGCGTCCGCCCGGGTCAGTCCTTGCGGTCGCCGAGCAGCCGCAGCATCTGATCCGGCACCGGTTCGACGAGCACCCCGGCATGCAGTTGCGTCAGGTGGCGGCGCAGCCAGGCGTCGAACGCGGGCGAGTCGGCCTCCGGCACGGCAGGAGGCGCGAGATTGAGCGGGGCCAGGTCCGACATGGAAGCCCCAATGCCAACATCGGGAGCCGGTTCCCCGCCGGGCAGCGGCGGATTCGGCACGGTGTTCGGCTTGGCCTCGGGCATGCGGCGGTTGGGCTCCGGGCTCGTGCCGCGAAGGCGGGCCAAGCTGGCTGTAATGCGCGTGAAAGTAGATAATCTTTTTCACATTAGCAAGCACGCGATGGTGATGGAACCTGGCCTCCCGTGTCTGCCGGATTGCCCTGGCGGCGCCCGGCTGCGATGAGGGGCCATGCCCCCCGAGGATCCCCAGGCCCTGCTGCAACGAGGCGCCGCCCGCCATGCCGCGGGCGATGTCGCGGCGGCCGAGCGGCTGTACCGCCAGGTGCTGAAGCGCCGGCCGGACGAGCCCAACGCGCATAACCTGCTGGGCGTGCTGGCGCGGCAGCGCGGCGATGCCGCCGGCGCCCTGCGGCACACGGAGCGCGCGCTGGCGATCGCGCCGGAGGAGCCGGTCTTCCTGGCCAATCGCGGCGCCGCCCTGGCCGAGGCCGGGCGGCTGGCCGAGGCGGTGCCGGCGCTGCGGGCGGCCCTCGCCCGCCGGCCGGGCGACGCGGTGGCGCTGCGGAACCTGGGCCAGGCGCTGTGCGCGCTGGGCGATGCCGCGGCTGCGCTGGCGCCGTTGGAAGGTGCCGCGGCGCTGCTGCCGGCGGCGCCCGAGCCGCTGCTGGCGCTCGCCCATGCCCGGCGCGAGGCCGGCGATGCCGCCGGTGCGGCCCAGGCGGCCAAGGCGGCGCTCGACCGTGCCGCGGCGGCGCCCGTGCTGGCCGGGCAGGCCCGCTTCCTGCTGGCGGCGCTCGGCGCGGCGCCGGCGCCCGACCGCGCGCCGGCCGCCTATGTCCGTGACCTGTTCGACCAGTTCGCCCCGCGCTTCGAGGCCGAGCTGACCGGGCGGCTGGACTACCGCACGCCGGCGCTGCTGGCGGCGCTGCTGGCCGATGCCGGCGTGGCGGCGGCGCGGCGGCTGCGGGCGCTCGACCTCGGCTGCGGCACCGGCCTGTCCGGCGCGGCGCTCGCCCCCTTCGCGCGGCGGCTGGAGGGGCTCGACCTCTCGCCGCGCATGCTGGCCGAGGCGCGTCGGCGCGGGATCTACGACGCGCTGCACGAGTCCGACCTGCTGGACTGGCTGCCGGGCCGCGCCGCCGCCTTCGACCTGGTCGCCGCGGCCGACGTGCTGAATTACCTGGGCGACCTCGGGCCGGCGCTGGCGGCGATCGCCGGCGCACTGGCGCCGGGCGGGGTGGCGGCCTTCTCGGTCGAGGCCGGGGTGGGCGCGCCCTTCGCGCTGGGCGAGGCGATGCGCTACCGGCACGACCCGGCGCATGTCGCGGCGCTGGCCGAGGCCGCCGGGCTGGCGGTGGCGGCGCGGCAGGCTGTGGTGCTGCGCCAGGAGAAAGGCGCGCCGGTGGCCGGCGCGCTGTTCGTCCTGCGGCCGCGCGGCTAGCCCGACTGTCCGCCTCCCTCGCGGGGGAGCCGCGCGCTACCCGCCGACCACCGTCGCCCCGGCCATGATCGCCCGCAGCTTGGCCGTCTCGGTCGCGCCGGATTCGACCGCCGCCACCGCCTTGGCCTCCGCCGCCCGCACCCGGTCGAGCGCTGCCAGCACCGCCTCGGCGCGGTCCTGCGGCACCACCACCACGCCATCGGCATCGCCCACCACGATGTCGCCGCAGCGCACGTGCAGGCCGCCGCAGACCACCGGGGCGCCGACCTCGCCCGGGCCGTTGGCGGCCGGCGAGGTGGGCACGATCCCGGCGGCGAAGCACGGCAGGCCGGTGGCGACGATGCCGGCGCGGTCGCGCGCCAGGCCATCGGTGACGAAGGCGGCGACGCCCTTGTTCCTCATCAGCCCGACGACGATGTCGCCGATCACCGCGGTACTGCGGTAGCCGTCGTTGGCGACGACGATGACGTCGCCGGCCTGGGCCTCGCCCAGCGCACCGAAGACGCCGACCACGTCGGCCGGGTAAGCGAAGGCGGTCAGCGCCGGGCCGACGAAGGCGGCGCAGCCGGGGTCCATCGGCTTGATCTGCCAGTCCATCGCGCCGCGGCCGTCCATGGCATCGACCAGGTGGGAGGTCTGGGCGCCGCGGAAGCGTTCCAGCAAAGCGGGGTCGGGGCGGGCATGGCCGCGCTGGATCTTCAGCACCGGCGGGTTGTCGAGCATGGCGGTTCCTTCCCTGCGATGGAGGGATGCTTGCGCGCCCGCCGCCGCCGCGCAATGCGGGCCTAGTCCGCGTAGATCATCTTCCGCGTCATGCCGCCATCGGTGACGAATTCGGCGCCGGTGACGAAGCCGCTCTCCGCGCCGCAGAGCCAGGCGACCAGCGAGGCCACGTCCTGCGGCCGGCCGACACGGCCGGCGGGATGCTGCGCCGCATCCTCGGCGGACAGCGTGGCACCCTTGGTCTCGATCCAGCCGGGACTGACGCAATTCACCCGCACCTCGGGGCCGAGGCTGACGGCGAGCGCATGGGTCAGCGCGACCAGCCCGCCCTTGGAGGCGCTGTAGCTTTCGGTGTCCGGCTCCGACTGGTGCGCGCGGGTGGAGGCGATGGTCACCACCGTGCCGCGCGCGGCGCGCAGCATTGGCTCCGCCGCACGGACCAGCAGGAAGCTGCTGGTCAGGTTGGTGCCGAGCACGGCGTTCCACTCCGCCAGCGTCAGGTCGCGGATCGGCTTGCGGATCATGAAGCCGGCATTGCAGACCAGCGCGTCGAGCCGGCCCTCCCGCGCGGCGATGTCGGCGACCAGCGCCTCGACCGCCGCTTCATCCGAGACGTCGGCCGTGACGCAGCGGCCGGGATGCGGCGGCGCCGCGGCGTCCCGGTCCGCGATCACCACCTGCCAGCCATCGGCGGCGAGGCGCGCCGCCACCGCCGCGCCGATCCCCCGCGCGCCGCCCGTCACCAGCGCCACCTTCCCAGCCATCCGCCCGCCCTCCTTTCCAGCCACGCCCGGGCCTGTAGCATGGCCCTGGAGACGGAAAGGAAACGCAGGAATGGCCGAGCCGCTGCTGTTCACGCCCATGCAGATCCGGGGCGTGACGCTGAAGAACCGCGTCGTCGTCGCACCCATGCACCAGTATGCCGCGGTGCGCGGCTTCGCCACCGACTGGCACCTGATGAATGCCGGGCGCTACGCCGCCGGCGGCGCCGGGCTGATGATGGTGGAGAGCACCAAGGTCGAGCGGCGCGGCTGCGGCACCATGGGCGACCTCGGCCTCTGGGACGATGCCTTCGTCCCCGGCCTCGCCCGCATCGTCGAATTCATCCGGGCGCAGGATTGCGTGGCGGGGATCCAGATCGGCCATTCCGGCCGCAAGGCGCGGCGCTTCCGGCCCTGGGAAGGCGGCGCGCCGCTGACGCAGGAGGCCGTGGTCGCGGCGCTGGACCAGGCCGAATGGGAGGCCTGGGACCTGGTGGCGCCCTCCGCCGCGCGCGCGCCCGACAGCGATCCGCTGCCGCGCGCCCTGTCGCGCGAGGAGGTCAAGGACACCGTCCTGCGCTGGGGCCAGGCCGCCCGCCGCGCCAATGAGGCCGGCTTCCAGGTGCTGGAGATCCACGGCGCGCATGGCTACCTGATCCACCAATTCCTCAGCCCCTTCTCCAACCGCCGCAACGACGAGTACGGCGGCGACGGGATGGGCCGCATGCGCTTCTGCATCGAGGTGGTGGAGGAGGTCCGCCGCCACTGGCCCGAGGACAAGCCGCTGTTCCTCCGCCTGTCGGTCGAGGACGATGTCGGCTGGGGCCCGGCCGAGAGCGTGGAACTTGCCAAGCTGGTCAAGCCCAAGGGGATCGACGTGATCGACTGCTCCTCGGGCGGGATGTCCGGCGCGCCGGTCGTCGGCGCCGGGCCGGTCGGCTATGGCTACCAGGTGCCCTATGCGGAGCGGCTGCGGCGCGAGGCGGGGATCCTGTCGATGGCGGTCGGGCTGATCGTCCATGCCGACCAGGCCGAGGGCATCCTGCAGAAGGGCGAGGCCGACCTGATCGCGCTCGCCCGGGAGCTTCTCTACAATCCGAACTGGCCGATGGACGCGGCGCAGAAGCTGGGCGTCGATCCGCGCTTCGCCCTCGTCCCGCCCGCCAGCGCCTATTGGCTGGAGAAGCGGGCGCGGCAGGTGAAGACGATGGTGCCGAGCACCTATCGGGAGGCGCTGGAAGCCTGAGGCCAGGGAGGAAGTATCCTCCCTGGCCCCTCCTCTATGTCTGGGAGTCGGGACCTGCCGCGTGGCAGGTGCCAAGCCCACAAAAAGGAAGGGAGGGGTTTGGGGAGGGAATACTTTTCCCTCCCCAACCTTGCTCAGCGCGACGCGGTCTCGGTCGGCGCGGCGACCGGCTTCACCTCGACCGGCGCGACGCCCTTGTGCTTCATGCCGATCTTCTCGGCGACCTTCGGCGTCACGTCCACCACGCGGCCCTTCGCATAGGGGCCGCGGTCGGTGATCCGCACCCGCTGCGACTGCCCGGTCTCGAGGTTCGTCACCTCCGCCACCGAGCCGAGCGGCAGGGTGCGGTGCGCCGCGGTATCGGCGCCGGGGTCGAAGCGCTCGCCGCTGGCGGTGCGCTTCCCCTCGAAGCCAGGGCCGTAATAGGAGGCCTCGCCACGCTGCGCCGGCGGTGCGGCGGCCTCCGGCACGGGCTGGGGCGGCGGGCCGGCACAGGCGGCGAGGCCGGCGAGCAGCAGGGCAGGGGCCGCGAGGCGATGCATGGGCGTTCTCTCCGTTCCGGTGCGGTCCCGGAGGGAGATGACGCAAGCGGCGGGCATCGGTTGCAGCGGCTGCCGGCACCGGTTCAGAGCAGCGCCAGCGTCCGCGGGTCGGGCGCGCCGTCGAAGTAGCGGTCGAGCGCCGTGCGGAAGACGCTGTCGCCGGGGCGGACTGCCGCGAACAGCGTCATGCTGGAGCGGAACTTGACCGCATCCACGCTGCCGAGGATCTCCGCCGCGCCGCGCCCCTGCACGGCGTTGACCAGTGCGGTGCACTCCTCCAGCCGCGGTCCCAGCACGGGATGCGCCAGATAGGCCCGCGCTTCCTCCAGCGAGGCGATCCCGTAGCGATGCGCCATGGCGCTCTGGCCGAGCCCCCGCAGTTGCGGGAAGACGAACCACATCCAGTGGCTGCGCTTCTGTCCCGCCGCCAACTCGCGCCTGACCTGGTCCAGCAGCGGGTCCTGCGCGGCGATGAAGCGTTCGAGGTCCATCCTGTCGGGCATCGGCCGATCCTCCGCCTTCACCCCGCCTCGGTCCAGGCCGCCGCGGCGCCGAGGGTCAGCGCAGCCCCCTGCGCCAGGGGCGCTGGCAGGCCGAACCCGGCAAGCATGACGAAGCCAAGGAATTGGCCGAGGAAGACCGCGGCGCCCAGATTCAGGGGCGTGACGTTCACCGCCTCGCGGCCGGCCAGGTTGAGGGCGGAGACAAGCCCTGCCAGCAGGGCAAGCAGGATGAAGGCGCAGTGCGGTGCCAAAACGTTGAATGATTGCATCCCCCAGCAACGCACGGATGCGCCGCGAGTGCCCCGGATCGCCGCGGCGTGACGGCATGGCTATAGTCCCGGCATGGCCAACCGCCGCCCCGCCGCCCCCGCCGAGGACCTCTTCGGCGGCCCGCCCGAACCGCCGCCCGAGGCCGCGCCCGCCGGCCCGCGCCCGCTCGCCGACCGGCTGCGGCCGAAGGCGCTGGAGGAAGTGGTCGGGCAGGACCACCTGCTCGGCCCGGCCGGCGCGCTGTCCGGCATGCTGGCGCGCGGCAGCCTCGCCTCGCTCATCCTCTGGGGGCCGCCGGGGGTGGGCAAGACCACCATCGCCCGGCTGCTGGCGCAGCGCGCCGGGCTGGTCTTCGTCTCGCTCTCCGCGGTCTTCTCCGGGGTCGCCGACCTCAAGCGGGCCTTCGACGAAAGCCGCATGCGCCGGAAGGCGGGTCAGGGCACGCTGCTCTTCGTGGACGAGATCCACCGCTTCAACCGGGCGCAGCAGGACGGCTTCCTGCCGGTGGTGGAGGACGGCACGGTCACGCTGGTCGGCGCCACCACCGAGAATCCCTCCTTCGCGCTCAACGGCGCCTTGCTCTCGCGCTGCCAGGTGCTGGTGCTGCGGCGGATCGACGATGCCGCGCTGGAGCTGCTGCTGGACCGCGCCGAGGCCGAGGCCGGGCGCCCCCTGCCGCTGGATGCCGAGGCGCGCGGCACGCTGCGCGCCATGGCGGATGGCGACGGCCGCTACCTGCTGAACATGGCGGAGCAGCTGCTCGCCCTGCCGGCGGATGCGCCGCCGCTGACGCCCTCGGCGCTGGCCGACCTGCTGGCCCGGCGTGCCGCGCTGTACGACAAGGATCGTGAGGAGCACTACAACCTCATCTCCGCGCTGCACAAGTCGCTGCGCGGCTCCGACCCGGATGCGGCGCTCTACTGGTTCGCCCGCATGCTGCATGGCGGGGAGGACCCGCGCTACATCGCCCGCCGCCTGACCCGCTTCGCCGCCGAGGATGTCGGCATGGCCGATCCGCGCGCCCTGCCGCTGGCGATCGCGGCGTGGGAGACCTATGAACGGCTCGGCAGCCCGGAAGGCGAGCTGGCCTTGGCGCAGCTCGTCGTCCATCTCGGCACCGCGCCCAAGTCCAACCGGGTCTATGCCGCCTGGGGCGCCGCGCAGCGCGCCGCGAAGGAGACGGGAAGCCTGATGCCGCCCGCGCATATCCTGAACGCGCCGACCAAGCTGATGAAGCAGCTCGGCTACGGCGCCGGCTATGCCTACGACCACGACGAGGACGAGGCCTTCAGCGGCGCCAACTACTTCCCCGACGGCATGCCGCGGGCCAGCTTCTACCGCCCGACCGACCGCGGCGCGGAAGCCGCGATCGGCGAGCGGATGGAACGTTGGGCGGCGATCCGCGCGAAGAAGGCCAGGCGGTGAGCGCGCTCGGCTGGCCCTCGCTGCTGCTGGTCGCCGGCGGCGGCGCCTGTGGCTCGGTGGCGCGGTATGTCGTCTCCGTGCTGATGATCGAGTCGCTGGGCACCGCCTTCCCCTGGGGCACGCTGGCGGTGAACGTGCTGGGCAGCGCGGCGATCGGCGCGCTGGGGGGCTGGGGCATCGCCGGCGAGTGGCGGCTGCTGCTGGTCACCGGGCTGCTCGGCGGCTTCACCACCTTCTCCTCCTTCAGCCTGGAGGCCGGCCTGCTCTGGCAGCGCGCCTGGTGGCTGGCGGTGGCCTATGTGGCGGCGAGCCTGGTGCTCGGACTCGCCGCCTTTGCGCTGTGCTTCTGGCTGGCACGGCGGGGCCTCGCCGTGGGCTGACGCCGCGCCCGGCCTTGCCTATCCGTCCAGCCTGCGGCGACCATGGCCCCGACACGATGGGGGAACGGTCATGCAGGGCTTGGTCGGCATATGGCGGCTTGTAGAGGTGCGTGCGCGCGATCCGGAGGGGCGCCCGATCGCCTCCGAATTCGGCCCGGCGCCGATCGGCACGGTGCAGTTCGGCGCCGAGCGGATGATGGCGGCACTCGGCGACAGCCGGCCGCCGGCGGAAGGCGAGACGCGGTTCTGGGTCGCCTATACCGGGGTCTGGTCGCTCGACGGCGCGGTGCTGTCGACCCGGGTGGACGCGGCGCATCCGGCGAACCGCATCGGCACGGACCAAGTGCGCCAGGTCCGGTTCGAGGGCGACCGGGTGGTGCTGCAGCCGCCGCCGCGGATGGTGAAGGGCGTGATGAACCACCTGGAACTCGAGTGGGAGAAGGTCGGGTAAGGCCGCTCCACCCGTTGCGCGCAAGCGGGGCGGCGCGATCGCCTTCCGATTGTCCTGCGCCTCGATCCGCCTTGCCACTTGGTCCGCCAATCCGTAACGGTTGCGGGAAACGCTTCGGCATGGGCATCACGATGGTGCTGTCCTCGGGTCATCGGCCGGCCCGAGGTTATCGTAGTGGTTGCGAGACCGCATAGGGGCCGGCCATTCTGCCTGCGTCCAACAATAAGATCGACGGGAGGTACCATGTCCGAGCTCGACGACGTCCTGAGCCGGATCGACAGCGACATCGATGCGGCGCTGGAGCGCCTCTTTGCCGTGCTGCGCATCCGCTCGATCTCCACCGACCCCGCCTACGCCGCGGAATGCCAGGCCAATGCCGACTGGCATGCGGCCGACCTGCGCAGCATCGGCTTCACCGCCGAAGCGCGGCCGACCCCCGGCCACCCGATCGTCGTCGCGCATGACCGCAGCGCCACCGGCCGTTCGGCGCTGTTCTACGGCCATTACGACGTCCAGCCGGTGGACCCGCTGGAGCTCTGGGACAACGACCCCTTCGACCCAAGGATCGAGACCCTGGCGGACGGCACCAGGGTCATCCGCGGCCGCGGCGCGGCCGACGACAAGGGCCAGCTCATGGCCTTCGTCGAGGCCTGCCGCGCCTGGAAGGCGGTGACCGGCAAGCTGCCCATCCCCGTCACCATCATGCTGGAGGGCGAGGAGGAGAGCGGCGGCGCCAACCTGCCCGGCTTCCTCGCGGCCAATGCGGCGGAGCTGCGCGCCGATATCGGCCTGATCTGCGACACCAACATGTGGGACGCGGCGACGCCGGCCATCGTCACCATGCTGCGCGGCCTCTGCGGCGAGGAGGTGATCATCCACGCGGCCGACCGCGACCTGCATTCCGGCTTCTACGGCTCGGCCGCCGCCAACCCGAACCGCGTGCTGGCGAAGATCCTGGCCGAGCTGCACGACGCCGACGGCCGCGTCACGCTGGACGGCTTCTACGACGGCGTGCCGGAGCTGCCGAACGCGCTGGCCGCGCAGTGGGACACGCTGGGCTTCAGCGCCGAGGCCTTCCTCGGCGCCATCGGGCTTTCGGTGCCGGCCGGGGAGAAGGGCCGCAGCGCGCTCGAGATGGTCTGGTCGCGGCCGACCTGCGAGATCAACGGCATGGGCGGCGGCTACCAGGGGGAGGGGTTCAAGACTGTCATTCCCGCGGTCGCATCCGCAAAGGTGTCCTTCCGCCTGGTCTTCGACCAGGACCCGCACAAGGTGCGCGCCGCCTTCCGCAAGCATGTCCGGGACCGGCTGCCGGCCGATTGCCGCGCCGAGTTCCTCGAGCACGGCTCGGGCCAGGCGATCCGCTTCCCCGACGACGACCCGGCCTTCGCCCTGGCCCGCCAGGCGCTGAGCGACGAATGGGGCAGGCCGGCGGTCTTCATCGGCGGCGGCGGGTCCATCCCCGTCACCTCGCAGCTCAAGCAGTCGCTGGGCATGGACGTGGTGCTGGCCGGCTTCGGCCTCGACGACGACCGCATCCACAGCCCGAACGAGAAGTACAACCTGGTGAGCTTCCACAAGGGCATCCGCTCCTGGGCGCGCATCCTCGACGCCCTCTCTCGCTGATCCGGAGCAGACGCCCATGGCCGCCGTGACCGAGGCCCCGAAGACGGGGATGCAGACGCTGCTGGATGCGGTGGAGCGCGTGGGCAACCGCGTGCCCCACCCGGTGATGATCTTCGTCTACCTCATCGGCATCATCATCGTGCTGTCGACCCTGCTTTCGCTGTTCGGCGCGGAGGTCAGCTACCAGGCCTACAACCCCGCCACGGGGGAGATCGAGCCCGCCACCACGGCGGCGCGCAGCCTGCTCACGGTCGCCGGCATCCGCTTCATGTTCAGCGGCATCGTGCAGAACTTCATGAACTTCAACGCCGTCGGCGTGATCATCATCGCCATGGTCGGCGTCGGCGTCGCCGAGGAATCCGGCCTGGTCAAGGCGCTGATCCGCAAGCTGGTGATCATCGCGCCGCGCTGGGCGCTGACCTACATCCTGGTCTTCGTCGGCATCCTGTCCTCGATCGCGGCGGACGCCGGCTACCTGGTGCTGATCCCGCTGGCCGCGGCCGCCTTCATGAGCGTCGGGCGCCACCCGCTCGCCGGGCTGGCGGCGGCCTTCGCCGCGGTCGCCGCCGCCTTCCTGGTGAACATCCTGATCGTGCCGGTCGACGGCATCCTGACCGAGATCACCAACGATGCGATCCGCCTGGTCAACCCGACGCTCTCGGTCGACCTCGCCGCCAATGTCTGGTTCTCCATCGGCTCGACCCTGCTGCTGACGGTGCTGATCGCGCTGATCACCGAGAAGGTCATCGAACCCCGGCTCGGCACCTATGTCGGCGACTACCAGGTGCCGGGCGAGACCGGCATGTCGGACGACGAGCAGCGCGGGCTGCGCTGGGCCGGCTACGGCTTCCTCGGCGTGCTGGCCTTCATCGGCCTGCTGCTGCTGCCGCCGGGCGCGCCGCTGCGCAACCCCGACACCGGCGCGATGATCGCCAACTCGCCCTTCATGAACAGCCTGATCGTCTCGATCGCGCTGATCTTCCTGGTCGCCGGCATCTGCTACGGCAGGGGCGCGCGGACCATGAGCACCACCGGCGAGGCGATCGCCGCCATGCAGAAGGCGATCGGCTCGCTCGCCGGCCTGATCCTGCTGTTGCTGGTGATCAGCCAGTTCATCGCCTTCTTCAACTACACCAACATGGCGACCCTGGCCGCGGTCTCGATGGCGACCTTCCTGCAGCAGCTGAACCTGCCGACGGTCGCGCTGCTGATCGGCTTCGTCGTCGCGGTGTTCTTCATCGACCTCATCATCACCGCGGCGATCGCCAAATGGGCCATCTTCGCCCCCGTCTTCGTCCCCCTGCTGATGCAGCTGGGCGTCGAGCCCGAGGCGGTGCTGGCGGCCTACCGCGTCGGCGATTCGCCGATGAACGCCATCACCCCGCTGAACGCCTATTTCGCGATGATCGTGACCTTCGCCATCAAGTACCAGAAGGATGCCGGCGTCGGCACCGTGATCGCGCTGATGCTGCCCTATGTCCTGGTCCTGTCGGTGGTCTGGACCGGCTTCCTCGCCGGCTGGTACCTGCTCGGCCTGCCCTGGGGGCTTGGGTGAGGGGCGCGCAGGGCCGGGGGGGCGTGGCATGAGCGACGTCACCCTGATCGGCCTGATCATCGCCCTCGCGGTGGTCCTGTTCGTCTGGAACAGGCTGCCGGTCGTCATCGTCGCCATGGGCGTCGGGCTGTCGCTCTATGCCACCGGCATCCTCAGCCTGGGCGGGGCGCTGGCCGGCTATAGCGACCCGGCGGTGATGTTCATCGCCAGCCTCTTCATCATCAGTGCGTCCCTGGACCGCACCGGCGTCACCGCCTGGGCCGGCCGCGCGCTGATCGCCGGCGCCGGGGAGGAAAGCCGCGCCCGGCTGCTGGTCCTGGTCGGGCTGCTGGTGGCGCTGCTGACCGCGCTGATCAGCGTCAACGGCGCGGTCGCCGCCTTGCTGCCGGTGGTCGTGGTCATGGCGGTGCGGCTCAAGCGCGCGCCGTCGCAGCTGCTCATGCCGCTGGTCTTCTCGGCGCATGCCGGCTCGATGCTGGCGCTGACCGGCACCCCGGTGAACGTGCTGGTGGCCGAGGCCGCCACCGATGCCGGGCTCGGCGGCTTCGGCTTCTTCGAATACACCATCATCGGCATCCCCCTGCTGCTCGGCACCATCGCGATCATCGTGCTGATCGGCCACAAGGTGCTGCCGGAACGCGGCGGGCCGTCGATGCCCGCCGATTTCAGCCGGCATGCCCGCACGCTGGTCGAGCAGTACGGGCTCTCGACCAACATGTTCCGCCTGCGCATCCGCGCCACCTCGCCGCTGGTCGGCATGCCGCCCGAGGGCATCGACCCGGCCGCCTTCGGCGAGCTGCGGCTGGTCGCGGTGCAGGACGGCGCCTCGGGCGGCCGGATCGGCCGGCCGGGCCTGGCCGAGGGCGATTTCCTGCTGGTGGCGGGCGACCCGGAGGCGGCGGCGGCCTATGCCGCCGACCGGCATCTCGGCTTCCGGCCGGAGGATGCGGCCTCCGAGGTCGAGGAGACGCTGTTCAACCGTACCTCGGGCCTGGCCGAGGTGATGATCCCGCCGCGCTCGGCGATGATCGGGGAATCCGTCTTCCCCGGCATGGTCACCGAGAGCGGCGACCTGGTCATCATCGCCGTGCAGCGCCAGGGCGAGGCGCTGGACGATGCCAGGATCGCGCTGAAGGCCGGCGACACGCTGCTGCTGCAGGGCACCTGGAA
This sequence comes from Dankookia sp. GCM10030260, assembly GCF_042666655.1. NCBI lineage: Bacteria > Pseudomonadati > Pseudomonadota > Alphaproteobacteria > Acetobacterales > Roseomonadaceae > Dankookia > Dankookia sp. GCM10030260. Next base: position 1,278,738 of record NZ_JBHTDE010000001.1, read on the forward strand.
GGCGCTCGACGTCCGGCTGAACGACCCGCAGGTGCTGGTGGTGAACGCGCCCGACGTGGTGCGCCGGCAGGCGGTGCCGCTCGGCACCGGGGCGAAGCAGGCCATCATGGTGCTGCTGGCCATGGTCTTCTGCCTGGCGACGGGCCTGCTGCCGCCGGCGGTGGCTGGGCTGCTCGGCGCCGGCGCCCTGGTGCTGACCGGGGTGCTCAGCGTCGAGCAATGCTACCGGTCGATCGACTGGACCACGGTGATCCTGGTCGCCGCGCTGATGCCGCTCTCGACCGCGATGGAGGACACCGGCGCGGCGAAGCTGATGGCGGAAGGGCTGGTGGCGATGGTCGGCGATGCCGGGCCGCTGGCGCTGCTGGCGGGGCTGTTCGTCCTGACCGCGGTGCTGGGGCAGCTGATCAGCAACACCGCGACCGCGCTGATCGTCATCCCGATCAGCGTCGCCGCAGCCGAGAGCATCGGCGTCTCGCCGCGCCCGGTGCTGATGAGCGTGGCGGTCGCGGCGGCGGCGGCCTTCCTGACGCCGATCGCCACGCCGACCAACCTGATGGTCATGCAGCCGGGCGGCTATGCCTTCGGCGACTACTGGAAGCTGGGCCTGCCGCTGATGATCTGGTTCTTCGTGGTGGCGGTGTTCATCGTGCCGCTGATCTGGCGGTTCTGAGGCAAAGGGCCGGGGAGAAGGCATTCTCCCCGGCCCCCCGAATCGATTCCTCGAACTCGGTATCCGCCGTGCGGCCGGTGCCAACCCACGAAAAGGCAGGGTGGGATTCGGGAAGGGAACACTTTTCCCTCCCCCATCCTTGCCGCCCTACCGCGCCGCCACCCGCTCGTCCCGGTCCGGCACCCGGATCGGCTCCACCACCACCGCGGCGGTGCCCTCCTTCTTCATGTCGAGCTGCGCCGCCGTCCGCGGGCTCACATCGACGATCCGGCCACGCGTGTACGGTCCGCGGTCTTCGACCTTCACCTCGGCGGTCTTGCCATTCTCCAGGTTGGTCACCCGCGCCGTGGTGCCCAGCGGCAGGGTCTTGTGCGCCGCGCTGTTCGAGTTCGGGTTGAAGCGCGCGCCGTTGGCCATGCGCCGCCCGTTGAATTTGCTGCCGTAGTAGCTCGCCTTGCCGCGTTGCGGCTTGGCCTGCTTCGCCGCCGGCGTTCGTTCCGCCGCCACGGCTGCCGATGCCAGCGGTCCGGGTGCGCCGGCGCTGAGGACCAGGACAGCCGCGCCTGCGGCCAGAAGGGATGCGATATTCCTCATGCCCATCCTGACGCCCTGCGGCGTCGATGGTTCCGGGTCGCCCCCCCGTTCGCCCACGCCGTCGTGACCCCAGGCCGTCCTGCCCGCACGCCATGTTTCGCAACCATGCGCCCGAGGTGGTAAGGCTCCCCGCATCATGAGCATTGCCCACCGCACCGTCGTCGCCGCCGACACGGATACCCGGCTCGACCGCTGGTTTCGCCGCCACTTCCCCCAACTCACCCAGGGCGCGCTGCAGAAGATGCTGCGCACCGGCCAGATCCGCGTGGACGGCAAGCGGGCCGAGGCCAATACCCGGCTGCAGGAGGGGCAGGAGGTCCGCATCCCGCCCTTGCCGGACGGGCCGAAGCCCATCCCCGGCCGTTTCCCGGTCTCCCCGGAGGACGCCGCGGAGCTCGAGCGCATGGTGCTCTACCGCGATGCCAGCGTGATGGTGCTCGACAAGCCGCATGGGCTGGCGGTGCAGGGCGGGCCGGGGATCGTCCGCAACCTCGACGCGATGCTGGATGCGCTGCAATTCGAGGCCGAGGAGCGTCCCCGCCTGGTGCACCGGCTCGACCGCGACACCTCCGGCGTGCTGATCCTCGGCCGCACCGCCCAGGCCGCCGCCTGGCTGGCGAAGGCCTTCCGCGGCCGGGAGGTCGAGAAGACCTACTGGGCCGTGGTCGTGCCGCAGCCGGAAATGGCCGAGGGCCGCATCGAGCTCGCTTTGGCCAAGGTCGGCGGCCCGCGCGGCGAACGCATGGTGGCGGTCGACAACCCCGAGGAAGGGCAGCGCGCCATCACCGAATTCCGCACCCTCGACAACGCCAAGCGCCGCGCCGCCTGGCTGGAGCTGAAACCCTATACCGGCCGCACCCACCAGCTTCGCGTGCATTGCGCGGAAGGCCTGGGGACGCCGATCCTCGGCGACGGCAAGTATGGCGGCATCGCCGCGCACATGGACGGGCTGTCCAACCAGCTGCACCTGCATGCCCGCGCGCTGCGGCTGCCGCACCCCGAGGGCGGGATGCTGGAGGCCACCGCGCCGCTGTCGCCGCACATGAAGGAGACCTTCGACTTCTTCGGCTTCGAATCGCCGAAGACGCCGAAGCCGCGCCACCTCGCCCCGGTCTCGAAGCGTTAGGGCGGCATGCCGCGCGAAACCGCCTTCCCCGAACCGCTGCCCGGGCCGCCCGCCCGCCCGCGCCGCCGCTGGCCCTGGGTGCTGGCGGCGGTCGTCGGGCTGCCGGTCCTGGCCGGCGGGATCTTCCTCGCCGGCTTCGACCTGAACGGCCAGAAGCCGCGCATCCAGGCGGCGGTGAAGCAGGCGACGGGCCGCGACCTGACGCTGGACGGGCCGATCGGGGTGAAATTCTCCCTGGTGCCGACCCTGACGGTGGAGGGCGCTGCGCTCGCCAACATGCCGGGCGGCAGCCGGCCGCAGATGGCGACCGTGCAGCGGGTGGAGCTGGAACTGGCGCTGCTGCCGCTGCTGTCGCGCCAGGTCGAGGTGCGGCGGCTGCGGCTGGTCGCGCCCGACATCCTGCTGGAGACGGATGCGGCGGGCCGCCCCAACTGGGTGTTCGACCGTCCGGCGCCGCCGGACGCCGCCCCCGCACCCATGCCGGAGGCCCGCCCGGCCGAGGCGGTCCAGGCCACGGAGCGCCGGCTGCATCTCTCGGTCGGCCGCGTCGCGGTCGAGGCCGGCCGCGTGACCTGGCGGGACGGCCGGACCGGCGCCACCCGGACGCTCGGCATCCCCGGCTTCGAGGTGGCGGCCGACGGCGAGCGGGGCCCGGTGCGCGGCAAGGGCAACGTCACCCTCGACGGCGCGCCGATCAGCCTGGAGGGCGAGAGCGGCCCGTTGCTCGGCCTGACCCGGCCGCTGCCCGGCACCCCCTGGCCGGTCCGGCTGACCCTGGCCGCCGCCGGGGCCTCCGCCACGCTGGAGGGCAGCATCGACCGGCCGCAGGAACGCCGCGGCTGGAAGGCCGTGCTGACCGCCGCGGTGCCGGACACCCAGGCGCTGGTGCCGCTGCTGCCCGACCTGCCGCTGCCACCCCTGCGCGACATCCGCGCCCGGGTCGGCCTGGCCGATGCCGGGCCGGGGCAGCAGGCGCTGACCGCACTCGACGTCTCGATCGGCGCCTCGCCGCTCGACCCGCTGCTGCCCGGCCTCGCCCTGGCCGGGCTGCGGCTGACCCAGGCCGGGCCGGAGGCGCCGCTGGCGGTGGAGGGGACCGGCACCCTGCGCGACGTGCCGGTGACGCTGAAGGGCAGCACCGGGTCGCCGATGGTGCTGCGGCCGGGCAGCCAGGGGGCCATGCCGGTCGACCTGGTCGCCACCGCCGCCGGCGCCACCGCGACGGTGAAGGGCACGATCGGCGACCCGCGCCGGATCGGCGACGTCGCCCTGCTGGTGGCCTTCGGCATCCCGGACCTCGCCGCGCTGTCGCCGCTGGCCGGCACGCCGCTGCCGGCGGTGAAGGACCTGACGATCGGCACCGCGCTGGCCGAGCGCGGCTTCGGCTTCTCCGGCGGCGCCTTCCTCAAGGGGCTGCGCATCGCCTCCTCGGCCGGGGATGCCGAGGGCGAGCTGACCTATGTGATCGGCATGCGGCAGGGGCTGCACGGCAGGCTGGCCTCGCGCCGGCTGGACCTCGACTCGCCGGGACTGCCGGCTGATCCGGCCGCCGCCGGGGCGCCCGCCGTGCCGGCCGCGCCGCCGGCGCCGCCCGCCCGGCGCGACGGCCGGGTCATCCCGGAGGTGCCGCTGCCGCTCGAGCTGCTGCGGGTCACCGACAGCGACCTGCGCTGGACCATCGGGGAGCTGCGTTCGGGCGGGGTGACCCTGCGCGACACCACCGCGCATCTCGCCATCGCCGACGGCCGCGGCCGGCTCGATCCCTTCACCACCACCCTGCCGGGCGGGCATCTCTCGCTGCGCGCCGCGGCCGACGTCACCACCACCCCGCCCAGCCTGCAGGTCGCGGCGCAGTCGGAGGGAATCGACCTGGCGACGTTGCTCGCCGCGCTGCACGCGCCGGGGGGGACCGCCGGCCGGCTGGAATTCGACCTCGACCTGCGCGGCCAGGGCCGCGACCTGCGCGCCGTCGCCGCGACCGCCACCGGCCATGCCGGGCTGGCGCTGACCGATGGCCAGGTCGACAGCGGCTCCGGCTCGCTGCTCGGCCGGGCGCTGGGCGACCTGCGGCAGGCGGTGCCGCAGCTCGGCGCCCTGGCGGAGGGACGCGTCACCCTCGCCTGCGCGGCGACCCGCTGGCGGGCGGAGGCTGGCATCGCCCGGGCCGAGACGCTGCTGCTCGACGGCTCGCTCGGCAAGGTGGGCGGCGGCGGCCAGGCCAACCTGCGGGACGAGACGCTGGCGCTGCGGCTGCAGCTCGACCTGCGGCTGCCGATCCCGGGGGTGAGCCAGCTGCGGATCCGGGCGCCGCTGGCGGTGGGCGGGAGCTTCGCCAACCCGCGGCCGGATTACGGCCCGGCGCTGACCCGCGGGGCGATCGGCACGGTGGAGGGGCTGGCGCAGCTTCCCGGCGGCGTCGCCGGCGAGATCCTCGGCGCTCTCGGCGGCAATGGCGGCACGCCCTCAGGCGGTCTGCCGGATTGCGGCGCGGCACTGGCCGTGGCGCGCGGTGGCCGCGCCGGCCCGGTGCCCGCCGCCGGCCCGTCCGCCGCGCCCGCGCCGGCCGAACGCGTGCCGGCGCCGCTCAAGGGGCTGCCCGGCCCGGCGCAGGACCTGCTGCGCGGCTTGCTGCGCGGGCGCTGAGGGATGCGGCGGGAAAGGCAAAGGCATTTGCTCCCCCGACCCCTCCGCTGCTTTTTCCGCCTCGGGACCTGCCGCGCGGCGATTGCCAACTCCCAGGAACAGAGGTGGGGCCAGGGAGGATACTTCCTCCCTGGCCTTGCCCTATATCCCTGAGCTCCCCGGACCCACCTCCGGCCCGCGACCAAGGAAGGCATCATGAAGCGCTTCTGGGATACCGCCGCCGCCGCCCCGGATGCCGGCGGCTTCCGCGTGCTGCTCGACGGCAAGCCGGTGCGGCTGCCGAGCGGCACCCCGCTGGTTGTCCAGGCGCCGCGCCTGGCCGAGGCGATCGCCGCCGAATGGGCCGCCGCCGGCGGCGCCAAGGGCGGCGAGATGACCCCGGCCGACATCCCGCTGACGCGGCTCGCCGGCACCGCGCAGGAACGCATCGCCCCCGACCCGGGCGGCATGGTCGAGGGCCTGGCGAAATACGCCGAGTCCGACCTGCTCTGCTACCGCGCCGAGGATCGCCGCCTGGCCGCCATCCAGGCCGCCGAGTGGCAGCCGCTGCTCGACTGGGCGGCGCGCCGGCACGACGCGCCGCTGCGGGTCACCACCGGGCTGATGCCGGTGCCGCAGGAACCGGGGGCGGTCGATGCCCTGCGCCGCGTGGTCGCCGCCTGCAGCCCGATCGAGCTGACCGCGCTCGGCGTCCTGGTCCCCGGCTTCGGCAGCCTGGTCCTGGCGCTGGCCGTGGTGCAGCGGGAGCTGGAGGCGGCCGAGGCGCACCGGCTCTCGATCCTCGACGAGACCTTCCAGGAGGAGTTCTGGGGCCTGGAGGACGAGGCCGCCGCCCGCCGCCACCGGATCGCCACCGAGATCGCCCAGGCCGAGCGCCTGCTGCACCTGGCGCAGGACGCCGCCGCATGAGGGCCCGGCACCTGCTGATCGAAGGCCGGGTGCAGGGGGTGGGCTACCGCGACTGGATGGCGCGGGAGGCCGGGCGGCTCGGCCTCTCCGGCTGGGTCCGCAACCGGGTGGACGGCAAGGTCGAGGCGGTGATCGCCGGCCCCGAGCCGGCGGTCGAGGCGCTGCTGACCCTGGCGCGGCGCGGCCCGATCCTGGCCCGGGTGGACAGCGTGCTGGAGAGCTTCCACGAGGACGAGGTGGAGCCGGGCTTCCAGCGGCGCTGACGGGCAAGGCCGGGGGAGGGCGGTGTTCCCCCCCGGGCCGCCCCCGCCGGTGTGCCGGACCGGTGCCCGTCGCGCGGCAAATCCGGCGCGTCACGATCAGGCGCGCCGGGGCCGGTTCGGCCCAGACCCTTGCAATCCGCCAGGATCGGTGCGGCAGGCCAGCCGGAGTCCGGCGGATGCGCCCCGCCGCTTCGGACGGATCCGTGGTCCGGACGGCGGCCCACGATGGTCCTGCCGCGCATCCTGGCCCGCCGGCCGGCACCGCCGTTGCTGCTTGATCAACTCGGCCGGAGCAGGGGCGTGCCGCGGCCGGGCCGTGCCAGCCTTTCGGCCGCGGCGACAACACGCCGCCGCGGGAGGAAAAACCCCATGGCCGACACCGGAGAACCCAAGCTGCATCCCAGCCTCGACCACGGCATCACGCCGGGCACCGGCCGGTTTGCCGGCGGCACCCTGCGCTGCCGGTGCGAGCGCGACCAGGTCACCGTGCGGATCGAGGGCGACGTCGCCCACAACCATGCCTGCGGCTGCACCAAATGCTGGAAGCCGGAAGGCGCGATCGTCTCGGTCGTCGCGGTGGTGCCGCGCGACAAGCTCAGGATCACCGCGCATGCCGAGAAGCTGCGGGTGGTGGACCCCGCGGCGGCCATCCAGCGCCACGCCTGCACCGGCTGCGGCGTGCACATGTTCGGCCGGATCGAGAACCAGGAGCACCCCTTCTACGGGCTCGACTTCGTGCATCCCGAACTGCTGGTCGAGCCGGGCTCGGCCGCCCCGGGCTTCGCCGCCTTCGTCTCCTCGGCCATCGAAGGCGGCGTCGCGCCCGACCGCATGGCCGCGGTCCGCGCCCGGCTGAAGGCGCTGGGACTCGAGCCCTATGACTGCCTGTCGCCGCCGCTGATGGACGCGATCTCGACCGCCGTGGCGAAGAAGGCCGGCAAGCTGGCGGCCTAGAAAACCTTTGCGCAGGCGGAGCGGTGCCGCGCAGGATGCCGCTGCCGCCTGCGCCTGCCGGCGGCCAAATCAGCAGAGAGCAACCGTCCATGGAACGTCGTGGCATGCTGGGGGCCGCCCTCCTGGCCCCGGTGGCGCTGGCCGCACCCGCATTGGCGCAGACCCAGAACCCGGAGGTCCGCTGGCGCTGCGCCAGCAGCTTCCCGAAGAACCTCGACATCCTGTTCGGCGGGTCGGAATACCTGGCCAGGCGCGTCGCCCAGATGACCGACAACCGCTTCCAGATCCGCACCTTCGCCGCCGGCGAGATCCTGCCGGCGCTGCAGGTGCTGGACGGCCTGCAGTCCGGCACCGTCGAATGCGGCCAGACCGCCAGCCTGTACTACGTGGGGAAGGACCCGACCTTCGCCGCCTTCACCGCCATCCCCTTCGGCATGAACATGCGGCAGATGACCGCCTGGCTGCGCTACGGCGGCGGCAACGAGATCGCGGCCGAGCTGTACCGCGACTACAACGTGGTCGGCATCCCCTTCGGCGACACCGGCACCCAGATGGGCGGCTGGTTCAGGAAGGAGATCCGCAGCCTGGAGGACCTGAACGGGCTGAAATTCCGCATCTCCGGCTTCGCCGGGCATCTGTTCGCCAAGCTGGGCGCCTCGCCGACGCAGATCGCCGGGCCCGACATCTACCCGAGCCTGGAACGCGGGACGATCGACGCGGCGGAGTGGATCGGCCCCTATGACGACGAGAAGCTGGGCTTCGCCCGGATCGCCAAATACTACTACGCGCCGGGCTTCTGGGAGGGCTCCTCGCGCGGGGTGTTCATGGTGAACCAGCGCGCCTGGGACGGGCTGCCCGAGCACTACCGCCACATCCTGGAGGTGGCCTGCGGCGAGGCGACGATGGAGATGATGGGCCGCTACGACGAGGGCAACCCGAAGGCGCTGCGAAGGCTGGTGGCGGGCGGCGCGCAGCTGCGCGGCTGGCCAAGGGAGATCCTGAACGCGGCCTGGAAGGCCTCGGGCGAGCTGTACGAGGAGACGGCTGCGCAGAACCCAAGGTTCCGCAAGCTGTGGACGAGCTACAAGGCGTTCCGGGACGACCAGTTCCAGTGGTTCCGGGTGGCGGAGAATGCGTACGAGAATTTCGCCTTCGTCGCGGCGGCGGGGCCGCCGCGGTAGGGAAGGGAAGGTTGGGGGACGCTGTCCCCCGTTGGCGGCACTGCCGCCAACCCCCTGCCAGGCCAGGGTCTGGCCTGGACCGACCTGGGTTACGCCGGTCTCTAAAGGCTGAGTTAAGCCAATTCACTGCATATTCTCGGAGAATTTTTTGGAAAATGAAATTATGTTGACTTGATTGTCGATCGCAATAAAAATCGCGTCGCGTTGGACGGTTGTTTGGAGAGTTGCTGTGGATGATGCTTGGCTGATCGATGGGCGTGGTAGCGAAGCGCTAGTCAATTGCCATGACAATCTGATTGCTTTAGGATGCGCCGGCGTATTAAATCTGAAATCTTTCGATGAATCAAGTATAACTAAGGCAAATAACTATCATGCTGGATTATCCAGCTGTCTAAAGATCGCACTCAATTCAGAGAATATTGAAAATCCTATTAAATTTGTCTGGGGGCATAGTGAAAGCCTAAATGCGGTAGCAATTTCGGCAACAAAAAAATGTCCGCCAACTATATCAATCTATTTTGGGGCCATTGATATTATTAACCATACCTTTAATTCACTGCTTTCATCACGTCAATTTCTGGCGAAGGTGGGAGATGTACGTTTGGAGGCGGAACGTCCACAGTTGGGACATTTCGAGACATCTTTCGATAAGATAATAAAAGAATATGGCTCGATGCAGCCTAAATGCCGCATAAGACATAGATTGGCGCGATTTATGGCTTCTGCCGCGCTGGAATTTATTTTATTCCATGAGCTTGGACATATTGTCAATGGCCATATTTCTCCTGAAAGTCTCCGCTTTGAATTTGGCGCATACGGTGGATCCGAAGAAAATTTATTTGCCCATACGTTAGAAATGGATGCGGACGCTACAGCTGTAGTATTTTTATTTTCGAAGTTTTTTCCAATATTCAATAACGATTTAAGGTCGTTTCATGTTGAGAGTGATCGAGAGGCGTGCCATTTTTTACGATTGATTTTTGGGGTAGGGCTTCGGGGTGTTGCGAAGTTTCTTGCCTTGCTACTGGCAGCGTTCTTTTTTCTTTTTCCCTCCAATATAATTACGAAAAGCAATCTACTCTCGCATTACCATCCGCATCCATACCTCCGACAGCTAATGGCTTTTCAAGTGCTTTCGAATCACATATCGAAACTATTTCCACAAATCTCCAAAAAGGAGATTGTTGCGTATGCTGGAAGCGGCTTATTAGAAACAATAATGCCGCTCGGCCCCGGAAATTCATATCGCGAAGATCTCTTTAGTTTTGAGATATTATTAAAAGATGGCACACTGGACGCCTATATCAACACTTTACTTAAGGCTTGGTCGGATGTCCTCTTCGCTGAATGCGACTCGCGCAAACTTCGAGTGCGTTCTAGTCTGGCGAAGCCGCAAGAAATTATTGGTGGCTTGCTCACATAAGCTCGTCGTTCAGCCGTTTCGGCAAGTATCTTCTTAAATATAGGCCGCAGTGGAGTTATCGTTTTGATATAAAAATGCCTTGTTCCGAGCTCACCAATCAAATACCGGAGGTGGGCCAAAGTCATTATGGCGCGGCGGTGCCCGGCCGCGTGAGCGGCGCGCGGATCCGGCTGAAAGCCACCGCGGCTACATGCCGAATTGTCCTGGACGATGGCCGGGGCGGCTGAGGCGGGGGAAGGTCTGCGGGTGCCCGACGCCTTCGAGCAATCGGACGAGGGCGGCATCGGCCAGATGCTCCCCGGCGAGGGGGCCGTCCGGGTGGTGCGCCACGATGGCGTCGCGGGCGCGGTCTAGATCGGCCAGTGCAAGGGGCGTGACGCGAAGCCGGATCACGCCTTCGCGGCACGGGGGCGGAAGGCGGCGGCGACCGCGGCCTCACCGGCGAATTCGCCGGCATCGGCCTGGCGCAGGCCCTCTTCGAGATGGGCGGCCCAGCCGGCCTGGTCGTCGAGGTACTGGGCGAGGGCCTCGTTGACGAGGGTGCCGGCGTCCGTGCGCTGCGCCTTGGCGAGCGCATCCAATGCGGCGGCGCGCTCGGCGGGGACGGCGACGGCAAGGGTGACGGGGGCTGCGGCCACGATCGGCTCCCGGTGCGGGGTTTGAGGATGGCCCGAACGGGGGCCGCATTCCAGCGCCATATGGTCGATCCGGATGCCGGTGCCAGCGGTCTCGCCCGTCGCTTCCTGTTGCATTCGGCAGCGTGTTCATGATACGTTCCAGCCTCCGGTGAGGAGGCCGGCGATGCCCGACGCGCCCCGCCCAGCCCATGCATCCTCTGGTCCCTTTCGCCCCGCCCGGGGCCATGCCCCGCCTTTGTCCGGCCCCGACCGCCGCGCCCCCCAACCCGAGGGTTCCAAGGGCCTTTCGGCCTTTGGCGGGGTGGTCCGGAGGGGCAGCGCCCCTCCGGTCTCCCGCCCCCCTTTGTCCAAAAACGCCCGATCCGCGTGCCCGACCCACCCATTTGTCCGGAACCTGCGCGCCGGTTCCCCTTGCGCCGCAGCATACAAAAGTGCATATCTCCCCCGCTGGCGCCTCGACGCGCCGGCGGTGCCCGGCCGCGTGAGCGGCCCGCGGATGCGGCGAACAGCCCCCGCGGATCAAGCCGAACTGCTGGCGCACGCGATGAATCCCCACCGGACCGGCCCAGCCACGCGGGGTCTCCACCTGAAACCCGCGGCGCGCCGTCCCCTCGAAGGGGCCGCGTCCGGCGCCGCGCGACCGGAAGTATGCATATCTTGACTATGTTCAACGAACTCGGCCTTGCCACGCCCCTCCTGCGGGCGCTCGACGATGCCGGCTACACCACGCCCACCCCCATCCAGGCCCAGGCCATCCCCACCGTCCTGTCCGGCCGCGACCTGCTGGGCATCGCCCAGACCGGCACCGGCAAGACCGCCGCCTTTGCGCTCCCCATCCTGCACCGGCTGAACGAGAAGGGCGGCCGCCCGCCGCGCGGCGGCTGCCGCGCTTTGGTGCTGTCCCCGACGCGCGAGCTCTCCTCGCAGATCGCCGACAGCTTCAAGGCCTATGGCGCGCATCTCGGCCTCTCCGTCGCCATCGTCTTCGGCGGCGTCCCGCACGGGCCGCAGCGCCGGGCGCTGGCCGGCGGCGTCGACATCATCGTCGCCACCCCGGGCCGCCTGCAGGATCATTTGGACGCCGGCACCGCGCGGCTCGACCGCGTGGAAGTGCTGGTGCTGGATGAGGCCGACCAGATGCTGGACAAGGGCTTCCTGCCCGCCATCCGCCGCCTGGTGAAGGCGCTGCCGACCGTGCGGCAGACCCTTTTCTTCTCCGCCACCATGCCGCAGGAGATCGGCCGCCTGGCCGGCGAGCTGCTGAACAACCCCGCCCGGGTCGAGGTCGCGCCGGTGGCGACGACCGCCGAGCGCGTCGACCAGCGCATCATCCACCTGGAGACGGCCAAGAAGCGCCCGGCGCTCGCGGCGCTGCTGCGCGGCCCCGGCGTCGGCCGCGCCCTGGTCTTCAGCCGCACCAAGCACGGCGCCGACCGCGTGGTGAAGCAGCTCGAGGCCGACGGCCTGGCGGCGAACGCCATCCACGGCAACAAGTCGCAGGGCCAGCGCGAACGCGCGCTGGCGGAATTCAAGGACGGCATCGCGCCGATCCTGGTCGCGACGGACATCGCCGCCCGCGGCATCGATGTCGACGGCATCACCCATGTCGTGCAGTACGACCTGCCCGAGGTGCCCGAGACCTATGTCCACCGCATCGGCCGCACCGCGCGCGCCGGCGCGTCGGGCGAGGCGGTGGCGCTGGTCTGCCACGACGACCTCGAGAAGCTCTTCGCCATCGAGAAGCTGATCCGCCAGGTCATCCCGGCCGAGGACCAGCGCGACGACAAGACCCGTTCGCTGGCCAAGCCGGGCCTGCTGGCGCGGCCGGCCCGCGGTGGCGGCGGCCAGGGGCGTGGCCATGGCGGCGGTGGCCGCGGTGCGCCGGGCGGCGGCAACCGGAGCGGGCAGGGCGCGCCTCGCAACGGTCAGGGCGCTCCGCGCCCGGCCCAGGGCCAGTCCGGCCGGCCGCAGGGTCAGCCGAAGCCGGCCCAGCCGGGCGGTGACAACACCCGCCGGCGGCCCGCTGCGGCGGCCGGCGCCGAAGCCCCGCGGCGCGACCGCGACAGCTTCCGCAATGCCGACTTCCGCGATGCCGCGCCGGCCTTCCTGACCCGCAGCCGCTGAGCCTGCCGCCGCAGCCCCTCGGGGTCGCGGCCCATTGGCGGGGTGACGGCGGCGGGCCGGCTCTGGCATCCTTCCGGGCAACCAACGCCCCGGGAGGCACCGCCATGACCCACCTGACCCGCCGCGCCACGCTCGGCCTGGCGCTTGCCGCCGGCGGCGCCGCGGCACAGCCCGCGCCTGCTGGCGGGACCTGGCCGGACCGGCCGATCCGCATCCTGGCACCCTATCCGCCCGGCGGGCAGACGGACCTCGTCTCCCGCTGGCTGGCGGAGCAATTGCGGCCGGCCTTCGGGCAGCCGGTGCTGGTGGAGAACCGCGCCGGCGCGCAGGGGATCATCGGCACCCAGGCGGCGCTGGCGGCCCCCGCGGACGGCACGACGCTGCTCTACGTCAATGCCTCCACCACGCTGATCAACCCCGTGGTTCATGCCAACCCGGGCTACGAGACCTTCCGCGACATGCTGCCGCTGGTGCAGTTCGGCACCGCCGCCCTGGTGCTGGCGGTGCGGCCGGACCGCGGGATCAAGACCCTGGCCGACCTGCTGGCCGAGGCGCGGCGGCGGCCGGCGCAGCTCAGCTATGCGAGCTTCGGCATCGGCTCGGCCAGCCACCTCTACGGCGCGATGCTGGAGCAGGTCGCCGACCTGCGCATGGTCCACGTGCCCTATCGCGGCTCGGCCCCGGCGGTGCTGGACGTGGTGGCGGGCAATGCCTTCCTGTCGATCAACGACGAGGCGGTGACGGTGCCGCAGGTGAAGGACGGGCGGCTGCTGCCGCTGGCGGTGACCGGCCCGGCCCGGATCGACACCCTGCCGGAGGTCCCGACCTTCGTCGAGCTGGGCTACCGCGGCGGGCTGGAACTGCTGGGCTACAACGGGCTGGTGCTGCGGGCCGGCACGCCGCCGGCGCTGGTGGACCGGCTGGCGGCGGCGATCCTGCCGGTGCTGCGCGGGCCGGAGGGACGGGCGAAGCTGCGCGAGCTGGGGCTGGTGCCGACCGCCCTCGGCCCGGCCGAATTCGCCGCCCAGATGCGCGCCGATGCGCCCATCTGGGCCGCGGCGGCGCGGGCCAGCGGGGCACGGGTGGAGTAGCGCCCGGCGCGGCGCATGCTATCCCGCAGCCAACACGCCGGAGGAAACCCCATGCGCCGCCGCCATCTGCTCGCCGCCCCCGCCTTGCTCGCCTTCCCCGCCGCCGCCCAGACCTGGCCGGAGCGCCCGGTCACCATGGTGGTGCCCTTCGCCCCCGGCGGCACGCCCGACGTCGCCGCCCGGCTGGTGGCGCCGAAGATGACCCAGGTCCTCGGCCAGCCGGTGGTGACCGAGAACCGCGCCGGCGCAGGCTCCACCATCGGCACCCGCAGCGTCCTGCAGGCGAAGCCGGACGGCCACACCGTGCTGATGGGCAGCATCAGCTTCATGATGGCGCCGCTGACCATGGACCCAGCCCCCTTCGATTCCGCGGCCGGGTTCCGGGTGGTCTCGCTGCTGGCCAGCGTGCCCTACATCCTGCTGGTCCGCGCCGATGCGCCGCCGAAGGACCTCGCCGAGTTCCACAGATGGGTCGCGGGCAACCCGGGCAAGCTGAACTACGGCTCGGCCGGCAACGGCACGCCGCTGCACCTGGGCGGGGCGATCTATTCGCTGATGATGGGGGCACAGATGACCCATGTCTCCTACCGCGGCTCGGGCCCGGCGATCGCCGACCTGCTGGCCGGCCAGGTGCAGATGGTCTTCGCCGACCTGCCGGCCGCGGCGCCGCAGATCGCCGCCGGCACGGTCCGCCCGCTCGCCTCCCTGGTGCAGCAGCGCATCGCCGCCTATCCCGGCATGCCGACCATGGCGGAGAGCGACCCGCGCCTGGCGGAGTACGACATCTACACCTGGGCCATGCTGGCCGCGCCGAAGGCGACGCCGGACCTGCCGGTGCAGCGGCTGCACGCGGCGCTGGCCGAGGCCTCCCGCGCGCCCGAATTGCAGCCGCGCTTCCGCGACCTCGGCTTCGACATCGTCATGAACAGCCCGGCCGAGGGCGATGCCCTGCTGGCGCGGGAGCAGGCGAAATGGGCGGCGCTGATCAAGCGGGCCGGCATCAAGGCGGATTTCTGATCAACTCGCAGTTTTCAACGCAGGCTGCGACCGCGGCCTTGGCACACTGGCTGCTACCTCCCGCCGGGCGAGGCCGCCCGGCGGGATGTCGCGGTGCAGGACGAGAGCTTCGAGAGGATGCGGCAGGCCGTCTATGCCGTCGCCGCGGTCAGCGGCCGGATCGGGCCGGACGTGCTCGACCGCGACCACGACCTGCGCGGGTTGCTGTTCGCCGTCTTCGCCGCCGGCGCGGCGCAGCGCCCGGTCTGCGAACCGGAACGCTGCCGCCGCGTTGCCGCCGCATGCGGGAAACCAAGCTTGAGCGCGCCGGCGACCGCCGGGTGATGCGCACCGACGATGCCGGCACCACGGTGCTGGACGATGCCGGCAAGGTCGCCGCCGAGCACGGCACCGACATGCACGAGACGTTGCTGGCGGACTTCCAGGCCGAAGGCTGGCAGGTGGCCGCCGACGGCGACCGCGCCCCGCCCGGCAGCCCAGCGAAGCCGCCCGGTGCGGTGGCCGGCGACAGCGGCGCCCCCGGCCTGAAGGCGACCGAGAGCGACCCGGCCTCAGGCTGAACGCACATGGCCCTCTACCCCCTGGGGGGAGGGTTGGGTGAGGGGAGGCCCTTAGCCTTCGAACACCCCGTCCCATTCCGCCATTAGCGCCGCGTCGGCCTCCTCCATCGTCGCCGTGACCCCCAGCCGATGCAGGCTGGTCACCCCGAACTGGTTCAGCCCGCAGGGCACGATCCCGCCGAAATGGCTGAGGTCCGGGTCGACGTTCAGGGCGATCCCGTGCCAGGTCACCCAGCGCGTCACCCGCACCCCGATGGCGCCGATCTTGTCCTCCGTGCCGCGTGACCGGTCCTCCACCCAGATGCCGACCCGGCCTTCCCGCCGCTCCGCCACCACGTTGAAGCGCCAGAGCGCCCGGATCACCCATTCCTCCAGCCGGTGGACATAGGCCCGCACGTCCCGCCCGCGCGCGCCGAGGTCGAGCATCACGTAGGCCGTCCGCTGGCCCGGCCCGTGGTAGGTCCATTGCCCGCCGCGCCCGGCGGCGAAGACCGGGAAGCGCGGATCGAGCAGCCCCTCGGCCGGGGCGGAGGTGCCGGCGGTATAGGTCGGCGGGTGTTCCACCAGCCAGACCAGCTCGCCCGCCTCCCCGGCGCGGATGGCGGCGACCCGGGCCGCCATGAAGGCCAGCGCCTCGGGATAGGGGGTGAGGCCCTCGGCGACGCGGAATTCCGGCCGGGATAGCGCCACGCCGGCCAGTCCGGCCGTTGCTCCCGTCCCGCTCATCGGTTATACGCCCCGCCTCGCCCGGTTTTGCGGTCGTGGCGGAATGGTAGACGCGCCAGCTTGAGGTGCTGGTGGGGGAAACCCCGTGGAAGTTCGAATCTTCTCGACCGCACCATACCCATCCTGGCCTTCGTCGCGGCGACAGGTGCCGCCCCCCGGGGCGCCGCGCAAGCCCCCTCCGGACCCTCCCCATCCCGGCAGTTGCGGCGCCGCGCCGCCGGCCGCATCTTCGCCCCTCGGGACAGGGGCGATTCATGGACGAGGATTTCCGCAAGGCCGCGCTGGACTACCATCGGCTGCCGCGGCCCGGGAAGCTCAGCGTCGAGCCGACCAAGCGCATGGCGACGCAACGCGACCTCGGGCTGGCCTATTCCCCCGGCGTCGCCGCCGCCTGCGAGGAGATCGCCCGCGACCCCGACGCCGCCTGGGACTACACCAGCCGCGGCAACATGGTGGCGGTCATCACCAACGGCACCGCGGTGCTCGGGCTCGGCGCGATCGGCGCGCTCGCCAGCAAGCCGGTCATGGAAGGCAAGGCGGTCCTCTTCAAGAAATTCGCCGGCATCGATTCCATCGACATCGAGGTCGAGGAGCGTGACCCGGCGCGGTTGATCGAGGTCATCGCCGCCCTCGAGCCCTCCTTCGGCGCGATCAACCTGGAAGACATCAAGGCCCCCGAATGCTTCGAGGTGGAGCGCGAGCTCCGCGCCCGGATGCGGATCCCGGTCTTCCACGACGACCAGCACGGCACCGCCATCATCGTCGCCGCCGCGGTCCGCAACGGCCTGGTGCTGCAGGGCAAGCGGATCGAGGAGGTGAAGCTGGTGAACACCGGCGGCGGCGCCGCGGCGCTCGCCTGCCTCGACCTGCTCTGCGAGATGGGGCTGCGGCGGGAGAACGTGACCGTCTGCGACATCCACGGCGTGGTCCATTTCGGCCGCGAGGAGGGGATGGACCCCTACAAGTCGAAATATGCCCGCCAGACGGACGCGCGGACGCTGGAGGAGGTGCTGGACGGCGCCGACGTCTTCCTCGGCCTCTCGGCGCCGCGGGTGCTGAAGGCCGAGTGGCTGAACAAGCTGGGCCCGAAGCCGCTGATCATGGCGCTGGCCAACCCCGAGCCCGAGATCCTGCCGGAGGCGGTGCGCGCCGTCCGCCCGGACGCCATCGTCGCCACCGGCCGGTCGGACTATCCGAACCAGGTCAACAATGTGCTCTGCTTCCCCTTCATCTTCCGCGGCGCGCTCGATGTCGGCGCGACGCAGATCAACGAGGCGATGAAGGTCGCCGCCGCCGACGCGATCGCGGCCCTGGCGCGGGTCGAGGCCAGCGAGGTGGTGGCCGCCGCCTATGGCGGCAACGCCCCGGTGTTCGGCGCCGAGTACATCATCCCGAAGCCCTTCGACCCGCGGCTGATCCTGGAGATCGCCCCCGCCGTCGCCCGCGCGGCGATGGAGAGCGGCGTCGCCCGCCGGCCGATCGCCGATTTCGCCGCCTACCGGCGCGAGCTGGAGCGCTTCGTGTTCCGCTCCGGCTACCTGATGCGGCCGCTGTTCGAGGCCGACCGCCAGGCGCCGCGCCGCGTGGTCTATGCGGAAGGCGAGGACGAACGCACGCTGCGCGCGGTGCAGACGGTGCTGGACGAGGGGATCGCCGAGCCCGTCCTGCTCGGCCGCCGCGCGGTGATCGAGGCGAAGGCGCGGGCGATGGGCCTGCGCATGGACTTCACCGAGTCGGTCGAGATCCTCGACCCCAATGCCGACATCGCCCGCTTCGCGCCGCTGACCGAGATGTACCAGCTCCGCGTCGGCCGCCGCGGCGTGCCACCGGAGGCCGCGGCGCGGCGCGTCACGACGCGCGCGACGGTCGCCGCCGCCCTGCTGCTGGAGGCCGGGCTGGTCGATGCCGCGCTCGTCGGCGGCAGCGGCAACTGGATGCGGCAGTTCCACTACGGCTTCGACGTCATCGGCAAGTCGGGGACGACGTCCCGCGTCTACGCGCTCTCGGCCGTCATCATCCCGACGGGGACGCTGTTCTTCGTCGACACGCATCTGATGGTCGAGCCCAGCGCCGAGCAGATCGCCGAGATGACCCTGCTGGCGGCCGAGCAGGTCGAGGCCTTCGGCCTCACGCCCAAGGTCGCGCTGCTGTCGCATTCCTCCTTCGGCGGCTCGAACGCGCCGACCGCGCGGACCATGCGGCAGGCGCTGAAGCTGCTGCGCGCCCAGGCGCCGGCGCTGGAGGTGGATGGCGAGATGCACGCCGATGCCGCCCTGGTCCCCGCCATCCGCGCCCGCGCGGTGCCGAACAGCACGCTGACCGAGACCGCCAACCTGCTGGTCTTCCCCAACCTGGACAGCGCCAATATCAGCTTCAACCTGCTGAAGGCGGCGGCCGACGGGCTGCAGGTCGGGCCGATCCTGCTCGGGATGCGCAAGCCGCTGCACGTCCTGGTGCCGAGCGTGACCGCGCGCGGCATCGTCAACCTGACCGCGGTCGCGGTGCACCAGGCGAATGCGCTGAAGGCGGGGTGAGGCTACGCCGCCCGGCGCGGCCGGCGGCGCGACAGGTCCGCCGCGCCCGGGCCGGGCCGCATCGCCGCTACGGCGTCTGCCCTTCCAGCGCCGTGGTCAGCATGCGCCGCACCGCCGCGGCGGGCACGCAGGGCTCCAGGTGGCCGCCGCGTTGGCCGAAGGCGTCCGGCCGCAGCAGGTACAACGCCGCCAGGTCGTCCCAGAGCGAGGTACGGGCCCAGCCATCCGGGTTCTTCTGCAGCATCCTCGCCACGCCCCGCGCCACATGGCCGCCCTCGGCCAGCGTCGCGGCCCATTCGGCGGTCGGGGCGAAGGCGAATTGCCGGCGCCCGTCGGAATCCACCCCCGGCTCCGCCCTGCCGCAGGCCTCCAGCCCGGTCGGGATGTCCACCCAGTCGGTCCGCAACCGCCTGCTGCCGCGGAGATGCCGCCCGGCCAGCAGGTCGAAGGCGGTCAGGCAGGCGGCCCGGTCATAGATGCAGTTCAGCCCGTCCGGCATGCCGCCGAGCTCGTCCGGATAGGGCCGGCCCTGCGCCACGATCCGTTCGGCCTTCTCCAGCACCTCCGCCGCATAGCGCAGGAAGGAGGTCCAGGGCCCGATCACCAGCAGGGCGATGCGGGCGCAATCCTTCAGGTGCGGCCGCAACGCCGCGGCGAGATCGACCGGCGGCGCCAGGCTGCCCTCGACCGGGGCCTCGAGCAGGCCGTTGAGCCGTTCCGCATTGTCCCGCCAGGCGGGGAAGCGCGGGTCGAGCGGGCCACGGACGTCCGCGCTGTCGCTGCCGCTGCCGCCGGGGATCACCGGGATGGGGACGGGGAAGGGCAGGGTGGCGAGCGCCGTCTCCATCGCCCCGGCGGCCTGCCGGGGCCGGGCAAGGCCTTCGGTCATGACGATGGCGACGACCCGGCCGGTCTGGCCCAGCATCGCCACGGCGCGGTAGTCGTCGAGGTCGCCGTCGCTGTCGATCAGGATGCAGCGGCCGTGATGCGCCGGCCCCGCCTTGGTCGGCGCCGCGGCCGCGGCGGGCGCCGGCGCCTGGGCCAGCGCCATGGCCGGCGCGGCGCCGGCCAGCAGCAACGACAGCAGCCCCCGCAGCAGGCGGTCGCGCCGCCGATGCGTGGCGCGCCCGCCTGGCGTCCGTTCCGCCATGATCCGCGTCCTCCCCGTCACAGCATTGCCTCCCGGCACCGGCCGGGGCGGATTGCATGCTGGGGGAAATACCGGACGCCGCGCCGTGCGCCATCGCACGCGCGGAAGGCCACGGCTGGCCGGCCGGCGCGGCCCCAAGGCCGCCGCGGGATGGCCGGAGGGGGGCCTGCCCCCTCCGGCCGCTCGGCTCAGGCGCCGGGGTCGCGGGCGGGGCCGGTTGCGGGGCGGGTCGCGCCGCGCTCGTCCTGGACCTCGACCTCGGTGCGGCGGACGGTGCCCTTGACCGTCTCGGTGGTGTCCTCGGCGGTCTTGCGGATCACCAGCTCCTCGCGCACCCGCGCCTCCTTGGCGACCACCGCCTCCTCGGCGGTCTCGGTCGCCTCGATGGTGCGCTCCTGGAACAGCGCATCGGCGCCGGTCACCGGCCGGTCGACCGCGCGGCGATCGACCTGGACATGCTCGCTGTGCAGCGACACCTGCTCCTCGACCGGGGTCTCGACCACGTAGGACCGCACCTTCACGCGGCCATGCGCGGTCTCGCGCTTGCCGACGCGGAGGCGTTCCTCGAGCAGCGGGATGCTTTCCTCCTGGCCGCTGGCCAGCGAGCCGGTGGCCGCGGCGCGGGCCGGCGCCGCCTGGGGCGCGACGGGGGTCGCGTCGAGCCGGGCCGTGCCCATGTCCGCGCTGCCCAGGGCATTCCCGCCGGTCCAGCCGGCGCTCCGCCACTCGGCTTCCTGCGCGTCGAGGTCGATCGCGCCGGCGGCCTCGACCACGTCGGCCGCGGTGTCGAACTGGGCGGCCGGGACGGTCGCCGAGAGCACCGCATGGCCGCGGCGGACCGCTTCCTCCAGCGTCGCGCGGTCGGTGCCGGCGATCCCGAGGTCGGCGGTGCCGGTCTGGTTGGTGAAGATGCTGCCGCGCACCCCGCCGATCTGCATGGCCAGGTCGCGCGACGCGGCCTCGGCCTCGGCGACGGTGGAGAAGACGGCCGTGATGGTCTGGTTCGCCATGATGATGTGGCTCCTGATATTGCCTGAAAGGTGAAACCCTGCGGCGCCGGCTCAGCCGGGCGCCGGATCGCCGGCGGGTGGCAGGTGGTCGACCACGGCGGATTGCCGCCGGACCTCCACCACCTGCTCGACATGCTGGGTGGTGCCGGTGCGGCGGAGGCGCAGTTCCTCGCGCAGCACCAGGCGCTTCTCCACGACCAGCACTTCCTCCAGCACCGGGACGACGAGGACCTTGCCGTCCTCCTCCTCGCGCGGCACCGGCGGCGCCTCGCCCAAGGCGAGTTCGCGGCCGATCGGCACCCGGTCGACGGTCACCGCCTCCGAATGCAGGTCGGCCTGCAGGTTTTGCCGTTCGGTGGCATTGGTGATGCGTACCCTGACCCGACCGGACACGACTTCCCGCTTGCCCAGGCTGAGATGTTCTTCAAGAAGCGGAATATGTTCGGTCGAATTGGGTACGGCGTCTTCGTTGTTATTTGACAACTTGGGTAATCCCGCATGAACGACTGCCTGGGCGGGCCACTCAACAGGCCAGCGGCGGATACGTTCATTGCCCTTGGGGTCCGGAGCGGGGGGCAAATCGCCTGCCACGGCAACGTGACGGCGCTCCCGGCGGCGGCGCCGGCCGCGGCGAGGAGGCGGCGGCAGACCCGGGCGTCGCCCAATCGGCCAGGAAACCCGCGGCCGGCCGCCGCCGCGGCAGGCGCGGCGTGGCGCCTGCCGCGGCTACCTCGCCACCGCGCCGAGCCCGAGCACCCGCTGCGCCGCCGCCGGCCCGCCGAGCAGCGCCGCCGGCAGATCGCCCAGCGCCACCGGCTGCGCCGGCCGGGCGGTGAGCTCGACCTCCTTCGCCTCGCCGCGCAGGAAGCGCTGCAGCGCGGCGACCACCGGCCCGAGCCCGCCGCCGCCCGGCACCGCCTGGCCGCGCCCCCCGGGGCTGCCCAGCGCCGCGGCGAGCTGGCTGGCCCAGCCCTCGCGCACCCGCGCCTCGGTCGTCTTCCGCCGCCGCGCCTCGTCGCGCGCGGCGCGGCCGAGCAGCGACTGGTCGAGGTAGCGCAGCGCCAGGCCGACCAGCTTCAGCTGCTCCCAGTCCTGCTGCTCGGCGGCTTCCGGCGTCACCCCGTCGAGCGCCAGCGACAGGCCCAGCACCCCCATCTCCCGCCCGGCGAGCGAGAGCGAGCGCAGTTCCAGCCGGCCCCTGGCGCGGTCGTAGCGGCTCTCGGCGGTCAGGTCGGCGAGCAGCGCCGGGTAGCCGAACCGGGTCAGCCATGCCTCGAGCCCGGGCAGGGGCTCCAGCCGCAGCTCGCGCAGCGCCACCCGGCCGGTCTCGATCCCCTCCGCGGTCGTCGGGTCGCCCTGGATGCGCAGCGCGCCGAAGCCGCCGATCGCCCGGTCGCCGGCGGTCACCACCACGTCCTCGATCTCCAGCGCATAGCCGGCATCGGCCCGCGGCGGCGTCTCCTGCGCCCCGAGCGAGGCGATGGTGCCCGGCAGGTCGAGGCCGCGCAGCTGGACCCGCCCGGTGCGGACCCGGTCGAAGGCGCCGGCCTGCGGCGCCAGCACGTCGAGCCCGGTCAGCGTCAGCCGGCCCGGCCTGCCGGCGGCGTAGTCCTCCAGCACCAGCTCGGCGAGGGAGACCGGCGTGTCGCCCTCGACGGTCAGCTGCTCGAGCCGCAGCGAGGCGACCGCGAGCGCCTCCGGCGCCAGCCCCGGCGCCGCCATCTCGCGCAGCTCCAGCCGGGCGATGCGGGCGGTGCCGGTCCCGGGGCCGGTCAGCACCAGCTCGCGCGCGCTGGCGGCGCCGATCCGCTGCTCGCCGAGCCCGTCGAGGGTGAGTTCCTCGATCGCCAGGCTGCCCTCGCCGCGGGTCAGCCTGGCGCCGAGCAGCCGGACGCTGCCGGTCGCCGGGTCGATCGGCTCGGCGGCGCGGTAGGCGAGGGTGATGGAATCGCCCAGCAGGGCGCGGAAGCGGGCGACCGCGGGCAGCGCATCGATCGGCGGCGGCGCGGCGATGGCCGGGCCGGATGGGGCCGGGCCGGCCGGCGGCGCGGCCTGCGGGAGCGGTTCGCCGAATTTGTCGAGCCGGCCGGCGGGCGGCTCCAGCGGCGGCGGCTTGGGCTGCGCCAGGGCGGCCAGGCTGAGCGGGCCGATCACCAGGAGCGCGCCGAGAACCCACCGCATGCCGTATCCTCCGCCGGAGGCGCAACCATAGGGAGCGGATGCCGCATCGCGCCATGCCCGGCCGCGTGACAAGCGCGCGTGATGGCGATCGCCTGCCGATCCTACCCTGGTGCCGGCGCCGCGACGCGCCCACATTCGCCGCATGAGCAACCTGCCCGACAAGCCGGCCACGGCCGCCGTCGCGGCCTTCCTCAAGCGCGTCGAGGGCCTGCCGCAGGCGCGGCCGGCCTCCGGGCGCCGTGGCCGCCTGGTTTTCGCGATCGACGCCACGGCGTCGCGCCAGCCCACCTGGGACCGCGCCTGCCAGTTGCAGGGCGAGATGTTCCAGGCGACCCGCGACCTGGGCGGGCTTTCCGTCCAGCTCGCCTATTACCGCGGCTTCCTGGAATTCGCCGCGACCCCCTTCCTGACCGATGCGCAGGAGCTGACCCGGCGGATGGCCGGGGTGCAGTGCCTGGGCGGGCAGACCCAGATCCAGCGGGTGCTCGACCACGTCCTGGCCGAGACCAGGCGGGAGCGGGTCAATGCGCTGGTCTTCGTCGGCGACGCGGTCGAGGAAGCGGTCGACCCGCTCTGCCACGCCGCCGGCCAGCTCGGCCTGCACGGCACCCCGGTCTTCACCTTCCACGAAGGCGGCCATCCGGAGGCGGCCAATGCGCTGAGGCAGATCGCCCGGCTGTCGGGCGGCGCCTATGCGCCCTTCGATACCGCCAGCGCGGCGGCGCTGCGCGACCTGCTCCGCGCCGTCGCGGTCTATGCCGCGGGCGGCCGCGCCGCGCTGGGCCGGCTGCCCGGCGGCGCGGCCGCGCGGATCGCCGGGCAATTGCCCGCGCCCAGGGCCTGACCGGGGATGGTCTGGCTCGCCCTCGGTGTCGGGCTGCTGCTGGTGCTGCTGTGGCTCATGCGGCTGTTTGCCTCGGCGCGGGTCGAGACCATCCGCAAGGGCGCCATCTGGGGCGGCGCGGTGGCCGGCGGCGGCGTCCTGCTGCTGGTGCTGACCACTGGCCGCGGCGGCCAGGCGCTCTGGACCCTCGGCCTGTTCGCGCCGCTGCTCTGGCGCTGGGGCCGCGGCTGGCTCGCCGCGCGGCGGTTCCGCTGGCAGGGGGAAGGGCGGGGTGGCCCGGGCGCGACCGGCGAGAGCGCGGTGGAGACCGCCACCCTGGCGATGCGGCTGGACCACGCGAGCGGCCAGATGACCGGCACGGTGCGCCGCGGCCGGCAGGCCGGGCGGGAGCTGGCGGCGCTGTCGCTGCCCGAATTGCTGGCCTTGCTGGCGGATTGCCGCACCGAGGACCCCGACAGCGTGGCGCTGCTGGAAGCCTGGCTCGACCGGCTGGATGCCGACTGGCGCGCCGCCGAGGCCGCCGCCCCGCCACCCGGCAGCGGCGCCGGCGGCCGGATGACGCGGGAGGAGGCGCTGGCGGTGCTCGGCCTGGCCGAGGGCGCCGATGCGGGGGCGATCCGCGCGGCGCATCGCCGGCTGATGCGGGGCGCGCATCCCGACCAGGGCGGCAGCGACTGGCTGGCGGCGCGGATCAACCAGGCAAGGGACGTCCTGTTGCCCTGATGCGCGGGGACCGGGCCGGGGCGGAGGCGTCCTCCTCCCGCGAAACGCATGCGTCCGGCCATCGGGGAGGGGGGGCGCGCGGAGGACATGCCTGGCCCGCCCCCGGCCTGGCGCTGGGTCGTCCCCGGCCGCGGTGATCGTCCCGGCGTCCCTCGCTTTCCGCGGGAGTGGCCACGGCCTTGTCTTCATGTTGCGTTAGCGAAGGCTCGATAAGGCTCGGCGTGGCTTGCGGGGCGTCGGGTCGCGTGGCACTCCTCGCGCCCGATGGTCTTGCGGCAAGCCCCCCGTCCGCATGAGACGTCACCGCCAGGAGAGGCATGTGTCCGCACTGAAGCCCTTGAAGAAGGCCGTCCTGCCGGTTGCCGGCCTCGGGACCCGGTTCCTGCCTGCGACCAAGGCGCTGGCCAAGGAAATGCTGCCGGTGGTCGACCGGCCGCTGATCCAGTATGCGATCGAGGAAGCCCGCGCCGCCGGCATCGAGCAATTCTGCCTGATCACCGGCCGCGGCAAGACCTCGATCGTCGAGCATTTCGACGTCGCCTACGAGCTCGAGAAGACGCTCGAGGAACGCGGCAAGACGCGGGAACTGGCCGACCTGCGCGCCCAGGCCCTGGTGCCCGGCGCCATGGTCACGGTGCGCCAGCAGGTGCCGATGGGCCTTGGCCACGCCATCTGGTGCGCCCGCAGCTTCATCGGTGACGACCCCTTCGCCATCCTGCTGCCCGACGACCTGATGATGTGCGAGACCTCCTGCACCGCCCAGCTGGCCGCGGCCTACCGCGAGACCGGCGGCAACGTGGTGGCGATCGAGGAAGTGCCGCGCGACCGGGTGAACCGCTACGGCGTGCTGGACATCGAGCAGGACCTGGGCCGGCTCGTTTCCGTGAAGGGGCTGGTCGAGAAGCCGAAGATCGAGGACGCGCCGTCCAACCTGACGGTGATCGGCCGCTACGTGCTGATGCCCGAGGTGATCGGGCACCTGGCGAAGATGGAGCGCGGCGCCGGCAACGAGGTCCAGCTGACCGACGGCATGGCCAAGCTGATCGGCCAGCAGCCCTTCCACGGCCTCCGCTACGAGGGCCGCCGGTTCGACTGTGGCGACAAGGCCGGCTGGCTGGAGGCGCAGATCGCCTTCGCCCTGGCGCGGCCGGACATGGCGCCGTCCGTGCGCGAATTCCTGAAGCGGTACCAGTGATCCACCCGTGCTAACCGCAACGGCCTGACACGAGCCGCGGGACGCCCGTTTTGGGCGGCCCGCTCGGCTGATTGACCGGGAGCAGGACGATGCGCATTGTCATGGTGGGGGCCGGCTATGTCGGCCTGGTCTCGGGGGCCTGCTTCGCCGAATTCGGCGTCGATGTCTGCATCCTCGACACCGACGCGGCGAAGATCGACGCGCTGCGCGCCGGCCGCATCCCGATCTACGAGCCCGGCCTGGAATCCCTGGTGCAGGAGAATGCCCGGGACGGCCGGTTGAGCTTCACCACCGACCTGGCCGAGGCGGTGCAGGGCGCGGATGCGGTCTTCCTCGCGGTCGGCACGCCGTCCCGCCGCGGCGACGGCCATGCCGACCTGTCCTTCGTCTTCGCCGCGGCCGAGCAGGTGGCGAAGGCGGCCAAGGGCCCGCTGGTGCTGGTGACGAAATCCACCGTGCCGGTCGGCACCGGGCGGAAGGTGCACGACATCGTCCGCGCCGCCCGGCCGGACCTGGCCATCGAGGTCGCCTCCAACCCCGAATTCCTGCGCGAAGGCAGCGCCATCGGCGATTTCATGCGGCCCGACCGGGTGGTCATCGGCACCATGGAGGGCGAGGGCGGGGAGCGGGCCATGAAGGTCCTGCGCCGGCTCTACCGACCGCTCAACCTGATTGAGGTGCCGATCCTGGCGACCGTGATCGAGACCGCCGAGCTGATCAAGTACGCCGCCAACGCCTTCCTGGCGACCAAGATCACCTTCATCAACGAGATCGCCGACCTCTGCGAGAAGGTCGGCGCCGACGTCCACGACGTGGCGCGCGGCATGGGGCTGGATGGCCGGATCGGGCGGAAATTCCTGCATGCCGGGCCGGGCTACGGCGGGTCCTGCTTCCCCAAGGATACGCTTGCCCTGGCGCGCACCGCGGCCGATTTCGGCACGCCGATCAAGCTGGTGGAGACCACCATCGCGGTGAACGAGGCGCGCAAGGCCGGCATGGCGGACCGCGTCATCGCCGCCTGCGGCGGCAGCGTCGCCGGCAAGACCGTGGCGGTGCTCGGCCTGACCTTCAAGCCGGAGACCGACGACATGCGCGACGCGCCGTCGCTGGTCGTGGTGCCGCGGCTGGCCGAGGCGGGCGCCGTGATCCGCGCCTTCGACCCGGCCGGCATGGACCATGCGAAGCCGCTGCTGCCGGGCGCCGTGCACTATGCGACCAGCGCGCTGGATGCGATCGCCGGTGCCGACGCGCTGGTGCTGCTGACCGAATGGAACGAGTTCCGCGCCCTGTCGCCCGACCGGCTGCGCCGCGCCATGCGCGGCGACGTGCTGCTCGACCTGCGCAACGTCTATGACCCGGAAGCGGTGCGTGCTGCCGGCTTCCGCTATTCCTCGATCGGCCGACCCTGATCCGGCCGGGGACATCCCCCGGCAAAACCCGGAGACCTGCCATGACCGCCTTCCACCACAGCTTCAACCCGACCGTGCTGCGCGAGTACGACATCCGCGGCATCGTCGGGACGACGCTGCAGCCGGAGGATGCCTTCGCCATCGGCCGCTGCTTCGGCAGCATCGTGACCCGCGCCGGCGGCACCAAGGTGGCGGTCGGCTACGATGGCAGGCTTTCCTCCCCGGACCTGGAGCCGCAGCTGGTCGCCGGGCTGCGCGCCTGCGGGCTGGAGGTGATCCGCATCGGCCTGGTGGCCACGCCGATGCTGTATTTCGCCAGCTACCACCACGGCGCCGATGGCGCGGTGATGGTGACCGGCAGCCACAACCCGCCGGACTACAACGGCTTCAAGATGATGCTGGGCAAGAAGCCCTTCTTCGGCGCGCAGATCCAGGAGATCGGCCGGATGGCGGCCGAGGGCGACGTCGTCCCGGTCTCACTGGAGGGCAGCGACCACAAGGTCGACGTCACCGAGCCCTATGCCGCCCGCGTGCTGCAGGATTATGACGGCGGCGAGCGCCGCCTGAAGGTGGTCTGGGATCCGGGCAACGGCTCCGGCTGCGAGATCACCAAGGTGCTGACCGCGAAGCTGCCGGGCGAGCATTTCGTCATCAACGGCGACGTGGACGGGACCTTCCCGAACCACCACCCCGACCCGACGGTGGCGAAGAACCTCGAGCAGCTGATCGCGGAAGTCGCCAAGGAAGGCGCCGATTTCGGCATCGCCTTCGACGGCGACGCCGACCGCATCGGCGTGGTGGACGGGGAGGGCAACATCCTGTTCGGCGACCAGCTGCTGGTGGTGCTGGCGCGCGACGTGCTGAAGTCGCACCCCGGCGGCACCGTCATCGCCGACGTCAAGGCCAGCCAGGTGCTGTTCGACGAGATCGCCAAGGCCGGCGGCCAGCCGCTGATGTGGAAGACCGGGCACAGCCTGATCAAGGCCAAGATGGCCGAGACCGGCAGCCCGCTGGCCGGCGAGATGTCCGGCCACATCTTCTTCGCCGACAAGTGGTACGGCTTCGACGACGCGCCCTATTCGGCCATCCGCCTGCTCGGCATCCTGGCCCGCGCCACGGAGACGCTGGGCCAGATGCGCGCCGCCCTGCCGCAGGTGCTGAACACGCCGGAACTGCGCTTCGACTGCCCGGAGGAGCGCAAATTCGTCGTGGTCGACGAGGTCAAGGCCCGCCTCGCGGCGTCCGGCGCCAAGGTCCAGGCGGTCGACGGCGTCCGCGTGCTGACCGAGGACGGCTGGTGGCTGCTGCGCGCCTCCAACACCCAGGCGGTGCTGGTGGCGCGCTGCGAGGCGAGTTCTGCCGCGGGGCTCGACCGGCTCAAGGCCGGGCTGGTCGAGCAGCTGACCGCCAGCGGCCTCGCCGCGCCGGATTTCTCCGGCGAGAATGCCGGGCACTGACGGCGCCTCCACGTCCCGCCGCGCCGGTTATTGAGATCGGCGCGTTTTTTTGCCAGCCGACCCGGCTTGCGGATCGCAGGCGGTGAGATTGCCTGCTTGCATCATGCCGCCGCCTGCGGAATTCTCGCGCCGCGAGGCGTGAGGCAGGAGTGCGGGCTGATGGGTGCGGCTGGCGTCGCCGACGCGCCGTCCGGCGGGGATGCGGCGCAGCGCTTCGACGGCCTGCTCCGCGTGGCCGCCCGGGTGACCGGCACGCCGCTGGCGGCGATCTCCCTGGTGGACGACCTGCGCGCCGTGGTGCGGAACGGGCTCGGCATCCCGCCGCTGACCGTGCTGCCGGCGGACTCGCCCTGCGCCATCGTCCGGCGCGAGGCCGCGCCGCTGATCGTCCCCGACACGCGGCTCGATGCCCGCTTCCGCGCCAATGCGATCGTCACCGGCCCGCCCGGCATCCGCTTCTATCTCGGCCTGCCCATCCCCGGCCCCGGCCCCGGCGGCGCGGCGCTCGGCTCGCTCTGCTGCATGGACACCGCGCCGCGCCATGCGGCGGTGCCGGCCGAGGACCTCGAACTGCTCGCCGACCTCGCCGCCCAGGTCGGTGATTCGATCCGCCAGGAGGCCGAGGCGGCGGCGCTGGTCCGCCGCCACGCGCGGCTGGAGCGCCGGCTGCAGACGGTGCTCGACGCCATCCCCCTGCCGCTGCTGACCATCGACCCGGCGGGCGGCGTCACCAGCTGGAACCCCGCGGCGGAGAAGGTCTTCGGCTGGTCCGAGGCCGAGGTGCTCGGCCGCTTCGGCCCGCACGTGCCGGCCGACCAGATCGACTCCTCCCGCGCCATCCAGCGCGCGATCGTCCAGGGCGAGCCAATGGTGGCGGCCGAGGCGGAGCGCATGCGCCGCGACGGCACAAGGCTGCCGGTCGCCATCGCCACCGCGCCGCTGCGCGACGAGGCCGGCCGGCCGGACGGCGCGGTGCTGGTCATCGAGGACATCACCGCGCGCCGGCTGGCCGAGGCGGAGGCCGCCGCCCGCGCCGCCCGCATGGCGCGGGAGGCGCGGCTGCTCGCCGGCATCGCCACCTCGCGCCACCTGGCGCGCGGCGACCTCGACGGCTCCGCCCAGCGCATCATCGCCGCGGCGGTCGAGCGGCTGGAAGGCTGCGACGCCGCCTTCTGGCGGCTCGACCCGCAGGGCGACGGGCTGCGCCTGGTGACGATGGCCGGCCCGGACGGCCTGGCGCTGGCGCCGTCCGACCCGCGCCGCGCCGCCTGCGAAAGCCTGCCGCTGGACCCGGCGCTGGCCGCCGAGCGCAGCGTCGCGCTGACTGGCCTGCGGGCGGCCGCCGCCCTGCCGGCCTGGCTGCCCGCCCGCGTCCACCGCGCCGGCTACGACGCGCTGCTGTTCGCCCCGATCCGCGTCGCGGCGCGCATCGAGGGGCTGCTCGGCATCCTCGCCCCCCGCGGACCGCGCGGCTGGAGCCTGGAGGACCGCGGCTTCCTCGCCTCGCTCGCCGACCTTGCCGCCCTGGCGCTGGAGGCCGAGCGCCGCGCCGCCGCGATCCACGGGCTGGAGGAGGCGAAGGCCCGCGCCGAGGCGGCGAACCTGACGAAGACCCGCTTCCTGGCGCGGATGAGCCACGAGTT
The DNA here is from genome assembly GCF_042666655.1 of Dankookia sp. GCM10030260. NCBI lineage: Bacteria > Pseudomonadati > Pseudomonadota > Alphaproteobacteria > Acetobacterales > Roseomonadaceae > Dankookia > Dankookia sp. GCM10030260. The sequence goes on from NZ_JBHTDE010000001.1 coordinate 1,308,806, forward strand.
GCGGACCCCGCTGAATGCCATCATCGGCTTCGCCGAATTGCTGCGGGACGGCAGCCTGCCGGCGGCGCAGCGGCAGGAATTCGCCGGCCATGTCATCGCGGCCGGCCGCGATCTGCTCGCCGCCCTGACCGCGGTGCTGGACCATGCCCGGGTCGAGGCCGGGACCCTGGTGCTGGCGCGGGAACGGGTCGATCCCTGGCTGGTCATCGGCGACGCCATGCGCGCCGCCGCCCCCGCCGCCGCGGCGCGTGGCCTGACGCTGGAGCGCAGCGACCGGCCGATGCCGCCGCTGCTCGGCGACGGCGAGCGGTTGCGCCAGGCGATCGGCGCGCTGCTGTCGAACGCGGTGAAATTCGCCGCCCCGCAGGACCGGGTCGCGGTCGGCGGCGGCTACGACGACGGCAGCGGCTATGCCATCTGGGTGCGCGACGCCGGGCCCGGCATGACGCGGGAAGAGATCGCCCGGGCGCTGGAGCCCTTCCGCCAGGTCGACGAAGGCCTGGACCGCCCGGCCGGCGGCACCGGGCTCGGCCTGCCCCTGGCCCGCGCCTTCGTCGAGGCGCATGGCGGCCAGCTGGTGCTGGACAGCGCGCCGGGGCGGGGGACGCTGGCCGTCGTCACCCTGCCGGCCGAGCTCGCCCTGCCGCCGGCGGTTGACGTGCCGCGCGCCGCTTCCGCATCCTGAACGACAGGCCGGCGGAACGGCCGCGGGAGGGTACGGGCATGCGATGGACCAGGCGGGGGGCGCTGGGCGCCGGCGTGGCATTGGCGGCGGGCGGCGCGCGGGCGCAGGAGGCCTGGCCGAACCGGCCGATCCGGGTGATCGTGCCCTTCCCGGCCGGCGGCACCACCGACATGCTGGCCCGGCTCTATGCCCAGCGGCTGACCGAGACGCTGGGGCAATCCGTGCTGGTCGAGAACCGCGGCGGCGGCGGCGGCTCGATCGGCGCCGATGTCGTGGCCAAGGCGGCGCCGGATGGCCATACGCTGCTCTTCCACAACCTCACCTTCGTCACCACCACCTCGGTGCTGCAAGCCTCCAACCGCGCGCCGCACGACATCGAGCGCGACTTCATCGCCGTCTCGGTCGGCGCCATGGTGCCCTCCATCGTCCTCACCCAGGCCAGCCACCCGGCGCAGGACCTGCGCGAATTCGTCGCCTGGGCAAAGGGGCGGACCGATGTCTTCTACGGCTCCACCGGCCCCGGCAGCGGGATGAACCTGACCGGCGAGACCCTGAAGCGCGAGACCGGCATCCGCATGGAGCACGTCCCCTACCGCGGCGCCGCCCCCCTGGTGCAGGAACTGGTCGCCGGCCGGGTCCAGCTCGGCGGCGACCAGATCTCGACCGGGGTGATCCATGTCCGCGCCGGCACGCTGAAGGCGCTCGCCACCCTCGCGCCGCGCCGCGCCCGCGTGCTGCCGGAGGTCCCCACGGTGCGCGAGCTGGGCTTCCCGGCGCTCGAGCAGCAGGGCTGGAACGGCTATTTCGCCCCGGCCGGCACGCCGCGCCCGGTGATCGACCGGCTGGCGCGGGAGGTTGCCGCCGCCGCCGCGGTGCCGGATATCGAACGCCGCATCCTCGATGCCGGCGGCGAGCCGGGCGGCGGCGGGCCGGAGGACTACGCCGCCATGCTGCGCGAGCAGATCACCCGCATCCGCGCCCAGGTCGCCGCGGTCGGGCTGCGCGCGGAGTGATGCTCTTCCTCTACGGCACCTTGCTGCGGCCGCGGCTGCTGGAGAGGCTGGCGGGGCAGCCGGGCCTGGCGCGAAGGCTGCTGCCGGCGCGGCTGGACGGCTGGGCGCGGGTCCGCCTGCGCGGCACGCCCTGGCCGACCCTGGTGCCGGCGCCGGGGGCCGTGACCGAGGGCGGGCTGCTGCGCTGCGGGGCGGCGGCCTTCACCCGGCTCGCGGCCTATGAAGGCGCGGCCTACCGGCTGGTGCCGCTGCGGGTGGAGACCTGGCGCGGGCCGCGGCGGGCGCGGGCCTGGGTGGCGGCAAGGTGGCGGGCGTCGGCGGATTGCTGGTAGGGCGGGGCCAGGCCAGGGGGCCTTGCCCCCCGGCACCCCCCACCAAAGGCCGAAAGGCCCCTGGACACCGCGAGTCTCGGCCATGGCGCAGAACATCTACGACGATCCGACCTTCTTCGCGGGGTACAGCCGGCTCAGGCGTTCGGTCGAGGGGCTGGACGGGGCGCCGGAATGGCCGGCGCTGCGGGCCATGCTGCCGCCGCTGCAGGGGCTGCGCGTCGTCGACCTTGGCTGCGGCTTCGGCTGGGCCTGCCGCTGGATGCGACAGGCGGGCGCCGCCACGGTCCTCGGCCTCGACCTGTCGGAGTCGATGCTGGCGCGGGCGCGGGCGATGACCGGCGACCCTGACGTGACCTATCGCCGCGCCGACCTCGAGGATCTCGACCTGCCGGCGGCCGGCTTCGACCTGGCCTTCAGCGCGCTCGCCCTGCACTACATCGAGGACCTGCCGCGGCTGCTGGGCCGGCTGCGCCGCGCGCTGGTCCCGGGAGGGCATCTCGTCGCCTCGCTGGAGCATCCGATCCTGACCGCGCCGAGCCGGCAGGGGTGGAGCATCGATGCCGCGGGGCACCGCATTTGGCCGCTCGATGGCTACCAGCGCGAGGGAGCGCGCGTCACCGACTGGCTGGCCAAGGGCGTGGTCAAGCAGCACCGCATGCTCGGCACCACGCTGAACGCGCTGCTCGGCGCCGGCTTCGCGCTGACGCGTGTCGAGGAATGGGCGCCGACGGAGGCGCAGATCGCCGAGCAGCCGGACCTGGCGCCGGAGCGCGAGCGGCCGATGTTCCTGTTGCTGGCCGCGCGAGCGGCCTGAGGCTGGCGGCGGCGCGGGGCGCGGATCGCGCCCTCGCGCACCGGCGACAGGCGCCGCCCCGCCGCCTCAGGCGGAAGGGCGCGCGCGGGGGGCTTCACCCCCGCTCCTTCCTGCCCTTTTCCCTTGCTTTTTTTCCTATATTCCTGCTTTGTTCCGGCTCCTGCCGCCAGGGACCCAGCCCATGCGCCGCCGCCGCCCCCGTTCCCGCCCCTTCGACCCCGGCATCCCGCCGGAGATCCTGCCGCCCGATTTCGTCGCCCGTCACGACCTGCACGCCTACCTCTACCTCCGGCCGACCTTCGGCCTGACCCCGCCGCAGCCCTGGGCGCCGCTGACCGACGCCGAATGGGCCGCGCTCCGGCCGGTCCTGGCGGAGCATGGCTGCGGCCTGTCGGACCACCCCCGCGCCGGCCGGCCGATGGCCGACCCGCGCGCCCGGCTGGATGCGATCTTCCGCGCGGTGACCCTCAAGCGCCCGCGGCCGCAGGGCGGCGGGCGGGGCAGCT